>NZ_AHTH01000065.1 GCF_000245735.1 Alishewanella jeotgali KCTC 22429
GTGCTGGTGGTTGGAACGCAAAATGGCTGCGTTGAATTGTTAATACTGAGCGATGTATTCTTAGCGGAACTTGTTATACTGGCAGGCACTTAACTTACAGGTTTTGGCGATTATGCTCGACTGGCTAAAAAAGTGGTACACCAATAAGTTTTCTGATCCGCAGGTTGTGACCTTATTTCTGATCCTGGTTTTGGGTTTTCTTGGCATCTACTGGTTAAGCGGGATGCTGGCGCCAGTGCTGGTATCGATTGCTGTTGCTTATCTGCTGGAGTGGCCGGTTTCAAAATTATGCCGCATGGGACTCAGCCGTACTCTGAGTACATCCGTTGTGGTGCTGGGGTTTATGGGGGTACTGACATTAGTATTAATGTGGATAGTGCCGCTGGCCTGGTATCAGGGCCGGAACCTACTAAAAGACTTGCCGCAGATGATTGAGCTGGGCCGGACCTATTTGCTCGAGCTGCCAGAGTTACTGCCTGGCATGGTCAGTGACGAGCAGATCCTGTTACTGATGCACTCGGTTGAAGAGCGGGTGATGGCCTTTGGCCGTCAGATGCTGTCGATGTCACTGGCGTCACTGGTGAATCTGGTAGCGTTGCTGATTTATCTGGTGCTGGTGCCGGTAATGGTGTTTTTTATGTTAAAAGATAAAGCACAGCTGATCAGTGGCTTTGTGCAGTTCCTGCCGAACGAGCGTAAGCTGATTGGCCAGGTCTGGCATGAAATGAACGTGCAGATCATGAACTATATCCGCGGCAAGATGCTTGAGATCCTGATTGTCGGCGCCGTCAGTTATCTGGTGTTTTACTTGTTTGGGCTGAACTACGCACTGTTACTGGGGATCCTGGTTGGTTTATCCGTCCTTATTCCTTATATCGGTGCTGCCGTCGTCACCTTACCGGTGGCAGTGGTGGCGCTGTTCCAGTGGGGCTTTACCGCGGAATTTGGCTATCTGATGCTGGCCTATGCCATTATTCAGGCGCTGGATGGTAATGTACTGGTACCGTTGCTATTTTCCGAAGTGGTCGATCTTAATCCGGTTTATATTATCGTGGCGGTGCTGTTTTTTGGCGGCTTGTTCGGCTTCTGGGGGGTATTCTTCGCTATCCCGTTGGCGTCTTTGGTCAAAGCCACGGCCAAAGCCTGGTCTGAGCGGCTGCATCCGACCGAATCTGCCGCCTGACCGGCTCCTGTCGCAGCATAAGCAGTGCGTTGGCACTGCTTATGCTCATGATGCGTTGCTAAGCCTTATCATACCTGAGGTGTTATCAGGCGACTTAGCAAAAAGTACTTACCATGGCTTGCCACAATTTACCACAAGTAATCCAGATTGATACCGGCACTGAGCTGCCGGCCAGGCGCGCTTTCAAAGGCCCGGCCATTGCTTTGATTCACCACCACAGCGCCGACATTATTGCGGTCGGTCAGATTCTGCAGTTGCAGCCAGCTGCGTACTTGCCATTGCCCCAGTTGCTGCGTGCTGTGCAGTGACAGATCGAAGCTAAGGCTTGCCGGGGCGAAGTCGCTGTTTTGATCATTAATCGCGATCTGATCGCGGTAACGGCTGGTCCACTCCAGAAACAGCGGCCTGGTTAACCAGGGTTGCCAGCTTAATTGCCAGTGGCTATCCAGCCTGGCGACACCGGGAATACGCTTGCCGGCAAGTTCGGCACTATCGAATTGTGCATCCAGATAGGTTAGTGCGACTTGCTGTGATAAGGCCGGTGTAAGTTGTTGCTGCCAGTAAAACTCCAGTCCCTGGCGGGCGGTCGCACCGGCGTTACGAAAGCTGGTACGGCCGTTGTCTGAGCTGGCAACCAGTAACTCATCGCTGCTGCGGATGCTAAAGGCACTGACACTAAAACGCGCTCGGCTGGCAGCATATTTGACACCGCTCTCCCACTGGCGGTTTTCGCTGGCCAGCAGTGCCAGATTCAGGCCACTTCCCTCAGGTTTATATGCCAGCTCTGCCAGGGTCGGGGCTTCAAACCCCAGTCCTGTGCTGATAAACCAGGACAACGAGTCATTGAGCCGGTAATTCAAGCCCATAGCGGCCGCCTGTTGATAGTAATTTTTACGGCCACTATCATCCGGGTTAGCACCCTGAATAAAACGGTCCCGGATCTGATAACTCAGCTCGGTATAACGCAAACCAGCATCAACACTTAGCTTTGCTGTTGCTTGCCAGTGCAAACGCCAGAACAGATCGCGATTCTCCGCCAGATTGGTTTCATCGCGGCGCAAATCACCACGTTGCCCAAAATTGTTGACGAAACCCTGGCGCTCATCATCACTACTTACCCAGGCACCACCTACGGTACTTTGCAGGACGTCTGTAAGGCGCCAGCTATATTGACCATTCACGCCCTGATATTGCCTATCCAGTGCTATATCACCGCCAGCTGAGGTAATGGCTGCCCCGGTAAAGGCGAGGCGTTGCGTGACTTCACGCTCACCGCGCCATAGCGCCAGTTGCCAGGGGCTGTGACCGCTTTGTTGCAGAGCCAGGCTAAGTTGGCGTTGCCGGGTGCTTTTCGTGGTATCGAATTGTTGTGCCTGGCTCACAGTTTGTTTCGGATCGGCGCGCCACTGTGTCGGCGTGAGGCTGAGCGGATCCTGTAATAAGGGGTCATAGGCGAAGTCCAGTCGCAGACTGGCGCTTAGCGAGTCTGCAAGCTGTGTTTGCCAGAGTCCCTGCAGTTGCTGCTTGCGGGCGGCAGAATGCGGGCGAAAGCCATCGCTTTCAAAGTGCTTTGCCGCCAGGCTAAACTGATGCTGGCCGAGCTGTTGTCGGCCCGCTAACTGGTATTGCTGATGCTGCTGACTGACTGCCAGCGCTGTCCCGGCGCGTGCCGTGGCCTCAGTTGCGGTGCGCAAGGCAATGACCCCGCCAGCGCCATTACCATAAAGTACTGCCAGTGGCCCGCGTAACACCTCGATTTCGGCAATATTATCCAGTAACACACTGGATAATTGCCCCTGACCATCGGGCGCGGAAATTGGAATACCATCCTGTGACAAATAGATCCCGCGCACGCCAAAGGCGCTGCGACTGCCAAAACCGCGAATACTCAGCCGGGTGTCCTGCGCGAAGTTCGCGCGGCTGTCGACCTGTAAGCCCGGAATACCCTGCAGTAACTGGCCACTATCAATTAACAGGCCACTGCGGGGCAGAGCGCGGACTTCGATACTTGCTGCGGCATCCAGCCAGCGTTGCTGCTGGGCATTGGCGGTAATAACAATGACTTCAGGCGTCTGAGCCAGAGCGCCAGACGATACCGCCAGCATAATGCTGGCGGTAACAGGTTTTAGACTAGGCCTGAGCATCAGTTAGCGGCTGCCCGTAACCGTAACAGTTGACCATTGGCCTGATCGGTTAACAGATAAACAGCGCCATCGGGACCCTGACGGACATCGCGGATCCGCTGCCCGATCATAATACGTTCCTCATGACTGACTTTGTCGCCATCCAGCTCTAAGCGCACCAGTTGCCCGAAACGCAGCGAGCCGACCAGCAGGTTGTTTTGCCAGCCCGGAATGGCGTCGCTTAAGTAGAACGCCATACCACTTGGTGCAATCGAGGGTGTCCATTTATGCAGTGGTTGTTCCATACCGTCTTTCTCGGTTTGGCCGATTTTGCCGCCACCGTATTCTTCACCATAGGTGATCACCGGCCAGCCATAGTTTAGTGTTGCCCGGGCGATATTAATTTCATCGCCACCCTGAGGACCATGCTCATGGGTCCAAAGCTCGGCGGTCGTCGGATGCAGCGCTGCGCCCTGAATATTGCGATGACCATAAGACCAGATGTCATCCAACACCGCGCTGTCCTTTACATAAGGGTTATCCGCCGGGATCTGGCCATCCAGTTCCAGGCGTACTACCTTGCCGTGATGGGTATCAAAGGTCTGGGCATCATGGCGCCGGGCACCGCGATCACCTAAGGTCACGAACAGCTTACGATCCGGTGTTACCACCAGACGGCTGCCAAAATGATGCCGGCTGGCGAATTTTGGCTGGGCACTAAAGACGACTTTAACATCACTCAGGCCCGTCTCACCGAGGGTAGCAAGCGCTACGGCTGTGCTACTGGTATTTTCGGCGCCTGGCTCGGTATAGCTAAGATAAATTTGCCGGGTGGTCGCAAAGTCCGGATGTAAAATCACATCCAGTAAACCACCCTGACCAGCGGCCAGTACGGTAGGAACACCCGTTAACGGCTTGCTCAGCTCGCCATTGGCGCTGACATAACGAAGATTGCCGTTACGTTCGGTGACCAGCATGCGACCGTCTGGTAAAAAGGCTAATCCCCACGGATGTTCCAGACCCGTTGCTACGGTATCCATTTGCAGTGTGGCCTTTTCGGTGTTCAGCTGTTGCGCCACTGCGCTTAGTGAGGTGACGAGTAAACCTAAAGAGAGTAGTGAGAGACGTAGCGTCTTGTTCATATTCAGCTCCTGTTGCGAGCAGCCAGGCTGCCATTTGATATCGTTTCAGATACTAGCAGCAGGGTGAACTGCTGCCCAAGCAAGATCCGGTAACTTGACCCGGTTTAGCGGCGAATTAAGACTTCAGGTAGTCCAGCACCACCTGGTGATGGTTACTGGTTTTGAAATTATCAAATACCTTAGCGATGCTGCCGTCCTGATTGATCAGGAAACTGACACGATGCAGGCCATCATACTCTTTGCCCATAAACTTCTTGGGTCCCCAAACACCAAAGGCTGCTGCAACCTGATGCGTTTCATCGCCGAGCAGCAGAAAATTCAGCTGGTCGCGCTGGGCAAACTTGGCAAGTTTGGCGGGGGCATCGGTGCTGATACCCACCACAGTGACACCGAGCGCCTGTAGTTCGGCGTTGCTATCGCGCAGCGCACAGGCTTGTACTGTGCAACCCGGGGTCATCGCTTTCGGGTAAAAATACAGTAACACTCTGCTTTGTTGCAGTAAGGCTGACAGCTTGGTTGGTTGTTGCTGTTGATCGGGCAGGGTAAAGTCGGGCGCCTGCTGGCCGGCAGTCAGTGTTTGCATAATGTATCCTTATTGTTGGGCCTGAAAGTGTCCGCTCAGGCCAAGTTGCTGCATTAAACCGGTTAATTCTGTTGCAATAATGCTGGCGTTTACGCCTTCGGGTAGCTCCAGTGTCATCTGGGTGTGCATCATTATTTTATCTTGCTCGGTAAAGGTTTCAGATTGCAGTGAGCCGATATAAATATTGTGGCTGGCTAGCAAACCGGTAATAGCGCCGAGCGTACCAACCCGATCTGGACCGCTATAGTCCAACACATAATGTGCAACCACCTGGGTGCGCGGACGGCCTGTTGTACGTTTTGTCATGGTAGTCAGATCAAGCTCTAAGCCCAGAGCGGGTAATAAATGCTCAATGCGACTGATGGCGGCCAGATCGCCGGCCAGTAACATAATAAAGGTAAACTCACTACCAAAGATTGCCATCCGGCTATCGATTATATTGCAGTTACATTCGGTAACCAGTCGCGCCAGTTTACTGACAATGCCGGTGCGGTCTGGGCCAATGGCGGTCACAACCAGTTGTTGGGGCATAGTTTTCCTATGGTGTCGCTGGAAATAAAGGAGTCGCAGTTTAGCATAGTGCCATCTAAAGTCACTGCTCGAAGCGGCAATGCTAGCCGGTAAACAGTCTCCTTGTGTTTCCGGGGTTCTGTCTTTAACATAGGCGGCCGTAAATTTATTCGTGGAGCCAACTTAAGATGTTCAGAGGTAGTTTCGTTGCACTGATCACCCCCATGACCGCACAGGGGCAGGTAGATTATGACAGTTTACATACACTGGTCGATTTTCACCTGAAGCAGGGTAGCGATGGTCTGGTCATTATGGGAACCACAGGTGAAGCCGCGACGCTGAGTCTGACAGAGCAACATGCAGCATTAAAGCAGGTGTGTCAGCAGGTTGCCGGACGGATCCCGGTGTTGGTCGGAAACGGCGCTATGTCGACTGCTGAGGCGGTTGAGAAAACCCGGTTTTTTGCTGATCTTCCGATAGACGGTTATCTTACTGTTACGCCTTTTTACAACAAGCCAACCCAAAAAGGCATGCTGGCGCATTTTCAGGCGGTAGCTGCGGCTACTGATAAAGCGATTTTCTTATATAACGTGCCAGGGCGGACCGGTGTCGACTTGAAAGCCGAAACGGTTGCCGAGCTGGCGAAGGTACCCAATATCGTCGGCATTAAAGAAGCAACTGGCTCGTTGGCCCGTTTGGCTGAGTTACAGGCCTTGTGTCCGGCTGACTTTTTATT
This sequence comes from Alishewanella jeotgali KCTC 22429, assembly GCF_000245735.1. Classification (GTDB taxonomy): domain Bacteria; phylum Pseudomonadota; class Gammaproteobacteria; order Enterobacterales; family Alteromonadaceae; genus Alishewanella; species Alishewanella jeotgali. The sequence goes on from NZ_AHTH01000065.1 coordinate 6,278, forward strand.
GTTCAGCGGTGATGATGCCAGTTTCGCCGAATTTATGTTACAAGGTGGTCATGGCGTGATTTCGGTGACTGCCAACGTCGCGCCGGCTGCTATGGCAGCAATTTGCCGCGCTGCGGCGCAGGGTGATGCCGCCACGGCTAAAGTACTGGATAGCCGGCTGCAGGCGTTACATCGCGATCTTTTTATCGAATCCAACCCGATCCCAACCAAGTGGGCTTTGCTGCAGATGGGGCTGATCCAGTCAGATTTTCTGCGCTTGCCGTTGACGCAGTTGGAACCAATTTATCAAAGTACAATCGAACAGGCATTACAACAAGCCGGTATTGAGAAGCAGGAGTAGTATAGGTGCAAAAGTGGGCTAAAGGATGTGTAGCGGTCAGCGTGCTGTTAAGCGGCTGTGCCTTTTTTGACAAAGAAACAACAGAAACCCCAAGTACCTCGCAGGTTAATTTGCGTATTCCTGAAGGTTTAGCCAAACCGAATCAACCTGCTGCTTTTGATATCCCTGCGGTGGCACCGGTATCGGGTCAGATCGCTAACAAGAAACCACCCACCTTGATCCTGGCCACCGCCAGCAGCAGCCGGTTGGAAGAGGAAGAAAAACTGTCGCGGGTGTGGTTCGAACGTAACGATCTTACCGGCGATTTATTGCCCTTTATTCAGCAACAGTTACGGGATTTTTTCGCGGCACAACAGGTTGAGTTGACCCAACTTGACGATGCCGGCTTACGTTATGAAACCGGCTGGATCCAACGTTCACGTAGCTCAGGTTTCTGGCTATGGAAGAGCGAGAATCCGGTTGATCAGGTTCGCTACCAAATTGAACTGGCACCGCGACCACATGGCCGCTCATTGAGCATGACCTCAACCTTGCTTGAGCACCAATATTTTGTCGCCGGTGAACAGCTCAGCGTTCAGGACGCCAAGGCTAACGAAGTGAATGTGTTAAACCGCATTATTAACCAGGTTGCGATTGCGGAAATACAAGCTGCCCGTGAACAGCGGCTGGCTGTGGCTGAAGTATCGTTGGAACCGGGCTTGGATCAGGCTGGTAACCCGGCGCTGCTCACACGTCAGCCAACAGATGTGACCTGGTCACAGCTGGAATTGTTATTCCCGGAATTAAATTTGACGGTAACGGATTTTGACCGCTCGGTGCTGACTTATTATGTCAGCTATACCAAACCAACACGCGGCATCTGGCGCACTATTACCTTCCGGGATGCGCCGCTGAGCCTGCCGCTGGAGGATGGCGAATATCAGTTAGTGCTGAGTCGCCACAACGGCACAGGTACGGCGATTTCCTGGCAGGATAAGAGTGGCGAGCCACTGCCGCCGGCACTGGTTGCTGCGTTGTATGAACCTATGGTGGCGGCAATCCGCGCTGCCGGCTTAGAATTCTAAGCTGCGGTAAAAAAGTCATTTGCGAACAGGCCAAAGCCCATTATACTTTGCGCCTGATTTTCAGTGCCCGCCGTCCGGAGTAAAAAATGGTTCAAAAGACAACAGAGCTGTACCGTGGAAAAGCCAAGACTGTGTATCACACCACAGATGAGAATCTGCTGGTATTACACTTTCGCAACGATACCTCAGCCTTTGACGGTGAGCGTATTGAGCAGCTCGATCGCAAAGGCATGATCAACAATAAGTTTAACTTCTTTATCATGCAAAAGCTGGAGCAGGCCGGGATCCCGACGCAAGCCGAGCAGTTACTGAGTGACGATGAAGTACTGGTAAAAAAATTAACGATGATTCCGGTAGAGTGCGTGATCCGCAATTATGCTGCCGGTTCTTTAGTGCGCCGTCTGGGTGTCAGCGAAGGGCAGCAGTTGACGCCGCCGACTTTTGAGCTGTTTTTAAAGAACGACGCGCTGCACGACCCTATGGTCAATGAATCACTGGCGGTATCCTTTGGCTGGGCCACGGCGGAGCAACTGGCAGAAATGAAGCGTCTGACCTACAAAGCTAACGAAGTATTATCTGCGCTGTTTGATGCTGCCGGTATGCTGCTGGTTGACTTTAAACTGGAGTTCGGTTTGTTTAATGGCCAAATCGTGTTGGGTGATGAGTTCTCGCCAGACGGTTGCCGGCTGTGGGATAAAGCAACCCGCAAAAAACTGGATAAAGATCGCTTCCGCCAGGGCCTTGGCGGCGTAGTTGAAGCCTACGAGGAAGTGGCGCAACGCTTAGGCGTGAATCTCGGGTAATACCGTCAGAATAAAGCCACCGTCAGGTGGCTTTATTCTATCGTGCTTAGCTAGTCGGTAACACCGTTGCTGAAGTAAAGAAAACAGGAGTGTGCATGGTGCAGAAAATTTGGTGTGTGCTGTTAAGCAGTTGGTTGCTGTTCAGCAGCGCTGTAATGGCTAAGCCTGAGCTGTATCAGGCTGAAGTGAGTGCCGAGCAAACTCAGCAACAATGGCAACGGGAAGCACTGACGCAGATCCTGGCTCGGGTCACTGGTAACCCGGATATTATGCAGCGTAGCGAGCTACGTGCTGAGCTGAATAATGCCGCCAGCTATGTGAAGCAGTTCGAAGCCGTCAGAGGCGAAGCCGGCAACAGGGTGCGGGTACTGTTGGATGCCGAGCGGATCCGTACTTTACTGCAGCAACTTCAGATCCCGATCTGGGGCGGTCAGCGGCCGGAAATGTTGTTCTGGATTGTTGAGCAAGCCGGCAGCGAGCGCCGCTTTGTACGGCAGAGTGATGACCCCTGGTTGCAAGCCCTGACCCAGGTGATGGCTGAGCAGGCGCTACCTTTAACCTTGCCGCTTTATGATATCGATGACTTATTGAATCTAACCGAAAATGACGTCTGGGGCGGTTTCTGGGAGCCGATTTTATTGGCCAGCAGTCGTTATCGGGTCAATGAAGTGGTGCTGTTATTACTGGAGCAGAGCAGCGATACCGAATGGCGCCTGACAGCGATCCGCCAGCAGGCCGGGCAACAACAGCGTGATGAGCTAACCGGCACCGATCAACAGAGCTTACTGCGCGATTATGCCGCCTTGCTCAGTCAGCAGTTGGCGCGGCAATATGCCATTTTATTGGATCCGGCGGCCGAGCAGCAGGTGCGGATCCGGGTGCAGGGTACCAGCAGTTTGCGGGATGTAGTGCTGTTGGAGCGGACCTTGGCTGCAACCCTGGGCATTAAGCAGGTAAAGTTGCTCAGTCAGGGCCAGCAACAAACCGAGCTGCAGCTGACGATTCAGGTATCACCAGCGCAATTACTGCAACTGCTTAACTTTGAACCCAGCCTGCAGCTGTTAACCGACAATAGTGCACCGCCAGCTTTTGACTGGGCTAATCCGGCGCCGGTGGTTACAGATGCGCCCCTGGCCGTTTATCAGCTAACTCGTCCCTGAATGCAGCCATTGCAGTTTACGCTGGCGGTGACGCTGCCAGAGGATGAAACCCTGGATAGCTTTTATGCGGCGGCAGAGAGCCCGGCGGTCAATTTTTTAAAGCATTACCTGCGACAACCCGCTGGCCAGGCACCGGTTTATCTGTTCGGTGCCAGCGGCAGCGGCAAATCGCATTTATTGTATGCCGCTTGTGTGCAGGCGCAGGAGCAGGGCCTAACCAGTCAGCTACTGACATTAGAGAATATGGCAGAGCTCAGTCCCCGGCTGCTGGATAATCTGGAGCAGCTGGATTTGGTCTGTTTGGATAACATTCAGGCTATTGCCGGCGAGTTGCACTGGCAAGTGGCAATTTTTGATCTTTACAACCGTCTGGTTGAGCAAGGCAAAGCCCTGATCATTGTCGGTAATCAGGCGCCACAACAGCTGGGGATTACCCTGCCGGATCTGGTTTCGCGCTTACACGCCTGTACCAGCTTTCAACTGCGATTATTAAGTGATGACGACAAACAGAAGCTGTTGCAACAAAAGGCCCGCTTGCGCGGTATTGAGTTGCCGGATGAAGCGGCGCGTTATCTGCTGAATCATCATGATCGGGATATCCGCTCATTGGTCAGTATCCTGGATCGGCTGGATAAAGCTTCCATCGTGCATCAGCGTAAGCTGACCATCCCCTTTATCCGCGAAACCCTGCAAGCCGGTTAAAGGCCGTTTTACTGAAAAAGTCTAAAAAAATCCTTAACGTGCACTGCGTGGCGGCCGCATTTTATTGTATGATTAGCGGCTTTGATAATTATCAATCCTGGTGACACTGAGGATAACCATGAACCTGTCAGCGATATTACAAGAAGCGCTGGCCGCAGTAGCTGCGGCTAACGATATTCCGGCTCTGGAAGAGGTTCGCGTAACCTTTATGGGCAAAAAAGGCAGCATTACTGAGCTGCTGAAATCTTTAGGCGCGATGGATCCGGAAGCGCGTAAGCTGGCCGGCCAGCATATTAACGAGTTAAAGCAGCAGGTTCAGGACGCGCTGAATGAGAAGCGTGATGCGCTGCAGCAAGCCCAATTACTGGCCAAGCTGGCACAGGAAAAAATTGATGTTACCCTGCCAGGCCGTACTCTGGAGCAAGGTGGTCTGCATCCGGTCAGCCGCACTATCGCGCGGATCGAGAGCTTTTTCGCTGAGCTGGGTTTTGAAACCAAGCAGGGCCCGGAAATTGAAGACGATTTCCACAACTTTGATGCGCTGAATATTCCGGAGCATCACCCGGCTCGGGCCGATCACGATACCTTTTATTTTAATCCGAAACTGATGTTGCGCACCCAGACTTCGGGTGTGCAGATCCGTACTATGGAGCAGCAACAGCCACCACTGCGGATTATTTCACCCGGCCGCGTGTATCGTAACGATTACGACATGACTCACACCCCGATGTTCCACCAGGTGGAAGGTTTGATGGTGGATAAAAATGTCAGCTTTACCGAGCTCAAAGGTATCCTGCATGACTTTTTACATAACTTCTTCGAAGAAGACTTAAAAATCCGTTTCCGGCCGTCGTTCTTCCCCTTTACTGAGCCATCCGCCGAAGTGGATGTGATGGGTAAGAATGGTAAATGGCTGGAGGTATTGGGCTGCGGTATGGTGCACCCGAATGTGTTGCGTTCGGTTGGTATCGACCCTGAAGTGTATAGCGGTTTTGCCTTTGGTATGGGCGTAGAGCGGCTGACGATGTTGCGCTACGGTGTGACCGATCTGCGCGCCTTCTTCGAAAATGATGTTCGTTTCTTAAAGCAGTTCAGATAAGCGGAGTAGCAAGCAATGAAATTTAGTGAATCCTGGTTACGGGAATGGGTGAATCCGGCACTGGATAGCACAGCCTTATCTGAACAGTTGTCGATGGCCGGTCTGGAAGTGGACGGTATGGACAAGGTTGCTGGTGATTTCCACGGTGTGGTAGTGGGCGAAGTCGTCGAGTGTGGTAAGCATCCGGAAGCGGATAAACTGCAGGTAACTAAAGTAAATATCGGTGGCGCCGAGCTACTGGATATCGTCTGCGGTGCTAGAAACTGCCGTCTTGGTCTTAAAGTGGCTGTTGCTACCGTTGGTGCCGTGTTACCGGGTAACTTTGAAATTAAACAGGCTAAGTTACGCGGTCAGCCATCGCATGGCATGCTATGTTCGTTCTCTGAGCTTGGCATGGCGGATGATTCAGACGGCATTATTGAGTTACCGGCCGATGCGCCAATCGGTCAGGACCTGCGCCAGTATTTAGCGCTGGATGATTTGAGTATCGAAGTAGACCTAACGCCAAACCGTGCCGATTGTCTGGGCATTAAGGGGCTGGCGCGGGAAGTCGCAGTACTGAATAAACTGAGCGTCTGTGAGCCGGAAATTAGCGCGGTGCCAGCCACTATCAGTGACAGCAAAGCCATTCAGCTACTGGCACCGGCGGCCTGCCCACGTTATTTAGGCCGGGTGATCCGTAATGTTAATCTCAGTGCCGCAAGTCCACTGTGGTTAACCGAAAAACTGCGCCGCTGTGGTGTCCGCAGTATTGATCCGGTAGTGGATGTCACCAACTATGTGCTGCTGGAGCTCGGTCATCCGATGCATGCCTTTGATCTGGCGAAGCTGGACGGTGATATTCAGGTGCGCTTTGCTCACAGTGGTGAAAAACTGACGTTGCTCGATGGCAACGAGGTCACGCTGCAAGACAATACCTTACTGATTGCTGACCAGCAAAAAGCACTGGCGATGGCCGGTATTTTCGGCGGCCTGCACAGTGGTGTAACGGCGGAAACGACGGATATTTTCCTCGAAAGCGCCTTCTTTGCACCGCAGCTTATTGCTGGTAAAGCACGGCAATACGGTTTGCACACCGATGCGTCACATCGTTATGAGCGCGGTGTTGATCCTGAGCTGCAACGCACGGCGATGGAGCGGGCAACGGCGCTGTTACTGCAAATTGTCGGTGGGGAAGCCGGTCCGGTGGTCGAAGCGGTGGCGCCTGAGCATTTACCACAAAAAGCGCCGATCCTGTTAACGGAAGCTAAGCTTGACCGTATTCTGGGGCATCAGATCGCGAAAACAGAAGTCAGCGATATTCTAAGCCGGCTGGGTTTAAAGGTTACTGAAACAGCGGACGGCTGGCAGGTTGGGGTACCGGGCTATCGCTTTGATATCAGTATCGCCGAAGATCTGATTGAAGAAGTGGCGCGGGTGTATGGCTATAACAATATTCCGAATGTCGCGCCGGTAGCCGCCCTGAAAATGCGCAGCTTTAAAGAAGCCGCCTTAAGTGTTGACACCATGCGCCAGCTACTGGTTAACCGTGGTTATCAGGAAGCCATCACCTACAGCTTTGTCGATCCTAAGGTCCAGCAAAGCCTGTTCCCGGGCGTGGATGCGCTGGTATTGCCAAACCCGATTTCGGCCGATATGTCGGCGATGCGGCTTAACCTGTGGCCAGGTTTACTGCAGGCCGTGCAATATAACCAAAGCCGGCAGCAAAACCGTTTACGCTTATTTGAATATGGCCTGAAGTTTATTCCGGATGCGACAGCAGAAGGTGGCGTGCGTCAGGTACCGGTGATTGGCGGTGTGATTGTTGGTTCACTGGCCAATGAGCACTGGAGTATCGCTGAGCGGCCAGTAGACTTCTTTGATATCAAAGGCGATGTAGAAGCCTTATTGGGCTTGCTGTCAGCCAATGAGCAGGTACGCTTTAGCGCCGCTGAGCACAGTGCACTGCATCCGGGGCAAACCGCGCAAGTGTGGGTCAATGATCAGGCGGCAGGTTATCTGGGGGCCTTACATCCGGAAGCCGAGCGCAAGCTGGGCATTAAAGGCAAAGCCTATCTGTTTGAATTAGAACTGGCTGCACTTGGCGAGCGGCACATAGTACAGGCGCAGGAGCTGTCGAAGTATCCGGCGAACCGTCGCGATCTGGCGATTGTGGTGAAATCTGATGTGCATTTTGCCGATATTGTTGCTAGTATAAAAAAAGTTGGCGTAAATCAGTTAGTTGACCTAAAATTGTTTGACGTATACACCGGTCAGGGTGTCGCAGACGGCTTTAAGTCACTGGCGATCGCGCTGACCTTGCAGGATAAGGCGCGTACCCTTGAGGATAAAGATATCCAACAAGTGGTAAATCAAGTGGTTAGCGTGCTTAAAGATGATTTCGACGCAACGTTGAGGGATTAAAGATGGCGCTTACCAAAGCTGATTTAGCAGAACGTCTGTTTACCAAATTTGGCGTGAGCAAACGCGATGCCAAGCTGATAGTGGAAGCTTTTTTTGAAGAAATCCGGACGGCACTGGAGTCGGGCGAACAGGTTAAGCTTTCCGGCTTTGGTAATTTCGACCTGCGGGTGAAGAATGAACGACCGGGACGCAATCCGAAAACCGGTGAAGACATTCCGATCTCGGCCCGCTGCGTGGTGACTTTCCGCCCGGGACAGAAATTAAAGTCGCGGGTTGAGACAGGCACCAGTAAGAAGTAGGGCTGTATCTTCGACAGAGACGGTAGTTAGGTAACTAACTACCGTTTTTTTTTGCTTTTTTTCAAGATGATTGATCCGTTTGCACTACGGTGCTGTAAAGAAAACAAGTCAGTTATGGGTTAAAGAATATGGCAGTTAAAATTGGCATCAGTGCCTGTGTGCTGGGCGCGCAAGTGCGCTTTGACGGCGGGCATAAAGCTTCAACCTTTTGTACGCAGCAGTTAAAGCCCCTGGTGGAGTATGTGCCGGTGTGTCCGGAGCAAGCCATTGGCATGAGTGTGCCGCGACCACCAATTCGCCTGCAGTATAATGCTGAGCAGCAGATCCGTTTAGTACAAACCCGCGATAATAGTCTGGATTACACCGAGCAGATGCTGAGCTTCACCGCTAAGCTGCTGCCGCAGCTGGCAGATTTAAGTGGTTATGTTGTTTGCGCCAAGTCACCAAGCTGTGGCATGGAGCGGGTAAAACTTTATGATGCCGAAGGTAATAACCTGGGGAAACAAGCGGTCGGGCTTTATACCCGGCAGCTGATGCAGCATTATCCCTGGTTACCGGTGGAGGAAGATGGCCGCTTGCTGGATCCGGCCTTAAAGGAGAATTTTATCGCCCGGGTTTTTGCCTGTTATGACTACCAGCAAAGTATGCGCGATGGCTTTAGTATTGGTAAGTTGGTGGCGTTTCACAGCCGCTATAAATTCCAGCTGTTGGCGCATAGTCCGCAAGCATACCGGCAGCTGGGGCGTCTGGTCGCTGAAGCCAAGTTATTTCAGCCGCAAGAGTTGCAACTGCGCTATCTGACGGAGTTAATGCAGGCGATGCGGCAAATTGCCAGCCGTAAACAACATACCAATGTGCTGCAACATTTACAGGGCTTTTTTAAGAAAGTGCTGGAGCCAGCCAGCCGTGCTGAATTAAGCGAACTGATTGATCGCTACCGCCGCGGCTTCGTACCACTGTTAGCGCCGGTGACCTTATTACAGCATCATCTGCGGCGCTATCCAAACCAATACTTACAACAGCAAAGTTACTTTGCCCCTTATCCGGAACAATTAGGATTACGCGCCTGATGCAAACACCTGTACATCTGGTCTGGCTGAGACATGATTTGCGTGTCTATGATAATCAGGCACTCTATACCGCCTGCAGCGCTGCAGCGCATGACAAGGGCATTGTGCTGGCGCTGTTTATCGCCACACCACAAAGCTGGAACGCGCATCAGATGGCGCCGCTGCGTCAGGATCTGCTGCGCCGTCGCGTGCAGGCGATGCAAACAGAGCTGGCGACGTTGAATATTCCGCTGCTGGCGGTGGAAGGCAGTGACTATGCCAGCTGCGCGCCATTAATCGCAGCGCTATTGCCACTTGGTGTTAAGGCGCTGTATGCGCAGGTTGAATATGAACTGCGCGAGCAGCGCCGCGACCAGCAGGTTAGCGCCTTATTAGCACAGCAGGGTGTCGCCGCACATTGGTTTGACCGGCTTTGCGTTATGCCGCCTGGTAGTATCCGCACCCAGCAAGGCGAGATCTATAAGGTCTTTACCCCCTTTAAGCGCAACTGGTTACAGCGCCTGGCGTCCGACGGTATTCAGTGTTATCCGAAGCCTACGCTGCAAATGGAACACGTAATGTCGCTACCGGCATTAGCGCCGATGCAAGCGCCGGATCAGAGCTCAGGCGACTGGCCGGTTAGCGAAGCGGAGATCCTGACGCGGATGCGCAATTTTTGTCAGCAGCGGGTCAGCGCTTATCAGCAAGAGCGGGACTTTCCGGCTATTGCCGGTACCTCACAGTTATCGCCTTATTTAGCCATCGGCGTGATATCAGCACAGCAGTGTGTCGCCCGGTTGCAACTGGAGGCCAAAGAGGCGATGTGGCAGGAGAAAAGCGGCGCGGCGGTCTGGTTGTCTGAACTGATTTGGCGCGATTTTTATAAGCATATCCTGGTCGCCTTTCCTCACTTAATCAAACACCGCGCCTTTCAGGCGGAGACCGATCTGATCCAATGGCCAAACGAGCAGGCACGCTTTACTGCCTGGTGTCACGGTGAAACCGGTTATCCGATCGTGGATGCCGCCATGCGCCAGCTGAATCAAACCGGCTGGATGCATAACCGGCTGCGGATGATTACTGCCAGCTTTCTGGTTAAGGATTTACATATTGATTGGCGCTGGGGCGAGCAATATTTTATGTCAAAGCTGCTCGATGGTGACTTTGCTGCCAATAATGGTGGTTGGCAGTGGGCCGCGTCTACCGGCACGGATGCGGCACCTTATTTCCGGATCTTTAATCCGGTAACTCAAAGCGAGCGTTTTGACCCTAGCGGTGACTTTATCCGGCAATTTGTGCCAGAGCTCTCGGCGAAAACTGGCAAGGATTTACATTGGCCGCACCGGCTGGTCACCCCCAAAGGCTACGTAAAGCCAATAGTTGATCATAATGAGGCCCGTAAACAGACGCTGGCGCTGTTTGCAGCAGTAAAAGGTAAGGCGGCGGAGGCAGTCGATGCTTGACCCTAAACTACAAGCGTTTTTAGATTTTTATAACAGTCTGTCTGCGAATGGTCTGGATGCCATCGCTGACTATTATGCGGAACAGGTACAGTTTATTGATCCGGTGCATGAAATTAATAGCCGCTCTGCGTTACAACACTATCTGGCTCATGGTTATCAGCGCTTAAATTATGCCCGCTTTACGCCGGTAAGCGGCCTGTGTCAGGGCGAGCGGGGCTTTCTAAGCTGGCAGATGCGCTTTAGTCACCCGGCCTTTGCCAAGGGTGAGGAAATTCTGGTGCACGGTAGCACCGAGCTGGCCTGGCAGGATGGACGGATCTGTTATCACCGCGATTACTATGATCTGACCGAAATGGTCTATCAGCATATTCCGCTGTTGGGCTGGTTAACCCGGCAGGTTAAACAAAAAATCGCTGCGAACTAATAGTCGCAGCTTATGTCGCTTAATTTGATGATAAGTATTTCATAAGGGATCTTATGCGTATAGCAGTAATAGGTGGCGGTATCGCCGGTATGCTCAGCTGGTATTTACTGAAGCAAAAATACCAGGTGACCTTGCTGGAAGCCAATGATTATCTGGGTGGCCATACCGCGACCAAGCTGGTGGAATACCAGGGTAAAACCTATCCTATCGATACCGGTTTTATTGTGTTTAATAACTGGACCTATCCGGTGTTTAATAAGTTTATTGCCGAACTCGGTGTGGCATCGCTGCCTACTGAGATGAGCTTTTCCGTTAAAAATACCCAACATAATCTGGAATATAACGGCAACAACTTCGCCTCGTTGTTTGCGCAGAAGCGTAATATTCTGCGGCCATCGTTCTGGAAAATGCTGCTGGAGATTGTGCGCTTTAACAAGCTTGGTAAGCAGTTGGTTGCTGAAGATCATGCGGATCTGGATTTGGATCTCGGTACCTTTCTGGATAAACATGGCTTTGCTAAAGGTATTCGCGATAACTATTTAATGCCGATGGGCGCGGCGATTTGGTCGGCCGGTTTGACCGAAATGCCAAAATTTCCGGTGCGTTTTTTCCTGCGCTTCTTTAACAATCATGGTCTGCTGAATGTCAATGAGCGGCCACAGTGGGCGGTGATCAAAGGTGGCTCCAAAAGCTATGTTGACGCGCTGCTGGCAAAGGCGGGCACTGATAGCATTCGCTTAAATCAGCAGATCAGCGGTGTGCGCCGTGACGAGACGGGCGTGACCATTCAATTTGCGGACGGTCATACCGAGCAATATGACAAAGTCGTGTTTGCTTGCCATAGCGATCAGGCATTAAAGCTGTTGCAGGATCCAAGTAACGAGGAGCAGCAAATTCTCGGCGGTATTGCCTATCAGGAAAATGAGGTGGTGTTGCATACCGACACCTCTTTGTTGCCGGTGCGTAAAGCCGCCTGGGCCTCATGGAACTATAATCTGGACGGCCAGCATAGCGATCGCGCCACCCTGACTTACAATATGAATATTCTGCAGCGTTTGCAGGCACCTGTCACCTTTTGTGTTACGCTGAATAATACCCAACGTATTGCTAAGGATAAGATTTTGGGGATCTATCACTATGCCCATCCGGTGTATAACCATATGACCCTGGCTTGTCAGCAGCAGCGCAGCCAAATTAACGGTCAGCGGCATAGCTATTTCTGCGGTGCCTACTGGTATAACGGCTTTCATGAAGATGGCGCCCGTAGCGCAGTTGACGTTGCCGCCCTGTTGGGAGTGGACTATTGATGCAGCCCGGTCACGCTGTCTATTGTGGCCGGGTCGGTCATAAACGCTTTTTGCCAAAGCAGCATGGTTTTGATTATCCCTATGCTGCCTACTGGCTGGACTGCAGCCAACTGACCCCTGCCAGCTTAACCGCGGTGGGTATTCAGGCTGAACGTTTCGGCGCTATTAGTTTTCGCCGTGCCGATTATCTGGCGGGTGATGCTGATTTAGCGCAGGCGGTACGCGATAAGGTACAACTGCTGGGTGGTACAGAGCCAATCGCCAAGGTGTTTTTACTGTCACCACTGGCCAGTTGGGGGCTTTATTTTAGCCCGCTGACCTTGTACTACTGCTATAACGATAGTGGTGAGTTGCGTTATTTGCTCTGTGAAGTTACCAATACGCCGTGGAATGAGCGGCACTATTATCTGCAGACGCTAAGTAGCGAACAGCAGCAGTATCAGCATCAAAAAGCCTTTCATGTCTCGCCTTTTAATCCGCTGGATATGGAATATCGCTGGCAAATAGAGGCGCCTACCGAGCAGCTGTTTTGCAGTATTACCAATTTAAAGCAGCAGCAGGCGGTATTTAGCGCCTGGTTTAAATTACAACGCTTTGCGCTGACCCAGGCGGTACGCCGGCGCATCCTGATCCGGCAGCCGTGGCAAAGCGTACAGATTATGAGTCGTATCTACTGGCAGGCATTGAAGCTTTTGATAAAACGCGTTCCGGTGTATGCCCACCCTAAATCCCGAGGTTCTGAGTCATGAGTTTATCGCTAAGCGAAAAAGCGGTGTTTGATAATTTAGGCTGGTTTGACCGGCTGTGTCGCAAATTTACCCTGAATTTTTTAAGCCAGTTACGCCATGGCAGTATTACCGTAATAGAAGCCGGTGAAGCGCAGCAGTTTGGTGATGCTGATGCCGAACTAAAAACCACTATTACAGTGACCGATCCAGCCTTTTATCAAAAACTGGTACTGTCAGGTTCAGTGGGCGGCGGCGAGGCCTATATTCACGGTTTTTGGCGCTGCGATAACCTAACTGCGCTGGTGCAAATCTTTGCTCGTAACCTTGATGTTCTGGATAAGATGGATTCCACCTGGGCGCGCTTAAGCCGGCCAATGCTTAAGCTGCTGAATTTCCGTAACCGCAACACGATTTCACAGTCCAGACGCAATATTGCTGCCCATTATGATCTGGGTAATGCCATGTATCAGCTGTTTCTGGATCCGAGCATGATGTATTCCAGTGCGGTATATCCGGCAGCAGACAGTACACTAGAGCAGGCACAACAGCATAAGTTACAGCAGATCTGTGAACGTTTGCAGTTAAAAGCCTCTGATCACCTGCTTGAAATTGGTACCGGTTGGGGCAGTATGGCGATCTATGCCGCCCAGCACTATGGCTGTAAAGTCACCACCACCACGATTTCACAGCAACAATATGATTATACTAAGGCGCGGGTAGCTGAGCTTGGCTTGCAGGATAAAATCACCTTACTATTTGAAGATTATCGTTTACTAACCGGTACCTACGATAAGTTAGTCTCCATTGAAATGATCGAAGCCGTCGGCGATGATTTCCTGGATAACTACTTTGAAAAGTGTAGCAGCCTGTTAAAGCCGGACGGCATTATGGTGCTGCAGGCGATTACGATGGTCGATCACCGTTATCAACAGTATGTGCGTGAGGTCGACTTTATTAAACGCTATATTTTTCCGGGTGGTTGTTTACCCTCAATTAGCCGGATGGCCAGTGCTGTAGCCAATAAAACTGATCTGGTGATCCGTCAGGTACAGGATATTGGTTTTGATTACGCCAGAACCTTAAAAGACTGGTGTGATAATTTTATGGCGCAGCGTGATGCGGTGCATCAGCTGGGTTATGACGATAATTTTATCCGACTGTGGCATTTTTATCTGTGTTACTGCGAAGGCGGCTTTCGCGAGCGCGCCACCAGTGCGGTGCATTTAGTGCTCAGTAAGCCACAGAACCGCAGTGTGTTTTAACCCACTGTAAAAAAAACAACAACGCCGGCATTTTGCCGGCGTTGTTGTTTGCAGCATACCGTCAGGCGTCAGCAGCCGGTTGTTCCGGCACTAATAGCAAACCTTGCTCAGTGATCACAATTTTGCGCTCTTTATACAGGGTACCGATGGCCTGTTTGAAGGCTTTCTTGCTGGCACCAAACTGCTGATAAATCAGCTCCGGCGCGCTTTTATCGGTTAATGCCAGTTTACCGCCGTTAGCTCTTAACTGCTTTAAGATCTGGTTACCCAGCACGTTAGCTTGCTCAAAAGTGGCTTTGTTCAGCCGTAAGTCGAGCTTACCATCATCACGAACCTTCACCACATAAGCGGTCAGCTTGTCACCGCGGCGCAGCGGCTTAAATACTTCATTTTTATATAACACGCCAAAATGCTGATGATTAACGACGGCTTTATAACCGAGATCGGTCTGCTCACTGATAATTACTTCCACCTTGTCACCCTCTTTATAGGGCGCCGCGGTTTTATGCAGATGGCGATCCAGCTTGGTTGAGGCAACAATCCGGTTACTGACATCAACATAGCAATACACCAGGTAGTGCTGGCCGACTTTTAGTGGAATCTGTTGTTCACTAAAGGGCACCAACAAATCTTTTTTCAGGCCCCAATCTAAAAACGCACCGACTTTAGTGCTGGCGACGACCGGTAAATAGGCAACCTGACCCACCATCACTTTCGGACGCTCGGTAGTGGCGATTAATTGATCTTCGGAGTCGAGATACAGAAACACATTCAGTTGCTGACCTGGCTGTAAACCCGCGGGCGCGACATTGTTGGGCAGTAAAATTTCGCCCCAGCTTTCGCCATCTAAATAAAAACCGAACTTAACCTGTTTCTTTACGGTTAGGGTATTAAGGGTACCCAGTGACATCATCGCTATTTTTGCCTTATTACAATCAAATAGCGGCTAGTATAGCGGTTTTAACGCTTTGCTGCTGCATAATCGCAGCAGCAGGACTATAACTTGATAAAGCCTTTAGTTAATAACGGCGTTGCGGGTGCTTTTTTCCGATCAAACTTCTGCCAGATTTTCTCGTGAAAGAAGTAGCCCACAGTGTTAACGGCCGGCTCAATAATGGCCACCAGACCGCCTAACACCAAATCACCGGTGATCAGGTAAGTTACGCCAAAGGCAATACTAAAATGCATAATGGCAAAGGTAATGGTTTTAATCATAGCGGGTCTCCCGAATCATCTGCTTAATTAAATGATAGCGGTTCTCATTATTAATTAAAGTGAATAAATAAAATTGTGTTAATCAGAAAATGTGATGAATCTTTCGTGCTTTGGCAGCGTAAAATGGCAAAGTTCGCGCAGGTTCGTGCAATAGAGTAAAAGGTGGCAAGGTGGATTGTCGGCAATTGCTGGATATTAAGCAGTACGAGTTTTTGATGAATTATTTTATGCGCCGCCAGCAGGAGCTGAAAGTGGCAGAGCTAGATGAGCCTTTTAGCTACGACGGCTTTAGTGTGTATGATCAAATTTTTCAGCAACTGACCAAGGAAGCAGAAGTCGCTTATATCGAATGTTTTGCCGAGCCACCACCGCCAATTGCGTTAACCAACCTGTATCATTTGGCTGAATTAGAGCTGGCGGGGCGCCGGCCAAGAATTAAGGCGCCTGGCACCTTACAGTAACGGCTTATTCCTCGAGTCGCTTTAAGGCGTCAACCAGCATAGGCACATTGAGCGGATCGTTAAGTGGCACCAGGGTACCTGCCGACCAGACGCCGTAGCTGCCGTCCTGGCGCAGGATCATCATCTTATCTTTGCGGATACTGATAATATCCTGCTGGCTGATATTCAGTTTGGGCAGGGTTTCCGGCTGAAATAAATTGTCTCCCAGCCAGCGGTTTTCGGTTTCACAGCCAATACTGCCCAATAAGGTCGGTAACCAGTCCAGTTGCTGACTACCATGTTGCCGGGCCTGACTTAACAGCGCCGGCCAGCGCAGATAGGCTGTAACCGGCGCCAGCTGAAACTTAGCATTTTCGCTATGTAGCGGCACGACGATTAGCCGGCTAAATTGCTGGTATTCTGACCAATGCCGGGAAAAGTCCGCATCAAATACGATATTTAGCCTGGCAGGGGTAAGCTCAGTGTTGGCCCAGGGTAATAACGAGTTCAGCTCTGGCGTGCGGTTAACCACTTGCACATCAGAGGTATTAACGCTGTTGAGCCAGGCTGGCATCGTCTGCAGTGCGCCGGCGGCATCCGCTGTCGCTTTAAACTGACCGTACAACAGGTTTAACAGGGCTTCAGCAGCATTGTTTGGGGCGAAATGCTGATCATGGCTGCGCAGGCCTTGTTGCTGTAATAAGGTTAATTGTTCCGCTGTGATGCTAGCCGTAACCAATAATAAGGTCGGCTCGGTAGCGCCGGCCTGGCAGCTTAACAGCTGACTGCTGCGATTAGCGTGTTCCAGACTGAGCTTATCGGCCTGGCGTTTGGCGCGTTCGGTTAAATCTACCAACTGATAGCGTGCCAGTAAGCTTTTCGCCGTGGCCGGGTAGGAGAAAGGCAGCACATTATCCTGGCGGGTAATATCAAAATTCAAGCTGGCATCGGCGTAGATGTGCAGCAGATGGCTGAGCATAAAACTACCAAAGAACAGAGCCAAAGCCGGTTGACCGACACCTGAGGCGGAAAGGCGGCTGATTTTTTTCCAGCAAAAGTTACTTAACCAGATCTGCAGCGTTAGCAACAGCGCACCGACCAGCGTGACAATTAATACAAAATTGCGCAAGTTAGTGACCACCTGCGCCCTGAGTAAGGCCAGCGTTTGGTCATAGGACGCACTGCCAAGATGATAACCAAGCTGGTTATAGACATAGGCATCAAAAATCAGCAGTACCATGCCAATGGTGGCCAGAGTTGCACCCAGGCCGCGGACATGTTTTTGATAAGGAAAGATCAACGACAGTGGGAATATGGTCAGAATAAAGAACATAAAGCACAAAAATGCAGTATGTCCCAACCAGTTAACCAGCAGATACACACTGCCCAACACCGTTTGTGGCAGGGGCTCTGACCACCAGAAACTGCTGGTTATCAACAGTGCCAGCAATATATTGAAAAAGGTAAACCAGTGCCCCCAGTTTAGTAACCGGTTAACTTTTTTGACTAAGGACAGGTTTTGTTCCAGCACCATAAGGCTTAATGCTTGTCGCTTTGAATGGCGTCAGCCAGAGCCTGGCTAAAGCTGCTGGCGACGGCGGTACGTTGCGCTGCCGGCACAGAGGTATTGATAATATGGCTAACCGCATTACCCAAACACATCAGGCTTAGCTCAGTGGTGGCGTGTTGCTGGTGCAGGGTGTCGAGCAGTTGATTGACCAGCTTTTCAATCTGGCTACTGGAATATTTTGATACAATCGGCATGGATTACTCAGATTAAAGACGCATAAACAGATAGAATAGTAACAGAATTCAGAATAAACAGGAAAATTTATGTCGGTAGAGATGCAGCATCTGGCCATTAATTATATTGCGCTAACAGACAGTGGTGAGCACCAGGCCCACTATCGGGAGGCACTGATTGGGCGTAGCGGCGCCGTAGCAAATTTGGTCGAGCAGCTTCACCTGGCTTATAACGGCAAGCCGGCCAAAGGCTACGCTGCCTTTGAAACTGAAAAGTCACCCAAGGTGGCTTTGGCGCTGGCTGACTGGCAGAGCGGCAACAGTGATTATCTGGGGTTTAGCCGTGCTACCACCGACGCGCTGGTGCAGGAGTTATCCCAGCATCAACTGCCGGAGACCGGTTATTTACTGCTGGCACATTACCGCTACCTGGCCAGCGAATTTTTATTGATCTGCCTGCTGGGCAGTAAAGATCACTTTGAATTAACTGAGCAGCTGGAGCTGGCGACTTCCCGCCATCTGGATATCAGCCGGATGCAACTGGCGGCGCGGCTGGATCTGACCGAATACGCGGTAAATCGTGAGCAGGGGCATTACATCAGCTTTATCCGTGGTCGCGCCGGGCGTAAGGTCGCGGATTTCTTTCTGGATTTTCTGGGTTGTGCCGAAGGCACTGATGCCAAAGCAAACAGTCAGCTGGTGTTAGCTTCGGTGGAGGAATATCTGGGGGTGGCAGAATTTGCGCCGGAAGAAAAAACCGCAGCAAGGCGCCAGGTATTTGATTATTGCGAAGAGCGTGCGAAAGCCGGACAAGAAGTGGTGTTAGCTGAGCTGTCTGCCGTGGTCGATCCGGAGCAGGAAAACGGCTTCCTGCACTATTGTGCCGAGCAACAGCTGGCAGTAGCGGAGCAGTTCCCGGTAGAGGTTAAAGAGCTGAAAAAGCTGGTAAAATTTAACGGTGCCGGCGGTGGCTTATCGCTCAGCTTTGATGAAAAGCTGCTCGGCGAGCGGGTGAGTTATGATCTGAAAACCGATACCCTGGTGATCAAGGGCACCCCGCCTAATCTGCGCGATCAGCTGCAGCGTTTTCTTCAGGGCTATTCGGCTTTTGAGCAGTCGTAGCGGATACGGCTGGTGCTGAAGCAGAGGTGGCTGAGTCTGCTGTTGCCGCTGTGGTATCGGCTGCAGTCGGTTGTTTCGGTAAGGCTTCAGGTAGGGGTTTTAACGCCGGCATTTTCATTTTGGCCGAGTGCTTAACCAACAGCACATTGCCGATAATAAAACCAAAGGCCAGTAACAGCGCCCAGAATAATGGCCAGTTCATTTTGGTGCCTCGCAAATGTTACAGATAAAGCGCCGGTACAGCTCGGGTAAATGTGCCAGTACAGTCTGTTGTTCGGCAATAGGGTGCTGTTGCAGCACTAAGCGCAGTTGTTCCAGCGTCAGCGCCCGTTGGCAGCGCGTGGCCAGCGGTTGATAGCTCAGATGCCAGGGTTCAGCCGCGACCCCGCCCTGAAACTCGCGATACGGTAAAAAGAAACCATACTGCGCAGCATGCTGCGTCAGCCATTGACTTAAGCGATAGAACGGGCCGCCGGCGCTATATTCACTCTGTTGCAGTTGTACCTGGTAGTCGTTACTGACCGCAGCGGCATCATAAATATCCAGGTCACTGCCCCAATGATGACGACTGGCGCCGGGCAGGGCAGAGTACAGCATAATGGCCTCCAGTTTCGCCAGACCCTGATAATGTTCAATCTTTAGCGGACGCTGCCAGCGGTCAAATACCGGGCGGCGACCTTCGCATTTGGCTTGCCAGATCGCCGCCTGGCGTTCAAAGCTGCGCCAACCGGATACCAATCTGATTGCGATCCCCTGCTGCGCGGCTGCATGCTGCATTTGCCGGTAAGCGGGTATCACGGCCTGATGCAATTGCTGGTTATGTTCGACCAGTTGCATCGGGCCGGCATCCTGCCCGGTAAGAAGCGCCGGGCTCAGTTCAGTTAACCGCATGGCTGAGCCGTTGTTGCAGGTTAACCAGCAGGGCGTGATAAATATCCGTCAGCTGCGTCAGATCGGCTATGGCCACGCATTCATTGATTTTATGAATAGTGGCATTAATTGGGCCGAGCTCTATTACCTGAGCTCCGGTCGGCGCAATAAAGCGGCCATCCGAGGTACCGCCAGTGGTTTCCAAACGTGGTGTTAGACCACGAACCTGTTCCACCGCCGCGACAGTTGCCGCGACTAAATCACCGCTGGCAGTTAAAAACGGCAGACCGTTCAGTGTCCAGTCCAGCTGATAGTTCAGGCCGAAGCGATCCAAAATGGCGTAGACCCGCTTTTGTAAAATATCGGCCGTGACTTCAGTGCTGTAGCGGAAGTTAAACATCACCTTAAGTTCACCCGGGATTACATTTGACGCACCGGTACCGGCATGAATGTTGGCAATCTGGAAACTGGTAGCCGGAAAGAAGGCATTACCCTGATCCCAGATCTCTGCCGCCAGTGCCGCTAAAGCGGGAGCGGCTTTATGCACCGGGTTATCCGCCAGTTGCGGATACGCAACATGGCCTTGAATACCCTTAACGGTTAGATGGCCGGTTAAGGAGCCGCGGCGGCCATTTTTAATGACATCGCCAAGTTGCTTACCACTGGACGGCTCACCGACCAGACACCAGCGGATTTTCTCCTGTCGCGCTTCCAGCGTTTCAACCACTTTCACGGTACCATTGATAAAGGGGCCTTCTTCGTCACTGGTGATAAGATAGGCCAGATCAAAGGCAGGCTCCGGATATTCAGCGATAAAACGCTCTGTTGCGACCACCATTGCCGCTAAGCTGCCTTTCATATCGGCCGCGCCGCGCCCAAACAGGGTATCGCCGATAATGGTTGGTGTAAAAGGAGGAGTATGCCATTGTTCCAGCGGGCCAGCAGGAACCACATCAGTATGACCGGCAAAACAAAACAGTGGCTTACCCCGGCCGCGGCGAGCCCACATGTTTAACGTATCGTGAAAGGGCAACATCTCAATCTGAAAACCAAGTTGTTGCAGGCGCGCTGCCATTAACGGTTGGCATCCCGCATCCTCCGGTGTGACTGACGGCCGGGCCATCAGATCCATTGCCAGCGCTAAGGTTGGATTTGCGGCTGGATCTACTAGATTACTCATACTGCTGCCTTAGGATTAGTTAGTAAAATCTTGATAACTCTGCTCGGAAAAACCGAGTAAATAGCGCTCGCCCGCGACCAGCAATGGTCTTTTGATTAAGGCGGGCTGCGCCAGCATCAGACGTAGCGCTTTTTGCTCGTCCAGCTCCGCTTTGTCAGCGTCGTCCAGGGCGCGCCAGGTGGTACCTCGGGTATTTAGCAACGATTGCCAACCAAGCTGGGCAGCAAACTGTTCTAACAGTTCTGCACTTAACCCATCCTGCCGGTAATCGTGAAACTGATAGGGTTGGCTGCGTTGTTCGAGAAAGCGGCGAGCTTTTTTTACGGTGTCGCAATTTTTAATTCCATATAGTGTCATCATGCTGAGGTTCTGCTCGTTTGAATAATAAAAAGAGGGTCCTGGGCAGCGTTGACCTTGGCTTGCCGGCAAAATACTTTGCTCTCTGCCGGTTTGGGCAAATCGAGCACCAGCGCACAGTACAGGGCATCCAGTTCCAGTTCTAATTCCAGAAATGCCAGATCCAGCTGCAGTAATGGTTGGCCGGCATTCACCTGCAATTGCCGATTGCTTAGCCAATGCAAGCCGCGACCTTGCAAATCAATGATGTTTGCCGGTAACTCTAATAATAACCGCAGCCCGGAAGCATGGCGCAATACCAAGCGGCGTTCGGTATCAAGCTGGGTGGTGAACAGACCGGCAAAGGGGGCAACGATCAGGCCATGCTGTAGCTTTGCCGTAATCGCAACCGGTAACAGGTTCTGCTGGTACAGTGGTTCGGGATGTTGCTCTGCTGGCAACACAGCCCCGGTGAACGGGCTTTTGATCGGGGCGCCTGTTATTCTTCGCCAGTCTTGCTGCCAACTGATCACAGTATCACCGTAACTCCATCAATCTGATGTGCTGATAATAACGTAAAGGATCAACAGATGCAGTAGTTTGTGCTGAAATCCGTGAGTCAAGGTAAGGTGTTTTAGCGAAAATAGCGTGTTTTAACGCTTTGAATAATAATAGCGCTGAAAGGCGTTGTTTTTGATAGTTAAAAATAGACCAGAGGCCAGCGGGGTCTGAATTTATCCTGCAAAGGTTGTCCACAGTTTCTGTGGATAACTTTGTTGAAAACCTCTGCTGTTAATCGCCATGCTATTGTATTTAATCTGTATTATTCGATGGCATGAATTTTGATAGCCTGTTAGTGGGCAAGAATTCTGTAAAAAAGCGACAAAAATGAAGCTTTCGATTTCTGAATAGTAGCAAATGCCGTTGTAACAAAAATGTATCTGGTTTAATGCGCTGGCGGGAACGCATGACCGAAAAAGCCGGCAGCTATCAGCTGGCAACTATGCTAGAGTAAAGAGAGTCTAATCCTGAGTAATGGTCGTTAGAGAGGGGAGATGTTATGCGGATTACCTGGTTTGCAACCCTGAATACCGGCTGGAAGTACAGCCAGACCTGGCCGGCGAAACCTGAGCTTAATGCGATCTTCCCGGAAAACAAAGTTATTTTTCTGACTAAGCAAGCTGCCCGCTACTTGCCGGTGCTGGCGATAGTCACTGCGATACT
Source organism: Alishewanella jeotgali KCTC 22429 (assembly GCF_000245735.1). Taxonomy (GTDB): domain Bacteria; phylum Pseudomonadota; class Gammaproteobacteria; order Enterobacterales; family Alteromonadaceae; genus Alishewanella; species Alishewanella jeotgali. Next base: position 28,511 of record NZ_AHTH01000065.1, read on the forward strand.
GCAGATTAAGTTATTAGGTGTTGGCTTTTTAGGGCCGGCAGTGGCGATGATGCTGCTGTTGGCATCAATGCCACTGCAAGGCTGGTACTGGCTTGGGATCAGGGCTAACAGCGCGTTACCGCCGGCACTAATCAACTGGGGTAATGAGATCCGGGATCAGATCCAGCAGCACGCAAAAACCACCGCTTTGCCGGGCAGCCCTAAGAATTACTTCGATCTTGCCCGTTTGTTACAGCTGGCGTATCAACAGCTTGATAAAACCGTGATGCGGCGCTGGATTTAACATAGCCCGGGCCGTTACAAAAGGTCCGGAAGCCGGGCGGGGGAGGTCAGAGCCAGTAGTCGGAATTTTGGCTAGAGTGCAAACACCGACCAAACCGGTGCATGATCTGACGGGCGATCCAAGCCACGGATCTGATAATCGATTTCAGCTTCAGTACAAAGCGCAGCCAAGGGTGGCGTGGCCATAACGACGTCGATGCGCAGGCCACGATTGTCGTCAAAACCCTTAGATCGATAATCGAACCAGCTATATTGTGCGTCACGCTCTGGATGTAGCGCGCGGAACGTATCTACCAGACCCCAGTCTTTCAATTGTTGTAACCAGGCCCGCTCTTCCGGTAAGAAGGAGGTTTTGCCTTCCCGTAACCAGCGTTTAGCGTTGGCTTCACCAATGCCGATATCAAGGTCAATTGGTGAAATATTAATATCACCAATCACCGCCAGATAGTCTTTACTGCTGTCATGGTATTGCTCAAGATATGCCTGTAAATCGGCATAAAATTTGGTTTTAGCGGGAAACTTGGTCTCATGGCTACGGTTCTCTCCCTGTGGGAAATAGCCGTTTAACACCGTGAGCTGTTTACCGTCAGCCAGTGCGAACTGGCCAATCAGCATGCGCCGCTGCGCGTCCTCACTGTCAGTAGGGAAGCCATACTGCATCGACAATGCTGGCACTTTGCTTAAGATGGCAACGCCATAATGCCCTTTCTGACCAAAGTGATATACCTGATATCCCATGGCCTGTACCTCGGCCAGCGGAAACTCGCTATCCTGTACTTTTATTTCCTGCAAGCCGATAATGTCGGGCTGATGTTTGTCGATCAGCGCTTGCAGCTGATGCAGGCGTGCGCGAATGCCGTTAATATTAAAAGAGATGATCTTCATTGTTATTCCAGATAATTTTTTCGTTGCGCGAATAGGCTGGCTCGATAATAGCACGCATCAGACAAGCGGCGAAACGCCGTGACCGTTAGTTCCGTAATAGTGACGACTAAGTAGACAACATGCAGGACATTAAATACCAGATTTCCTATAGTCAGCGGCGGCGTACGGTGCAGCTGGCGATCCGTAATGGTGAGGTTTATGTCAGAGCTCCGGCCACGATCTGCCGGCACTGGCTAAGTGCCTGGCTGCAGCAGAAAGAACTCTGGGTTCAGCAAACGCTGGCGCGCATTACAACACCGCCGATACTGCCGTGGTTACAGCGGGATAGGATCCTGGTCTCGGGACAGGCAGTGCCATTTCGCTGGCAACTGGCGGCAAAAAGTAGCGTCAATGTTGACGCAAACGGGCTTGAGCTTAGGCTATCCACAAAGATCGCTGCAGCGAGACAGGACCACTATGCGCGAAAATTGGTACAACAGCATTTTACTAAGCAAGCCTTACTGGAGTTGCCCGTGTTGGCAAACGAGCTTGCCGCGCGGTTACGGCAGACATTAGGTCCGGTTGTTGTCGGTAACTGGCGCAGCCGGTGGGGGCATTGTAAACAAAACGGCGAGCTGGGCTTTAACTGGCGGTTAATGCAAGTGCCGCTCTGGGTCCGGCGCTATGTAGTGATCCACGAGCTGGCGCATTTGCAGCATATGAATCATTCACCCGCATTCTGGCAGTTGGTGCAGCAACATTGTCCACAGTATAGAGAAGCGAAAGCCTGGCTTAAACAACACCAAGCCGAACTGTTGAATTAGGGGCAAAAAAAGCCGACCATAAGGTCGGCAACATAAGGACATCGATTAAAGGAGAGATGTTCACCAGCTTTACTTCACCTGGTCAGACTCTGCGCGCAGCAAAAAATTCCCGCTGGTAGCGATTTTTTTTAAAACATTTTGGCATTAGGCTACCAGTTCTGGTTTAATCTAGCGCCTGAACCGTGTCGCTACAGCAACAAAACTCAATAATAAGCTCAGACAGAGTACCCGACAATGACCAATCCGTTACGTTTATTACAACTGTTGAAACTACTTGATCTCACCCGGCTGACTGAAGCAGATAGTCAGGCTGAGATGGCCGCCTGGCTGAATGCCATCCCGGCTTTGCCTGCACCTGTTGCCGCGCTCTGTGTTTATCCGGAGTTTTTGTCTCAGACGGCGGACTATCTGGCCGCAGCCGCTAAGGCAACCGAGTTGGCGACAGTTGTTAATTTTCCCGGCGGTGACCAGCCGCTGGCAGAGGTTCTGGCTGATATTGCACGCTGCCGGGCCTTGGGCGCCACCGAAATTGATTGTGTGTTGCCGTACTCACAATTACTGGCAGGTAACGAGTCTGAGGTGAGTGCTTTTCTGACCGCGGTCAGAGAGGCCAGCCTGGGGTTGGGGCTGAAAATAATTATTGAATCAGGTGAGTTACTGACGGCGCAGCAAGTGACTAAGGCTACCGAACTGGTTATTGCCAGTGGCGCCGATTTCGTTAAAACCTCGACCGGTAAGGTACCAGTGGGATGCACACTGGAAGCGGCCAGAATTATTCTGACCAGTATTGCGGCAGCCGATCGCCCGGTGGGCTTTAAAGCCTCTGGTGGTGTAAAAACAGTTGAGCAGGCACTGCAATTACTGGAGCTGTATGAAGAAATCACCGGACTGACGGCGACCAGGCAAGGTATGCGCATTGGTGCCAGCAGCTTATTAACCGAGTTATTACAGCAGTTACCCCGTTAACCGATATAGGGCAGCACCGTGCGGCTTGCTGTGTGGTGATTGCCCTGACACCATGACGAAAAAGTCTAAGCGTCACTATGTTCCGCTGTTCAATGCTACGCATTGTCGAACCTGACGAAGGTTCTCACCTTCCCCTGAGTCGTATTTGCTAAGAGTGGTTTAACTTAGGAATTTGGTGCTCAGAAGAAGAATGGTGGAGGGGGAAGGATTACTCGCTGCGCTCGCCTTACAGGCCAGCGTCACTATGTTCCGCTGTTCAATGCTACGCATTGTCGAACCTGACGAAGGTTCTCACCTTCCCCTGAGTCGTATTTGCTAAGAGTGGTTTAACATAGGAATTTGACGCTGAGAAGGAGAATGGTGGAGGGGGAAGGATTCGAACCTTCGAAGGCAGTGCCGGCAGATTTACAGTCTGATCCCTTTGGCCACTCGGGAACCCCTCCACGAGTGCGCGCATCTTATCAAACTGAAGTTTGATGTAAAGCATTTTGCTAAAGTTTTTTGACCGTTTGCCGATTAACTCAACAGTCGTTGTCAGATGGCATCAGTATGCAGCCAATTATCAATGAATGGCAGTTAGGGGATCGTTTAGGTAAGGCACTGCAGCATCAGCAGCGGGCTGACTTTTCCCTATGGTTAGCATTCTTATCTCCTGCAGTTGAGGAGATGGCAGAATTTCAAACGCCTGTAAATCAGGCTGCACAACCCAAACATGATCTATACCAGCAGCTGGCGGTCAGTAGACGTCGCCCGTTCGCTTATCAAACCACAGACGAGCTGGCCTTATTGCAACAGAGCCAGGCCGCGCAGCAAGGTTTGGCGCAATTAAAGCTGTACAGTTATCTACAGGAACAGCCCTGGGTGTGGCAGGAAGATAAGCGTAAACTCGAACCTCAGGTGTTTGCCGACCTGGATTTGCACTGTCGCCGTCGGTTGGCTGGGGATAAAATGACCCCCTCTGTCAGTGATGAAACTGCACTTTACGAGATCCTTGAACAGTTATCAGCGACGCAGGTTTGATGAGCTGTAGCGACCCGTGCTGATAACCACAAAATCACCCGATAAAGCACAGCATGCTCGATCCTGCCCTTTCTCTAGTGCATCCTTTATCCTACTGCCGTTCTATCGCAATTGACCACTAGGCAAATGAGTTTGGCAGCGCTTAAATTTTTTACCGCTACCACAGGGGCAGGGATCATTAGCGCCCAATTTAATCGCCGGCAACGCAGTAAGCTTACCGCTGGTATAATACCAACGATCCTGAAAGATAAAGTCCGAGACTTCCGCGATAAACTCCAGCTTGTTGTGCTGAATAAAGCTGGCAATAAAACTAACCTGTCCCTGCTTCGGCTCGGATATGGCGTGTTTCACTTCTAGTTTGCAAAAATGTACCGCCTTGGCAAAAGCTTCCAGCGCGGCAGCAGATTCGCTGGCCCGTTGCTCTGCGGCAAGGGTGGCAAGCAGATACTGACTGTCGGCAACACAAAAGGCACTGTAGCGAGAACGCATCAGGCGTTCACAACTATCAGGTTGAGCCTGCCCACTTAAATAGGGTTGGCAGCATTCTGCAAAAGCCTTACCTGAACAGCAATAGCATAACATCTTATCTCTCCGGGCCGACCTGTTCCGCACGCGTTACCGTACTCTTCATGTCATTGGTTGCGAGGGTATTACGCTATTAGTTTAACGACTTTGCTGCAATGCTGATAGACCAGGGGCAGCGGCTGTTATTAGTGAGCCGCCGTCGTATCTGTAGGCAGTATATGCAAGGCACATTGTTGCTGTATGGCAAAAGTCTGCAGTAGCTGCTGTTGCTGAGACGGTAATTTCTGACAACAGATCACCGCCTGGCAATCCGGGTTCTGTAACGTCATTTGGATCAGCTGTAACAAGTCGGCTGTTGCTTGAGTATGAACCACCAGAATATGCTGTAATGGCAACTGACAAGCTTGCCAGAATGCTTTTGCCGGTTTAAAACCAGGGGCGATTAGAACAATCCAGCCGCTCGCTTGGCGATACTGTTGTAACAGCTTAAGTAATTGCAACTCGCTGCTGTGTTGTTGCAATTGCTGCCAGTGATGTGCTGTGCTGCTGGCAGCTTGATGCTGACTCGATTCAGTTTGGTAAGAATGGTTAGATACAAACATGGCAACCTCTATCTGTGTATTTATACAGTGTATGCATATACAGTAGTTGCTGTTTAAATAAAAAGCAAGTGCTTTTCTGCAGGCAATTTTGCAGTCGCCTGTCATGCAACTGTCATTTTAAGGTTCTACTATTCGCCAGTTATTGCTGGCGGAGCCAAAAGATGGCGGTTTCTGAACTCTGTTGCACAGAACTGGATAAAATTTTACATAAACGGGCGTTACAGCCAGTGTTTCAACCCATTCTGAATTTGCAGGACGGTACTGTCATTGCCTATGAAGCGCTGATCCGTGGCCCCTCTGATAGCCCGTTACATTCGCCACTACAATTATTTAAAACTGCTCTGGGCTGTGGTCAGCTGGAGCAATTAGAGATGCTGTGCCGTGAGCTGAGTATAGAGAGCTTTGCTAAAGCAGAACTGAATAGCAAACTCTTTCTTAACGTCAATCCACTTATCTTACTGACGGCAGACCATCCCAGCGGTTTGACCAAACAACTGTTAAAGGCGGCACAGATTGACCCCTCGGAAGTGGTGATTGAAATTTCCGAACAGTATCAGGTGGAAGATGCCGGTTTACTGGTTAAAGCTGTGCAGCATTATCGGGAACTGGGCTTTCAAATTGCGATTGATGATTTAGGCAGCGGCTTTTCAGGTTTGAAACTGTGGTCTGAATTACAGCCTGATATTGTGAAGATTGATCGGCATTTTATTAGCGAACTGGACAAAGACCTTACCAAACAAGCTTTCGTGCGCAATATTGTTAGTTTGGCCAAAGCGATTGGCGCAACCGTAGTGGCTGAAGGAATCGAAACCGCTGAAGAGTTAAGATGGTGTCGTGAACTGGGCGCCGATTTGGGACAGGGCTATTTGTTAGGACGGCCTCAAGCCAGTTTTGCCGATCCGCAACGTTGTCGGACGCTCTTTAGCACTGAACTTCACAGTGAAATCAGTTCTGAACAAGTCGAAGCCTTGTTGCTTGAGGTTGCCGCTGTCAGTCCGCAGCAAACGGTTGCCCAAGCGGCAGCCCTATTTCAATCAGATAGTCAGTTGCAAAGTTTACCTGTAGTTGAACAAGGCCGACCTGTTGGTTTGATTTGCCGCACTGATCTGCAAGCCTTGCTGGCGCAGCCTTTTGGCCGGGCACTCTATGAAAAGAAATCATTGGCCAGTGTGATGAACCGGCAACCGGTAGTGGTTGAGATCAGTGCCACGCTTGAGGAGGTAAGCCAGCGTGTCGCTGATGATGAGCACAATGCCGCCAGCTGGTTTTTTATTATTTGCCGTCAGGGTGAATATTGTGGTCTGGGTTCGGTAAGGGCTCTGCTCAAACAAATCAGTGAACGCAAACTACAACTAGCTCGCTATGCCAACCCGTTAACGTTATTACCCGGTAATGTGCCTATTTACCAGCGTATTGATAAATTGCTGCGACAAAAAGCCAATTTTGCCGTTGCTTATCTGGATCTGAATCATTTTAAACCTTACAACGATATCTACGGTTACAGTAAAGGCGATGCGGTGTTATTACTGGTCGCCGAGCTATTACAACAGCATAGTTCGTCGCAATCCTTTGTTGGTCATATTGGTGGTGATGATTTTGTGCTCATTGCTGAGCCTGACGAATGCGAAACGCTTTGCCGGCAAGTTGTGCAGCTTTTTGCTAAGCGTATCGCGTTGTACTATCGGCAAGAGGATCTGCGTCTGGGGGGTATCACGGCGTTAAGCCGTAACGGTGATTCCCGCTTTTATCCACTATTATCTCTCGCAGTTGGTATCGCCCATCCTGATCCGGCGCAATGCTTCAGCCATCACGATGTCGCGGCGCTGTCTGCTGCCGCAAAGCAGGAAGCAAAGCGTCTCGGCGGCAATACGGTGTTCATTTCACGTCGTCGCGGACCTGAGCGGCAACATATAAATGTACTGGCTGGACCATCTGTTGCCTGATTTACGTTAATATAGCCTTTTTACCAGCAACAGAGAGCAATAGATGTTGTTAGATGCTTTTGTCAGTCGGCAGGGAGAGGCTTTTAGCTTTAGCCGGCAACATTCCTGTACCTTCGCCAAGCAAGTCGCAGGAGACTTTAATCCTATTCATGATGTCGACGCCAAGCGTTTCTGTGTGCCAGGCGATCTGTTGTTCAGTTATCTGCTGAGCCGGTATGGTGTAAGCCAACAATTAAATTGCCAGTTCTCGGGTATGGTCAGCGCGGATGTCTTACTGCACTGTAAGATCACTGCAGGTCAAATCCAGGTCTGTGACGAGCAGGACCGGGTTTATCTGACCATTCAATTTAGCGGCGAGCATCGCCACGACCTGAGCGTTATCGAGCCATTGTTTCAGGACTATGTCCGATTTTCCGGTAAGAACTTTCCCGACATTCTGCAACCGCTGATGGCGGAGCAGGGCGTGATGATTAACCCGCAGCGACCTTTAGTCATTTATGAAAGTATGTCGCTGTCTTTTCAACAACTGCCAACCTCTCCAGTTAAGTTAGCGCTGTCAGGCAGTAAATTAGAGGTCGAAGGTAAGCGCGGTAATGTGACTTTAAGCTTTACACTATCCGAGCAAGGCGTCGTTATCGGGCAGGGTGCCAAGAAAATGATCCTAAGTAACCTGCAACCTTATGATGAAAGTCTGATGCAGCAAATGGTCACTGACTATAATAACCGCCGTTCCGCTGCAGGTTGCTACGATTTGGCCGTTTAACAGCGGCTGTTAACGGCCGCCAGACGATCCAAATCAAGCTTTTGTGCAAAAAACAGTCGAACAAACGCATTTTCAAAAATACTGCTTGCAGGCTGTTCTAAACTCCCTATAATGCGCATCCACAGACGGGGGCAACGGCAACGAACTCCAAGTCTGGAAGAATCCTGAGGCAAGCGCCTCGCTTCGTAGAACGAAGCACGCTCTTTAACAATAAGCAATCAATTATCTGTGTGGGCACTTATGATGGTTTCGAAATGAAATTGATCAGAAAGTGACCAAGTAAAATTAGTCAGTGACTGAGCGCCACTTCGGTGGCAGAAAAAA
>NZ_AHTH01000064.1 GCF_000245735.1 Alishewanella jeotgali KCTC 22429
CTTGTTTTTGCAGCCGTTTGGCTGGTGTTTATACAAGGCAGAGCTTGTGATGTGTAGTTATTCTACATGAACAAGCGATAACGCAGTAGAAACGCCAGCCAAACGCTGCCCGTAGGGTTCGCGCTGGCGACGCTTTGCTCTTTGTCACTCGTCACTTATTTAGAATGACTAAACTGCGTTCCTCGTTTCGCGACCAAAGCGCCGCCAGTGCGAACAAAATCTAAGCAGTAAACGTCAACACGCCCTTAGCTGCGATTCAATTTTTCATTACTGTTGCTGAAATTATGCCGGAACAAGGATGTTGTGATAACTGTGCGCAACCTTTGCAGGGGGCGTTTTGCCACCACTGTGGCCAGGAAAAAAAGAGTTATATCCGTAATCTGAGCGGGGTACTTACAGAGTTTTTTGGTGAGTTCAGTAACTGGGATAGCCGGTTGTGGCGAACTTTGTTGCCATTGTGGTTCTGGCCGGGCTATCTGAGTAAGCGTTATTTAAATGGCCACCGGGTACCCTATGTGCCACCGCTGCGGCTGTATTTATTTACCTCAGTGCTGACCTTTCTGCTGTTTTCATCGTTATTTTCTAACAGTGTAGTAATAAACCAGCCGCAAGATGCACAGAGTGTGGCTCAGCAACAACAGGTGATGGCGGAGGTTAAACAACAGCTGGTAGAGCAGGGTGTTTGGCAGGAGGACCATGAATTGGAATTATTCCGTCTGCCGTTTCTGACGTTAGCGCAACAGCAAGCCTATAACGAAAAGATGCAACAACTGGCCAATCAGCCTAAGCTGGCGATTAATAAGTTTTTTTCATTAGCACCGCAGATGATGCTGTTGTTCTTGCCGTTGTTTGCGTTAATGCTAAAGCTGCTTTACTGGCATTCCGGTCGCTTTTATATGGAGCACCTGATTGTCGCCTTACACAGCCATAGCTTTATTTTGCATATGCTGGCGGCAATAGTCTTGTTACAACTGGCCGCTGACCATAGCAGCTGGACCTTGTTAACGACAATCTGTAACAAGCTGGTCTGGTTGTTACTGTGCTGGATCCCGCTGTATTTGTTTTTGTTCCAAAAGATCTACTATCAGCAGGGCTGTGCAAAAACCCTGCTGAAATATGTTCTGACAATTACCATCTATAACAGTATGGTGCTGTTTGGTTTTATCAGCCTGCTGGTATTAAGTGTGTTATGGGCCTGAGCGATAGTCAAAGCCCGGCGGCTGCCAGCAGGGTGGCCATGCGGCTTAAGGCATCAACCCCCTGAATATCGGTGGCTTGTAACGGCACTTTATAACGGCGCAACTGACTAAATTGTTGCTCGATTTGCGCCAGATGCTGCTGTTCCTGTAAACGACGCTGCGCCAGAAACTCACCATCAGCATGCGCTGGCAGGATGCGATTCACCACCAGACCCGCCAGCGGTAATTTTTCATCCAACAGCGTTTTTACCGCGCGGCCAGTCTCCAGAATAGGCAATTTTTCCGGCGTTAATACGAAGAGTAATGCACTACGTTGCTTATCCAGCAGTAATTCGCGGGTGCGTTGTAACAGACGTTGCCGGCTTAATAAGGTTTCGGTAATGGCTTTATTACGTTCATCCATGCCGGCCGTGGCATGTTCAGCCGGATCGGCCAGTGGGTTGGTGATATCGCGGCCGCCTTTAGGTGTCAGATGCCCCAGTACTTCGCCCAGCTTGGCGGAACGTTGATTGGCATTCAGTAAACCCTGAGTCCAGGCTGCCATGGCTTCGGGTAAGCTAAGTAATCTCAGCGTGTGGCCGGTTGGGGCTGTATCAAAGATCACTACATCATAGTCGGTCAGACCAAGCTCAATAGTATGCGCAATCCGCTCCAGCATTGCCGCTTCCTGTGCGCCAGGCGATTGACGGGTAAGCCGCATCTGTCGCTCGATCTCGCTAAACATTTCTGGCCGGGTAAAGCGCTTTAACTGCGCAGTCACTTTCGCCAGATGTTGCTCAACTTCCCGATCCGGGTCCAGTTCCAGGCCGTCCAAATTAGGGGCCAGGCGGGTGATGCGGTCACCAAAAGGCTCGCGGCCGAAGGCATCGGCCAGGCTATGCGCCGGATCGGTCGAGACCAACAACACCTTTTTGCCACGTTCACTGGCCAATACGGCCAGCGCAGAGGATACCGTGGTTTTGCCAACCCCACCTTTACCGCCGACCAGCAGGACTTTTTTATCGGTTAACAGCATTTAAAATTATCCAGTGGCGAGTGTTCCATACCCATCCGCAGATGCCAGTCATGGAAGCGCTCCAATAACAAAGGTTGCAGCTCCAGCGTGTAATAACTGGCTGGGTTGGGCACACCCATCATTTCAGAGAAGATCAGCAGCATAAAGAGGTCATCCTGCTCCCGTTGCGCCCGGGCGATCGCCGAGCGGTAGGGGGCATTGTAAACCTCCTCGACGTAGAAGTTGGCCTGGCGGAACCAGGCCTTAAGGTTGTCGAGCTTTAAATCCAGTTTCATGCTTTCGCGGCTTTATTGGCTTTGATCTGTTTAGTCAGGGTTGAGCCTGACTCCAGGATCACCAGTATCGCGGCTACCAGGATAATAATATCCAGCGTAAACAGGAACCAATCGCCCTTATCATAGAAGGCTTTTAACTGGATTAATAAGCCCAGGGTGGTCATGGTAAGCAGGAACATCAGTGGCGCCAGCGTGTACCACATCGGACGTCCCAGCTTGACCAGCATCACAGTAATTACCAACAGGGTCAGACCAGCTAGTAATTGGTTAGTGGTACCGAATAAAGGCCAAATCAGCATACCGCCTGAACCATCGCCACCGGCACCAAAGGCCAGCAGTAAACAGCTACCGACAGCCAGCAGTGTAGCGGGAGCAGCTTTTTGCATCCAACTGATATTGTAGATGCTACCCCATTCCTGGAAGATGTAGCGCTGTAAGCGCAGACCAGTATCCATAGTGGTACCGGCAAACAGTACGACCATTACTGTCAACAGCGTTTGCGCCAGCACCATGTCTAAACCGATACCGTCCTGTAAAATATTTGCACCGCCACGGATAAAGGCGCCGACGCCACCCTGACCGAAGCTGTGATAAATTGCCTGCCAATCCGCCAGGGTCGCGAAACCAGCGGTCGCGGCAATAATGGCAGCCAGAGCTAATGAACCCTCACCAATAGCGCCGAAGTAACCGACGAAACGCACATCCGGCTCTTTATCCAGTTGCTTGGACGTGGTGCCGCTGGAAACCAGACCATGGAAACCGGAAATAGCACCACAGGCAATAGTGACAAACAGCAGCGGGATCAAGGACGGCGTACCTTCCGGTACCTCGGTGTTAAACGCAGGCGCGACAATATCCGGGCTGGCGAAAATAACCGCCGCATACAGTAGGCCCAGACCAATAAAGAGTTGAATACCGTTAATATAATCCCGCGGCTGCAGCAGGGCCCAAACCGGTAACAGCGAGGCAATGGCAGCATAGACGAATAACAGGATAATCCAGGTTTGGCGATCATTCAGGCCAAACATCACTTCGGTGGGTAAGGCCAACGGGAACATCGGACCGGCATAAATCATGGCATAGAGTGCAACGACACCGATGATTGTCACCATCAGCAGGCCAATTAATTTACGGTAAATCAGCTGGCCGATAATCAGCGCGACCACTATCGCCCCCCAAACCGGCACCGTAGCACTGGGGAAGCTAATTAGCTGGTTGGCGATTACGACGGCAAATACCGCGTTGACCATCAGCAGCACCAGGAAGATCACAATCATAAAAATGCTGCGGGCACGGTTGCCAACGATATCGCCGGTTAAGGCGCCAATCGACTTAGCTTTATTGCGGCTACTGGCCCAGATAGCTCCGGCATCATGCACACCGGCGAAGAAGATAGTCCCAAATACCACCCACAGGAATGCCGGCACCCAACCCCAGATCACGGCAATTGCAGGGCCGATAATCGGCGCTGCACCGGCAACAGAGGTAAAATGGTGACCCCATAGAATATATTTATTGGTGGGTACATAGTCCACGCCATCCTGCATTTCATGCGCTGGCGTACGGAAATTTGGATCGACTTTAAAGATTTTTTCGCAGATAAATTTTGAGTAGACGAAATAGCCAAGTGCCATAGCACCCAGGCCCATTAACATCAAGAAAATAGCATTCATGCTACTACCTCTTAGTGGGTTTAAGACCAACTAAGCATGGTACAGCATAAGCGGTAGGGCAAATATGCGACTAAAGTCGAATGCCCGGCAGGATTTTTCTGCCGGGAGTTTGATCTGGCGCAAAAATCAGCGTTTTTGGATCCAGTTACCATCCAGCAGAATAAAGTGACCGCGCACGGTGCGCTCAATGGCTTTTTGGCCGGCCATCGCTTCGACATCACTGACTGCAATATTATTTTCGCGGGCCAGCCGGTTATACTCAGCCCGGCGGGCATCGTTAATCAGCTTGACCAGCAGCTCTGTATCAGTGCCAGCCTGTACCACGCCCAGATAGCCATTCGGTTGTTCGCCGACCAGCCCCTGTGCCTTGGCGTTAGGCAGTGCCGCCATCGCCTGTTGCAGATTCATTGCCAGTACCGGCAAGCTACAGGCCAGCAGCAGGCTGAGGAAGAGTAACCGGCTGTGTTGCAACGCTCTCGTTATTAACTTATGCACTTGCATCTTTAGGTTTCCTTAAAATAAGCCACTGGCATCGCTAAACAACTCGTCAAGTTGCTTGTCGACCTTGATAAAAATCTCATGCTGAATTTTTACATTCAGGTTAATGTTGATCGGTTCATTGGCCAGTGCGACCTCAACTTTTGGGGTACAGGCTGTGGCCAGTCCCAGTAGTATCAGCGCTGGCAGCGCTTGCCTCTTCATGGTTTGTCTCCTGCCGCCTTGCGGGCTGCCTGTTGTTGTTGAATATACTGTTGCACTCTTTTGGTCAGGGTATCATTTAATTTACTTGCCAACTGCAGGCTGGCCAGCATCGCCGGTAAATCCTCTTCCAGAGTGATATTCAGGTTGATGGCACGACCTTGTTGTACTGCAGGATTATAGCCCTGAAGTTTTAACGCCAGCTGAAGCCGGCCGCTGCCACTGTAGCTGACTTCAGATTGTAACTCACTGAAATGAAAATCATCCAGTGCTTCAAAAACCAGCCTCATGCCGGGATTGCTGCTGGCGGCGGCTGCCGGATTTTTGTACTGCAACCAGCCACCGGGTTGCTCGGCCGCCAGCACGCCGGCGGCAACTTCAAATTGCTGTTGCTGCCAGCGTAGCGGAATTTCACCGCTGATTTTACCGCGGGCTTTTACTTCAGTGCTTGGGTGTTGGCGCAGCAGTTCCGTCAGATCGAGCTGATTCAGTTGCAGCACCACCTGTTGCTCGTCTGCCGCCAACTGAAACTGCTGCGGACGGATTTGGACTTTGCCGAGTAAAAAATCGGTTTCAAACTGTTGCAGGCTGAGCGTGCCGGCGCCAGGTGCCGTCAAACTTGCCTGATAGTCGGCTGCGGCCAGCAGCGGTCCCAGCTCAATACCATGATTTAATTGCGCAATTCTCAGCTGCGGTAAGTGCAGCTGTAGCGAGTCCGCGTCGCTTTGCGCGGTTAAACGGGCGGTTAGACCATTAAACAGGGTACGATCGTAAAGCCCGGCTAGCTCGCGTAATTCTGCTTGCAGCTGCAACCGCGGTCGTTGCGCTGTGACCGCCAGCTCGCCGGACGCCAGGATCCGGCCGCGCTGCAGGCTTAATAGCTCAGGCCAATCTTTCAGCGTTGCTGCTAATGGATTGCCGGCCAGTAAAAAAATATCGGTTAACTGCCAGTGCAGCTGCAGTTGCGGCGCGTCGCTAATAAAAGCAGCCTGTGCTTGCAGTTGAGCACTTAAGCCGGCGCTATTTTCCAGCTTGCCGTTAAGCACCAGATTATTGCTGTTACCACTGAGCGTGCTTTCCCACTGCCAGTCCTGTCGCTGTAATAAGGGATGAACGAGTTGTCCCAGCTTTACGCTAAGCTGACTGTTCAGATTAAGCGGCGTGTTGTTGCCATGCTGACTCAGGTTGAGTTCACTGGCACTAAGCTCAAGCTGGCTTTGGATATCGGCGTAATCCAGCTGACTGTGCAGACTGAGAGGTGTCAGGTTGCGAAGCTGCCAGTTATCGGTTTGCCATAGCAGACTGAAGCGTCCTTTAAGCGCTGTGCCGGCTAACTTTAGCTCAGCCGAGGGCGTGAATTGTGCCAGTGCCATAGCCAACTCCGCCTCCGGTATACTTAATTTAAGCTCAGGACTTAAACTAAGCTCTGCCGTGAGCTGCGCATCAAGTGCCAGCGGTGCAGCAGCGCTCAGCGTCAATTGCAGCGGTAATGACGCCAGGCTGGCGGAGTCGCCTGAGGTGTTTAGCCTGATATACAGCGGTGCCGCCGTTTCTGGCAGGGCAGCCTGCAGCGCCGGTGGCAGATAATGACTCAGCTGGAGATCGCCACTGAGCTGCCAATTCTCGATTTCCCCCTGCGTAATAGCCAGCGCAAGCCCGGCCTCACCCTGGACTGTGCCAAATGGCAGGGCAAAGGCACTTGGCGCTCTTAACAGGGCGTTGACCTGTGCATCTTGCAGCGGTATTCCGCTATTGCGCTGCAGCTGTTGTGGTAATTGCCAGTTTGCGTTCACAAAAAATTGCAGTGGCTGGGTAAACTCGGCCAACCATTCTGCCGGAGGTAACAGTTGCCAGCTGGCCAGCCAGTGTTGTAGCTCTGTTGGCAGTGGCGAGATGGCCAGTGCCAGTTCAGTGTTCGCCTGACGTGCGCTATCGAGTTGTTGTTTCAGACTAAGGGCCAGCACCTCAGGATACAGCAGTGTAGCCTGCAGTGCTTGCTGGTTGTCTTGCTGTTGATACTGCACATCGAGCCGCAGCGCCTGAGCGAGCTCTGGTGAGCTGGCCTGTACCTGCAGCAAATACTGTTCGTTGTCCGTATTACTGAGCGATGCGGCTGCACTGACTTCACATTGTAGCGCCGGGCAGGGTAGCAGCAGTTGGATATCTGGCAGGGTGATCTGCTTTGGTAACCAGGCAGGTAGCCGCCAATCTGTATTCAGACTAAACGGGTGTTCAGGCGGTGTTGCGGGGCTAGCCGGGGCAAACAGCTGTAAGCGGGCTTCGGCGATATAGACACTTTCTGCCTGCGCCCGGAAAAAAGCTGGCCAGGACCAGCTGAGCTGCACGTCCTGCAGCTGAAGTGTCGCGGTCTGGGGGGCGTCGAGTCGAAAGCTAAGTTCAGACAGATGCAGCTGATGCAGTGATACCTTCCGGAGCTGAAAAGACAGATCACGCACGCCGGCTTTATCCAGTTGCCATTGCAGATAGGCGAACGCCAGTACCGCCAGCAGCGGTAACCCTAATAGCAATAGCAAAACGGATTTTAGCAGACGACGCATAGTAACTCCCTGACAGAGGCGTCTTTAGACTTTAGGCAATGCTAACTGAATCTGCTCTGAACTGATAGCAAAGCAGCTTGCGCTGCTTTGCCTGCTGGATAAAGGTGTTATTGCCGGGCAGCCGCTGAGGCGTCACGGATGGCGCGGAACTCATTGCCCTGATACCAGTTTGGCCAATGCCGGCTGTTTGCCAGTTCATGACCGACCCGGAAATACAGGAACAGGTCCTGCTGTGCACCGCGCAGATCCCAGTTGTCGTCCCATTCGTCAGTGACTTTATGGTAACAACAGCTGTTAAATTCGGCCCGCTGTTTGGCGCCCCACTCAGCGCCATGCTGGTAATGATCATTACCGCCTTTGGCATACAGAATAGGCACGCCTTTTTTCGACAGGCTAAAGTGATCAGAGCGGTAAGCAATACCGGCTTCCGGATTGGGCTCTTTTACCGCATAGCGGCCTTGCTGTTCGGTATATTTGACCAGGATTTCCTCTAAATCGGTATTGCCCAGACCAACCACCACCATATCTTTCATTGGGCCGTACACATTCATCACATCCATATTAATGGCGGCGACAGTTTTCTCCAGCGGGAATACCGGGTTTTCGGCATACCAGGCTGAGCCGAGTAAACCACGCTCTTCTGCTGTCACCAACATAAAGACCACTGAACGCTCAGGCTGCGGTTGCTGGGCAAAGTACTCGGCCAGCGCAATGACTGCACCGGTGCCACTGGCATTATCCTGGGCACCATTAAATACTTTGTTGGTTGGGTTGGAGAAATCCATGCCCAGGTGATCCCAATGCGCCATATACAGAATGTACTCATCCGGATATTTGCTGCCTTCAATATAGCCAATCACGTTGCTGGACTGCAGCTCGCGCAGATTATTTTCAATACTAACTGATGCCTTAACGTTTAACGGCACAGGTTTAAACTCACCGGACAATGCCTGTTTACGCAAGGTCTCAATATCGCTGCCAATATTGGCAAACAGTTTTTGCGCCGTTTCGGTGGTTACCCAACCCTCAACCTTGGCACGGTCCATATTTTTGTTTTCTTTGATTAAATCAAATTTTACCGGTGAACCATGGGCGACGACGCCCCAGCCATAGCTGGCAGCGTCAGTTTCATGGATAATTAACGCCATCGCCGCGCCCTGACGGGCCGCTTCTTCAAATTTATAGGTCCAGCGACCGTAGTAGGTCATGGCGTTGCCATTAAACAGCTCAGGGTTCTGGGTGGCAAAGCCCGGATCGTTGACAAACATCACTACGGTTTTGCCGGCGACATCCAGGCCTTCGTAATCGTTCCAGTTATATTCCGGCGCCACTATGCCGTAACCGACAAATACCATCTCACTGTCAGTAACACTGATATTTTCCGTTACCCGGGTGGTCCAGGCAAACATATCGTCCCGGTATGCCAGGCTGGCAGGTAAAGCCTCACCACCACCGCTTAAGGTGATGGCAGAGACCTGTTTCGGATCGATCTGTACCAGGGATACCGGCTGCTTGTAGCTGTCAGCATCGATACCCTTTAAGCCGATCCGCTTAAAGTTTTCTTCCAGATAAGCGACGGTCAGCTCTTCGCCCTTGGTGGCGGGCGCCCGGCCCTGGAATTTATCATCAGACAGGGTTTTAATATATTCCGCCAGCTTGGGGTTAAAGTCGGTATCGACCAGCTCAGTGGCGGCGGGTTGTAAGGCTTTGGTTGGTGGCTCTGCCGGTTTGCCACAGGCCGACAGCGCAACAGCTGCAGATACAGCAAGCAGCAGTGCAGGGTGTTTCAGGTTCAACATCGGTTTTTCCTTGGTGTTGTGTGATGTTAAAAAGCGCTGGCGTTAACCAGCGCCGGGTAACTTAGTCGGCATAGCCCCAGGGCGTTGGCGGCAGTGCAACCGGTTTGGTCAGATCAAAGTCTACCCGAAATTCGCGGCCTTCGCGCACCAGACGGTAACTGAATTGCTGCGGGTGGATAAACATCTGCCAGGTATTGCCAATGGATTGTGGGATGCCACGGGCGGCAAATAACTCTTTTGAGTACTGGTCGGCCGGAAAGGATTGCGCTGTTGGCCAGCCGGCATCGACGGTATGACCGCCATACATGGTTTGGTCATCGTGCGAACCATCTTTATTACGGTGATCATGCTTTAATGACAAGCCAGAACCGGTTTTGGTGATAATCCAGGTGCGGGAGTGGTTATCGCCAACGTGAAAAGGGATCTGTAATTCAGTGTCGGTACAGCGGCGCACATGCATAATCAGTGCGCCTTCGAAACCCGGTGCCGGTGGGTTATCCACCGCCAGCTTGCCAGCAAAGGCCTGACCGCATAAGGCTTTTAAGTTATTAAAAAAGGCATCATGGGTGGGAATTGACACCAGCGGCGCCGGTTGCACAATGTTAGCCTGAGCAGAGCAGGCTGTGGCCAGGGCGACCACAAGCAGGGTTTTTTTCATGTTATTCTCCTTGATTAGGGGCCAAACTATACCGCGGATGCGTATTGGGTTCAAACCGCAACGACTGACTCAGGACCACGACCATGCAAAATGAGATAGACGGAAAATTTTTACTCAACCTGTACGCCAAGATTGAAAAGTACGGCCAGCCCCAACAAACGGTACATGGTGCCGGTTTTGTGTTGGACGGCATTAGTGTCAGCCAGGGCTTTGACGGCTATGAAGCCTATTTCTCGGATGGCGTGGTGCAGCTGACGTTGGGCTTTCATAATAAATGGCATGCCGACGCGACAGATGAACAGCAGATGGAGCGCTTTTTAGCGCGTTTGCAACAGATCCAAAAGCAGTATGCCTAGGTTGAGCCAGGCCCTTGCTAAAGACAAAGGTAAAGGCGCCAACCTTTTTTGCTTGTGTTGTCGCCTGTTGTTAACCCTGCTGGCGCCAGGACACAAATTATTTACTGATTACACTTGACGGCACGCCAAATAAAAGGCATCTTTACGTTTAGATGGCTAAAAGGCCGTTTGCTTTTAGTTGCAGAACGCGTTAAAGTACGCACCGTCAATCGTATTCGATAGACCAGAAGAGGCGCGCTAGCCAGGTATTCTATGTCAGAGCACTATCACTCGTAGCATAGAAGAGGGGGTTTAGCGCCGAGGGTAAGCAACAGATAGTGGTTGTGCACCCGGTTGCTAAGGCTGAATCCTTAGGACTGTCACCTGATGTTTTGGTGGAGAGCTTCTGGCCTTTGTTAGTTACAGCAACGGTCTGTTTCATTTCTCGTTTTGCTCGTTAGCAAATGCCATGCTCTGCTTATCTGTTTTGTTAAGGAGAGACCCCCGTGTCCAAACTCATTATTGCCAAATTTGGTGGTACCAGCGTAGCTGATTTCGAAGCGATGTCGCGCTGTGCTGATATTATTCTTGCCAACGAGCATATCCGTGTCGTGGTAGTCAGTGCCAGCTCTGGCGTGACCAACCTGCTGGTGGATATAACCAAGACTACCGAGGTACAGCAGCGCTACGATGCTTACGCCGGTATTGAACAGATCACGCTCAAAGTATTAAACCGCTTGCAGCAGCCGCACGCCGTTGCCGCTCAGATTGAGCTGCTACTGGGCGAGTTAAAAGCCCTGATTGAAAACGGTGGCGCAGTTTATAGTAGTGCCCACAAAGACTTAATCCAGTCTTTTGGTGAACGCTTAAGTTCGGTACTGTTTGCTCAGGTTCTCACCGAACGCGGTGAGGCAGCGCTGTGTTTTGACGTGCGCCGGGTGATGCGCACCGATAGCCGCTTTGGTAAGGCGGAGCCGCAAATCGACGCTCTGGCTGACTTAGCCGCGGTGCATCTGGCACCGCTGTTACAGGAGCAGCGGATCGTGACTCAGGGCTTTATTGGTGCCGACGAGTTTGAACAAACGACAACGCTGGGGCGTGGCGGCTCTGATTATAGCGCCGCATTGCTGGCCGAAGCCTTGCAGGCTGTCACGGTACAGATCTGGACCGATGTGGTTGGCATCTTTACAACGGATCCGCGCCTAACTGCAGAGGCTCGTTGTATCCCGGAAATCAGCTTTGATGAGGCGGCTGAAATGGCGACCTTTGGTGCCAAGGTGCTGCATCCGGCAACCTTGTTACCGGCGATGCGGCAGAATATCGCGGTCTTTGTCGGCTCCAGCCGGGAGCCGGAAGCGGGGGGCACCTGGATCGCGAAAGAGGTACAGCAGAGGCCGCCGTATCGCGCGATAGCGCTGCGTAAATCACAAACCTTAATTACGGTAAAAAGCCCGGCAATGCTGCATGCGCCCGGTTTTTTGACCCGGGTGTTTGATACGCTGAGCCGGCATCAGATCTCAGTGGATCTGGTTACGACCTCTGAAATCAGCGTGGCACTCACCTTAGATCAGGGCGGCATGACCAGTGCTTTTAGCAACAATCTGGAGCCGGCTCTGGATGAGCTCAGAACCTTTTGTGAAGTCAGTGTGGAAACCGGCCTGAGTCTGGTCGCGGTTATTGGCAATCATTTACACAGCAGCAAAGGGGTGTCGGGTGAGCTGTTCAGTACGCTGGAACGCATTAATATGCGGCTGATTTGCCATGGTGCCTCAAAACATAACCTGTGTTTTCTGGTCCAGGACAGCGATGGGCCGGGTGTGGTGAAACAACTGCATCAGCGCTTATTTGCCGCTTGATAACTTAGCCGCAAATAAAGATAGCGCCGGCGCAAGTGCCGGCGCTGTTATTTTGTTTGGTGCGGTTATTGAATTTGGTGCAGTTATTTAGTTTGCTGCAAATGCCAAGGTCGCGTGCAGCTCACCTTTAACGCAAAGCCTGTTACCTTGTTCCAGCGCAATCGGCGCGCTAAACCAGACCATGAGCGGCGTCAGTTCTGTCTCAAGTTGCAGCAGGGCACTGTCGGCGCTGAGCTGCCCGGCCACCTGGCCTTGCAGCCAGACTTCAGGTAACGCCGCCAGTGGCTGGTACAGCGCTGCGGCGTCCTCAGGTAAGCTTTCAGTCGCAGCAAGTTCAGCCTGCCACAAACTCAGAGTTAACAGCACCGGCAGTTGCTGTTCTTGTTGCTGTTGCAGCTGGTCCAGCTCAGTTTCATCAGCGTCGATGATCAGGCTATACAGGCCGGGGTAGCTGCTGTTTCGCAGCACGGCGGCGGCCTGATACGGCAGGCGGCTTAGCGACTTAATGCCAACACTAATTCTCATCAGGCTGGCTCTGCGGAATTGGTGGCTGCATCGTCCGTTTCCAGCAAGCCTTCTTGCTGGCCAATCACTCTGGCCACCATCAGATCGCCGGTGACATTGGTGGCGGTGCGCATCATATCGACAATCCGATCGACAGCTGCAATAAAGGCAATGCCTTCCAGTGGCAGACCGACCACACTCAGCGTCACAGTCAGCATCACCATTGCGGTACCCGGCACGCCGGCAGTACCAACCGACGCCAGGGTTGCGGTACCGGCAATCAGCAGGTAGTCGGTGGTTTGTAACGGGATCCCATACAGATGGGCAATAAAGATCGCGGCAATGGCCGGGAAAATACCGCCACAACCATCCATATTGATGGTTGCGCCCAGCGGCAGTACAAAGCTGGCGTAATTTTTGGATACTTTCAAATCTTCGGTTGCGACTTTAAAGCTCACTGGTAAGGTGCCATAACTGCTGGCACTGCTGTACGCGACCAGCTGCGCCGGTAATACCGCCTTAAAAAAGGCGCGCCAGCCCATACCGCCGTATAGCTTGACCAAACCACCGTAAACGATGGCCATATGCAGCAGACAGGCCAGATAGATAGCGACAATAAACTTGGTTAGTGGCAGCAGGGTGGCTAAACCAAAGCTCCCGACAGCCCAGGCCATCAGACCGAAGACGCCAAAGGGAGTCAGTTGCAGTACCATCCGGGTAATGGCGTACATAATCTCGGCACCGGCATTAACCAGTTTTTTCATCGGTTCGGCTTTTTCGCCCACCTGATTGATGGCAATACCAAACAGCACCGCAAATACGATGATCTGTAATACCTTGGCTTCCGCCAGTGCCTCTACCGGGTTCGTGGGGATCAGGCTGGTGATTACTTCAGATACCGGCGGGATCACCCGCTCGCGTACTTCAACCGCGGTCAGTTGCAGATCTGAGCCCCATTGCATCAGGCTACCCACTGTCAGGCCAATTAAGCTGGCGACCAAGGCCGTTGCCAGAAATAAGGCAACAGTTTTTAGTGCCAGCCGCTGCATCTTGTGCTGATCGGCTAACGAGGTAATGCTATTGATCAGTGCAAAAAACACCAGCGGCACGACCAGCATCCGGATGGCGTTGATAAACAGCGTTCCCAGCGGTTTAAACAGCGTAGCCTGCTCGCCCAGGGCGACGCCGGCCAGTACACCCAACACCAGCGCTCCTAATACCCGTTGCCAGAAAGGGATCGCAAACCAGAATTTAAACATCATTGACCTCAAGTCAGCTAAAAACGACACAGTATAAAATGAAAAACGACACAGTATAAAATGAAAAACGGCCCTAACAAGGCCGTTTTGCTCTAAGTTATAAGCTATTCATATTGAAGTGGATCAGTCGCCTGATTCAGTGCGAAGGCTTCCAGCCGCTCCTGACAGGAACCGCACTTGCCGCAGGCTTTCTCGCGGCCGTTGTAACAGGTCCAGGTTTTGCTGTAATCCAGGCCCATCGCCAAGCCGTCTTTTAATATTTCGATCTTGGTTTGATGTAGGTACGGGCTGACAATATCGACCGGCTGATAGTTGGCGATCTGGCAAACATCATTCATCTTCTGCACGAACTCCGGCCGACAGTCCGGGTAAATAAAGTGGTCACCACTATGAGCGCCATAATAAACAGCGCGGGCACCAATAGAGTCAGCATAACCGACGGCCAGCGATAACAGGATCATATTGCGGTTTGGCACCACGGTCGACTTCATATTATCGGCGGCGTAATGGCCTTCCGGGACCTCGATATCACTGGTTAGCGAGGAGCCGCTTAATAGCTGGTTAATTGCTGAAATATCGACAATTTTATGCTTAACACCCAGTTCACGGCAGACCTGTTCAGCACATTTCAGCTCTTTGACATGACGCTGACCATAGTTAAAGGACAACGCATAGACGTCATGACCATCCCGCAGCGCCCTATGTAACACCGTGTAGGAGTCCATACCACCGGAATAAATCACTACAACTTTTTGCGTCATCAGCAGCTCTCTCTTGTATAATGCCGGAAAATCGGGCCGCGTAGTATAGCTGAAGAATGCTGTGGCTGCATCAGCTGTGGCGGATTAACACAAGGTTGGGTAGGGTGTATCAGGTAAACGAAGTATTTCAGACCATTCAGGGCGAGGGCCGCTACACTGGTAAGCCTTCGATTTTTGTGCGGCTACAGGGTTGTCCGGTAGGCTGTAGCTGGTGCGATACCAAACATACCTGGACCCTGGATCCGGAACTGAAAACCAGCCCTGAGGCTATATTGGCAAAACGCAGTGATACACCCGCCTGGGCTGAGCTGAGCCCGGCACAGTTGCTGGCGTTGTTTGCTGCTGAAGGTTATCAGGCCCGGCACGTAGTGATTACCGGTGGTGAGCCCTGTCTTTATGATTTATATCCGCTTTGTGAAGCCTTGCATCAGGCCGGTTACAGCACTCAGATTGAAACCAGCGGCACCTTTGAGGTGAAAGCGCCTGACAGCACCTGGGTCACAGTGTCGCCGAAAATTAATATGCCGGGCGGTTATAAGGTACTCGCCAGTGCGTTAGCGCGTGCCAATGAAATTAAACATCCGGTGGCGATGCAAAAGCATATCGAGGAGTTGCAAGCCTTACTGTCTGAGCATCAGTTGCAGGACAAGCTGGTCTATCTGCAGCCCATTAGTCAGCAAAAACGCGCCACTGAACTGGCCATCGCCAGCTGCATTGCCAATAACTGGCAGCTCAGTGTGCAGGTCCATAAATATCTGGGTATTGAGTAAGGCTCAGGCGTTATGAGCCAGCCAGTGCTGTAATTGCTGTAGACAGCTTTGCGGGTCCTGAGTCGCCAGTTTAAGCTTCAGCGCCGGCTGCATGGGCAATAACTCCAGCCAGCGGCCAGCCAGCCAGGCGCCATCGGTTAGCTGCGGCTGCGGGTAGAGTGCGGCTAGCTGCGGATACTCCTGCAACAACTCGGCAAAGGCGGCAGATAATTGGTTCAGTTCAGTACTAAGTTCAACGCTGTGCCAGTCTGTTTCCGGCGCTACTTCGGCCACATGCAGTTTATCCTCTTCCTGCCAGCGCCGGATGATACGCTGTCGGCTGATACCACTGATGGTGATCCCCAGTAAGCCGTCGGGCAGGGTTTCAAAATCATCAACGCTGACTTTACAGACCAGTGGCAGGATCCGATCCGGATGCTGTTGACTGACCAGCGGATTCAGCGTGGCCATGGCAAAAGGCCGTTTGCCACTGACGGCCTCTTTTACTAACCGCACATAGCGCGGCTCAAACACCCGCAACTTCATTTTGCCGCGTGGCAACAGAAAACTTCCTAAAGGAAACAGAGCCAGTTGTTCGTTCATCGTAATAGCTTAATAATGAGACACTGCATCTGTTACGCTTTGCAGCAGCCTGCAGATCGCAGGCCGGTTAAATTAACTGCGCCGTACCGGATCGTCTTTTAGTTTCGGAATTTTCAGCCCCAGTTCTTTGCCTCTGTTGCGGGCATAATAAGTACAGCCATAAAACATCAGACAAGCCAGCAACAGCTCCAGCAGCGAAAACCAGAAATAACTACCAGTGCTGACCCATAAATTGGTCAGGCTGTGCAGAAAGTACAACATGACAATAAAATTCGCCCAGGCAAAGGTATAGGCATGGCCTTTGATAATACCCCACATCGGTAACCACAGCGGCAACCACAGTAACAGTAAGGTACTGAGCAGACTTGGTTTTAACGCTTGATCGTCACCATAGCTGACCGGGGAGAGCCAAATTTGCCAGAGCGGGATCAACAGCCAAAGCCCCCAATACCCCAGGCGGCCTAGTAATAAATAACGCTGCGTATCAGCAGCCATCGGGATGGCAGCGGGTGCTGTCATAAGGTTAATCCTTGTTGTTTTACCGCCAGGCTCAGCTGCGCCAGGCGTTTGCCAAATGCCAGCGCCAGCCGCTGCTCGTCAACGGTCAGTTGGGTATCGTGTTGCATACCGCTGACATGGCTTGGACCATAAGGGGTGCCACCACTTTGCGTTTTATGCAGTTCGGGTTCGGAATAGGGGATCCCCATTAGCAGCATACCGTGATGTAATAATGGCAACATCATACTTAGCAAATTGGCTTCGTTGCCACCATGTAAGCTGCCGGACGATGTAAAGACACCGGCCGGCTTATTAATCAGCTCACCTTTCAGCCAGCTGGCGGTCGTGCCATCCCAAAAGGCTTTGGCTTCAGCCGCCATATTACCAAAGCGCACCGGGCTGCCGAAGGCCAGGCCATCACAGATTGTCAGCTCGCTGGCTTGCACCTGGGGGTGTCGTGCACTGTCCTGCTGCCCGAAGCCAGGAATACTGCGTAGCAGCGCTTCGGCGCCGGCTTGCTGCACGCCGATGGCGATTTTTTCTGCCAGGGCAGCGACTGAGCCATGGCGTGAATAATACAAAACCAGAACCTGTGCACTCATTGCAGCAAGGCCTGAAGTTGCTCAAGTGGCCGACCGATAGCGGCTCGCTCAGCCACGACCAGCACCGGTCTTTCCATCAAACGCGGATGAGCGGCGATGGCGGCAAGCAGCGCCTTATCATCGAGACTGGGATCAGCCAGACCCAGTGCCTGGAATTCTTCTTCCTTACTGCGCAGCAAGGCGCGGGCCGGCAGCTGCAATTTCTGCAGTAAAGTAGTCAATTCAGCCAGCGTCAGCGGGTTTTTCAGATACTCAACCACCGTAAAGGCTTTGCCGCTTTGTTCCAGCAGTGCCAGGGCATCGCGGCTTTTTGAGCAGCGTGGGTTATGGTAGAGGGTAATCATAGGATACTCTTTTTATTCAAATTACAGTTAACGGGATAACCGCGATCACATCCGTTGTAAGCGCTCAAATTCAGCCTGCCACTGGCGCTTTTTGGCTTCCAGGCGCCGGTTCTCCAGCCGGGCTTCCGGCTTCAGATGATTTAGCGCCTCGTTCAGATCGTCAATCGCTTTCGGATAATTGGCCATCTGATAGAACAGATCGGCTCGTGCCTCATAGTAACGGGCGAAATCTTCCTGCTTTTTGTAGGCTTCAGCTAATAAGTCATAGGCCAGAATATTATCGTCTTTATGATACAACAAATTCCGAAGCAGATGGATGGCAAGCGGGTAGCTACCGGCTTTTACCGCAACATTAGCGTAATTTAGCGTCACAACCTGGTTATTGGGGCGCAGCAGATATTCCTGTTGTAACAGTTCCAGTGCTTCATCAAAACGCTGCTGGCCAATTAAAATATCGGTGTAAACATCCAGATAATAGAGATTATGAGGATCCTGCTCCATTAAAGGTTTTAGCATCTCCAGCGCGGCGGCATAGTCTTTACCGTCCAGCAAGGCAATGGCCAGGGCATAGCGGTTCGCCCGGGTATTTCCCCCAGGTTCAGCCAGCCGGCGCTTGAAAATCACCAGCGCATCCTGAGTATTATGATGATAGCGCGCTAACACCCGTGCCTGACTTAGCGTAAAGTCCATGCTATCGGGTACAAAACGCTGTGGGAACTGCTGAGCGCGTAAGCGGGTATCGGCCACCCGCGCTTGGGACAGCGGGTGTGTTTGTAAAAATGCCAGCTGCTGGTTGGCAAAGCGGCTTTGCTCGGCCAGACGACCGAAAAAGGTCGGCACTGCATTGGGATCAAAGCCCGCTTCAGAGAGGATCGTCATGCCGATCCGGTCTGCTTCCTGTTCATTACTGCGGGTAAAGTTAATGGCACTTTGCTGCGCCGCGCCCTGTGACGCCATCATTGCGGCCATACCTGCTTCCGGGTTAACGGTCGCCAGTACTATGGCGCCAAGTAAACCGGCAATGGTTAGCGGCGCCCGCTGATTTTGTGCTTCGACAAAGCGGGCGATATGACGTTGGGTGACGTGAGCAATTTCATGCGCCATCACCGAGGCAAATTCACTCTCGCTCTCGGCTACTGCCAGGGTGCCGGTATGAGAGGCGATATTACCACCCAGCGTAGCAAAAGCATTGATTTGACGGTTATTCACCCAGTAAAACTTAAACGGGAATTTGACATCATTAGCCCGTGCCACCAGGCGGTTACCCAATGCATTAATATATTCATCGAGCAGCGGGTCATAAACCATCGGCAGTCTGCCGCGGGTTTGCCGCATCAGGACATCACCTAGCTGCTTTTCTTTCTCCGGGGTCAGAGTAGAGAAGGCGCTACCACCGATATCCGGTAACTGACTTTGCGCCTGCGCAAAAGGGGCGTATGAGCTCAGACTGAGTAAACAGATGGCAAAAAAAGTTTTTACTGCGGGGTTTTGCATAATAAGGCAACCCTTTCTCCGGAGAATGCTGCTACAAGCTGAAGCTTTGGCAATGTCACCGGCGTTAAGTTCAGTGTAATCGCGGCTTCGGCAACAAAAAACCAGGGGGCATACTAACCTGCCTACTTTATCTTATTCAATCACTTGCT
>NZ_AHTH01000063.1 GCF_000245735.1 Alishewanella jeotgali KCTC 22429
ATTTAAGGCACTGAACTTTTTCAAACTTTTTTCTGACGAAAGCCGTACTGGAATAGAGTTAATCAGGGAATCCCGTATGTTGAAGCAGAGTTTGCGTTGGGCACGCTATCTGGTGCTGCCATTGTTGTTGGTCGCGCCATCCTTGTTGGCCTTTCCGCTGGAAAAAATTACCGTGCCTTTGGGGCATCCGGCTAACGGCAGCCTGGTGCATTTACCGGGACAGCAACAGCTGTGGGTTTCTGGCTTTAGCCAATATGAGCGCTGGCTGACTCAGGTCGATTTAAACTCGTATCAAACCCGTAGTATCGAAGTACCGCCGCAGGCACAGTATTTTAGCCGCGGCAAACTGGCTGGCTATCAGCATGAGCAACTGTTGTTGCTGACGACCGATGGCATTTTGCAGCTGGAGCAGCAGGACGGCCGCTTTAACTGGCGCAAGCTGCTGCAGAGCGAGTCAATGTTTCGGGTGGTTGATGCGGTGCGGTTACGCGAACGGCAGTTTACTGTGGATCTTGGCTCTGGCCTGAGTGATATTTTACTGCCGGATTTTCAGTTTTATCACCTGTACCGGCAGCAAGCGGACGGTAGCTTCCGCCACTTTGCGTTACCTGTTAGCGCCCGGGTGCAAACCTGGAATAATAACCGCGCCGACTACAGTGGTCGCCGCTTTTATACCTTGGATGTTAACCTAGACGGCATGACGGATCTTCTCTTTGTGCAGGGCGGGCAGGCGCAGGTTTTTTTACAGCAGGCAGACGGTAGCTTCAGTACCGAGCCCTGGCAACCGGGTTGGCCGCTTGAGTTATCAACTGAGCAACAAGCCGACCAGCGTTCAGATGCCGGACGTAGCTATAGCGGGCAGCGGATTGTCAGTTTGGAGGAGATCACGGATCTCGACGGCGATGGCTTGCCGGACCTGGTGCTGCGGGTCGAGCAAATTGCTGATGCACTGGAGCGCAGTGCGCGTTTTCTGGTGTATTTTGCCAGTGCGAACGAACAGGGGCTAAGCTTCAGTGCGTCGCCGGATACCGAGATTGCGGTTGATTCGGTCCCGACCGAAGTGGTAATTGCCGATTTTAACGGCGATGGCCGTAAAGATTTTTATATCCCAACCACTAAGATTGGTGTCGGCACCATTGTGCGGGTGTTATTGCGTGGCAGTGCCAATCTGGATGTGGATTTCTATCTGTTATCTGCAGACAGGCGTTATCCTGCGAAAGCTAACTTCCGGCAACAGGCAAAAATTGACGTCAGTATCAGTAACCTGCGTTTTGATATGCCGCTATTCGAGCTGATGGATCTGACTGGTGATGGCCGTAAACATCTGGTACTGGGGGAAGCGGGCACCGAGCTGCACTTTTTTGCGCCGGACCGAAGTCGCCTGTTTAGCCGCAACAGCGACAAGGTGCAGTTAACCTTGCCGCGCGATGCCAGCCGGGTCAGAGTGTTTGATCTGAATGCTGATGGCAAAGCCGATTTGGTGCTGCCTTATGATAGTCTCGACGCTGAAGGGCAGCGCAATCAACTGGTGTTGCTATTAACGCCGGTACAAAACACAGACTAAACTTGACGTTAGCGCTGGCGCTGGTCAAGATAGGTTTTTTTTAAAGGAGCTGCTGGTGCTGTATCTGGCGATGCTGCTGGCCGCTGCTGTAGGCGGCGTTTGCCGCTTTTTATTATCCAATCTGCTTGCGGCTTATTGGACCAAGCCTTTCCCGCTGCCAACCCTAGTGGTGAATCTGAGTGGTGCCTTTCTGCTTGGCCTGTTATGGGCCGGTAAGGATCTGCAGCAGCTGAGTCAGGCGCAATGGCAGATCCTGGCATTAGCGGCCCTGGGCAGTTTTACTACTGTCTCCTCATTAAGTTTGCAAACCGTGATCTTGTGGCGCAGCCGCGCTTTGCGTCAGGCGCTGCTTTATCCTGGCATCAGCGTCAGCGGCGGCCTGCTGCTGTTGCTACTTGGTAGCTGGTGCGGGCGGCAGTTATGGTAAAGCTGAAAGATACGGCGGCGGTCGCCTTGGGAGCGGGTCTGGGATCGGCCTGTCGCCTTAG
The DNA here is from genome assembly GCF_000245735.1 of Alishewanella jeotgali KCTC 22429. Lineage (GTDB taxonomy): Bacteria > Pseudomonadota > Gammaproteobacteria > Enterobacterales > Alteromonadaceae > Alishewanella > Alishewanella jeotgali. Next base: position 2,053 of record NZ_AHTH01000063.1, read on the forward strand.
TCTTGGCGCCTGGGTCGGGGTAACAGTATGGCCCTTTGCAACCTTAATGGTTAATTTACTGGGCTCCTTGCTAATTGGCTGGTTAGCGATCGTCAGTCAGCCCGGTGGTCGTTATCCGATGCCAGCCTGGCAGCAACAATTCTGGCTGACCGGCTTTTGTGGTGGTTTTACCACGTTTTCCTTGTTTAGTTTCGAGCTGTTGCAGCTATATAGTGCCGCCAGTTACGGCGCAGCCGGCAGCTATCTGCTGCTGACTGTTATCGGCGGCTGTTGCTGTTGTTATCTCGGGATGCGCCTGGCTCAGCGGCCAGAATAAGCTCGCCGGCGGCATTGCTGCCACCGGCTATCCCACGGTCAACCTGATTAACGCGCTTCAAAGTAGAAGGGTTGGCGTTGCCGCTCACGCAGGCCTATCTCGTGCATGGTTTCGGCATCGAACAGCCGGCCATTGACCATCGTATAAATCACCTGATCGCTGACCCGGATATCCTGCAACGGATCGCCATTAATCACAATTAAATCAGCCAGTTTACCCACTTCAATACTACCCAGCTGATGGTCCATACCAAAGGTGATCGCTGGGTTCAGGGTGGCGGTACGCAGCGCTTCCAGTGCGGTCATGCCGCCCTGGGCAAACATCCAAATCTCCCAGTGCGCTCCCAGACCTTCGCGCTGACCATGGGCGCCGATATTCGCGACAACACCAACCTCCTTCAGCTCATTCGCGGTTTTTACCACATTAAAGTGATTGTAGTGATGCTCGGGAGCGGTGGGCCGGCGCATACTGCGGGGCGCTAATTGATCCATAGGTACATAGCGGCTCAGGCGGGGATGTTTCCACACCTCGGTTTTGTCATACCAGTAGTTTTCACCCCAGATGCCACCATAGGCCACGTTCAGCGTGGGGGTATAGGCGGTGCCGCTGGCCTGCCACAGCTGCTTGATATCCTGATACACTCTGGCTGCCGGCAGCGCATGTTCAATGGTGGTGTGACCATCCACGATCATCGTCAGGTTATGCTGCATCAGAGAGCCGCCCTCCGGCACGACCATCATATTCAGCTCGCGCGCGGCCTGGATCACCTGCTGCCGTTGGTTGCGCCGCGGCTGGTTATAGCTCTTGACGCTAAAGGCGCCCACTTTTTGTAACCGGGTTAAGTGAAACCTGGCATCGTCCAGACTATCGATATGTGAAGTATAGCCGGCACCTTCGGCACCGTAGAGGATGGTGCCAGTGGAGAAAATCCGTGGTCCGACAATCTGACCACTACGCTGTAGCTCGCTGGCACTAAAGATTTCGCGGGTATCATTCGAGGGATCGTGAATACTGGTCACCCCGAACGTCAGGGCCGCATAGTTTTGCCAGTTTTGCTGTGGGGTAATTTGTTGCACGCCCTGACTGCCATGCGCATGGGCATCGAACAGGCCAGGCATCAGGGTTTTACCGCTAATATCAAACACCCTGGCGTCTTTGGGAATAGCGATCTCGTCGCGGCTGCCAACGGCGCTAATCTTGTTATCGCGGACCAATACCACCGCATCCTGTAATACCTTATCACCCTGCATGGTGATAACCTGACCACCGACAAAAGCGACGCTACCACGTGGTATGTCAACGGGCGCCGAAAAGCCTAACTGAGTGATTTTGGGCTCCGGGCTTTTCGCTGCCGACAGATCGAACAAGCCACTGACCTGCTGCTGGTAAAGCTCCGGCCCCAGGCTCCAGTACAGGCTGCTGCTATCACCGGCCCAGCTAATGTACTCGCCGGCACGCACCGACAGCTGTTTGACCGGAAATTGCTTATCGTTGGCGGCAATTTCAATTGGCCGGCCGCGTTCGACAAAGGGGGTGACAAAGACTTTAAAGCGATCGGCAAAAGCCAGATATTTACCATCCGGCGACAGCTTAAATTCGGTACCAAACTTGGCACTGTACAGGGTTTGTTGCGTATGTTTGGTCAAATCAATACTGATCAGTCTGGGGGCGCTGCCAAAGTCCATCGCATAGACCTTGTCATTACCGGCGCCAAACATCGGAGCGCGGCCATTGCGGGCAATTAGCTCAGCTTCGCCGCCACGGCTACTGACTTTATACAGACCGGTATTCATTGACCATTGTTTTGGCAGCAGGCTGCCGGCACCAATTTTACGGTATACCACGGTGCGGCCATCCGGACTAAAGGTAGGTTCAATAAACTTACCAGGCTCGGTTGTTAGCTTGGTCACCCGGTTATTGCGTAAATTCAGAATATTGACTGCACCCTGTGTCTGATCATTCCAACTGACATAGACCAGCTCACGGCCATCGCGCGAGAACTGCGGATAGAATTCAAAATCGGTAGTTTGCCGGGTCAAACGCCGCGGTCTGGGATTGTTCAGTTCGGTGATATACAAATGGCCCAGAGCAGTAAAGACGGCTTGTTTACCATCCGGTGAAACCTGAACAAAGCGCAACATCTTAGTATCAAACTGTGACTGATCCAGATCCTGTTTTACTCTGAGCGCGGTTTGGATCTGTTTACTGGTATTGACGCTAAACGGAATAGTGCTGACGCTTTTATCGCTGAGTCGCAGCGTTTTAATCTCGCCACCGGCCCAGAACACTAACTGCTGATTATCGGGTGTCCAGCTCAGGGTAGGGTAAACGCCGTGAATGGCCCAGGTTTCCTGCATATCACGGTCCAGACCATCGTACAGTTTAATATGCTCGCCACTGGTTAAATCATATAAAAACAAGGTACTTTGGAAATCGACCCGCCGGATATAGGCCAGATATTTACCGTCCGGAGATGGGGTCGGACGAATGGCACCACCAGCACCGGCCAGTAATACCTCAATATTGCCGGTTGCGCGCTCAAAGCGCTTAATAGCGTAGATACCGCTTTCTGAATCCTGACTGTAATGAAAGGTTTTACCCGGCGTATCGTCCTGCGAAAAATAGATATAATGGCCATCAGGTGAAAACGCCGGTTCGCCAAGATCTTTCTGATCGTTCGGCCGCTCTGTCAGCATCACACCGTTGCCACCACTGATATGGTATTGCCAGACTTCACCGGCACCCAGAGAACGACTGGCAGTAAAGTGCTTACGGGCGACAATAAACTGACCGTCCGGACTCCAGGCCGGGCTATTTAACAGACGAAAGCTTTCTTTGGTGACGGCTCTGGGTTCGCTGCCATCGGGGCGCATGATCCAAATATTGTCGCCGCCATCGCGATCAGAGGTAAAGGCAATATATTTGCCATCCGGACTAAATACCGGCTGCATATTCCAGGCGATATCATTGGTCAGGGCAGTCGCGGCTCCGCCGCTGATCGGCATGCTATAGATGTCACCCAGCAAATCAAAAACGATGGTTTTACCATCCGGGCTTACACTGACATTCATCCAGCTACCTTGCTGGACCTGAATATCAACCTGGGTAAATTCTCCCTGCGGCGCATTAACCTGCCACTCGGCGGCCGGGGTGTCGGCCTGTAACGGTAAACAGGCCAGGGCGAGTGCCAGCAGGCTGGGCTTAAAATAAAGCATGGCTGATCCTTAATCTTATTATTCTGTTAACGAGAACAGCAGAGTGGCATAAAGCGATCATAAAGTTAAGGTAGCGTGGCGGGTGATGCGGCAAAAGTATCGTTCGGAGGGACAGAAATAAAAACGGCACCCAAGGTGCCGTTATTTAAGTAAGATGCCAGACTTAGCCGCCAGCGCGGGCTTGCAGAGATTCGATTACCGGTGAGCTACCAAAGCCATTGCTTTGCGCCCATTCGATATCGCCAGAGGCTGCAACCTGACTACCAGGTAACTGCTTGATAATAAAGTCGGCGGTATCGTTAGCACCGCTTCTAATTGCAAAGCGTACTAAGGTTAAACCGTCGCACTGAATACCTGAGTAGACGTTGCTCAGACGTAAACGGTTATCAGACAGGGTTTTACGCAGGGCGTTGCGGTTATCAGCGGCAACATAAGAACAAATTGACTGTGCCAGTTGATCGTTTGCGGCAACAGGAGAACTGACGAAAGCTGTAGCAGCAATGGCAGCAGCAAGGGTTAACAGTTTACATTTCATAACAAACTCCTAGGTTGTACCTTACGATCAGGCTAAGTATAGTTCTACTACAGCGAAAGACATCGGTGACACACAGGAGGTGCATATCAGACCAGTTATGGCCATGGCAGCCCGGCTATCGTAGGTTTCCCCTTAGATCCGCAGCTTTGCGTGCACACCCTTTCGGATGCCGTGCCTTTCGTAGGCGCGCATTTTAAGGAATGCTGAAAATTTACGCAAGAAAATATTACTGCCAAACACGTTGAACAGTGTGCTAATTGCGATAAGGTCGCGGAAGCTTGTGATCTAAAAGTGATTTACTAG
>NZ_AHTH01000062.1 GCF_000245735.1 Alishewanella jeotgali KCTC 22429
GCAGCAGATGTTATATGCTGATTTTCAACCTTTTTCCCGGGCTGCAATATGGTGCGTGGTATTGTGATCAGCATGCTGTTGTTGCTGGCTGGCGCGAGCCTGGCAGCGGCACCCAGCCGTATTCAGTGGGCGATCAATGATGCGCCACCTTTCCATATTGTGGCGGGTCCTTATCAGAATAAAGGCATTTGCGATGCGTTGATTGCGGCGGTGCATCGCGCTTTACCGGGAGTGGAGGCCTCTGTTTGGGTGATGCCACAGCCGCGGATCGCACAGGCACTCGGTGATCAGATCAATCTGTGTTTTCCCTGTATGATTTTCCGCGGTGCCCACGACCAACTGGCCAATTTTACGCTACCCACTCATATCTACGAGCCTTATCGCTTACTGAGCAAGCCTGGCATGGCACTTGAACTCAGCAGCCGTTTCGGCAGCCCGGTCGCCTTTGAACGCTTGTTGCAGCAGCGGCAATACCGTTTAGGCTATCCGGCGGGCCGCCGCTACGCCGAATTACAACCTTTGCTGGATCAGTACCCGCCTTTTCTGGCCCGGCCCGGCACCGGTGGCGTGATTGCTATTTTGCAGATGATCCAGGCCGACCGGCTGGACTACACTCTCGATTATCCTATTGTCGCCAATTACTTTAACCGCACTCAGCAAGGGGCCCTGAGCAGTTTGCCAATTCTGGAGCAACAGCAAGACCATATTCCCGGCGCGATCGGCTGTGCCCGCAGTGACTGGGGTAAGCAGGTAGTGCAGATGATTAACGGTGTGATGCCGCAGGTGCGTCAGGATCCGGAATTTATCGAGGTATTAAACTTATGGGCGGGTGAGCAGTCTGAGGCTTATCAGCAGTTTAACCAGCGCCAGTTAGCGCGACCCGAATATCAGGTACCCAGCGCTCAGCCTTAGCCAACAGCGAATTTTCAGCACGATGCGACTTGGCGTGCTGCGGCTTACAGGGTAACATCCGGCTGCGTAGTTTGCCGTACAGCAGTTAACAGAGAAGTCATATGCCAGCACAACAACTTAAACAAGATGGTGATTTTTTAGCACTAACCCTGGCAAACCCCGATGGGTTATCGCCGGCGCACTTTAGCCTCGACAATGGTACTCAGGTTGAAATCTGGGATACCGGCGTCATTTATTTTGAACCTGAGCAAAGTGGTCAGCAGGATATCGTGCTCAGTTGTGGCGTACATGGTAATGAAACGGCACCGATAGAGATCTGCGCCGCGCTGGTGCGGGATCTGTTGCTTGGTAAGCTACAGCTGAGCGAGCGGTTACTGGTATTATTTGGTAATCCGGCGGCGATTAATAACGGCACGCGGGAGATTGAAGAGAACTTAAACCGCTTGTTCTCCGGCCATCATAGCAAGGGCGCAGGGCTGATTAATGCCGAGCGGCGCCGGGCGCAGGCATTAGAAAATTATGTCAGCCGTTTTTATCAGCTGGGCGGTGAGGGCCGCGAGCGCGCGCTCTATGATCTGCATACCGCTATTCGCGGCTCGCGCTTTGAAAAATTTGCTGTTTGTCCATTCCTGCACGGTAAACCCTGGAAAAAAGCTCAATTTCAGTTACTGGCAGCCTGTGAAGTCAGCACGGTATTGCTGATGCAAACCCCGGCCAGTACCTTTAGTTATTATGCCTCTAATAGCCATGGTGCCGATGCCTTTACCGTTGAGCTGGGTAAGGTGCGTCCCTTTGGTGAAAATGATATGCGGCGCTTTGCCAAAGCCGAGCAGACGCTGCGGGCGCTGGTTAGCGGGGCCTTGCCGCCGTTTAGCGAGTTCAGGCAAGCCGATTTTCAGCTGTACGAGGTGTATCGCAGTATTAATAAGCAAACCCAGGATTTCAAACTGCATTTTGCCGATGATGTGGAAAACTTTACCAGTTATCCGCTGGGATCCTTGCTGGCGACGGATGGCGATTTGGAATACCGGGTCGAACGTGAAGGTGAGGCCATTATCTTCCCGAATGCTAAGGTAGCGATCGGACAACGGGCGATGCTGATGGTGGTACCCAAAGATATCAGCGGCCAGTTGATTTAGTGGCGAAAAGCAGACACTGAGTAAATATAACCTGACAGCTAGGTTGCTGCTCAGGTTTTTTTATGCCCGCCGGCGGTTGCAATGCAGTTTACGTAAAGGTAAAGTTCGGCGCAAAAATTTAAGTTAAAACCGGAATGTCTGCGGTGTGATACCTGCGCCACGACGTGTCGGACGCGACTATAATCTATAAAAAACAACCAAGAGACTCCTTATGACTAATCCAAATAACGCCACCATTACCACGGTGCACCGCGCGGAGTTCACTGCCAGTGATGCGTTAAAAATACCTACCTTAAGGATCCTGCAAGACGATGGCAGTCTGTATGACGGGGCAACAGCGCCAGAGTTAGATAAAGACACCGCATTAAAGATGTACGACACCATGGTGTTTATCCGGGTGTTGGATGAGCGGATGCTGGCCGCACAGCGCCAGGGCCGGATCAGCTTCTATATGCAGTGTTTAGGGGAAGAAGCGACCACGGTCGGCAGTGCCGCCGCACTGAGCGATCAGGATATGATTATGGCGCAATACCGGGAGCAGGGCGCCTTGCGCTATCGCGGTTTTACGCTGGAACAATTTATGAACCAGTTGTTCTCGAATGAGAAAGATCTGGGTAAAGGCCGGCAAATGCCGGTGCATTATGGCTCTAACGCCATTAACTATATGACCATTTCGTCGCCGCTGGGCACGCAAATTCCGCAGGCTTCAGGCTATGCCTATGCCCAGAAGCTGCGTGGTCTGGATGCGCTGACGCTGTGCTACTTTGGTGAAGGCGCCGCCTCTGAAGGCGACTTCCATGCCGGTTTAAACATGGCCGCGGTGCATAAAGCGCCGGTGCTGTTTTTCTGCCGCAATAACGGCTATGCCATTTCGACGCCGGCCAATGAGCAGTTTGTCGGTGACGGCATTGCCTGCCGCGCGGTCGGTTATGGTATCAAAGCCATTCGCGTGGACGGTGCCGATATTCTGGCGGTGTATCAGGCCACTAAAATGGCCCGTGACTATGCGCTTAAGCACAACGAGCCGGTATTACTGGAGTCGATGGCTTACCGCTTAGGGGCACACTCCTCATCAGATGACCCGAGCGGTTATCGCTCCAAAGAAGAAGAAGCGCTGTGGCGTAAAAACGATCCGATCGCGCGCTTTAAAGCCTGGTTGCTAAAGCAAGGCTGGCTGGATGAAGCTGCCGATAACGCCAAAACTGAGCAGCTGCGCGCCGATATCCTGGACGCGTTAAAGGTGGCGGAGAAAGTCGCCAAGCCTGGTATTGAACACTTGATCTCTGATGTCTACGCCGAGCCTATCCCGGCTTTGCAACAACAACTGGATGAATTAAAAGCACATATCCGCAAATATCCGGATGCTTATCCTATTACTGCCGGGAGACTCGACTAATGGCAAAAATGAATATGTTACAGGCCATTAATAATGCGCTGGATCTGGCGATGGCCAAAGACGATGGCGTGGTCTGCTTTGGTGAAGACGTCGGCCATTTCGGCGGCGTGTTTCGTGCCACCAGCAAGCTGCAGGAAAAATATGGCAAGGCCCGCTGCTTTAATACGCCGCTGACTGAGCAGGGCATTGCCGGCTTTGCTAATGGTATGGCGGCGCAGGGGATGAAGCCGGTGGCTGAGATCCAGTTTGCTGACTATATCTTCCCGGCCTTTGACCAGATCGTCAACGAAACGGCCAAGTTCCGTTACCGCTCGGGTAATGAATTTAACGTTGGTGGCTTAGTATTCCGCACCCCTTATGGTGGCGGTATTGCCGGTGGTCATTACCACAGCCAGAGCCCGGAAGCCTATTTTGCCCATACGCCGGGCCTGAAAATCGTGGTACCGCGTGACCCTTATCAGGCCAAAGGTTTGCTGCTGGCGTCGATCGCCTGCCCGGATCCGGTGATTTTCTTTGAACCGAAGAAACTGTACCGTGCCTCTGTTGGCGAAGTACCGGAAGACTATTACGAGCTGCCCATCGGTAAGGCCGAAGTGCTGCAACAGGGTAAGGATGTAACAGTGCTGGCCTGGGGCGCGCAGATGGAAATCGTGCAAAAGGCGGTAGAAATGGCTGCCGAGCAGGGCGTATCCTGCGAAGTGATTGACCTGCGCAGTATTCTGCCATGGGATGCTGATACCGTTGCGGCATCAGTAAAGAAAACCGGTCGTCTGGTGATTAACCATGAAGCGCCGTTAACCGGCGGCTTTGCCGGTGAAATTGCCGCCACGATTCAGAAAATGTGTTTCCTGCATCTGGAAAGCCCGATCGAGCGGGTTTGTGGCTTAGATACACCATACCCGTTGGCACTGGAAAAAGAATATGTGGCCGATCATCTGAAAACTTTCGAAGCCATTATGCGCTCGGTTAATTTCTAAGGAGTTTTCGATGAAACAGGATTTTATTCTGCCGGATATTGGTGAAGGCATCGTCGAGTGCGAAATCGTCGAGTGGCTGGTGAAAGAAGGCGATGTGATTAAAGAAGATCAGCCAGTTTGTGATGTGATGACCGACAAAGCGCTGGTGCAAATTCCGGCGGTGTATGATGGCGTGGTCAGCAAGCTGTATTACGCCAAAGGCGATATTGCTAAGGTGCATGCGCCATTATTTGAGATGGAAGTGGCTGGTGGCGCTGCAGCCCAGCAAGCTACTACCGGCAACACCACAGCTGTCGCTGCGCCGGTCGCTGCAGTCAGTGCGAATAGCGAAATTACTGAAGACTTTATCCTGCCGGATATCGGTGAAGGTATTGTAGAGTGTGAAATCGTTGACTGGCTGGTTGCGGAAGGCGATACCATCGCAGAAGATCAGCCGGTCTGTGATGTGATGACCGACAAAGCGCTGGTGCAAATCCCGGCCAAATATGCCGGTGTGGTCAGTAAGCTGTACTATGCCAAGGGCGATATTGCCAAGGTGCATGCACCGCTGTTTGCTATTCGCCGCCAGGGTGAAGCAACGGCGACTGTTGCGGCAGCCCAGGTAGCCGCGCCAGCAGTTAGCTCAGTAAACAGCGCTACCGTCACTACTGCCGCAAGACCTGCTGTCAGTCATAGTGCAGCGGCGAAAGGCAGCAAAGCCTTAGCCAGCCCGGCAGTGCGCCGTCTGGCCCGTGAGCTGGGTGTTGATTTACAGTTGGTGCCAGGCTCGGGTGATAAAGGCCGGGTTTATAAAGAGGATGTGCGCGCCTTTGCCCAAGGCACCCCTGTTGCCGCTGTTAGTACGCCGGCCGCCAAACCGGTAGCCGCAGCAAGCACAGCTGTCGTTAGCAGTGCTGAGAACCGGGTTGAACCTATTCGTGGCATTAAAGCGGCGATGGCACGACAAATGGCCGAGTCCGTATCAAGTATTCCGCACTTTACGTATTGCGAAGAAATCGACTTAACCGATCTGATTGCGCTGCGGCTACAACTTAAAGATCAGTATGCCAAACAGGGCGTAAAGCTGACGATGATGCCGTTCTTTATGAAGGCATTGTCGCTGGCGATTAACGAGTTCCCGGTGATGAACAGTCAGCCGAATGCCGACTGTACTGAACTGACCTATTTTAGCGCCCATAATATCGGGGTCGCGGTGGACTCGAAAATTGGCTTGTTGGTACCTAATGTCAAAGGCTGTGAGCAAAAGTCCATTCTGGAAATTGCTGCCGAGCTGACCCGCTTAACCGATGCCGCGCGCGAAGGACGGGTCAGTCCGGCCGATCTGAAAGGCGGCACCATTACCATCAGTAATATCGGTGCTATTGGCGGTACTGTAGCGACCCCCATTATCAATAAACCGGAAGTGGCGATTGTGGCGCTGGGTAAGGTACAAGCCTTACCACGCTTTGCTGCCAACGGCGAGGTTGTGGCACGGCAGCTGATGCAGGTGAGCTGGTCTGGTGATCACCGTATTATTGATGGTGGCACCATTGCCCGCTTTACCAATCTGTGGAAGCAATATCTGGAGCAGCCAAGCAGTATGTTATTGTCGCTGCGTTAACATAGCGAAGGTTCACGGCTGCAGAACAGGCCCCGCAATGCGGGGCCTTTTCATGGTGCGCCGGGCATGGCGCGCAGCGCCTTGACCGGCGCTATCTGCTGACTGTGGTGGTTAGCAGGTGACTTGGAGGTGAAAGTCCTCTACACACCCGGCAAGGGGAAGTGTTAGCTGAACGGCAAGGGTGCCTATCGTGAGGTAGGATCTGAAGGAAGCTGAAAGCAAAATGCTGGCCTGACGAACAGGAAGCGGTTTAGGCGTTGTAGCAGGGTAAGGTGGCCATTATCACTAAAGCCCAATACTTGCATGGAATGCTGCAACGTAAAGCCGACAGGCATAAGCAGGAAGGTCGCGCGAATTACCCCGGGAGGTCTGATGGTCTGCCAAAGTGCTACTAACATCGGAAGGTGTTGGGATGGGCCATCAGAAGTCAGCCGAGGCCGTAGTAGTGCTGAAACCAACAGCATGAAGGGCTGAACATGTTTAACCGCGATTAGGACATTGGACCTCGATGCTGATTGATGATGCACAAGCGCAGGAAACTGCGGCCATGAATAGCAGATGCGAACAGAATTCGCCGACGCGGCATTATGGTGCTGAAATTAACACGGCGGCCAATGGGCGAACGAAAGCGGAAGTACCGCTGACGATGGAAGCGGTGATAACCCGAGATAACCTGATGCTGGCGTATCAGCGAGTGGTGGAAAACAAGGGTGCAGCAGGGGTTGATAACCTGAGTGTATCGGCATTAAAGCCATGGCTGAAAGCACACTGGCCAAGTGTCAGAGAAGCACTGATAACGGGTAGCTATCTGCCACGGAGGATACGCAAAGTCGATATTCCCAAGCCAAATGGCGGGATAAGGACACTGGGTATACCGACCGTAGTGGACAGACTCATCCAGCAAGCGATAGCGCAAGTGCTCACGCCTCACGTTGAGCCCGGCTTCTCACACTCCAGTTATGGCTTCAGAGCAAACCGCAATGCATGGCAAGCTGTGCGCCAAGCGCAGCAGTACATCCATAGCGGCAAACGCTGGGTTGTGGATATGGATTTAGAGAAGTTCTTTGACCGGGTAGACCACGACATCCTGATGTCGAGGTTAGCCCGAATCATCAAAGATGACCGGTTACTCAAACTCATCCGCCGATATCTGGAAGCAGAAATGGTAGATGAGCAGGGTGTGTTAAAACGTGATAAGGGTATGCCACAAGGCGGACCGCTGTCACCACTGTTATCAAATATCCTGCTGGACGAACTGGACAAGGAGCTTGAACGGCGCGGACATAGCTTCTGCCGCTATGCGGATGACTGCAACATCTATGTCAGTAGTCAAAAGGCAGGCGAGCAGGTGCTTTGCAGCATCGGTGAATTCTTAGAGAAAACATTGAAGCTGCAGGTGAATGAGCAGAAAAGTGCAGTCGCCAGGCCCTGGGAGCGCAAGTTCCTGGGATATAGCTTCACCAAGCACCAGGTCGTGCGACTGAAAATTGCGCCAAGCAGTGTAGACAGGCTGAAAGATAAAATCCGAAGTCTGACGACAGGAAACGGCTCAAAGTCAGTGGCAAAGGTTATCAGTGAATTAACACCGGTGCTGCGAGGATGGATAAGCTACTTCCGCCTGACCGAAGTCAAAGGCGTGCTTGAGGAGCTGGATGGTTGGATACGGCGCAAACTACGTTGCTTGTTATGGCGACAATGGAAGCGACCTTACACCCGAGCCAGAAAGCTAATGAAAGCGGGTCTTGATGAAGTCAGGGCGTGGGCGTCAGCTTGTAATCAACGCGGAGCGTGGTGGAACTCGGGGGCCAGCCACATGAATCAGGCATATAAGAAAAGTCTGTTCCAGAACAGTTATTTAGTATCACTGCTGGATTGCCACCGGCAGTTCCAGTGTTAACATGAACCGCCGTATGCGGAACCGCACGTACGGTGGTGTGAGAGGACGGCGGGAGTGATCCCGCCTCCTACTCGATTTGGTAACGATGAGGTTAATTTCAGGTTGAATCTTTTAATGCTTTAAGATAAGGTCTTAATTCGTTTGATTTTTTACTATAACGCTCCCGTCCTTAAAGGAATAAAGATGAAACAACTTAGCCTGCTGCTTTGCGCAGTAATAACGCTCAGTGCCTGCCAAACTACAACCCAACCTAGCCCGGATGCGCGTTTCGCTAGTCTGCCGGTAACCAATCAACCGCACGCTAGTGGCCTTTTTAGAGATTTAGCCAGATTAGGACCGAGGTACCCGGTGGAAGAGGCGAGAGCCGGTGGTGAAGGCTGTGCCACTATTGAGTATGTTGTGACACCAGATTATCAGCTGCATGACGTGGTTGCCCTGGATGCCTCAAACCGCTTTTTTGCCCGTGAAGCCAAGGCGGCGATCCTAAAGTGGCAATGGCAGCAACTGCCAGCCGGCTTATTAACTGAGCCGGTAAAATTGCAAACCCGCTTTGAGTTCTGTCTGGAAACGGTTGAGGGACGTTGCGACCCTGAACAACTCAATGCCCGCACCCAGTGTCGCGGTGACGATATGTTGCCTGCCGTAGGCTACCGAGTATTGGTTCGCAGCTAACGTTGAAACTTCGGGGTCAGATCATGATCTGTTGGGGCAGCCTCTACGCTGCCCCAATAAACTTAATACTGCCGTTTTAAAACCTGATCGCCCAGTACCAGTAACGCAGGGGTTAAAAACAGCGTCAGTAAGGTGGCAAAGGTTAAACCGCCGGCGATGGCACTGGATAATTGCGTCCACCACATGGTGGAGGGCGCACCAAAGCCCAGGCTGGGCTCCAGCAAATTAACATTGACCGCCAGCACCATTGGCATTAAGCCCAGCACAGTGGTAATAGAGGTTAGTAATACCGGGCGTAAGCGCAAGGTACCCGTTTCCAGTGCGGCCTCGATACTGTTTAGCCCTTGTTGCCGCAGTTGGTTATAGGTATCAATCAAGACGATATTATTATTTACCACGATACCGGCCAGCCCGATAATCCCCATTCCCACCATGACGATACCAAAGGGCTGGGCATTAATCAGTAATCCCAGCAAGACACCCGCTGTGGAGAGCACGATAGCCGACAGGATCAGCAGCGTTTGATACCAGCTATTAAATTGCACCAGTAAAATCATCAACATCAAAAATATCGCAATAAAGAAGGCGCTGATTAAAAAGTTCATCGCTTCCTGCTGATCGGCATCTTCACCGGCAGTTTTGATCATAACCCCCTCAGGCAGGACCAGGCCACTGCTGCGCAGTGCCGCCAGCCGCTCGGCCACCTGATAGCCGGGAGCCAGATCGCTTTTAATGGTGACGGCGCGGTTACTGTCAATCCGTCGGATCACACTGGTTTTCTCGCCGGGTTCTAAGCTAACGAAGTTGGTTAGTGGTACCTGACCGCGCGGTGTTTCTACGGTTAAACGCTCAAGCTGGGCTAACGAGCGCCAGTTTGCCGGAAAGCGCACCCGGATATCCACTTCATCGCTGGCATACTCCGGGCGAAACTTCGCCAGCAGCAGGCCATTGCTGACCAGTTGGATCGCATTACCCACTGTCAGCACATCGGCGCCAAAACGGGCGGCTTCAGCACGATCAACGGTTAGCCGCCATTCAATACCAGGTAAACTGCGGTCATCTTCAATATCGATAAAGCCACCTAGTTGCTGCATCCGGGCCAGGATCTGATTGACAGCAGCGTCAATCTGGCTGCTGTCTTCGGCACTAACTTGCAGCTCTATCGGCTTGCCACCGGCCGGGCCTTCCTGTTGCTGGCGAAATGCCAGGATCAGGCCGGGCAGGTCAGCGGTGCGCTCGCGCATCTCATCCAGGATCACCGCAGCGCGGCGGCGCTGGTGCCAGTCGATAAACTGAAACTGGATAGTACCAATCACATCTGCGGTCAGCTCGCCACTGGCTGCAGCCAGACTGCGGGCATAGAGGGCTTTGACTTCCGGCATGCCGAGTAAGCGTTGTTCGACCTGACGCAGGGATGGCATCTTTTTCATAGATCGACAGATCGCCGCGGGCCCGCACCCATACCTGTGCCGACTCCGGCTCGACTGAGGGGAAAAACTCCAGGCCATGGTTAAACTTGCCATAGGTCAGGTAGATCAGCACCACACCGCTTAAGGCTGCGCAGAGTGTTAACAACGGGCGTTGGATCAAGCGGCCGAGGATGCGGCGATAGAGCAGGGTATATCGGCTGGCGCGGTTTGGTGCGGGCGCGCGCTGGGGCGCTTTATGGCTGGCGGCGCCCATTACCGGTAAAAATACCAATGCCATGGCCAGTGACGCCAGCAAACAGAGGATCACGGTCGCGGGTAAATACAACATAAACTGGCCGACAATACCGGGCCAGAATAGCAGCGGCACAAACACCGCCAGCGTGGTAAAGGTGGACGCAATAATGGGCCAGCTCATCCGATCGGCGGCATTAAGCCAGGCGTCTTTTGGTGTCTGGCCGTCCTGAATATGGCGATCAGCCAGCTCACTGACTACGATAGCGCCATCCACCAGCATGCCGGCTACCAGGATCAGCGAGAACAGCACGATAATATTCATCGTAAAGCCGAGCAGCCAAATCAGCAGGATCCCGGCAAAAAATGCACCTGGGATGGTAATGCCAACCAGTAGCGCCGAGCGCATGCCCATGGTGGCGAGGATCAAAATTAACACCAGCACCACCGCGGTCAGCACATTATTCAATAAGTCAGATAACATCTCTTTGACGTCTTTTGACTGATCCATAATGTAATCAATTTGCATTCCGGGCGGAAACTGGCGCTCTGCCTGTGCAAGCAAGGCCTTGGTTTGCTCGATGGCTGAGATAATATTCGCGCCACTGCGCTTTTTCACTTCCAGTACCAGGGCCGGCTGACCATTAATGCGGGCGAAACTAAGCGGATCTTTAAAGCCGGCATTGACGGTAGCGACATCGGCAAAGGTGAGCACGGTATCGCCACTGACTTTGATTGGGATCGACAGCACATCATTCAGATCTTCAATTATACCCGGCACTTTAATGGCCATCCGGCCGGCACCGGTATCTAAACTGCCGGCGGCAACCAGACGGTTATTATTCGATACCAAACGAAACAGCTGCTGATAATCCAGGCCATAGCTTTGCAACACTTGCGGATCGACGATGATCTCCAGCACATCTTCCCGATCGCCACCAATATCGACCTCCAGAATTTCCGGGATGGCTTCAATTTGTTCCTTTAAGCGCCGGGCGATCCCTACCAGCACCGACTCCGGAACCGGGCCGGACAGACCTATAGATAATACCGGAAACAGCGCCACGTTAATTTCGTTAACGGTGGGTTCCTTCGCTTCGGCTGGCAGTTTAGCGCGCGCAGCGTCCACTTTCACCCGCACATCGGCCAGTGCCTTATCGGCATTAAAGCCGGCATCAAACTCCAGCATCACCGAGGCATGGCCCTCACTGGCGACCGAGGTCATTTTCTTAATGCCTTCCAGTGAACGCAACTCGTGCTCCATCGGCCGAACCAGCAAGCGTTCACCGTCTTCCGGACTGATGCCGTCCAGTGACATCGACACATACATCATTGGGATGGCGACATCGGGGTTGGCTTCTTTCGGGATCACCAGATAGGCACTGATACCAGCGATAAATAAAAACAGTAGCAGCATCAGGCTGGCACGGCTGCGTTGAATAGCGGCAGCGATCAGGCTTCTCATGGCGTGGCCTCGCGCACCACACTGACCTGTTGTCCAACCTCGACAAAGCCGGCTCCCAGGGTGATCAACTCAACCTCTGTTGCCAAGCCACTAACCCAGGCCAACTGATTGTCGGCACTGAGCAGCTGCACCGGATAAAAGGCGACGCGACTTTGCTCTACCGTATAGACGCCAAGCCGGCCTTGCGGATCCAGTTTTAATAGCGCTGGGGATAACGCATGCGCCTGGCGCGCCGAGAGGCTGATCTGCAAGGTGGCACTGGCACCGGCCAACGGCAGCTGTTCGGGGTTAGCAATACTGGCCTCGATATAATAGCTGCGGGTGGCGACATCGGCTGCCGGGCTGATAAAGCTGAGCTCGCCTGATAGCTGGCGGCCATCCAATAAGGTGATAATGACGGCTTGTCCCAGAGCCAGTTCGCTGACTTGCTGTTGCGGTACCTGGGCGCTGGCGCGCAATTTTACGATATCTAACAGCTGAAACAGACTTTGGCCGGGCTGTACCAGCGCGCCGGGCTCGATCAAACGTCGTCCCAGTACGCCGTCAAAGGGTGCAACCGGGTTTTGATGTTGTACCGCCAGTTGGGCATCGGTGAGAGCGGTTTCGGCCAGGCGTAATTCGTTGGTTAACCGTGCCAGTTCGGTTTCAGAGACAAACTGCCGTTGCTTTAACGCTGTCGCGCTTTGCAGTTCGCTCTGGCGCAGCGCCAACAGCGCCTTCGCTTGCTGCAGGCGGCTGTGCCGGCCCTCATCACTCAGTTGTAGTAGCGTGCTGCCGCGGCTGACTGCTGCGCCTTGCTCCACCAGAATGCGCTCAACCTTGCCGCTGATTTGCGCTTTGACTTCCAGCTGATGCCAGGCGGCAAGTTGGCCTTGGAGTTTTAGTTGGGCAGGATAGTCTGTGGCTTGCGAGAGCCGGGTTTGTACGCTAAAGCCTGTCGCCTGCTGCTCAGTTTTGATTGGCGGGGCTTCAGATTGACTACGGTAGTGATTACCCAGCGCCAACCAAAGCAGAAACAGCAGGCTAACGACAATAGCAATCTTAACGGGCGTCAGGCGAGGCATACTCTATCCTTATTGATTTTGCGGTGGTCAGTTGTTGTAACACCTCTGGCAGCGGCTGTTCAGCTTGCACCGGGTAGCCGTGACGCTGCTGCTCGCTCTGTAACGCGGTGAGCCGTTTCTGCAGCGCCGGGTGGCTGGCAAACCAGTCCGGTAGCTGGCTGTTGTCGCTGGCCGCCAGTGTTTGAAAAAAACGCTCTGCGCCGCCGATATGACCATAATGACAATGTAAAATCGCCAGCGCCCTGGCATCGGCGGCCAGTTCCCGCTGCTGCGAGTGGCGCGCCATGCCAAGTTCAGTGGCGGGTAGAAAGATCTGGCCGGCATTCGCATTACCGGTAAGGGTAGCGCTTAGCACGGCCAGCACCAGGCCGCGGCCCAGGCCCCGTAAATGATCGCGTTGTTCCAGATGTGCCAGCTCATGGGCCAGCAAAAAGGCCAGGGCATTCTCGGTGTGCAGTTGCGTCAGTAAGCCCCGATATACCAACATGCTGCCACCTGGTAAAACACCGGCATTAACCAGTGGCTGGTCAAGATAACTGACGCGTACCGGATAGGCCAGGGCAGTGCATTGCTGTAGCTGATCGCTTAGTTGCTGTAATTGCTGCTGCACGGGCGATGATGCACTGTGTTGCTGCCATTGCCCAAACCATTGATATTCGAGCTTAGGATCAAGCTGGGAAATGGCTTTATCTACCGCCAGGCCCAGTAACCAATACAGTAATAGTAGCAACAGTGTCAGGGCGGAGCCGATCAGCAGCAAATCCGCCAGCGGGCGCTGGCGGCTGACGTTAACATTGGTTTTGGGCAGGCGCGGCTGATAGGCCATCTGGCAGCCTTAATGTGTTATCGATTGCAGCGACGCAGCTAATACCGATGCGGTGGCGGCGGTAGTGGCTGTTTGGACGCGACCATAGATGGCAGTGCCATAGGCCAGGAGCTCAACCGAACCTATACCATTGCCAGCGGCATTATGGATAGCCGAGGTTTCAATCCGGATATTAATCAGTTGACAGGCATCCGGACATTGTTGTTTTAAACGCAGTATGGCTTCCCGTCTGGCACGATCAATCAGGGTTTCATAGCTGGCCACCGGGCCGCCAACCAGGCTGCGCAGGATGGCAACAACGCGCTTAAAGTAGTCAATTGAGATCACCACACTGCCGGCAAGCAATTCGACCCGCGTAATGTCTTGCATCGGCAGCAGCAAGTCACGACTGTTGCTGTGTGGCAGGTTTTGTAGCTGCTGTTCCCGCTCAATAATACTGCGGTAATGGCGCCGCTCCAGCCACTGACCGGACAGATAGCCGAGCAGCAGTAGTGTCAGAAAAGTCAGTAATGGCAGCATCGTCAGCCAACCCGCACTGCAGTGCCGTAAACGTAAATTTCAGCTGCGCCAGCGGCGATGGAGGAAGTAGAAAACCGCACATTGATGATCGCATTGGCACCCAGCTCGGCGGCTTGCGCCTGCATGCGCTTGATCGCTTCATCACGTGACTCGTTTAGAAGCTCAGTATAGCCGCGCAGCTCGCCACCAAACACATTTTTAATACCAGCCATAATATCGCGGCCAACATGCTTGGCACGCACCGTACTGCCAGACACTACGCCATAACAATCAATAATAGTTTTGCCGGGCACGGTTTCAATATTGGTCATATACATCGGATTATCCCTAATTTACTGTGTCAGACTATCTTACGCTGCAGCAGGGCAAATAGCAGCGATCGACATAATTTTTTACACTTTTTCTGGTCAGTTGCTCGTTGCCAGTTGCCGGAGCTTAAGTGCTTAGCGCAACAGCCAGATAGTCGACCAACTGCCGTACCTTGGCCGACAGATGGCGGTTTTGCGGATACAGCGCCCAGATGCCGTCATCCGGCTGGCGGTACGCCCCTAACACTTCAACCAGGCTGCCATTCGCCAACTCATCACTGATATAGTAATCCGGCAGCTGCGCCAGCCCGAGGCCACAGAGGGCGGCATCTTTTAATGCTAAACCACTATTACACTGCAGCCGGCCGCGCGGACGATACGATACGGTTTTCTGTTGTTCGGCAAAGCGCCAGATATTGACGGTACCTATCAGGCACTGATGTTGGTCCAGATCCGCTAACGACTCTGGCGTGCCCTGGGCGGCCAGATAGGCTGGCGCGGCAACCAGATACTGGCGCCGGCTGGCCAGTCGCCGCGCAATCAGGCTGGAGTCGGTTAACTGCCCGAGCCGTAGCGCCAGATCAAAGCCGCCTTGCACCAGATCCAGCTTATCGTTGGTGAGCACCAGTTCCAGCTCAAGTTCAGGGTAACGCTGTAAAAAGCGATGGAGTAGCGGGGAGAGTCGGGTTTCTCCGTAGAATACGGGTGCCGTCACCTTTAGCAGGCCGCGTGGCGACGCCGTAAGATTGGCCATGGCGCGGTTGGCTTCGGCCAGACTGCTGACCAAATGCCGGCAATGTTGTAAATACAGCAAGCCTTCTGCCGTCAGGCTGACGCTGCGGGTAGAGCGGTATAGCAGTTTTAACGCCAGTTGTTGCTCCAGCGCGGCTATATTGCGGCTAACCTGCGCCACCGACAGGCCAAGTTGGCGTGCTGCCTTAGTAAAGCTTTGCTGTTCCGCCACCGCCACGAATTCACTGATCCCTTGCCATTCACTCATCTTTATTATTACGTTTATGCAAAACTGCTTTGTATTTTAGCGTTATTCTGCCGTATATGGAAAAAATCCTAACTGCGCTATAGTGTCAGTATTGCTTTCGCGTAAACACACCAAGGACTTAACGATGCAAATGATCAAAACCCGCGCAGCTGTGGCCTGGGGCCCAGGCCAACCTTTGTCGATTGAAGAAGTGGATTTAATGCCGCCACAAAAAGGCGAGGTGCTGGTGCGGATCGTTGCCAGTGGTGTCTGCCATACCGATGCGTTTACGTTGTCGGGTGAGGATCCGGAAGGTATTTTTCCGGTGATCCTGGGCCATGAGGGCGGCGGTATTGTCGAGGCGGTTGGCGAGGGCGTGACCTCGGTTGCTGTTGGCGACCATGTGATCCCGCTGTATACCCCGGAATGTGGCAAATGTAAGTTCTGTTTATCGGGTAAAACCAACCTCTGCCAGGCGATCCGTGCCACGCAGGGCAAGGGCTTGATGCCGGATGGCACCAGCCGTTTCTCGAAAGACGGCAAGCCGATTTATCACTATATGGGCACCTCGACCTTCTCAGAGTACACCGTATTGCCGGAAATTTCGCTGGCAAAAATTAATAAAGAAGCCCCGTTAGAGAAAGTCTGTTTACTCGGCTGTGGTGTTACCACCGGCATGGGCGCGGTATTTAATACCGCCAAGGTAAAGCCGGGTGATACGGTGGCGATCTTTGGTCTGGGCGGCATCGGCTTATCGGCGGTGATTGCCTCAGTGATGGCCAAAGCCGGCCGCATTATTGCTATTGATATTAACGAAGATAAATTTGATATCGCGAAAAAACTCGGTGCCACCGATGTCGTCAACCCGAAGAAATATGACAAGCCAATCCAGGAAGTGATTGTCGAGATGACAGATGGCGGCGTCGATTTCTCCTTTGAGTGCATCGGTAATGTTAATGTGATGCGTTCGGCGCTGGAGTGTTGTCATAAGGGCTGGGGCGAGTCGATTATTATCGGTGTCGCCGGTGCGGGCCAGGAAATTTCAACCCGGCCATTCCAACTGGTTACCGGCCGCGTCTGGCGCGGTACGGCCTTTGGTGGCGTGAAAGGCCGTAGTGAGCTACCGGGCTATGTTGACCGCTATCTGAACGGTGAGTTTGAATTGGATACCTTTATTACCCATACCATGCCGCTTGAAGACATTAACAAAGCCTTCGATCTGATGCATGAAGGTAAGTCGATCCGTACTGTTATTCACTTCTGATAGTCAATTGGGGCAAAGATGAGTCTGAATCAGATCAGTGAACAGCGTTGTTTTGACGGTCGTCAACTGCGCTTTAAACATCAGTCGGCGGTACTGCATTGCGAGATGCAGTTCTCAGTGTATCTGCCGCCGCAGGCGGCCAGTCAGCGCGTACCGGCGCTGTACTGGTTATCGGGGTTAACCTGCACCGATGAAAACTTTGCCAGTAAGGCCGGAGCCCAGCGTATCGCGGCCGAGCTTGGTCTGGCGCTGGTGATTCCGGATACCAGCCCACGTGGCGAAGGGGTAGCGGATGATCCACAAGGTAGCTATGACTTTGGGCTGGGTGCCGGCTTTTATGTCAACGCCACCGAGGAGCCTTACGCTAAGCATTATCAGATGTATGACTACATTGTGCAGGAACTACCTGCTTTGCTGGAAGCGGAGCTGCCACTGACGTCACTGCGGGCAATCAGTGGTCATTCGATGGGCGGCCATGGGGCGCTGGTGATCGGCCTGCGTAACAGCAGTCGCTATCGCAGCATTTCTGCCTTTTCACCGATCTGTCATCCCAGCGCCTGCCCTTGGGGGATCAAGGCGCTGACTGGCTATCTGGGTGCGGATCCTAACCGTTGGCAGCAATATGATGCGGCTCTGTTACTGGCACAGCAGGGCAGTGATCTGCCTATATTGGTGGATCAGGGATTGGCAGATCAGTTCTATCCCGAGCAGCTGCGCACGGAAACCTTGCTTGCCGCAGCAAAGCGAAGCGGGGCGCAGGCTGAGATCCGGCTGCAGCCAGGTTATGACCATAGCTATTATTTTATTGCCAGCTTTATTGAACAGCATTTGCGCTTTCACGCCCGTTATCTGGGGTTATTAGCGGCATAACGTGCTAAAGAGCAGCAGATAACTAATTGCTGCTCTTTAGCGGACTTGCTGGCATAATTTCCGTTTACGCGAGATCCCTTCTGCTGATGGAGCCCGAGATGAGCTATAACCCGGATAATGTGTTTGCCAAAATTCTGCGCGGCGACTTGCCGTGTTTTAAGATCTACGAAGATGACCACAGCCTGGCCTTTATGGATATTATGCCGCAGGCGACCGGTCATGCGCTGGTGATCCCTAAGTACGCAGCGGTAACGCTGGCTGACTTACCGCTGGCATATGCTCAGCCAGTGTTAGCGGCGGTGCAGAAGGTGATGGCGGCACAACAGCAGGTGTTAGCTGCCAAAGGCGTGGTGCTGATGCAACTTAATGGTACTGAAGCCGGGCAAACCGTACCACACCTGCACTTTCATTTAATCCCGGCGCACCTCAGTACGCTAAAAGCGCATGGCGCCGAGCAGGGTGATATGGCACAAATCAAGGCTATCGGTGAGCAGTTAGCCGCTGTGTTACAATAATCCGCATGACACCTGCCCGGCAGTTGCCCGGGCGGTTATCTTCCCGCTGTTCTGCTAAAGGTAGTGCTATGTTGACTGCTCGCCTCACGTTTGGCTTATTATTAATTGTTGGACTAACTGCCTGCACCCGACCTGCCGGCCCTGATGCTGCAGTC
The DNA here is from genome assembly GCF_000245735.1 of Alishewanella jeotgali KCTC 22429. Taxonomy (GTDB): domain Bacteria; phylum Pseudomonadota; class Gammaproteobacteria; order Enterobacterales; family Alteromonadaceae; genus Alishewanella; species Alishewanella jeotgali. Next base: position 18,220 of record NZ_AHTH01000062.1, read on the forward strand.
CATGATGCAGCCGTCCGTGTTGCAGCCAACAATGTTGCAGCTAGTACTGACGCTGACTGGCAGCTGGCGATTATCCATATTAATGATACCCACTCGCAATTTGATCCCTCGCCGGCCAAGGTCGAATTGGCGCCGGGTGAGGCGCTTTACACCTTTATTGGCGGCCATCCGCGGTTACTGACGAAAGCCAGGCAGTTACAGCAACAAGCGCAGGCGGCGGGCACCCCCTCATTATTTTTGCACGGTGGCGATGCCTTTAAAGGCAGTGCCTATTTCGAGCTGTTTGAGCATCAGATCAATATCGATATTTTAAACCGGATGCAGCTGGATGCGATGGCACTGGGCAATCATGAATTTGATATTGGTCTGCCTAAGCTGGCGCAATTTGCCAGTGAAATTAATTTTCCGCTGTTGGCAGCGAATGTCGATATCCGGGCCGAACCCTTACTGGCCGGAGTGACTAACCTTAAACCGTATCAGCTCTACCGGCAGCAGGGCGAGCGCTGGCAGCCAATCGCTGCGGTCGGGCAGGCTGAAGGGGCGCGCTTGCTGGCGATCTTTGGTGTGGCACTGGAAGATATGCGTACCATGGTATCGGATACCGGCGCCCTGGAATTTAGCGCCGAAATTACCGCGGCACAGCAAACCGTCGATCATCTGACGGCGCTGGGGGTGCCGCATATTATCGCGCTAACGCATTTAGGGCATCAGCGCGATCTGAATCTGGCTACCTGGGTCAATGGCATTGATGTGATTGTCGGTGGCCATTCGCATTCGTTATTGGGAGATTTCCGGCACTGGTATCTGGGGCAGCAACCACCTTATGCCCAGCAAGTGCCCAATCCGGATGGCCAGGGCATAACCTGTGTGGTGCAGGCTGGTCAGTATGCACAGGCGATTGGCGCTCTGACCGTAAGTTTTAACCTGGCGGGCCAGGTTACCGCTTGTCAGGGACAAAATACCCTGTTAGCCGGGCGTGATTATTATCCTTCCGCCTTGCGCCGTGCCGACGCAAAGCTTACGGGATTGGCGTTAAGCCGCACCCTACAGCAGGTACAGCAGCTGGCCAATACGGCCATTGTCGATGAAGATCCGCTGCTGCGCGAAGTACTGGATACGGTTTATTTACCGGCGGTACAACAAGCCTATGGCACCGCTATCAGCAGTACTGAGCGCAGCATTGCCCATGTGCGCTTACCGGGCACAGGTGGCAGCGACCAGCATGGCTCTGAGCTCGCCGGGCATATTGCCGATGCCATGCTGAATTATGTCAATACCCCGGCGGTGCAGGCTCTGGTTGCCGGGCCGGTGCAGCTCAGTTTAATTGGCGCGGGCAATATCCGTAGTCATCTTGAGGCCGGCACGATTTATGAAGGGCATATCCGGCTTGAAGTATTACCCTTTGATACACCGCTGAGCGTGCTAACTGTCTCGGGGGCGGATTTGTTAGCGCTGTTGCAGCAAACCATCAGTGCCACGCTACCGCCCGGCGCCCATGCCGGTAAATTTCCTTATGGCAGTGGCCTGCGCTATGTAGCCCGGCAGGAGGATGATTACAGCGCCAGCGTAGCGGTGGAGGTTTGGCAGGAGCAAAGCTGGCAGGCATTGGATCCACAGCGCGAGTACCGGCTGGTCACCACCAATTATCTGGCCAACGGTAATGATGGCTGGCAGCAATTACAGCAAGCCCAGGCGGAGCAGACAGACAGACGTGATATTATTTTGCTGAACGGTCAGCCGAAAGCCTTTGTGGTCGAGCGGGTCACCGCTAGCCTGGATAGCCGTGGCCAGCCAGCCTTTACCCCGGTGTATCAGGGGCTGACGCAGTTGCCGTGCGGTGAACCCGGTGTGGATTGCAAAACGGCAGCACAGGCGGTGATTGACCACCTGCAGGCGCAACCGGACTTATGGCAGCGGACCAGACCCGCCACCGTAACCCTGTATCGCTAGTTATCCACAGCACTCCGGTACAGATTTAACCAGTCTGGCATTTATCCACAGCACTTCCTGCTTAAAAATGGTACCGGTCTGACCAGCTTGGGCATTAATGATCGCGCTGGAGCCGCCATTGCAAAATGGCTTTGACGACTAAAGTGGCAATCGCCATCAGGGTGAGCAGAGCGGCAGCGATAAAGGCGCCGGTGGCATTGTAGTCCTGCTGCAGTAGTTCGATATGCAATGGCAGGGTATTAGTTTGGCCGCGAATCGTGCCGGATACCACCGACACCGCACCAAACTCGCCAACCGCCCGGGCGTTTGTCAGAATCACCCCATACAGCAGGGCCCAGCGGATATTGGGAAAGGTAATATGCCAGAATACCTGCCAACCGCTGGCGCCCAGTAATACTGCCGCTTCTTCCTGCTCGGTGCCGAGGGTCGACATCAGTGGTACCAGTTCTTTTACCACAAAGGGGCAGGACACAAAGACCGTAACCATCACCAGGCCCGGCCAGGCAAACATTAACTGTACATCAGCGGCATCCAGCCAGGTCGCAAAAGGTCCGTTGCTGCCGTATAACAACAGGTAAAGCAAGCCCGCCACCACCGGCGAGACGGCGAAAGGGATATCAATCAGCGTCAGCAGCAGCCGACGTCCGGGGAAGGTAAAGCGGGTGACGCACCAGGCAATCAGGGTACCAAATACCAGATTGATCGGCACGGTCAGACCGGCAACCAGTAACGTCAGGCCAATGGCATGCAGCATATCCGCATCGCGTAAATTGCTGATCACGCCACCTATGCCGGCCGAAAAGGCAGCAATAAAGATTAATAGCAGCGGCGTTAGCAATAACAGCACACTTAAGCCTACGCCTGTGCCGATCAGCACCCTGCGTAATAATGGTGAAGCACCAAGCTTAGACGTCATTTCAAAGCTCCACTGATATGCTGATAACGCTGCTGGATGCCGTTAATCACAAATAGCAGCACCAGCGATGCCAGCAATACCACACTGGCGATGGCGGCAGCGGCGGCATAATCAAACTCCTGCAGCCGGATAAAGATCATCAGTGAGGTGACTTCGGTTTGCCAGGGCAGGTTACCGGCGATAAAAATCACCGCGCCAAATTCCCCCAGGCTACGGGTAAAAGACAAGGCTGTCCCCATCAGTAATGCCGGTTTGATCTCCGGCATGATCACCCGCCAAAAGGTTTGTAACGGGCTGGCACCCAGGGTAGCCGACGCCTCTTCGTATTCCGGACCAAATTCTTCCAGTACCGGCTGCACGGTGCGCACCACAAAGGGCACACTGGTGAAAATCATTGCTACCACTATCCCAAGCCAGGTATAGGAAACTTTAATGTCCCATAGTGCCAGATATTGGCCAAACCAGCCCTGGGTGGCATAGAGTGCCGCCAGCGTCAGGCCGGCAACCGCCGTGGGCAGAGCAAACGGCAGATCCATCAGGCCGTCTAGCAACAAGCGGCCCGGAAAACGATAGCGGGTTAGGATCCATGCCATCAGCAGGCCAAAGAACAGGTTAAAAATACTGGCGACCAGGGCGGCGGACAGTGTGACCTTGTATGACGCCACCACCCGGGGATCACTGATAATGGCCCAGTAATCGGCCAGACTGAGCTCTGCTACCTGCATCACCAGACCCGTGAGCGGCAGCAGAATAACCAGGCCAATAAAAAACAAGCTACTGCCCAGGCTGATGGTAAAGCCGGGCAGTACGCTTTTACTGCGCAGTGCCCGAAAAGGCAGGGCGCTCATCGACTCCGGCGTCCTTCTGCCAGTAACTTATCCAGCTCAGCGTTGTTGGCAAAGTGGTCAGTATGCACTTTTTCCCAATCGCCAAATACCTGCTCTACGGTAAAGAGGTTGGTCTGCGGAAACTTATCAGCATTTGCAGCGATCACCTCCGGATGATGGACACGGTAGAAGAAGTTGGCCAGCAGCTGCTGCGCTTCTGCGGTGTACAGAAATTCCAGATAGGCTTTGGCTTGTTCGGCGGTGCCGTTACGTGTGACGTTGCGATCTACCCAGGCAACCGGAAACTCGGCCAGCACATTCGTTGCCGGAACCACCCGTTGTAACTCCAGGTCCGGGTACTGGGCGATAATATTGTTCACTTCCGATTCAAAGGTAATCAATACATCACCCAGTTGGCGCTCGATAAAGGAGGTGGTAGCGCCACGACCGCCGGTATCAAATACGACGACACGGCGCAGGAAATCAACCATCCAGTTACGCGCTGCGTCATCACCAAGGCGCTGCTTAGCCGCACCATAGGCTGCCAGATACGTATAACGGGCGTTACCTGAGGTTTTCGGGTTAGGGAATACCAGGCTCACGTCGCCCTGGGTCAGATCGGCCCAGTCCTGAATGTTTTTCGGGTTACCTTTGCGTACTAAAAATGCCATGGTGGAGTAGTAAGGGGAGGCATTATTGGGTAACCGCTCGCGCCAGTTGGCAGGTAGCAGGTTGCCGCGTTGATGCAGCACATCAATATCCGAACTTTGATTAAAGGTCACCACATCAGCACGTAAGCCCTGAATAATGGCCTGCGCCTGACGGGAAGAGCCGCCATGCGATTGGTTGATGGTCAGGGTCTCGCCGGTTTTTGCCTGCCAGTGTGCAACAAACAGCGGGTTAATTTCGGCAAATAATTCGCGGGAAATATCGTAACTACTATTTAATAATTCTTTGGCTGACGCCACCGACAGGCTGGACGCCAGTAAGCCGGCAACAAGGATCAACTTACGCATCTGCAATTCTCCAAAATAAGAAACTGCAGCCAGTTTAATATGCCAATTTTTTGCGACAAGGCATTTCATTAAGCTAATTTGTTATAAGGCATAGCATCAGGCTATAACCAGATCCAGAGCAGCATAGCGCTTAAAGTGGAAAAAACAGCGGTACCAGTAACAGACTGACCATCAGTACCAATAAGGTAAAGGGGCTGCCAATTTTCAAAAAGTCGATAAAGCGGTACTGGCCGGGGCCCATCACCAGCAGATTGACTGGTGAAGCAATGGGGGTCATAAAGGCGGTAGATGCGCCTAATGCCACCATCATCGCAAAAGGATAGGGTGAGGCATTGAGGGCACTGGCCAGACTCAGCGCGACCGGCGCCATCAGTACGGCTGTCGCCGTATTGGATATCACCAGGCTAAATAACATGGTAATGATAAATACGCAGGCCAGCATTAACAGAGGGGCCTGATTGCCGGCTAGTTGTAATACCCCGCTTACAGCGAGATCAATGCCGCCGGTTTGCTGCAGTGCCTGAGCAAATGGCAACATCCCAACAATCAGTAATAAACTTGGCCAATGCACTGCCTTGTAGGCATTATTCAGGTCAATACAGCGGCAGGCGCCAAGTACTAATGCTGTGATCAATGCCGCCAACACCGTTGGCACTATACCGGACACCATCAGCGCGATCATCAGCAATACCGAGCCGATTGCGTAGGGCGCTCTGTCCGCGGCGGGTGTTGCTTCATTACTCTCTGCTGGTAAGCTTAGCAGCAACAGATCGCGTCTATGCTGCTGTAAACGGCGGATCTCTGACCAACTGCCAGCTAGTAACAGCGTATCTTGTTGTTGCAGTACCTCATCAGGTAACACATTTAGCAGGGCTTCGCCTTTGCGTTTAATACCGACAATATTCAGCCGATAGCGGCTGCGAAAACCGATTTGTTGAATGCTTTTACCGGCCAATGCCGAATCCGGTGGCAAGGCAACTTCGACCAGACCTAACTGGTGTGCATGCAAGCTATAGTAGGAGTGGTGCAATGGCTGTGGGCTGAGCCCCAGAATGGCCGAGGCTTCAAGTACGCTGGCACTGGCAGCGGCCAGATCGACCAGCAGCACATCACCGGCTTGTATCACTGTTTGTGAGTTGGCGACCAATAATAAACTGCGTAACCGCGCCGGACGTTCGACTGCGACCACATTGATCCCGTACTCGGAGCGTAAGCCAAGGGTATTCAGAGGTTGATTAACCAGCGGCGAATGAGGCTGCACCTGTAGCCGGAACTCGCGGCTGGTCAGCCGGTACTGTTCGGCCAAACCACTCAATGAGATACTATCTTGTCCGGTGTTTTGACCCACTGCGGGACTTAGAAATCTTTTGGCTAACAGCATATAGCCAATGCCCAGAATTAAAACTATCAGGCCTATTGGCGCGAAAGCAAAAAAGCTGAATCCGGCCTCACCGGCGCGCTGTAATTCAGCGTTCACAACCATATTGGGTGGGGTTGCTACCAGCGTCAGCATGCCGCCTATCAGGGCTGAAAATGCTAATGGCATTAATAGCGGTGCGGGGGATAGCTTGAGCTTAGCGGCAATACTCAGTACCACCGGAATAAAAATCGCCACTACACCGGTTGAACTCATTACTGCACTCAGAGTGGCAACGGCTAACATTAATAGCACCAGCAACCGGTTTTCACTGTTGCCGGCGTGTTTTACCAGGTAATCTCCAAGGCGATAAACCACACCGGTTCGCACCAGGGCCTCACCAATGACGAACAATAGCGCGATCAAAAGCACGGCCGGCTCGCTAAAACCGGCCAGACTTTGCGATAAGGTCAGGACTCCGGTGAGCGGAAACAACAGCATCAGCAGTAAAGCAATAACATCACTACGCGGTTTATTGAGAGTAAAGCCCAGCATGGCGGCGGCCAGTAAAACCAGCGTTATCGTCAAGTCTATCGTCATCAGGATCCTTTGTCATAACTGGCTGAAGCGCTGCTACAACCGCAGCATAGCGTACCTTAGGTTACAACGTCTTGATCAAAAACACTAAAACAGCTGGTCAGACCGGTACCGGAGTGCTGTGGATAGAAAAGTGCTGTGGATAAGTGCCTGATTAGCGGTGGAACTTGGTTTCCAGGATCACCGAGGAGGTGGTGCGTTCCACACCTTCCAGATTACCAATATCATCCAGCAGGTGACTAAGCTGCTCCGTTGTTTGCGCCTGGACTATGGCAATCAAGTCATACTCGCCGCTGATCGCATAAAGGGCGGCAATTTGTGGCATTTGCCGTAGCTCGACATTAGTACGGGCGGTGAGTTTTTGTTTGACCTTAATGCTGACGTGCGCCGATACCAGGTTGCTGAGGTAACTTTCCCCCAATTCAACGGTAAAGCCTTTAATGATGCCGTTATCCTGCAGCTTCTGTAGCCGGTTTTGTACTGTGGTGCGGGATAGCTGCAGCGCACGCGCCAGATCCGAAATACTGGCCCGGGCATCACGCTGTAACAGCGCCAGTAATTTTTCATCTTCTTTATTTAGCATAATGTCAAAACGCCTTGTCAGAATGCATTTATTATCGATTAAACTGCAAAAAATGCCACTGCAATCTGATTTTTTTGCCAACTATAATAGCCGGCATCCGGACGGCATTGACCGTTGCTATTCTCAGGGCGCCTTTAAATGTTAGTGATCAGGCCTATTACCGCTGCCGATTTTCCTGCGTTAAAACGCATTGCCATTGAATCCGGCCCGGGTTTTACCTCGTTACCTGATCATGATGAGCGGCTGGGGCAAAAAATTGCCCATGCTGAACATAGCTTTGCGGCACAGGTTAATCAGCCGGGCGATCAGGGCTATTTGTTTGTGCTGGAAGACACCAGTAGCGGTGATATCGTCGGCACTACCGGCATCGAAGCGGCGGTTGGCTTACATACGCCGCTTTATCACTTTCAGCAAAATACCATTATTCATCATAGCGCCGAACTAAATGTCCTTAACCAGCTGAAAACCTTAACGCTATGTAATGATTACACCGGCGCGTCAGAAATTTGTACCTTGTTCCTGCGCGAAAGCTATCGTCGTAACCATGCCGGTCGCTTTTTATCGAAAGTACGTTTTCTGTTTATGGCAGAGCATCCGACACGTTTTGCCAGCAAGGTGATTGCTGAAATGCGTGGTGCGGCCGATGAAAACGGGATACCGCCGTTCTGGAACTGGTTACAAAAGCTGTTTTTAACCATTGATTTTCCCACCGCTGACAAGTTGATTGGTGTGGGGAAAAAGTCTTTTATCGCTGAGCTGATGCCGCGGCACCCGATCTATGTTGATCTGTTACCGCAACAAGCACAGCAGGTGATCGGTTTGGTGCATGAAAATACCAAGCCAGCGTTAAAAATGCTGGAAGCCGAGGGCTTCCGCCATCGCGGCTATGTGGATTTATTTGACGCCGGCCCCACTGTAGAAGCTCAGCTAACCGATATCCGCTCTGTGGCGCAAAGCCGCAAAGTCGCGGTTAAGGTGCAAGAGGTGCAGGGTGAGTCGACTCTGGCAATTGCCAATACTGCAGTGCGGCATTTCCGGGCCAGCTTTGGTAAAGGCGCGCATTACTGCCCGGAGCAACAACTCTTGCTGCTAAGCCCGGCTATGGCTGAGGTCTTGCAGTTGGAAAGCGGCGATTTCGCCCGTTTTATTAATCTGGATCAGCGTTAAACGCGGCCAGTACATTACACTACTACAGCTGATTATATTGAACTACTGAACCCGAAGCGGAGTTGCTATGCATACTGATGTAAAAGCGTTATTCGATAACTTATGGCAAGACTACCTGAGCGTCACCCCGTCGGCCAAAAAAGTGCACCAACTACTGGGTTCTTCGCAGCAAGATGATGTGATTAACGATCATATCGCGCTGCGCACCTTTAACCTGCCTAAAGTATCTTTAGACAAGCTGGCTGCCCACTTCCTGGCACTGGGTTATGAAGAGTGTGGTGAGTATCACTTTGAAGCAAAGAAACTCTACGCCAAGCATTTTGAGCACGCCGATCGCACCTTACCCAAGGTGTTTATCTCCGAATTGCTGCTGGAAAAATGTTCAGCTGAGTTAAAAGCCACCATTGAGCAGTTAGTGGCGCAGATCCCTGAGCAAGCGGTCACGGCAGATAATTTCCTGTACTCAGGTACCCACTGGCAAGTCAGCCAGGCGACCTATGAAAAACTGCTGGCAGAAAGTGAATATGCTGCCTGGGTTGCCGCCTGGGGTTATCGCGCCAATCACTTTACGGTAAGCGTCAATGATCTGCAGAACTTCGATAGCCTTGAGCAGGTGAATCAGGCACTGAAAGATGCCGGCTTCCTGCTGAATACGTCAGGTGGCGAGATCAAAGGTACGCCACAGGTGTATCTGGAACAGTCGTCGACGCTGGCGGATTTAGTTACCGTTAAGTTCAGCGATACCGAGGCGACCATTCCAAGCTGTTTCTATGAGTTTGCCCGTCGTTACCCCTTGGCGAATGGCTTGCTGTATACCGGTTTTGTGGCGGCATCGGCGGATAAGATCTTCGAAAGTACCAACGCCCGCTAAGCGAATATTTCAACCAAAGCTGAACTTTGCCCCGGTCCTTGTGCCGGGGCTTTTTTTCGCCCTCGCACTATCCTGACAGCAGCTGCAGCCTTTGCTGGTAGGTAAAACTTCCGCAATTTAGTGCTGTTCTGAGGTACCATTAGCTGATGCTCCTGATAAATCTGAACTATTGCCAAGATGACTGAATATCAAAAAATGCTAAGCGGTGCCTGGTATGATCCGCTGGACAAAAACTTGCGCGAGCTGCGGCTTGAGGCGCGAAAGTTGACGCAGCAGTTTAATAAAACCCAACCCGAGCAGCATAATGTTCGCCGTCGTTTGCAACAGGCGTTATTTGCGACAGTCGGCGAGCAGGTGTTTATTGAACCGCCATTTTACTGTGATTACGGCAAACACATTTCTTTTGGCGATCATGTTTTTTTGAATTTTAACTGTACCATCCTGGATGTTGCGCCAGTCACCTTTGGCCATCATGTGTTTGTTGGCCCTGCGGCACAGATCTATACCGTTAATCATCCGCTCGATGCTGCAACCAGGCGCAGTGGTGTGGAGCAGGCACTGCCGGTACAGATTGCTAACGATGTCTGGATTGGTGGTGGTGCCATCCTTTGTCCCGGCGTGAGTATTGGTGAGGGGGCAGTGATTGCCGCCGGTGCGGTAGTGGTAAAAGACGTACCGGCCCGAGCTGTTGTTGGCGGTAACCCGGCCAGATTATTGAAACAGCTTTGATTGTTATTCAATCACTTAGCTCAAATGTCGGGGATAATTATGCCGCCAATACTGGCAATAACCTATAATGGCGTTATATTCAACTTGGTGTCATAACCCAACAGGACATAATATGAAAAAAATGCTTATCGCCACGGCTTTACTGTGCAGTACCAGTGCTCTGGCCAATGATGCAATTTCCGCCTCGCTTTGTGGCTTTGTAGCCGAAGATAATCGTAATCAGGTACGCAAGGTACTGGCAGATAATAAGTTAAATCTGCGTAATATCTACAGTGGTGTGCGTTGCAATAACGAAAGTTTGTTACAACTGGCGATCCGCCGCGATGCCCTGGATACCGGTACCTTTATTGTCAAACAAATGCCGGCAAAGGTGTTGGCTGATGCCAATTATGAGGCCTGGGCAACCGCGAATGGCTTTGCTGACAATCCGCTGGTTAATATTATCAAGGCGCGTTTAGGCGAATAACGCTGGCGCCTTTTCAGCGCTGCTTGTCGTAACTAAGCCCCGCAATGCGGGGCTTTATTTTGGTGCGCCGGGCATGGCGCGCAGCGCCTTGACCGGCGCTATCTGCTGACTGTGGTGGTTAGCAGGTGACTTGGAGGTGAAAGTCCTCTACACACCCGGCAAGGGGAAGTGTTAGCTGAACGGCAAGGGTGCCTATCGTGAGGTAGGATCTGAAGGAAGCTGAAAGCAAAATGCTGGCCTG
>NZ_AHTH01000061.1 GCF_000245735.1 Alishewanella jeotgali KCTC 22429
AGCATGGGCGCATTCTTGGAGGTGCAAGTCCTCCCATAAGCTGGCTACAGCGAATGAAGTGAAGCGCAACTGCAGAACGGCGACGGACTGTGGGGAGGAAGCGTGGAGCGAAACTGCGAGCCGATGAACAAGAATCGGATATGAGGCGTGACTGAGCAGGGCGAGCAGGCATAATTCTGCGAAGCTCTTGTAGCCAAAGCTTGTGACGTAAATCCGGCGGTTGTGCAGTGAAGGAATGCGTTCTTACCTGGGGAGATCTCGCCTCATGCCTGAAAGGGCGACGTAGTGATACGGAGCGAGAAGTCAGCAGAGGCCGTAGTAGTGGATAACACGAAGGGCCGAACGAGAAGGAGTGTGAAACGCGTTGTTGATGAATAACGTCATGCATCAGATGTCCAAAGAGTTGGAGCGAGGTAAGCAAAAGCAAGGTGAAGCCTTGTTGATGCCTACCCGTGATGAAACGGTATTCCCGCAACAACAGTTCAAACACACAGGGCAAAGCTTGCTTGAGCAGGCGCTTGCGAGGGAGAACATGCGCTTAGCGTGGCAACGCATTAAAGCGAACAAAGGTAGCGCCGGAGTAGATGGTCTGACGATAGCACAGACGGCAGAGCACCTTAAGGTGCAGTGGCCGGCTATCAAAGCGCAGCTGCTAAACGGCAGTTATCGTCCACAACCGGTACGCCGGGTCGGTATCCCGAAGAGTGATGGCACCGAGCGCGAGCTGGGTGTCCCAACGGTGACGGACCGACTCATCCAACAAGCGTTACTTCAGGTACTGCAACCGAAACTGGACCCACAGTTCAGTGAGCACAGTTATGGCTTCAGACCTGGCAGACGGGCCCAGAGCGCGGTATTAGCCGCGCAACGTTATGTGCAGGAAGGCTACCAGATAGTCGTTGATGTTGACTTGTCGAAGTTCTTTGACCGGGTGAACCATGACATTCTGATGGACCGACTGAGCAAACGGCTGGACGATAAAAGCGTACTGCATCTTATCCGGGCTTATCTGAACGCCGGCATCATGGCTAATGGCGTGGTGATAACGCGCCAAGAAGGCACACCACAAGGTGGACCGCTCTCGCCGTTGTTGGCGAATGTGCTACTGGATGAGGTTGATAAAGCCTTAGAGCAACGCGGCTATCGGTTCGCCCGTTATGCAGACGACTGCAATGTGTATGTCCGCAGTCAGAAAGCGGGAGAGCGGGTGATGGCGTGGCTGCGCAGGCTTTATGCGAAACTGCGTTTGCAAGTGAATGAAAGCAAAAGTGCGGTAGGCAGCGTGTTTGGCCGAAAATTCTTAGGGTACAGCCTGTGGCGAACCCGAAGAGGCGAGGTTAAACGCGCGGTATCTGAAGCGGCACTGATGCGTTTTCAAAACACGGGTAAAGCAGTTAACACGCCGACAGACAGGGCGCAGCCTAAGTGAAGTCATTGCTGGGTTACGTCGCTATATGCTGGGTTGGAAAGGCTACTTCGGGTT
>NZ_AHTH01000060.1 GCF_000245735.1 Alishewanella jeotgali KCTC 22429
CAAAGAGCCAGAACTAACAAAAAGGGAGAAATCAGTGCATAAATTACTTGCGGTTTATTTATTGTCATTTACTGCTTTAAGCAGTGGTTATGCTCATGCAGACGAGTTAGAGGAAGCTCAGGTTTGGGGGGCAATGCTTACCGATGCTATTCAGAAAAACATGAAGTTAAATTTGAAAAAAAGGCCTGAGCACAAGGCAATAAAAAAATTTCTTAAAGAAAATCAGTGCCCCGGAATAAAGTATGAGGGGTATTTAGTTGGTGAAGAACAACAATATTTTTATCTTATAGGTTCGAAGGGGAAAGAGGTTATTATTGGCCGCCATTTTAAAGCACCTGTCGTTGACGGGGTAATTGCTCTAGACTCGGCACAAAGCTCAACCAAAGGTTGTCTAAATTTAGGCCCCAAGGCGCCTGATGTTGCAGCAATGGTGGCAACCCACCTGCAACCGTATCCGAACGAATTCCATCTTTTGCAAAGTAATATTCACGCTGTCACTTTATACATTGGTACAAAAAGCGGAATGTTTGTGGTTAAAGATGGAAAAATGTACTTATCCGACAGCAAGTGATATGTGACAAGTGCAAGCAGAACCTCGCTTTTCGGTTCGACTTGCAGCATATTGCTCGCCATTTTGGCGAGCATGACTTCTCGCTTTGTTCCAATACAAAGTAAGTGTATCACTGAACGGGGGGAGTTACCGTGGAAGAGAGATGCGCAGGCTTGAAAGGATAACAGCTTGGACAGGCACCGACACTTTTGTTGGTAGTGGGCCGTGCAGCCGTGGCCCGCAGTAGCTACACCTATTCGTCAAAACCGTCTTCATTACGCGCAATTTGCACGGTTTTGCTGGAGTTCTGCAGTAGTTGCTCCAGCTCGGCAATCTCATATTTATCCAGTAAGCGCCACTGGCCGGTTTTTAACTCTGCCAGCCGTACGTGCATAATACGGGTGCGTTTTAGCTTAACCACTTCGTAACCGAGAAATTCAGCCATGCGCCGGATCTGCCGGTTTAAGCCCTGAGTCAGAATAATATTAAAGGTATTACGCGACACCTGCCTGACTTTACAGGGCAGGGTAACAGTATCCAGAATGGGCACGCCCTGGCTCATGCGTTTAATAAATTGCTCAGTAATAGGTTTATTTACCGTGACCACGTACTCTTTTTCGTGTGCATTACCGGCGCGCAGAATTTTATTGACGATATCGCCGTCGTTGGTAAGAAAAATCAGGCCTTCAGAGGGTTTATCCAGCCGGCCAATCGGGAAAATCCGCTCCGGATATTTTAAGGCATCGACAATATTACCGGCGACTTTACGCTCGGTGGTGCAGGTTATGCCTACCGGCTTGTGATAGGCAATATAGACGCGCTGCGGTTTAGCTTTTAGCGGTTTACCCTCAACCAGTACCTTGTCCGTTGCCGAGACCTTGACCCCCATGCCTGCGATCTGGTCATTGACGCTGACTTTGCCGGCGGCAATCAGGGCATCGGCCTCGCGCCGTGAACAATAACCGGTATCACTGATAAATTTATTTAATCGGGTAAGACTCTGCTCAGACATAGCTCTCGGTATTGGCTTAATAGATTGGCAAGGTGCACAGTGTAAGGGGCGGCGCCCGGCAGAGCAAGGTTTTGCCGCTGCGCTGCGAATAGCGCTTGGGTTATCGGTCAGGTTATGGCTAAAATACGCGCAACTAACAGGGAACTGGCATGACATTACCAATTAATCACACCCTGCCTGGCGCCAGCCGCCTGGTACTGGGCTGTATGGCGCTCGGCGGTGGCTGGAATACCACCCCGCTAACACAGCAAGACGAACAGCAAGCCTTTGCACTGATTGAAGCGGCGCTTGACTGCGGTATTAACCTATTTGACCACGCTGATATTTACACCTTTGGCAAAGCGGAAGCGGTATTTGGCCGGTATCTGCAAGCCTTTCCGGCGCAGCGACAGCATTTATTACTGCAGTCAAAATGCGGTATTAAACTTGGCAATGCGCATCAGCCCGGCCATTACGATCTGAGTAAAATCGCTATTCTGGCCGCGGTGGAGCAAAGTCTTGAACGACTAAATACTGACTATCTCGATCTGTTACTGTTGCACCGGCCGGATCCGCTTATGGAGCCTGACGAGATTGCTGCCGCTTTTGAGCAGTTACAACAGCAAGGTAAGGTGCGTCACTTTGGTGTGTCGAATATGGGCTGGCCGCAGCTGCAGCTGCTACAACGCAGCCTGACGGTACCATTAGTGGTTAATCAGCTGGAGATGAGTCTGTATCGTCATCACTGGCTGGAGGAAAGCCTGCTGACCGGCATGCCGGAGGGCGCGGGCTGTCATTTTGGTTATGGTACCGTCGAATATTGCCAGCGCGAGCAAATTCAACTGCAAAGTTGGGGCAGCCTGGCTCAAGGTCGCTATTTTAGTGCCCGCGCCGATGAAACCGCGGCTGAGCAGGCGACGCGTCAGCTAGTGGCTAAGTTGGCCGCGGAGTATCAGAGTACGCCGGAAGCGATAGTGCTGGCGTGGCTGTTACGGCATCCGGCCAGGATCCAGCCGGTGCTGGGTACCAGTCAGCCGGCGCGCTTAGCTGCGGCGGTGCGCGCAGAACAGCTTGACCTGAGTCGGCTCCACTGGTATCAACTCTATATTGCGGCCCGCGGCGGCGCCTTGCCCTAAATCCGGAGTCTGTGCGATGCAGTTATGGCAGAAACTACTCTTGGTGTTGCTATCAGGCATGATGTTATGGCTTGCCGGCTCGACAGCACAGGCCGGAACCGAGGTTAAACCGTTTTCTCAGCTACACCAGCGGATCTGGAATACAGAACATGGCCTGCCACAGGTGTCGGTCGTGGCTATTACCCAGGATCAGCAAGGCTATATGTGGCTGGCAACCGAAGGCGGGCTGGCCCGCTTTGATGGCAACCGTTTTCAGGTATTTAATGCCAGCCATTCACCGCTGTTTCGCAATCCGTTATTACGCACCCTGCACACCACTGCTGGCGGTGACTTACTGATTGGCAGCTCTGATAAACTTATCCGTTATCGTCAGCAGCAGTTTGCCGAACTCACCCTAAATGGCCAAAGTGTTGGCAGTGTCGAGGCTATGGCCGAAACAGCCTCTGGCCGGGTCTTTATTGCCGCCGAGCAACTACTGTTGTTGGAACAGGGGCAGCTGAGTGTACTGGCCGTGCCACCGCGGCCAGTTTCCAGTTTGTTGGTTGACGGTGAGCAGTTATGGATAGCTGGCCCGGGCTATCTGGCGCTTTGGACTGAGCAGGGCTGGCAGGAGCGTTATCAGCACCCTGAGCCAGGTTGGTTAGTTACCCGGATGCTGGCTGATGGTGACGGCATTCTGCTCGCCACCCCTCAAGGCTTGTGGCGCTATGCTGATGGTAAGGTAAGTCTGACACAACATCAGGTACAGGACGAGGTGTTGCTATTGTTCCGGCAGCAACAACAACTGTGGGTGGCAACCTATCATGAACTGCTGCAGTTCCATGGTGATCAGCTCATTTCCCGTACTGATTTACGGCAACTGCCGAATATTGGTTGGCTGGTTAGTGCCTACCAAAGCCGGGACGGTTTGTTGTGGTTTGGTAGCAAAACGCATGGCTTGCTGCGCTTTCGCTCGGATGCTACAACTAACTATCAGGTTGATCCTGCCAGCTCAGATCCCTATGTCTGGGCGCTCTGGCCCACAGAGCATGAGTTATTGGTCGGCCACAATGGTGGCCTGGCTGGCTTTGATGGCCAGCGGTTTCAGCGCAAAATTGCCCCAGAGCGGCTATCGCACCCGGTAGTATACTCACTGTACCGACAGGCGGACGGCACCTTGTGGGCCGGCACCCGCCGCGGCTTAAACCGTATCAGTGCCGATTACCAGCAGGTACAGCGTTATCCGGCGCTGGATCATATTCAAATCAACGGTATCGTAGAGCGTAATGACGGCAGTATCTGGATCGCCAGTTTTGATGGCCTGTACCGGCTGCTACCGGGCAGTGATGAACCCGAATTAATGACCGAGCAGCTTGGACTGCCACTGGGGCGGTTTCGGGTGATCCTGCGCGACAGTCAGGACCGGCTGTGGCTGGGGACGCCACGCGGTGCCTATGTCTGGGATGGTAAGCAATTGACTGCCATCGAGGATCCGTTGCTTAGCGATATTTATATCAGCTATATCACAGAACTGAATGACGGCCGGATCGTGCTGGGAACCTTGCAGCACGGCTTTGCCATCGAGGACCCGCGGGGCGGCTGGCAGAAGATCCTGCCACAGCAAGGTCTGCCTAATGCGGATGTGATTTATCTGGCCGAAACCGATAAAGGCTTAGTGATTTCAAACTTTAATGGCGTCTATCGCCTGGCCTCAGAACTGCTGACCGGCGGTGAGCTCGTCGCCAGCATTATTATTGATGATATTGGTCCTGAGGCCGGGGTCGACGGCTTACGTTGTTGTAATGGTGCCGGTAACAGCAAAGGCGCCAAATGGCGGCGGCGGATCTATCTGCCCAGTCTGAACGGGCTGGTGGCCATTGAACTGGATGCACTGACGGAGCAACGTCCGGTACCTGAGGTACTGATTGAGCAACTGCTCGCCGAGCAGCTGTATTACCCCTCAGGGCAGACAATCAAGCTGGGCGCAGCCCAGCGCGATCTGGAAATCCAGTTTACTGCGCCGGCCTATTACCGGCCGCGAACCCTGATTTTCCGCTACCGCTTACTCGGTTATGAACAGGATTGGACAGAGGTCAGTGATCGACGCCAGGCCTTTTATACCAACCTACCGCCGGGTGAGCTGATATTTGAAGTTCAGGCGCGGTTTCGCGGTGAGGGCGAGTGGAGTAAGGTGGTTCGTCAACCTGTGAGTATTCAGGCGCACTGGTACGAGCAATACTGGTTTTATGCCCTGTTACTGCTGTTGTTACTAAGTGGATTATTTGTATTACATCGCTACCGTTTAAATCATCTGGCCAGACAGCAGTCTAAACTGGAGCTGATGGTCAGCGAACGGACCCGGGAGCTGAATAACGCCAACCAGCAGTTGGAACTGCTTAATCAGCGCTTACAGCTGCTCAGTGTTACCGATGCACTCACCGGTTTGCATAACCGGCACTATTTACAGCAAACACAGGAGGCGATACTGGCACGCGCCCGCCGCCAGCAGAAGCCGCTGTTGTGTGTATTGCTGGATTTGGACAATTTTAAAAAGGTTAATGATCTGCTGGGGCATCAGGCCGGTGATGCGGTACTGCGACAAATGGCGGCGCTGCTAAAACGTCTGCTGAGGCAATCAGATCATCTGATCCGCTGGGGCGGTGAGGAGTTTTTAATTATTCAGGAGCAGCAGGACGACCCCATCGCCTTTTTAAACCGCTTGCTGCAGGCAGTGGCCGATGAACCCTGGGTCATTGCCTCGGAATTGCCGTTTAAGCTTAGTTGCTCAGTGGGGGCGGTGCAGTACCCGTTACCGGATAATAGTGGCTGGAGTTGGACCCAGGCGCTGGCGCTGGCCGATAAAGCCCTGTATCAGGTGAAAAGCCAGGGCAAGGCGGGTTGGTTAATGCTGAGGCCGCAGGCTAAAGCTCTGAATGCCGGTGATTGGCTGCAGCGCGAAGTTGCGCAAATGTTACAGTCGGGTGCCTTTAGCGCTATTGCCAGCGCCGATATCAGTGAGCGTCTGACCCGGCAACAGACTGAGCAGGTATAAAATAAAACGGGCGCCTGCTGGCGCCCGTGCTGAACTTAGCTATCGGGGTAGTTTACATATTCGGATAGTTAGGACCGCCGCCGCCCTCTGGTGTCACCCAGGTAATATTCTGGCTCGGATCTTTAATATCACAGGTTTTACAGTGAATGCAGTTCTGCGCATTGATCTGCAGTCGCGGCCCTTTATCCTGCTCTTCAACTATCTCATACACGCCAGCCGGACAGTAGCGCTGCGCCGGCTCTGCATACTTAGCCAGGTTCACCTGGATCGGAATGCTGGCATCTTTCAGCTTCAGATGGCAGGGTTGTTCTTCTTCATGGTTGGTATTCGACAGGTAAACCGAGCTTAAGCGATCGAAACTGATTTGATTATCCGGCTTCGGATAAACAATAGGGCTGCAACTGGCAGCCGGTTTTAGCTGGGCATAATCGTGTTGTTCGTCTTTTAAGGTCAGCGGTAAGCGACCACCAAACCAGTTTTGATCCAAAGTATTAAAGGCGCCGCCCCAGAAGGTGCCGAACTTATGGATCGCCGGGCCGAAATTACGCGAGCGGTACAGTTCATCGTACAACCAGCTGTTTTCAAAAGCATTGACAAAGCCGGTCAGATCCTGACCACCGTTATCGCCGCTCAATAAGGCCTGGGCTACCACTTCGGCCGCCAACATGCCGGATTTCATTGCGGTATGATTGCCTTTAATCTTGGCAAAGTTCAGGGTGCCGGCATCACAGCCAATTAATAATCCGCCATTAAAACTCATTTTCGGCAGGCTGTTCAGGCCACCTTTGGCAATAGCGCGGGCACCATAGGACACGCGCTTACCGCCTTTTAAATATTGTTTTAGTGTCGGATGCTGCTTATAGCGCTGAAACTCTTCAAAGGGGTTTAGGTAAGGGTTGCTGTAGTTCAGGTCAATAATTAAACCGACCACGACCTGCTGACCTTCAGCATGATACAGATAGCCACCGCCGCTGGCATCGCTCAGCGGCCAACCAGCAGAGTGCACCACCAAACCGGCATGATGCTGTTCGGCCGGCACATCCCAGATTTCTTTAAAGCCAATCGCATAATGCTGCGGCGACTTGCCGTCATCCAGCGCAAAGTGTTTAATCAGTTGCTTACCCAGATGGCCGCGGCAGCCTTCGGCAAACAGGGTGTATTTGGCCAGTAATGCCATGCCAGGGGTATAGCTGTCTTTGGGTTGGCCTTCGCGATCCAAGCCCATATCACCAATCAGAATACCTTTGACCGTGTTATCTTCCAGTACCAGCTCACTGGCGGCAAAGCCCGGGAAAATCTCTACACCAAGCGCTTCGGCTTGCTCCGCCAGCCAGCGGCACAGGTTAGCCGCTGAGATAATATAGTTACCGCTATTATGCATGGTCTTGGGTACGGCAAAGCCCGGTAGCTTGCGCGCATTCTGCTCATCACTAAACAGATAGATATCATCATGGGTGACCGGGGTATTTAGCGGCGCACCGCGCTCTGCCCAATCCGGGAACAGTTCGTTCAGCGCGCGTGGCTCAAAGACGGCACCGGATAAAATATGGGCGCCGACTTCAGAACCTTTTTCTACCACACAAACACTGATTTCCTGGCCTGCGCTTTCGGCCTGTTGCTTTAAACGAATAGCAGCCGACAGACCCGCCGGGCCTGCGCCAACGATGACTACATCGTATTCCATTGCTTCTCTTTCCACCGGGTTACCTCTCTTGCGTTGGCAGGTTGGGCTGTGTTTATTGTAGAGTATGCCTGAGCTTAGCCACAGCCGCCTGTTTTGTGGATGCTATTGTTTACAGAATTTTTTATAAACATGGGAATTTATTGAGGATAGCAGGATATTGCAGGTTGACGTTAACGTCAACAGGAAGTAGATTGTCGGCCATGCTCAACTTTAGTAGTTTACCTGCACGTAAAGCAGCCCGGGCAAGGGTTGTCGCATTCAGATGAGGCCATTATGAAGATACTAGTTCCGGTAAAACGGGTTATCGATTACAACGTTAAGGTTCGGGTTAAACCGGATAACAGTGGTGTGGATCTGGCGAACGTGAAGATGGCGTTAAACCCATTCTGCGAAATTGCGGTGGAAGAAGCCGTGCGTTTAAAAGAAGCCGGCGTTGCCACTGAGGTGGTGGTGGTTACTATCGGGAATAAAGCCGCACAAGAACAGCTGCGTACCGCGCTGGCGCTGGGCGCCGATCGTGCGCTGCAGCTGGAGACTGAACTGAACCTGGATTCACTGCAAGTGGCCAAGTTACTGGCCAAGGTGGTCGCAGAAGAGCAGCCACAGCTGGTGATTATGGGTAAGCAAGCCATCGATTCGGATAATAACCAAACGGCACAGATGCTGGCTGCTTTAACTGGTATGGGGCAGGGTACGTTCGCTTCGAAAGTGGTAGTAGCAGACGGTAAGGTGCAGGTGACCCGCGAAATTGACGGTGGTCTGCAAACGGTTGCCTTGACACTGCCGGCCGTGGTATCGACTGATCTGCGTTTAAATGAGCCGCGCTATGCCTCCTTACCGAATATTATGAAAGCGAAGAAAAAGCCGCTGGATGTCAAAGCCGCCGATAGCCTGGGTGTGGCACTGGAAAGTAAGGTCAATACGCTGAAAGTGACGACACCACCAAGCCGTCAGGCCGGAGTGAAGGTAGAAAGCGTCGCCGAATTGGTAGCCAAGTTAAAAGATGAAGCAAAGGTGATCTGATGAGCATTCTGGTAATAGCTGAACATAACAATAGTGCGCTGAAAGCGGATACCTTTAAAACCGTACAGGCTGCCAGTCAGCTCGGTGGTGAAATCCATGTGCTGGTTGCTGGTCAGGCGTGTCAGGCTGCGGCAGCTGAAGCCGCAAGCATTGCCGGTGTCAGCAAGGTATTGCTGGCCGATGCCGCGCCTTATGCGCATCAACTGGCAGAAAACGTTGCTGCTTTAGTGGCAGAGTTAGGTGCCGGTTATAGTCATATTCTGGCAGCCGCCACCACCGGTGGTAAGAATATGTTGCCACGGGTGGCAGCACTGTTAGATGTGGCGCAAATTTCTGACATTATCGCCATTGAAAGTGCTGATACCTTTGTGCGGCCAATCTATGCCGGTAATGCGATTGCTACGGTGCAGTCGGCTGATGCCATTAAAGTATTAACAGTTCGTAGTGCGGCCTTTGCTGCGGCTGCTACCGGCAATAACGCGCCTATTGAAGCCGTTGCGGTGGTAAAAGATTTAGGCATATCCAGCTTTGTTGCCGAAGAGCTGACCAAATCAGAGCGGCCGGAGCTGACCGCTGCCCGGGTGATTATCTCCGGTGGTCGGGGCATGCAAAATGGCGAAAACTTTGCGCTGTTAAATGGGATTGCCGATAAGCTGAACGCGGCCATTGGTGCCTCGCGCGCTGCGGTCGATGCCGGCTTTGTGCCAAACGATATGCAAGTCGGTCAGACCGGTAAAATTGTGGCGCCTGACCTGTATATTGCCGTCGGTATTTCTGGCGCTATCCAGCATCTGGCTGGTATGAAAGACTCAAAAGTGATCGTCGCTATCAATAAAGATCCGGAAGCGCCGATTTTCCAGGTTGCCGATTATGGTCTGGTTGGCGATCTCTTTACGGTATTACCGGAATTGGAAGCTGCGCTCTAAGCCGGTAAAACCTGATGCCCAACTAAGCCAGCCTCGCCGCTGGCTTTTTTTATGCCGCAAACTTAGTATATCAATGTACTTCAGGGAGAAACCTTATGCCACCTGTGATCCGCCATGCCGAGCCAGCCGATTTAGCCGCCGTCAAAGCCATCTATGACCAAGCCAGCGTCTATGCCAATACGTTGCAGTTGCCGTTTCAACCGCAAGCGAAGTGGCAGAGTCTGTTTGAGCCACAGCCGGGTTTTTATAATCTGGTGGCTGAGCTCGACGGCCAGGTGGTGGGGCAGCTCGGGTTACAGGTGATGCAAAACCCGCGGCGACGGCATGTGGCGGAATTTGGTATGGGCGTATCTGAGCCATTCCAGGGGCAGGGTATTGGTTCGGCCTTGTTACGTGCCGCGCTGGATTTAGCCGATAACTGGTTGGCCCTGCGGCGGGTGGAGCTGCTGGTATACAGCAGTAACGAGTCAGCCATTGCACTGTATGAACGCTTTGGTTTTGAAGTTGAAGCCGAACTGGCCGATTATGCCTATCAATACGGCAACTATATCAGTGCGCTGGTGATGTCGCGGCTGCGAAATACGGCTTAAGGGCAATAAAAAAACCGCCGGTGGGCGGTTTTTCTTTAGCATTAGCAGTTAGTTCTGCTCGCTGTTTTTCTTACACTGCACGGTGTCTTCACATTCACCATACATATATAAACTGTGGTGAGTCAGTTTAATACCATGCTGTTTAGCAATCGCCAGTTGGCGCTGCTCGATGGTGTCGTCTTCAAACTCAACCACCTTGCCGCACTTCAGGCAGACTAAATGGTCGTGGTGGTTGGCGCCGGCCAGCTCGAACACTGACTTACCGCCTTCGAAATGGTGGCGGGTTAAAATGCCAGCATCATCAAACTGGTTTAGTACCCGGTATACGGTCGCCAGACCGATATCCTCACCGATGTCCAGTAATAGCTTATATACATCTTCGGCACTGATATGCTGGTTTTTTGGATCCTGCAGGATCTCCAGGATCTTCACCCGTGGCAGTGTGACCTTTAAGCCAGCCTTACGTAACTCGGTATTATGATCGTTCATAGCAACTCTTATCTAAACGTGAACTTACAGGGATTATAAAGAGATTAGTTTTATATTCAATTGCTTTATCCCTTTTCTATTTTTAGTTGAACATCTGGACGCATACTGCTTGGTTTTACAGCTGTTTCGTTGAGGGCACTGCTGCTGATTTGTCGTGATAGGCGTTACCAAACTTGCTGAAATCGAAAAGCCGGGTAGAATGCACTCCACAGGTCATACCAGAGAGTGATTTATGCGTTGGGCATTTAAACCGGGCGTGATGCGCCATTTACTGAATTTCTGGCCACCGTTTTTTTTCAGTGGCATTAAGGTAGCGGAGCTGAGCAGCGACTACCGCTATTGCCGGGTCGAGCTGAAATCACGGCCCTGGACCCGCAATATTAATAGTAGCCAGTTCGGCGGTTCGATGTTTGCGATGACCGATCCGATTTATCCGTTGCTGCTAATGGGCGCCCTGGGTAAAGAATATCTGGTGTGGGACAAACAGGCCGATATCAACTATATCAAACCGGGTTATAGCCGTTTAACCGCTGAGTTCTGGCTGTCGGATGAGATGGTGGAGCAGGTTAAACGTGAGACCGACGGTGGAGATAAATTCTTTCCGCAGTTTCTGGTGCATATTAAAGATGCTAATAACCAGGTGGTATGCGAAGTCAATCGCACCGTCTATATCCGGAAGAAGCCAAAGTACCGCTCTGAACCGACAACTCAGGTATAAAAAAAGCCGGCGAACCGGCTTTTTCTGCTGTGAGCTGCTGCTAAAATGGTAGCTTACAGCTTGGCAAATTCCGCCAGGCTCATTTCATCATAAATCTGCTTACACCATTGCTTAACCCGTTGCTCGGTCAGCTCCGGCTGGCGATCTTCATCGATGCCCAGGCCAATAAAGTGGTTGTCATCGACCAGTGCTTTTGAGGCAACAAAGTTGTAGCCGGCAGTTGGCCAATGGCCGACAATAATGGCGCCTTTCGGCTCGATAATATCACGCAGGGTGCCCATCGCATCCAGAAAATACTCGGCGTAGTCTTCCTGATCGCCACAGCCAAAAATCGCGACCAGTTTGTTATTAAAGTCGATATTTTCCAACTCCGGGAAGAAATCATCCCAGTCACATTGGGCTTCGCCGTAGTACCAGGTTGGGATCCCGAGCAGCAACAGATCGAAGCCTGCAATATCTTCTTTGCTGCTTTTCGCGATATCACGAATGTCGATTAAGTTTTTACCCAGCTCTTTCTGGATCATTTTGGCGATATGTTCGGTGTTACCGGTATCGCTACCAAAAAAAATACCCACTGTTGCCATAGTTAACGCCTTCTTACCTGGCCAAAGCCTGTTCTAACAGATGTTCAATAAAATTACTGCGTGTCATCTTGGCCAAAGCCGCTGCCTGATCGAGTTTGTCACACAGCTGCTCTGACACCTTGCATTCGATACGCTTTAACCCCTTTACGCGATCGCGCTTGATTTGGTTGCGCTTGTTCAGTTTTAACTGTTCTTCCCGCGGCAGGGGGTTGGTTTTTGGTCTGCCGGGGCGCTTGTCCAGCGCAAATAAATCAATGGTGGTGCGATCGGTGGCTATTTTCGCCATGACGTCGCCTCTTATTCGAAAAAATACTGCATTACACTTTTCACGATAAAGACCAGCGGTGATAAAAATAGCACCAGCCAGACAAAAAATTGCCCCATTTTCGGTGCCTGACTTTTCTTCAGTACATCCCGGATCGCCAGTACGATAAAGATGTACAGGGCACCTAAACCCAGCCATAAGCCAATGCTTTCAAACTGCTCTACATTCATGCGTATTGGTCGTCCCGAAAAAAGTGCGCGCACTATAGCACAATTGGCCCGCCTTTTTCTGCGCTAGCTCAATAAAAAATCGCGCACAATTTTATTAAAAGCAGCGGGTTTCTCAGCATGTAACCAGTGGCCGGTGCCTTCGATCACCTTGGCCTGTGCCGCCGGAAAATGGGCCAGAATAGTGGGTCTGTGCTCAGCTAAGATGTAATCTGAGTTGCCGCCTTTGATAAAGAGTGTCGGGCCGTCAAACACGCCCTCTGCCACTGGTGCACCAATTAACGCCTGATAATGCGTACTTAAGGCAGCAAGATTAAAACGCCAGCGAAAGCCGGTCTCGGTTTTATCCAGACTTTTTAATAAAAACTGCCGCACGCCGGCTTCCTTTATATAGGCCGCCAGCAGCTGATCGGCTTCGGCCCGGCTGCTTAGCGTACTTAAATCAAGGCTTTTCAGCCCGGCGAAGATACTGTTATGTCGCGGCGGATAACCGACCGGGGCGATATCAGCCAGGATCAGACGCGCGGGTTTACTGGCACTTTGCAGTGCATATTGCATGGCAATTTTGCCACCCATTGAATGGCCAAGCAGTGCAAAGGGCGTTAGTGCCAGACTGTCCAGCGTTTCTGCCAGATCAGCGGCCAGTAACGGATAACTCATGTCGCTACTCTGTGGCGAGCGCCCATGGTTACGCACATCGATATTCAGTACCTGAAATTCATCCTGTAAGGCGCGGGCAATGACACCCAGATTTTCAAAACTGCCGAACAGGCCGTGGATCAGCACCACCAGCGGCCCCTGACCGCTGAGTTGATAATTTAGCATCATAACCGCTACTCTTTTGGCTGATAGACTGATTGCATTAGCGGGCTATTCTAGCAAAACATCGGCCCTGCGTCAGGCGCCGGCGGAAACTCGCATCTTTTGCTGCTTTGGGTATATAATCAGGCCAATTTGAGGTAACGGATTAACACTATGAAAACCATTGAAATTGACGACGATCTCTATCAGTTTATCGCGGGGCAGACCCAGCGTATCGGCGAAAGTGCCTCAGATATCCTGCGTCGTTTATTGCCTGGCGCACCGTTGAAAGCCGGTGTGACAGCGTCTGCCGCTGCAGTCAGCACTGAGCCCGCAGCTGCAGCTCAGGCCGAGCCAGTGACCAGCGCCAAAGCCGGTAATATTTTTGATCTGGTGACACCACAGGATTTACAAACCGAACAGAATATCGTTGGCCGCTTTTTATACCTGCTCTCGGTTTTGGCGCGGGTGCACAAAAAAGATTTTGCCAAGGTGCTGGAGATTAAAGGTCGCAACCGCCTGTATTTTGGTACCTCGGCCGAGGCGTTAAACGAAGCGGGCAGCAGCACTAACCCGAAGCAAATTCCTAATACTAACTTCTGGGTGATCACCAATTCTAATACCACCCGGAAAAAAATGATGCTAACTGAAACTGCCATAAAACTTGGCTATAGTGCTGAAGACGCTGAGCGTATCCGCGACTTACTCTGATTAACTGAATTACGCAAAAAAGGAAGTGCCCATGTCATTACATCCGCTGGCAGGTCAGCCGGTTCCAAACGAACTTATTCCGAATATCTGCCGGTTGATGACGGCTTACTATGTACTGGAGCCCGATGTGCACCAACATCCGGAGCATAAAGTCAGTTTTGGTACCTCCGGGCATCGCGGCAGCGCCTTGCAGCACACCTTTAATGAGCCACACGTACTGGCCGTTTGTCAGGCGATTGCCGAGTATCGGAAAAAGCAGGGCATTACCGGGCCATTATTTTTGGGTAAAGATACTCATGCCTTGTCAGAAGCGGCTTTTGCCAGCGCACTGGAAGTACTGATTGCCAATAAAATTCAGGTCTGCATCCAGAAAGACTTAGGCTACACCCCGACACCCGTCATTTCCCACGCTATCCTGACCCACAACGACGGTGAAAGCAGCCAACTGGCCGACGGTATCGTGATTACGCCTTCGCATAATCCACCGGAAGACGGCGGTATTAAATACAACCCGCCGCACGGTGGTCCGGCGGATACCGATGTCACCGATTGGATTGAAAAGCGCGCCAACGAGCTGTTAGCTAAAGATCTGGAAGGCGTACGGATGATGCCTTATGCACTGGCGATTCAGTCCGGCTATTGCCAGCACATTGATTATATTCAGCACTATGTTGATGACTTAGAAAACGTGATTGATATGGCGGCCATTGCTAAAGCCGGCATCCGTATTGCCGTCGATCCGATGGGCGGTTCGGGTATTGCGTACTGGCCGCGCATCGCTGAGCGCTATGGCCTGAATATCACCGTGGTCAATAATAAGGTGGATCCGTCTTTTAGTTTTATGTCGCTGGATAAAGACGGCAAAATCCGCATGGATTGCTCGTCAGCACACGCGATGGCCGGTTTAATTCAACTGAAAGATCAATTTGATATTGCCATTGGCAATGATCCGGATTTTGACCGCCATGGCATTGTGACCCGCAGTGGCGGTCTGATGAACCCGAATCATTATCTGGCCGTTGCTATTAACTATCTGCTCGCCAACCGGCCACAGTGGGGCGCTGAGCTGGCTATTGGTAAAACCCTGGTCTCCAGTGCGCTGATTGACCGCGTGGTTGCGGCGCAGGGCCGGGTACTGAGCGAAGTACCAGTCGGCTTTAAGTGGTTTGTCGATGGCTTACATAAAGGCGAGATCGCCTTTGGTGGCGAAGAAAGTGCCGGCGCCAGTTTCCTGCGCCATAACGGTACTGTTTGGTCGACTGATAAAGATGGCTTTATTCTGGGTTTACTGGCCGCGGAAATGCTGGCAAAAACCGGTGTCGATCCTTATCTGCAGTATCAGGCGTTAACGCGTAAGTTGGGTTCACCGCTGTATCGTCGTCTGGATGCACCGGCGTCTGCGGCCCAGAAAGCCGCGCTGAAAAATCTGGATGTCGGCAGTGTTAAGGCCACCAGCTTAGCCGGCGATGCCATTACGGCAGTACTGACCAAGGCGCCCGGTAATAATGCCGGCATCGGCGGTGTTAAGGTTGTTACCAAAAACGGTTGGTTTGCTGCTCGTCCGTCTGGCACAGAAAATGCCTATAAAATTTATCTGGAGAGCTTTGTCGATCAGGCTCATCTGGAACAGTTAGAGCAGGATGCCAAGGCCTTTGTTGCGGCGGCTTTTGCCAATAGCTGAAGCTAAAACATCAGTGTTAGCAAGGGGTTAGCTACGCCTATCCCCTTGGTTGCCTGCAGTGCTCTGATGTTTAATTATGTAATTAACTTACGAAATGGCGGGTAGTCTTTGCCAAAAGTGCGATTTTGCGGTATTGTTTTTGTAATTTTTCTACAATTATAACTGTGTAACATCGCTGTCTGTGCGGAACACATTTGGGACTGGCAATGAAAAAGACCTCTACAGCTAAGGCAGCAAACGCTGCCAACACTGCCACTGAGCAGCTTAAAGAAAGTATTATCAAACACTTACACTCCACGCTTGGCACCGACGTTAATAAAGCCAGCCATCAGGCCTGGTGGCGCGCTACCTGCGCTGCGGTAAACGAGCAGGTTTACGATGGTCTGCGCAATACCCAACGCACTCATTATGAGCAAGATACCCGGGCGCTGCACTATTTTAGCCTCGAATACCTGATGGGCCGGATGTTCAGCAATAACCTGCATAACCTCGGCATTTATCAGAACGCCAAACAGGCACTGGCTGAGCTTGGGCTGGATATTGCCGATCTGGAGCAGCAGGAAGAGGATATGGCGCTGGGTAACGGCGGCTTGGGTCGTCTGGCAGCCTGCTTTATCGAATCACTGGCGACGTTAAATTACCCGGCCGTGGGTTATGGCATTCACTATGAAAACGGTCTGTTCCAGCAGAGCTTCCAGGATGGCCGGCAGATCGAGCGCCCAGATAGCTGGCGTGAGTACGGTAACCCGTGGGAAATTTGCCGCCCGGAATCGGTGCAGGAAATTGCCGTGTATGGCTATGTCGAAACCGTATTTGACTTACAGGGCCAGATGAAAAAAGTCTGGCACCCGGGCCGGATCATCAAGGGGGTGCCGTGGGATATTCCTATTGTCGGCTATGATGGCAGTGCGGTAAATGTATTGCGCTTGTGGGAAAGCCGCGCCTCTGATTTCTTTAACTGGGACGTGTTTAACTCCGGCGGTTATATTGATGCCGCGCGGGAAAACGTGGAAGCGGAAAACATCTCTAAGGTACTGTACCCGAACGATGAGACCGATGCCGGTAAAGAGCTGCGTCTTATTCAGCAGTATTTCTTCTGCTCCTGCTCGTTAAAAGACATTATCCGCCGCTATAAGCGTCGCCATGGCGATGACTGGAGCCACTTTGGCAAGCAGGTGGTCATTCAATTAAACGATACCCACCCGGCGGTAGCGATCCCGGAGCTGATGCGGATTCTGGTTGACCGTGCTGAAATGGCATGGGATGACGCCTGGGCGATTTGTCAGCAGGTATTTGCCTACACTAACCATACCTTATTGCCAGAAGCACTGGAAAAATGGCCACTGCGCTTATTTGAAAAAGTGCTGCCGCGGCATATCGAAATTATTTATGAAATTAACCGCCGCTTCCTGCTTGAGCAGGTAGAAATGCGCTGGCCGGGTGACGATGCGAAGAAGCGCAAGCTGTCGATTATCGAAGAAGGCCATGAGCAGATGGTGCGGATGGGGCATTTGTCGGTGGTGGGCTCCTTTAAGGTGAACGGGGTTGCAGAAATTCACTCCAAGCTGGTGAAATCCGATCTGTTCCCGGAAATGGTGGCGCTGTGGCCGGATAAATTTACTAACGTTACTAACGGTGTAACACCGCGGCGCTGGTTAAAAGCCTGTAACCCAAGGCTGGCTACCTTGCTGGATGCCAAGGTGGGTGACGATTGGCCAACGGATCTGAAAAAGCTGCATAAGCTGGCTGACTTTGCTAAAGATCCTGCATTGCAGGATAACTTTATGGCGATTAAGCAGCAGAACAAAGCCGATCTGGCGCGGGAAATTAAAAAGCTGACCCGGATTGAAGTGGATCCGGCGGCGCTGTTTGATGTGCAGATCAAACGCCTGCATGAATACAAACGGCAGCACCTGAACCTACTGCATATCCTGGCGTTGTATCGGCGTATTCTGCAAAACCCGGATTACGATATGGTGCCACGGGTGTTCCTGTTTGGTGCTAAGGCGGCACCGGGCTATAAGCTGGCAAAAGAGATTATCTATGCGATTAACAAGGTCGCCGATAAGATCAACCACGATAAACGGGTGAAAAACCGCATTAAAGTGGTGTTTATGCCAAACTACCGGGTGAGCTTAGCTGAGAAGATGATCCCGGCCGCGGATGTCTCGGAGCAGATCTCCACCGCCGGTAAAGAGGCCTCAGGTACCGGTAATATGAAGCTGGCGTTAAACGGTGCTATTACTGTCGGTACCCTGGATGGCGCCAATATTGAAATCGCTGAAGAAGTTGGTGCGGATAATATCGCGATCTTCGGTTTAACCGTTGATGAAGTGAAAGCCTTATATGAGAGCGGCTATAACAGTTACGATTATTATCATAATAACCCGGAGCTGAAAGCCATTCTGGACTGGCTGGAAACCGATTATTTTACGCCAGGTAAACCGGGCGAACTGGTGGCGATTAAACGCAGTTTACTGGAAGGCGGTGACCCTTATCTGGTGCTGGCCGACTTTGAATCCTACCTGGCGGCGCAGCAAAAAGTGGATACCTGGTACCGCGATAAGGCGCTGTGGGCAGAAAAGGCCATTCTGAATACCGCTTCAGTCGGTAAGTTTACCTCAGATCGTTCCATTGAAGACTATGTAGAGCGGGTGTGGCAGTTAAAGCCGTGCCGGATTAAAAACTAGTTCCTGCAAAGGTTTGAGCCGGTGGCGTGAACAGCTGACCACCGGCTACAAATCAGACTTTGTAAAAAGGCAGCGTTTCTGGCTGCCTTTTTTTATGTGCGCCCAGCATGGGCGCATTCTTGGAGGTGCAAGTCCTCCCATAAGC
>NZ_AHTH01000059.1 GCF_000245735.1 Alishewanella jeotgali KCTC 22429
GCCAGAGTAGAAATGCTGTGCTCTAAACAGGTTTTTCTACAGGCTCGTTAGACCTTGGGAGGTCACATGTGCCGTATCTTATTGCTTCTATTTGCGTTTGTTCCAGCAATTACATTTGCTGGCTTGCCATTCGAAGTAAGTCTGGAAGAGATGGCAAAACAAGCTGATCATATACTTGTTGGTCGTGTGGTGGGTGTGGACATGGTAAATGGCCAAGGTAGATTAATTACGGACCCTGAAGCCCGAACAGGCCCCGGCTTGGATAATACAATTCGGCTGCGTATCCAGGTGGATCAAGTGCTCGTCTCTAGCGCCTTGAAGGTGCCTGATTTGATTCCGGTTTCTCTGTCTCCTCACCTTCATTACACCCTTGGCCAGATTAAGGAAGCGCATGATGGTGATACGGAGGCTCGGCTAGTTCTGCTGAAGGGGCCAGAATTCGTTGGGATCAAACCGGGCGTGTTCTTCAGGCCGCTGACTGACAAGGATCTGGTACTACGGTTACATGCGGCTTCGCATTGATAATTCGGTCTAACAAGCCACTGTAGTCGCTCACTGCGTTCGCTGGGACAAAAACACATGGGCTGTCTCGCTTCGCTCGCATTTACGCCCATGTGTTTTTGCCCCTAAGTGGGTCGTTATATGCCAAACGAGACAGTCAGTTGAACCAGTTAAGTAAAGAGCAGTCCGCACATCTTGAAGTCGTTAAAACTGCGATTTTATATGCGAGAAATGAACTGTATCGTGTTGATGAGAATAGCAAAGTTGGAATTCTCGCTGATTTACTCGATGCTATTCATAATACCCCTGAGTTTGTTGAGAAAATGTTTTGCTCATCTTCGGAGTACGTAAATATTTATTATGAATCTTTCGATAAAAAGTACCCAGATAGCATTTCGTTGGTCAGCACTTATTATCAGGCTCTAAATGAAAACATATAACAAGCCGTCTATGGACTCCCCCTCTATTGCAAGCACAAAGTGATCAAATTTGGCGGTGAATGACTGCAAACGTCTATTCGGCTCGTGAGATTCATGGTTTTGCCATGCTCCAGCCCTGATAACTTTCGCGCACAGGTGCCTCATCGCGTCAACGGTAATGAATACCAGGCTTGTTATCAGGCCCTTCCTGTGCACGGTCGTTGCCGCTTTATTTATCCACTTTGTAGTGCAATTCTTTGGTTGAGAATTATTGTTAACTCGCTGTTTTTACTAATATGTTTCTTCTACATCATATTGCTAAACCTAAAGCATCTTGCTGCTGCTTTGCCATGATTGCCCAGAGCATTCTGGCTTGTTTTGCGGCGATAGCCACCGCAACAACATTATTTGGCCGTCGCTCTTGTAGCTTATAAATCCAGTCAAACATGGGTGTTGTTTGCGTGGACTTTTGTGCTCGGCTGGCGGCTAACATTACCGTTCGGGCACC
This sequence comes from Alishewanella jeotgali KCTC 22429, assembly GCF_000245735.1. Lineage (GTDB taxonomy): Bacteria > Pseudomonadota > Gammaproteobacteria > Enterobacterales > Alteromonadaceae > Alishewanella > Alishewanella jeotgali. The sequence continues at coordinate 1,429 of NZ_AHTH01000059.1, forward strand.
TTGAACCAGGAGTGTTCGCAAATAGCGGTCACCGCGTTTAGTAATCGCCCCCAGCTGGGTTTTACCACCGGATGAATTCTGTTTAGGTACTAAACCGAGCCAGGCTGCAAACTGTCTGCCGTTTTTAAATACCGAGACATCACCTGCAGTAGCCACAGCAGCACTGGCGGTAATGCTACCGACACCACAGAGCTCAAGTAAGGCTTTTGCAATGGTATCTTGCTTGCTCCAGTCTTCAATCCGTTTGTTGAGCGCAGTAATCCTCGTCTCTAAATCGGTTAATCTATCTGCGAGGTCGGCGATGCTCTGGCGAAATAGCAGCGGTAAGATTTCCGATTCAGCCACCAAAGGCAACGTTTTAGCTAGTGCTGCGCGGCCCTGATTAATCACAATACCAAACTCGTGCAGGTAGCTTCGGATTTGGTTCATCAGTGAAGTACGTTCCCGTACCCACTGGTCGCGCATACGGTGCATGACGAGCACAGCTTGTTGTGATTCTGATTTAACGGCAACAAAGCGCATATTCGGTCTGGCTAACGCTTCACAAATGGCTTCTGCATCATTGGCATCGTTTTTACCGCCACGCCGATAGGGTGCAACATATTGCGGTGTCATCAGCTTTACCGTATGGCCAAGCTTAGTGAGCTCACGCGCCCAGTAATGCGAGCCACTACAGGCTTCAATGCCGATAAGCATCGGTGGTTTATTGGCAAAATATCGCAGCATTTCGTTTCTGGCTAACTTTTTAACCATGATGGTTTCACCAGATTTAGCATTAACGCCATGAATTTGAAACACGATCTTTGCAATATCGACCCCACAACGTATAGACTGTTCCATGCGACTTCCCCTCACTTGTGACTGTTTGTTTTGACACTCTCAGTGTGGCACATCGATGCCGGATAGTGAGGGGGAGTCCATGTTATTGCGTCATTTGCAGCCTTCGGCTGCGGCGACGCTCACAAGTTCGCGCGCTTGCGCGGGGCATTAGCGTCTTCAGGAGCGAATTCAGATGTCATCTGTACCTGAGAAAGATTGGAAAAGACTTAGCGGTCTTAAAGAAAGTTTGCTTAATTCTGCATGCGAAACAATATTTCGACGCATCGAGCAAACATCATCTACCCGCAAAGATCGGGAGCATGAGACTTACTTGGAGCTATGGAAATTAATTAACAAAGAAGATGAAGCCATTGCTGAGATGTTTAATGATCTCAAACGCAGTAATGCGGTGTTTAAAATAGCGGCCTTAAAGCATTATGGTGTTTTAACCGATGAGCAGATGGCTCAATTTTCACAAGAAACACAAGAACAGGTAGCGCGTCTTTGCGAGTACAGACGCTAACAATCAAATTTTATCGCCAGCAAAAAGCGCTGGTTGTGACGTCAACCCGCTGCGCGGCATTCCGCGCTAAATTAGAGCGTTAAAAGGTAATATGAAACCAACGACAGTTGTCAGCGTCGCGATCTTTACGGTGGTATCACCGGCTTCAGTTGCTGTCAGCGGTATTCCGTTTAAGGTACATTTGGTAAACGTCAGTTGTTTTTTTCTGGCTTTTGTTGTTGGCGCAGTTGCTGCGGAACGCTACAAAAATGATGAGGATTATGAAAATGAATCGCCGTGTACGTGATCTGTATGCACGGTGATCTGGGAGGAGAGGCGCTGTGTGGCGCCTCCCTATCCCGATTAGGGCAATAAGGACGTTAAGTTGAATAAATCAAATCTATTAGCAGTTTCGGCAATCTTTGTATTAAATGCTTGTTCAACAGTAAATCAGCCAGTCGAAAGAGAATATCTAGACTTAGTTGGTAACAAAGAGGTCGTTGAAAAATACTGGGTTGTTGAGAGAAAAGTTGCACCCGAATATCCTGCGGAAGCAGGAAAAAATAATATATCAGGCTGTGTAGCGTTTACGCTGTTAATTGACGGTAATGGTAAGCCCCAAAATTTGACGGTAATTAAAAGCTTCCCTGGCTCAACCTTTAATAAAAAGGCATATGAGGCGTTGAGAAAATGGCGGTGGACTGCCAGCGAAAGCAATAATCAAAACCAACCAGTTTTAACAACAATACAATTAGATTTTACAACTCAAAAGTCAGTTAACCATGCTGAGGCTTACAGTGCGTGCGTAATTTAAATTGCCTTAACAAACAAATATTATCGCCAGCGAAAAGTGTTGGCTGCGACGTCAACCCGCTGGAGGCTTTCCATGCTAAATTTGGGCGTTAGAGCTAATTATGAATCTTTTTGATCTGCGAAATCCATTTGTGGCTCTTATTGTTTTGGGAAGCTTAATTATCCTGATTTATTCCTCTTGGGGTATTTATGCGGTTTCTGAGAGAAGTAGGGAGCTTAATCAATTTGAGCAGTACCGCGCCCATTGGCGATCTCTGAATCTTCGAGACTACGCTTATATTATCGAAGAAGGCTGTATGTCTGGTTCAATAACATCAGCTACAGTCACAGGTGGGGAACATAACTTCGTAAAATATGAGAATCAACTTTTTGGTGGAAGTTCGACAATAGATGATTTGTTTGACGTGGCGGAGGAGGCTATCAAGGAGTCGCACAAATTGGAGCTAAGATTTAATAAAGACTTTGGATTTCCTGAGAAAATGCGTGCCGATTGGTCTAAAGATATAATTGATGATGAGTGTTTTTTTGAGGTTACGGAGTTCAAGCTAAATGAGCTCTAACAAAAGCCCAAAGCATCGCGGCCTGCGGCAGCTGGACTCGCAACAAGTTGCTCGCCGTTTCGGCGTATTTTACACGAAAGGAAAGTTCTGTGTTTAGACTGGCATTTATATCAATTTTATTCGTGGTGCTTACGTCATGTTCCTTAACCAAGCCCTCCGAATATTTTAAAAGTACAGATTTAGTGGGAACATGGGAATTAAAGTTTGATGGTGTTTATCCATATTGGTTTAGCCAAATTGGATTCACCGAAGATGGTAGAAAGTGCGTTTTAAGTTACGAGTTCGACACCAGCGGTCGGGTTAGCATGGACTACTATCTAAGCAAATATAAGGTTGAAGATGGTTATCTATATAGCGAAATAGCCTTTAGCTCAACACCTTATGTACGTACTGGCGAAGTAATTAAAGATAGAATCGATATTTTGGTAAAAGACTATTTTGAAGTATTTATGGTTGGCCCGTTATCAGGGTCTACAGCCGAAAGGCACCAACGTCTTTCTGATGTGTCGCCTGAGGAACTATGCAAAATTGTCGAGAATTTTCGCATAACAAGCAATGCCAAAGCGGCGAGTGCCGTGCGAGCGTTTTGAACGTCATGTACCCAGAGGTTCGCAATGAAATATCAGGTTTTACTTCGTGGTGAAAATTTTGAATTGCACTGGGAGGGCAAAATCAAAAATCTTGGCTTTTTTACCACGAGATTGGTAAAAGCTGATTCAGTGGAAGAGGCCGAAAATAAAGCCGTTCAACTTATTAAAAATGATAAATGGCTTCAAAGCGCTTTAGTCGTAAAGTCTGAGTATTCTCCAATGATTTATATGGAAGAAATATCCCAAGTCAAATGGTGGAAGCATTTAGGCGGTAAAGGGTTCACCTTCTGGGACATGGAGGATGAATAAGCGCGTACATATTAATCAGGTTTTATCGTCAGCAAACAGTGTTGGCTACGATGCTAATCTGTGGCGCGCTAAAGAGGGGGCCAAATTATGTGTTTGAGACCGGAGTTGTTTAATTTTTATGCATATATTAATGGCCTATTAGGGGGCGTTATACATATCAAGGAGGGTTTGTGAAGGCTATTATATTTGTTTTTTTGTTGACTCTTTTTACTTCATTTAACTGTAGTTCAACTGCTCAGATCCCTGATTATATCACAATAGATGATAAGGAATATCGCCTCCATACCAACCCGCTTGATAAGCATCTTATTACGATTAAGTGGGAAATGCCTGAAAATTTATCTACTTCTTCTGCTAACTGGAGAGGCTACGTAGCATCTTGGAAAATTGATGCTGGGTTAATGTTTTTAACTGATGTGACTATAAGCATTTACCATAAAGATGAAAAAAGAAGAGAAAGTAAAAGCATTTTTCATGAGATTTTTCCTGGGCGTGATTCAATCAACGCCGTTTGGTACTCAGGCTCACTTGTTATTCCTCATGGTGAAATGACGCATTATGTGCATATGGGGTATGGTTCAAGTTACGAATACTATATTGTAATTCGTATCAGCGAAGGTGTGGTAACTGACTACCAAGATTTCACGGCGGCAGAATTTGACAAATACAAAGAAGCTAAATTTCAGACGTTTAAAGAAACACAAGAGTTTCAAAAGCAACTAGAAGAGCTCACCAGTGGTGAATATAACTGGTCTGAAGAGGACGCTTTATTTTTCCTACAAAACTTCCATGCTGAATATTACCTTTCGCTGTAATCTTACAAAGTGAGTAGTTTTGGAACAGGGCGTTATAGTGTCATTACGACAAGAGCGGTAGAGTCTGATGACGATCAAAATCTTAACTTGGTGACGATACGATGAAAAATGACATTATTGGTTTTCTTGTTTGCCGCTGTCGGCGCCGGACGTTAAGGCAACAATGAATCTGTCGATCATTCTTGTCATTTTTTGTTCAATATTCGCCTTGTCCGCGGCACAAGTTGATGAGAAGCGGATCGCGATTGAGGGCACGGTATTTTCAGTTAAAGTACCGTCTGGTTTCGTGTTAAACAACTCGGTTTACACCGATTCTCCATCGATTCATTTTAGTTTGCCTAAGAGGCTAACGGGTGATACACCTGGTTACCCAAGCCTCTCTGTGATGAGGGTTAAGCCAACTCGGGAGCCCGATTCGCTGGAAGCTTATGTCAAAAAACTGGAGTCGAACAGGAACGCGAAGATATTTTTAATGACGAGCGATGTTTTGATCCTTGGACAAGACGCTGTCGAAATCGGGGTGGAGTGGACAACTATTTTCAGCTTAGCTGGCGGTGCAGACGCCAGTGCCCAAACTACTCGCCATGAGATTATTTTTCATTATCAAGGACACTATTACATTTGCGCGCTAGAAGCCTATCCCGAGATACATGAGCGGTGGGTTGGAAGTCTACGAGAATTATGTGATGGTTTGCGGCAAGACAAGTGATCTGTACCAGCAACAGTGGACGCTTCACTAAGCACTGTTCTTCAATTCAAAACTCTCTGGGCTAAGATAGCCAAGAGCACTATGCCTTCTGGTCTTGTTGTAATCAACTTCAATATACTCAAAAACGTGTTGACGCATTGTTTCCCGACCCATTATTGGCTCATCCTGAAGCGCTTCAACCTTCAATGAATGGAAGAAGCTTTCCGCACAGGCGTTGTCC
>NZ_AHTH01000058.1 GCF_000245735.1 Alishewanella jeotgali KCTC 22429
GCCAGAGTAGAAATGCTGTGCTCTAAACAGGTTTTTCTACAGGCTCGTTATATGACAAACTAGGTTCGCCAGTATGCTACCAAGTAATGAGAATTTTCGGGATGCCGTCCTACTAGAGTTTAGGTTTCTCGAAAACGATTTCCGCCTAAAAAATGTCTCTAGCGAGCATGAAAGCGAACAATTTATGGTTTGTTACAAAAGCGATACTGTTCAAGTTATTGTTGAAGGGATAAATTGGGGGGAGAACGCCCGAGTTGCAGTTGGTAGTTGTATAGGCTTCCAGAATTTCGATCTCTACGATTTAGTGAAAGCTAAAACTGGTGAATATCCAGCAACAGAGAGCATCTTTACTCTTAACCAAATAGCGCAATTGCCGCTGTTGGCTATGTTGTTAAAAGAACATGGTGAGCAGGTTTTAAATGGTGATTTCACAATATTTCCGGCAATTACGGAAATTGTAAAGGCAAGAGTAGCCAGCTTCGATGATGGTATTGAGCGAATTGTCATATAACAATCGCCATCAAAAACGCGCCCGTTGGGCGCTCGACTCGCAACAAGTTGCTCGCGTTTGTGGCGGGCGTTATATATCAACGGAGAGTTAGTAGTATGCGAATGGTTTTTTTGATACTTGCACTAGCATTATCTGGCTGTGCCAGCACTCAGTTTCAAGTAAGCAGCGCTGATTTAGTTAATAATCAAAGTGTTAAATTTATTGATCAGAGGAGTGAGATTTCAATAAAAGGAGGTAAGGTCCGGCTTACTGATGCTCACTACTATCACTCAGATCAGGCAATAACACCTTCTAAGCTGTTATTGCTTAACGATGCAATAACGAAACACTTTGGTGCTGGTTTTAAAGGTGAAGTTATAATTCAGCAATTTGATGTGATTGATTATTATGCAAAACGTTTGAGAGGGGCACAATCTGCCAGCATTGCTTCGATAGGCGTATTTTCTCCGACAGACTGGAACGGTAATGATGACTTTATACTGTGCAATATCACAATAGTAATTGAAGGCGAAATTTACAGCTCAACGCATGCAACTGCTTATAGACTAACTGAAAATAAAATGGTGGTTTATCAGGAAGAGTCATATAAAAATGCAGTTAAAAAATCAATTGAAGGTGCTTTATCGACATTATTTAGCTCTTAGGTAAGGTAATTGTTGTTATATAACAAGCCGCGTCATTCGGGGCCTCCGGCCCCTACGACGCTCACAAGTTCGCGCGCATGCGCGGGGCGTTAGGTAACTCAATGAACAGTGCCATCGATGATATTAGCGAAGATTACCAGGATTGGGGCTTAGATAATTTATCGTATAAGGATGGGTTACTCACCCTGAACCTAGTTACTTATATAAAAGGCGATGATCCTATTAGGTTCATTGTGGTGTTCACCGATACCGTTTTTTTCGAATCATACGATGAAAGTAGTCATTTTCAGGATTACCATTTGAACCGTAGCTCAGGAGTTATTGGGGTTTATACAGCATCGAGCTTACTTGAATATGCTAAAACGAAAACAAACGTCATGTGTTTAAGCAACGATAAGCTATCCCATTACTCCGTAATGACGACAAATGAAATCATTCATGTGTTAACCAGAACTGAGCCAGTGGTGGTAAATGTTACCTAACAAAAGCCACCAAAACGCCGCTTCGCGGCTCGACTCGCAACAAGTTGCTCGCGTTTGTGGCGGGCGTTAGCCGGCTGTCCAAAAGGTTTGTGTACAAAATCTGTTTTACTTTTCGGCTCTGCTTGCGTTAAGTTGTATTTTAGTTGTTAATTTATTCCATCGGGCTCACCAGTTTGTTGGGCAGGTGCAATCTCTGATGGTGCGGTAGCGTTGTTCCTTTGGTTTATTGGCTCCGCTTGCAACAGGTTTTTAGGATTCCAGTCATTTCGCTGTATCGCACCTGGCTGGTTACGTTTTAATTTTGCACAGGGTTGCCGTTTGTTGGCATCGCTTGGCGGCAGTGCCGCGTGGGTTGTGTTTTTGTCGCCGCTAACAATGCGCATCACTCGCTCCCGTTGGTCGCTGGGACGCCAACCCGCTGCGCGGCCTGTCGCCCGTGTGCTAAGCGTTAGCAGGTGTTCTGGTTTTAACAGTTTTAGTCAGTGGTTTTATTCCGGCCTTGTTCGCGTGTGGTTTTCTTAGCGGCAGCGCCAAAAGGTTAAGTTCGCTAGTTTGCGGGTTTGCTGCAAACGGTGGTGGCGGTAGCGTTGTTCTTCCTGGCTTCGCTTAACAGTTTTACAGGTTCCGGTTGGCTCGCCGTATCGCAGCTGGCTGGTTTAGTTTTTAATTAAAAGCAGCTTGCCGTTGTTCGGGTTTGCCAGGGCGGCAAGCCGCGAAAGTACGGTGTGGGCTGCTAACAAGCAAAGCCAGCCGACGCGTACCGCGCAGCTGCTTTGAGCGTTAGCAGGTGTTCGGGGTTTTAACTGTTTTCGTCAGTAGTTTTGTTCGGGCATTGCTCGCGTTTGGTTTATTTAGCGGCAGCGCCAAACGGTTAAGTTCGCCAGTTTGCGGGTTTGCTGCAAACGGTTGTGGCGGTAGCGTTGTTCTTTATTGCTTCGCTTAACAGTTTTACAGGTCCCGGTTGGCTCGCCGTATCGCAGCTGGCTGGTTTCGTTTTTAATAACAGCAGTCTGCCGTTGTTCGGGTTTGCCAGTGCGGCAAGCCGCGCAAGTCCGGTGTGGGCTGCTAACAAGCAAAGCCAGCCGACGCGTACCGCGCAGCTGCTTTGAGCGTTATGTGAACATAGAGGGTGCATATGGTGTTTCTAGAGCTTGAAACAACAAATATCACAAGCATGAAGATGTTCTATACAGAAACTCTAGGAATATTTAAGTTAGGTAGTATTTTAAATCGACTTGAATGCTCCTCGGGTCTTGATTTCATTATTGACCTAAAGTCGGTAACCAAAAACCCAGTTGTGGGTATTAACTTTGGCTTATTTCACGAAGGTGTAAAAATAAATGTACTTTCAAGAATCAAAGAAATGAACTTAGAGCACGAATTCTCTGACAATAAAGCTGGGGCAATATTGAGAATTAAAGACCCTGAAGGAAATTTAGTTTTTATCCGCTCAGGAAATTCCGAAATTTATTGAAATTTGCTTCTACAAAAGCACAAATTTTAAAGGCACACATAACAAACGGTTGCAGCGCCGCTCCAGCGCTTCGCGCTTACGCTCGACAGTTTGTAAGCAGCGCATTTAACGAATCGCTGCGCAAAGTTTATCGTAAATGCGCCGCTTACAAACTGCGGCTGAACCAAA
>NZ_AHTH01000057.1 GCF_000245735.1 Alishewanella jeotgali KCTC 22429
CTGGCTAATAACATCATTCCGATCGCTCAATAACATCATGCCGATCAGGTTTTTTCTTCCCGCATTTACTTCAACTTACTTTTACTCGTTTTGATCGGCATGCGTCAAGTTTGACTGCTGCTTACGCATCGACTCACCCGTTAAAGGCAGCCTGATCGCTCTGTGGATCAGCCTGTCCAAGATCGCTTCGGCGAAGGTGGCTTCTCCGATCATCCCATACCATTTATCTACCGGTAATTGGCTTGCCACCACCGTTGATAACTTGCCATGTCGCGTGTCTATCACTTCCAGTAAATTACTACGCTCGGTCGCATCCAGCATTTCCATCCCCCAGTCATCCAAGATCAAGATAGCAACTTGACTCAGTTGGTTGAGTAACCGTGGATAGCTCCCATCTGCTTGTGACAACCTCATCTCCTCTAATAAGGTCTTTAACCGGTAATAGCGCACCGCCATTCCCTGACGGATAAAGTAACGGCCCAGTGCACAGGCCAGGTAACTCTTACCACATCCCGCAGCACCGGTTAACAACAGATTTTGTTGATGTTTAAGCCAGTTGCCTTGTAGTAACTCCCGTATCTGCGATGTGTTAAAGCCTCGATTAGCGCGATAGTCTATCTGCTCAACCTGTGCACCTAAACGGAACCTGGCTTGCTTCTCTAACCGGCTAATTTTGCGCTGCTCGCGCTGTACTAACTCATGGCTGAGTAACAGCTGCAGGCGCTCTTCGAAGCTCATGTCTTGATAGAGCATCGTTTGCTCTTGTTGTTTTGCCAAGGCTTGCTTAACACCGCTTAAACGCAGCAGGCTCAGTTGCTCTTCGATTCTTAATTCCATAAGTTTTCTCGTGTAATCTGTTAGTGGAAGTAGCTTTCGCCGTGCACATTGTCGTGTACGAGCGCTTTTAGCGGATCATGTTTCACGGTTTGCACCGGTTGATATTCCAGGCCGTTTTTCAAGATGGCCCTGATGTTGTGCAAGCGGTTAGCGCCGGTCAGATGACCACGCAGACAGGCCGCCTCCAACCGCGCTTTGCTGTAGGTTTCACTTTGCCCTAGTAAACTTAAGCAAGGACGCACTGCCAGCGCCGGATGTGCCGCGTGCGCTAACGTCTCTTGCACCCACTGCTGTGTATAAATACCTATCGAAGCGGCCCATTTCAGGAGCCGCTCCGGTGACCATTCCAGCATCACTTTATGGTGATCGGGCATATGTGCCATGTCACAGGTATGCTGCCCTTTACGGTGGCTGCGCGGGTGCTCTGCAACCACTTGCCCATGATGGTAAATCACGATGGTTTGCGCTCTGATGTGCGCCTCCAATCGCTTACCAACCAAGGCGTAAGGCACGGAGTAATAATGCTTTTCGATATCAACGTGGTAATCCTTACCTGCCAGCACCCGTTGGATTTTGGTGTACTCGTAGGGGAAGCGGGGCAACGGTTGTAAAGCCGGTGCATCCAGCTCGTTAAACAGGGATGCCCGGCAACCAGGTAACTTCTGGAAGGGCTTTTTATTGAGCTTTATAAGCAACTCGGCGATACGTTGATTCAGATGCGCCAGGCTGTGGAAGATCTCATGACGTAATACCGCCAGGATCCAGCGCGTGACCACCTGCACACCGACTTCAGCCTTGGATTTATCTTTGGGTTTACGTGGCCTGGCAGGCATGATGGCAGTGCCGAAGTGGGCTGCCAGCATTTGATAGGTGGGATTGAGATCCGGATCAGTATTGCGAGCCACGCTGACCGCACTTTTTAAGCAATCGGGTACTACTAATTGCGGTACGCCACCGAAGAACTCAAAGGCCCGTTTATGGCTCATGATCCAATCTTCCAACTGCTGTGAACGCGTGGCTTCGGCGAAGGTATAATTAGATGCGCCCAGTACTGCTACGAAGATCTGCGCACGACAGGTAATTTCACCGGTATCAGGGTCAACTATCGGCATGGTTTGGCCGCAGTAATCAACAAACAGCTTTTCACCCGCAAGGTGCGTTTGTCGCATAGAGGGCTGCAATACGGCTGCCCACTCTTTATAAAGACGGCAGAAGTGGTTGTAACTGTAGTGCTGTTCAGGGCTTCGTTCAGCATACTCCTGCCACAGCAGCTCTAAGGTGACGCCTTTACGGCCAGGGGTTTTGAGTTCCTGATAGACACCCGCCCAGTTAGGCAGCGGTTTATGCTGGGTTTTATGCACAACAACTGTTTTAAGGAAAGCACGCTCGAGCGTGGCATCATCCCATATTGGAGCCAGTGGCCAGTCAGTGATACCCAGCTGTGCCGCCCGATTCACATAATAGGAGACGGTGCTCGCCGAGATAGTGAGGCTAAGGGCAATCTGACGATGTGTCAGCTTCCCCTGATACTTGCAACGCAGAATTTCTTTTAGTTTTCTCACAGAAATGGGCCTCGCAGACATGTACTTTCCTCAGCAATAACAGATAGAAAGTACGGGTTTAACGAAGCGGGAGAGAAAAGTCACGTAATAACATTGATGCCGATCGCACTTTACCATGAGTGGCAAAAAGTGATCGGTATGGGATGTTATTGTGTGATCGGCATGGATGTTATTAACTGATCGGCTTGAATGTTATTAAGTGATCGCCATGCGTGAAAATAT
>NZ_AHTH01000056.1 GCF_000245735.1 Alishewanella jeotgali KCTC 22429
ATCTGTTGATTTACGGTATGTTATTAGATAGGGTTAAATCATTTACAAAAGATAGAAGGGCGTTTACATGGCTGGAAAGCAGGTGCGCTCCAAACTACAAAGCTGTTATGTTCTTCGAGAATAGCTAATGAATTTAGGTAGATGGGATTCAGCAGTTTTTAAAAGCGTGTTTTTGACAGCTTTTTTTGTGCTGTTGTATGCAATTTACGAAATGGGCTTTCCGAATGATTTTGATAGCCTTTCTGGGCTCAGTATGTTTGCCATTTTGTTTATGGGGGTTTATTTACTATTTTCACTGGTTGGCTGGCTATTAATTGGTTTTCCTGTCCACTGGTTAATTTGTAAGTACAGCAGAGGTAGCTATTTTTGGTATGTTACTGCCGCAGTCCTATTTTTTTGTTTACTGTTCTTAGTTTTTGGGGTAATCGAAGTTGCAGCAATATACGGTTTCTTTGCTTTAATTCAGGCTGTGTTTTTCAAATATTATGCGTACAAACAACCACGAACATAACAATCCGCGTCATTCGGGGCCTACGGCCCCTGCGACGCTCACAAGTTCGCGCGCATGCGCGGGGCGTTATGCATTTTGAGGTAATCACATAGTGATTCGGGCAATTAAAAGTCAGTTAAACTTAAAACCTCATTTCTACGCTGAATCAGCGAGAGTCGGCGGTTTCGGTTGCATACTGGGTGGAGTATTAGCGTTTTACCTTTTCCAATATATTTCATCGTTCTTTGGTATAGCCACTGATATTCCTATCCGGCAGTATGATCAAACGATAGTTATGTTTATGTTCGCAAGCTGCCTTTTAACGCTTATTTTCTGTTTGTACATATTTTGTGTTTTATCAGCTTTTATTTACTACGGAATTAAGTGCCAAAAAGGACTCATTAGTAAAGACGAATTTATAAATATCGCTTTTAAAGGTATTTACCCAAAGCGCTGGCAGAAAGGCTACCGAGAAAATGCATAACAAACGCCATCAAAACGCCGCTTTGCGGCTCGACTCGCAACAAGTTGCTCGCGTTTGTGGCGGGCGTTAGGCATCAAGGATGGTCATGGTTATCTATCAACAAGTGAGTGATTATTTAGAACAATGTTTTCACTATATGGAAAAGCACGTTCCTTCGCCTCACATTGTCGAAATCGGAGGGGAAAAATGTCTACGCTACACCGAGCAATTAATTGAAACAGCAATAATTCAAAAGCTAGCTAGATACCTTTCTAGTCTTAATGCGGCTAGGTTACTTTTAGAACACGGCTATACACAAGAAGTAGGTGTAATGTTCCGTACCCTTGATGAAATCGGTGACGATATTAGATTTCTATGTATTCCTAAAACAGGTGGCGAATTCACTGAAACACATAAAATGTACCTTGAATATTTTTACCAAGAAGAATTTGATGTTCCAGATAGCGCTTTTTTATCGACACAAAATCGGCCAACCATCCCTCGTAAAAAAATCCATGCTGTCATAGCTAATAATGGGAAAGAAATCTTAAACTCATCCGATAATCAGCAAAACCTTAGAACAATAAGCCAAGCTTATAGTGGCTACGTTCATGGTAGCTCAGTACATCTTATAGAAATGGTTGGTGGTAATCCTCTGCGTTACTTCTTGAAAGGAATGCCTGGTACTGAACGCCAACAAGAGTTTGCTTACAATTATTGGGACTATGCCTATCGTGGTATTTTAGCGGTAATGTCTACAACCAAAGCTCTAGGTTTTGGTGAGTTATACGAACAGTGCTTGGCGTTTAGAAAAGATTTTGAAGCTAAAACAGGAGACACCGGTAGTGGTGACCCCGTAAAACAAATGAGTAAGATGAAAAATGCCTAACAATACGCAGCACTCGCTCCCTTCAGTCGCTGGGACGCCAACCCGCTGCACGGCTCGTCGCCCGTGTGCTTTGCGTTATATAGCCTAAGAAACTTATGAGAAATCTACTAATTGGGTTAACAACTGTCCTTGCCTGGGTGCCATCAACTTTGCTGGTTGTACTCGCATGCTTCGCTTTAATTGGCGCGGTAGGTAGCATTTTTGATTTACCTATTACATTTAGCCTTAAATGGATTTTGACTTCACTATTTGGGATTGCTGGCTATATTGCTTTAACTTCGGTAAGTTGGGGTTTAAAGCTTAATCATAAGACACGGTTGGTATTTCTTATTTTAGGCTTCTTGGCTCTGGGATTTACCTATTGGTCAGGTGTTAAATTCGACGGTGAAATGTTTAAACTTGGTAGTGGCTGGTTTGAGGTTTATTTGTTTTTATGCCCAGCTTTATTTTTACTAATTCATATAGTTTTGCACCTGCTTTGGTTACGCAAGGCTATATAACAAATTGCTTAATTTCGTTCCGGCCACAAAAAAACGTGGCCTCCACTGGACTGCCTACGCTGCGCTGCGGCAGCCAATTAGCAAAGCGTTAGGGATGATGATGGCTCAGACCGATAATCCAACCGTCAAATGCGGTACACATGGCACAGTAAACTCTGCTGTAGTTTGCTGTCATTTGTTGCAAAAAACAGAAGGTGTTTTGGGTTTTGTAGAAAACAGCTCCGAGCCTGATGACTTGCAAGCTTGGTGTGGTGCTTGTGAGGAGTTTTTTCTTAACGAAGGTGAAATGACGGAATCATTCAGAGCATTTAATAATTTCAGTCTTGTTTGTGAGTTTTGTTATGCAAAAATTAAACAGCAGCATTCAGCAAATCCCTAACAAGGCGCATCACTCGCGGCCTGCGGCCGCTGGGACGTCAACCCGCTGCGCGGCTCGTCGCCCGTGTGCTTTGCGTTAAGCGTTAAGATGAAGATGAAAATGAATATGCTCGAAGATCAGAAAATTTTAGAAGAAGAGTTCAAAGGCGACTCTGATAGGGCAGCAGCTATAGTTGGTGCATCCTATCTTGACGAGCTTCTCAGAGAAATTATTCTTGAGTATCTAGTTGAAGATACTTCCAAAAATAACAAAGAACTTTTTTCTGGGAATGGTCCCTTAAGTACTTTTAGCTCCAGGATTAACCTATCGTATAGATTTGGAATAATCTCAGAAAATGAGAGGATGATGCTACACGGCATCCGAGGAATTAGAAACGAGTTTGCTCACAAGCTCGCTGGTGCGTCATTTAGTGATGAGAGCATAAAGCAGAGATCACTGAACCTTTCGGTTCCTCGAGAAATGTTGATGCCCAACGATATACCTATTCCTCGGACGCATGAGGAAACGGTGCCATTACCAACTATCGTAAAGGCAGATGAAAGTGATCCGCGTGCGATATATCAAGAAGCAGTGACTCATGTCGCGCTTTTACTTCGTGGAAGGCAGGCTCACTGTTCGCAAAACAAGCTCAGAAAGGTTGAAAGCTATACTAGGGCAACAGCACCGGGACGAGAAATTCTAAGAGTTCATGAGACCTTGCTAGAAAGATATGAATCATTGATCGATAAGGCAAAGCAGCTTGGAAAAGAAATAGACCAGGAAGATAAAGAAGCGCTGCATAGGCAAGATGTGCTGTACAGAGTTAATAAGTACTGCCTCGATCAAGCAGATAGAGCTCATTCCGAGAAAAATTATGCTTAACAAGGCGCTGCTAGGGACAAACCTATGCTGCGCTTCGGTTTGCCCCAGAGCGCTGCGTTATAAATATTCAGGGAGAAGACATTGGCTTTCACGTCACAGCATATAATGATTACAGAGGGCGATGAACGTATTGAGATTTTTGGGAGACTGAAAGAAGATCTTTATACGACGGAGCTTGAGCTTCATGTTAATGGCGAGCTCCAGGATCAGCTCGTGTCGACACCTAAAAATGGCATATTGGGATGCACGCGTTTCCTAAGTGGTACATTAAAAAATAATATTCCTGTTAAAGTTCAGCTTAAGGCAAATATCTTCATGAGGCCTGAATATACATTTTATGTAAATGGTACGGCCGTTTACATAAAAAAAGGCACTTGGGGAGGAATGTAAATTTATAACAAACCGCGGCATTCGGGGCCTGCGGCCCCTGCGACGCTCACAAGTTCGCGCGCATGCGCGGGGCGTTATGCCTTGAGAGAGATATGAGCAATTTTCCAATTGCAGTAGATGAAAAAATGGTTGGCGAATATCCGGCGGAGACGAAGTCTGGCGGCGGTTACTTCTATGATGATGTGCTTGAATATCGTGTTTGGTGTCGTCCTTGGCTTGGCGCACCGGATGAGTTTGATGGCGAAATTTACTACTACGCGTTTTCTTCGTTTGAGGCTGCAAAAGAATTTTCTGATAACACTACAGGCTCTGAGCAACCGCTGGTTTTAGTGCGGCAATTAGAGTGGATAGATGAACCAACACCAGGTCAGTTTATTCCCATGAAAGGTGAGCGCATTACCGAGTGGTTAGTTGAATGGTTACAAGGTAATAAAAGATCAGAGCAAACAATTTCGCAGTTTATAGAGGCCAGCGTTGGGGCATAACAATCGCCATCAAAAACGCGCCCTTTGGGCGCTCGACTCGCAACAAGTTGCTCGCGTTTGTGGCGGGCGTTAGCAGCTTTCAAAATGTAATGGTTAGTACGTGTTTTAATTCTGGCATTGCTCGCGTTTCGTTTTCCTAGCGGTAAAGCCAAAACGTAAAGTCCGCCAGTTTGTGGGTTAGTCGCTGGCGGCGAGGGCGGTAGCGTTGTTTCTCTGGTTCATTTACTCCGCTTGTAGCAAGTTTTAAGGTTCCAGCCATTTCGTTGTATCACACTTGGCTGGTTAGTTTTTAATTTATGAGTGCAGTGGCTTCGGTCAACATCGCGTGGCGGCAAAGCCGCGAAAGTGTGGTGTTTGCTGCTAACAAGTTACTGCACCGGAAAAATTACTCGCTGGCGCTCCCAATTTTCCGGTGAGCAATGCGTTAGCTTTCGCCGGAGTCCAAACGTGGTTTCCAAAGAAGAAATTACAGAGTTCTTAAAAACGGAGTTTCCTCAAACAAAGTGTACGGTCGAGGAGATCGGTTCGCGTGGCGCTACGGTTAGGCATCGTATCGGTTTTGAAGAACTCCGTCCTGGCGGTACGGTCTCCGGTCCCGTATTGATGGCAGTTGCCGATGTGGCACTCTACGTAGCTATCCTGGGTGAATTAGGTTTGGTGCCGCTTGCTGTAACGACCAGTCTCAACATTAATTTCCTGCGTAAGCCGTCTTCCGATCGGGATATTATCGGGCGTTGCTCATTATTAAAGATAGGAAAGAGCCTTGTGGTCGGAGAGGTATCTTTATATTCGGAAGGTCTTGCTGAACCGGTGGCGCACGTTGTTGCTACTTATTCGGTACCGGTATCAAAAAGCTAACAAGTAAAGGCAGCGGAAAACCAAAAGCTCCGCTCCGCTACACTTTTGTTTTCCGCTGCTTTAAGCGTTATGTGCCAAGGAGAGTTAATTGACGAATCAAGATCCATTAATGAAACTTGTTGAAATCGTGAACGATCAGATTAAACAAGGAAAAAGTGAAGATGAAATAGTAGGGCTTTTAATTTCTTCTGGGTTAGATGAGAGCAAAGCTAGGCATATTTTTGCAACTGTTAAATCCTCACGATCTAGCCATTTCAGTGAAATTATACGCTTTGTAACTATTGTCTTAATCGTATTATCAAGTCTCGGCTTTATTGTGTTTATTGCTATTGGCGAGTCACAATTCGTAGCTCAAGCTAAGTTACTAGCGCTCATATTTTTCATTTGCTTTGTTCTTTTTGGCATCATGGCGGGCATCAAAGGTAAGGCAATGGTTTACGCTAGGTTAGTTAATTCTGGCATCTGGTTGGTTTCGTCTTTTATGCTTATGTTCGCTATGTTTCTACATCCAGGCTGGGATAGTAAATGGTTTGGGACAGGTGGTGGTTGGCGTGGTCAAATTGTGTCTTTGTTAGGCAATGCTATCTATAACATCGGTTCAACAGGTGTAGCTTGTATACTAGCGGCTTTGTCCATGCTTATTCTTTTGTTGTTTTGGGCAGAGACGCATAGGCTTAAAACTCAAGATTACGGTGCAATTTAGCACATAACAAGGCGCTGTTTCGGACTGGTTTTCCGCTGCGCTCCAAACCAGCCGCAAAGCACGGCGTTAGTGGCTGGGGCCTCGGTCCTTTTGGCTGCGGCGTGCCAGTGGCCTTGGTGGCGGGCCAGGTTGCCAAACCCGCAAAATTGGTCAGCACCAAGGCCGTCAGAATCTGTGTCCGGTTTGGTTGCTTCGGCAACCGGTGGTGTTGGTAGTGGTTTCGGTATTCGCCGTGTGGGGCTGTCCGCCGAAAACTCGGTCTGGATCTGCTACTTTTGAGTTCAGGTTCATTCACCGCACCGTTGGCGGTGTTTCAAACATAGTGCATCGGTTCATGCCAGTGCCGGGTTACAGAGTGGGCCGTCACGGTCAGTGCCAGGGAGCAGGCAGCGTCATTACCTGCCACTAACCAGTCGCTGTAGTACGCGGCCGATGGCCGCCGGACGCCCTTTTCATTGCGGCTTCGCCTCCATTACAAGGTCGCCGCTAAGCTCAGCGTTAGGCTTACTGATGACTCAACCAACAAAATACCGCATTTTATGGATCTGGGTCGCCATATGCTCTCTGCATGCGCTATTTTTGGTGCTTGCTGTATTCACGACGGCGTTTGTGGATACGCCATTGGAGGGCTTCGTTGTGACAGCGCTTGCAGTTCCTTACTTTTTGCACCATACGGGCTTGCCTGTATTGCAAAACGGGGCCTATCTGGCTGGGGAATGCCAACGCCAAATACCTTGGGTTGGCTTCTTTCGGTCATGGCCTGGCTTGTATGGTATTGGCTGGTTGCCAGCGGAGTTGTACGCCTAACAAGGCGCATCAGTTCGCGGCCTAAGGCCGCCGGACGCTCGTAAACTCGCGCCGCTGTGCTTTGCGTTAGGGCCTTTTATGGGTGTACTTGAGCATTCACAAGCAACTCTACGAATCTTCGGGGATGATTTAATACCTGAAGATGTATCGAATCTGCTTGGGGCTAAACCAACTAAAAGTAAAAAGAAAGGTGATAAAGAGGTCGGCAAAACCAGCGGAAAGGTGCGGATTGCCAAAACAGGTAGCTGGCATTTACATGCTGAAAAGAGAGAACCTGAAGATCTAAACGCTCAGATTGAGGAAATTTTATCCCAGTTAACAAATGACTTAACCATTTGGGAAGGGCTCTGCCAAAGTTATAAAGTTGATATGTTCTGCGGCTTGTTTATGGGCAACTGGAATGATGGCTTGAGCTTATCACCTGAAATCATGTTAGCACTTGGCCAACGGAGAATAGTCTTAAGCTTAGATATTTATAGTAGGCCGGACGATTGAGGTGGTTGTCGGCCCTAACAAACAAATATTATCGCCAGCAAAAAGCGCTGGCTGCGACGTCAACCCGCTGCGCGGCTTTCCGCGCTAAATTTGGGCGTTAGCAGGTGTTCGGGTTTTAACGGTTTTAATCAGTCGTTTTGTTCCGGATCTGCTCGCGTTTGGTTTTCTTAGCGGCTGCGCCAAAAGGTTAAGTTCGCCAGTTTGTCGGTCTGCTGCAAACGGTTGTGGCGGTAGCGTTGTTCTTCGTGGCTTCGCTTAACAGTTTTACAGGTTCTGGTCGGCTCGCCGTATCGCAGTTGCCCGGTTAGTTTTTAATTAATAGCAGCCGTGCCGTTGTTCGGGTTTGCCAGTGCGGCAAGCCGCGCAAGTCCGGTGTGGGCTGCTAACAAGCAAAGCCAGCC
>NZ_AHTH01000055.1 GCF_000245735.1 Alishewanella jeotgali KCTC 22429
TACAAGGCAGAGCTTGTGATGTGTAGTTATTCTACATGAGCAAGCGATAACGCAGTAGAAACGCCAGCCAAACGCTGCCCGAAGGGTTCACGCTGGCGGCGCTTTGCTCTTTGTGGCCTGCATGGATGCAGGTCAGGGGCGAGAGCAGGACGCGGTAGCTTCACTCGTCACTTATTTAGAATAACTAAACTGCGCTCCTCGTTTCGCGATCAAAGCGCCGCCAGTGTGAACAAAATCTAAGCAGCAAACGTCAACACGCCCTAATGACTGAGTCTTATCAATATCGCTTATCAGAATTAGCAGTCGCTGATTTAGAACGGATCTATGCTTTCGGGATTTGCAACTATGATATTTCGCAAGAGGATCTTTATTATTATGAATTTTTTCAGATGTTTCAGAAAATAGCAGAAAATCCTTTTTTATTTCAAACGATTGATCACATAAGACCAGGATATAGACGCTGTCTTTGTGGTCGTGACCATATTTATTTTCGTATTAATGGGCAAATAATTGAAATTATGGCAATAATAGGTTCTCAATCATTAGAGTTATGGCTACCTTAACCGGCATACGGAGTTTATATGCGAGCTATCTTTATAACCTTGTTATTATTAATGTCCTCTACTGCTTATGCTGATGATAGGGCCGATCTGACTGCTTTACTAGCCGAATTTCTGGATGGCGCGACCCGTAATGACCCTGCGGTACACGATAAGTATTGGGCGGAAGAACTCATTTATACCAGTTCGGCCGGGCGGCGTTTTGGCAAAGCCGAGTTAATGCAAGGGGTTAATAGTCGTGGTGAGCTGCCAGCGGCTGAGATTAACATGCGTTACAGCAGTGAAGATCTGCAGATCCTGCAATATGGCGATACTGCAGTGGTCGCTTTTACCCTGGTTGGTACCTCAGCGCAGGAAACCTTACGTTTTTTAAATAGCGGCACCTTCGTCAAACGTAATGGTAAATGGCAGGCGGTAAACTGGCAGGCCACCCGCAAGCTGGATTAAATAAAGTTTTGCCAGGCGGCGATCTGAGTAAAAATTCTGAGCGTAAGCTAAGCTAGACTAACGAGCTGTCTAGCAAAGTAGGAGCTAATTATGCCTTATCATCGCGCAGAGCATCTTAATCATCAGGATGTACGGATTGACGAGCTGGTGGTGCATTCTTACGAAATGGGGGTTTATCTGGTCGAGGCCGACTACGATGGTCGTCGTGGTTTTTTGGTTAATGATGACAATCATCCACAGCGGTTTCACAGTGTGGAGCAGGTGAAGCAATCGCTGAGTGATTGTACCGTGCGCCAGGCCTGGTTGGTGCATCAGTCGGCCTACGACGAGATGTGTGGTGGCCCGGAAAAGACTGACAACACTTTAAAAGTGCCGCTTTGGGTCTGAGTGGCTCCAGCTGGACTAATACTGGTTAGATGAATCTGTTTATTTCAGCACAGGCCGGGCGCTACCGGCGCCATGCCTGTGCTGAGTGTTTAATTGCTTAGATGACTTGCGCCAGACGCTGCCACATTTTCTGGTTACGCTGTTTTAGCGTAGCCGCCCGCTCTGCCACCACTGCAGCTAAGGCATCTTTTTCGTGCAGTAGCTGTGCTAAGGCATCTAATAAGCTTTGCTCTGACAGTTCAGCAACACAAAAATCACCCATGCCAAAATCACTCATCATCGCATGATATTTATGGCTCCAGCTGGTGGCGATACAGGGGACACCCTGGCTTAGTGCATTTACTGCACCGTGAAAACGTGAACTGACCGCCAGCTCCGCCTTACCAATAAAATATTTTACCGCCAGCGGATCTTCGATTTGTACCAGGCCGCAGGGCGAACGGGCGGCGATTTCGGCGCATAGCTCAGCATCTTCCTTACCTTCGTGGTTGACCAGCACCGGCTGAATGCCCAATGCCGTCAGATAATCGGCCGCAGCAGCGAAAGCCGCAACATAGTCGCTGCGCATCGCTTCGGCATTGGCATGATTAAACTTGGAGACGACCTTGGAATTTGGGATCAGCGCTGCGAAAGGCACATTCAGCTGTGGCACCTCGGCATTGGCTTCCGCGCTTAAACCGACGGTAAAGTCCGGGGTTAACACCACATGCTCTGGCAGGACATCGACACAGCTTTGTAAATGTTGCAGTGAGACCGGATCACGGACAAAAATCAGCCGTGCGTGCTGAATAATATCGCGCATTGCCGCTTTACTCTCCTTAGAGCTAAAGGGGCCAAAGGCTTGCGGCATAAAGACAAAGGGTTTACCGGCTTTGCTAAAACGCACCACTTCTTTGGCGGTATTCTGCAAGAAAGTCAGCGGCCACTGGTCACCATAAGCAAAGCCACTGGCCTCCAGAATCAGATCGACATCGCGCTCGGTAACCATACCGTAACGTTTAAATAAACGTAGTAAAGGCCCGGGTAGCTTGCCCAGAACACCGGTGAGATCCAGGCCTTTGCGCCGGAATGAGAGTTTTTGCCAGGCGCCATGGCGGGCACGCTCCGGGTAAGGCAGATTGGGGCCGGGAGACAGCACCAGCTCAAAGGATTTATTCAGTTTTTTCAGGCCTTGCAAACAGGCCAATAGCATCAGATAGGCGCCTTTGTTACGGAATTGCACGCCTTTAATTTCGACAAAATAGGGTTTAGTCATAAGGTTTCCTTGATCAGGCTTTTACCCGCAGCAGTTGCCAGAACTGTTCGCGGGTGCGCTTGGCGAAAAATAAAAAGAAGAAAGAGGCATAGGCATAAGAAATCAGCGTCGCCCAGGCGGCACCGACAATGCCGTACTGAGGGATTAGCCATAAATTCAGCCCGACATTTAAAAGCGCACCCATACCATGGCTAAATAGCGATAGTGGTTCTTGTTCGGTGATCACCAGGTGCTGGCCAATCAGATAACGGACAAAGATAAAACAGCCGGACCAGATATGAATTTGTAATACGGTTACTGCGGCGCTAAAGGCTTCACCAAATAATAGCACCACTATCCAATCTGCTGTCAGGCTCATCACCACCGCGATCGCCAGGGCAGCACTAAAAAACAGCAGCGCAAAACGGCGTAGCTTGATTAAATAACCGTCCCAGCTTTTTTCATAGGCTTTTAGCATATCCGGGTAATAGCGCACGGCCAGCGTGGCCGGAAACACATACCACAGCTCCGACAAACGGCTGGCCGCGGCATAGATACCGGCTTGCTCAGTGCCGGCCATTGCACCCAGCATCACAATATCAATTTTCAGATAGATAACAGAGACAATGCCGGATAACCACAGCCAGGATGAGCGTTGTAACAACTGTTTGCCATAGGCCAGGCTAAAGTATTTTGGGTGATAGCCCGGCCAGCGCTGTTGCTCTTCTTTAAAAGGCCGGTGTTTCTGGCGATAGATCCAATATTGGGCCAGCGCGACAATCAAAAACTCGCCGGCGTAAATCAGCAATAAACTGGCAATACCGAAGCCCTGATAGAGCAAAACCAGTTTTAAGCCAAAACTTACCAGTGAAATTATCGATTTAACATAGGCCGGGGTGCGGAAAGTTCCCTGATAATTCAGATAAAATTCAAACAACAGAAAGCCAAAAAACGCCTGCAACATAAACAGCAGCGGTATGGTATAGCTTAAATGGCCGCTAAAGAGTTCGCCATTAAGCAGGTAGAATAGTGCCAGCATCAGGGCGCCGCCGACTAGCCCCAGCCCCAGCCGGATACTGACGGCGGTGTAGAGCATCGTCATGGCTTGCTGACCGCTATCTAGCTTAACCATTTGCCGCACGACCAGATTATTTAGTCCCATGCTGGTTAGCGGCACTAAAAAGGCACTCCACGCCATCACGATAGAGTATATACCCAGCTCACTGGCACCCAGCATGCGGGCGACAAAGATCGTCAGTACTGCACCGGCACTGAGTTTAACCAGCTTGTCACCCAGCATCGCCGTAGCGCGGGCCAGTAAGATTTTTTTAAGCAGTTTCAACCTTTGGCTCCCTGTAAACGGCGGCGTAGCGCCGATAGAATGCGCCAGACATTCTGCAATAGCTGGATATAACCGGCGAATAGCAGCAAAAACAGCAACAACATAATGCCCTCCGGGATCAGCAGATACTCACCGATAATGCCGATACAGGCAAAGATACAAGCCAGAGCGGTAATCAGCGTTAACGATTCGCGGGAGTTCAGGCCCAGACGCAGCGAGATATGGTGTAAGTGTTCGCGATCGGCCTGAAAGGGGGACTGGCCTTTGCGGATCCGTCGCACCATAATAGCGACCATATCCATCAGCGGTATGGCAATTAACCACAGTGCAGTAACGGGCCGGAAACTGGCACTTTCACTCTGGGTGCCGACGATCAGCAGCCAGATCACAGAAAAACCAATTAACATGCTGCCGGCATCGCCCATAAAGATCTTTTTACCGGGCACCAGCTGTAAATTAAACGCCAGATACGGCAGCATAGCGCAGATCAGTACCATCGGTAGCAGCGCCTGTTCAACCTGACCCCACAACAACATAAAGCCGGCAATGGCAACAAAACTAACCAGACTGAGCATGCCGGCTAAACCATCGATACCGTCAGTCATATTAAAGGCGTTAATGGCGGCTATCACCGCAATCAGGGTGACAGGGATGCCGAGAAAACCGAGCCTGACATCGCCATAACCAAATAAATTACCCAGATTTGCCAGGTGCAAATCGAGTACATAGACCATGGCTGCACTCAGCAGTAACTGCACCGCCAGACGTAATTTCACACTCAGATCCAGATAATCATCAAAGGCGCCGAGGATCACCAGCGCACCGGCAAGTGTCAGGTAGTAGCCGGCATCTAAGTCCGCAACCGGAAACAACGCAAAACCAAGCAACATACCGGTAAATACTGATAAGCCGCCGATCAGCGGAATGGCGCCCTGATGTTGCTTACGGCCACGCGGAATATCGACCAGACCAATACGTTGCGATAACGGATAAAAACTTAAAATGGCAAGCAGGCAACCGGCAAAAGCCGTTATCATCAATAGAAGCTGAGTTGTCATAGTGGTTTCTTTTTCATCATCTTTTTATTCAGCTGGCTGTCAGCAGCACTCTGGTGTAATGATACTGCTTAGTGCGACAATAAACGACTAGCTGGCCGCGGTCCTGATAAATAAATTAATGGAACCGGCAATTATCCGTCTTCTCAGGAGTAAAGCACAGGGTGACTGCAACACAACCCCGGGTCCTCGTGATCACTAATATGGGTCCTAAACCCTCATCACCGTTTCAGGGCAACTTTGTGCGCGCCCAGGTCACAGCATTACAGGCTCAGGGCCTGCAACCTGCCTATCATTATATGCGCTGGCACCGTGACTCTTGGCTGAACAGGTTATTGAAGTATCCGGTTTTTTTCCTCGATTTTTGCCGGCGCTTTCTGTTTAGCCGCCAAGGCTATCAGATATTGCACGTCCATTTCTTTTATCCGACAATCTGGTTAGCGCTGGTATACCGTTGGTTACGCAATCCGCAGGCGAAAATTGTCGTCACCTGCCACGGCTCAGATATCTATCATTATCAGCCACCCGGGCGCCTGTATCGCTGGTGCGCGCGGCAGGTGGATAGCTGGATCTTTAGTAGTGAGGCGCTGCAGCAACAATTTTTTATGCAGCCAGAGCGGGCGCAGGTGTTGGCGGCCGGTATTGATAACCGTTATGCTAGCGCGACCTGGCACAGCAAAACCGATAAAGATATTGATTTGCTCTATGTTGGTACACTGGACCAGAATAAAGGGATGGATCGCTTACTGGCTATGTTGCCACAGCTGCACGCCTGGCGCGTAGTGATCGCCGGTTCAGGGCCCTGGCAGGCAGCACTGGCACAAGCCACCGCTGCCTATCCCAATATCACCTTGCTTGGCCCACAAAGTGGTGCGGATTTGCTGGCACTGTATCAGCGCGCCCGTTGCTTTATCAGTTTATCGCGCAAAGAATCTTTTGGTCTGGTAATGGCTGAGGCGATGGCGTGTTATACGCCTGTTGTGGCGACCGATACTGATGGTGCCAGGGCGCAAATACGGCAGGGCGTCACCGGTTATGCTGTGTCACAACAGGATGAAGCCTTATGCCAGCGGCAGTTGCTGGCTGCGATCAGGCAATTACTGGCGCTGGATGAGACCGCCTACCGGCAGTTGCAACAGCAGGGCCGGATGCAGGCTGAGCAAATCTTACTGCCCGTGATCGTGAATAAACTGTGTAAACATTATCAGGAACTTATGTTATGACGAGCACATCCTCGACTGCTATCGCTGAAGTCGGTATTGGTCCGGTTCAGGTGTCGGCCTTTGCCAATATGGCGCAATTGCTGTCCTATATTATCCGTGCTGATGGCTCCGTCTATGCCGGTTCGGCCATTGCCATTAATCCGGAGAAAATTCTGACCGCACTGGAGAACCCGCAGGTGTTAGCCGTGATCCAACAAGCCGATCTGCGCTATGCCGATGGAATTGGGGTGGTTAAAGTGATGCAAAAACGTCTGCAGCGACCGGTGGAGCGGATCCCGGGTTGTGAACTATGGCAGGCGTTGATGGTGCGGGCGGCAGAGTATCGGGTTCCCGTCTATCTGGTTGGTGCCAAGCCCGAAGTGCTGACGCAAACCCGCGATAAGTTGCAGCAGCTTGGGGTGCCGGTAGTGGGCGCGACCGATGGTTATTTTAAAGATGAAGCGCAATTGCTGCAGGCGATCAAAGCCAGTGGCGCCCGCTTTGTCAGCGTGGCGATGGGTTCGCCCAAGCAAGAGTTGCTGATCCAGCGCATCCGGGCAGTCCATCCGGATTGTTTTTATATGGGCGTCGGTGGCACCTATGACGTCTTTACCGGCAACGTAAAACGCGCTCCGGCACTCTGGTGTAAGCTTAATCTGGAATGGGCTTACCGTTTATTGGCGCAACCAAGCCGCATTGGTCGCCAATTACGCTTATTCAGGTACCTGTGGTGGGTGCTGATTGGAAAAATTTAAGGAGCAAAGGGTGAGTGCATTACCGTTAATCAGTGTCTATATGCCTACCTATAACCGGGCACAGATGGCCTGCCGGGCTATCGACTCGGTACTGGCGCAGGATTATCCGAACTTTGAGCTGATCGTGGTGGATGATGCGTCAAAAGATCAGACCTATGAGCAGCTGAGCGAGCGTTATGCTAAAGAACCGCGGGTATGGATCCTGCGGCAGGAACAGGGGCAGGGCGCCTGCGCCGCCCGCAACAGAGCCATTAATGAGGCTCGAGGCGACTTTGTCACCGGCCTGGATGATGATGATGAGTTTTTACCGCAGCGCCTCAGCAGCCTTTATGCGGCCTATGATGATCAATTTAGTATGGTCTGTAGCGCCTATATCTGGGATTACGGTACCTTTAGCAAAACCTTGTTTGCCGATGAAGCTACGGTAAGTCTGAGTGAATTACTGGATTTACACACGCTGTCAAATCAGGCGCTGGTACGCCGAGAGCGGATGTTAGCACTGGGTGGCTTTGATACCGGTCTGGCGGCGTTTCAGGATTATGATATGTGGGTGCGGGTGGTCGCGGCCTATGGCCCGGCGAAGCGGATTGCCAATGCCAGCTATAAGGTGAATGTTGGGCATGAACTCGGCCGGATCACCGATTCGCCAAAACGACTGGACGCACATCAGCAATTTGTTGCCAAACACCGGCCACTGATGAGCGAGCGTAATCTGCAGAATCAGATGTTTTACCGCTTAACGATGCAAAAGAAACCTCTGACACTGACGGAGTTTTTCCGCCAGTGTCGCTATGGCCTGTTAAATCTGAAATGGCGTTATTTTTTAAAGCACAAGTTATCTTGGTTTAGCGCGCTCCGTTTACGGTTGATGAACAAAGGTATCCGGGGTTTGCTCAAAAAATGAACTGGCAAAGCCGGCTGCTTTTCGTGTCGCCGCAACTGTTGGATCGGCTGATCCTGGTGATGGCGGCACTCTTTGTGCTGGTCGACTGGCTAAATGGCCTGTTGCGTCATAGTCTGGGCAGTCTGCTGCCGCTGTCAGCAGCATTTAAAGCCCTGTTATTAGCGCTACTGTTGTGGCGCGGCTGGCAGTTGTGTCGCAGAGAGCTGCGTTTACCTTTACTTCTGCTGGTACTGATGCTACCCGGTCCTTTGTATATCAAATGGTTGACCGGTCATCCTTATTTGTTGAGCGACCTGCAACTGATAGCCAAAGCTGGCGCCATGCTACTGGCACTGGCCTACTTTGCTGCCCGCGCGAAAACACTGCAGCAAGACTATCTGCGTTATGTAGATGCTGTGGTACTGGCAGCCTTTATGCTGTTACTGCTCAATACTGTGCTTGGTGTTGTCGGCTACGGCGGTACTGCCTATCAACCGATGGAGCAGGTAAGTCAAAAATTCCTTGGTATTAAGGGGTACTTTGTTTCTACTAACGAGCTCTCAGCCTTGTTATTAGTGTTAAGCGGCTGGTTACTTTGCCGCAGCTGGCAACGACGGCGCTGGGCCTACCCACTGATTGCGCTGGCAGCTTTCTTTATCGCGGCACTGATGCTGACCAAAACCGGTTTATTTGGCATCCTGCTGTTGGTATTGCTGACGCCCCTGCTATTAATGGATAAAAGACAGTGGCAACAGGCTAAGCCTTATCTGCTGGCCGCTGGCTTGGTATTAGTCGTACTCACCGCTTTGCTGCTCTATCATCTGACCGCCTTGCTGCAGTGGGTAGGGCTATATGACAAGCTACAGTTTGCCTATCAACAGCGGGGGCTGAGCGGCATTTTGTTATCATCGCGCGATTTTTATCTGCAACGTAACTTTGCGTTAGTTGCTGAACACTACCCGCACTGGTTACAGGTATTAGGCGTTGGTCAGGGGGGCGTACGCCTGCTATTGAAAAAGTACTTTATTGAGTTGGATTTTTTCGATCTGCTGCTGTTTTATGGGGTGGCAGGTGCTTTATTGTTCTGCTTAAGTTTTCTGCGTCTGTTTAGTTTGCTGTGGAGTCGCATGGCAAAGAGTGAGCTGGTGTTGCCGTTAGCTTTGCTCAATCTGCTGTTATTGGCAGTGGCTTTGCTAGCCGGGCATGTCCTGACCTCGGGTATGTTATGGTTGCCCTGGGCACTGATTAACGCCGCGGTACTGGTAAATCGTACGCCGTCAGTGTTAACTACAGCCATGCCGCAGACGATTGGCGGGGCGTCGACGCCAGTCGTTCAGCCAGATAGGGAGGCAAGATGAAGGATCTGTTGGAACCCTTTTTATATCCGCAAAACCTGTTGCTTTATGGCCTGCTGCTCGCGTGTCTGCTGTATCGCAAAAAAGGCCTCTGGTTGCTGTGGGGTTTTTACTATCTGGTTGGCAATACCTATATCGCCAATCACGCCCGGCTCTGGTACCAACAGGGCATTTCCAGCGTCACAGCCCCGGCCAGCCTTT
Source organism: Alishewanella jeotgali KCTC 22429 (assembly GCF_000245735.1). GTDB lineage: Bacteria > Pseudomonadota > Gammaproteobacteria > Enterobacterales > Alteromonadaceae > Alishewanella > Alishewanella jeotgali. The sequence goes on from NZ_AHTH01000055.1 coordinate 9,422, forward strand.
ATGTGGTGCTGGGTTGTGGTGGTTCAGCAACGCAGCTACCCGCCTGTGCCAGAGCCCGGATCCAGCAACTTAACGCAGAAGTCGCACAGCCGGGGCCTGTGGCGGTCTTAATCACCACCCGTTATTGCCAGCCTTATCTGGATTATCTGCAACAGCAACTCCCCGCCGTGGTTGCTGACTGCTTTGATGCCGGTGACAATACCTATCAGGAGTTTGCCAGTCTGGCGCCACGACTGGCACAGCAGCGGCAAATTCGTTTTATCACCAGTGATTTTCATAGCTGGCGCGTTAGCCGGCTGATCGCGGAATATCAGTTGGACGCCAGCATTGGTGCGGCCAGCAGCCAGACACTGAGGCCGGTAAACTGCAGTTTAAACTGCTTTTTTACCGTCAATCTGTCAAACCTGGATTTTTACAGTAAACTGACCGCAGAGTTTAGCAGTTACGCGGTGTACAAGTTAGGCGGACGCAAGCTCACTGGTGTTTGATCTGACGCCAGCTAAGCAGGGCTAGTAATATGCCACTGATAGCGCCGTAGAGGTGGGCGTCAATCGCCACCTCAGCCGCAATTTGCGCGCTTAGCTCAGGATCTGGACCATACCACTGTTCGCTACCAACCTTGACTGCAACTCCAAGTAAAATAAGGCCACCTGAGTTGAAGCCTTGTCGGATATCGGCAGTGGCGCCATAGCAAAGTAAGCCATGTAAAATGCCGGATAAGCCGACATAAATTTCAACATCCGGAGCCAGCCAGTATAAAGCGAGGCTAGTGCTTAGCGACAGCAGTATCAGCTGCCAGCCGACCGCCATGCGACCTTCGAGTTTGCCATGCAGTAACATTAACACCATTAAACCCAGCAGATTTAGCAGTAAATGCAGCAGATTGCTGTGCAGCAGGTGGCCACTAAATAGTCGCCAGAATTCACCACTACGGATGGCTACGGCCTGATATTCCAGCAGTTGCTGATAAGACGCCGGTAAAAAATACAGCACTGTACTTAACATAAACAGGAGCAGATAGACTTTATAAGACTTTAGCGTAGTTGATAACATTGGGCGGTTGAATTTGCTGTCAGAACTGGTTAGGGTGTCAGGGCGCCATTGATTAGTAAAGTGCTTATTATGAATAAATTCACGCTTTGTTACAGCTTATTATTTTCGGCCATACTGCCATTACAAAGTGTGGCGGTAACGCCACAGGAAACCCGTGAGCCGGAAGCGGCTACGGGGCTGGTGCAACAGCAATTGACCCGTCATGCCAATGCGATGGTCGCGGCTGCGCATCCGCTGGCGGCGGAGGCGGGCAAGCGGATCCTGCAAGCCGGTGGTAGCGCTATTGACGCGGCCATTGCCACCCAGTTAATGCTTGGCCTGGTTGAACCGCAGAGCTCCGGGATTGGCGGTGGCGCCTTTATCCTGCATTTTCAGGCTGACAGTGGTCAGTTAACCAGCTTTGATGGCCGTGAAACGGCGCCTGCTGCCGCCGGCCCCTGGTTATTTGCCGAGGACGGTAAAGTATTAGGCTGGCGAGAAGCCTATGTTGGCGGTAAGTCTGTTGGCGTGCCGGGAGTGTTACGGGCGCTCGCTGATGCCCATCAACAGTTTGGTAAGTTGCCCTGGGCTGCGCTCTTTACCGATACCATCGCCGCTGCAGAGCAGGGCTTTATTGTGAATGAGCGGATGGCGAAACAACTGGCGCTGGGATGGAATCAGGGATTAAGGCAGTTGTCACCGGCAAAAGAGTTTTATTACCCGGATAATCAGCCACTGGCTGCCGGTACCCTATTAAAAAATCCCGAGTACGCGGCCTTATTGCGAAAAATTGCCAGCGAAGGTGTCAGCGCCTTTTATCAGGGCGCGAATGCAGAAGCGCTGGTGCGCACTGTCAATCAGGCTGCGGTCAATCCTGGTACTTTGACGTTACAGGATCTTGCCAATTATCAGGCCCAGCAAAAGGATGCCCTCTGCATTCCGTACCGGGTGTATCAGATCTGCTCGATGACCGCACCCAGCTCTGGTGGGGTGGCGGTACTACAAATTATGGGTATGCTGGCGCAGTTTGATTTGGCAGCGCTTAAACCTAACAGTCTGGAAGCTGTGCATCTGATCAGTCAGGCATCGCGCGCCGCCTTTGCCGATCGAGATCGTTATCTGGCTGATCCGGATTTTGCACCGGTCCCGGTGGCGGGTTTGCTGGCTGCGGAATATCTGAAGCAACGCGCGGCGTTACTAACAGGTCGTGACCAGGCATTTAGCGCCGGTCAACCTGAAGGCGCCCAGCCACTGGCCAGCAGCCAGGCAGTGGAATTTCCCAATACCAGCCACTTGTCAATTGTCGATGCTACCGGCAATGCGGTCAGTATGACCACCAGTATTGAAAACGTCTTTGGCTCGGGCTTAATGGTGAATGGTTATTTGCTAAATAATCAGCTAACCGATTTTAGTTTAGAGCCTGTCGTTGACGGCGTTTTGGTAGCAAACCGGGTTGAGGGCGGTAAGAGGCCGCGCAGTTCAATGGCACCGGTGATGGTGTTTGATGCCGACAATCAACTGAAACTGGTGATAGGATCGCCAGGCGGCAGCCGGATAATTAATTATGTGGCGCAAAGTCTGGTTGCGGTTTTGGATTGGCAACTTGATGTACAACAAGCCCTGAATTTAGCCCGCTTTACCCATCGCAATGATTATCTGGCGCTGGAAGCCGGTACTGAGCTGGTAGAACTAGCGCCGGCACTGCAGGAGCTGGGTTATCAGGTACAACTGCAGGATCTGAATAGTGGTTTACACGCCATTGAGGTCAAGCCAACCCAGCTTGAAGGTGCTGCCGATCCCAGACGTGAAGGGCGGGTAGCCGGATTTTAACAAGGAATACCTTATGATACAGCAACAACAAGTGGATGCCGTACTGATCCTGAGTATGCAACGCTTTGAAAAGAAAAATGCGCTGAACTTACAGATGTACCGCGAGTTATCTGCGGCTTTGCAAAGTGCTGCGGCAAACCCGGCGATCAAGGTCGTACTGCTGCAAGGCAACGAACACTGTTTTAGCAGCGGTAATGATCTGAAAGATTTTTTATCGGCCGGCGAATTAAATCGCCAGCATCCGGTGGTGGAGTTTCTGTATACCGTCGCCGCCTTTCCCAAGCCGCTGGTGGCTGCGGTAGCAGGGTTAGCGATTGGTATCGGCACCACGGTGTTACTGCATTGTGATCTGGTTTATGCGGCGCCGGACTGCCGTTTTCAATTGCCCTTTACCCAGCTGGGGCTTTGTCCTGAGGCCGCTTCCAGTTTGTTGTTACCACAAATCGCCGGTTACCAGCGTGCGGCACAATATTTACTGTTAGGCGAGGCTTTTAGCAGTGAGCAGGCGGCAGCCTTTGGTCTGGTAAATGAGATTGTGCCTGCTGCGCAACTACTGGCGCATGCTGCCAGCAAAGCGCAAGCATTAGCGGCGTTACCAGCGCAGGCGGTACTGGTTAGCAAAGCGCTGTTAAAAGCCAATAATAAACAAACAGAACACGCGATAGCGACAGAGTTGGCAGAGTTTCAGCAGCTCTTGCAAAGCGACAGTTGTCAGCAGCGGCTGCAAGCTTTTTTCAAGCGCAGCTAAAACCGGCTTTGGTTTAGCTAAATTAAGGTACTGGTTCCAGATGATAGGGTGTTTAGGGGCGTATTCAGGTCACGCCCCCAACATAGATTCAGCGAACAGCACTGCTAAAACGGTCGGCCTGTACTTCGCTAACTAACCAGCTGCTGCGTTGTTTAACTAAAATTACATTACGTACTTCCTGAATGCGCTTACCGTCAAATTCACCATCCAGAATTAATTGAATATTGGCATTATTGTGATACTGCTCTCGGAGATTTCGACCACTGCGATTCACGTTAATGGTGACGTTGTCGAAATTCATATTAAATAAAATACGGCCGGCCTGACGGGCTGTGCCGTAAGAGTTTAATAAGTTAGCGAACTCCGGTGTTGCCATACTCTTTGCCTTGTGCAGATCTTTTTCGTTATAAATGGCATGGAAAAACTCACCGGCTATATATTCCGGTGTTCCGAGCTGAGCATTAACCTGAGGGTTCCGTTCGCACGCAGTCAGTGTTAACAGCATTGCCATCAACATAAATAGATATTTTTGCATCTCGCTATCCGTCAGTTAGGGTAAAACGAGGCTCACCGCCGCATTATTAAAAAGTGTGCGACTATTTTAGTGTTATGTAAAGTAAAAAGGCCGCAAAAAGCGGCCTGATGATGTTTCATTGAGACGAGCTAAGACTTATACACTGAGCTCTTGTTCACTAAACACATTGGCAAACAATGGGCTAGTCAGATAGCGCTCAGCCGCGCTGGCCAGTACTACGACAATATTCTTACCCGCGTACTCTGGTAATTCCGCCAGGCGAGCGGCGGCCACAACGGCAGCACCCGAGGAAATCCCAGCCAGAATGCCTTCTTCTTTCATCAGGCGGTGTGCCATGGCAATGGCATCATCGCTGCTGACTTGCTCGACGCGGTCAATTAAATCCAGCTCTAATACTGACGGGATAAAACCGGCGCCAATGCCCTGGATTTTATGCGGACCTGGCTTTAATTCTTCACCGGCTTTGGCCTGGGTAATCACCGGTGATTCCACTGGCTCCACCGCGACACTGACCAGCGGGTGATTTTTTTCCTGTTTAAAGAAACGACTGACTCCGGTAATGGTACCGCCGGTACCGACGCCGGCGACAAAGACGTCAACCTGACCATCCAGATCATGCCAGATCTCCGGGCCTGTGGTTTCAAAGTGAATTTGTGGGTTAGCCGGATTATCGAACTGGCCGAGGATTAAATACTTATCCGGGTTAGAAGCCTGAATTTCCTTGGCTTTTTCAATAGCGCCCTTCATCCCTTTCGGGCCCTCGGTTAGCACCAGATTGGCGCCCAGTGCCTTTAACAGCTTACGGCGTTCTAAACTCATGGTCGCCGGCATGGTCAGGGTCAGTTTATAACCGCGGCTGGCGGCAACAAAGGCCAGCGCAATACCGGTATTACCCGAGGTAGGCTCTACCAGCTCTTTGTCAGCGGTTAGAATGCCACGTTTTTCGGCATCCCAAATCAGCGCTGCGCCTAAGCGGCACTTGACGCTAAAGCTGGGGTTGCGTGCTTCAATCTTGGCATAGACATTCGCGCCTTTAACCACGCGGTTTAATTTGACCAGCGGGGTGCGGCCGATCGACAATGAGTTATCTGCGTATACATTTGCCATAAAAAACTCCAGAATCAGAAGATATTGGTTATAAGAATACGCGTCTTAATAAAAAACTGAAGAAGCATTTGGCTATAAGTTATAGCGGATTGCACTTTAAGCTATGGAAGTTATAAGCTGAGGAAGTTATGTCATTTCAAAGTACTGAAAATTATATTGTCTCCGATGAACTGGCGCTGGCAGTAAATGCGGCTATGACGCTGCAAAAGCCGTTACTGTTAAAGGGCGAGCCGGGTACCGGTAAAACCCGGCTGGCGGAGGAGCTGGCGCAGAGCCTGGGCGCAGAACTGATCCAGTGGCATATCAAGTCGACAACCAAAGCCCAGCACGGCCTCTACGAGTACGACGCAGTATCGCGGTTACGTGATAGCCAGCTTGGCAGTGACAAGGTGCATGACATTGCCAACTACATTAAGCCGGGCAAGCTATGGCAGGCCTTTACGGCACAGCAGCGGCCGGTGTTGTTAATTGATGAGATTGATAAAGCCGACATTGAATTTCCAAACGATTTATTGCACGAGTTGGATCGGATGAGTTTCTATGTGCATGAGACCGGGCAGCAGGTCAGTGCCGCGCAGCGGCCTATTGTACTGATCACCTCGAATAACGAAAAAGAGCTGCCCGATGCCTTTTTGCGCCGCTGTTTTTTTCATTATATCCGCTTTCCTGATGCCGACATTCTACGCCAGATTGTGGCGGTGCATTTCCCGCAGATCCGTCAGCAGCTGCTTAGTACTGCGCTGGACGTCTTTTTTGAACTACGCGAGCTACCGGGGCTGAAGAAAAAGCCCTCGACGTCCGAATTACTGGATTGGTTAAAACTGTTACTGGCAGAGCAGATCCCGGCTGAAGTGTTACAGCAAAAGCAACAGCAGGGCGGCCTGATGCCGATGTTTGGTGCCCTGCTAAAGAACGAACAAGATGTGCAACTGGTCGAAAAGCTGGCCTTTTTGGCCAAGCGGCAAGGGCGTTAAATGCTGGTCGAGTTCTTTTTTACGCTGCGCAAATATGGCCTGAAAAGCAGTATCACTGAGCTGCTGGATTTACTGCAGGCGTTGCAGCAGCAGGTGATTTTTGCCGATACCGAAGCTTTCTATCAGCTGGCCCGGCTGACACTGGTCAAAGATGAAAGCCAGTACGATAAGTTTGACCGGGCTTTTGCCGAGTATTTCGAGGGCGTCGCAGCGATAGATCTGGCCAGCCAGATCCCGGATGATTGGTTAATCCCGGATATTATTCGCCAGCTCTCAGCTGAGGATAAAGCGGCCTTGCAGGGGCTCGGTAGTTTAGAAGAGTTGTTGAAGCAACTTCGCGAGCGCCTGGCTGAGCAGCAAAAGCGCCATGCCGGCGGCAATAAATGGATCGGTACTGGTGGCACCTCGCCCTTTGGCGCTTACGGCTTTAATCCGGAAGGGGTGCGGATTGGTCAACAAGGCAGTGGCGCACGGCGCGCGGTAAAGGTGTGGGATAAACGCGAATTTAAAGATTTAGATAGCCAAAGCGAGTTGAATAACCGCAGTATTAAACTGGCACTGCGTCAGCTCAGACGCTTTGCCCGTAGCGGTGCCGCGACCGAGCTGGATCTGAACGGCACCATTCAGGCTACGTCTGAGCAGGGCGGTTATCTGGATCTGCGTTTTGTACCAGAGCGGCATAATGCGGTTAAGGTGCTGATGCTGTTTGATGTTGGTGGTTCGATGGATGATTATATTGAGCTGTGTCAGCAAGTCTTTGCTGCCGTGCGCACTGAGTTTAAACATCTGGAGTTTTTTTACTTTCATAACTGTGTCTACGAAGGCGTCTGGCGCAATAATCAACGCCGCCATACCGAGCAAGTCAGTGTGCTGGATCTGATCCACACCTATGGCAGTGACTATAAACTGATTTTTGTCGGCGATGCCACTATGGGCCCCTATGAAATTGATTACCCGGGCGGCAGCGTCGAACACTGGAATCAGGAGCCGGGCCGGCTTTGGTTAGAGCGATTGCTGGCACAGTATCCAAAAGCGGTCTGGCTGAACCCACAACCGGAGCAGTGGTGGCGGCATTATCAGTCAATCAGTATTATTAAAGACATTATGCAGCAGCGGATGCAGCCGTTAACGCTGGAAGGGTTAACCCAGGCCATCAAACTTCTCAGTTAAGCGCATTGCAAAGATGCTGTAAGGATAAAGCGAAGCGAGACAGATGTTGACAGTAGAATTGGCAGTGATTTTGTTAAATGCGGTGTTGTTGCTGTTGGCCTACTTCTGGTGGTATCCCAGAGTAGCCGGCGCTGATCTGCGTAAAGTGGCGGTATTTGATACCCTGATAACGCTGCTGGCGTTGTTGATTGTCGGTTCCCGCTTCTGGGGCACGGAGCAAGCTTTTGAACTCTTTGGTTTTCATACTAATTGGTTCTGGTTTACTCTGGTGACTTATCTGATCCTGGAAATGCCGCTGGCCATCTGGTATTTCCGCCGCTATGGCCCACCGCGCTAGCGACCTATTCCGGTTCGGCTTGTTGTCTGGCGCGACGTAGCGCCGCTTCGTCACTGGCCGCCTGAATTTCACTGAGGATAGCGTCAAGATCGACAGCACCTTGCTGCTCGTTGTAGCAGCCGGTTAAGGGGTGCTTGGGGTCGAGATTGCCGGCTTCAAATAAGGCCCAGATTTCATCGGCATAGCGGGTTGCCGCCAACTCCGGCGCAAAGCGGGCATAGTAGGCGGTAATATTGTCGACATCGCGTTTCAGCATCCAGCGCGCATTATTATTGGCCGCGGCATCCACCGCCTGGGGTAAGTCGATAATTACCGGCCCCTCGCTGCCTTGCAGCACATTAAACTCAGACAGATCGCCATGCACCAGGCCTACTGCCAACATCTGCAGTATGGCTTGCATCATTTGATGATGGTCTTGCCTTGCTTGTTCTGCCGTTAAGCTGATGTCATTTAAGCGTGGGGCGACATCGCCTTCGGCATCGACCACCAGTTCCATCAACAGTACGCCGTCATAGCAACCGTAGGGCGTCGGCACCCGGACACCGGCAGCAGCCAATTTAAACAGGGCATCGACTTCAGCCGATTGCCAGCTTTCTTCAGCCTGCTCACGGCCAAACCCTGAGCCTTTTTCCATCGCTCTGGCGCGACGCGAGTTTCTGACTTTACGGCCTTCCTGATATTGGGCGGCCTTTTTAAAGCTGCGCTGGCTTGCGTCTTTATAGACTTTGGCGCAGCAGATCCGCCCGGCGCTTTGCACCACATAGACGGACGCCTCTTTGCCACTCATTAAGGCATAATGCACTTCATCAATTAAGCCTTCCTCCAGCAGAGGGTGTAAGCGGGCTGGCGTTCTCATAATGTGGCCTTAACAGAGTGGAGGGTAGTCAGACCGGCAGCGAAGTGCGGTCTGAGCACCGTCTGAGCTTTGAGCTTAGAGTTCAAGCTTATAGTTCAAGATAATGCGGCCAGCCCAGTAGTGGGCTTTGCAGGCCTTGTTTATGTTCAAACGCATCCAGCTTTTCCGGGCTGGCATCGGCTTGTTGCAATTTTTGATAGTCGCGGCAAAAGTGTAGGGTACGCAATAGCGCCGGAATAAAATGCTGGCCCAGATCAGCGCGGATCGCGTCGGCGTTAGCCTTGGGTAAGGCCGATAGCACTGCCTCGGTTTGTAAGCTAAGGTAGGTATCGTTAAACCAATGTTCGGCCAGGCTGATTTGCCGCAAGCGTTTTTTCAGATCCTGCTTCACTTTGTCGCCACTACAGAGCGCGCGGTACAGCACGATTTCGGCCAGCACTTCTTCCAGACTAAAGTGTTCAAATTCGTCAAAAACCTGCTGCTGGTAAAAGTGTTGCCGTAACAGCTGCATCGCCTGATGCCGGTGATGTTCAGTCAGGGCTTGCTGATAAGCCTGCCAACCTGGCCAGTCTTCAGCATCCGGCGGCGAGGAGACTTGCTGTAATAGCTGTTCATCGACGTCGCCATATAACGAGGCTTTGCCTGGGACTTTCTTGCTGACCAGACTTAACATCGACCAGCCTTTTTGAAAGGGCTTAACCACACCCTCCGGGCTTAACAGCAGAGCTAGCGCCTGTCTGGCATCGCCATCTGACAAGGCCTGTAGGCCCAGACTGGTGATACCAATCACATCGTGTGCGGCCTGTTCTAACAGATGCATCTTGTACTTATTGTAGAATTTATCTGCAAACTTCAGGCTCATCAGCACCGCTTTGCTTTTGATCTGTTGCAGCTGTTCGGCACTGAGTTGTTGCTCAGCGCGTGCTAAGGTCAGGACCTGGCTTAAAAATGGGCCGGCACCCTGCTCACGTACTACTAACTGCATTGAAAAGTCCTTTAATCCAGAAAACTGAACATATCGTCGACTTCGGCAAACTCATCTTCGACCTTGTTCTTTTCTTTCGCCTGCATCACCAGTTCAGTGGCAAATTTGCTGATGATGGCTTCCCAGCCCGATTTCTCATCGCGGATCAAGGCTTTGATCGAGGTTTCAACCTTAGGGGTCAGTTGCCGGATCAGCGCCAGTAAACTTTTCGGATCATCATAGCCAATATTGTGCGCATCTTCCGCCAGTTGCCGCTCTGTATAGCTTTCGGCTTCTTCCAGATGTTCCTCATCTTCGTACAGCTTATCTTCCCAGTAGTTTTCATACTCAAGAATTTCACCGCGATAGATCTCAATAAAGGGGATTGACAGATAAAACAGACCCGCCGGATCTTCGGCTATGCATTCCAGAATTTCTGCCTGTTTTTCTTCGTTGTCCTGAGTGCGGATCAGGTAGGTCAGAAAGTCGAAAGTATGTTGCTTTAGCTCTTCGGCGTTATTTTTGATTTTCTCTTCCCAATACAGCGGTTGCTGGCAGACGATGTCACGGATTTTCTCCGGTGTCATTAGCTCGGAAATAATCGAAGGGAACGAGAGATCATGCTGACTGTTAATTTGCGTCAGGGTCACGATATCAATTTGTTCAATGACCTCGGACAGCTGCTCATCGCTCATGGTATTGGCAATGATCTCGAAGCGTTCGCTGGCTTGCTTCGGCTCCACCAGCGCCAGTTGTTTAATTTCATCAGCCGCGATTTTAATCAGCTCAGTACTCATTATTAGCCCTCGTGCTTAAAGCGGATTTCATCGTATTGATCGTCGTAGCCTTCTTCATCGCTATCCTCTTCATCGGCATAGGGATCATCATAATCCGCCATATCCTCATCATTTTCATCGTCTTGATAGTCGTCGGCTTGGTCGGTGTCTCGCGATTTGGCAGGTAAAGGCTTATCCTGGCTAAGTAAATACAGCGCAGCGCAGGCCTCAATTAAGACGCTTTCTGAGTAGGCCCGAATGGCTTTAACTAAGGCCAGATCGGCATTATTAAAGGCAACTGAGACTTTAAATTCGTCCCAGGACGGCACCTTGCCGCTGCTGAGCCATTGTTGCCATTTGAGCTTAGCGGCGCTCGGGAACTGCACCCGGCCAAACAATGCCATCGGCAGGTATTCCGGTACCGACTCCAGCATTTCCGGATCGGCCAGCAATACGGCTTTCATTTTGCTGGTAAATTGTTCCAACGCTTTCGGCTGCTCGGGATCGATATAGGAGTCCATATTTTCCCGGGCATCGGTTGTTAGCTGTTTAATTTTTGCCAGATTAAGTTTGGTCGCCATCTTGGTCTCACGCGTAATATTCGTCCCACAGCTCGCGCATTGCCGCGGCCGGGTCATTCACAATAACGTTGTTAAAGTCTTTTAAAAAGGCACTGCGCTGTTTCGGATCGGACAGCACCTCGTAAGCGGTTTTTACCTGCTGTAGCTGTGTCGCGGCCCGTTGTTGTTCATCTTCCGACAAACCATGCAGTTTATCCGGATGATATTTATTGGCCAGCCGCCGGTAAGCTTTTTTGATGTCTTCGTCACTGGCATTCGTTTTTACGCCCAGGATCCGAAAATGATTTTGCATCGCTGTGGTTCCTCAGATCGCTAACGGTTAAGCGCCTTGCGTCGCTAATCTGTCGCGCAGCTATGATAAAGGGCTGATCATAGCAGATTGCACTGCTCAGCACATAGCAGGAGTTTTTTTAAATCGCCCCCTTGTTTATCGCCGGGCGCACCGTCATCATAAGCAGCATAACTGCAATCTGCTGCAGTTGTTGTCGTTGGCGGGAAGTGATGCGCTGGTTCAGTGGTTTAGCCATTTTGTTGTACCTGAGTTTATTGTGCACGCCACAAGGCTTTGTGGTGCACGATTTACGTCTGGCACCACTGGCCGATCAGCAACTGACAGCTGTTACCGCCAAACCACATAGCCTAAATGAGCGCACTCTGGCTGCGGATGACAATGATGACGTTGTCAGCGGTGGCGAAAACGTCGCCCCGGCTGTTACCGCACCGCCGGTAATCACTGCCTTACCTGCTTTTGCTGCTGCCGGCTTTTATCGGTACTTCAGCGCCCGTGGCCCGCCACAACCCTAATCCCAATCGTTAAGTATCTATATTGGGCGCCCTCTGGGTTTGCCTGTGTTTGGGTTTATGGTAATGGAGCTGTTATGCAGCTATTTCGTAATGATCTGTCGATCAATTTTATGCGTTGGCGTTGGCTGGCCGTGGTGCTGTCCAGCCTTTTAGTGGTGTTGTCTTTAGTGTTATTACTGACCCGCGGTTTGAACTGGGGATTGGATTTTACCGGCGGTACTGTGCTGGAGCTTAGTTTCGCGCAGGCGGCCAACCTCGATCTGCTGCGGCAACAGCTGACGCAGGCCGGCTATGCAGAGGCGGTAGTGCAGTTTTTTGGCAGTACCCATGATGTGTTGGTGCGGTTACCGTCAGAGGCGGGCGCAGTGCAACAGCAGGTCGGGGACCAGGTGTTTCGTGCCTTACAGGCGCAGAGTGAGGTGGCAATGACACTGAGCCGGGTCGAGTTTGTCGGGCCGAGCGTCGGTGAAGAGTTAAAACAGGATGGTGGCCTGGCGGTATTGGTCGCCCTGTTGGGGATCCTGGTGTATGTTGGCTTTCGTTTTGAATGGCGGCTTTCGCTGGGAGCCGTCTTGTCGCTGGCGCACGATGTTATCCTCACCCTGGGGCTATTTTCGCTGTTACAACTGGAGTTTGACCTGACAGTGCTGGCGGCCATTTTGGCGCTGATTGGCTACTCGATTAACGATACGATAGTCGTATTTGACCGGGTACGGGAGATGTTCCGCAAGCTGCGTGACGAAACGGTACTGGAAACCATCAATCAGGCGATCACTTCCACCTTAAACCGTACAGTAATCACCTCACTAACGACCATGCTGGTGTTGGTGGTATTGTTTTTCAAAGGTGGGGCTTTGATCCACGGCTTTGCGACAGCACTGTTGTTTGGTATTGCCGTGGGTACCTATTCGTCAGTCTATGTTGCCAGCGGTGTGGCAGTGTTGCTCGGACTAAGCCGCGAAGACCTATTGGCCCCTAAACCCGTTTCTGAGCAGGAAGAGCTGCAGCCTTAGGCTGCAGCAGTAGTTTAATACCAGCGCGGATCAAGCTGCAGTTTAAACAGCAGTGGCGAAAACTGCTGAAACGCCGCAGCATTATCCGGACATTGAATATTCTCCGGATAATGCCGCTTCCATGGATCGTTGACGAGCACCACCTGATCACCTACCACGGCAACACCCTCGATCGAGGTATTGGCCAGCGGCTCATAGGGCGGGCAACTGCTGTCTGGACGGGTCGGCGCGTAAAAACGCAGTGGAATCACCTTTGCCGGTTGCTGGCGGCTTAAATCCAATACCCAGAGCTGATCATCATTGCGTGCCGCAGCCAGCAGATAACCGGGATGGCCCTCTTTTCTGGCGGGCAGAAAGTCCAGACCATTGATCGGGTGATCTTTGGCATCTGGTACCGGCAGCGGCAACTTAAGGTCGGCAACCTTAACAAAATCATCGCTGAGCCAGAAATCGTCGCTATAGGGCGTGACAAAGATCATCGGCGCATTGGCCTGATTTTTCTCCAGTGCCAGATACAGGTTACGTTGATTATCAAACGCCAGGCCTTCAATGCCATCATTCGGGAAGTTACCAACCTGAGCTGCTGCCGGGAACTGTACTGGCCGCACCGCTACGACTTCGGCAAAGCTTAAGGCTTTATCGGTACGGATTTTTACCAGTAAGGTCGGATAGGCGGTGGAATGGGTAACGCCGAAGCGCTGGGCACATTCCCCGCTTAAGTGAAATTTGCTGGAGTCTTCGGTTACGCTGATTAGCGTGCTGTCATCCAGGCGATCCCAGGTCAGGGATTCCCAGTCCGGATCGCCGGCTAACAGCTCGGCAAAGCAGCTCTGTTTTAGCGCTGGGTTAACGCTAATGGCGAGGGGAGGGGCGACCAGCTGCCCGGTTGCCGGGTTGATCCGCAGCAACTTGTTTCTAAGCGCTGGGGTCGCACTATTATCACCAATATGCACCAGTTCACCATGGCGGTAGGTTAACCCTGAGCTTTGTGGGTCCGGGATCGTCTGTCCATTGCCATCGGTCAGCCATTGGCCAGCGAGATGCTGTTCGGTTAACCATAGCGCAGGGGGATTTGCCGCGACAGCAAGGCAGCCAGCAAGGTTGAGAATGCAGCCCGCGGCGAAAAGTAAAGATGTAACAGCAGGTTTCATTAGCGAATAGTCCGGAAATAAAAGGCGTATTCTGCCAGTGTCGGATGACAATTCAAGTTTTGCTGCGCTACGGGCAACAAAAAACCCGGCGGACCGGGTTTGGCTTGTTAGTGCTTGGCTTTCGCTGCGCTCTGCTTTGTCAGCGCTTGGCTGGGTCTACACTTGGCTGTGCGGTTAATAACCCTGAGCGTGTACATCGCGCACGGCACGACCAGACGGATCCGTCAGCTCGGCCATTTTGGCATCCCAGGCCAGGGCTTCCGGCGTCGAGCAGGCGACGGATTTACCGCCCGGTACACAGGCAATGGCGCCAGCATGCGGGAAGTGCTCTTCAAAGATCACCCGATAGTAATAGGCTTCTTTGCTGTCCGGCGTATTGACCGGGAAGCGGAAGGCGGCAGTCGCCATCTGCTGATCACTGATCTCTTTCGCGGCATGGGCTTTCAGGCTGTCGATCCAGTTATAGCCAACGCCATCTGAGAATTGCTCTTTCTGACGCCACAGGATTTCATTCGGTAGTAAACCATCAAAGGCCTGACGCAGGATATGCTTTTCCATCTTACCGCCACCGCACATCTTCGCTTGCGGGTTTAAACGCATCGCCACGTCCATAAATTCCTTATCCAGGAAGGGCACCCGGGCTTCAATACCCCAGGCTGACATTGCTTTGTTGGCGCGGTTACAGTCGAACATATGTAAGCGCTCCAGCTTACGCAGCGTCTCTTCGTGGAACTCTTTGGCGTTGGGCGCCTTATGGAAATACAGATAGCCGCCGAAGATTTCGTCCGAGCCTTCGCCCGATAGCACCATCTTAATGCCCATGGCTTTGATTTTCCGTGCCATCAGATACATCGGGGTCGAGGCACGGATGGTGGTAACGTCATAGGTTTCTAAATGATAAATCACATCACGCAGCGCATCTAAGGCTTCCTGCACACTAAAATGGATGGTGTGATGCACAGTACCGATGGCGTCCGCGACCTTTTGTGCGGCCGCCAGATCCGGTGAGCCGGGCAAGCCAACGGCAAAAGAGTGCAGCCGTGGCCACCAGGCTTCACTTTGATCATCATCTTCCACCCGGCGCTTGGCAAACTGCTGAGCAATTGCCGAAATCAGTGATGAATCCAGACCACCGGATAACAGCACGCCATAGGGCACGTCTGACATCAGGTGGGTTTTGACACTGTGTTCCAGCGCGGCCTTTAACTCCGCTTCGCTGGCCGGATTATCTTTTACTGCGTCATAGGACATCCAGTCACGCTGATAGTATTTACGCAGTTCGCCAATTTTGCTGTCAAAGTAATGACCTGGTGGGAATTCTTTAATTTGCTTGCAGACCGGCACCAGCGCCTTTAACTCTGACGCTACAAATAACTGACCATGCTCGTCATAGCCATAGTACAGCGGAATAATACCGATATGGTCACGGGCGATCAGGTAGCGGTCTTGTTCGGCGTCGTACAGCACAAAAGCGAACATACCATGCAGGCTGTCGATAAACTCAGCGCCGTGCTCTAAATACAGCGGTAGAATGACCTCACAATCCGACTTAGTTTTAAACGGATAGGGTGTGGCCAGGTTTTTTTCCAGCTGTTTGTGATTGTAGATCTCGCCATTCACTGCCAGAATGTGATTTCGATTATCATTAATGAGGGGTTGGGCACCATTTTCAGTATCTACGATGGCCAGGCGCTCGTGCACCAGAATGGCATTGTCGTTATTCCAGATCCCGGACCAATCCGGGCCACGATGACGTAATAACTTAGATAACTGCAGCGCCTGCTGGCGCAATGCTTTAACATCGGTTCTGATGTCAAGCACCCCAAATATCGAACACATGATAACCTCTGATAATCAAATTAATAACACATAGTTTGGCAGTATGTACGTCTAAACGTACCCCCTGACTGTGCCATGCCCGCTTAAAATTGCAAGTGCTTTTTGGGCTGCTGGGCGAAATTTATCACTGCTCCGATTACTGAAAGTCAACAATGCTGAAAAATTCATCAAAAAGCCGTTTTACCCCACCTACCGACTGGTCTGCCGTCTTACTGACGGCCAATCCAATCTTTACTGATTTGTTGGCGCGTTTTCCTCTGCAAAACCAGAGTCATTGGCCTGAACCGGCTCAGCTCAATAACTGGCGGAGTCATACCGACTTTAGCTTTGTTGAAAATGCCTTATTGGAGCAAGACGGCCGTTACTATGAAGACTTTATTTTTGCCACCCGGCAAATTCCGACCCGGGCAGCAAACTGGCATGACTTTTTTGGGGCGCTGATTTGGTGTTTGTTGCCCCGCACTAAGGCACTGTTAAACCAACTGCATATTGCGGAAATTGCCAAGCATGGTCAAAAACAACGCACTCAGCTGCGCAATAAGCTGACGCTATTTGATGAGTGTGGAGTGGTACTGTGTCTGGAACCCTCAGCGGTGGCACATGCCGGCTTACTGCGTGATCACCAGTGGAAACAAAGCTTCTGGCTGCAGCGAGCTGACTGGTGGCAGGGGGTGCGGCCGCTGATCTTTGGTCATGCCATCTATGAAATGGCGACTGTGCCCTTTCTCGGGTTGACGGCCAAGGCGGTGTTTATCGAGGTGCCTGCTGGCTTTAGCCAGTGGTCTTTAACAGATGCTTACACTTTTCTCGATGAAAAGCTGCTGCTGCAAATTGCTAACAATCACTTACTGCTTGATAATCTGCAGCTAACACCGCTACCCTTGCTGGGGGTACCAGGCTGGTACGTTGCAAATCAACAGGCGGAGTTTTATGCAAATACGGATTATTTTCGTCCACGTAGAAGGCCATAACAGGACAGGCAGATGATTGAAATAAAAAATCTGGCCAAGGCATTTGCCCTTGGTAAAGGCAGCAAGTTATCCGAGACGGAAAAGCAGGATGTGCGCTATGCCGACAAGGAATTCCGCTCAGTACGTGATGTCAGTTTTCATTGTGGGCAGGGTGAAGTATTGGGTTTATTAGGCCCTAACGGCGCCGGTAAAACCACCACCTTGCGGATGCTCTCTACAGCGCTGAAACCGGATGCTGGCTCGGTACTGATTAATGGTGTCGATGTGCTGCGCGAACCGGTCAAAGCACGAAAGCAAATCGGCTTTTTATCGGCCGATACCGGCCTGTACGGCAAGCTGAGTGCCTATGAAAATATTGCCTATTTTGGCCGCCTGCACGGGATGAAAGAGGCCGCATTAAAACAGCGTATTGATGAGCTGTTCACTATGCTGAATATGCATGACTTCGCCAGCCGCCGTGCTGACAATATGTCGACCGGTATGAAACAAAAAACTGCCATTGCCCGCGCCGTAGTGCATTCACCAAAGGTAGTGATCCTGGACGAACCCACCACCGGCCTGGATATTATGACGGTACAGACGGTACTGGATTTTATTAAAGGCTTAAAGCAAGCCGGTACACCGGTGATTTTCTCCACTCACCATCTGGATGAAGTAGCCAGCTTATGTGACCGGGTGGTGGTGATTGATAAAGGGATCAGCGCATTTTCCGGCGATCTGGCAGAATTTAAAGCCCTGGCGCCGGCTGGCGATTTACGTGACGCCTTTTTAAGCGTGCTAAAACAACAACCCCGCGAGCAAGGAGCAGCCTGATGTGGCAGGTTTATTTAAAAGAATTAACTGAACTGATGCGTGATCGCAAAACCCTGATTTTTGTGATCTTACTGCCAATTTTTATTTTCCCGGTGATTTTCGGTGTGATGGGGTTGGTGCTATCGTCGACCACGGCCAAAGCGATGCAGGAGCAACACAAGTATGTGATTGTAAATGGGGACCAAGCGCCGGAATTTGCCGAAGCCTTGTTTTATCATAAGAATTTTAAACGGGTTGAGTCTACGCTGACTGCGCCTGAGGAGCTGATAGCCGCTATCCGCGCCGGCGAATTTGCCGTGGCGGTAGTGATCCCGGATGATTTTCAGGCCAAGCAAAGCGCGGTAGAACAAAGCCAGTGGCAACTGATTTATAATCAGTCCAGTCAGCTGGATTTTATGTCGCGGTACTTTAATGAATTACTGGAAAACTATACCGGCCAGTTACAACGTCAGTCTTTATCAGCGCTGGGGGTTGATCCGGTAAAACTGACTGCTATTTTAAAACCGGTGTCGGTGCAGAAAGTGGATACTGCTGATAAACGCGAAAATATCGGTGAGAAGTTTGGTGCGCTGATCGCCTATATCCTGATCCCGCTGTGTTTGCTGGGCGCTTCCTATCCGGCCATTGATATGGGCGCCGGTGAAAAAGAGCGCGGTACCCTGGAAACGCTGTTGATCTGTCCGGTTAGCCGCTCGGCCATTGTACTGGGTAAATTCTTAACGGTACTGACTACCGGTCTGGCCGGGGCACTGATTACCGTCGCCAGTTTCGGGATCTGGGGTGCCGTTATCGGATCCTTTGCCGGTTTTGCCGTGGTGCAGGAAGCGATGGGAGCGATCGCGACCGTCGAGCTGTTGCTGATTTTCCTGATGATCGTACCCACCTCTGCCATTTTCGCTTCTTTATTGTTAGCGATCTCTATTTATGCCAAAACCTTTAAAGAAGCGCAGAACTATATGAGCCCATTGTCAATTCTGATGTTTGTGCCGCTGGCTGCCGCCATGATGCCAGGGGTAGAGCTGACCACCAAGACCGCGATGATCCCGGTGATGAATGTGGCTCTGGCCATTAAAGAGCTGATTAAGGGCACCGCCGATGGCAGTATGATCGCGCTGATCTTCGGGGCGACAGTGGCGCTAGCCGCTGCCTTGATTGCGTTCTGTGTGCACTGGTTCCAACAGGAAAAGGTGCTGTTCCGGTAACGGTAGACTTTTTATCGATCAGTATCAAAAAGCTATTGATAACGATTCGCAATAATATTATTATGGCGCAGTTTTCTGAGAAGAGGCTGCGCCATGTTTGTTTGTATTTGCAAAGCGGTAACGGATAAAGCGATTAAGCAAGCGATTGCTGATGGTGCTGAGTCTATGCGTGATTTAAAGGCACAGCTGGGCGTAGCGAGTCAGTGCGGTAAGTGCGTATGCCAGGCGCAGCAAATCTTACACAATGAACTGGTGAAACAGCAGCAATTAATCGATAGTCTGGCCAAGCCAGCAGCCTGAGCCATAATTAAACTGCAGTCTCAGCCTTTTAGTTATTCTCATTCTGGTTAAACACCGCCATAATAAACCCTGATTTTACTCAGGGTTTTTGTTTTTTAGTTACAGACATTTTATCGGTCGTCAGGAGTAGCAAATGGATCAGATCAAGCAGGTTGCGATAGTCGGTGGTGTGCATGGTAACGAGTTTTCCGGCATCTATCTGGTAAAACAGTATCAGCAGCAGCCAGAGCAGGTCCGTCGTCGCAGCTTTACTACCGAAACCGTTTGGGCCAATCCGGAAGCGCACTATGCCAATAAAAGGTATCTGCACAGCGATTTGAACCGTCAGTTTAAAACCGTCGATCTGGCCAATCCCAATCTCTGCAATTACGAGCAAAGCCGCGCCAAGGTGCTGAATGCGCAACTGGGGCCCAAGGGTAATGCCCGCACTGATCTGCTGATTGATTTACATAATACCACCAGCAATATGGGCGCCTGCTTAATCCTGACCCAAGCCGGCCCGTTTTATAATAAGCTGGCTGCTTACGTCAAAATGAAAATGCCGGAAGCCATTATCTCGCGTGACGAGGATCATTTTGCCGCTGAAGAGCATGCGCTGATGTGCACACTGGGGCGTTATGGTGTGCTGGTCGAGGTTGGGCCGCAGCCGCAATCGGTGTTGCGACAAGACGTGCTGGAGCTGATGCATCGGATGACGCAGCATATTCTGGATTTTGTCGAGCTGTACAATAACGATGCCTTGCCGGTACTGCCAAAACAAACCGAAGCTTTCCGCTACTTGCACAGTATCAAGTTACCCATGAACGAACGTGGTGAGCGTATTGGTATGGTGCACAAAAATGTGCAGGACCGTGATTATCAACCGATTTACCCCGGTGATCCGCTGTTTACTCTGTTTGATGGCACTGTCGTTAAGTACGAGGGCGAGCAGGTGGTATATCCGACCTTTATTAATGAGGCCGCTTATTATGATAATAATCTGGCGATGTCGCTGAATGAAAAAGTGCTGATTGAGCTTGAAGAATAGCGCTATATTGATTAAACCGCCCAAATGCTTAATGGGTTACAGGATGTAATTTATGCTTAAGCGACTTCTGCCCGGCCTGTTGTGTGTCTTAGTGTACGCAGAGCTTTGTGGGGCTGAACCGGCAAAAGACGTTGTCTATCTCACTGAACACAGTATGCCAGGGACTTTTCTGGATGCTGAAAATCAGCCGGCAGGACCTACTGTCGAGCTGGTCAAAGAACTTAGTCGTCGGATGGAGCAGGGGGGGTATTATTACTTAATGCCCTGGGCCAGGGCTATGCAACGTGCGCAGCAAACTCCCCGCAGCATCCTGTTTGAGACAGTGCGTAATGCTGAACGCGAAGCCTTGTTTAAATGGGTTGGCCCGGTTAAGTTTTATGATATGTACCTGTATGGACCTTCTGATATTGCGGGATTAGGCTTAACCGCCGCTGAGCTCAGCCAGCGCTATATTGCTTGTGGCTACCGCGGTGCTTCGTATCATGCTGCGCTGGAAACCATGGGATTTGATGATGACAAAAATCTGGTTCTGATGACCCGGGCTGGCGATTGTATCCAGATGTTAAAGCTGGGGCGGGCGGAGCTAACACCATTAAACCGTTTACGACATGGTGAACGCTTTAGCGCCTTTGGCATTGAGTTAGCACCGCTGCAACCCATCCGTAATGTGGAGCTATATCTGGCGTTTTCACTGGACTTTAGTGATGAGGAAATTCAGCGCTGGCAATATCAATTGGATCAGATGTTTTTAGATGGTTCGGTGCGCCGTCTTTATCAGCAAGACTTTCCGGAAGAGTTGATCAACAGATTAGAGCAAGCCGCGGCAAAGTCCTTGCAACGGCGTGGTGCTAACTAGCCCGATACTGCTTCGACTCTCGGCGCTATAGCGCTATTCGGTTGCGGGTTATAGCGTGGTGTAGCTGGCTTTTTTCTGGATCAGCTCGATAGCATAGTTATCCGGATCCCTGACAAAAGCAATCTCTGTGGTCCCCCCCTTCACCGGCCCGGGTTCACGGCTAATGATGCCGCCCTTAGCACGGATTTTGTCACAGGCCTCATAAACATTATCTACTTCCAGCGCGATATGACCAAAGGCCGTGCCCAGCTCATAACTGTCTACACCCCAGTTATAGGTCAATTCCAGCACCGCATTACTGCTTTCATCACCATAGCCAACAAAGGCCAGTGTATATTTATACTCCGGGTTTTCTGACTGACGCAGCAGCTGCATTCCCAGCACTTCAGTGTAAAAAGCGATCGACCTTTCCAGGTTACCGACCCGTAACATCGTATGTAGCATACGCATGCTTAACTCCTATTCGGTTTTTTCTTTAAATTCACACAGATCTTCGATTAAACAGCTGCCACAGCGCGGCTTTCGTGCCACGCAGGTATAGCGGCCATGCAGGATCAGCCAGTGGTGGACGTCTAGTTTAAACTCGGCCGGTACCACTTTAAGCAGCTTCTGCTCAACTTCGTCGACATTCTTACCGGGTGCCAGCTTGGTGCGGTTACTGACCCGGAAAATATGGGTATCCACTGCTATCGTCGGCCAGCGAAAGGCAGTATTTAGTACAACATTAGCCGTCTTACGGCCGACACCCGGCAGTGCCTCCAGTGCCTCGCGATCCTCGGGCACTTCGCCATTGTGCTGCTCGACCAGGATGCGGCAGGTTTTAATCACATTCTCAGCCTTAGTATTAAACAGGCCAATAGTTTTAATATAGTCTTTTACGCCATCTACGCCCAGTGCCAGCATCGCGGCCGGCGTACGTGCGACCGGAAACAGTTTACGGGTGGCTTTATTAACGCCCACATCAGTGGCCTGCGCTGAAAGCAGGACCGCAATCAGTAACTCAAAAGGTGAGCTGTATTCGAGCTCAGTAGTCGGGTTTGGATTGGCCGCACGCAGGCGGCTTAGCATAGCAATACGTTTGTTTTTATTCATGCGTTGTTTGTCTTATTGCACCGAGCCGGTAACCCGGGCGCGGGCAATACTGCCTTTTTCAATGATCTGCCGCTTAGCCAGGCGCTGGTCAATACTGTTCTTTAACGCAATCAGCAGCCCCATACCAATAAAGGCGCCTGGCGGCAGCATCGCCAGTAAGAAATGATTGTCGCTGTGAAATACTTCAATTCGCAGTACTCTGGCCCAGTCGCCCAACAATAGCTCAGCACCGTCAAACAAGGTGCCCTGACCCAGCAGCTCGCGCATGCCGCCTAACACCAGTAACACCAGTAAAAAGCCCAGCCCCATCATCAGCGCATCAATAGCGGACGGTAACACCGGGTTTTTCGACGCAAAGGCTTCGGCGCGGCCGATAATGGCGCAGTTGGTAACAATCAGAGGAATAAAGATCCCCAGTGATTGATAAAGCCCGAAGGTAAAGGCGTTCATCAGCAGCTGCACCACTGTCACAAAGCTGGCAATAATCAGTACGAAAATTGGGATCCGGATTTCATTAGGTACGTGTTGGCGTACCAGAGATACCACGATATTCGAACCGAGTAACACCAGTAGCGTTGCCAGGCCCAGCCCCAGCGCATTGGTCAGGGTACCTGTTACCGCCAACAGTGGGCAGAGCCCGAGTAACTGCACCAGGCCAGGGTTATTTTTCCATAGCCCCTGCAGGCTAAGCTCTTTAAATTGACTCATGGCATGATCTCACAATTTGCCGTGGCGTCTGCCAGTTCCGGGTGTTGTTGCACGAAGCGGGCGGTGCGATAGATGGCATTGATCACTGCTCGGGGGGTAATGGTCGCGCCGGTAAACTGGTCAAAGTCACCGCCATCTTTTTTTACCGCCCAACGTTTGGCATCAGCTTCGGTTGCGCTCTGGCCGCTAAAGGCATAAATCCAATTGTTGCGACGGCTCTCAATTTTGTCACCCAGCCCCGGTGTTTCCTGATGGTTCAGTACCCGGCTGCCTAATATTTCGCCGCCAGGCGTTACTGCAACCAATAAATCGATATTGCCGCTGTAACCGTCCGGTGCTGTCGTTTCGACAATAAAGGCTTTTAGCTGTTGCTGATCGCGCCAACGGTATACCGCCTGTGCTGTGCTGCGCCCCAACGCCTCAGGTGCCGTTACCTGGACACAATCGGCCAGTAAGGTGCGAACATCGGCTGGCTCGGGCAACACCTCCTGCAGGGTATTCATCCGGCTTAACAGCTGTTGTTCGGCAATGCGCTCTGCCGTGAGCTGGTTTATGGTACCAAGAATAGCGACACAAAGCAGGGCAACCAGTGCCAGGATCAGAGCATTTTTACTGATAAAGCGGATCATTTCAGGTCCCGTTTTGCTTTGTGGCCATAGGTGCGGGGCCGGGTGTAATAATCAATCAAGGGGACGCTCATATTGGCCAGCAGCACAGCGAAGGCAAAGGCATCCGGATAACCGCCATAGCTACGGATCAGATAGACCAACAGACCAATTAAAGCGCCATACCAGAGGCGGCCTTTATCGGTAGTAGAGGCGGAAACCGGGTCGGTGGCAATAAAAAAAGCCGCCAGCATAGTCGCGCCGCTAAACAGATGGAATAGCGGGCTTGGGCTGGCACCGGCTGAACCCAGCCAGAATAACAGCGAAGGCACGGCCAGACCTGCCAGCACGGCTGCAGGAATACGCCAACTGATCACCTTTTGTTGGATCAGTAGCAGTCCGCCCAGTAAGTACGCCAGATTCACCCATAACCAGCCGGCACCGGCAAAGCTATAAAATACCGGCCGCTGTAAGCTCTCTGCCAGTGTCATCCCGGCCGCCAGATCCTGGCGCAAACTATCCAGCGGCGTCGCTTGTGTGCTGCCATCAATGCCTTGTTGTAGCTGCGACAAACTAAAGCCACTGCAGCTGTACTCAGTAAATACCATACAAAACGCATCGAGCGGGCTGAGCGCGACCGGCTGTAAACTGACCGACGGCAGCCATTGCGTCATCTGTACCGGAAAAGAAATAAGCAGCATGACATAGGCGGCCATCGCCGGATTAAACAGATTGTTACCCAGGCCGCCATACAGCTGCTTTACCATCACAATCGCAAAGGCCGTACCTATCACAATCAACCACCAGGGCGCATAGGGCGGTATTGCTATCGCCAGCAGTACCGCGGTTACCAGGGCACTATGATCAAGCAAACGCGGCAATACCGCTTTCTGACGCAGCCGGAGGATCAGGGCTTCGCAAAGCCAGGCTGTACAAATAGCCAGCAGCAGTTGCACCAGCACACCGTAGCCGAAAAAAACCGCCTGTACTGCTATACCGGGCAGGGCAGCCAGCGCCACCCATTGCATCAGACTGCTGGTAGTGCGCTGGTTATGGTGGTGTGGTGAGCTGGCTATTTTAAAGCTCATTCTGTTTTACTCTCTTCACTGTCTCGTTGTTCACTGAGCTGTTGCTCAGTAGTCTGGTGCTCAGTACTCTGCTGCGCTTTGCGGGCTTTGGCGCGGGCCAGGGCGGCGGCGACTGCGGCTTTGCGCGGGTCGTCATTGCCGGCAGTGTCAGGCTGTATCCCAGTATCAGGCGCCAGGCTTTGCTGTGCTGTTGTCACAGCGATGTCTGCCGCAGCAGGCTCAACTATGGCTGTTTCTTGTGCCGGCGCTGCCGATTGCTTTGCTTTGGCTCTGGCCAGTGCTGCGGCAATAGCCGCTTTACGCGGATCTTCCGGCATCGCAGCTGCATCTGCGGCCACAGGCTCTGTTACTGTTGTTTCTACGGTCGCTGTTACTGATTGTTTTGCTTTGGCTCTGGCCAACGCTGCAGCAATAGCTGCCTTACGCGGATCCTGTTGTTCGGGCTCGGCAGCGATGGCAGAAGGTTCTGCCATGGTGCTATTGGTCTGCCCGGCTTGTCGGGCTTTGGCTCTGGCCAGAGCGGCGGCAACAGCGGCTTTGCGCGGATCGGCAGTATCTTGTGTTGTTGGCTCAGCAGCTGTGGTTTGCTCCACAGTAGGACTGGAAGCGGCATCTGCCTGACGCGCCTTGGCGCGAGCGATGGCAGCGGCGACGGCAGCGGCTTTACTGTCTACCGAGCTGTCCGATGTACTGGCCAACGTGCTGTCTGCCGCACTGGCTGCGGCTGTAGCCTGTTTCTGCGCCTGATATTCGCGGGCTTGTTGTTTTTTTAACTCGCGTTCGGCCAGAATTTGTTGATGATCTTTGGCGCTATCGGTTGCCTGCAGCGCTGCTTTTTCTGCTTGCTGGGCTTTAACCCGCGCCAGAGCTTCGGCGACAGTCTGGTTTTGATTCGGTTGCGTCTGTTGTCTGGCGGCCGCCAATTGTTGATTGCGCGCCAGGCGCTGCTGTTTTTCCTGCTCCAGCCGGGCATTGCGGGCTTCAAAGCGGGCTTTTGCCTGCTCCGCTTTTAGGGCTTCGCGTTGTTGCTCACGGATTTCAGCCTTGGCCACGCGGTAATATTGCACCAGCGGAATTTCACTGGGGCAAACGTAAGCGCAGGCGCCACACTCTATACAGTCAAATAGATTGTATTCCTGCAGCTTTGCCGGATCCCGGGCCTTGCTGTACCAGAGCAACTGCTGGGGTAATAGTGTAGCCGGACAGGCATCCGCACATTGGCCGCAGCGGATACAGTCCAGTTCAGGACCATTATCCGGCAGTTCGTCGCGGGTTGGTGCCAAGATACAGTTAGTGGTTTTCACAATGGGGACCGCCAGATCCGGTAGCGTAAAGCCCATCATCGGGCCACCCATAATGACTTTCTGCTGTGCTTCGCTTTGAAAGCCACAAAAATCCAACAAGGAACTGACCGGGGTACCCAGCAGTGCCAGCACATTTTGTGGCTGGCGCAGCGTTTCGCCGGTCACCGTAACAATACGCGAGATTAACGGCTGATCATCCAATACCGCCTGGGCAATGGCAAAGGCGGTGCCGACGTTTTGCATCACAATGCCGATATCAGCTGGCCGGCGGCCGGCGGGAACCTCTTTATTGGTCAGCAATTGGATCAGCTGCTTTTCACCGCCAGAAGGGTATTTAACCGGGACTTCCCGTACATAGTAGTGTTCGCGTTGGCTACAGGCGGCCTTCAGGGCGGCGATTGCAATAGGTTTATCCGCTTCAATCCCAATCAGTACTGCCTTGGGGTTTAGCAGTTGACACAGAATATCAATACCTTTGACGATGGTAGTAGGCGCTTCCTGCATCAGGGCATCATCGGCACTGATATAGGGTTCGCACTCCACGGCATTAATAATCAGATAATCTACCGGTTGCTGCATTCCGGCTTTTAAATGCGTTGGAAAGCCAGCGCCACCCATGCCAGCAATACCGCTATCCTGGATCCGCTCCAGTATTTGATGCCGGCTGCTGGTGGCAATATTCAGTGGCCGCCGCTCGCGCCATTCGTCTTTGCCATCCGGAACTAAGACTATCACCGGCTCAGGTAGGGCTGAAGGGTGAGCGCTGGTATGCTGGCTGATACTATGAATAACACCTGAGGTTGGCGCATGTACCGGCACCGCCATAGAATTATCGGCGCTGGTTAAGGCTTCACCCTTGAGTACCCGTTGTCCGACAGCGACAATCAAACGGCCGGCAACACCAATATGCTGACGTAATGGCAGATAGAGCCGGTCTGGCAGCGGTAACTGCGCTACCGGCTTACTACTGGTTTGACTTTTCCGTACCGGCGGATGGATGCCACCGTGAAAGTCCCACAGGGTGCCGGCCTGAATTTGCTGAAATAAGGTTGGCAAATATTGTTACTCCACCATCTTAACCGGTATGGCCTGCAGATCCCATTTCCAGCGCTCCACAGAGTCGGCAACAGGGATCATATCAATACAATCGACCGGGCAGGGCTCAACACAGAGGTCGCAGCCGGTGCACTCATCGGCAATCACCGTATGCATTTGTTTTGACGCACCGACGATGGCATCAACCGGACAGGCCTGAATACATTTAGTACAGCCGATACATTCATCTTCACGGATAAAAGCTACCCTTTTGATGGCGACTTCCTGCGCAGCGTTGAGCGGTTTAGGTTCGACCCCTAATAGCTCCGCTAATTTTTTAATGGTTGCCTCGCCACCGGGGGGACATTTATTAATGTCATCGCCATTGGCGATGGCTTCAGCATAAGGCCGGCAACCAGGATAGCCACATTGTCCACATTGGGTTTGCGGCAGAATATCATCAATCTGCTCTACCAGTGGGTCGCTCTCCACTTTAAAGCGGATTGCCGCATAGCCAAGCAGTGCGCCGAAAATTAAAGCCAGCGTGCCTAATGCCAGTAATGCATTGAGTAAGGTCATAGTGCTTTCACCAGACCACTGAAACCCATAAAGGCCAGCGACATCAAACCGGCGGTAATCATCGCAATGGCCGCGCCTTTAAAGGGAACAGGCACGTCAGCGGCGGCCAGCCGTTCGCGCATGGCAGCAAACAGGATCAGCACCAACGAGAAGCCGACTGCCGCACCAAAGCCATAGAGGGCGGAGTTAATAAAATTATGCCGGGCATTGACGTTTAATAAGGCGACGCCAAGCACCGCGCAGTTAGTGGTGATCAACGGCAGGAAGATACCCAGTAAACGATATAATCCCGGGCTGGTTTTATGTACCACCATTTCAGTAAACTGCACTACTACGGCAATCACCAGAATAAAACTCAGAGTGCGTAAGTACAGTAAGCCCAGAGGTGCCAGTAGATAGCTGTCCACCAGATAGCTGCAAATCGAGGCCAGGGTTAACACAAAGGTTGTCGCCAGCGACATACCAATAGCCGTCTCCAGCTTACCAGACACCCCCATAAAGGGGCAGAGGCCAAGAAATTTGACCAGTACAAAGTTATTCACCAGTACTGTGCTGGTTAACAGCAGCAAGAATTCAGTCATAAGGGTAAAGTACTCAGCATAGGCCCTATATTATGCAAGCTTGGGCTAAGGCTTACAACCTGATAAAACAAAGGGTTTTACCTTGCAGTAAAACCCTGGCTGTAAAGCGAAACGGACTATTCTACATCGGTAGCGGTTTGCCGATGTAATAACCCTGGGTGCCGTCGATAAACAACGACTCCAGCATATGCTTTTCTTCTTGTGTTTCGACACTTTCGGCAAAAACACCGACGCCGATACGGTGTGCAAGGTCGATCATCAGGCGCATAAAGTATTGATTGTTCTTATCATGGTCAATATGACGAGTATAGCTACCGTCCATTTTAACGTAATCCGGTTTTAGATCGCGGAAAAACTTAAAGGAAGTGATACCGACACCGAATTTCTCTACGGTGATCCGGGCACCGGCACGGTGCACCATATCGATAAAGCGTTTACTGGTTTTCAGGTTTTGCTGTAAGCCAAACTCTGATACTTCAAACACGAGTTTCGAAGCGATATTGGCATCTTTTAATAAACGCCTTTCTAACCAGATAACAAATTGATCGTCATGCACACTGCGAGGCGACAGGTTAATCCCGAAGTACTGATCCTGCATATTGCGCTCTTTAATAGTGGTGAGCGCAGTCTCGATGATCGCACGGTCAACGGCGATTATTTTGTCCAGTTTCTCTGCCATCGCCAGAAAAGAAGCGGTAGGTAATATCTGGTCTTCATGTGTTTTAAAACGCACCAAGATTTCAGAGTAAGCCTTTGCTGCTCTGGTTGAGGGCTGAATACTTTGTAACATCAAAGAGAGTCGATTGTTATTCAGTACGTCTTCAATGACATTGCGCCAGTTTTGATTGCCATAAGTATTGCTGGCGTTTTCCAAGCCACTGCTTTCTTTTTGCAGGTGCCAGGCGTTAGGTTGTTTCGTTTGCGCCAGGCTTATTGAGGTATCCGCTGTGGCTAATAACTCCCCCATGGCTTTGCCTGTTTCATAGCTAACCAGGCCTGTGTAGGCAACTGAGTCCAACTCAGCCAATTTTTGGTACTCATTAAAGCGGCTTTGTAGCTGCAATGCGAAGTTCTCGGACTCTTTCGGCGTTACTCTGGGTAACAAAATACCGAAATCTGAACTATTCAGACGGAATACCCGGGCGTTGTTATAGGTTGCTGCAACTTTTCTTATAATATCAGCCACTTGGCTTACGTAGTTGTCACCTTCCTGAAAACCACGAGTTTGGTTAATACTTTGTAACTCGGTGCAACGGGTTATGGCAAAAATACCAAATTCATTCTGGTCGCTATTTTTTCCCAGTTCTTCGTAAGCCTGGACAAATCTATTACGGTTAGGTAAGCCTGTAACGTGGTCTTTATAAGCTTCTTCAGCAATACGCTGCGCTTCAGCAGTCATTTTTTCATATTCTTTACGCGTATGTTGCGCAAGTTGCTGTAAAGACTTAGCAATATCAGAAAATTCTATTGGTAGCTTTTTCAATACTTGTTGCGGAGGAGTTTGTTGATTTAAAAAACCTTCTATAGCGTCATTAACTGCCTGGCTGGTGCGGGCATACTTGCGTTGCAGACTGTTTTTTACAAAAAAGAACGGTAACCAGCCTAAAATCAGTGGGAGAAACACGATTAACCATAACATGGTTTGCAATGACGCTAGCTGCTCACTTTGGTCAAGTTCATAACGGATGCGAACTTCTTGTTGCTCATCACGGACAGTAAAGGTTTGAAAGGTTTTACCACTCATTATCAGCAAACGTTGCAGGAGGTTCACTTGAGCTCTGTTATGGGTTTGCTCATATAAAATGGTACCGTCAAATTTACTGATCTGTAAGTTTTTAAAATTAAAACTGCGTTCTAACTGGCGGCTTATTGCCTTTCCATCAGCCGTGATTTGCGAGCTGAGCAGCTGCTCTATTATGGATTGAGTTTGACTTTCTTGCAGCTGTAACTGCTGTTTACCGTGATGTAAAAATACCAGTAGCAAAATAACGACTAGCAGTAACGCAGCAATAAACTGCGCGATAAGTAGCGTTCGAAAATTTTTCATAATTCCATACCACCGGACATAGCAAGATCCCTGAATGAAGCTCGGAAGGTTAGTATTGCAGATATTACCTATATTAAAGCAAAAAAAACCTTAAAAATAAATAAATAACCTTGATTCAGCACAAGCAGAACCAATCAAGCTGACGGCTTTTACCGAGTTAGAAAATTTGCTGGCGCGTTAAGACGCCGGAATATATGGCTCCCCAGACTGGACTCGAACCAGTGACCTACGGATTAACAGTCCGCCGCTCTAACCAACTGAGCTACTAGGGAACAGAAAATTGCCAGTAAAGGCTAAATGAAGTGGCTCCCCAGACTGGACTCGAACCAGTGACCTACGGATTAACAGTCCGCCGCTCTAACCAACTGAGCTACTAGGGAACAAAAATGCTGTTGAGGAAGTGGCTCCCCAGACTGGACTCGAACCAGTGACCTACGGATTAACAGTCCGCCGCTCTAACCAACTGAGCTACTAGGGAACAGCATTCAACGGGGCGCAATACTAATGCCAGCACATCAGCCTGTCAACACTTTGGCAGCGGGATTTTAAGAGCACAGGTTCACTTGCATAGAGTTTCGCCATTATGCTGCTTTTCACAGCATTTATTCTGTGTTTTAAGAACGGTAAGCAGCGAACAGATAACCTCTTTGCTTCGGTATTCCAAGGGAGAATGCTGGTAAGACAAAGGATAGAAAAAGTTACTCACAGAAGCTGTGGATAACTCTGTGAGTTATCAGTTATCTGTTATAGCCAAGCCTTGAGCCTAGTGCGTTTCGGCGGGGTCAATAGCTTTGCGATAAAAAATTATATCGTTATAAAACAACATCTTGCATTTAATCTTGCTAGGTGGCGTGGTACCGGCTGGCGAATTGTTGTTTTAAGCGTCGATCTGTCGTTATTGTGCACTTTTTAATGCTGACTTGGGTAATTTAGCCACTGGGCATGGTACTGCCAGCCGATCTTCACTACAATGGCGTGCCTTTATCCGCTGATGTCTACCATGTCTGAAACTCGTGTGCATACTAAGAATCCGTTGTTAAATACGGCCATTGCGCCCTTATTAAAACAGCTGACCTGGCCGGTGTTGGGCGGTATGTTGACGCTAATGAGCTTCAACCTGGTTGATACCTTCTTTATTAGTTTATTAGGAACAGCGCAGCTTGCGGCCATTAGTTTTACCTTTCCGGTAACCTTTACCTTGATCAGTCTGGCGATCGGTCTCAGTATCGGTACCTCTGCGGTAATCGCGAAGGCGTTGGGTGCTGGTCAGGCCGATTCAGCAAAAGCTGATAGTATTGCCGCACTCTGGCTGGCCGCAATATTGGTTTGTCTGCTGGCAATCGGGATCGCGATATGTTTGGACCCACTGTTTTTACTGCTTGGTGCGACCGACGCTACCTTAGTTTACATTCGTGATTATATGTTTATCTGGTTAGCTGGCTCGGTGCTGTTGGTAACACCGATGATCGGTAACGCGATTTTACGAGCTGCCGGGGAAACCAAAATCCCAAGTCTGGTCATGGCGGCCGGCGGTCTGGTGAATGCTGTGCTCGATCCCTTACTCATATTCGGTCTTGGGCCTTTTCCGGCACTCGGTATGCAAGGCGCTGCTCTGGCGACAGTGATTTCATGGCTGACCGGTTTTATCTTTATTCTTTACTGGCTGACTGTGCGGCGTAAGTTATTAGATCGCATCTTATTACCCTGGACCTTGTTTTGGTCTATCTGGCGGCGGATTTTGCACATTGGTATGCCTGCCGCAGCGGCCAATATGTTGACCCCCTTAGCAATGGCGATCTTAACGGCGATGATTGCCGGCTATGGGCCTGAAGCGGTAGCTGCACTTGGCGTGGGTATGCGGCTGGAAAGTATTGCTTGTTTGGTGGTGCTGGCGCTCTCGATGACCCTACCTCCAGTCATCAGCCAAAACTTCGGTGCCGGCTTGTTAGGGCGGGTGCAACAAGCGTACTTTACCGCTTGCCACTTTGTTTTAAAGTGGCAAGCCGGCGTCTTCGTGTTACTTGCGCTGCTCGCTTATCCGATAGCGGCCTTGTTTACCCAGGATCAACAGGTTGCGACCTATATCCGCTATTTTATCTGGTCACTACCGCTCAGTTACGGCTTGCAGGGGGTAATCATCTTAACCAACTCCTCGTTCAACGCTTTACATTTGCCCGCTAAAGCAATGATATTGAGTCTGGTGCGGTTTTTTGTCTGTTATATTCCGCTAGCCTGGCTGGGAGCAAAAATCGCCGGGGTACCGGGATTATTTATCGGCGCTATGGTTGGCAATTTTCTGACCGCCAGTCTGGCCTATTATTGGTTTAAGCAGGTTATACAACGTTATCAGTAGGGAATTATATGTCGCGCGCTTTTGAACTTGTATCCGACTATCAACCGGCCGGCGATCAACCTGAAGCCATTCGTAAATTAGTCGAGGGTCTGGAAGCCGGACTGGCGCATCAGACCCTGCTTGGGGTAACCGGCTCCGGTAAAACCTTTACTATGGCCAATGTGATTGCCAAAGTAGGGCGGCCGACGCTGATTATGGCGCATAACAAAACCCTGGCCGCGCAATTGTATGGCGAGATGAAGGCGTTTTTCCCGCACAATGCCGTCGAATACTTTGTCTCTTACTACGATTATTACCAACCTGAAGCCTACGTACCCTCGACAGATACCTTTATTGAAAAAGATGCCTCGATCAATGAGCATATCGAGCAGATGCGTTTATCCGCCACTAAAGCGCTTATGGAGCGCCGCGACGTAGTGATTATCGCATCGGTATCCGCGATCTATGGTCTGGGGGATCCCCAGTCCTATATGCAAATGTTGTTGCATCTGAAGCAGGGCGATATCGTCGATCAGCGTTTTATCCTGCGCCGTCTGGCGGAGCTGCAATATACCCGCAATGATCTGGCCTTTGAACGCGCCACTTACCGCGTGCGTGGTGAAGTGATCGATATCTTTCCGGCGGAATCGGATGATATTGCGGTAAGGGTTGAGCTGTTCGATGAAGAAATTGAGCGTATCAGCTTGTTTGATCCCCTGACCGGCGCCGTTGAAAAAATTGTCACCCGTTTTACGGTTTATCCGAAAACCCACTATGTGACACCGCGGGAGACTATTTTAGCGGCGGTAGAGCAAATTAAAGTGGACTTATCCGAGCGGCGTCAGGAGTTACTGGCGGCCAATAAACTGGTGGAAGAGCAGCGCTTGGCACAGCGCACCCAGTTTGATATCGAAATGATGGTCGAGCTGGGTTACTGCTCGGGTATTGAAAACTATTCGCGCTATTTGTCTGGCCGGGAGCCCGGCTCGCCACCGCCAACGCTGCTGGAATATTTCCCGGGTGATGGCCTGATGTTTATTGATGAGTCGCACGTCACCATTTCACAAATTGGCGCCATGTATAAGGGCGATCGTTCGCGCAAAGAAAACCTGGTGAATTATGGTTTCCGGCTGCCGTCGGCTCTGGATAACCGGCCGCTGAAATTTGAAGAGTTTGAAATTATCGCACCGCAGCGGATCTATGTGTCGGCAACACCAGCGGCCTATGAACTGGAACACTCGGCCGGTGAGGTGGTAGAGCAGGTGGTGCGGCCAACCGGCCTGGTGGATCCAGAGATTGAAATCCGGCCGGTGGCGACCCAGGTCGATGATTTGATGTCGGAAGCGATGCAACGGGCAGAGCGGAATGAGCGGGTACTGGTCACCACCTTAACTAAGAAAATGGCCGAGGATTTAACTGAGTATCTGAGCGAACATCAAATCAAAGTGCGTTATTTGCATTCAGATATTGATACCGTCGAGCGGATGGAAATTATCCGGGATCTACGGCTGGGAGTGTTTGATGTGCTGGTCGGTATCAACCTGCTGCGGGAAGGCCTGGATATTCCGGAAGTGTCGCTGGTGGCCATTCTGGATGCCGATAAAGAAGGGTTCTTGCGCTCAGAACGCTCGTTAATTCAAACCATTGGTCGGGCGGCACGTAACCTCAGTGGTCGCGCCATCCTGTATGCCGATCGCATCACCGACTCCATGCAGCGGGCGATTTCGGAAACGGAGCGGCGGCGGGCAAAACAGCAAGCCTTTAATGCGTTGCACGGCATAGCGCCACAAGCGATTAAAAAGAAAGTGGCCGATGTGATGGATCTGGGGCAGGCACCTCAACCGATGGATCCGAAGCTAAGGCAGGTGGCGGAACAAAGCCGGTTGCGCCAGGGCAAAACGCCTTATCAGTTGCAGGCGGAAATTAAGCAACTGGAGCAAAAAATGCTGCAGCATGCCCGCGATCTGGAGTTTGAACAGGCGGCGGCGTTACGGGATCAGATCCACCAACTAAAGCTATTATTGCTTGAATTACCGGCAGATTAAGGTGTGATTGCTTAAAGTCTAAACGTTTTCATGGGGTTATTCAGTTTTCATTAAGTTGCAACGCCTAAGATGCGCTCAGTTGCACGATATCAACGGAAAACTGACTAAGTGAGGTCAACTATGAAACGTACTTTAATCGCAACCGCCTTATCTCTGTGCTCTGCCGGCGTACTGGCCAATAGCTTCCAGCATCAGACTAATCTGGACTATCAGTGGGGCGATATCCTGAATGCTGATTTGCGCTCTTACAATCTGTCACACCAGTTCTATTTAAATCCGGTGCAGGCTGCCAACAATATGCCATTGGCCGAAGCCGGCTTTTTAAGCCGCAGCAGCAGCCTGCAGTTTGGTTACAGCTACAACCAGTTCGACTTCGGTAATCTGGGCAAAACCAGTTTAAGTGGTTGGAGCCTGGGTGGTGAATACCGTGATGTTAGCCATAACTTCTATGCCAGCTTATTATGGACTGAGCTAAACAATAGCGATGACCGTGTTGGTCAGGCTAGTCTGGGTTATTACCTGGATCCGAGCTGGTTGTTGAAACTGGATGTAGAACACCTGCGCCCTGATGGCGATGGCAGTGTTACCCAGTACGGCGTTAGCACCAAAAAGTTAATGACGCTGGCACATGGCGATTTTATCAGTGTTGAAGCCAGCTATATGGATCAGGCCAATAGCTCACTGGGCCGTTTCGGTGTCGCGGGTGATTACTATTTTGGTCGTAACCTGTCACTGGGACTGGCTTATGACTGGACCAGCAAGGGCGTATTTAATTCTGAGTCTGACGCCTTTACGGTTCGCGGTCAGTGGTATGCGATGCCAAATCTGGCGTTACGCGCTGGTGTAACCTTTGATAGCCTGGAAACCGGTGACGATCTGTACCATCTTGGTGCCAGCTTCCGCTTCTAAGCTGCTAAACCTTTGTTGCTGATATTAGGGGCCATGCTGGCCCCTTTTTTATACCTGTTATACCGATAAGCCCCAATCATCGCGGGCTTGCCGCGCCAGGGTTTCCTGAAATTGCGGTGCTGCTATTGCGATCAGCGCTTTCGCCCGTTCGGTTAAACTGCGGCCACGCAACTGGGCGATACCGTACTCCGTCACAATATAGTTGACGTGGGCGCGGGTCGTCACCACACCAGCACCAGGAGCCAGCAAGGAGCTAATGCGGGAAACCTTGCCACCGGCGGCGGTAGCGGGCAGGGCAATGACCGCCCGGCCACCTTCAGACAGACTGGCTCCGCGGACAAAATCCATCTGGCCACCGACACCGGAATAAATTTTGGTACCGAGCGAATCGGCACAAACCTGACCGCTAAGATCAACCTGCAGCGCACTGTTAATCGCCACCACTTGCGGGTTTTGGCGGATCACCGCGGTATCATTGGTATATTCGACATCCAGGAACACTACTTGCGGATTGTCATCGACAAAGTCATACAAGGCTTGTGAGCCCATCGCGAAGGTGGTGACAATTTTGCCGCGATGTTTCTTTTTATTTTGATTAGTAATGATGCCCCTTTCCAGCAGCGGTAACACGCCATCGGAAAACATCTCGGTATGTACACCCAGCTGCTGATGTGAGCCCAGACAGGCCAGGGTGGCATCCGGGATAGCACCGATGCCCATTTGTAAACAGTCGCCATCTCGGATCAGGCTGGCAACGTGCTGGCCAATTTGCCGGGTCACCGGATCCAATTCTGCCGGCAGATGCAGCGGCATCGGTGCACTAAATTCGACATAGCGGTCTATTTGGCTTAGATGAATAAAAGAATCGCCATGGGTTCTTGGCATTTGCGGATTAACCCAGGCGATCACTTTTTTTGCCATTTGTAAGGCAGCCCGGGTGGCTTCAACCGAAATGCCCAGGCTGCAGTAGCCATGTTTATCCGGCGGTGAAACCTGGATCAGCGCTGCATTCAATAGCTGCTCACCACTTCTAAACAACTTCGGGATTTCTGACAGAAATAACGGCACGTAGTCGGCCTGGCCGCACTGGATAGCGCTGCGGGTGCTGCCACCGACAAAGAAACAACGTTGTCGCAGATGGCCCTGTAACGCCGGATCGCACAACATATCACTGTGTTCGGTATGCAATTGTAATAGCGTCAAATTGTGATAGCGGGGGGCGATATTCGCCAGGCCCCGCAATAAAAACCACGGGGTGGCGGCCATCGATTGGCACCAGATTTGATCATGATCGGCGAGGATACTTAAAGCCTGTTCGGCGGTTTCGCAGCGCATAGGGTCTCCACTGAGCGGTAAAGCCCCAGTTTAGCTGTTTTTGCGCGGCGCAAAGCTGATAACGATCAAGTCGCAGGGATAAAAAAGCCCCGCACGGGGCGGGGCTGTTTCGAAAAACGACAATTACTTGTTAGCTTTCTTTTCTTTTTCTTTGGCGATAACAACTTCAGCCACGTTGTTTGGACATGGTGAGTAGTGATCGAATTCCATTGAGAACTGACCACGGCCAGAAGTCATAGTACGCAGGTGGCTGATATAACCGAACATCTCGGCCAGTGGTACGTGCGCTTTTACGCGTACGCCCATAGCGCCTGATTCCTGGCCTAAGATCATACCACGACGACGGTTTAAGTCACCGATCACGTCACCGATGTTGTCTTCTGGTGTGAAAACGTCAACTTTCATGATTGGCTCTAACAGCTGTGGACCGGCTTTCGGCATAGACTGACGGAAAGCGCCTTTGGCTGCGATTTCGAACGCGATAGCTGATGAGTCAACGGCGTGGAAACCACCGTCGAACAGCTCAACTTCAACGTCCAGTACCGGGAAGCCTGCCAGAGGACCGGTAGACATCATTTCTTTAAAGCCTTTCTCGATAGCTGGGAAGAATTCCTTCGGAACGCTACCGCCCACTACGGTTGACTTAAAGGTGTAACCGGTATTCACTTCACCCGGACGGATGCGGTAGTCGATCTTACCGTACTGACCAGAACCACCAGACTGCTTCTTGTGCGTGTAGCTGTCTTCGATTTCACGGGTAATGGTTTCACGGTACGCAACCTGTGGTTGACCTACAATCAGCTCAACGCCATAGGTACGCTTCAGGATGTCAATTTTGATATCCAGGTGCAGTTCACCCATACCTTTCAGGATGGTTTCGCCAGAGTCTTGATCAGTCTCAACGCGGAAGGTTGGATCTTCAGAAACCAGACGGCCGATAGCTACGCCCATCTTCTCGATAGCGCCTTTATCTTTTGGTTGTACTGCGATAGAGATTACCGGCTCTGGGAATACCATTGGTTCCAGCGTACAAGGATGTTTCACGTCACACAGGGTATGACCGGTTTGTACGTTTTTCAGACCAATTAGGGCGATGATGTCACCGGCCTGAGCCGTAGTCAGGTCGGTACGGTCGTTGGCGTGCATTTCTACCATCCGGCCAACGCGCTCGGTTTTACCAGTGAACGAGTTCAGGATGGTATCGCCTTTGTTCAGTACGCCAGAGTAGATACGGATAAAGGTCAGGGCACCGAAACGGTCGTCCATGATCTTGAACGCTAACGCACGGAATGGCTCGTCGGCAGAAACGATAGCGTATTGGCCAGTTTCGTTACCTTCTTCGTCAGTCAGTGGCTGTGGGTTAACTTCAGTCGGGGCTGGCAGATATTCAACCACGCCATCCAGAACCAGTTGCATACCTTTGTTTTTGAAGGCTGAACCACAGAAGGTTGGGAAGAAAGCCAGGTCACGGGTACCTTTACGGATACAACGCTTAACGTCTTCAATTGATGGCTCTTCACCTTCCATATAAGCCATCAGCAGTTCGTCATCCATTTCCAGTGCCGTTTCGATCAGCTGCTGGCGGTACATTTCAACGTCATCAGCCATATCAGCTGGCACGTCAGTCACAGTGTAGTTTTCAGGAATGCCTGAGTCATCCCACACGTAAGCTTGCTTGGTTAACAGGTCAACCACACCTTTAAAGGTTTCTTCACGGCCGATTGGCAGTACCATGATCAGTGGGTTAGCGCCCAGTACTTTTTTAACCTGTTCAGTAACACGGATAAAGTCAGCACCGATCCGGTCCAGTTTGTTAACGAAGATCAGACGAGAAACTTTAGCGTCGTTCGCGTAGCGCCAGTTGGTTTCTGATTGTGGTTCTACACCACCAGAGCCACAGAATACGCCGATACCGCCGTCCAGAACTTTCAGTGAACGGTATACTTCTACGGTGAAGTCTACGTGACCCGGGGTATCGATAACGTTGAAACGGTGACCTTTCCAGTAACAGCTTACAGCCGCTGACTGGATAGTGATACCGCGCTCAGCTTCCTGTTCCATAAAGTCGGTAGTCGATTCACCTTCGTGAACTTCGCCCAGCTTATGGATTTTACCGGTTAATTTCAGGATCCGCTCAGTGGTAGTGGTTTTACCGGCATCAACGTGCGCGAAGATACCAATGTTTCTATATAAGGATAAATCTGCTGACATAGTAGTCTCTATAAGCTAGGGTTTGAAAATTAGGGCGACAATATACAGGATTTTTTTTCAGTTTGCCCGAAAAAAAATCAGTGAAATTTGTTAAATTTCTATGTAACTGTCAATTCTTCGGCACGCTGTGTTATTCGACCAGCGTTGCCCATAAATCATATTCATCCGCATGTTCCACCAACGCCTGCACCAGCTGACCTGGTTTAAGGTTGGTTTCACCATTCAGATAGACAGCACCATCAATCTCCGGTGCGTCTGCAAAGCTGCGGCCAATGGCGCCTTCTTCATCTACTTCATCAATCAGTACGCTGATGGTGCGGCCGACTTTGGCTTGCAAGCGCTCAGCACTAATGGCTTGCTGTAGCTGCATAAAACGATGGTAACGCTCTTCTTTTACATCCTCTGGCACCGGATCCGGCAGCTCGTTGGCTTTGGCGCCGTCGACCGGGCTGTACTTAAAGCAGCCAACCCGATCCAGCTGCGCCTCTTGCAGCCAATCCAGTAACATCTGGAAATCTTCCTCGGTTTCACCCGGGAAGCCGACAATAAAGGTGGAACGGATAGTCAGATCCGGGCAAATTTGCCGCCATTTCTTGACCCGCTCCAGTACCTTTTCCGCCTGTCCCGGCCGTTTCATCAATTTTAAAATCCGTGGGCTGGCGTGCTGGAACGGGATATCCAGGTAGGGTAATACTTTGCCTTGCGCCATCAGTGGAATAATGTCATCGACATGCGGATAGGGGTAAACGTAATGCAGCCGCACCCAGATACCCATTTCGCCCAGCGCTTCGCACAGCGATTGCATTGAGGTTTTTACCGGCTGACCATTCCAGAAACCAGTGCGGTGTTTAACATCGACGCCATAGGCACTGGTATCTTGCGAGATAATCAACAGCTCTTTTACGCCAGCGTTTTTCAGGCGCTGCGCCTCGTCCAGTACTTCACCAATCGGCCGGCTGACTAAATCACCGCGCATCGACGGAATAATGCAAAAAGTACAGCGGTGATTACAGCCTTCAGAAATTTTTAAGTAGGCATAGTGCTTAGGTGTCAGCTTGACACCATGGTCCGGCACCAGCATGGTGAAGGGATCATATTTCGGCTTCGGCACAAACTCATGCACCTGCTTTAACACATTCTCATAACTGTGCGGGCCGGTAATCCCCAGCACATTAGGATGTACTTCACGAATTTCATCTTCCCGGGCGCCTAAACAGCCGGTGACAATAACCTTGCCATTTTCCGCCAGCGCTTCGCCGATGGTGTCTAAGGATTCCTGCACTGCAGAGTCAATAAAACCGCAGGTATTGACGATGACCAGCTCGGCATCATCATAGCTTGGTACGATGTTGTAGCCTTCAGCTTTAAGTTGGGTCAGGATCCGTTCTGAGTCGACCAGGTTTTTCGGGCAACCGAGCGAAACAAAGCCTATTTTGCTGCCAGTACCATTGCTGTCTTGGGCGGCTAAGGTTTTGGCCGGGGTATCCAGGGTTGTGGTCTGGCTGGGATCGAAAGTCTGAACGCTCATAATTGCCTGTGCTGGTTAAAGGAAAAAACCGGGCGCGCATTATACCTGAAGCGTGGCAAAGTAACAGCGGCTGCTGGCCAAAAAGTCGACACCCCTGTGCGCTTAAAGTGATTTTAGCAACAAGGCGATGGCATCGGCATGTTGCTCTGAGAACGTTTGTTGTTGTCCATATAGATGAATAACGGCCTGTAAGTCAGCGTGCTCGTCCTGATCCAGTAAACGTTTTAACCCCATTTGCCAGTGCGGAAATTGCCGTTGTTGCACCGGCCGCTCACTGACCAGCCGTACATTTTGATGTCGCGGATCGGCAGCAATCAACTTAAAGCGGGTTTTTACCAGCTCGGCGGGGCCTTCCAGTAACTGCAAAAAATGCCGGCTGGTAACCAATAATACACCGGTGATCCCAAGCCGCTGATTATTGCGCTCGGCTTGCTGATGGATAGTGGCGATTTGCTCGCTGCTTAGTCCGGGGGCTACATCGCTGATGTAAGTTAACTGCAACAAGGGCTCGGACATAGCGTTTCCTTAGCGATACCGCTTTTGTGCTTTATGTTTCCGTTCGGCTTCGCGTTCGGCTTTCTCTGCCGACTTTGCCGCTTCTTCGGCCTTGGCGTCGATCAGTTCCTGACTCACCATCGCCGGTGTTTCCAGAGTAATGGGGCCAAGGTTACCGGCTCGCAGCTCCGTAATCAGGATAGCACCGGCTTTTTCTAAATCGACCACGCCGCCTTTACGCATCGCACCGCGGCGCATGCCGATCGCATCCAGCAGCGCCAAATCGTTCTCTGGCTGCTCAGTCAGTCCGAACCGTGCCATTACTGCTGCCGGATAGGCTTGTAGCAGATAGTCGGCGGCAAAGAGCGCGATATCGGCATAATCAAAAACCGTGTCTTTGATGGCGCCGGTCACCGCCAGCCGGTAACCACAGGTGGTCGGGCTAAGTTTGGGCCATAAAAAGCCCGGCGTATCGGTTAAGATCACGTTATTTTCCAGCTTGATCCTTTGCTGTGCCTTGGTCACGCCGGCTTCGTTACCGGTTTTAGCGATAGTACGGCCCGCCAGGGTATTGATCAGCGTGGATTTGCCGACATTGGGGATACCCATAATCATCGCCCGGGCGGCGCGCACCTCAAGATTGCGCTCCGGCAGCATGCTATTGCAAAGCTCCAGCAGGGCTTTGATTTGTTCTGGTTGCTGTTGGCTGATCGGGATGGCGCGGACATTTTTTTGCTCGGCAAAATAGTCAACCCAGCGCGCTGTCAGCGCAGGATCGGCCAGATCGGCTTTGTTTAATACCTTGATACAGGGGGTATCTTTGCGCAGTTGCGGCACCAGCGGATTCTCGCTGGAAAAGGGGATCCGCGCATCCAGCATTTCGATAATAATATCGACCTGTGGCATCACCTCGGCGATTTCTTTGCGGGCCTTATGCATATGACCCGGAAACCAGTTAATTGACATGGGGTATCCTGTATAAGGTTAAAATTGGTCCAGCAGCTCGCGCCGGTAATCTGCTGGGTCCAGTTTAAGTCCCAGCTCGGCTATCTGCTGTTGTAATTGATTATCAGCCAGATTTAGCTCCGACATCATCAGCGTATTATCGTCGAGTTGCCAGATCAGCCTGGAGCCGGCATAGCTGTATGCCAGTATCAGCAGTGCGCTTGGGTTATGCTGTTCGGCCGCCGCCTGGATTGCCCGCAGCTTGCGCTGAATTAAATTCAGTTCGTGTTTCAGATCCCAGATATAGGCGACTTCACTAAAGTAGGGGTGACGCTTTAGTTTTTTCAAAGCGCTGCCAACCAGGATACAGCCGATAACGACCCCGGCGAAGTTTAGCCAGAAATTAGAGCCGCTGCCGTCCGATAGCAGGCTGATCAACAGCGTCGAACTGGCAAGGCTGACAATCAGCAGCGCCAGTATACTTAGTACCGTAATCCGGTTCAGGCGTTTACGGTATAGCGCCTTATCAATCACTTTCAGTTGCATAATTTTCCTAGACTACTCGATGATGCTGGCATCAGAGCGTGCCGTCGCCGGATCAAAACGGCGGATCTGTAAAATAATGCCCAGTTTGGGATGATCCAGATAATGGATTTCGCCACTGATTAAGCGCCGGCTTTGTTTCACGTTAATGCTTTGCAGGCTGTTAGCCTGAGGGCGGCGCAGGTTAAAGTCGGTATTCACAAACAGATAACGATCCAAATGTAAGCGAAACAGGCCATCCAGTTGCCAGACCTGAGACGGTAAATTGGCCGCGCTTTGCTCCAGCCGCCGCTGTTCGTCAGTGCTGCTTTCCGGCTGGGTCAGCGCCACACCGGCCGCCAGTTGTTGCCGCCGGCTGGCGATCTGGGCCAGTAAATCGGCTTCCTGCTGCTCTTCTGTGGCAAACGCCAGATTGCTGTCCACTTCACTCGGCAGCGGCTGGCCCCAGTAATCAAATTGCTGGCTAAAGTTTTTGCCGGCAAACCAGCGGCTGGGGATCGCCCGGCGCTCTGTTACCGGTGCCTGACGCCACACCGTATGCAGTAATATCTGATGTTGGCGCTGTCGTCTTAACCGATTCACCACCTCATTAAGCTGAAAGGCGTTTTCGTCCGCCAGATAGGGCAGCGGCTGATGCAGGCCTTCGCCAAAGATCCGTACCGGCAGTTGTTCTGGCCAGTATTGATGTGGGGTGGCTTGTTCCAGCACAGCAGCCAGCAAGGCATCAGTGTTGTCACTCGCAAGCGGTGTCTGTTCTGTCGGCTGCGGCGTGCACTCTGCTGCCGGTGCAGCGTCACCCGGTATGGCTAAGCCTGTCGCATCGACAGCGTCCGGCGTTTGACATTCAGGATCTACCGGCAGCGGGATATAAAATCGTTCCGTCAGTAAATCGATATGCCGCCCCAGTCTGATTGGGGTCACCTGGGTAGGGAAATGTTCTTTCAGCGCACTGTCGCCGGTGCGTTCAAAAATAATCATTTCTACCTCAAACCAGCGTTCGTTGGCTTGCAGTGTCAGGGCGTTGACGAGTAAACAACTGCCAAGTAACAGCCGAAATTTCATTAATGTCCTACCTTATGTTTGGCCAGTTCGGCCAGCATATTACTGATAAGTTGTAACCGATCTTTGTAGTCCGCTGCGGCAATAGTAAAACGCAGCTTTTGACCCTGTTCCAGCTTAAAGATCCGCGACTGAGTCTGGATCAGCTGAATAATATAGGCCGGACTCACCAAAGTCCGATCTGCGAATTCTAGCACACCACCCTTGGCATTGGCTTCAATCCGTTTAATGCCAAGCTCCTGTGCTAACGTTTTAAATTGACTGAGCTGTACCAGGTGTTTGGCGGCGTCCGGTAATAATCCAAAGCGGTCGATTAATTCAACCTGAACCTCATCCAGTTCCTGCTCATTGCGCACGCTGGCCAGCTTTTTATAGAACGACAAGCGTAAATTAACATCCGGAATATAACTATCAGGTAATAGCGCCGGGATCTTTAAATCAATTTCTGTTTGCTGACTTAGCAGACTATCTAAACTGGGTTCACGGCCGGCTTTCAAAGCATGCACGGCTTCTTCCAGCATTTCCATGTAGAGCGTAAAGCCAACCGCTTCAATCTGACCGCTTTGCTCGTCGCCCAGCAGTTCACCAGCCCCGCGGATCTCCAGGTCGTGGGTAGCCAGCGCAAAGCCAGCGCCGAGATCTTCCAGGCTGGCAATAGCCTCCAGCCGCTTTTCCGCGTCC
This sequence comes from Alishewanella jeotgali KCTC 22429, assembly GCF_000245735.1. Classification (GTDB taxonomy): domain Bacteria; phylum Pseudomonadota; class Gammaproteobacteria; order Enterobacterales; family Alteromonadaceae; genus Alishewanella; species Alishewanella jeotgali. The sequence goes on from NZ_AHTH01000055.1 coordinate 53,430, forward strand.
TTGGTTAAACGCTTCGGTGGCGGCGTTAACAGATAGGCATAGGCCTGATGGTGCGAGCGACCGACCCGGCCCCGTAACTGGTGCAGTTGCGCCAGGCCAAAGTTATCGGCGCGGTTAATAATAATGGTATTGGCAGTGGGGACATCGATACCGGTTTCAATAATGGTCGAACACAGCAGCAAGTTATAACGCTGATGATAGAAATCGGCCATAATCTGCTCCAGTTCGCGTTCGCGCAGTTGGCCATGGGCAATCGCAATATTGGCTTCCGGTACCAGCTCCAGCAAATCGCTGGCCATTTTCTCAATGCTGGCGACATCGTTATGCAGAAAGTACACCTGACCGCCGCGCAGAATTTCGCGCATGATGGCTTCGCGTAACAGACCATTTTCGAACTCGCGGACAAAGGTTTTCACTGCCAGCCGCCGGGCTGGTGGTGTGGCGATAATGGAGAGATCGCGCATGCCGGACATCGACATATTCAGGGTGCGTGGAATGGGAGTGGCGGTCAATGTCAGGATATCGATATTGGCACGCAGCGCCTTGATCTTCTCTTTTTGCCGTACGCCAAAGCGGTGTTCTTCGTCGACAATCAGTAACCCCAGATCGGCAAACTTAATATCGTCCTGCAGCAATTTATGGGTACCAATCAGAATATCGACCTTGCCCTGGCTCAGGTCGTCCAGAATGACTTTTTGCGCTTTACTGCTGACAAAGCGCGACAGTACTTCAACCCGTACCGGCCAGTTAGCGAAGCGATCTTTAAAGTTTTCAAAATGCTGCTGTGCCAGCAGAGTAGTCGGCACCAGTAGCGCGACCTGTTTTCCATCGTTAACTGCCACAAAAGCGGCGCGCATCGCCACCTCGGTTTTACCAAAGCCAACATCACCGCACACCAGCCGGTCCATCGGTTGCGGCTGTTGCATATCCTGCAACACGGCGCTAATGGCATCAAGCTGATCCGCGGTTTCTTCAAACGGGAAGCTGTCGGCAAAGGCGGCATACTGCTCCTGGTCCAGTTTGAACGCATAGCCCTGGTGGGCCGCACGCTGGGCGTATATATCCAGCAGCTCAGCGGCAACATCGCGCACCTTTTCTGCCGCCTTTTTGCGGGCCTTTTCCCAGGTATCGTTACCCAGCTTATGCAAGGGCGCATGCTCGGCATCACTGCCGGAATAGCGGCTCAATAAATGCAACGAGGTCACCGGCACATAGAGCTTGCTGCCACCGGCATATTCAATGGTGACAAACTCGGCGCTGATGCCGGCGGCGTCTAATACCTGTAAACCCTGATAACGGCCAATACCATGTTGTAAGTGCACCACCGGCTGACCAAGGCTCAGCTCCGCCAGATTACGGATAATGGTTTCTGAGGAAATCTGCTGGCTTTGTTTGCGTCGCCGGCGCTGGCTGATCTTCTGGCCAAACAGTTCGTTTTCGCTGATCAGTGCCAGCGGTGTGGCTAGCTGCAGCAGCGCACCTTGCTCCAGATTCCCCACCATCACGCCGAGATCATCATCAGCTTGCCAGAAAGCGGTCAGGCTGGGGTATTCGCGTAAATGCACCGCAGCTTTATGCAGCAGTTGCAGCAGACTTTCGCGCCGGCCTTCACTTTCCACCAGAAACAGGGCCCGGCCTTTTTGCTGCTTCAGGCTGAGCAAGAATGCCAGTAAAGCATCCAGTGGCTGCTTGAGCTGATGATTAATATTCAGTGCCGGTAGCTCTGCCACCGGTAAGTTGTGCATTCCGGCTTTGGCCGGCAGGCTGGCGCGGCTGAGTTTCAGTCTGGGTAGCCCTTTAAGCAGGCCAAACAGCTCATCTACCGCCAGATATAACTCCTGCGGCGGCAGAATTGGTCGCAGTAAATCGATGGCTCTGTCCTGATAGCGGCGCTTCAGTTCGCTCCAGAATTGCTGTGCGCTGTGTTCAATATCACCACAGATCAATACCTGGCTATTAGCCGGCAGATAGGCAAATAAGTTGCTGGTCGTCTCGGCAAATAACGGCAGATAATACTCGATCCCGGCTGGCAGGATGCCCTGGCTGACTTGCTGATACAGCGATTCTTTTTCGTTGCGGGCAGCAAAACGTTCGCGATAGCGCAGCCGGAAGCGCTCAATGGCGGCCTTATCGGTCGGGAACTCATGGGCTGGCAGCAGCGCGATGTGCGGCACTTTGTCCAGACTGCGCTGCGTATCCGGATCGAAAGTGCGGATGGCCTCGACTTCGTCATCAAAAAAATCAATCCGATAGGGGGTATGGGTCCCCATCGGAAACAGGTCAAGCAGCGAGCCACGTACAGAAAACTCGCCATGCTCCATCACCTGTTCTACATGGCGGTACCCGACGGCCGCCAGCTGTTGTTTCAGTGCTGTCAGATCCGTTTGCTGTTGTTCACGGATCAAAAAACTGTGTTGCTCCAGATGCTCCCGACCGGCAATTCTCAGTAGCAATGTGCTGACCGGCACAATCACCAGCGCCTGTTTTAGGCGTGGCAACTGATACAGGGTTTCCAGCCGCTGTGAAATAATATCCTGATGCGGGGAGAACACATCATAGGGCAGGGTTTCCCAATCCGGTAAGGTCAGTAACGGACACTGACTTGGTTGCAAAAACACCGCCAGTTCCTGCTCCAGACGCAGGGCTGCAGGGGTGTCCTGCACGATAAGCAGCGTAACTCCGGGCTGTTGTTGCAATAATTCGCTGATAAAAAGAGGTAGGGCGGCGCCCGTTAACTGGCCCAGGCTTTGCGGTTCGCTGGCGTTGACCAGGGCAGGAATAGTCGAAAAAAGCTGCATCTGAAGTTTAAACCTGTTATTTCTTAAAAACGGGGCGGGTCGCGGCTATTGCCAAATCACGAGCCCCGGCTTGCCGGTTGCTTGCTTACGTTAAGCGCTTGGGTTTCGTTCAACGCTCGGCGGCTTTTTGTTTCAGTTGCCGGGCTTGTTGTTGCAAACTGGCGCGAACCAGCAGTTCGCGGTCTTCGTCCCGGATCCGCATAAACACAACCTGAGTCAGATAGCCGTTTGCATCAGGCTCGCAACTTAGCACCTGCCCATAGCAGAACACAGCACCGGCATTGTCGGCCAAAAACAGTTTGATCTCCAGCACCGACAGCGGCACTAGTGCTTCCCGTGCCAAAAAGGTCAGGCCGGCACCACCATAGCTTAGCGTCTGGTAGCGATACTCAGCCAGATCCTGTTGCCGCAGCACATAATGTAACAGCAGATCGAGCTTATGCGCCTGCTGCTGCAGATAGTGCGCCAGCTCTTCTGCCAGTTCGCCCAGTCGCTGCAAGGAGCGCAGGGCGCTGATATTCAGCTGTCCGATATTACCGGCCAACAAAAATGGCTCCGGAATTGCCGCCTGAAATTGTGTTTCATCCGGCAGCGGACTGTGCGTCGGTTGGATATTGATGGCGATGGCGTGTTCCACTTTAAAAAACTGCGAAAAGGCCTCGGTCAATTGCTGCAATTCGGTGTCCATAGTTGTTACCTCAGGCTGCCGCTTGTTATTGTGCCGAATAGTCTCTATCATCGGCACCAGTCTGAATGCTAATTTATCATCTAACCGGCTCAAAGTCCTGAATTATCACATGCATCTGCCAGTCAGTCTCTACATAGGGCTAAGATATAGCCAAAGCCGAAAAGGCAATGCGTTTATCTCCTTTATTACTCTGTTTTCGGTTACCGGTATTTTGCTGGGCGTCATGGCCTTGACCATTGTCAGCTCGGTGATGAATGGCTTTGAAGCCGAACTTAAAAAACGCATTCTCGGCGTTATTCCGCATATTCTGCTAAAGCCTGCCGCGCCAGACAGCGACTGGCAGCAACACTTACAACAACAGTATCCGGTACTGGACGTCAGTCGCTTGCTACAAACCGAAGCCCTGATCCAGTCACCGCGGCAAATGACAGCAGTGATGCTGCAAGGCGTCGATGTCAGCGCTATCCCGCAATTTTTACAACATTCGCTGCTACTGGGCGACTGGCAAAGCCTGGATCAGCAGCGTTACAGCATTATGTTGGGCCGCGAGCTGGCCAAGCAATTGGATGTGCACCTGGGGCAACAGATCCGGGTGTTATTGGCGCAGGGTGGCAGTTATACGCCCCTGGGCTGGATGCCGCGGCAACGGTTATTCACGGTAGCCGGTTATCTGGATACCGGCTCTGAGCTGGATAGTGTGATAGCGATTACTGCACTGGATGATCTGAGTCGGCTACTGCCGGTAGAGCAGCGCGAGGTCAGCTGGCGGGTTAGCTTAGAGGAGCCTTTCCAGGCCCCGGTGCTGGCAGCGCAATTACAACAACAGGGACACTTTAGCCTGGTGCAGGACTGGCGGCAGAGTCATGGCAAATTGTTTGCTGCGGTAGCGATGGAAAAAGCCATGATGTCGCTGATGCTGCTGCTGATTGTTGCAGTAGCGGCTTTTAATATCGTGTCGGCGCTGGTGATGATGGTCACCGAAAAGCAAGCGGAAGTGGCGATCCTGAAAACCCAGGGTATGACCGATCGGGCATTGTTTACCGTCTTTGCCGTGCAAGGCTTCTTAAATGGCTTGATCGGCGCTCTGCTTGGCGTGGTGCTTGGCGTGCTGATCAGCTGGCAGCTTAATCCGTTACTGGCGTTATTTTCATTGCAGGTTGCTGGTGGGATCGAGTTACCGGTAGTGATGAAGCTATCGCAAATCCTCAGTATTTTTGCCAGTGCGCTGGGCCTGACGTTACTGGCAGTGCTGTATCCGGCCTGGCGGGCCGTTAAACTTAATCCGGCGGAAATTTTACGAGATGAATAAGGTGTTACAGGCCAGCGGGATCAGCAAAAGCTACCGTGATGGCAAGAATATAACCCAGGTGTTACATCAGGTCGATTTGGCTGTCCCTGTGGGTAAGATGGTGGCGATTGTCGGTAGCTCAGGCTCAGGTAAAAGTACCCTGTTGCATATTCTCGGTACCCTGGATCAGGCCGATAGCGGACAGCTGACCATTGCCGGTCAGGATGTCAGCCGCTTATCGGCCAATGCCAAAGCCCGGCTCAGAAATGAAAAGCTGGGTTTTATCTACCAGTTTCATCATCTGTTGATGGACTTTACGGCGCTGGAAAATGTGGCGATGCCGCTGCGGATCCGCGGCACTGCTACGGCACAGGCAGAGCAACAGGCTGCTACGTTATTACAGCGGGTAGGGCTGGGACATCGGATGCAGCACAAGCCTTCTGAGCTCAGTGGTGGTGAGCGGCAACGGGTGGCGATAGCCAGGGCGCTGGTTAATCAGCCGGCGTTAGTGCTGGCGGATGAACCGACCGGCAATCTCGATCAACAGGCTGCCGAGTCTATCTATCAGTTATTGCGCAGCCTGAATCAGGATTTAAAAACCAGCTTTATTGTCGTGACACACGACCGACAGCTGGCCTCAAGGCTTGATCAGCAATATCAAATGCACGACGGACACCTGCAACCATGTTAAGCCGCGCTCTTGTCTGGCAACTGGCCCGCCGTTACCGTTCAACCCGCCATACCAGTGGTTTTATCCGTTTTATTTCGGCGTCATCGACCCTGGGCATAGCACTGGGGGTGGCGATTCTGATCCTGGCATTATCCGTGATGAATGGTTTTGAGCAGGCATTAAAGCAACGTTTACTGGCGGTGATCCCGCATGTTGAGCTGGAGGCAGTGTCGAATCAACTGGATAACTGGCCCGATAAACTGCCTGCGTTAGCATCGGTACCGGGCGTGGTGGCAGTCGCCCCCTACATTAAAGCCAACGGTATGCTGCGTAAGGGTAATCAAATTAAGGCGGCACAGTTCCGTGGTATCGAGCTGGCGTTGGAGCAGCAAATCAGTGACTTTGCCGATTACCTGCAAAGTGGCAGCCTGCAAAGTCTGAACGATGAGCAGCTGGTGCTGGGCAGCGGTATAGCAGAACTGCTGCAATTAGAGGTCGGAGATAGCGTGCAGCTGATGTTGCCGCGTTTTACCGAGGATGGCCGGCTTGCCAGCTATTCCAATCGCCTGTTAACCGTTAGTGGTATTGTACATATGGGCGGGCAACTGGACCAGAGCCAGGTCTGGCTGTCGCTAACAGCGTTAAACAAATTTCTGGAAATGCCACCCGGCGCGGTACAGGGCTTTGCCTTCCGGCTGGACGATATTTTTGCTGCCCAGCAGATGGCCAGAACCCTGGGCCAGGTCTCAGAAGACTATGTCTATCTGCTCGACTGGTTCCGCACTCAGGGCCATGTCTATCAGGATATCCAACTGGTGCGCGGTATTTTGTATCTGGTGTTAACCCTGGTTATCGCAGTGGCCTGTTTTAATATAGTCGCAACGCTGGTGATGGCAGTGCGGGAAAAGGAATCGGATATCGCGATCTTACTGACCATGGGCATGCAGCCTGCCAGGATAATCAAAGTATTTGTGCTGCTCGGCTCTTTAAATGGCGTGGTCGGCACTCTGAGCGGCGCGCTCTGTGGTGTACTACTGGCGCTGAATATCGAACAGATTTTTTACTGGGTAACCCAGGCACTGGGTCGCTCTTTGCTCGACCCCAGTATCTACTTTATCGATTTTATTCCGTCGCTGCTGCAGTGGCAGGATGTTGCAGTAACAGTGGCGCTGGCGCTGGGGCTGAGTACCCTGGCGACGCTTTATCCGGCTTATCGTGCCAGTTTGGTTAATCCGGCGCGGGTGCTGGGGCAGCGTTAATACCGGTTAAGGGGCATCTTCAGGGGGTTGCTGTTTATTGCGTCGCAGCAATAAACGGCTGAGTTTTTCCTTGCGGATTGAAAAACGCCACAGCCAGTCAATGGCAAAATAGCCGACGATACTGGCAGTAATCCCCATCAGCAGGCAGCCAGTTACCAGTGGCTTACCGATCGTTTGCATACTGTGCCACAGCCAGGCAAAGCTGGCTTCGAAGGCAAAGGGTTCGGCCGGCGCTGCTAATACCACAGTGCCAACCAGATAACACAGGTACAGCATAACCGGCATCGTCAAAGGGTTAGAAACCCAGACCAGCGCCACCGACAGCGGCAGATTAACCCGCAACGGCACTGCCATCACCGCCGAAAATACCATTTGAAATGGCAGTGGCATCCAGGCCCAGAATAAACCCACAGCAAAGGCGCCGCGCGCTGAACGGCGGTTCAGATGCCAGAGGTTGCCATCATGCAGCATGGTCCCGAACAGATTCAGGATTTTCATCTGCTTGATTTTTTCCGGCGATGGTAAATATTTCTTAATAGTTTTCTTTGGCATTACAACTCATTTACAGAAAGTAAATATGCACAGACTTTGCTTGGGTGTGCTGGTTGGCTGTCTATTGTCGTTATTTTTACCTGTTCTACCAGCTTTTTCGCAAATAATTTTTTTGTTGCTGATACTCTGTTGCGGCTATTGGCGAAGTTGGTTTTTTGCCGGTTTTTTTCTCTACTTGCTAAGCTGGCATTGGCAACTAGCCGATTATCTAAAAAGTCAGCAGCATCTTTTGGGTTTCGGGCATAGCTATTATCAGGTAGAGATAGTAGAAATTTCCGTACTGACGGATAGCACCCAATTGCAAGTTAAGTTCCAGCGGTCGGAGGCCGCAGGGTACCTTGCCCGTGTTAGCTGGCATCAGGCTCCTCCCTTACGAGTTGGCGAACAGTGGCGTTTACCACTGCAGCTTAAAAGACCTCAGTCCCGGTTTAATCCGGGGATGCGAAACATCGAGTTGCAGTTTCTGGTCTCAGGTATTCTTGCTGAAGGGTATGTCAACCGAACACTGCCGGCAATTAAACTTAAAGCAAACCGCTCAGCCAGGCCGGTGTTGCTCGATCGGCTTGAGCCTTATTTTCAAGACCGGCGTACCAGCGCCTTGCTGAAAGCATTAACGACCGGGCAACGTGATTTTAGCCCTCAATTATGGCAAGGACTGAAAAACAGCGGACTTGGGCATTTGTTAGTGATTTCAGGATTACATATCAGCCTTGTCTACGGTTGGAGTGTGTTGCTGTTGCAGAAAATATTGCGATTGCAACGATGGCGATATTCAACCGACCTTAGCTGGGTTGTCGCTTTGTTGCCAACGCTCGCATTTGTCTGGCTGGCAGGTTTTGCTATTCCAACTCTGCGAGCAGCTATTGCATTACTGATACTGTTAGTTGGACGTCTTTTAATCAGGCCTGCTAGCTTGATGGGGTATTGGTGCTTGCTATGCAGCAGTTTGCTGCTGGTAGCACCATTTTGGGCACTTAGCGTGAGTTTTTGGCTGTCTATACTCGCTGTTGGTTTTATTTTGTTTGTCGTTTGGCTACTTGGCGCTCCCGCAGGCAGTTATTTGCAGAAAGTTAAGTACTTCTTACTATTTCATTTGCTGCTTACCAGTTTGATGTCATTACTGACGTTAACGTTTTTCTCCGGCTTTAGTCTATTAGCCTGGTTATCGAATATGCTATTCGTCCCCTGGTGTACATTAGTAGCCATACCGACGTTATTATTAACGTTAAGCTATACTCTGCTTGGATTGCCTTATGCAGACTGGCTTTGGCAGCTCGCCGACATCTTGTTAACACCACTTTGGCTTTGGCTGGATTGGACGGGTACTAAAAATGTATGGTGGAGTTTGCCACACCTACAGCGCCCGCTATCGCTGGTTTTGACATTCGGGCTGCTTGCAATGCTAATGCTGCGCCCATCAAAACCTATCTGGTGTTTAGCAGCGACAACCCTGGTATTGGTAGTAGTACCAGCATCGACAACGGCACCAAGACTTACCTTACTCGACGCAGGGCAACGAACCATCTTACTGATACGTCAGCCAGGCTTGAGTTTGCTGTATCTGGATATTCCGGCGGAATTCGCAGAACAAGCTATTCGACAACAATTGCTGCCGCTATTGCAATATTATCAGGTGCGACAATTGACTGCCGTGGTGTGGCCAGGCGCCAGGCCTGCGATTCAACCTGCGGTCAATTTGTTGCAACAATATTATCCAAGACTTGAGTTTTACAGTGCAATTGCCAGTGACGAATTTCTGCCCTGTTCCGTTTTGGCCGAGCGGTATCCCAAGTTGATTCGTCATTGGGTGCTGCCAGAGGACGATCCATGCAGCTTGAGTATTGACCTTAATAACTGGCAGTTGTTAATGCCCGGCAATCTTTCGCAACAGACTGAACAACGACTACTACAACTATATCCGGAATTGTCTGCTGATTTGTATTTACTCGCCGATTATGGCCGGCAGTCAGTGAATAGTCTGGCGTTCCTGCAGCATTTGGCCCCCGTGCAATTACTATTGGCAGCCGAAAGCCGCGGCCGTCATCGTTACCCGGTAAAGGTGATACGACAGAGATTAACTCTGTTAAATTTGTCGCTTTATCACAGCGGTGAAGAAGGAGCTATCGAAATTAGTTTTTACCCGGAGTATTTGTTATGGCAAGCTGAACGCCAAAGACGTTGGCCACGCTGGCTAGAAAAGCCAACAGAGTAGCTGAAAGTCAGATTGGAACACGTTAGAATATAACAAGAACAATAAAAGGTGCTTATTTTGCAATCAGATAACGATTCAGGCATGGCGGTCTACCGTCGTTTACTAGGCTACTTAAAACCTTATCGTTTAGGTTTTTTTGCGGCTATTGCGGGCATGGTCGGCTACTCTGCCGTTGATGCTGGCTTTATTGCGTCCTTGCAACCCTTTATCGATCGCGGTATTCAGGATAAAGATACTGATTTTTTGAAATACGCGCCATTAATCGTCATTCTCATGTTTATTCTGCGCGGTATTTTCCATTTTACAGCGACTTACTGTATGAGCTGGGTCGGTAATCAAATTGTTAAGGACATTCGGCAACAATTGTTTGGTCATATGATGCGCCTGCCGGTCAGTTTTCATGACAAACACTCCACTGGCGAGCTGATCTCAAAAATTACCTACGACGCCGAGCAGATTAAACAATCCCTTACTAAGGCGCTGATCGTGCTGGTACGTGACGGCGCCCTGGTGGTTGGCCTGATTTTCGTTATGTTCTGGTATAGCTGGCAGTTGTCACTAATCTTCTTTCTGATTGCGCCGGTGATCGCCGTCATCGTCAGCCTGGTATCAAAGCGCTTCCGGCAATTGAGTCATAAGATCCAACATGCGATGGGCGGTGTTACCACCGCCTCTGAGCAGATGTTAAATGGCCATAAGGTGATCCTGTCTTTTGGTGGCCAGCAACTGGAAGATCAACGTTTTGCCGAGGTGAATAACCAGACCCGTTTGCAAGGGGTCAAAATGGACTCAACCTCGGCCATCAGCTCGGGTGTGATCCAACTGATCGCCTCCTTCGCACTGGCGTTTGTCGTCTTTATGGCAAGTCAGCCAGAAATGCTGGAGACGCTGACGCCGGGTATTTTCTCATCCATCGTCACGGCGATGGTGATGATGCTAAAACCGCTAAAGCAATTGACCACCGTCAACAGTGAGTTTCAACGTGGTTTAGCTGCGGCTGCCAGTATTTTTAAGATCCTGGATCAACTGACGGAGCAGGAAACCGGCCGGATAGAGCTCAAAGCTGCCAGGGGCGATATCAGCTTTAGCCATGTCAGTTTTCATTACCCGGGACATCAACAACAGGTATTAAAGGATCTCAGCTTCAGTATCAAAGCCGGACAAACGGTGGCCCTGGTCGGGCGCTCCGGCAGTGGCAAAACCACGATATCCAGTCTGCTGCCGCGTTTTTACGAAGTAGAGCAGGGCGAAATCCTGCTCGATGGGCAAAATATTCAGAGTTACACCCGGGCCTCGTTGCGCAGTCAAATCGCGGTGGTGTCGCAGCATGTGATGCTGTTTAACGATACTATTGCCAATAATATTTGCTATGGCATGCCCAGTCCGGTCAGCCGCGAGCAGCTGCTTGATGTGGCGGAGAAAGCACATGTGCTCGAATTTACCGATAAGCTGCCGGATGGGTTGGATACGCAAATTGGTGAGAATGGTGTCAGTTTGTCGGGCGGCCAGCGCCAGCGCATTGCCATTGCCCGCGCCCTGCTACGTCAGGCGCCGGTGCTGATTCTGGATGAAGCGACCTCGGCACTGGATACCGAGTCAGAGCGAAAAATTCAGGCGGCACTGGATGTGTTATTAAAGGGCCGCACCAGCATTGTGATTGCGCACCGCTTATCGACGATTGAAAAAGCAGACAATATTATTGTGATGGATCAAGGACGTATTCTGGAGCAGGGCACCCATCAGCAATTGCTGGCAAAGGACGGTGCCTATGCCTCCTTGCATAAACTGCAGTTTGGTGGCGACGCATGAACCTGTTAGAGCAAGCCTGGTATAAAAAACACTGGTGGTGCGCCTTATTGCTGCCGTTTAGCGCCTTGTTCTATCTGGTTAGCAGTGTCCGGCGCTTATTGTTTCGCGCTGGGGTGCTAAAGACAGAAAGATTGCCGGTACCGGTGCTGATTGTCGGCAATATCACGGTAGGCGGCACCGGCAAGACGCCTTTTACGATTTGGTTGTGTGACTATCTGCGGCAGCGGGGTTATACACCCGGCATTATTTCACGTGGTTATGGTGGTAAGGTTAAGGCGCCGCGGCTGGTCACTGAGTTGGATAGTCCGGCGCTGGTTGGCGACGAACCCCTGTTACTGGCGCAGCGCAGCGGCTGTCCCATAGTGGTGTCACCCGATCGGGTAGCGGCGGGGCGTTTTTTGCTGGAGAAGCGACCACAGGTTGATATTATTATTTCCGATGATGGTTTACAGCATTACCGTCTGGCCCGGGATCTGGAAATCGTGTTGCTGGATGGGCAACGCGGCCTGGGCAACGGCTGGTTATTACCGGCCGGGCCGCTACGGGAATTACCAAAGCGCCTTGCCAGTGTCGATCTGGTGATTGCCAATAGTGGTAGCTCAGCGCTTGCTGCTGGCGAAATCAAGCTCAGTTCTGCGGCAGCATCGCCGTTATTGCCCGATGCGGAGCCACTGACGCCTGACACCGAGATTCAACTGGTTGCAGGCATTGGCAATCCGTTACGCTTTAAAGCCTCAGCTGAACAGGCTGGATTTAAAATCAAACATTGTCACTTCTGGCCCGATCATCACCCTTTTCAGGCGGATGACTTTAACATGGTCTCAGGTCCGATCCTGATGACGGAAAAAGATGCGGTAAAATGCCGCAAATTTGCCCGGCCTGACTGGTATTATTTACCCGTGCAGGCGGAGCCGGACGCGGCAGTCGTCGCCCGTCTGGACGCCTTATTAAATACTTTGGGAATTCGTTATGGCACTCAATCCGGCATTGACTGATATCCTGGCCTGCCCGGTCTGCAAGGGTAAACTGAAATACGACAAAGACGGTCAGCGCTTGATCTGTACGCTGGATCGGCTGGCCTATCGTTTAAGTAATAACATTCCGGTATTACTGGCCAATGAAGCCACCATATTAAGCGCTGAAGAGTGTGAAAAATGGCGTTCCTAGTGGTGATACCGGCGCGCTACGCCAGTAGCCGCCTGCCAGGTAAACCCCTGGCTGATATCAACGGTAAAACGATGATTGAACGGGTATACCGCCAGGCGTTGCAAAGTGGTGCGGCCCGGGTGCTGGTGGCAACCGACGATCAGAGGATTAAAGCGGTTGTGGAAGGTTTTGGTGGTGAGGTTTGTGTTACTGCCACTCACCACAACTCCGGTACTGAGCGTTTGGCAGAAGTGGTGACGAAGCTGGGGCTACCGGCAGAGACTATAGTCGTTAATGTGCAGGGCGATGAACCCTTTATTCCACCGGCATTAATCGGTCAGGTGGCGGCAAATCTGGCGGCTCAGCAGCGGGCTCGGATGGCCACGCTGGCAGTGCCGCTTGGCGATGCCAGCGAAATCGCCAATCCTAATATCGTTAAAGTGGTGACCGACCAACAAGGTTATGCGCTGTATTTTAGCCGTTCGGTGATCCCCTTTGATCGCGATCAGGCGTTTCAAGCCGAGCTTGCTCAGCATTACCGGCGGCATATCGGCATCTATGCCTACCGCGCCGGTTTTATTCAGGATTACGTACGCTGGCCGGTGTCTACCCTGGAGCGGCTGGAAGCGCTGGAGCAATTGCGGGTGCTGTGGCAGGGTGAAGCCATCCATGTTGCCGATGCCATAGCGCCGCCGGCGATGGGGGTGGATACTGCCGAGGATCTGGCAAGGGCCATCGCCCATGCTAAAACCTATGACTGATGCTTTTCAGATAGTGGCGCAAACCGACGATTTCTATGTTCTGAATAAAGCCGCCGGTGTCAGTTTTCATTCTGAGCAAGGCCCCGGCCTGGTGGCGTTGGCCGAGCAACAGCTGGCACAAAAGCTTTATCCGGTGCATCGGCTGGATAAAGTCACCTCTGGCTTGCTGTTACTGGCACGCCGGCCTGAGGTAGCGGCTGAGTTAACCCGGTTATTTGCCAAGCGGCAGGTGCAGAAATGCTATCTGGCACTTAGTGCGGCGCGACCACAAAAAAAGCAAGGCTGGGTCAAGGGCCCCATGCAACCGGCGCGGCGTGGCGCCTGGCGTCTTGGTCAGGGCGAGCAAGCGCCTGCGGTGACCTATTTTGTCAGCCAGGGCTATCAGGATGCACCGTTTCGGGCTTTTCTGTTAAAACCTTTCACCGGTAAAACCCATCAGTTAAGAGTGGCGCTAAAGAGCGTCGGGGCTGCTATTCTGGGTGATGAACTCTATGGTGGTGCAGTAGCAGATCGGGTCTACCTGCATGCCTATGCGCTCAGCTTCAGCTTGTTCGGCAAGCAGTATCAGTTCCAGGTATTACCTGATAGCGGCGCGGCCTTTGCTGAACTATTGCAACTTGGCTTGCCATCAAGCTGGTTAACGCCGGCTGATTTTCCCTGGCCATCTGCTCCTGCGCAGTTGGCTGCTTGTTCAGATCAGGATGAATAATGTCAGATTATGAAACCCGTTTTGCCGGTATTGCCCGGCTTTATGGTCAGACCGCATTGCAGCAATTTCGCCAGGCGCATGTGGTGGTGATAGGTATTGGTGGTGTGGGCAGCTGGGCGGCAGAGGCTTTGGCCCGCTCTGGTATTGGCGAGCTGACCTTGATTGATTTGGATGATGTCTGTGTCAGCAATATTAATCGCCAATTACATGCGCTGACTGCAACAGTGGGGCAGGATAAGGTTGCGGTAATGGCAGAGCGGATCCATCAGATCAACCCGGAATGTGTGGTACATCAGGTAGCGGATTTTATCGCAGCTGATAATCTGGCACAGTTATTACACGGCAAAATTGATTATGTGCTGGATGCGATTGATGCCGTGAAAGCCAAAACAGCATTAATTGCCTGGTGTAAGCGGCGCAAGATCCCGCTGATCACCACAGGCGGCGCCGGAGGTCAACTTGACCCGACGCAGATCCAAATCGCCGATCTGACACAGGCCTACAACGACCCGCTGTTAGCGAAGGTACGCAATATGCTGCGACGTGATCATCAGTTTAGCCGCAATCCCAAGCGGCGTTTTGGCGTCGATTGTGTATTTTCAACCGAGCAGTTACGTTATCCGGCCGCTGACGGCAGTGTTTGTCAGCAAAAGCCGGATAATGGCGGGGCTATGCGGCTGGATTGCAGCGGCGGTTTTGGTGCCGCCACTGTTGTGACGGCCAGTTTTGGTTTTGCTGCAGTGTCGCGCCTGTTAGTCAAACTGGTCCGCAAGGGTGTAAGCGAGCAACAAGCTGAGCACAATCCAGGGTAACTTACTACGTTGTTGGTCACTGCGGTGCTGGCGTAATTGCCGCAGCGCCAGCAAGGCTTGCTTACCATCTTTACCGAGTAAGCCATGGCTTAGTTCCAGTAACGGATAAACTAACCACATCTGCTCGACCACCGCCAGACTATCGCGCCATACCCGTCCAGGCGCGAGGCGGCGATACTCGGTAATGACTTCTTCAATCAGCGGATCTGTGTGCTCAAGATAGCGATACAGGCCATGGATAAAGATCAGTACATCCCGCACCATACACTGGTCAATACTCAGTTGTTGATGCGGATTTTCTTCAAAATCAATAAAGCCAATCTGCTTACCATCCCAACACAGGTCGCGTAATGCCGGCCGGCCATGCCAGCGATTATGCTGATGCAATTTAGCCAGCGCCGCTGCTGCCCGCAGCAAAATCTCGCGTCGCTGTTTGGCGTCGGGTTGTGCTTCCGTTAGCCAGTACTTTAGTGAGGGCCCGACATCGGAGAGCACCAGGTATTCTTCCGACGCGACCAAAACCCGCGGCACATTAAAACCCAGGCTACCCAGCAGCTGTAAGCGTTTAGCTTCGCCGGCCAGTGCGGCAACAGTTTCAATACTGGGAAAGTACAGCGGATTAGAGCTCAGGCTGGCAATAAGTTTTGGTAACACGCGGCGCCAAGCCGGCAGGGCAGGCTCCTGCTGTTTTATCCAAAGCTTTTGGCCTTGCCAGTTAAAGCTGAACGAGCGCTGTGGTTGTTGTTGCCGTAACTGCAGACTGAATTCAGGAAGAGAGAGATTATCCATAGCGCGACCCCGATAAGCCTGGGCATAGAGTGCGCCCAGGGTGCGGCATTAAAGCTTATTACAGCTGAATTTAGGCTGAATACCGGCTACGTCAGCGAGTAACTAACGGCGAGTGTTAAGCTTTAATAGTACTCTGAATACGTTGCAGCATCATAGTCAGGCCATTGCCCCGGGATTGACTCAGGTAAGGGCGCAGGTTTAGCGCGTCAAAATGGCGACTGAGATCCAGTTCGGCCAGTTCAGCGCCGGTTTTACCATTCACAAAACAGAGCATTATCGCCAACAGGCCTTTAACGATACGGGCTTCACTGTCCAGTACAAAATAATGTTTACCGCTTACCGGCTCCTGATAGTGCAGCAGCCAGGCCCGGCTTTCACAGCCACGTACCAGATATTCAGTCTGGCGCATTTTCTCCGGTAGGGCAGGTAATTGCTTGCCCAATTGCATTAACAACCGGTATTTGCTCTGCCAATCAGCAGGTTGTTGCAGCAAAGGTAGCTCGTGCTCTGCGATCTGCTGCAGGCCGGTGGCGGTGTCGGCAATAAGTTGTTGTAGCATGGTTACCTCAGGATCTCAGTGGCTGCCGCTAATGCCTGCAGGGTGACATCGACCTCGGCCGGTAAATTATAAGGTGCAAAAGCAAAACGCACCGCGCCTGGCAATTGCAGTGCGGCAAATAATGGCATGGCGCAGTGGCTGCCGGCACGCACGGCTATTTTTTGCTCATTTAACAACATCGCCAGATCGTTTGGATGCTCTCCGGCCAGCTGCAAACTGACAATACCGGCGCTCTGCTCAACCCTGGTTAAGGGCCTCAGACCGGGGATTTGACTAAGCCCAGCAGCAAATTGTTGTAATAATTCGCCTTTATACTGATTTATTTGCCGAGCGTCAAACTGCCGGATAAAGTCAATAGCCGCTGCCAGGCCGATGGCGCCGGCAATATTAGGCGTGCCGGCTTCTAGCCGGGCCGGTAGCGCAGCAAAGCTAGAGCGCTGAAAGCTAACATCGCTAATCATCTCGCCTCCGCCCAGCAGGGGCTTTAATTGTTCCAGATATCGCTGTTTACCGTATAAGACACCAATACCAGTAGGACCATAGAGCTTATGACCGGAGAAACAGTAAAAGTCCACTGGCCATAGTTGCACATCCGGTACCTGCCAGCTCACGCCCTGAGCCCCATCCACTATGGTAATTGCACCTGCGGCTTTAGCAGCCTGTAACATGCTTCCTATGGGCAGGATATGCCCCAGAGCATTGGATACCTGGGTAAGGCTGACGATCTTAGGTTTGAGCGCCAATAACTGCTGGTAGACGTCAAGGTCAGGCATTAACTGCGGGTCCAATGGGATCACATCCAGCTGTACACCATGACTCTGGCAATGTAGCTGCCAGGGTACGATATTGGCATGATGTTCCAAGGCAGAAATTAGGATCCGATCGCCAGGCTTGAGTACAGTATCCATTAAACCAAAGGCCAGCTGGTTAAAGGCGGCAGTGGTGCCGCTGGTAAAAATGATCTCTGAGCGGCTTGCCGCGTTCAGAAATTGCTGTACCTTGTCCCGGGCCGCTTCAAAAGCGGCGGTGGCATGCTGGCTTAGCTGGTGGGCACCGCGATGCACATTGCTGTTTTGTCGCTGATAGAATGCTAATTCGGCGTCGATCACCTGCTGTGGTTTCTGGCTGGTGGCTGCGGTGTCCAGATAGACCCAGTCCGGGTTATTGTTAAAAAACGGAAAAAACTGCCGGAAGGCCAGGGCATCAAAACTTGACATGAGAACTTTGGACTCCATAACACCAATGGCATAATTATGCCAATTTATGGCCAATTTATCGAATCAGAGCTTGCATAAAAATGCAAAAAATAAAAAAGCGGCCTCAGGCCGCTTTGATAACTAGCAAAAAATATTATTTCTTGCTGACATAATCACGGGCAGTATAACCGGTATACAGCTGACGTGGCCGACCGATTTTATGGCCTTTATCCGACAGCATTTCATCCCAGTGTGAGATCCAGCCGACAGTACGTGACATGGCGAAGATCACGGTGAACATACTGGTTGGAATACCAATAGCTTTTAAGATGATACCAGAGTAGAAATCGACGTTTGGATACAGTTTCTTCTCGATAAAGTACGGGTCTGACAGCGCAATACGCTCCAGCTCCATCGCCACATCCAGCAGTGGATCCTTAATATTCAGCTCGCTCAGTACCTCATGGCAGGTTTCACGCATCACTTTAGCCCGTGGGTCAAAGTTCTTGTACACGCGATGACCAAAGCCCATCAGACGGAAAGAGTCATTCTTGTCTTTGGCGCGGGCGACGAATTCAGGGATACGATCAACAGAACCAATTTGTTGTAACATCTTCAGGCAGGCTTCGTTGGCGCCACCGTGTGCCGGGCCCCATAACGATGCCACACCTGCGGCGATACAGGCATAGGGGTTAGCGCCCGATGAACCGGCTAAGCGTACTGTTGAGGTTGAAGCGTTCTGCTCATGGTCAGCGTGCAGCATAAAGATGCGGTCCATTGCTTTCGCTAATACCGGGCTGACTTTGTACTCTTCCGCCGGCACTGAGAACATCATATGCAGGAAGTTTTCTGAGTAGCTCAAATCGTTGCGTGGATACACAAACGGCTGGCCAACTGTATATTTATAAGCCATAGCTGCGATGGTTGGCAGCTTGGCGATTAAACGGTGCGCGCTACGCTTGCGCTGCATCGGATCGTTAATGTCCAAATCTGAGTGATAGAAAGACGACATCGCGCCTACTACGCCACACAGCATCGCCATAGGGTGCGCATCAACACGGAAACCCTGGAAAAAAGCTGCGATTTTCTCGTGAACCATGGTGTGACGGGTGATGGTTTTTACGAAATCCTGATACTGCTGTTCAGTGGGTAATTCACCTTCTAACAGTAAATAACAGGTTTCCAGATAGTTTGATTTTTCAGCAAGTTGTTCAATCGGATAACCGCGGTGCAGCAATACGCCATTGTCGCCATCGATATAGGTAATCTTCGATTCACAGGAGCCGGTAGACATAAAGCCCGGGTCAAAAGTGAAGTAGCCCTGTTGCCCGAGAGTACGTACGTCGATTACGTCAGTGCCTGCCGTGCCAGCGTAGATCGGTAGCTCGAAGGTCTTACCATCAATCTGCACGACGGCCTTTTTATCTGCCATTGGATTTCTCCTATTGTTGTAGTATCGGATATTAGGGTTTGGGCTATTCTACTCGCAAACCACACCTGAAAGTCAATTCTAAAGACTAATCGTTGAATAAGTATTCGACTCTAGTCGTATTGCTGCTTTTGACAATTTATGTAACTTTTCACCTGCGGAATTTTCCGTGTAAAACCAAACAAAAATTGTAATAGCCTTTTATGAAATATATACTATTGGCGGCGTAAAAGCAGTTCACCTGACACCAGCTTTTTTGCTGAACCAGCTTGGGGCATAAAGAGTATATTGGCGTTGGGATGTCACTGGTTTTACAGCGACAATAATGACAACTACGCTCTACACGGGCATCGATGGGCAAGAAACTGTGAAAAAGCAAAGACCAATAAATCTCGATTTATCGACTATCTCTCTACCTGCGACTGCCAAAGCTTCTATTCTGCACCGGGTTACTGGTGTGGCAATGTTTTTCGCACTGCTGTTTGTGATTTGGGCATGGGCGACTTCATTGCAAAGCGCAGAAGGCTTTGACTACGTGAAGTCCTTGCTAAATTCACATTTAGCGAAATTTATCGCTTGGGGCACTATCACGGTACTGATTTACCACCTGTTGGGTGGCATTCGCCATATGATTATGGACCTGGGGCACTGGGAAGAACTGAAGTCCGGTAACCTGAGTGCAAATCTGACCATAGGTTTGTGGATTGTATTAGCCGTTTTAGCAGGAGTTTGGGTATGGTTCTGAATCAGGCAAGCCTGAAGCGCGATGGCGTTCAGGATTATGTTTCTCTGCGCGCGTCGGCTGTTGTGCTGGCGTTATATAGCTTGTTTATCCTGGGTTTCTTCCTGTTCACTCCCGAAGTGACCTTTGAAGTCTGGCATGCACTGTTTGCCAACCTCTTTGTAAAAGTATTTACCTTACTTGCCCTGATCTCTATCGCTATCCATACCCGTATCGGGTTATGGCAGGTACTGACTGACTATGTCAAATGCGCTCGCTTACGCGCCGCATTGCAGTTTGTACTTTATGTGATTGCCTTCGCGTATGTGGCAGTAGGTTTATTTGTGTTGTGGGGTGCTTAAGTGACTATTCCAGTAAGAGAATTTGATGCCATCGTTATTGGGGCCGGTGGTGCAGGTATGCGTGCGGCGTTACAGATCACCCAGTCTGGTTTAACTTGCGCCTTATTGTCTAAAGTGTTTCCAACCCGTTCGCACACTGTATCTGCCCAGGGCGGTATTACGGTCGCACTGGGTAATTCCCACGAAGATAACTGGGAGTGGCACATGTTCGATACCGTTAAGGGTTCGGACTATATCGGTGACCAGGACGCCATTGAATATATGTGTAAGACCGGCCCGGAAGCTATTACCGAGCTGGAAAATATGGGCTTACCGTTCTCTCGTTTTGAAAACGGCCGCGTCTATCAGCGCCCATTTGGCGGTCAGTCGAAGAATTTTGGTGGTGAGCAGGCTGCCCGTACTGCTGCCGCTGCTGACCGTACTGGCCATGCACTGTTACACCTGCTGTATCAGCAAAACGTTAAAAACCGTACCCAGGTGTTCTCTGAGTGGTACGCGCTGGATCTGGTAAAGAATCAGGACGGTGCTGTAGTAGGTTGTACCGCTATCGATATCGAGACCGGTGAAATTGTTTACTTCAAAGCCAAAGCGACCGTATTAGCAACAGGTGGTGCCGGCCGTATTTACGCTTCGACGACGAATGCGCACATCAATACCGGTGACGGTGTTGGTATGGCCTTGCGTGCTGGTGTACCGCTGCAGGATATGGAAATGTGGCAATTCCACCCAACAGGTATTGCCGGCGCCGGTACCCTGGTTACTGAAGGTTGTCGTGGTGAAGGTGGCTATCTGCTGAATAAAGACGGCGAGCGCTTTATGGAGCGGTATGCACCAAACGCCAAAGACTTAGCCGGCCGTGACGTGGTAGCCCGCGCCATGATGACCGAAATCCGTGAAGGCCGCGGTTGTGATGGTCCTTGGGGTGTCCATATCAAGCTGAAACTGGATCACTTAGGTGAAGAGGTTCTGGAAAGCCGTCTGCCAGGTATTTGTGAATTGTCACGTACTTTTGCGCACGTTGATCCGGTAAAAGAACCAATTCCGGTTATCCCAACCTGTCACTACATGATGGGTGGTATTCCAACCAACGTCCATGGTCAGGTGATTTCGCCAAAAGCTGACGGCTCAGAAGCGGTGGTGCCTGGCTTATTTGCCTGCGGTGAAATTGCTTGTGTATCGGTACATGGTGCTAACCGTTTAGGCGGTAACTCACTGTTAGACTTAGTGGTGTTTGGCCGTGCTACTGGCTTACACCTGGGCGAAGCGCTGGCTGCTACCGCAGAAGCCCGTGCCGCCTCTGCTGACGATATTGATGCTGCTCTGGCCCGCACCCGTCGATGGGAAGACAGCAAACCAGGTCAGGGTGAAGATCCGGTACAGATTAAGAAAGACCTGCAAAACTGCATGCAACTTAACTTCTCGGTATTCCGTGAAGGTCAGGCGATGGCCGAAGGTCTGCAACAGTTAAAAGAAATCCGTGAGCGGCTGAAGTTTGCCCGTCTGGATGACAAGAGCTCAGATTTCAATACCCAGCGTATTGAATGTTTAGAGCTGGACAACCTGATGGAAACCGCTTACTCAACTGCGGTAGCAGCGAACTTCCGTACTGAAAGCCGTGGTGCCCATGCCCGTTTTGACTTCCCGGATCGTGATGATGAAAACTGGTTATGCCACAGTGTTTACACACCGGATACTGAATCTATGTTTAAGCGTAAAGTGAATCTGGAACCGAAGTTCCGTGAAGCTTTCCCGCCAAAAGCACGTAAGTACTAAGAGGGGCCACAACGATGCAGAAGTTAGTATTTTCCATCTATCGTTATAACCCTGATGTCGACCAAGCGCCGCGCATGCAGGATTACACGCTGGATAACCCGGAAGGCCGGGATATGATGGTGCTGGATGCACTGTTAAAGTTAAAAGAGCAGGACCCTACCTTGTCGTTCCGTCGCAGCTGCCGTGAAGGTGTTTGCGGTTCAGATGGTCTGAACATGAACGGCAAAAACGGTCTGGCTTGTATTACGCCATTATCTGCCGTTGGTTTAAAAGGCGGCAAGATTGTATTGCGGCCACTGCCAGGTTTACCGGTAATCCGCGATCTGGTGGTAGATATGAGCCAGTTCTACACCCAGTATGAGAAGGTAAAACCGTACCTGATCAACGACAGCAAGTTACCACCAGCGGGTGAGTTCCTGCAGTCGCCGGAAGAACGTGCTAAACTTGACGGCCTGTACGAATGTATTTTATGTGCTTGTTGTTCGACCTCTTGTCCGTCGTTCTGGTGGAACCCGGATAAGTTTATCGGCCCGGCTGGTTTACTGCATGCCTACCGCTTCCTGGCTGACAGTCGCGATACTGCGACTGAACAACGCTTAAATGATCTTGACGACGCTTTCAGCGTGTTCCGCTGCCACGGTATTATGAACTGTGTCAACGTCTGTCCAAAAGGACTGAACCCGACTAAAGCTATCGGACAGATCAAATCGATGTTGTTAAACCGGGCGCTGTAATGCGCCCTTTTTTAGTATTTAACTGAAACTGTCCGGGCTGCATGCAGCACGGCAGTTTTTTTGCTAATTTTTCCAGGTGCTCAGAAATAAGGGAAACTAAATGCACGAAGGTGTAATGAAGGCGTGGTTAGAGTCTTCACATCTTGGCGGTGGCAACATGGCCTATGTGGATGAACTCTATGAATCCTACTTAGCAGAGCCCACCAGTGTTGGTGACGAATGGCGCGAATTTTTTGCCAAGTTACCAAAAATCGATGGGGTCGATCTCGAAACCCGGCACAGTGATGTCCGGCAACAGTTTGCTGAACTGGCTAAAAACAAACACCGTGAAGTGGTGGTCGTCAATAGCGGCAGTGGTGCCGACAGCCGTCAGGTCAAAGTGCTGCAATTAATCAACTCCTATCGGTTCCGTGGTCACCAGCATGCCAATCTTGACCCGCTGAATTTATGGAAGCAACCCAGGGTACGTGACCTTGAATTGTCTTACCATGAACTGTCTGAAGCTGATTACGATACAGAGTTCCATGTTGGATCATTCGCAGCTGGTCAGGAAACGATGAAATTAGGCGATTTGCACAAAGCCCTGGAGCGCACTTATTGCGGCTCTATTGGTGCTGAGTATATGCACATCGTATCGACTGATGAAAAACGCTGGATCCAGCAACGTTTGGAGAGCATTCAGTCACAGCCTCGCTATGATAAAGCTACCAAGTTACAGATCTTAAAAGGTCTGGTTGCCGCTGATGGCCTGGAAAAATATTTAGGGTCAAAATTCCCGGGTGCCAAACGCTTTGGTCTGGAAGGTGGCGATGCCATGATCCCGATGCTCAAAGCGATGATCCACCGTGCCGGTGAGCAGGGCGCACAGGACTCTGTTATCGGTATGGCACACCGTGGCCGCTTAAATACGCTGATCAACGTACTGGGTAAAAACCCGTCAAAATTATTTGACGAGTTCGCCGGTAAATACGAAGTGGTGGGTGCCGGTGACGTGAAATACCACATGGGTTTCTCGTCTGACTTTGAAACCAAAGGTGGTATCGTCCATTTAGCCCTGGCGTTTAACCCGTCGCATCTGGAAATTGTTAACCCGGTAGTGTTAGGTTCAGTGCGCGCCCGCTTAGATCGTCGTGGTTGCACTGACGGCTCTTTAGCACTGCCAATTACTATTCACGGTGACTCTGCGTTTGCCGGTCAGGGTGTGGTAGCCGAAACCTTTAACCTGTCGCAAACCCGTGCCTTTAAAGTGGGTGGCACCGTGCGGATCGTGATTAACAACCAGGTTGGCTTTACCACCTCTAACCCGGAAGACACGCGTTCTACACCTTACTGTACTGATATCGCTAAGATGGTACAGGCGCCAATTTTCCACGTTAACGGTGATGACCCGGAAGCCGTCGTATTTGTGGCACAACTTGCCGTAGATTACCGCAACACCTTTAAACGCGATGTGGTGATTGACCTGGTTTGTTATCGTCGTAATGGCCACAACGAAGCGGATGAGCCGAATGCGACCCAACCGCTGATGTACCAGAAGATTAAGAAGCACCCGACGCCGCGTGAAATCTATGCCGAGAAACTGCAGTTAGAAGGCATTGTGACGGCGGACGAGGTTAAGGCGCTGATTGATGGTTATCGTGATGCCCTGGACAAAGGTGATTGCGTAGTAGAAGAACTGCGTCCTATGGCTCCTACTTCAGTTGATTGGACGCCATACCTGAATAAAGATTGGGATAGTCCTTACGACGCCAGTGTACCGGTGGAGAAACTGGTCGCGCTGGGTGAAAAAGCGATCCAGGTTCCAGCCGCACATGCTTTACAACGTCAGGTCGGTCGTGTTTACGAAGACCGCGCCCTGATGCTAAAAGGTGAGAAGAAAATCGATTGGGGCTTTGCTGAAATTCTGGCCTACGCTTCTACGGTTGCCGAAGGTAGCCGGGTGCGGATTGTTGGTCAGGATTCTGGTCGTGGTACCTTCTTCCATCGCCATGCAGTACTGCACAGTCAAACTGATGCCAGCACTTATACGCCACTTGAGCATATTGACGAGAAACAGGGTGTGTTTCAGGTCTATGACTCGGCGTTGTCTGAAGAAGCGGTATTGGCCTTTGAATATGGTTATGCCACCGCAGAACCTCGCGCCATGGTGATCTGGGAAGGTCAGTTTGGTGACTTCGCCAACGGTGCCCAGGTGGTCATTGACCAGTTCTTAAGTTCAGGCGAGCAGAAGTGGGGTCGTCTCTGTGGTTTAACGCTGTTATTACCACACGGTTACGAAGGCCAGGGCCCGGAGCACTCTTCAGCCCGTTTGGAGCGTTTCCTGCAACTGTGTGCCGACCACAATATGCAAGTCTGTGTGCCAACCACACCGGCTCAGGTATTTAATATGTTGCGTCGGCAGATGGTGCGGCCAATGCGCCGGCCATTGATCGTGATGTCGCCAAAATCGTTACTGCGTCACCCACTGGCAACCTCTACGCTGGAAGAGCTGGCGTCAGGCGTCTACCATAACGTGATTGGCGAGATTGACGAGCTGAACCCGGCCGATGTGAAACGCGTGGTGTTCTGTAGCGGTAAGGTGTACTACGAACTGCTGGAAGAGCGGCGTAAGCGCGAGCAGAAAGACGTGGCGATCATCCGGGTTGAGCAGCTGTATCCATTCCCGCATCAGGAAATGGCGCAAGCGCTGGCAGCCTATCAGCATGTCACCGATTTCGTCTGGTGTCAGGAAGAGCCGCAAAACCAGGGTGCCTGGTACTGCAGTCAGCACCATTTCTGGGCTGCTATTCCGCAAGGCGCTAAGCTGACCTATGCCGGTCGTGAAGCTTCGTCTTCACCTGCTGTTGGTTACCTGTCGGTACATAACAAGCAGCAGCAAGCGCTGGTAAATGACGCCCTGACACTGAAATAAAACGCTTTGCAGCCCGCTGTGGCGGGCTGTTATAACTGATAAGACCAACCGTTAAAGGTGAAAAAGTGGAAATTAAAGTACCCGTATTACCGGAATCTGTTGCAGATGCAACTATCGCCACCTGGCACGTAAAAACCGGTGAAGCCGTAAGCCGTGATCAGGTATTAGTCGATATCGAAACCGACAAAGTTGTGCTGGAAGTCGTCGCTCAGGCCGATGGCGTGATGGGCGAGATCCTGCATGATGTTGGCGCCACTGTAACTGCTGAGCAGGTCATTGGTAAGATGTCTGCCGGTGGTGCACCAGCTGCGAAAGCTGACGCACCAAAAGCAGAGACTGCACCAGCCGCCGCTGCGCCAGCTGCCAGCGATGACAGTGATGATGCCTTAAGCCCGTCAGTGCGTCGTTTAATTGCCGAAAAAGGTCTGGATGCCAGCAAAATCAAAGGCACCGGCAAAAACGGCCGTGTCACCAAAGAAGACGTTGAAAAATTCTTAGCCGGTGCACCTGCTAAAGCCGCTGCGCCTGCCGCTACCGCACCTGTGGTTGCTGCCGGTGACCGTAGCCAGAAACGCGTACCGATGACCCGTTTGCGTAAGACCATCGCGAACCGCTTACTGGAAGCGAAAAACTCTACCGCTATGTTAACGACGTTCAATGAAGTGAACATGAAGCCCATTATGGATCTGCGTAAGCAGTATCAGGACGTGTTTGAGAAGCGTCATGGTATCCGTTTAGGTTTTATGTCGTTCTATGTTAAAGCAGTTACCGAAGCCCTGAAACGCTTCCCGGAAGTGAATGCGGCGATCGATGGTGATGATATCGTTTATCACAACTACTTCGATGTCAGTATCGCGGTATCTACACCTCGTGGTCTGGTAACGCCAGTACTGCGTGACTGTGACAAGATGAATCTGGCCGAAATCGAAAAAGCGATTAAAGATCTGGCCATCAAAGGCCGTGATGGCAAGCTGGCGATGGACGACCTGATGGGCGGTAACTTCACTATCACTAACGGTGGTGTGTTCGGCTCTCTGATGTCTACGCCAATTATCAATCCACCACAGTCCGCTATTTTGGGTATGCACAAGATCCAGGACCGCGTGATGGTGGTAGACGGTAAGATGGAAATTCTACCAATGATGTATCTGGCGCTGTCTTACGACCACCGGATTATCGATGGTAAAGAGTCTGTGGGCTTCCTGGTTACTGTAAAAGAGTTACTGGAAGACCCAACCCGTATTCTGCTGGATATCTAAGCGGTAAAAGCGGATAAAAATGCTGTTGTTTGCGCAACAGCGTTTTTAAATACATCGGGTTGGCGCTATAATGCGCGCCGACCTAAACGACAGGCTGCGATAACTGCAGCCTTCAATCAAAAATGAACGGAAAATAGCCATGAATTTGCACGAGTATCAGGGTAAGCAACTGTTTGCCCAATATGGTTTGCCTGTATCTAAAGGCATCGCTGCAGCCACTGTAGAAGAAGCAGTTGCCGCAGCTGATCAGATCGGCGGCGATATGTTTGTTGTTAAGGCTCAGGTTCACGCTGGTGGCCGCGGTAAAGCGGGCGGCGTAAAGCTGGTCAAGAGCAAGGACGAAATTCGCGCCTTCGCAGAAAAATGGCTGGGTAAGAATCTGGTAACTTACCAGACAGACGAGAAAGGTCAGCCAGTTAGCCGTATTCTGGTAGAAACCTGTACTGATATCGCCAAAGAGCTGTATTTAGGTGCGGTAGTGGATCGCTCTTCACGCCGTATCGTGTTTATGGCCTCTACTGAAGGTGGCGTGGAAATTGAAAAAGTTGCCCACGAAACCCCGGAAAAAATCTTAAAAGCCACTGTTGACCCACTGGTTGGCGCTCAGCCATACCAAGGTCGTGAACTGGCATTCAAACTGGGCCTGGAAGGCAAGCAAGTTAACCAGTTTGTTAAAATCTTCTTAGGTTTAGCGAAACTGTTCCAGGATAAAGATCTGGCGCTGTTAGAAGTAAACCCACTGGTTATTACACCAGCCGGCGATCTGCACTGTTTAGATGCCAAGCTGGTTATCGATGGTAACGCCTTATACCGTCACCCGGATTTAAAAGCGATGCAGGATCCGTCACAGGAAGATCCTCGTGAAGCTCACGCGGCATCATGGGAACTGAACTATGTTGCTTTAGGTGGTGATATCGGTTGTATGGTTAACGGTGCCGGCTTAGCCATGGGTACCATGGACATCGTAAAATTACACGGTGGCCAACCAGCTAACTTCCTGGACGTTGGCGGCGGCGCGACCAAAGAGCGCGTTGTAGAAGCATTCAAAATTATCCTGTCTGACGCTGCCGTTAAAGCAGTATTTATCAATATCTTCGGTGGTATCGTGCGTTGTGACATGATCGCTGAAGGTGTGATCGGCGCCGTAAAAGAAGTTGGCGTTAAAGTACCGGTAGTCGTGCGGTTACAAGGTAACAACGCTGAACTGGGCGCGAAGGTACTGTCAGAAAGTGGCCTGAACATTATTGCTGATACCGACTTAACTGGCGCTGCCCAGAAAGTGGTTGCAGCTGCGGCCAAGGCATAAGGGGTAAGCAATGAGCGTTTTAATTAACAAAGACACCAAAGTAATTTGTCAGGGTTTCACTGGCGCCCAGGGTACTTTCCACTCTGAGCAAGCTATTGCTTACGGTACCAAAATGGTTGGCGGTGTAACACCGGGTAAAGGCGGTCAAACGCATTTAGGTCTGCCAGTGTTTAACACGGTAAAAGAAGCGGTTGACGCCACTGGCGCAGAAGCTTCTGTGATCTATGTACCAGCACCATTCTGTAAGGATTCTATCCTGGAAGCAGCTAACGCCGGTATCAAACTGATCGTCTGTATCACTGAAGGTATCCCGACGTTAGATATGCTGGATGCCAAAGTAAAATGTGACGAATTAGGCGTACGCTTAATCGGCCCGAACTGCCCAGGCGTCATCACGCCAGGTGAATGTAAGATTGGTATTATGCCAGGCCACATTCACAAGCCAGGTAAAGTCGGTATCGTGTCACGTTCAGGCACCCTGACTTATGAAGCCGTTAAGCAAACCACTGATTACGGTTTTGGTCAGTCTACCTGTGTTGGTATCGGTGGTGACCCAATCCCGGGTTCTAACTTTATCGATATTCTGAAGTTATTCCAGGAAGATCCTCAAACTGAAGCCATCGTGATGATCGGTGAAATCGGTGGTTCTGCTGAAGAAGAAGCTGCAGCTTACATCAAAGCACACGTCACTAAGCCAGTGGTATCTTATATTGCCGGTGTCACTGCACCTGCTGGTAAGCGCATGGGCCATGCTGGCGCCATCATCTCTGGTGGTAAAGGTACTGCTGATGAGAAATTTGCTGCGTTAGAAGACGCTGGTGTAAAAACCGTGAAGAGCTTAGCCGATATCGGTAAAGCCCTGAAAGAGCTGACTGGCTGGTAAGCTATTACTGTGTTAGTCTGAAAACCCGCTCATCTGAGCGGGTTTTTTTGTTAATGAATTTAGGTAATCCGATGCTTTGGCAAGATTTAACCCGGCTGAATCGCTACGAGCGATACTGGTTAGCCGTGTTCTTACTGATTATTACGCTCAGTACGCTCTGGTTTAGCAGTACGGGCACTGATTGGCAAAGCTGGCGTTCAATTACACTGAACTGGCTGATCAGCCCGCTGAGTGCTATCAGCGGCGTGCTTTGCGTGGTGATGGTGGCCAAAGGCTTACTGTCAAACTGGATTTGGGGCCTAATCAGTGCCAGCAGCTACGGCCTGATTGCCTGGACCTCAGGCTATTATGGTGACTGGTTATTAAATTGGTTTTACTTTTTACCGGCACAATTCTTTATTTATTATAGTTGGCGCCATCAGTTACACAGTGAAACCCGACAGGTCAGGGTGCGGCGTCTCGGTTGGCATTGGTGTTGGGTGCTGTTACTGGTAGGGTTTGGTATTACAGCCTTAGCGCAAATGCTCAATGGCCTGGATGGCTTTATCAGTGACGCGTTAAAGCGCAACTCTGCGGTCTATGATAGCCTGCAGACGTTGACGGGTTTTGGCCTGAGTGGCCCTTTACTGGATGCCAGCACGGTGGTACTGCAAATTACCGCACAATTGTTAATGATCCGGATGTTTGCTGCGCAGTGGCCATTCTGGATAGCCACCAATGTGCTGACCATCTTTGCCTGGAGTCTGGTGCTGTTAACCACGCCGGACTCAGCGCCTTATGCGGTTCCTACCTTATTAATGTGGATCGCCTTTTTAGTTAATTCAGTATATGGTGCCGTTAGCTGGCATCGTGGAGCGAAAGCAGCGTGAACAGAGTAGGGGTTTTCCCGGGTAAATTTTTACCGCCACACCGTGGTCATTTGACCGCCATTTTACGCGCCCATGCGCTCTGCGATGAACTCTATGTGGTGATCAGTGAGCGGCCACAGGAAGATGGTGAACTCTGCGCCCAGGCCGGTATTCCTTATATCGATGGGGTCCTGCGCCAACGCTGGTTATCGCAGGAGCTGCAAGGCCTGGGTATTAAGGTGCTGTTACAACAGGAAGGGCATATTCCGCCTTTTCCTCAAGGTTGGGGCGAGTATGCGGCCTTATTGCGGCAAAGTGTACCGGTACCTTTTCAGCTGATTTTCGGTGGTGAAGAAAGCTACCGCACTGGTCATCAGCAGCATTTTCCGGATATTCAGTATCAGGTGTTGGATCCACAGCGTACCCAGTGGCCGATTAGTGGCACTGAGATCCGCAATCATCCCTATTTACACTGGGATTATATTGCTGGTGCCGCGCGGCCATTTTTTGCCCGTAAGGTACTGATTACCGGGCCTGAGTCTTGTGGTAAAACGACGTTAACCCGCAAGCTGGCAAAGGTGTACTGCACCTCCTGGTCAGAAGAGCTGGGGCGGGATTATCAGGAAGAGGTGGTCGGCGGTAATGGCGATCTCTTTAACCTGGAAGATTTTAATCGTATTACCCATCTGCAGTATGAGCAGGATTATCAGGCGCTACGCAGTGCCAACAAAGTCTGTTTTTTTGATACCGATGCGGTGGTAACCGCCTTTTTTAGTCAGGTGTTTCTTGGTCAGTTGGCCAGCCGGATTGAAAGCTTTATCGACCCCAACAAGTATGACTTGATTATCGCGCTGGAGCCAACGGTGCCCTGGGTGGCGGATGGTATGCGTGAACTGGGCGATCCCGATGTGCGTCAGCAAAGCTTCGAGCAGTTATTGGCGCTTTATCAGCAGTACGGTTTTCCCGCTGAACGGATCCTGCGGGTCAGTTCAGCTAATTATTATGAACGGCTGGAGGCTTGTATCGGCGCTGTTGATGCCTTATTGGCCGCCAGATAGCACTGGGCGGAAAATCTCAGTAGGCATTACAGCCAGATATAGCCAGCGGGCTTTTCGCTGCTATAATGCCGCATCATTTATGTATTCGTTTTATAGGATTATGCAGTTTATGTCGGACGTCGCGAATCGCCCAACTAACTTTATCCGGCAAATTATTGATGCCGATCTGGCCAGTGGCAAACATCACAGTGTGCAAACCCGTTTTCCGCCTGAACCAAACGGTTATTTGCATATCGGCCATGCAAAATCGATTTGTTTAAACTTTGGCATCGCCGAAGATTATCAGGGGCAGTGTAATCTGCGTTTTGACGACACCAACCCTGAAAAAGAAAACGTTGAATTTGTGGAATCGATTCAGCGCGACGTGAACTGGCTGGGCTTTCAGTGGTCCGGTACAGTGCGTTACTCTTCTGATTATTTCGAGCAGCTGTATGGTTATGCTGTTGAGCTGATCAACAAAGGCCTGGCTTATGTTTGTTTCCTGAATGCGGAGCAAATGCGTGAATACCGCGGTAATCTGACCCAGCCTGGCAAACCCAGCCCATACCGCGACACCAGCCCGGCAGAGAATCTGGCGCTGTTTGAAAAAATGCGTGCCGGTGGTTTTAAAGAGGGTGAATGTTCCCTGCGCGCAAAAATTGATATGGCCTCCAGCTTTATCTGTATGCGGGACCCGGTGATTTACCGGATTAAGTTTGCCCATCACCATCAAACCGGTGATAACTGGTGCATTTACCCGATGTACGATTTTACCCATTGTATTTCGGACGCGCTGGAAGGTATTACGCACTCGCTGTGTACGCTGGAGTTTCAGGATAACCGCCGTCTATATGACTGGATCCTGGATAACATCACCATTCCTTGTCACCCGCAGCAAATCGAATTTTCGCGCTTGAATCTGGAATTTGCAGTGATGAGTAAGCGTAAGCTGCAAACACTGGTTGAGCAACAGCTGGTCAGTGGCTGGGATGATCCGCGGATGCCGACCATTGCCGGTTTGCGCCGTCGTGGCTACACGCCATCCGCGATCCGTGAATTCGCCAAGCGCATCGGTATTACCAAACAAGATAACGTGATTGAGATGAGCGCGCTGGAAGCCTGTATCCGGGAAGATCTGGATGCGACAGCACCGCGGGCGATGGCTGTACTGGACCCAATCAAAGTGACCATTACTAACTATCCGGCCGACAAGCTGGAGTGGTTAACTGCGCCGAACCATCCAAAAGAAGATATGGGTGAGCGTAAACTACCATTTGGCCGTGAGCTCTATATTGACCGTGCTGACTTCCGGGAAGAAGCCAACAAAAAGTATAAGCGGCTGGTGTTAGGTGGCGATGTGCGGCTGCGCAATGCTTATGTGATCCATGCCGATGAAGTGATTAAAAATGAGCAGGGCGAAGTGATCGCGCTGAACTGTACTTATCTGCCGGAAACCCTGGGGGAAAACCCGGCCGATGGTCGTAAGGTTCGCGGCGTGATCCATTGGGTTGAACAAAGTCAGGCCCTGCCTGCCGAGTTCCGGGTGTATGACCGTCTGTTCAGCGTGGCCAATCCGGCGGCGGAAGAAGACTTTATCAGCACGGTAAATCCTAACTCACTGGTAGTGAAGCACGGCTTTGCCGAACCCTCGCTGCAAACCGCGGTTGCGGAAAAGGCGTATCAGTTTGAACGCGAAGGTTATTACTGCGCCGATAACAGGGACTCACAGCCCACCAAGCTGGTATTTAACCGTACCGTCGGCTTGCGTGATAGCTGGGGTAAAGACGAAGAGTAAGCTGCGTTAAAGGCGGCAGGCGTTAGCCTGCCGCTACCTCTGATATTGCTGCAACAGCTATTTTGGTCACTGCTATTTCTTTAACAGCATGCCAACCCCAATAATGGCGGCAATAGCCCCGCCCACCAAAAACCAGATGGCATTATCAGTGGGATTCCCGGTCACCATCTCAGTTACTTTGGATGCCGTTGAATTGTACTCGGTATAACCGAAATACAGTAGGATGGCGCCTGCTACCAGTAAAGCTAGTCCGATTATCTTATTCATCACATTCTCCTGTTGTGTTACGGTGTTAAAAGCAGTTAACTTTAGGTTCTGAGGTGACCGCGATGGTCAACATACTGTTTTACTGTAGCTAAATTAACTTAACTTTGGGTGAATTCTTTAGCGGATGAAGTGATGGAAATTTTTTTAGCCGTTTTATTCTTTGCTTTTTCGACAACGATTACGCCGGGACCGAATAACATTATGATTATGTCTTCCGGAGTAAACTACGGTGTTAAAGCCAGTTTGCCGCATTGGCTGGGGATCTGTCTCGGTTTCCCGCTGATGGTGTTATTGGTGGGGCTGGGCTTTGGTCTGGTATTTGACCGTTATCCGCATCTGCATCAGTTAATTAAAGTGTTAGGTACCGCCTATCTGTTATATCTGGCATGGAAAATTGCCAGCGCACGGCCGGAAACCATTGCCACTGGCAAGAGTAAGCCACTGAATTTCTGGCAAGCTGCCGCCTTCCAATGGGTTAATGGTAAAGCCTGGGTGATGGCCTCAGGCGCTGTTGCGGCCTTTACCTCGGTAACCGGTGTCTATTGGTGGCAGGTATTGATGATTACGCTGGCCTTTTTACTGGTGGCCTTTCCCTGTGTTGGCGTCTGGATGCTGTTCGGAGCTGGGCTGCGTAAGCTGTTGAATAATGCTGTGGCGCAGCGGATCTTTAATCTGCTGATGGCTCTGATCCTTTTACTGTCAGTGTTACCTGTTGTGATCGAAATCTGGCAGTATTACCTCAGTCCTGCCCAATAGCGGATAACAGTGATGAATGCAGCAGCAGAGAAAGTGGCACTGGAGCATGAAGCCGCCCGGATCTTTATGCGGCACTATGAGCAGCGTTTTGGCATTAAGATGCGGCATATCTGGCACAATGAACCCAGACGGCCGGATGTGTCATGTTATTACGATAGTCAACGTCTGGATTTGGAAATTGCGCATCTCTATGGCAGTGAAGCCGAAGCCATGCATATCCTGGGGCGGGAGCTTAGCCAGCAAACGCATCAGGAATTACTGGCTTTATTGCGCTTACCGGTCGAGCAGCGGATGTTGGAGGCGTTAAACCGTATTATCTGTAATAAAGCCCAAAAATACTATGACAGCCAGCGGGTCTGGCTGGTGATCCGCAATGCTAACCCATTGTGGCGGCGCGAAGATATGCTGGCACACTGTGACAAACTGCATTTACCCAAGCTGCATCCGTTTGAGCAGATCTGGGTGGTGGGCGATATGTTGGGCATCTCCGGCATTTTACCGTTATTTCCACTGACCTTACTGCACGCTGAGGCGACGCTGTGCTAGGGCATTACCGTGCGCTGGCACGCGGCTTAAAGCCCTGGCGACTGCTGCTATTGCTGGCGGCCTTGCTAACGGCTGCGGGTTTTATCTGGCAGTTATTACCGGGGAACGGGCAGGGACCTTATTTGCTACCCACCCTGGTTAGCGCCATCTTGTTCCTGTGTTTACTGTTGTTAGTGCAATTTTTCGGCACCGAGCGGCCAGCACCCGTCAGTCGCTGGCGGCGTGCTTTGGCGATGCTGTGGCAAGGGTTACTGGCAGCACTCCTGACGCTGATCTTGCTCAGCTGGTTTTTTCTGTTTTTAAAAGCCTTATCCGCTATAATCCGCCTGCATTTTTTTTAGGTCCAGGCTATGTCAAGCGATAATACCCGTAAGCTGCGCTGGGAAATCTTCTGCAGCGTTGTAGATAACTTTGGCGATATTGGCATTTGCTGGCGCCTGTGCCGTCAGTTAGCTGCCGAATTCCAGTTACCGGTCCGGCTATGGGTTGATGATTTGGCGAGTTTTCAGCGGATCTGTCCTGACGTTGAACCTACTTTGCCGGAACAACACCTGGCTGGGGTAGTGATTTGTCACTGGCAACCGGATCTCAACTGGCGCACTATCACGCCGGCAGAGGTGGTGATTGAGGCGCTGGCCTGCACCATTCCCTTTGCCTATCAGCAGCAGATGGCCGTGCAGGCCGTGCCTCCGCTGTGGCTAAATCTGGAGTACCTGTCAGCTGAAGCCTGGGTGGAAAACTGTCATACACTGGCCTCACCACAGCCGCAATTACCGCTGAATAAATACTTCTTTTTCCCAGGCTTTACTGCAAAAACCGGTGGTTTACTCCGCGAGCAGCAGCTAATCACACAACTGAACCAGTTTGCCAGTGACCGGGCCGCACAGCAGCGTTTCTGGCAGCAATTACAGCTGGATGATGCTTTAGACTTCTCCCGCCGGATTTCGCTATTTGCTTATTCGCAGCAGCAACTGGCTGGTTTATTGCAGCTCTGGCAACAGCAAGCCGACAGTACCCTATGCCTGATCCCGGAAGGTACCCTGGCAGAGCAAGCGATGGCGCTGTGTCCTGGTTTGGCGCGGGGTAAACCCTGGCAACAAGGGCAGCTTAAACTCTGTATTTTGCCGTTCTTACCACAACCCGATTATGATTTACTGCTAGCGGCCTGTGATATCAACTTTGTCCGTGGGGAAGACTCGATCATTCGTGCCCAGTGGGCGGCGAAACCCTTTATCTGGCAAATCTACCGCCAGGCGGAACAGGCTCATCTGGAAAAGTTATCTGCGTTCTATCAACGTTATAGTCAGAATTGGCCGCCACAGCTGGCAACGGCAGTCTGGCAATTCTGGTTAGGCTGGAATACCGAGCAGGCGCTTAGCAGCACTTGGCTGGACTTTGTACAGCAACTTGATGAAATAGAACAAAAAAACCGGGAGTGGCGGGCGCAGCTTATCGCCAATGGCGATCTTGCGACTAACCTCGTGCGTTTTGTTGAAAAAAAAATTATAATGCCTCGCAATTTTTCCTAACCAGAAGATCTTTTTATTATGATGAAGACAGCTCAAGAAGTCCGCGCCGGCCAGGTAATCATGGTTGGTAACGAAGCCATGGTAGTGATCAAAGCCGAATTTAACAAATCAGGCCGTAACGCTGCTGTAGTTAAAATGAAATTAAAGAACCTGCTGAACGGTCAGGGTACAGAAACGGTTTACCGTGCTGATGACAAGTTTGAGCAAGTGATGCTGGAAACCAAAGAAGTTACCTATTCTTACTTCGCCGATCCGATGTACGTGTTTATGGATGCTGAGTACAATCAGTATGAGATCGAAGCCGAATATATGGGCGAAGCCCTGAAATATCTGGTTGATGGCATGGAGTGTTCAGTCGTGTTCTACGGTGAGCGTCCAATCTCTGTTGATCTGCCAACTGTGGTCGTGCGCACTGTCACTTACACTGAACCAGCCGCCCGTGGCGATACCTCTGGTAAAGTGATGAAGCCAGCGAAAATCGAAACCGGTTTTGAACTGATGGTGCCTGCTTTCGTGGAAGAAGGTGACAAGATCGAAATCGATACCCGTACCGACGAGTACCGCAGCCGCGCCAAATAATGGCCGGTAACAAAAAAGGCGCGTCAGCGCCTTTTTTACTGTTGCTCTCTTTTTACTGCTCTCTCTTATTGCTTAACACAGCCGGACCCCTGCCATGACTAACAACGATATCCTGCGTCGGTTACGCTATATTCTAAACATCAACAACAGCAATCTGGCAGCAACCTTTGCGCTGGGCGGCCTGGTCGCCACTAAGGAGCAAATTATTAGCTGGTTGGCCAAGGACGAAGATCCGGAATTTGTTGCCTTGCTGGATATTGAATTGGCGCAGTTTTTAAATGGCCTGATCACCAGCAAAAGAGGGATGCGCGAAGGCGAACAACCGGTTGCGGAGAGTCGGCTGAATAATAACCTGATCCTGCGTAAATTGAAGATTGCGTTCAATCTGCGCGATGACGACTTTCTGGAATTGCTGCAATTGGCCAATTTCCGGCTTGGTCGCTCAGAGCTGAGTGCCTTTTTCCGTAAACCCGATCACCCGCACTACCGGCAATGTCAGGCGCAGGTGTTGCGCAATGTGTTAAAAGGCCTGCAGTTAAAACTGCGCCCGGGCACTAGCGAGTAAATTTCTGCGCTAACTGCTTTGTACTAACAAATCGCCCAGGGTGATGTGTGGGTGGCTTTTTTTCAGCTGGCTCAGAAACAATAGGGCGCAACCGTAGGCATCTTCCAGCGCATGATGCTGAGCACTGACCGGCAATTTATGCCGGGCCAGAGATTGCGGCAAGCGCAGTGCATCCTTTTTCATCACCGTGCCTTGTTTTTGCATACGGTGCCATTCGATATTCAGCGTATCCATAAACTGCATGTTCGGCGCCTTGCCAAACAAGCGTTGATACGCAATTTGTAAAAAGGCCCGGTCCAGCCGGCAGTGATGTGCGACAAACACATAGCCGGCATAGTCCTGTAATAGTTGCAGCAATACATCTGCCAGCTCGCTGGCGTTTTTCAGATCCTTGTCATGCACGCCATGATAAATAGCACTCTGGCCGACACTGGTTGGTGGTCGGAATAAATAATGTCTGGCTTCACTTAAACAGATTTGTTGGTTGCGAATAGGTACCCAGCCGATACTGACGATATGATCTTGTTTGGCATGCAGGCCGGTGAGCTCTAAATCCAGTGCCAGATAATGGCAATCCCGGGCCGGTGTGTTGGCTGCAGGGATACTGACCTGATTAAAGGCTTGTACTGCGCTATAAAGTGGTGGTTTTTTCTTCAGCCAACCCAACATTTTTATACCTCCTTACAGAACCGGTGTTTAAGGGAGGATTGGGCGGCGTTGATTACCGCAAAGCTGTCCTTTAGCTGATGACGTTGCAGACCGGAGAGCACTGCCGGATCCAGCAAATTGCTGGCATCGTGCCCCTGATCCAAATCATGCAAATGCTTATCCCAGCGCAGCTGTGCCAGGACATCAAAGGCGTCGCATAAATTCTGAGTATCCTTACTGTCCAATACGCCGTCTACGGCCAGTTGCTGCAGGCGGCTGCGGGTATTGACTTCCAGCACGCCGTTAGCCAGCGCATAGACCCGGACAATATCGGTGATTAAACTGATGCCACGCTTTTTCAGGTCCAGGCCTTTTTTCTGTTTGCCATCATGTTCCAGAATAAAATTCCGCAGGAAACTCAGCGGCGCGGTGCGTTGTAACGCGGTCTGCGCCATATGCATTAGAAACAGCGAGTTATTGGTGCGCGCCAGAATATCCTGTTGCAAGGCATTAAACAGGCCTTTCGAGCCTTCGACGACCCGCATATCAAAGAAGATGGTCGATTTTAAGATCGCATCCGGGGTGGGGGCGGCGATCCATTTGCTAAATTTGCCGGACCAGCCTTTCAGGCTCATCCTTAGTTCCGGGTTAGACGCCATAATATTACCCGGACAGAGTTTAATACCGCAGCGCGCCAGGCCCTGGCAGACGAAGTCAGCCAGTTGACTGAAATAGTCGGCAACGTCGCCGACCGGCTCTTTTTCCAGCAACAGCGCATTATCCTGATCGGCGTTGATACTTTGATCCATTCTGGCTTGCGAGCCAAAGCTAAGCCAGCTAAATACACAGGGGGCGGGGCCGAGCTCCTGCTGGGCCAGCTTAATCAGGCGCTGGGTAAAGGCGTCAGTAATGGTAGTGATAATATGGCCAGCCTCATAAGCCGGCACCTGCTGTTTACCGAGGATTTGCGCCAGATTATTGATTTGCAGGCTGCAGTGCTCCAGGCCATCCAAACTGGATTGACGATGGATCTCACCAATCAGATAGACCGGGTGATCTTGCTGCGAGCGGATAATATCGGTGGCGGTAATCATACTGAAACTTAAACCCTGATCGACCACCGGTAAATGATGTACATTAAAGCGGCTCATCAGTTGTACCGCTTCAAATAAATAAGCATGCTTTTCAATGGTATAGGGCTTAGGCGTCATCACCTCTTTAATAGCGGTAGTGGGAGGCAGGCCAGCCGCCAGCACCCGGCTACGCAGGTCGCGGTCAGTTAGAATGCCAATCAAACGGTTATCATCTTCCACCAACAGGGATGAAACCCGTTTTTCTGACATCAGCCGGGCCGCTTGCTGCACATCCTGTTCGCCACTGATCGCGACTTTTCTGGCCTGCACGATATCGGCAACCTTTAGCGTAAAACGCGAGCTTTGTTGCTCTTTATACTGATGTAACCGGCGGCCAAACAGGCGCTGAAAGAAAATATCAATATTTTTGTACTGATAACGCAGCTGATGAAACACATCACTGGGTAACCAGTACACCAGGCCATCTTCTTCACAGACCAGCCGGTCGTTGTCAGCCAGACCGGTAAGCAGCAGCTGGTAACCATAAAAGTCGCCTTCTTCCAGCTTGGTCAGCAGTTGTTGCTGGTCACTGAAAAGGGCGAAGATGCCGGTGCGGACAATCAGCAGCCGCTCCTGATTGATTTCAAGATGCTCACCGGCCTGGCAATAGTAAACATTAAAATGCGCGGCTAACTCGGCAAGTTGCGCCAAACCCAGTTGTTCAAAAGGAATGGTTTGTTTTAAAAAATTGGTAACTTCAGCAACTTCCATAACTTAACCTTAGTGATAACACTTATTCCTGGCACAGGTACTGGTACAACAGATCGCTGGTTTCCAGCGGGAACCACTCAGCCCCCAGCTCAGCTCCGGGCTGTGGGATTTCCAGGCTATCGGTAAAGTCGGCCCTGGCCTGTTTGCCACAGTGCACAACCTGTGGGATCCGACGCGCGCTCATCCGGCGCTCAAAAATATAGAGGTCGACCAGATACACCTCCGGATTACGTTGATTGCGGGCTGCGTTTTCGATATCGGCAGCCAAAAATCGCATCGTTTGTGGATATAAATAACTCCAGGGCCGCCAGGCGGCGGTTTCTTCCACGGTACGAACCACCTTTACTCCTGCGGGTAACAGGCTGCTTTGATGGTCAAACCAGGTATATTCATTAACAATCTGATAGCCGAGCATACCGGCACCGGCGGCAACCGGAATAATCCAGCTCGGTAACTTTTTAAGTGTTAGTAATCTGAGTACCAGCGCGATACCGGCAGCACCTAAACCAGCAGAAAAAGTTGCAATTAATTCCCACAACATAGTTATCTTCCTAAAAATTCGGGCTTTCTGTTGAAAGCCCGAGTGTACTGCAGAAGTCTCGTTTCTGCTATCTAAGCAGGTAGTGCTTAGTGGTCAACAGCGGCACCGGCACCTTTTGGATAGCGGACGCTTTCAACCAGTTCCTGGATTTCTTTCGGTGGTGCTGCAGTGACAGATGACACAGCAAAAGCAACCACGAAGTTAATCATGGCACCCACAGCACCGAAAGACAGTGGAGAGATACCTAAAATCCAGTTATCTACAGTATTTGGTAACATGTTAGTACCTGGGATAAAGAACCAGCCCAGATAGGTAAAGATATACAGCAAGGTGACAACCAGACCGGCTAACATACCGGCGATGGCGCCCTGACCGGACACGCGTTTTGAGAAAATACCCATCATCAGTGCCGGGAACAGGGTAGCAGCAGCGATACCAAACGCCAGCGCGACCACCTGTGCGGCGAACCCGGGCGGATTAAGCCCCAGATAGGTTGCCAGTAAAATGGCACCAGCCATAGAAATCCGGGCGGCTAACATTTCACCTTTTTCACTGATTTGCGGGTTAATGATATTTTTGATCAGGTCGTGGCTGATAGCCGAGGAAATTGCCAACAGCAGACCGGCGGCAGTAGACAGTGCCGCGGCAATACCACCGGCAGCAATTAAGCCCACGACCCAACCTGGCAGATTAGCAATCTCAGGGTTTGCCAGTACCAGAATATCATTGTTTACTGTCAGCTCGTTACCAGCCCAGCCGCGCTCCTCTGCTTTCGCAGCGAATGCTGGCGTCTCGTTATACAGCTGAATACGACCATCATTATTTTTATCTTCCCAACGGATTAAACCAGTTTGTTCCCAGTTCTTGATCCAATCCGGCCGCTCAGCATAATTAATCGCATCCGCTGTTGGACCGGCAGGGTAGATAGTGGTTAACAGGTTTAAGCGCGCCATAGATGCCACTGCTGGTGCAGTTAAATACAGCAGCGCAATAAACACTAGCGTCCAGCCGGCAGACCAGCGGGCATCGGCAACCTTAGGTACGGTGAAGAAACGAATAATCACGTGCGGTAAACCGGCAGTACCGATCATCAGTGACAGGGTAAATAACACCATATTCAGCTTGTTGCTGACGTCAGCGGTATAATCCTGGAAGCCCAGTTCACGCACAATTTCATCCAGCTTCACCAGCAACGGTTGACCGGATTCAACGTGGGTGCTGAACATACCAAACATTGGAATAGGGTTGTTGGTCAATTGCAGTGAGATAAATACTGCAGGGATGGTATAGGCAATAATCAGTACCACATACTGGGCAACCTGAGTGTAAGTGATACCTTTCATGCCGCCAAATACCGCGTACACGAACACCACACCTGCCGCAATCCAGATCCCGGTTGCAGAGCTCACTTCCAGGAAGCGGGAGAAGGCAACACCAGCACCAGTCATCTGGCCGATTACATAGGTTACCGACATAATGATCAAACATACCACAGCCGTTAAGCGCGCGCCCTTGCTGTAAAAGCGATCGCCGATAAAATCAGGTACAGTAAACTTACCGAATTTGCGTAAGTAGGGTGCTAACAGCATCGCCAGTAGTACATAACCACCGGTCCAGCCCATCAGAAAGGTTGAGTTGGCATAACCGCCAGCGGCGATTAAGCCGGCCATAGAAATGAAAGATGCCGCTGACATCCAGTCGGCGGCGGTTGCCATACCGTTAGTGACAGGGTTAACGCCACCACCGGCAACATAGAATTCTTTGGTAGAGCCGGCACGCGCCCAAATGGCGATACCGATGTAGAGCGCAAAGGAGGCGCCTACAAAGATTAAATTTATTGCAAATTGACTCATGCCAATCACTCCTCTACACCGTATTCTTTATCTAACTTATTCATTTTCCAGGCGTAAATGAAGATGATAGCGATAAAGGTTATGATAGAACCTTGCTGTGCGAACCAAAAGCCAAGGTCAGTACCGCCAACACTGATGCCGGCAAGCATGGGTCTGAGCAAGATCGCAAAGCCATATGATACGAGTGCCCAGACAAACAGGCTAATCGATATGTAGCGCAAGTTAGCGCTCCAGTACGCGGCGGCATTCATGTTATGATCTGCCATAGTTGTGTCTCCTTTAGTTTATTTTTTATCGAGCAAGTTTAATCTAGCAGCAGTTAGCCAAGGCGCTAGCCCGACTTTAGTCGAAGGCAACAGCCACAGCATTGACATAACGACTGGCTGCCACCACAGTTAGCTAAAAAAATAAAGGGAGAACCCCGTGACGGTATGGACTGTAGCCTTATTGGCCCTGTTATATGTGGGCGGATTATTCTGGATTGCCAACTGGGGTGAACGGCATGCCGATGACCGCCTGATACGAAAGTATGGGGGCCTGATCTATAGTCTGGCGCTAGCCGTGTATTGTACGTCCTGGACCTACTATGGCGCTGTAGGAACGGCCGTGACCCGGGGCTGGGATTATATGGCCATTTATCTGGGGCCGATCCTGCTGTTTATCTTTGCCCAGCCGTTCTTATTTAAGCTGCTGTACGTTTCCAAAAAACAAAACGTAACTTCGATTGCTGACTTTATCTCCGCCCGTTACGGTAA
This sequence comes from Alishewanella jeotgali KCTC 22429, assembly GCF_000245735.1. Lineage (GTDB taxonomy): Bacteria > Pseudomonadota > Gammaproteobacteria > Enterobacterales > Alteromonadaceae > Alishewanella > Alishewanella jeotgali. The sequence continues at coordinate 95,619 of NZ_AHTH01000055.1, forward strand.
AAGACGCAATATCGCGACCCTGGCTGCCATTATTTGTCTGATTGTCGTTATCCCTTATATTTCGCTGCAACTGAAAGCCGTGGCTGGCTCCTATCAGGTATTACTTGGTGGCGCTTTTGATGATGCACAGGTCGCCTGGTATCAGGACAGCGCCTTACTCAGCGCCGTAGCAATGGCGTTTTTTGCCATTTTATTTGGTACCCGCAAACTGCATCTGACTGAACAAAATCGTGGCGTGATGGTGGCTATTGCCTTTGAGTCAGTGGTCAAGTTGTTTGCGCTGCTGACGTTGGCAATTGCGGTTTATGTATTTATTCTGGATACGGATCAATCTGCGCTACGCGCCTTTACTGAGCATTCGATCCGCCAGCAGGAAAAGCTCGACACCCCCGGACTGGTCGAGTTTATTACCAAGACTATTTTAGCGATGGTGGCGGTATTTATGCTACCGCGGCAGTTCCATGTCGCCTTTGTCGAGAACGTTTCGCACCATCATTTACGGCATGCCCGGCGCTGGTTTTCCGGTTATCTGTTAGCTGTCACCCTGGTGGTGATCCCGATTGCCGTTGCCGGTATGCAGTTGTTTCCCGGTATTCTGGCGCAGGCTGATAGTTTTGTACTGCTGATCCCATCCAGTATGAACTGGAATGTACTGAGTATTATCGTCTTTATCGGTGGCTTCTCGGCTGCAACTTCAATGATTATTATCGCTACGCTGGCATTGTCGACGATGATCAGTAATGACGTAGTAATGCCGGGCTTACTGAAATCTACCAAGCAAAAAGGCATGTCGCATGATTTTAGTCTGCTAATTCTGCTGGTGCGCCGCACCATGATTATTGTGGTGATGGCGCTGTCATATCTTTACTACAGTATTTTTGCCCGCAACTATGAGCTGGCTGAAACCGGCTTGCTGGCCTTTGCGCTGACCATCCAGTTGGTACCGGCCGTAATAGGGGGGCTGTATTGGCGTCGCGGCAATGCCTATGGCGTCTATGCCGGCTTAAGCTTGGGACTGCTGCTGTGGTTTTACACCCTGATGCTACCGCAGTTGGTCAATGCCGGTGTGATCAACAGCGACATTATGCAGCAAGGCTTGTTTGGCCTCAGCTGGCTGCTACCTACTTCGATGTTTGGTATCCAGCTTGATTCGCTTAGTCATGGCGTGATTATTTCACTGGGTTTTAATCTGTTTGCTTACTTGCTGGTGTCTTTGACCACCACAGTCAATCTTCAGGACCGCTTGCAAGCAGTGGCCTTTGTTAAGCCAAATCTACCTATTAATCATCAGGATACACCAGCGCGCCGTATCCGGATCCGCAACAATGATTTGAAAACCCTGTTAGAGCGTTTTGTCGGCCCGCAGCGTGCGGCAGAATGTCTGGCGGAGTTTGGTCGTAAACAGCAGCAAAGTGTGCAGTTGGATGATTTGCCCTCAGTCGGCCTGGTCGAACACGTAGAGCGTGAACTGTCCGGCGTGATTGGCGCGTCTTCGGCATCAGCGATGGTTAATGCAGTATTGGAAGGGCGGCAACTGGCCTTTGAAGATGTGGTGACTCTATTTGACGATACCACCCAGGCGATCCAGTTTTCACGCAAGATCTTGTTTTCCACACTGGAGCATCTGAGTCAGGGCGTTAGTGTGGTAGACCGTGACCTGAATCTGGTGGCCTGGAATAAAGCCTATCTGGAAATGTTTAACTATCCGGAGGGGATGATTCGGGTAGGTCGGCCAGTTGCCGATATTGTACGGCTGAATGCCGAGCGCGGTCTTTGCGGGCCTGGTGATCCGGACGAGCATGTTGAAAAGCGTACCCTGCATATGAAAAACGGCACCGCCCATGTGTTTCAACGGGTAAGGCCGGATGGCCGGGTCATTGAAATGCGCGGCAATCCGATCCCCGGTGGTGGCTTTGTAACCAGCTTTACTGATATTTCAGAGCACGTAAAAGCCGTGCAGGGCCTAGCGGAAGCCAAACAATATCTGGAAGATCGGGTTAATGAACGTACTCAGACGATTTCTGAGATGAACCAGGAGTTACTGGCCGAGGTATCCAGGCGGCGCGAAACCGAGCAGCAATTGCTGCAGGCTAAAGCCGAAGCGGAAGCGGCTAATGCCTCGAAAACCCGCTTTTTGGCGCTGGCCAGTCACGATATTTTGCAGCCGCTGAATGCTGCCCGCTTGTTTACTGCCGCTTTAGCCGGGGTGAAGGAACCGCAGCAGCAGGCGGCGATCCTTAACCAGCTGGATAATTCGTTAAAGGCGTCAGAAGAGCTGATCTCTACCCTGTTGGAAATTGCCAAACTGGATGATGGCAAGCTACAGCCGAATGTACAGCCGGTAGCCTTAAAAGACTTACTGGCACAACTGGCTGAGGAATATCGTCTGGTGGCGGATCAAAAAGGCTTGCAGCTAAGTGTGCGCAGTAACCGCTATCAGGTGATGACTGACGCTACCTATTTGCGCCGGATCCTGCAAAATATGTTATCCAACGCCATTAAGTACACTATAAGTGGCCGGATCTTGCTGGGTTGTCGCAAACGCGGCAGTCAATTATTACTACAGGTCTGGGATACCGGTCCCGGTATTGCTGAGCCGGATCTGCAGCGTATTTTCGAAGACTTTTACCGGATTGATGCCACTGCCAAAGGGCAGCAAGGCGTTGGGCTCGGTCTTGGTGTGGTGCACCGGATGGCGAAACTGCTTGGGCATCCGCTTGAGGTGCGCTCCTGGCCTGGCAAAGGCACGGTATTTAGTATTAGCTTGCCGTTGGCGGCGGTCAAAGTGCGGCAGGAGCTGACGGTTGAAACCAGCCTGCAGCAAAGGCCCTTACCCGGGTTGAGTGTCGTCTGTGTCGATGATGATGCCGCGAATTTATCCGCGCTTAAAGTCTTACTGGAGCAGTGGCAAATCAGTGAGGTACAGTGTTTTTATGATACCGATGCTTTAATGGCGTATGCGGCCACCGCCGCGGCGCCGGATGTGATCTTGCTCGATTACCAGCTGGGGCAACAGCTAAATGGTCTGCAGTTGTATCAGCAAATCCGCCAACATTGGGGTGCGGTGCATGGCGTACTGGTGTCAGCATCACCACAGGCTGATCTGGCGGCGCTGGCAAAAGCTCAGGGCTTAATGTTTCTGGCGAAACCCATTAAACCGGGTGCGCTCAGAGCCACCTTAAATCACTTTAAAATGTTAAAGCGGGCTGGCACGGTTGCTGACTAAGCCCGCGCGAAGCGGGCGGTCGGGAAATCCCTTACAGAGAGGGCACGATATTAAAGCGGATTTGCTGCAATGCTGGCAGGCTAGTGCTGCTGCGCCATAGCGCGGTCTACGGGGGGTTCCAGCGTCAGGCGCTGTGCCTGGATCACCACCTGAGTGCGGTTAGTACAGCCTAATTTGCGGAAAATCGCGGTAATATGCGCTTTTACCGTGGCTTCTGAGATATGTAAATCATAGGCGATCTGTTTATTCAGCCAACCTTCTGTCAGGTAATACAATACCTTATACTGCTGTTGGGTCAATTGGGCGACTTTAGCGGCTAAATCCAGATCCTGTTCAGTTTCCTGTTGATCCAGCACCTGCTTACGCAGCTCTGCCGGCACCCATAATTCACCTTCCAATACCGCATTCAGGGCACTGCTGATATCCTGCGGCCTTGCTGATTTTGGCACATAGGCTGAGGCGCCGAATGCCATCACGCGGCGGATCACATCCAGGTCTTCACTGGCCGAAATCACCACTATCGGTAAGCTGGGGTAGTTTTTGCGCAGCTGGATCAAGCCAAGGAAACCACAGTTACCAGGCATATGTAAATCCAGTAGCAATAAGTCTGCATCAGGATGCTGCTCCAGCGCGGCGCAGGTGCTGTCAAAACTATCAGTCTCAATTGTCGCTTTGGTAGCAAAGGTGCTGCTAATGGCGTTGATCAGCGCATTGCGAAATAACGGATGATCATCTGCGACGATAAGCTTCGCCATTGTTTCCTCCAGCATAGTTCTGGTTATAGTTATAAGAAAGGCCGCAATGTGGCGGCCTTTCTGCTGCAACTGGAGACACGCAAGCTCAGGGAGCGGTGTTGGTGTCCTACTTACGATTTAAGCGGTTATTCACCAGAATTTCAACTACTGACGGATCAGCCAGAGTTGAAATATCACCTAATTGGTCATGCTCATTCGCGGCAATCTTCCGCAGAATACGGCGCATAATCTTACCTGAGCGGGTCTTCGGTAGGCCTGCTGGAGCCCACTGTATCAGATCCGGACTGGCAATAGGTGAAATTTCTTCACGTACCCAGGCGCGAATGGCTTTCGTCAGATCTTCACTGGGTTCAACACCAACCCGTGGCGTGACATAAACATAAATACCCTGGCCCTTAATATCGTGCGGATAGCCAACCACAGCGGCTTCGGCGATAGCTTCATGCGCTACCAGGCAGCTTTCGATTTCCGCAGTGCCCAGACGGTGGCCTGAGACGTTTAACACATCATCGACCCGGCCGGTTAACCAGTAATAACCATCTTCATCCCGGCGCGAACCGTCGCCGGTAAAGTAACTGCCCGGATAGGTGCTGAAATAGGTTTGTTCAAAACGCTCGTGATCGCCATACAGGGTACGCATTTGACCCGGCCAGCTGTCGGTAATTACCAGATTGCCTTCGCCAGCGCCAGTGACCGTTTTACCCTCGTTATCAACGATAGCCGGTTTAACGCCAAAGAAAGGACGGGTCGCTGAGCCGGGCTTTAAAGCAGTGGCACCCGGTAACGGCGTGATCAAAATGCCGCCGGTCTCAGTTTGCCACCAGGTATCGACGATAGGGCAGTTACCCTTACCGAATTTATCGTGATACCAGTTCCAAGCCTCAGGATTGATAGGTTCACCGACACTACCCAGTACCCGTAAAGAGTTCAGGTTGGTGCCCTCGACTGGCGTTTCACCATGTGCCATCAGGGCACGAATGGCGGTTGGCGCGGTATACAGAATATTGACCTGATATTTGTCGACAATCTGCGCGATACGCTTCACGCTGGGGTAGGTTGGTACCCCTTCAAACATCACGCTGCTAGCCCCGTTGGCCAGCGGGCCATAAACAATATAGCTGTGACCGGTTACCCAGCCAACGTCAGCGGCGCACCAGTAGATATCACCATCGTGGTAATCGAACACATACTGATGGGTCATAGAGGCATACACCAGATAGCCACCCGTTGTGTGCAGTACCCCTTTGGGCTTACCTGTTGAGCCGGAGGTATAAAGAATAAATAGTGGATCTTCGGCGTTCATCGGCTCAGGCGCGCACTCTTTTGGCTGCGCAGCAATCAGTTCGTGATACCACAGATCGCGGCCCTGATGAAAATCAATCGGCTTACCAACGTGTTTAATCACAATAACGTTCTGCACCGGATTGGCATCACCCAGATGCGCCAAAGCGATATCAGTATTATCTTTCAGGTTGGTGGCCCGGCTACCACGCAGGGCCTGATCGGTGGTGATCACCAGCTTGGAATCACAGTCGGTGATCCGGCTACCCAGCGCATCCGGTGAGAATCCAGCAAAAACCACTGAGTGTACGGCGCCAATGCGGGCGCAAGCCAGTAACGCTACTGCCGCCTGCGGGATCATCGGCAGATAAATCGTCACCCGATCTCCTTTACCAACGCCCAGCGCACGCATGGCGTTAGCCAATTGGCAGGTCTCTTCGTATAACTCGCGATACGTGACTTTTTTCTCAACACCGGGCTCATCGCCTTCCCAATAAAAGGCAACCTGACCGCCCCGCGTTGCCAGATGACGGTCCAGACAGTTAACGCTGGCATTCAGCACACCGTCAGCAAACCATTTGATGCTAACGTTACCCAAAGCGAAACTGGTGTCCTTTACCTGGGTATAAGGCTTGATCCAGTCCAGTCTTTTACCGTGTTCGTTCCAGAAAGCTTCCGGCTGCTCTACCGATCCGCGATACATCTCAAGATATTGCTCATTGGTGACATGAGCGCGTTGTTTGATGGTTTCCGGTACCGGATAAAGTGTTGCTTGTGTCATAACATCCCCTGCGGAGCTTATTAAAATAATGAGGTATTTCTAAAGGAGCATTCACATAAAAGGAATTAGACCATAGTCTAGACGAGCTGCTGCGGTTATGCGAACTGCGACTAAAGGCTAATTGCACATAATGATAGTGTCGACCAAAGTTTACAAAGAAGAGACTGCCAGCTGTAGTTTCTGTAAAATAACCGCGAAGACAGTAAAACTATAAAAACCAATGGAGAACTCCAGATGAGACAAAGAAAGACGCTCAACGCCCTGACTGCAGCTGTGGCACTCGCTCTGACAGCAGGTGCGGCTCAGGCTAATAACGGTTTTAAGGTTGGCGATACCGAAGTTACCTACGGTGGTTTTATTAAATTAGATATGATGTATACAGAGTCAGACGGCGAGATTGCGGCGTTAGGTCGGGATTTATACGTACCATCTTTGACTCCGATTGGTGGCAATAGCACCTCACGTTTTGATTCGCATGCCCGCCAGTCACGTTTCTTCTTCGGCACTTCAACTGACTTAGGTAACGGTGAGAAGCTTACCGGTCGTTTAGAATTCGATATGATGACCAGCACCAATGGTAATGATGAGCGCACCACCAACGGCTATAGCCCCGTTATTCGGCATGCCTTTGTTACCTACAAAAACTGGACTGTTGGCCAAACCTGGTCGAACTTCATGGATTTACAATCCTTACCTGATACGCTTGATTTCGTGGGTAATACGGATGCCGCAGTCTTTATCCGGCAACCTCAGGTTCGTTATACGTCCGGCAATTTCTCTGTAGCGATTGAAAACCCAGAAAGTACCGTAACGCCATTCGGCGGTGGCGGTCGCATTACCACCGATGATAATGCGACGCCGGATCTAACCTTCGGTTACAACTTTAAAGCCGGTAATGCGTCTTTCCGTCTGGGTGGTTTATTGCGGCAAATCGCCATCGACGAAGGTGTGTTTGACGATACCGTCACCTCTTACGGTGTTTCGTTCAGCGGTAAGTTTAATCTGGCAAATAATGACGATATCCGTTTTACCCTGAACCATGGTAAGGGCTTAGGCCGTTATGTGGGCTTAAATACCATTAATGGCGCTGTGTTAACAGGCACTACTAATGCGGCCCGGCTGGAAGCAATTGACGTAACCGCATTCTCTGTAGCTTATCGGCATTTGTGGAACGACAAGTGGCGTTCTACCTTCCTGTATTCGATGTTAAGCGCTGATAACGATACCACCTTAACCGGAACCGGCGTGACTAAGAGTACCCACAGCTACAGCGCTAATGCTCTGTATCAGTTCAATCCGAAGTTTATGATGGGTATTGAATATAAGTTTGCGAATCGTGAAATTGAAAGCGGTCGCGACGGTGATATGCATCGCATTCAGTTTAGCGCCAAGTACGACTTCTAAGTAAGGCTAATGCCCAACTAAAAACCACCGCTTTGACGGTGGTTTTTTATTGCCGCCAGTTTGCTTGAGGTTGGCGTTGTTGGCTGAGTGTTTCGATCCGACGTCGATGTACTCAAAAAAAGATATCGAAAAGAAAGATACTTGTAAGAAGATAATAAAAAAGCCGGCATTTGCCGGCTTTTCCACAGAGCGGTGATTTACTCCGCTTGACCCGGTTTGGTCATAGGCGCAGATACTGCCTGACGGGCAAAGGCTGAACCGGCTGGCCGCTCAGACGATTGCACCGGCGGACGCTGTTCGGCGCTGGCAGCATTGATCACGATCTCCTGCTGAGTATCGGTAACTGCCGCTGGTTTAGTCATTTCCGCGACTACCATATTACCAAAGCGGCTGCCAGCAGGGCGCTTGGCCGTAGCAGGTGCTACTGCTGTTTCAACTGCAACGGTTGCTGCTGCTTCAACTGGCGCGGCTGCTGTTGGCTGCACTGGTGCTGCTGTGGCTAATTCAGTGGTTGCGGCTTGCTCAACGGCCGGCTCTAACGCCAGGCTTTGTTGTTCAGGGCTGCTCTGGCTGGCGACCGCGTCCTCAGTTGTCGAAACCTCTGCTGCTGCCACATCAGTCTCAGCAACCGGACCTTGCGTTGCGGCATCAGCTGTATCCGCTTTTGTCGTACGACGACGGCTGCGGCTACGGGCTGGTTTGTCTTCAGCATCGACAGGGCTTTCTTCTGACGTAGCTGTCTTAACAGCGTCGTCAGTAGCCACCTCAACTGCGACAACCACAGGCTCTGCGACCGTCTCAGTAACAAGCTCTGAGGCGACAGTCGCTGCAGTCTCGGCTGTGGCTGCAGCAACAGGGGTCTCTGCTTGGCTACTAACAGCAGCTTGTTCCGCTATGACAGTGGCTGTTACCGTTTCATCTGCGGCAGCTGTTTCCTCAATGGCATTATCGGTTTGCTCTTTGCGACGCTTTTGACCGGCAGCGCGCAGATGACGTGGTGAACGACGGCTACGGCTGCGCGGCTCAGCAGCTTCTGCGGCATCATCAGCTAACACCTCAGTTTCAGGCGCGACTGCTGAGGCAACAGTGGCTTGAACCCCAGTATCAACAACAGTGTCAACAATAGTATCAACTACAGCCTCAGGCGCCTTGGTCAGGGCTTCTGGCGCTGCGTCAACCACAGCGGTCGCAGCTGCACTGACTGCAGGCTCAGCAGCGGTTACCGGCGTTTCTGTTGCAGCAGCGTTAGCGACGGCTTCTGCTTTTGCTACCCGTACCGAACGTTGTAACTGACGACGGGCCCGACGCTCAGCGGCAGCGGCGCGGCTATTTGGCTCGTCCGCTTCCTCACGTTCTACCTTATCCACCTTAGCTTCAGCTTGCGCTTTACGGGCCTCTTGCTGCCGTGGCTGACGTTCTTGTTGCTTCGGACGCTCCTGGCGCTCCGGGCGACTGGCCGGGCTTGCTTTTTCTTCGCTTACCTTGTCCTGTGCTTTATCGGCAACTTTCTCAACCTGATCGCGACGCTTGTTGTTACGATTATTGCGTCTTCTGCTATCGCCACGTTCACCGCGCTCACCACGTTGTTCCGGACGAGCAGCTGATTTCTCTTTCGGTTTATCCGCCGGTTTTTCCGCTGCCGGTGCGGCAAACAAACCCGATAACCAACTTCCTAAACGACTGAATAAACCAGGTGTGCTGGCCACAGGGGCAGCAACTTCGGCAACGACAGCTTTCGGTTGCGGTGCCGGCGCAGCAGTTTGCGCCATACTCAGTGCCGATACTGCCGGCTTTTCTTTTACCGCATCCGAAGCAGGCTGATACAGCTTGGTGGTGTGCTCTGGAACCTTGGTCAGGTTATAGCTGACATCTTCGATCTCTTCATCGATACGGATGCGGATCACTTCGTAGTTTGGTGTTTCCAGATGCTCATTCGGGATCACATACACCTGGACGCCATTGCGCTGCTCGATGCGACGTACACCTTCACGTTTTTCGTTCATCAGATAAGTAGCAACTGATACCGGCACCTGTGCCTGCACCTGGCTGGTGTTATCTTTAATCGCTTCTTCTTCGATTAAACGTAAAATTGACAGGGCAGAGGACTCAACACTGCGGATAGTGCCGCGGCCATGACAACGCGGACAGACATGACCGGCTGACTCACCCAGTGACGGACGTAAACGCTGCCGTGACATTTCCAGCAGACCAAAACGTGAAATCCGGCCAATTTGTACCCTAGCACGGTCTTGCTTCACGGCGTCTTTTAAACGGTTTTCCACTTCACGCTGATGCCGTACCGGCGTCATATCGATAAAGTCGATCACGATCAGACCGCCCAGGTCACGTAAGCGCAGTTGGCGGGCGATTTCATCGGCCGCTTCCAGGTTGGTATTAAAGGCGGTTTCCTCGATATCGCCGCCTTTAGTGGCTTTCGAGGAGTTAATATCAATCGCAGTTAAGGCTTCGGTGCTGTCGATAACGATAGAACCACCAGAGGGTAACCGTACTTCACGGCGGAAGGCGGTTTCGATCTGGTTTTCAATCTGATAGTGCATAAACAGCGGCACTTCACCCTGATACATCTTCACGCGGTGCGCGAAGTCAGGGCGGAATTGCTGGATATAAACCTTGGCTTCTTCGAAAATCTTCTGGCTGTCGATCAGGATCTCACCGACATCGCGGCGCAGATAATCACGAATAGCACGGAAAACCACATTGCTTTCCTGGTGGATCAGGAAAGGCGCGGCACGCTTCTGCGCTTCTTCGGTAATCGCCGACCAGTGTTTCAGCAGGGCTTTTAAGTCGTAATCCAGTTCTTCATAGGATTTGCCGACGCCAGCAGTACGCACGATCAGACCCATGCCATCCGGCATTTCCAGCTGGCCTAAGGAATCTTTTAATTCCTGACGCTCATCGCCTTCTATACGGCGGGAAATGCCACCGGCGCGCGGGTTGTTCGGCATCAGTACCAGGTAAGAACCGGCGAGACTGATAAAGGTGGTCAGCGCGGCGCCTTTTTGGCCACGTTCTTCTTTATCAATCTGGATAATGACTTCCTGACCTTCTTTTACCACTTCTTTGATGTTTGGACGACCATCGAAGCTGTAACCGGCAGGGAAATATTCGCGGGAGATTTCTTTTAATGGCAGGAAACCATGGCGCTCAGCACCGTAGTCAACGAAGGCGGCTTCTAAACTCGGCTCGACCCGCGTGATTTTACCTTTGTAAATATTGGCTTTCTTTTGTTCATGGCCTGGGCTTTCAATGTCCAGGTCGTACAGTTTCTGGCCATCGACCAGGGCTACGCGGATTTCTTCTTCCTGCGTGGCATTAATTAACATTCTTTTCATTGTATGGTGACTCTATTGCGAAGCCACAACACAACAACCGGGCACCTGAGTGTCAGCCGTTATCAAACACAGAAGGGTGCAGTCTCACGACTGGGTGCTTGAGGGAACCTAATTTTACGTTTTACAACCCCGCTGCCGGCAAAATAGTGCCTGGCAGCGGGGTTTTCGTTATGCTTTCTGACACACAGCGCCTGCAGGCGTTGTGTTCTGACTAATCTTTACTGTTGTTGCCCGGTGACCGGACTTTGTGTTTTGCCGTTGTTGGTAACAAATTACTCAACATTACCTCAGGCAAGTGGCAGTGGATTAACGCCGGGGTTATAAAAAACATTGGTTTTCACCACGATTTCGGTATGATCACATCCCCTGACGGTGCCGCACAAATTCTCTTATGTCACTTTGAGCGCCCTAATTGCCGTATTTCGGCACAATTAGCGGGCTGATTATCCCACTAATCTGCGCTGATTAGCAACTGAATTGTAATTTTAGCTGAGTATTTTGCAAACATGACCGATGAAATAAAATTGCCAGTACAAATGATTGAAATTGAAGATGATTTCATCGGTCAGCGCATAGACAACTTTTTAATCGCCCGGCTGCGCGGTGTACCAAAAAGTGTGATTTACCGCGTTTTGCGCAAAGGCGAGGTGCGGGTGAATAAAAAACGCATCAAACCTGAGTATAAATTAGAGCAGGGTGATGTGGTGCGGGTACCGCCGTTGAGCGTTGCCAGCGAACCCGATGCGGTATCAGTGAAACTGAGTCTGGTCAAAGATCTTGAGCAGCATATTTTGTATGAAGATAAAGATTTGATCGTACTGAATAAACCTTCGGGTATGGCGGTGCATGGTGGCAGTGGTTTGCAGTTTGGCGTAATCGAAGCGCTACGGGCGCTACGCCCGGACGCTAAGCATCTGGAATTGGTGCACCGGTTGGATCGCGATACCTCGGGCTGTTTGCTGATCGCAAAAAAACGCTCAGTTTTAACTCATTTACACGAGCAGCTACGCAATAAAACGGTAGAGAAAAAATACTGGGCGCTGGTTGCCGGCGATTGGGATAACAAAGTACGCAAGGTCACAGAGCCGCTGCGAAAAAATACGCTGCAGTCCGGTGAGCGGGTGGTCAAAGTGGATGCTGTGGAAGGCAAGCCATCGGAAACCCGGTTTCGGATTTTGCAGCGCTATCAGGAAGGCACCCTGGTTGAAGCCTTTCCGGTTACCGGCCGTACGCATCAGATCCGGGTTCATACCGCCTGTAAAGGCCATCCGATTGCCTGTGATGACAAATACGGCGATAACCAGTTTAGCCAGCAGATGCAGCAAATTGGACTTAACCGGCTGTTTCTGCATGCCTTTAGCTTAAGCTTTATCCATCCGATCAGCGAAACCACTATGCGCTTTGAAGCACCATTGGATTCGAAATTAAGCCAGACTCTGGAACGGTTAAACCGTAAGTAACAAGGTTAAAACAGCGTAACGACGCGGAGTAGTGATGTCAGCAGTAAAACTGGTTATTTTCGATTGGGACGGTACCGTGATGGACTCGGTCGGACGTATTGTGTCCTCAATGCGCGCCGCCGCAGCCTTAACCGCATTAGAGGTACCCAGCCATGATGCGGTAAAACAAATTATTGGCCTGAGCCTGGATCCGGCCTTTGACCAGCTGTTTCCGACCGCCAATAAAGCCCAGCGGCAGCAGATATTTGAACATTACCGCGATCAATATGTGCTGCATGACACCACGCCTACTCCCTTATTTGCAGGTGCTGAGGCAACGTTAAAGCAGCTGGCTGAGCAGAATATCCTGTTGGCAGTGGCAACCGGTAAGGCGCGCAAAGGGCTGGATCGGATGTTTGCCGAAACCGGGCTGGCGCCATACTTTGCTACCAGCCGCTGTGCCGATGAAGCGCAGTCAAAGCCACATCCGGATATGCTTCAGCAAATTATCACTGAACTCGGTGTTAATGCGGAACAGGCTATTATGGTCGGCGATACCAGCCATGACTTGAAGATGGCACAGGCGATTAATATGCCAAGGGTAGGGGTAAGCCATGGCGCCCATCCGGTATCGGTATTGGCGCAATATCAGCCGCTGGCGATTATTGACCACTTACCAGAGTTAACCTCACTGGTTTTGCAGTAACAGATTTAAGCCTTCATGACGTAGCATCGCCAACAGCCTGATCACTGGTAAGCCAATCAGGCTGTTGGGGTCATCACCTTGCAGTTTGTCAAACAGGGCGATACCCAACCCCTCACTTTTAAAGCTGCCGGCGCAATCCAGCGGCTGTTCCCGCGCCACATAGTGGCGGATTTCGGCATCACTCAGCTCACGAAAATGCACCACAAAGGGGTCAATCGCTTGCTGAACCTTGCCGGTTGCTGCATTCACCACGGCCAGCCCGGTTAAAAACGTCACTGCCTGGCCGCTAAACCGTTTGAGCTGGGCTTCAGCATTAGCTACAGTATGCGGCTTACCAAGTATTTCACCCTGAAATACCGCGACCTGATCTGAACCGATAACTAAACCATCACTTAGCGTCGCCGCTACAGCATTGGCTTTAGCGAGCGCCAGCCGGTTAACCAGGGCTTGTGCGGTTTCGTCAGGTAAAGGGCTTTCATCGACCTCGGGTTTAACACAGCTAAACTGTGTGGTCAGCTTTTGTAGCAAGGCGCGCCGGTAAACAGAGGTAGAGGCCAGATAGAGTGGCGGATGCTGCTGCGTAGTCATTTTTCATCCTTAGGGTGATTTCACGCTATGATTCAGGGGGCGGGCGCACTATAATGCCAAGCCGCGCTATTCGCCAGAAAGCTGCGAGAAATATGTTAAAAAACCTGCAGAACCCTTTGACACTCAGGGACTGCTTCTATATGATGCGCGCCTTATGCAAAAAGTGAAAATACCTGTTACGCTGGATCCGGTAAAGGCAGCGCAAAAGCGGTCAGACTACGAAGGCATTATTGTGCTGAGTACGTTAACCCGACTTTCTGAGAGCTTGCTGAGTAACGACGGCGAAGTAACAGTCAGAATTGAATGCGGAACTGACCAGCAGGGACTGACTGTACTACAGGGTACAGCAACTTGTCTGGTAAGTGTAAAGTGTGAGCGATGTGGCGAAGCGATGCCGCTCACACTAGACTGCAGTTTTGCATATACTCCGGTTAACGGAGATGATGATGCGGCTTTGGAGTTGATTCCTGAGCGCTACGACGTGATCGAACGTGATGAACACGGCGAAATTAATTTACGGCAGCTGATTGAAGACGAGTTGATTCTGACGCTTCCTTTGTACCCGATGCATGCGCCTGAAGATTGTTCAGTTAATCCAGACAGTATGAGTTTCGGTGACATAGGCCCGGAGCCGGAAAAGCCCAACCCGTTTGCAGTGCTGCAAGAATTGAAGAAAAAGTGATTTAGGAGAAATACAATGGCTGTTCAGCAAAACAAAAAATCTCGTGCACGTCGTGACATGCGTCGTTCACACGATGCTTTAACTGGCCCAACGCTGTCAGTTGATTCAACTTCAGGTGAGACGCACCGTCGTCACCACATTACTGCCGACGGTTTCTATAAAGGCCGTAAAGTAAAATAAGTCCGGACCCTTGTCCTGACGGTTTTTACTGGTAGTAAAGTGCAGCCGCTAAAGCCGACTCTGGCTTTAGATATGATGGGGGGCGACTTCGGCCCCCGATCTACTATACCTGCCGCCCTGGCAGCGTTAACAGAATTCCCCGAACTCGAACTTGTGTTTTGTGGTGACCAGCCACTGCTTAGCCGTATGCTGACTGAAGCCGGCGTTGCTGCGCATCCGCGCATTCGCTTTGTGCACAGTGACGATCAGGTTTCGATGGCCGATAAACCCTCATTGGCTTTACGCACTAAACGCGACTCTTCGATGCGCCACGCCCTCGATCTGGTTGAGCAGGGTAAGGTTCAGGCCTGTGTCTCTGCCGGTAATACCGGTGCTCTGATTGCAATGGCGCACTATGTACTGAAAATGCTCAATGGCGTCGAGCGGCCTGCGTTGGTCAGTGCCTTACCCAGCTGCAACGGTAAGCCAGTGTATATGCTGGATTTAGGTGCTACCGTCAATTGTGATGCTGACACCTTGTTTCAGTTTGCGGTAATGGGCGCGGTGATGGCCGAAGAAGTGATCGGCATCCGGGCGCCGCGCGTGGCACTGCTAAACATGGGCGAAGAAGAAATTAAAGGCTCGGATCAAATCAAACGCGCCTCACAGTTACTGCAGGAATGCCGGGATCTGAATTATATCGGCTATATCGAAGGTAATGATATTTTCTCCGGTAAGGCGGATGTGATTGTTTGCGATGGTTTTGTCGGTAACGTGGCGCTAAAAACCTGCGAAGGGGTAGCGAAACTGATCCTGAAGCGGGCGCAACAAGGCGTGAAACAGCGGCCTTTTGCTGCTTTATTAAGCTGGCTGTGTAAACCTGCCCTAAAAAGTCTTTATCAGGGGATGAACCCCGACCAGTATAATGGTGCAAGTCTGATAGGATTGCGCGGCATTGTAGTGAAAAGTCATGGAAATGCGACGAAAGACGCATTTTTAAGTGCCATCCGACAAGCAGTGTGCGAGGTTCAACGCCAGGTACCTGCAAAAATAAAAGATCGGCTGGAACAGGTTCTGATAGATAAAGCATAGGCCAGCATGTACTCAAGAATTATTGGTACCGGAAGTTATTTTCCGGCAACAGTCCGCACTAATGCGGACTTAGAGTCTATGGTGGAAACCACAGACGAATGGATTATCGAACGCACGGGTATTAAAGAGCGGCGCATTATCGGTAAAGACGAAAGTGTGGCGACCATGGGTGCTGCTGCTGCCCGGAAAGCACTGGAAGCAGCAAACGTAGATAAAAACAGTGTCGATATGATTATCTGCGCCACCACCAGTGCCTCGCGCGCCTTACCCAGTGCCGCCTGCGAAATTCAACGCGAACTGGATATTCCTGCTATTCCTGCCTTCGATATCGCTGCCGCCTGCGCCGGTTTTTGTTATGCCTTAAGTATTGCCGATCAATACATTAAAACCGGTCTGGCAAAACGTATCCTGGTGATTGGCTCAGATTGTCTGTCACAGCTGGTCAGCCCGGAAGATCGCTCTATGGTGATCCTGTTTGGTGATGCCGCCGGAGCCGTGTTACTGGAAGCGTCAGAACAGCCAGGTATCCTATCAACCCATATTCATGCCGACGGTAAATACTCAGAATTGCTTTACGTCGATAACCCTATTCGCGGTGACGAAGCCTCGGTACATAACTCCTGGGGTAGCATGAAGGGTAACGACGTCTTTAAAGTTGCGGTAACCAAGCTGTCTGAAGTGGTTGAGCAAACCCTGGCGGCTAATAATATGGACAAATCGCAAATCGACTGGCTGGTGCCGCATCAGGCGAACTTACGGATTATTGCTGCCGTGGCGCGTAAGCTGGATATGTCGATGGATCAGGTGGTGATTAACCTGGACCGCTATGGCAATACCTCGGCGGCGACCGTACCGACAGCGCTGGATGAAGCAGTGCGTGATGGTCGGATTCAGCGTGGTCAAACCTTATTGTTAGAAGCCTTTGGCGGCGGTTTCGCCTGGGCCTCTGCACTGGTTCGCTACTAAGCTTTTATTTCAATGAAAATTCTTAATTTCAATGCAGGCACCTTTTAACAGGGTATAACGATGACGAAAAAACTTGCAATTGTCTTTCCTGGTCAGGGTTCACAGAGTGTTGGCATGTTAGCCGATCTGTATCAAACTTATCCGCTGGTACAGGATACGTTTAACGAAGCTTCAGCGGCACTGGGTTATGATTTGTGGGCACTGGTTGCGAATGGCCCGGAAGAGCAGCTGAATGAAACCCAGCGCACCCAGCCGGCGTTATTAACGGCTTCCGTTGCCGTCTGGCGTGTATGGCAGCAACAAGGCGGCGCTACGCCAGCCTATTTTGCCGGCCACTCGTTAGGCGAATACTCGGCACTGGTTTGTGCTGGTGTACTTTCTCTGGCCGATGCGGTAAAACTGGTAGAAAAGCGTGGTCAGTATATGCAGCAGGCAGTGCCGGCCGGGACTGGCGCCATGGCAGCAATTATTGGTCTGGACGATGCGGCTATTGCCAAAGCTTGTGCCGACGCGGCTCAGGGTGAAGTCGTGGCGCCGGTTAACTACAACTCACCAGGTCAGGTGGTGATTGCCGGTCATAAAGCAGCGGTAGAGCGGGCCGGTGAAGCCTGTAAAGCGGCCGGGGCTAAGCGTGCCTTGCCATTACCGGTTAGCGTACCATCGCATTGTGCACTGATGCGTCCGGCGGCTGGGCAACTGGCCGCTGATTTAGCTGCGCTGCATTTTAATACGCCGGTCATACCTGTGGTTAATAATGTCGATGTCGAGCAGGCAGACAGTGCTGAAGCGATTAAAGATGCATTAATTCGTCAGCTGTATAGCCCGGTGCGCTGGACGGAAACCATTGAGTATTTCGCCGCGCAGGGCGTAACCGAGGTACTGGAACTGGGCGCGGGCAAGGTCCTAAGTGGCCTGATTAAACGCATTAATAAAGAGCTTAGCACCAGCTCAATCACAGATAGCGCCTCGTTAAGCGCTGCCCTTACAGCAGAATAAGGTAACAAGATGACAGCATTTATTTCATTAGAAGGTAAGGTCGCGCTGGTAACAGGCGCCAGCCGGGGGATTGGTAAAGCCATTGCTGAACAGCTGGCAGCACTGGGTGCCAAAGTGGTCGGTACCGCGACCAGTGAGAAGGGCGCAGCCGCTATTTCTGACTATCTGGGCGCTAACGGCAAAGGCTTAGTGTTGAATGTGACCGATGCCGATTCTGTTGAGCAATGTCTGGCGCAAATCAAAGAAAGCTTTGGCGAGATCGATATTCTGGTAAATAATGCCGGTATTACCCGCGATAATCTGCTGATGCGGATGAAAGATGAAGAATGGTTTGATATTATGCAGACCAATTTAACTTCGGTGTATCGGCTGAGCAAGGCGGTACTGCGTAGCATGATGAAAAAGCGTTTTGGCCGCATCATTACTATTGGCTCTGTTGTGGGCTCAATGGGCAATGCCGGACAAACCAATTATGCTGCGGCGAAAGCGGGTGTGCTGGGCTTTACCAAATCACTGGCCCGTGAAGTGGCATCACGCGGTATTACCGTAAATGCTATCGCACCGGGTTTTATTGATACGGACATGACGAAAGAGTTGTCGGACGAGCAAAAAGAAGCTATTTTCTCGCAAGTCCCTGCAAATCGTTTAGGGCAGCCAGAAGAAATTGCGGCGACAGTGGCATTTCTGGCGTCCACGCAGGCAGCCTATATTACCGGTGAAACAGTTCACGTTAACGGCGGTATGTATATGGTGTAAGCAAATCAGGTTTGACCAGCAAAAAATGCCAAGGGCATTGCTTGCATCAACCCCTGCTTACGCATAAACTAGCGCCAAACCAAATTGCACGATTTGTTGCGATTTAGATGAGAAAAAGGAAGAAAAGATGAGCAACATCGAAGAACGCGTTAAAAAGATTATTGTTGAACAACTGGGCGTTAAAGAAGAAGAAGTGAAAAACGAAGCTTCTTTCGTTGACGACCTGGGTGCAGACTCACTGGACACAGTAGAGCTGGTGATGGCGCTGGAAGAAGAATTCGATACTGAAATTCCAGACGAAGAAGCAGAGAAAATCACCACGGTGCAATCAGCCATTGATTACATCAAAGCCCACGCTGAATAAGCCGAAAGCTTGAGAAACGGGTAGCGAGGCTACCCGTTTTCGTTTTAAGAATCAGAAAAACAGGTATCTACGGAGGACACGGTGGCAAAACGTCGTGTAGTGGTAACAGGTTTAGGAATGTTGACGCCGCTGGGCAATGATGTGGCCAGCAGCTGGCAGGGACTGCAGCAGGCGAAAAGCGGCATTGGCCTGATCGAGCACTTTGACACCAGTGCTTATACAACTAAATTTGCCGGCTTAGTCAAAGATTTTGATGTTGAGCCTTATTTCCCGGCGAAAGACGCCAAAAAAATGGATTTGTTTATCCAATACGGCGTAGCAGCAGCCATGCAGGCCTTTCGTGACTCCGGCCTGGAAATCAATGAAGTTAACGCCCATCGCATTGGTGCCGCTATCGGTTCCGGTATTGGTGGTTTAGGTTTGATTGAAGAAAACCACACCAAGCTGCTGAATAGTGGCCCGAAGCGTTTATCACCGTTCTTTGTGCCATCAACCATTATTAATATGATTGCCGGCCAGTTGTCGATTATGCTGGGCTTAAAGGGCCCGAATATCAGTATCGTTACGGCCTGTACTACAGGTGTACACAATATTGGTCAGGCCGCGCGGATGATTGCTTATGGCGATGCCGATGTTATGGTCGCCGGTGGTGCGGAAAAAGCCTCAACCGAGCTCGGTATGGGCGGTTTTGGCGCGGCTCGCGCGTTATCAACCCGTAACGATGCGCCGCAACAAGCCAGCCGGCCCTGGGATAAAGATCGTGATGGCTTTGTGCTGGGCGACGGTGCTGGTGTTATGGTGCTGGAAGAATATGAGCATGCCAAGGCGCGTGGTGCGAAAATTTACGCCGAGCTGGTCGGTTTTGGCATGAGCGGTGATGCCTACCATATGACTTCGCCACCGGAAAACGGTGATGGCGCTGCCCGGGCGATGCAAAATGCACTGAATGATGCTCAGGTTAACCCGGAGCAAGTGCAGTATATCAATGCCCACGGTACCTCAACGCCAGCGGGTGATATCGCGGAAACCATGGCGATTAAAACCGTATTTGCCAACAACCTGGATAAACTGATGGTCAGCTCATCGAAGTCGATGATTGGTCACCTGTTAGGTGCTGCCGGTTCAGTGGAGTCCATTATTACAGTGCTGTCGCTGCAGGATCAGCTGGTGACGCCAACCATTAACCTGGATAATCCAAGCGAAGGTTGTGATCTGGACTATGTGCCGCATCAGGCGCGTCAGGCGAAACTGGAGTATGCACTGTGTAACTCCTTTGGTTTTGGTGGTACTAACGGTTCGATTTTGTTTAAGAAAATCTAAGCCGCGATGCTGTTTGCAAGAAACCGCAGTTAAATACTGCGGTTTTTTTATGGTGCGCCGGGCATGGCGCGCAGCGCCTTGACCGGCGCTATCTGCTGACTGTGGTGGTTAGCAGGTGACTTGGAGGTGAAAGTCCTCTACACACCCGGCAAGGGGAAGTGTTAGCTGAACGGCAAGGGTGCCTATCGTGAGGTAGGATCTGAAGGAAGCTGAAAGCAAAATGCTGGCCTGACGAACAGGAAGCGGTTTAGGCGTTGTAGCAGGGTAAGGTGGCCATTATCACTAAAGCCCAATACTTGCATGGAATGCTGCAACGTAAAGCCGACAGGCATAAGCAGGAAGGTCGCGCGAATTACCCCGGGAGGTCTGATGGTCTGCCAAAGTGCTACTAACATCGGAAGGTGTTGGGATGGGCCATCAGAAGTCAGCCGAGGCCGTAGTAGTGCTGAAACCAACAGCATGAAGGGCTGAACATGTTTAACCGCGATTAGGACATTGGACCTCGATGCTGATTGATGATGCACAAGCGCAGGAAACTGCGGCCATGAATAGCAGATGCGAACAGAATTCGCCGACGCGGCATTATGGTGCTGAAATTAACACGGCGGCCAATGGGCGAACGAAAGCGGAAGTACCGCTGACGATGGAAGCGGTGATAACCCGAGATAACCTGATGCTGGCGTATCAGCGAGTGGTGGAAAACAAGGGTGCAGCAGGGGTTGATAACCTGAGTGTATCGGCATTAAAGCCATGGCTGAAAGCACACTGGCCAAGTGTCAGAGAAGCACTGATAACGGGTAGCTATCTGCCACGGAGGATACGCAAAGTCGATATTCCCAAGCCAAATGGCGGGATAAGGACACTGGGTATACCGACCGTAGTGGACAGACTCATCCAGCAAGCGATAGCGCAAGTGCTCACGCCTCACGTTGAGCCCGGCTTCTCACACTCCAGTTATGGCTTCAGAGCAAACCGCAATGCATGGCAAGCTGTGCGCCAAGCGCAGCAGTACATCCATAGCGGCAAACGCTGGGTTGTGGATATGGATTTAGAGAAGTTCTTTGACCGGGTAGACCACGACATCCTGATGTCGAGGTTAGCCCGAATCATCAAAGATGACCGGTTACTCAAACTCATCCGCCGATATCTGGAAGCAGAAATGGTAGATGAGCAGGGTGTGTTAAAACGTGATAAGGGTATGCCACAAGGCGGACCGCTGTCACCACTGTTATCAAATATCCTGCTGGACGAACTGGACAAGGAGCTTGAACGGCGCGGACATAGCTTCTGCCGCTATGCGGATGACTGCAACATCTATGTCAGTAGTCAAAAGGCAGGCGAGCAGGTGCTTTGCAGCATCGGTGAATTCTTAGAGAAAACATTGAAGCTGCAGGTGAATGAGCAGAAAAGTGCAGTCGCCAGGCCCTGGGAGCGCAAGTTCCTGGGATATAGCTTCACCAAGCACCAGGTCGTGCGACTGAAAATTGCGCCAAGCAGTGTAGACAGGCTGAAAGATAAAATCCGAAGTCTGACGACAGGAAACGGCTCAAAGTCAGTGGCAAAGGTTATCAGTGAATTAACACCGGTGCTGCGAGGATGGATAAGCTACTTCCGCCTGACCGAAGTCAAAGGCGTGCTTGAGGAGCTGGATGGTTGGATACGGCGCAAACTACGTTGCTTGTTATGGCGACAATGGAAGCGACCTTACACCCGAGCCAGAAAGCTAATGAAAGCGGGTCTTGATGAAGTCAGGGCGTGGGCGTCAGCTTGTAATCAACGCGGAGCGTGGTGGAACTCGGGGGCCAGCCACATGAATCAGGCATATAAGAAAAGTCTGTTCCAGAAAGCTGGACTAGTATCACTGCTGGATTGCCACCGGCAGTYCCAGTGTTAACATGAACCGCCGTATGCGGAACCGCACGTACGGTGGTGTGAGAGGACGGCGGGAGTGATCCCGCCTCCTACTCGATCAGCTAAAGCCGCTAAACCGGGCTTTGCTTTGCAAGGCGGCAGCCTTAAGGCATACTGAGCCCAACCTTATGCAAAGCTGTGGCAAATTTTTGTAAAGAGCAGATATGGCTGATTTTATATTAATTAATTCGCCAAACAGTACCGCCGTTGCCGGCGGCTGCCGCGCTTTACAATATGGCGATGGCTTGTTTACGACAATGCGGGTAAGTCAGGGGCAGATCGCGCTCTGGTCGTTGCATCTGGCACGGCTACAACACAGTGCCCGGCGCCTTGGCTTTGTTGAACCCGACTGGCAACAGCTTAGCGCCTGGCTGCAGGTGCAAGCCCGGCAAATGACAGCTGATTGCGTATTTAAACTGCTGATTTCACGCGGTATTGGTGGTCGCGGTTATGCAGCGGATCCAAAGGCTGAAGTCAGCTGTTATTTGTATCAGGCACCGATGCCGGATTATCACGCGCTAAAGGCCGCCGGTTTAAAGGTGGGGCTGGCCAAACTGCGTCTGGCAGCGCAACCGGCGTTGGCAGGGTTAAAGCACTGTAACCGGCTGGAGCAGGTACTGCTAAAACAAGAGCTGGCGGGCACAGCATTAGATGATTTGGTGGTGGCAGACAGCAATGATCTGGTGATAGAGGGCAGTGCCGCCAATCTGTTTTATCAGTTGCACGGGCAGTGGTACACCCCGCCGCTGGATAAATGCGGCGTAGCAGGGGTAATGCGCAGCCATATTATGCAGCAGCAGCCGCAGATCACTGAACGGCCGTTAGCGCTACACGAATTGCCGCTTCTAAGCGCGATGTTTTTTAGCAATGCACTGCTGGGGATAGCCGCAGTGCGAGAATTAGATGGCCGGCCGCTGCCGATGGCGGCCGTGCATAGCTTACAACAACAGGTATTATGCTAAGACGTTTATCTTATTGGCTGCCGGTGCTACTGGTCCTGGTACTGGTTGCCGGCAATAGTTACTGGCAACAGGCACAGCAGGCCTTATTGGCGGCTCCGATCCGTTTTAGCGAAGCCTTGTACGAGGTAAAGCCCGGTGCTTCGGCCCGACAGTTATGCCGGCAGTGGCAAACCCAGCAACAACTGACCGCCTGGCAGTGCCAGCAGTTGAAACTTTATCTGCGCCAACACCCAGAGCAGGCGCAATTGCAACAGGGCCTGTACCGGGTAGAGGCCGAAATGTCGTTGCAACAGGCATTGGCACTGTTTCGCTCGGGTCGGGTCGCACAATTTAGTGTTACCCTGATTGAGGGCGAAACCCTGGCGCAAAGCTGGCAACGCTTTGCCGATCTACCTTATTTACAGCAGGATTTGCAGCAGATCGCCGAATTACAGCAGCTGTTACGCTGGCCAGCTGAGTGGGGCGAATTGGCGCCGATGCCAGAGCTGGCTCAGCAAATGGAAGGATTATTCTTTCCGGATACCTATTTTTATACTGCCAACAGTAAAGCCAGCGCTATCTGGTTGCGCGCCCATCAGGCACTGTTAACGCAGCTGGAGCAGATTTGGCAGCAACGGCAACCCGATTTGCCGCTGCAAACTCCCTATCAGCTGCTGATACTGGCGTCGATTATTGAAAAAGAGAGTGGTTTGCAAGCTGAACGCGGTCTGGTTAGTTCGGTGTTCGTCAACCGTCTAAATACCGGGATGCGGCTGCAAACCGATCCGACAGTGATTTATGGTGTAGCGGATTATAATGGCCGCATTACCCGGGCACATTTGCGTGATCCACACCCTTACAATACCTACCGGCATCATGGTTTGCCACCGGGGCCGATTTCACTGGTGAGTATCAGTGCGCTCAAAGCGGCAGCAGCACCGGAGCAAAGCGATTATTACTACTTTGTCAGCCGCGGTGATGGCTCCCACGTGTTTTCACAAACACTAGAGCAGCATAACAGTGCAGTACGCAAATATATTCTTGGACAAAATAATGAGCAGTAACGGCAAGTTTATCGTTATCGAAGGGCTGGAGGGCGCCGGTAAAAGTACCGCCATCGCCACCGTGAAGCAATACCTGGAAAGCCGTGGCCATCAGGTGGTTTGCACCCGCGAGCCGGGCGGAACACCATTGGCGGAACAGTTAAGGTCCTTAGTGAAACAAGCGGATTTACAGGAACAGATTGCACCAGAAACCGAACTCTTATTGATGTATGCCTCACGGGTACAACTGTTGACCAATGTGATCCGGCCGGCGCTCTCTGCCGGTAACTGGGTGCTGGCTGACCGGCATGATTTATCGTCACGCGCTTATCAGGGCGGTGGCCGGCAACTCGGTGACCAGCTGATTGATACATTACGCCAGGCGGTACTGGGTAATACCAGGCCAGATCTGACACTGTATCTGGATCTTGATCCGGCACTCGGCTTAGCCCGTGCTGCCAGCCGCGGTGAATTGGATCGGATTGAACAGGAACAACTGGGCTTTTTCCAGCGCACCCGGGCCAAATATCTGGAGATCGCCGGCAAAGAGCCGAATATCGTGGTGATTGATGCCAGTCAGCCGCTAGCCGAGGTGCAGCGGGCGCTGTTGACTGCCCTGGCTGCGGCCGGAGTTTAAGATGGCGCTGGTGCAACTGCACAATTATCCGTGGTTGGCTGAGAGCTTTGATAAGCTCTCCTTACTGTATCAGCAACAACGGCTAGCGCATGCCTTATTGCTAAGCGGCCCGGAGGGGATGGGCAAGTTTGAACTGGCGCAGCTGCTGGGGGCTTTGCTGTTATGTAAGAGCCCGCATGCAGGTCAGCACTGTGGCCAGTGTAAAAGCTGTTTACTGTTAGCCGCCGGTAACCATCCAGATTTACTGCTCCTGCAACCCGAGGGCACTAGCCTGGGCGTGGATGAAATCCGCCGTCTGACCGACTTTACTCAGGGCAGGGCGCAGCAACATGGCCATAAGGTGATAATTGTACGTCATGCTGAACGGATGACCGAAGCCGCCGCCAATGCGCTACTTAAAACCCTGGAAGAGCCGCCGGCCGGCTGTTTTTTACTGTTGTGTACTGCGCAGGCGCAGCGGTTAAAACCGACTATTTTAAGCCGTTGCCAACGCTGGGCCTTAGCGCCGCTGGCGCCACAGGCGCTGGCAGATTATCTGGCAGCACAGCACAGCGGTCCCATTGCTGATTTTATTATCAGCTTTAGTGGTGGGGCGCCGCTAAAAGCTATGGCGTTGCTGCAATCGGACCAGTACGCGACCCTGGATACGCTGTTACAGCAGTTATTCACTGTACTGTTGCAACGGCAACCGCTGCAGCCGATGCTCAAAACCCTGGAAGGGCGCACAGATCTGTCGTTGATCCTGAGTTATCTGCTACATAAATTTAGCTCAGAGCAGCGGTTAGGTGCACAGCAGCTGCAGACTATGCAACAAAGCTTAATCCGCTTCTGCCGTGACGAGCAGCATATTTTAGGGCAAAATAAGAGTCTGGCAATCAGCGCTATACTTAGTGAATGGCAACAGTTGTTGGCGCCGGCGCGCGCTCAGCCTGGTCGTCGCTAACCGGAGGCAAAAATGGAAGAGCTGGCATTAGGTTTTACTGATACGAAAGAGCTTTATCGCTGTTATATGTCTTTTTTTAAAAACGGTGGCCTGTTTATTCGCTCGGCACGACATTACCGGTTGGGTCAATCATTAGCTCTAAGTGTTACCCTGCCTGATGCACTGGATCCGATCCCGGTAACGGGAAAGGTCGCATGGGTTTCCCCGCTGGGGGCACAAAGCTCGAATCCTGCCGGGATTGGCGTGGCTTTTATAGATGATAAACATAATCTAAGTAATCGAATTGAAAAGCTGTTGGGGGCAATGCTCCACAGCAATGAACCTACTTATACCATGTAAAGATTAATTTTTTATTAGGTGCAGGTCCCATCTTTGTTGAGGTTGTTTTGTTTGTAGATTCTCATTGTCATCTCGATCGATTAGAGCTGGATAAGTTAGGTTTAGATCTGGAGGGTGTTATTGCAAATGCTCAGCAACGTCAGATCGAGCATCTACTTTGCGTTAGCGTATCTTTAGCCGAATACCCGGCGATGGCAAAGCTGGTGAAACCTTATCATCAGGTTTCAGTTTCATGTGGTGAACATCCTTTGCATCAAAGCGATAGTGTGGATGTTGAGCTGCTGGCCAAACTAGCTGCAGGAGCTGAAGTGGTTGCTGTGGGGGAGACCGGATTAGATTATTTTTATAGTCCGGATAGTAAACTTAGCCAGCAAGACGGTTTTGTTAAGCACATTAGTGTGGCCAGGAAATTACAGAAACCACTGATTATTCATACCCGAGATGCCCGATCTGATACTATTGCATTAATGAAAGCGCACGCGGCAGACGAAGCAGGCGGTGTGTTGCACTGTTTTACCGAGAACTACGAAATGGCCAGGGCTGCTCTGGATCTGGGCTTCTATATTTCGTTGTCAGGGATTGTGACTTTTCGCAATGCCACTGAGCTACGCGACGTAGTGCGTAAATTACCGCTGGATAGATTATTGATTGAAACCGATGCGCCTTATCTGGCGCCGGTGCCGCATCGAGGCAAAACTAATCAACCGGCTTATGTAACAGATGTAGCGGCCGCAATGGCTGATCTGAAAGCGGTAACTGTGCAGCAATTAGCAAAACAAACAACCGATAATTTTTACCAGCTGTTTCCGTTAGCACGTGCCAAACGCTCTGCTGGCTGAGTGATATCTGTCTTTTATCTGAATCCTAAAGTTTAGATAAAAGGAGCCCGGAACCAATCCAAATTGTTCCGGGCTTAGGGGAATGGCTCATAGGGAATGAGCCGTGCGCTATCGAGAAGAAGTTACCTAAAGTAAAATAGAGTGTAGCTAAGCTACGCTAATTTTCATGGTGCGCCGGGCATGGCGCGCAGCGCCTTGACCGGCGCTATCTGCTGACTGTGGTGGTTAGCAGGTGACTTGGAGGTGAAAGTCCTCTACACACCCGGCAAGGGGAAGTGTTAGCTGAACGGCAAGGGTGCCTATCGTGAGGTAGGATCTGAAGGAAGCTGAAAGCAAAATGCTGGCCTGACGAACAGGAAGCGGTTTAGGCGTTGTAGCAGGGTAAGGTGGCCATTATCACTAAAGCCCAATACTTGCATGGAATGCTGCAACGTAAAGCCGACAGGCATAAGCAGGAAGGTCGCGCGAATTACCCCGGGAGGTCTGATGGTCTGCCAAAGTGCTACTAACATCGGAAGGTGTTGGGATGGGCCATCAGAAGTCAGCCGAGGCCGTAGTAGTGCTGAAACCAACAGCATGAAGGGCTGAACATGTTTAACCGCGATTAGGACATTGGACCTCGATGCTGATTGATGATGCACAAGCGCAGGAAACTGCGGCCATGAATAGCAGATGCGAACAGAATTCGCCGACGCGGCATTATGGTGCTGAAATTAACACGGCGGCCAATGGGCGAACGAAAGCGGAAGTACCGCTGACGATGGAAGCGGTGATAACCCGAGATAACCTGATGCTGGCGTATCAGCGAGTGGTGGAAAACAAGGGTGCAGCAGGGGTTGATAACCTGAGTGTATCGGCATTAAAGCCATGGCTGAAAGCACACTGGCCAAGTGTCAGAGAAGCACTGATAACGGGTAGCTATCTGCCACGGAGGATACGCAAAGTCGATATTCCCAAGCCAAATGGCGGGATAAGGACACTGGGTATACCGACCGTAGTGGACAGACTCATCCAGCAAGCGATAGCGCAAGTGCTCACGCCTCACGTTGAGCCCGGCTTCTCACACTCCAGTTATGGCTTCAGAGCAAACCGCAATGCATGGCAAGCTGTGCGCCAAGCGCAGCAGTACATCCATAGCGGCAAACGCTGGGTTGTGGATATGGATTTAGAGAAGTTCTTTGACCGGGTAGACCACGACATCCTGATGTCGAGGTTAGCCCGAATCATCAAAGATGACCGGTTACTCAAACTCATCCGCCGATATCTGGAAGCAGAAATGGTAGATGAGCAGGGTGTGTTAAAACGTGATAAGGGTATGCCACAAGGCGGACCGCTGTCACCACTGTTATCAAATATCCTGCTGGACGAACTGGACAAGGAGCTTGAACGGCGCGGACATAGCTTCTGCCGCTATGCGGATGACTGCAACATCTATGTCAGTAGTCAAAAGGCAGGCGAGCAGGTGCTTTGCAGCATCGGTGAATTCTTAGAGAAAACATTGAAGCTGCAGGTGAATGAGCAGAAAAGTGCAGTCGCCAGGCCCTGGGAGCGCAAGTTCCTGGGATATAGCTTCACCAAGCACCAGGTCGTGCGACTGAAAATTGCGCCAAGCAGTGTAGACAGGCTGAAAGATAAAATCCGAAGTCTGACGACAGGAAACGGCTCAAAGTCAGTGGCAAAGGTTATCAGTGAATTAACACCGGTGCTGCGAGGATGGATAAGCTACTTCCGCCTGACCGAAGTCAAAGGCGTGCTTGAGGAGCTGGATGGTTGGATACGGCGCAAACTACGTTGCTTGTTATGGCGACAATGGAAGCGACCTTACACCCGAGCCAGAAAGCTAATGAAAGCGGGTCTTGATGAAGTCAGGGCGTGGGCGTCAGCTTGTAATCAACGCGGAGCGTGGTGGAACTCGGGAGCCAGCCACATGAATCAGGCATATAAGAAAAGTCTGTTCCAGAAAGCTGGACTAGTATCACTGCTGGATTGCCACCGGCAGTTCCAGTGTTAACNTGAACCGCCGTATGCGGAACCGCACGTACGGTGGTGTGAGAGGACGGCGGGAGTGATCCCGCCTCCTACTCGATTTCCTTAAGTTGCGAAAAGTTATTTACGCAATCTTTTCATTCCCCAACTTATATCCAACTTATCCCCAGTTTATACCGGCAATTATGCACAGCTACTGAATTTGACCTGTAATAGGGTCAGATTTTGTTATCATTATGTAAGCTAAAAAACCTACTTTATATTCTAAAAAAATCTAAAAATTCATACTTAACCTTAATAATCATCCTTGTTGAATGGGCTCCGCTAAAGCGACTGTCGCCGCGTTCGAGCATGGTATCACCCGGAGTTGGGAATTTAATGTACCGAAGCCGTTTGGCGTTAACCTGTACTTTAGTCTGATTGTCGACAATCCTGCCGATTTTGACTTGACACTGGCGTTAAATAAGCCTAAAACTTACCCATTCTTTGTTTATGTCGACAATCAGCTATGAATCCTGCTTTGCAACGCCCCGCTGTAACTGCTGCAGATCGTGTTCTGCAAGAGCTGCTGCGCGCTATTGTGGCCGGTGAAATTGCGCCGGGCTCTAAGATCAGCGAGCCGGAGCTAGCGAAACGCTTTGATCTTAGCCGCGCGCCGCTGCGTGAAGCCTTAGCAAGATTAGAGCGTTGCCACTTGCTGGAGCGCACGCCGAATGCCGGGGCGCGAGTCGTGAAATTGTCGACAGAAAATCTGTTATCGCTGTATCAACTGCGTGAAGAATTAGAGGGCTTAGCCTGCCGGTTAGCGGCGACGCAAATGAGCGATGCCGAAATTCGTGAGATGCAGGATTTACTCGATCAGCATCTTAGCTCGCAGCGGGTGCGTGAGGGCGAGAGTTATTATCAGGAAGCCGGCGATCTGGATTTTCATTACCGTATTATTCTTGGCAGTAAAAACCCGTATTTAATCAATATTCTTACCGACGAGCTGTATCACCTGATGCGGATGTACCGGGTGCAGCTTGGCATGAATGGGCCGCGCGTATCGCGGGCATTTGACGAACATAAGGCTATTATTAATGCCATTGCCAATCGTGATGGTGAACTGGCCGACTTATTGATGCGCCGGCATATCGCTGCCTCCAGGCGCAATATTGAACATAAACTGACTGAACTAGAGCAACAGGGGAACTAAGATGAGCAATTTAACCGCCGGCCAGAAATTCCGTGCCGCCATTACCGCCAATTCGCCACTGCAAATCGTCGGCACCATTAATGCCTACACCGCGATGATGGCCGAGCGTACCGGACATCAGGCGCTTTACCTGTCTGGTGCTGGCGTAGCCAATGCCTCTTTTGGTTTACCTGATTTAGGCATGACCTCGTTAAATGATGTCTGCGAAGATATCCGCCGCATTACCGCTGCCACCAGTCTGCCACTGTTAGTGGATGCCGATACCGGTTGGGGTGGGGCTTTTAATATTGCCCGCACGGTAAAAGAAATGACCCGTGCCGGCGCAGCGGGCTTTCATATTGAAGATCAGGTGGCGCAAAAGCGTTGTGGCCATCGCCCGAATAAAGAAATTGTTAGCCTCGATGAAATGGTCGACCGGGTTAAAGCCAGTGTTGATGCCCGTACTGACGAGAGCTTCTTTATTATGGCGCGTACCGATGCGTTAGCACAGCAAGGTTTAGATGCGGCTATTGAGCGTGCTATTGCCTGTCAGGACGCCGGTGCCGATGCCATTTTTGCCGAAGCGGTACATACACTGGAACAATATCAAGCCTTTACCTCAGCGTTAAAGGTGCCGGTACTGGCTAATATCACTGAGTTTGGTCAAACCCCACTGTATAACAAAGCTGAGCTGGCCAGCGTCGGTGTGGCGATGGTGCTGTATCCGTTAAGTGCCTTCCGTGCCATGAATAAAGCCGCATTAAATGTGTATCAGTCAATTTTGGCAAACGGCGATCAGAAAGCCGTGGTAGACAGCATGCAAACCCGCGCCGAGCTGTATGACTTTTTAAATTACCACAGCTTCGAGCAAAAACTGGATCAGCTGTTTAGCAGCAAAAAATCTTAAGATAACTATTTTACATTTTTAATTATTACTTTTAGCCAAAATCCTTGCTGCTGCAGTGACAAGGATGAAGGCTAAACAGAACAGGAGCAACAACCATGTCAACAGGTAAAGTACTCTCAGGCGCAGGTTTGCGCGGCCAGGTAGCAGGTAAAACCGCTTTATCCACCGTGGGTAAAACCGGTTCAGGCTTAACCTATCGGGGCTATGATGTAAAAGATTTAGCCGCCAACTGTACCTTTGAAGAAGTGGCGCACTTAATTTTAAAAGGCGAATTGCCAAATAGTGCTGAACTGGCTGCTTATAAAGCCAAATTAAAGAGCCTGCGCGCGCTGCCTCAGGCATTAAAAGACGTGTTAGAGCGTATTCCAGCCAATGCCCACCCGATGGATGTGATGCGTACCGGCTGCTCAATGCTGGGTAACCTGGAAATGGAAGATAGCTTTGCCCAGCAGCAGGACGTAACCGACCGGATGCTAGCGATTTTCCCAGGGCTGGTTAACTACTGGTATAACTACAGTCACCATGGCAAGCGTGTAAACGTGGAAACTGACGCCGATTCCATTGCCGAGCAATTCCTCTGGACCTTGCATGACAAAAAGCCAGAAGCCTTGCATGTCGAAGTAATGCAAGCCTCGCTGATTTTGTACGCCGAGCATGAATTTAACGCCTCAACCTTTACTGCCCGGGTGTGTGCCTCGACGCTAAGCGATATGCACTCCTGTATTACCGGCGCTATCGGCTCACTGCGCGGCCCATTGCATGGCGGTGCGAACGAAGCGGCGATGGAGCTGATTGAGAAAATGGCCAACCCGGATGATGCCGAGCAAAAACTGCTGGGCATGCTGGAGCGCAAAGAAAAGATTATGGGTTTTGGCCATGCCATTTACTCAGAGTCGGATCCGCGTAATGCTGTGATCAAAGAGTGGTCAGAAAAACTGGCCAAAGCAAATGGCAATACCAAGCTGTACGATGT
The DNA here is from genome assembly GCF_000245735.1 of Alishewanella jeotgali KCTC 22429. Classification (GTDB taxonomy): domain Bacteria; phylum Pseudomonadota; class Gammaproteobacteria; order Enterobacterales; family Alteromonadaceae; genus Alishewanella; species Alishewanella jeotgali. The sequence goes on from NZ_AHTH01000055.1 coordinate 127,180, forward strand.
GTCCGTTCGTTGTGAAGCGGTGATGTGGCGTGAGAAAAAACTGTTCTGTAACGCCGACTTCTTCCATGCTTCGGCCTATAACTATATGGGTATTCCAACCAAGCTGTTTACACCGATTTTCGTCTGTAGCCGCTTAACGGGTTGGGCCGCGCATGTGATGGAGCAGCGCGCCGATAACCGTATTATCCGGCCAAGTGCGGATTATGTGGGTGTTGAGCCACGTACTGTGAAACCTATTGCCCAGCGTTAATAGCAGCACTTAGGTGACAAAGTATAAAGATTTGATTGAGGGTGATGCCCTAATGCCGGTTGCTTCAGGATGCAGCTGTAACCGGCTTGTTCACGTCAACACGCCATGAACCATCCATGGGGCTCGGTTGTGAATATCATCCATGATATTCACCGAAGGCCAGCAAAGCTGTCCAAATTCGTTCCCGACGAATTTGTCCGGCCATCCATGGCCTCCAACGGTTGACTTAGAACAAGCCGATTACTGCTTATCGGCCGGCTGTTACAGCGAACTCTCTTTTTACGAGACAAGAGTAAACACCATGAATAGCCAATACCGCAAAAATTTACCAGGTACCCAGCTCGACTACTTTGACGCCCGCGAAGCGGTAGACGCCATTGAGCCAGGTGCTTATGCCAAACTCCCATACACCTCGCGCGTGCATGCCGAAAACCTGGTGCGTCGCTGCGATCCGGCGCTGTTGCCTGATGCGTTAAAACAGCTGATTTACCGCAAGCGCGATATCGATTTTCCGTGGTTTCCGGCCCGTGTGGTCTGCCACGATATTTTAGGCCAAACCGCACTGGTTGATTTAGCCGGCCTGCGTGATGCCATCGCGGAAAAGGGCGGTGATCCGGCCAAAGTAAACCCGGTGGTGCCAACGCAGTTGATTGTTGACCACTCATTAGCGGTAGAACATGCCGGTTTTGAAAAAGACGCCTTTGAGAAAAACCGCGCCATTGAAGACAGACGTAACGACGATCGTTTCCATTTTATTAACTGGACCAAAAAGGCCTTTAAGAATGTGGATGTGATCCCGCCGGGTAACGGCATTATGCACCAGATTAACTTAGAGCGAATGTCGCCGGTGATCCATGCCAAAGACGGCGTGGCCTTTCCGGATACCTTAGTGGGTACCGACAGCCATACGCCGCATGTGGATGCATTAGGTGTTATTGCTATTGGTGTTGGTGGGTTAGAGGCCGAAAGCGTAATGCTGGGCCGTGCCAGCTGGATGCGGCTGCCGGATATTATCGGCGTAGAGCTAACCGGTAAAGCGCAGCCTGGTATTATGGCCACCGATATTGTACTGGCGTTAACCGAGTTTTTGCGTAAAGAAAAGGTGGTATCGAGCTACTTGGAATTCTTTGGCGAAGGTGTCGACAGCCTGAGTTTAGGTGACCGGGCAACGATATCCAATATGACACCGGAATACGGTGCTACTGCGGCGATGTTCTCTATTGATCAGCAAACGCTGGATTATTTAACCCTGACTGGCCGTGAGCCGGCGCAGGTAAAACTGGTAGAAACCTATGCCAAAGCGGCTGGCCTGTGGAGCGAGAGTTTAAAAACGGCCGAGTACGAGCGGGTACTGCACTTTGATTTATCCAGCGTTGGCCGCACTATGGCTGGCCCATCGAATCCGCATGCTCGCTTATCAACCAGCGATTTAGCCGCGAAAGGTATCGCCGGTAAGTATGAAATTGAAGAGGGCAAGATGCCGGATGGCGCGGTGATTATCGCGGCCATTACCAGCTGTACCAATACCTCTAACCCGCGCAATGTGATTGCCGCAGGTTTGCTGGCGCGTAATGCCAATAAGCTGGGTTTAAGCCGCAAGCCGTGGGTGAAAACCTCGCTGGCGCCCGGCTCAAAAGCGGTGCAACTGTATTTGGAAGAAGGCGGTTTACTGCCAGAGCTGGAGCAACTGGGCTTTGGTATTGTCGCCTTTGCCTGTACTACCTGCAACGGTATGAGCGGCGCACTGGATCCGGTGATTCAGCAGGAAATTATTGACCGTGATCTGTACGCCACAGCAGTGTTATCGGGTAACCGTAACTTTGATGGCCGTATTCACCCTTATGCTAAGCAGGCGTTTTTAGCCTCGCCGGCATTAGTGGTGGCCTATGCCATTGCCGGCACTATCCGCTTTGATATCGAAAAAGATGTACTGGGCTACCATAACGGTAAAGCCATTACCTTAAAAGATATCTGGCCAAGCGATGCCGAAATTGATGCCGTAGTGGTACAAAGCGTAAAACCAGAGCAGTTCCGCAAAGTGTACGAGCCGATGTTTGCGCTAAGTGTGGATTACGGTGAGCAAATTAGCCCGCTGTATAACTGGCGGCCACAAAGTACCTATATTCGCCGCCCACCCTATTGGGAAGGCGCGCTGGCAGGCGAGCGCAGCTTAAGCGGTATGCGGCCGCTGGCGATTTTGCCGGATAATATTACCACTGACCATTTATCACCCTCCAATGCCATTTTGCTGGACAGTGCGGCCGGTGAGTATCTGGCTAAAATGGGCTTGCCGGAAGAAGACTTTAACTCTTATGCCACGCACCGCGGCGATCACTTAACGGCACAGCGCGCCACCTTTGCTAACCCAAAACTGTTTAACGAAATGGTGCTGGAAAACGGCAAGGTAAAACAAGGTTCGCTGGCGCGGGTGGAGCCGGAAGGCAAGGTAATGCGGATGTGGGAAGCGATTGAAACCTATATGGATCGCAAACAACCGCTGATTATTATTGCCGGTGCCGACTATGGCCAGGGCTCATCACGCGACTGGGCTGCCAAAGGCGTGCGGTTAGCGGGTGTCGAAGCCATTGTGGCTGAAGGTTTTGAGCGGATCCACCGCACTAACTTAATTGGGATGGGCGTATTACCGCTGGAGTTTAAGCCGGGCACTAACCGTAAAACTCTGCAGTTAGATGGTACTGAGACCTATGATGTGAAAGGCGCCCGCACGCCGCGCACTGAGCTGACGCTGGTAATTAACCGCGCTAACGGTGAAGTGGTAGAAGTACCGGTAACCTGCCGTTTAGATACCGCTGAAGAAGTATCGATTTATGAGGCCGGTGGTGTGCTGCAGCGCTTTGCGCAGGACTTTTTGCAGGGTACCGTTTAACGAGTAGTAAGAGGCTTTTTAGGCTTCGGTTGCAATTCCCCGAAAAGCTCGCCACAGCAACTCGCTCGCTGCTGGCGCGCTCACTCAGACACTCTGTGTCGACTTTTCCGGGATTCCAACCTTCGCTATCAAGTTAAGCTGACACCGACGAGAGAGAGCCCATGCCTCTTTATGTCATCACAGAGTGTCTGAACCCTGCCGTAGGCATTAGGGTGAGTTGCTGTGATGAGCAGAAAGAGGTTGTCGGCCCGGACTAAACAAGTATCGTATTAGAAGAGACCAGTACTTATGTCTGCACCACAAATAAAAATCCCGGCTACCTATATGCGGGGCGGAACCTCCAAAGGCGTGTTCTTTAAGCTGACTGACTTACCCGCAGCTGCGCAGCAGCCGGGTAAGGCGCGGGATAACCTGTTGCTGCGGGTAATTGGCAGCCCGGATCCCTACGGTAAACATACCGATGGCATGGGCGGTGCGACCTCAAGCACCAGTAAAACGGTGATCTTAAGTAAAAGCAGCAAGCCCGAGCATGATGTTGATTACTTGTTTGGTCAGGTGGCGATCGACAAAGCCTTTATCGACTGGAGTGGCAACTGCGGTAACCTAACTGCGGCGGTAGGCGCTTTTGCGATTAGCAATGGTTTGGTCGATGCCGCGCGGATCCCGCAAAATGGCCTGTGCACAGTGCGGATTTGGCAGGCCAATATTGGCAAAACCATTATTGCCCATGTGCCGATGACGGGCGGCGAAGTGCAGGAAACCGGTGACTTTGAGCTCGACGGTGTGACCTTTGCGGCTGCTGAAGTGCAAATTGAGTTTCTGGATCCGGCCGCCGATGAAGGCGAGGGCGGTGGTGCCATGTTCCCGACCGGCAATTTAGTCGACGATTTAGAGGTGCCAGGTATTGGTACCTTTAAAGCCACGCTAATTAACGCCGGCATCCCGACCATCTTTGTTAATGCCGCGGATATTGGCTACACCGGCACTGAACTGCAGGACGCGATAAATAGCGATGCGGCGGCCTTAGCGCGCTTTGAAACTATCCGCGCCTATGGCGCAGTAAAAATGGGTCTGATACAGGATATCAGCGAAGCGGCCGCCCGCGCCCATACACCGAAAATTGCCTTTGTCGCGCCGCCACAAAGTTATGTGGCGTCCAGCGGTAAAACCGTTGCTGAGAGCGAGATTGATTTGCTGGTACGGGCCTTATCAATGGGTAAATTACACCATGCGATGATGGGCACGGCTGCGGTTGCCATTGGTACGGCCGCTGCAATACCCGGTACCCTGGTAAATTTAGCCGCCGGTGGTGGTGCCAGAGAAGCAGTGCGCTTTGGCCATCCGTCTGGCACCTTACGCGTTGGTGCCGCGGCCGCTGAAGTCGCTGGTCAATGGACAGTAACCAAAGCCATTATGAGCCGCAGCGCGCGGGTGCTGATGGAAGGCTGGGTAAGAGTGCCTGGCGATTGTTTCTAAAAGCTGCTTTTACCCTTCGTCTTTCAAGATGCACGGGTGTTGGCTGCGTCCGTCCACTGGTACGCCAGCCCGGCCCAATCACTTAGAAAAGCTAAGCTCATGGGGATGAACGGTCTTGCCGCCTACGTGCATCTTGAAATCCATTGGGTATATTACGGTCAATGATTTAACAGGGCGCTATCGGCGCTCTGTTTTTTTGCCAAACGGTAAGCAAGCGGGAAACTAGTAATGATAGCGGCAGGAAATAATGGTTAATGCCTGATCAGCCACCGCGTAAACTAAGCGGTTAGTGTCATCGATACGGCGAGACCAAAAGCCAGACAAGTTTTCTTTTAACGGCTCCGGCTTACCGATACCAGCGAAAGGTGAGCGTTTGGTATCGTTGATTAGCAGGTTTATGCGTTTTAAGGTCTTTTTATTCTGGGTTTGCCAGTACAGATAGTCTTGCCAGGCTTCGTCGGTCCATACCAGTAAACGACTACTCATCCAGTAAATCCCGCTGGGTTACTTTAGCGGCTTTAAACTGCGCAATTGAGCGCTGCAAATGTTCGGCATTGGCAGGCGAGCGTAATAAATGCACGGTTTCCATTAGGCTATTGTAATAATCCAGCGACATCACCACCGCATCCTCGGCATCGCGGCGGGTAATAACTGCCGTATCGGCGTCATTCACTACGGAATCTAATACCGATTTTAAATTATTGCGCGCCTCGGTAAATGACACTATTCGCATAACATTGCTCCATCTGTACAACTTGTTAAACAAGTATAGGGCTAAAGCAGAACCTGTACAACTTAAAGAACATGTTGTTTGCACCTCTAACTTACTATGGATGGCTAACACACCTTACTTAGCGAGTCTTTACCAGATCTATCTTGGGTTACAGTAGTTGCGAAAGTGGGCTTTTAACCCCTCCCGCGCCGCGATTAATGACATGAGTATAAATTTGGGTAGTACGCACATCGGCGTGACCTAGTTGCTCCTGTACAGTGCGGATATCTGCACCTGATTCTAATAAATGAGTGGCAAAGGAATGACGCAGCGTATGGCAGGTTACATTTTTAGAGATAGCGGCTTTACGAGAGGCTATTTTAATTTCCCGCCTTACGCAGCTCTCGTCCAAATGGTGACGGCGTAACAACTTTGAATCAGGATCAATACTCAGTTGCATGGAAGGAAACAAATACTGCCAGCCAAATTGCCTGGGAGCCGAAGGATTTTTGCGAGCTAACGCGAAAGGCAGCCAAACACCGGAATAGTCCGGATTGGCGAGATCTGCCTGAAAATATTGTAAGACAAACTGACTTTGCTGTTTAAGTGTTGGAACCAACTCTGGTGCCAAGGTTACGCGACGATTCTTATTGCCTTTACCTTGCCATACCATGACCGACAAGTAATCGTAATCAATATCCTGCACTCGTAACCTTACCGCCTCCATTAAACGTAAACCGCTACCATACATCAACTGGGCTAATAGTTTATAGCGCGGTTCAATAACTCTTAATAACGCTGTTACTTCAGATCGAGTGAGCACTACCGGCAATTTAGGGGAAATTTGTGAGCGATTAAAATTCAGGTTTAATGACAGTGGTTGCTGTAATACCTTGTTATATAAAAACTTAGTGCATTAAGTGCTGTGGCTTGTGTTCTGGGCGCAACATTACGCTGATTACTTAAGTATGACAGGAATTTCTCAACATCCTCATCACCAAGCTTAGACGGATGCTGCTTTTTGTTATAGAGGATATACATCTTAATCCAGTACAGGTAAGCCTCAACGGTCCTTTTGGCGTAGCGGTGGGTGTACATAAACTCAGCAATATATTGTAAAAAGGGAGAAGACATTTCCCGCTCCTTAAAATAAATTTAAATGTATTTATATACAGTGGTTGGTAAATTTATTGTTATCAAGTGAATCTCAAGGTTAAACCCTGCTTTCCCCAATACAATTTAATAGCGACAAAAAAAATCTGTTGATTTACGGTATGTTATTAGATAGGGTTAAATCATTTACAAAAGATAGAAGGGCGTTTACATGGCTGGAAAGCGTGGGCGTTCCAAACTACAAAGCTGTTGAACTTGCCGGGCGGAGCCCGGAGAAGCCCTTACTCCGTTCATTTTTTCAATCGTAGAACTGGATAAATAACCAGTGTCTGTCTACGCTTTTTTCTATGAGCAAATGGAGCATTCAACGCCTGCTGCAGGAGCACCTTGAGGGTTATCGGCAGCAATACGGCATGACGTTACATCAACATAAGGCAGCGCAAAGCCTGATGGCGTGTCGCACGGCGCGGATGGGCAGCCATGCCCAGTATTGCGAAGCCGGACACCTACAGGGCGTGTATTACAACAGCTGCCACCACAGAGCCTGCCCGCAATGTCAGGCGTTAAGCCGCGAGCGCTGGCTTGTATCCCGAGAGAGCATGCTGCTCGATAGCGTGCATCACCACTGGATTTTCACCTTACCGCACCAGCTAAACCCGTTATGGCAATTCAACCGAGACTGGTTTCAAGATGCGTTGTTTAGCGTGGTGAGTGCCACATTAAAGCAGCTGACAGCCGATCCGGTCTATCTTGGTGCGAAACCCGCCTTCCTGCTGGCACTGCACAGTTGGGGCCGTAAACTGGATTTGCA
>NZ_AHTH01000054.1 GCF_000245735.1 Alishewanella jeotgali KCTC 22429
CCAGCCAAGCCGGTTTGCGTTTCTCTAAAAAGGCCGTCAAGCCTTCCTGACCCTCTGCCGAAACGCGGATCTCGGCAATCGCCTGGGTGGTATGCGCAATCACATTGTTACTGATTTTACGGTTATAAATGTTGTGCAGCAGTGCCTTGGCAGCGCTAACCGCAGCCGGGCTATTTTGCAGCAGACTAGCGATCAAGCTTTCAGCTTGAGATGCCAGTTCACCGGCAGCAACAACCTGATGCAATAAACCCATAGTTAAGGCGCTGTCTGCACTAAAGCGCTCGGCAGTTAAAAAGTAACGCCGGCACTGGCGTTCACCCAGCGCCCGCATCACATAGGGGCTGATTACTGCCGGGATCAGGCCGATCTTTACTTCACTCAGGCAAAAACTGGCGCCTTGTTCGGCCAATGCCATATCACAGCAAGCGACTAAACCCACAGCGCCCCCAAAAGCGGCGCCCTGTACCAGCGCGATGGTCGGTTTAGGAAATTTATCCAGCTTATGCATCAGTGCAGCCAGTTCGTTGGCATCGTCCAGATTTTGCTGGTAGTTTTTTTGCGCCATTGAGCGCATCCAGTTGAGATCAGCACCGGCTGAGAAGTTTTTACCACGGGCGCTAAGCGTTAATACTTTGACCTTATCGTCGGCAGCCAGCTGGTCCAGTACCCGGATCAATTCGGCGATCATCTGGTCGTCGAAGGCGTTGTGGACTTCCGGGCGGTTTAGGATCAGGTTAGCGACACCGCGGGAGTCAATGCTGATTTCGGTATAATGTTGGCTCATAATGATGTCGCTCCGTTATTCTTGCTGTGTTCTGAACTGGAATCTGCGGCCCCCGGTTCAGTGCATCCGATGACGAGCACACCGTACAACTTTGCCGGGACACGCTGTGAATACGTCCCTGTACGCTTGCATTTTTCATCCCTGAAAAATACATTCCCTTACAAAGTGCACGGAATGCTCATCATCTCGTTCGCAATCGCTTGTTAGTTAAGCCCTTGGCTGCGGTAGAATTTTCGTAACAGCAGCATGGATGCTGCGGAGGCTGAAAGGGCACAGGGATGTGATCCTTGAAGCCGGTGGAGAAAATTACTACCCAGTTAAGGGCGTTGCACCGTTCTAAAATTTGTAAACCAAAGTCCGCTGCACCCGGCGGCTAAACACGCCGTACAACTTTGTCGGGGCACGCTGTGGATACGTCCCTGTACGGTTACAAACTTCTTCCTGAAGTTTGCCCTACGGGCCAGCGTGCCGCTGTTCAAATTCGTTCCCGACGAATTTGTTTGTTTGGCATCCATGCCAAACAGGTCCCCGAGCAAAGTGTACTCTGCGTTTACCGCCTCGTTTACCTTCTGTGAGTCGTTATGACTCACTGATATTCGTTAAGCCCTTGGCTGCGGTAGAATTTTCGTAACAGCAGCATGGATGCTGCGGAGGCTGAAAGGGCACAGGGACGTGATCCTTGAAGCCGGTGAAGAAAATTACTACCCAGTTAAGGGCGTTGCACCGATCTAAAATCTGTAAATTAAAATCCGGTGCATTCGGCGGCTAAACACGCCGTACAACTTTGTCGGGGCACGCTGTGAATACCTCCCTGTACGCTCTTGTTTGGCATCCATGCCAAACAGGTCCCCGAGCAAAGTGTACTCTGCGTTTACCGCCTCGTTCACGATCGTGCCGCCAAATGTATATTATCTTGACGCCTCACCGATGTTGTTTAAGCCCTTAGCTGCGGTAGAATTTTCGTAACAGCAGCATGGATGCTGCGGAGGCTGAAAGGGCACAGGGATGTGATCCTTGAAGCCGGTGGAGAAAATTACTACCCTGCTAAGGGCGTTGCACCGCTCTAAACTCTGCTATTTTCAAACACTCACAGAGTGCTTTATTTACATCCTGAACACGCCAAAGCGGCTCTCTTCAATCGGTGCATTTAACGCTGCAGCGAGCGCCAGGCCTACCGTCATCCGGGTTTGCGCCGGATCGATAATGCCATCATCCCACAGCCGCGCGCTGGCATAGTACGGATGCCCCTGCTGCTCATACTGTTCAATAATCGGCTTTTTCAGTGCAGCTTCGGCTTCCGTTGATAAGGTTTCACCCTTACGTGCCAAACCGTCTTTCGTTACCTGCGCCATGACACCAGCAGCTTGCTCGCCGCCCATTACTGAAATGCGTGCGTTGGGCCACATCCACATCATGGTGGGATCATAAGCGCGACCGCACATGCCATAGTTACCGGCACCGTAGCTACCGCCAATCAGTACGGTAAATTTCGGTACTTTGGCACAGCTTACTGCCATCACCATCTTGGCGCCGTGCTTGGCAATACCCTCGGCTTCATACTTTTTGCCGACCATAAAACCGGTGATATTTTGCAGGAACAACAGCGGGATCTTGCGCTGGGCGCAGAGCTCGATAAAGTGTGCGCCTTTTTGCGCTGACTCTGAGAATAAAATCCCATTATTGGCGACAATGCCTACCGGATAGCCGAAGATGCGCGCAAAGCCACAGACCAGGGTCGCGCCATAGTACTGTTTAAACTCATCAAAGTCTGAGCCATCGACAATCCGCGCTATTACTTCTTTCACATCAAACGGCTTACGCAAGTCGGTACCGACAATGCCGTACAGCTCTTTGGCATCGTACAGTGGTTCTGCTACCGGTTTCACGTCCAGCTGCGCTGGCGCAGGGCGGTTTAAGCGCGATACCGCATTGCGTGCCAGTTGCAGTGCGTGTTCGTCGTTTAATGCATAATGATCGGCGACGCCGGAAATTTTACAGTGCACATCGGCACCGCCCAGCTCTTCGGCGGAGACTTCTTCGCCCGTCGCGGCTTTAACCAGCGGTGGACCGGCCAGAAAGATGGTGCCTTGTTCTTTGACGATAATGCTTTCATCCGCCATCGCCGGCACATAGGCGCCGCCGGCGGTACAAAGGCCCATTACCACTGCAATTTGCGGGATGCCTTTGGCCGACATATTCGCCTGATTAAAGAAGATGCGGCCAAAGTGCAGCTTGTCTGGGAAGACTTCATCCTGTCGTGGCAGGTTGGCACCGCCGGAGTCAACCAGATAAATACAGGGCAGGTGACAACGTTCAGCAATTTCCTGGGCCCGCAGATGTTTTTTTACCGTCAGCGGATAATAGGTACCGCCTTTGACGGTGGCGTCATTGGCGACAATCATGCACTCGACGCCGCTGACACGGCCGATGCCAGCGACGACACCGGCGGCAGGGACATAGTCGTCGTAGCATTCCCAGCCGGCAAACTGGCCGATTTCCAGAAAAGGTGAGCCCGGATCCAGCAACTTTTGCACGCGGTCGCGGGCAAAGAGTTTGCCGCGCGCCACATGGCGGGCGATCAGGCTTTCGCCACCGCCCAGTTTAATTTGCCGGACTTTGCTTTGCAGATCATCGACCACCGCCTGCATCGCTGCCGCGTTTTTCTGAAACTCGTCGCTGCGCGGATTAATTTTACTGGTGATTTTTGCCATCTTAGTTCGACTCAGTAAACAGCTCACGGCCGATCAGCATGCGGCGTATTTCCGAGGTGCCGGCACCGATCTCGTATAACTTGGCATCCCGTAGCAAGCGGCCTGTCGGATATTCATTAATATAGCCATTACCGCCTAATAACTGGATGGCATCCAGCGCCATCTGCGTCGCCAATTCAGCCGCATACAGAATCACACCCGCGGCATCTTTACGGGTGGTTTCGCCACGGTCACAGGCTTTAGCAACCATATAAACGTAAGAGCGGGCGGCGTTCATTTTGGTGTACATATCGGCAACCTTGCCCTGTACCAGCTGGAATTCACCAATCGCCTGGCCGAACTGTTTGCGATCATGGATATACGGCACGACCACATCCATACAGGCTTGCATAATGCCCAGTGGGCCTGCTGACAGTACCACGCGCTCGTAGTCCAGACCGCTCATCAGTACCTGTACACCGCGGCCAACCTGACCCAGCACGTTTTCTTCGGGGACTTCGCAATCTTCAAATACCAGTTCACAGGTGTTTGAGCCACGCATCCCCAGTTTGTCGAGTTTTTGCGCTTGCGAGAAACCTTTAAAGCCGCGCTCCACGATAAAAGCGGTGATGCCTTTGCTACCGGCGTTAATGTCGGTTTTGGCGTAAATAACATAGGTGTGGGCATCCGGACCATTGGTGATCCACATCTTGTTGCCATTCAGAATATATTTATCGCCTTTTTTGTCGGCGCGCAGTTTCATGCTGACAACATCAGAGCCGGCATTCGGCTCACTCATTGCCAGAGCGCCAATATGCTCACCAGAGCAGAGTTTCGGTAGATATTTTTGTTTTTGTGCTTCGGTGCCGTTACGGAAGATTTGGTTTACGCACAGGTTGGAGTGCGCGCCGTAGGACAGCGCTACAGAGGCTGAGGCGCGGCTGATTTCTTCCATCGCTATCACGTGCTCTAAATAGCCCAGGCCTGAACCGCCGTATTGTTCGTCAACCGTGATGCCTAACAGGCCTAAATCGCCGAATTTACGCCATAAGTCATTGGGGAACGCATTATCATGGTCAATTTGTGCTGCACGCGGGGCAATTTCTTCGCGGGCAAAGCTGTTTACCTGCTCGCGGATCATATCTACGGTTTCGCCCAGGTCGAAATTCAGGCCTTTATATGTACTAATCATCTTATTCCCCGTTTGCGTTCTTTTGCTGTTTGGCTTCGGCCAGCGTGTCGCGGCAACGTTTTTCTACCGTCACCAGCTCCATCAACACGACCTTAATGTCATCCATCTGCTGCTGCAGCTCGGATTTTTTATGTTCAATTAACTTCAGCATGGTATTGAGCTGGGTTACGCTGCTTTTATCGGCATCGTACAGCTCAAACAACTGGCCGGTTTCGGACAGACTAAAGCCCAGACGTTTACCGCGCAGGATCAGTTTCAGCCGCACCCGATCGCGTTTGCTGTAAATGCGGGTTTGGCCGGCGCGGGTTGGCGATAACAGCCCCTGGTCCTCATAAAAGCGGATACTGCGGGTGGTGATATCAAACTCTTTTGCCAGTTCACTGATACTGTAGGTTTTTTCGTCTTTTTCTTTCATTGCAGGCCTTCCCGAAAAGTGCAGGCAACTATAAGTGAAGTTTACGTAAAGGTAAAGCTGTGGGCGCGCGAATTAAGGCCTGCAGACGGGCGAAACGGTAAAAATGTAAAGATAAGATGCCAAATAGCCGGCACTTTTCGGGACGAAAATCGCCGCTGCGTTTTCCGGCTACAACCATAGTGTTATGATGTTGACGTTGGCGTAAACGTAAATTTGGTGTAGGCTCTGTGCCAGAAAAAATGCCGTAACGGGAGAGAACCGCATGACTCAGCAGAATAGTATTGTGATTGTTGCCGCTAAGCGCACCGCCATGGGTGGCTTTATGGGCGGTCTTGCCGAGGTGGATGCGACCGTATTAGGGGCCACGGCAATTAAAGCGGCGCTAGCCGATGCCGGCATCGCGGCTGAGCAAGTCAGCGAAGTCATTATGGGTAACGTGCTGCCAGCCGGTTTAGGCCAGGCGCCAGCCCGTCAGGCAACCTTAAAAGCCGGGCTGCCACTGAGTGCCGGCGCGACTACTATTAATAAGGTATGCGGTTCCGGCTTAAAAGCGGTGATGTTGGCTGCTGACTTACTCAATGCCGGCAGTGCTGATGTTGTGGTAGCCGGTGGTATGGAGTCAATGAGCAACGCCCCGTATTTACTGGATAAAGCACGCAGCGGCTACCGCATGGGCCACGGTCAGATTAAAGATCATATGATGCTGGATGGGCTGGAAAATGCCTATGACGGCAAAGCCATGGGCTGTTTTGCCCAGGACACGGCGAACGAGAAAGGCATTAGCCGGGAACAGATGGATGCCTACGCGGTGGAATCATTACGCCGTGCCCAGCACGCGATTAGCAGCGGTGCTTTCGCCGCTGAAATTACCCCGGTGGTGTTCCAAACCCGCAAAGGTGAAGTCAGCTTTAATGTCGACGAACAGCCGGGTAATGCCAAACCAGAGAAGATCCCTTCGTTAAAACCGGCTTTTGCCAAAGACGGTACCATCACTGCCGCCAACTCCAGCTCGATTTCAGACGGTGCAGCGGCGCTGGTGTTAATGCGTGAATCCGATGCCAAAGCACAGGGCTTAAAACCACTGGCGCGGGTCGTTGCTCATGCTACGCACTCGATGGAGCCGGCGCTGTTTACAGTAGCACCGGTCGGTGCCATGCAAAAAGTATTGGCCAAAGCCGGCTGGCAAAAACAGCAGGTTGATCTGTGGGAAATTAACGAAGCCTTTGCCATGGTGACCATGCTGGCGATTAATGAGCTGGGCCTGGAGCACAGCAAGGTTAATGTCAATGGTGGGGCCTGTGCCCTGGGCCATCCGATTGGTGCCTCTGGTGCCCGGGTGTTAGTGACCTTAATCCACGCCCTGAAACAGCGCGGTTTAAAAACCGGTGTTGCTTCACTGTGTATTGGTGGTGGTGAGGCCGTTGCCCTGGCTGTGGAAGCGCTGTAATACAAATTGTCGGAAACACGAAATCAGTCTCACTATAACAGCAACACCATAACAAAAAGCGGTTGGGGAGAAGCGCCGCAAATTGCCTGAAAAATAATAGATCAAAAGATCAGCTAGGCACGCTTAACAGGGTAGGAACCGGCCAACAACACAAACACTAAAGCGCCGGCCGCCCGTTTACTAATAGCAGTTAAAAATCAAAGAGATACTAAAATGACACAACAGGTTAAGTTATTTATTGATGGTGAATTTGTGCACTCGAACAGTGACAAATTGATCCCGGTAACCAATCCGGCCACCCAGGAAGTGATTGCACAGGTACCTTGTGCCACTACCACAGAGATGCAGCAGGCGATTGACTCTGCCAAAGCCGCCTTTAAAACCTGGAAAGAAGTGCCGGTGTCTGAGCGCGCTCGTTTAATGATGCGCTACGCCCAGTTGTTAAAAGATCACCAGGGCGAAATCGCTGCCATTATCTGTGAAGAGCTGGGTAAAACCGTTGAAGATGCCAAGGGCGATGTCTGGCGCGGTATTGAAGTGGTGGAGCAGGCGGCAAATATTCCGTCGCTGATGATGGGTGAAACGGTTGAGAACGTCGCGCGCAGCATCGATACCTACAGCTATATTCAGCCATTAGGTGTCTGTGCCGGTATTACGCCGTTTAACTTCCCGGCGATGATCCCATTGTGGATGTTCCCGATGGCGATTGCCTGCGGTAATACCTTTATTTTAAAACCGTCTGAACAGGATCCGATGACAGTAAACAAGCTGGCGGAACTGTTTGTCAAAGCCGGTGCCCCTAAGGGTGTATTGCAGGTCGTACACGGTGCCAAAGAACAGGTCGATACCATTTTGCATCACCCTGATATTAAAGCGATTTCATTTGTCGGTTCGGTCAATGTCGGCCAGTATATTTACAAAACCGGCACTGACAATTTAAAGCGCGTACAAGCCTTTGCCGGTGCGAAAAACCATATGGTGATTATGCCGGATGCGAATAAGCAGCAGGTGATTAATGCGCTGGTCGGTGCCTCTGTCGGCGCGGCCGGTCAGCGTTGTATGGCGATCTCTGTGGCTGTGTTTGTGGGTAGCGCAGCTGAGTGGATCCCGGAAGTGGCGGCGGCCATTGGTAAGGTTGGTCCGGGCCATTACAGCAATGACAAAGCGGCCTATGGCCCGCAAATCAGCCCGCAAGCAAAAGCCCGTATTCTGTCGTTAATTGCCCAGGGTAAAAAAGAAGGTGCAACCTGCCTGCTGGATGGCTCTGACTGTCAGGTTGATGGTTATCCAAATGGTAACTGGGTTGGCCCAACGGTGTTTAGCGATGTCACCACCGAGATGGAAATCTACAAACAAGAGATCTTCGGTCCGGTATTAACCACTATGACAGTAGCTAACCTGGATCAGGCTATTGAGCTGGTAAATAGCAGCCCGTACGGTAACGGCACCTCGATCTTTACCGCCAGTGGTGCTGCTGCCCGTAAGTATCAACATAATATCGAAGTGGGTCAGGTCGGTATCAATGTGCCGATCCCGGTGCCGCTGCCGTTCTTCTCGTTCACCGGTTGGAAAGGCTCTTTCTACGGTGATCAGCATGCCTACGGTAAGCAAGCCGTGCGGTTCTACACCGAAACCAAAACCATTACAGCGCGTTGGTTCGATGACGATATTCAGGTCAGTGGCCCGAATATGTCAATTAACCTGCGTTAACCGGTGACAGGAGCAGGCGTGGCGGCGCCTAAAGTAAAGACAAACTAAAAAAAATTTGCAGCTTTAGCGTCGCCCGTTTTGCCTTTTACTGTGCACTTTTACTGTAATTAATCTGGTAGTACAGGACAGTAACGATGAATTTCAATCTGACTGAAGATCAACAGGCCTTTGTTGAGGTCGCCCGCCAGTTCGCTGAGCAAGAGTTAGCGCCGCATGCCGCGACCTGGGATCGCGAACATCATTTCCCGAAAGACGTGCTGCAAAAGGCCGGTGAGCTGGGCTTTTGCTCGCTGTATACGCCGGAAGAGTTTGGCGGTATGGGCTTATCCCGGCTGGATTCCTCCATTATTTTTGAACAGCTGGCAATGGGCTGTACCGCGACTACAGCGATGCTGACGATTCATAATATGGCAACCTGGATGATTGCCAGCTTCGGCACTGAGGCGGTTAAAGAAAGCTTGTTACCCAAGCTGGTTACCGGTGAGCAATTAGCGTCCTATTGTTTAACCGAACCGGGTTCAGGCTCAGATGCCGCCAGTTTACGCACCAGTGCCCGCAAAGACGGTGAACACTATGTGTTAAACGGCTCAAAAATGTTTATCTCTGGCGCAGGCTCAACTGAAGTCTTAGTCGTGATGGCACGCACCGGCGAAGCCGGCCCGAAAGGGATTTCTGCCTTTGTGGTACCTGCTGATGCGAAGGGCGTGATCTACGGCAAAGCCGAAGAAAAAATGGGCTGGAATGCGCAGCCGACCCGACTGGTAACCTTTGAAGACGTGCGTATTCATCAGTCTGCGCTGTTGGGTAGTGAAGGGCAAGGCTTTAGTTTTGCGATGAAAGGCTTAGATGGTGGCCGGATTAATATTGCTACCTGTTCTATTGGTACTGCGCAGCAAGCCCTGAATACGGCCCGTAATTATATGCTGGAGCGGCAGCAATTTGGTAAGCCGCTGGCGGCGTTCCAGGCACTGCAGTTTAAACTGGCTGATATGGCGACCGAGCTGGTCGCCGCCCGTCAGTTAGTACGCTTAGCCGCCTTTAAACTGGATACTCAGGATCCGGAAGCAACTGCCTATTGTGCGATGGCCAAGCGTTTTGCTACTGACGTCGGTTTTAGTGTCTGTGATCAGGCACTGCAGCTGCATGGTGGTTATGGTTATATTAAAGAATATCCGCTGGAGCGGCACTTCCGTGATGTACGGGTACACCAGATCCTGGAAGGCACCAACGAAATCATGCGGCTGATTATTGGTCGTCGCCTGCTGGATGAAGCTGCCGGCGCTATCCTGTAATACAGCCAGGTTAAACTCGGGTAGGTTTGTTGCAAAGCCTAGCCGTGGCCGTCACCGCTTAGCCAGACGCTATGCGGTGACGGCAAGCGCTGCGCCTTACACCTGCAGCCAAACAGAAGGACTCATCATGCTTGAACACTCTGTTGCTCCGGTGCTCTATCAGGAGCTGACCGCAGTTAATGGCAAAAAAATTGCCGTCGCTACCCTTAATTCTGAAAAATCCTTAAACGCGCTAAGCCTGCCGATGGTGGAGTCGTTGCTGCCACAGATGCTGCAATGGAAGGCCGATCCGCAAGTAGCGCTGGTAGTATTACAAGGTGCTGGCGATAAAGCCTTTTGTGCCGGCGGCGATATCCGCGATCTGTACCAGGCGATGAAAGATCAGCCTGGTACTTATCAGCCCTATGTCGAAGATTTCTTTACCAAAGAATACCGGCTGGATTATTTAATTCATACTTTTGACAAACCGGTACTGGTTTGGGGCAACGGTATTGTGATGGGCGGCGGGCTGGGCTTAATGGCCGGTGCCTCGCATCGCGTAGTCACGGCGAGCAGCCGGATTGCCATGCCGGAGATGGCCATAGGCCTTTATCCGGATGTCGGTGCCAGCTGGTTCTTAAATCGTATGCCAGCAGGCTGCGGCCTGTTTTTAGGTTTAACCGGCGCCTCTATTAATGCTGCCGATGCGCGTTTTATAGGTTTGGCTGATGTCTTTATCTGCCATGAGCAAAAAGCCGAACTGCTGGACAAACTGTTGACGGTTAATTGGGGTAATACGGTGGCGCTTAATCATCAGAAACTGTCTGATGTACTGCGCGCGCAGGAAGAAGGTTGTCGCACCCAGATGCCACTTAGTCAAATCCGGCTGCATCAGGATGCGATCAGCCGCTTACCCGGGCAAGCGGATCTGGCTGGCGTAATGGCGGCAATAGACGCCATGCAGGGTGAGGATAAATGGCTGCTAAAAGCCAAGGACTCACTGCGCTACGGTAGTCCAATCACGGCACATATTGTGTATCGCTTATTGCAACTGGGGCAAAGTTTAATTCTGGCCGACAGTTTCCGCTTGGAGCTTGGCTTAAGTGTGCAATGCGCCAAACTGGGCGAGTTTCAGGAAGGGGTGCGGGCACTGCTGATTGATAAAGATTTACAACCCAAGTGGCAGTATCCGGATGTGAGCGCTGTGCCGCAGGCGGTGATCGATGAGTTATTCCGTTCACCCTGGAGCGCCGGGCAACATCCGCTGCAGGATTTAGGCAAGCTAGAAAACTAATTTATTGCTCTGGCCGCAAGGCGGTCAAACCTGATAACAAGGATAAGACAATGGCAAAAGTAGCTTTTATTGGTTTAGGTAATATGGGCGGCCCGATGGCGGTCAATCTGGTTAAAGCCGGTCATCAGGTTACGGCTTTTGACTTATCGGTCAATGCATTGGCCCAGGTAAAAGCCGAAGGGGCAGCCGTGGTCAGCTCGGCTGCTGATGCCGTTGCCGGCGCTGACTTTGTGATTTCGATGCTGCCTGCGGCGAAACACGTGCTGAGCTTATATCTGGGGGAGCAGGGCATTGCCACCCACATCGATAAAAAAGCGCTGGTAATTGATTGCTCGACTATCGATGCGGACAGTGCCCGTAAACTTGGTGCAGCTTTGGCTGAGCAAGGTCTGGCCTTTATTGATGCGCCGGTTTCCGGTGGTGTCGGCGGCGCTAAAGCTGGTACCTTAACTTTTATTGTCGGCGGCAGTGACGCAGATTTTGAGCGGGCGAAAACCGTACTAAGCAATATGGGGAAAAACCTGTTTCATGCCGGCGCGGTTGGCGCCGGGCAGATCGCAAAAATTTGCAACAATATGCTGCTCAGTATCCTGATGGTTGGTACCTCAGAAGCGCTACAAATGGGTATTGATAACGGTCTGGATCCGAAGGTTTTGTCGGAGATTATGCTAAAAAGCTCGGGCCGTAACTGGACCCTGGAACTATATAACCCTTGCCCGGATGTGCTGCCAAATGTGCCGTCGTCCAATGGCTATCAGGGCGGCTTTATGGTCGATTTGATGGTCAAAGATCTGGGTCTGGCGCTGGAAGCGTCGCTGCAAAGTGGCAGTAGTACGCCGCTGGGGGCGTTGGCGCGTAGCTTGTATGTGGCGCATCAGCGGGCCGGTAATGGTAAGCTGGATTTTTCCAGTATTTTTACCGCCTTCGAAAAAGTTAAGAATTAACACTGAGAAAACTCTCTCCGAACCGCGGGATGACTGCGTACATTTTTTCTGAGACACGCCGTGAACCGTCCCTGGGGCTCGATTGTGAATATCATCCATGATATTCACCGGAGGCCAGCAGGGCTGTCCAAATTCGTTCCCGACGAATTTGTCCGGCCATCCATGGCCTCCAACGGTCTCAGAAAAAAGTACATCCGCCATCCCGCTTACTACGGATGTACCCTTAGATTTTCATCTGAGACAGATGCGGATGTACTTTTTTGACGGAACGTCTTTCGCATGGATGCGAAAGAGACAAATTCGTCGGGAACGAATTTGAACAGCGGCACGCTGACCCTAAGGGCAAACTTCGGGATGAAGTTTGTAACCCTACATGGATGTATTCACGGCGTGTCCGGCAAAAAATGTACGCAGTATCTGTCGTAGCCTGATAGAAGTGGTGAATTTATTATGAATTTAAAAGATAAAACAATAGTAATTACCGGTGGCGCCCAGGGCTTAGGTCTGGAAATGGCGCGGATGTGTGCTGCAGAGGGTGCCAAACTGGCGCTACTGGATATGAACCCGGAGCAGCTGGCAGCGGCGAAGGCGGAGCTTTCAGCGCAAACCCAGGTGGCAGTCTACGTTGCTAACGTGGCGGATGAGGCGCAGGTCGAAGCCACTTTTGCCCAAATCGATGCCGACTTTAACGGTATTGATGGCCTGATTAACAACGCCGGTATTTTACGTGATGGCCTGCTGCTGAAAGTTAAAGACGGTGAACTGGTTGCCAAGATGCCATTACAACAGTTCCAATCGGTGATTGATGTTAACCTGACCGGGGTATTCCTGTGTGGCCGTGAAGCCGCTGCACTGATGGTTAAACACGGTCGTAAGGGTGTCATTATCAATATGTCGAGCGTGGCCCGTGCCGGTAATATGGGGCAAACGAACTATGCTGCCTCTAAAGCCGGGGTCGTGGCGATGACTGTCACCTGGGCACGTGAATTAGGCCGTTATGGCATCCGCGTGGGCGCTATTGCCCCTGGCGTGATCCGCACCGCCATGACCGATGCCATGAAGCCTGAAGCGCGCGAGCGCCTGGAAAAAATGAAACCGGTTGGCCGTTTAGGTGAAGCTGCAGAGATTGCGCATACAGCTAAGTATATCTTTGAAAACGATTTCTTTACCGGCCGGGTGGTAGAAATTGATGGTGGTATCAGTTTCTAAACCGTTGTTTTCTCTTTGCTATAGAAAAGGCGCTGCGGCGCCTTTTTTAATTGCATTATTGAGTTGCAGTATTTATATTGAGATTTAATATTTTGTGGTGCAATAACGCATCACTTTTGCACCAGGGGCGCGCAATGACGAGACAGAGTGTAACACTTAGCCAAGCGAACGAGCAGTGGCTACAAGAAAAGGTGCAGAATGCTCATGAATACAACAGTAAAAGTGAGCTGATCAACGAGTTAATCCGCAACGCGAGGCGAGCTGATGCCATCAATCAAAAACTCGCGGCAGCAGAAGCGGCCGGCTTTACTGATAAAAGTGCGGAGCAAATACTTGCAGAGTTTAAAAGAAAGCTGCTGATTAGGGCGTGTTGACGTTTGCTGCTTGTTTTTGCAGCC
>NZ_AHTH01000053.1 GCF_000245735.1 Alishewanella jeotgali KCTC 22429
CAGTCAGTTACACTGACTGCCCCTATGCCGATCAGTTAACGTCAAGGATATAGGGGATAAGCCCTAATTAACCAGCTCATTACCATTACTTTGTCCCCCGGCAAAAGCCACCAGATTATCACTGGTGATCTGGCTGATTTGTTGCAGCGCTTCGCGGGTGAAAAACGCCTGATGGCCGGTGATCAGCACATTGGGGAAGGTGAGTAAGCGTTTAAAGACTTCATCTTCAATCATCTGCTCAGACAGATTCTCAAAAAAGATATCCGCTTCCTGTTCATAGACATCCAAACCCAGATAGCCGATTTTCCGGTTCTTCAGGCTGTGGATCACGGCTTTAGTGTCAATCAGGCCGCCACGACTGGTATTAATCAGCATCACACCGTCTTTCATCTGTGCCAGACTATGTTGATTAATCAAATGCTTAGTTTGCGGGGTAAGCGGGCAATGTAAGCTGATAATATCGCTTTGCTGATACAGATTTTCCAACGTGGTGTAGTGCTCGGTCAGCTCAGCGTCTGGCTGAATATCGTAACAGAGCAACTTACAACCAAAGCCTTTCAAAATGCGGGCGGTCGCCAGACCGATACGGCCGGTACCAATCAGACCAACGGTTTTGCCGTGCATATTAAAGCCGAGCAAACCGTCCAGGGCAAAGTTATCATCCCGCACTCTGTTATAGGCCTTATGCAGTTTGCGATTTAAGGTCAGCATCATTGCGATAGTGTGTTCGGCTACCGCCTCTGGTGAATAGGCCGGCACCCGGGCTACTCTGATCCCTAACGCCTTGGCGGTATCCAGATCGACATTATTAAAGCCGGCACAGCGCAGAGCGACCATTTCGATGCCCATTTCCGATAGCTGCTGCAACACCGCTGCCGATAAATCGTCATTAACAAAAACACAAACAGCATGACAGCCTGCGGCCATCTTTACCGTCTCAACATTCAGACGACTGTCAAAGTAGCGAAACTGCAGGCTGGCATCAGCCCATTGGTTAAAGCCGTCCTGATCATATTTTTTCGCACTGAATACCGCGATTTTCATTGCTTCTCTCCCATCTTGATGACGGGAGAATACCGGATCCTGATTTTGCATATTTAGCGCCAGATCAAAGTTACAGTAATTCTTCGATGGCTTGCGCTATGCTGGCAGGTTTAGTGCGCGGGGCATAGCGTTTTACCACCACTCCCTCTTTGTTTACCAGAAATTTGGTAAAGTTCCACTTAATCGCACGGCTTTTTAGTAAACCGCGGGCATGATCTTTTAAATACTCAAATACCGGCGCGGCTTCCGGACCATTCACATTGACTTTTCCCATCAGCGGAAAGGTCACACCGTAATTCAGTTCACAAAACTGCATAATCTCAGCGTTAGAGCCTGGTTCCTGGCTGCCAAACTGGTTACAGGGAAAAGCCAGAATCACCAGACCACGCTGGTGATACTGTTTATGTAAGGCTTCAAGATCTTTATATTGCGGCGTAAAGCCGCACTTACTGGCGGTATTGACAATTAAAACCACTTTACCGCGAAACTGGCTTAGCTCAAGCGGCTTACCGGCATTGTCCTGGACGGTAAAATCATAAAGTGTCGTCATGGTCATTCCTTTAGACTTTCAATTAGGCTGATAACTTTGTAAGCTCACACTCCACTATGTCACAGCTTTAAGTCATTTTTATGTCAAATATTAGCAATAAAAGCGTCGCCTTTATTGGTCTTGGGGTAATGGGTTATCCGATGGCCGGTTATCTGCAGCAAAAAGGCTATCAGGTTTGTGTGTATAACCGTACTACGGCCAAGGCTGAGGCCTGGGTCAGTCAGTATGGCGGCAAGTGCGCGCTAACGCCAGCAGCGGCGGCAGCGGGCGCCAGTCTGGTATTTATGTGTGTGGGTAATGATGATGATGTGCGCTCGGTAGTTTACGGCGAGCAGGGAGTTCTGGCCACCATGGCGGCCGGCGCAGTGCTGGTCGATCATACTACGGCATCTGCCGAATTGGCGCGTGAACTGGCCGCAGCTTGCGCTAAACAGCAGTTGGGCTTTTTAGATGCACCGGTATCTGGTGGCCAAGCAGGTGCTGAGAAGGGTATTTTAACGGTGATGGTCGGTGGCAGTGCGGCCGACTACAGTCTGGCTGAGGCGGCGATGCAGAGCTATGCCCGTTGCGTTAAGTTGCTCGGGCCGGCTGGCTCTGGCCAGTTGGCGAAGATGGTGAATCAAATCTGTATTGCTGGTGTGGTGCAAGGGCTGGCTGAGGCCCTAAACTTTGCTAAAAATGCCGGGTTAGACGGTGCCGCTGTGGTCGAGGTGATCTCGCAAGGCGCCGCATCCTCGTGGCAGATGCAGAACCGCTCACTGACGATGCTGGATGATAAATTTGATTTCGGTTTTGCGGTGGATTGGATGCGTAAGGATTTATCAATTGCGTTAAATGAAGCCCGCAAAAATGGCAGTGCTTTACCGCTGACGGCGCTGGTGGATCAGTTTTATGCTGAGGTGCAGCAAATGGGCGGCGGACGCTGGGATACGTCGAGTTTAATTAAGCGGTTGAGCCGGTAAAAGATCATTTACTATCTAAGATTCGTGCATCCGGCGGCTAAACACGCCGTACAACTTTCCTGGGGCACGCCGTGAACCCATCCCTGGGGGGTTATAAACTTCATCCTGAAGTTTACCCTGCGGGCCAGCGCAAGCGCTGTTCAAATTCGTTCCCGACGAATTTGTCCCTTTCGCATCCATGCGAAAGACGTCCCCAGAAAAGTGTACTCTGCGTTTACCGCCTCGTTCACTCTTTTGTGAGTCGTCATGACTCACCGATATTCGTTAAGCCCTTAGCTGCGGTAGAATTTTCATAACAGCAGCATGGATGCTGCGGAGGCTGAAAGGGCACAGGGATTTGCTCCTTGAAGCCGGTGGAGAAAATTACTACCCAGCTAAGGGCGTTGCAATGATCTCGACGCTTTAGAATCGTGATATGAGAATCCGGATTTTGGTGCAAAGAGTGACAAAGCCGGCTAGCAGCTGAAGCCGCTAGCTGGTTCTATTTATGGATTACTCAGCGGTTAAAACCCACTCGGTTAATAAGCGCACACCATAGCCGGTGGCACCTTCAGTTTGTAAGCCACGATTGCCACTGCTTAGAGCATTACCCGCGATATCCAGATGTGCAAAAGGCGTGTCTTTAACAAACTGTTGCAGGAATAAAGCGGCAGTTGAAGCGCCGGTGCTGCTGCCGGTGTTACGTAAGTCGGCGATGCGGCTCTTTAACTCCGGTAACATCTCATCGGTCATCGGTAAACGCCATAATTTCTCCTGCGTTTTCTCACCCGCCTGGGTTAATTGCGCAACCAGATTATCATCCTTACTGAAAATACCGGCGTAGTAAGACCCCAGGGCGCCCACTTTAGAACCGGTTAGCGTCGCAATATCGACCATAGCGCGCGGTTTAAAGTTGGTCTCGGCGTAGTACAACGCATCGGCCATCACCAGACGACCTTCGGCATCGGTATTGATAATTTCGATAGTTTTACCGTTACCGGCGGTAATCACATCACCTGGCAGGTAAGCGCGATCAGAAATCATATTCTCGGCCAGAGCCATCAATCCAACCACATTAACCGGCGCTTTCTGCTTCGCCAGCGTGTGCATGGTACCCAGTACAGCGGCAGCACCTGCCATATCGCTGGTCATACGCAGAATTGAATCAGCCTGGGTTTTTAGGTTGTAACCACCAGTATCAAAGGTGATACCTTTACCAATTAACGCCAAAGGCGCTTGCTTGCTACCTTCCCAGTGCACAATCACCAGGCGCGGCGGGCGGGCACTGCCGCGACCGACGGCCAGGATGGCACCTAAACCGGCTTTTTCCAGTGCTTTTTCATCCAGTACTGTGACTTTAGCGCCAAGTTTACGCAGCTCCAGAGCCTGTTTGGCGAAGGTCTCAGGATAAATCCCATTGGCCGGTTCATTGGTCAGATCGCGGGCCAGAGCTACGCCTTCGCTGAGGGCCGCTAATTGGGCCAGACGTTGTTCTGTTGCGGCTTGTTCGGCACTTAACAGGTGTAGCTGGCGCACTTTAGGTGGCTGCTTGTTACTGTGGTAACGGCTAAAGGTATAGCTGGCCAGATTGACACCATGGCTGATTTGAGCCAGTAACTCTGCCTGGCCAATCGGAGTCTTAATTAATGAGGCATCAAGCTGGATAGTATTGGCAGCGCTGCCTTTCAGGCTGCGGGCTGCGGTGGCACCGAGCAGGCTGGCCTGATAAGGTGTCAGCTTGGCACTGTCGCCAGTACCCAGTAGCAATACGCGCTGATACTGAGAATAGGGTGAAGCCGGTGCCAGCCAGTTCAGCGTTTTGCCATGTGCTGCGCTAAAATTCTCTTGTTTGCTGATCGCTTCCAGTTGCGGATTAGCATTGAGTTGATCCGGGCTAACCAGCAACACCAGGGTATCAGCAGTGGGGGCAATACTGCTGCTGGCTTTTACCTGAAATTGGTCAGCAATAGCCACAAAACTGCAGCTGGCGGCAAGGATGGCGGCGATAGCGCTTAAACGAAACATAGACAAGACTCCTGTTAATTCAGTTTGTCGCTATAGTGACGAAAAGGCTGCATTTATACAATAAAACGGCGGGTAATCTGTCGTGAATTTCTGCGGATACAACAAAAAGGCGCCATCGCGGCGCCTTGTCTGATAAGCATTACGGCTTAGTTAAACTGCATTTCCGGAATATCGCCGTTAATCACCAGCTTACCGGCGGTTTTCTGCTGAATTTCCTCAACCGAAACGCCCGGTGCGCGTTCCAGCAGGTGGAAGGCGCCGTCTTTGACCTCCAGTACGGCCAGATCGGTCACGATCTTCTTAACACAGCCAACGCCGGTCAGTGGCAAGCTGCAGCTTTCCAGCAGTTTGCTGCTGCCGTATTTGTCGGCGTGGGTCATAGTGACGATAATATTCTGGGCGCCGGCCACTAAGTCCATGGCACCGCCCATGCCCTTAACCAGTTTGCCCGGGATCATCCAGCTGGCGATATTGCCGTTCTGGTCGACTTCAAAAGCCCCCAGTACGGTCAGATCAACATGACCGCCGCGGATCATGGCAAAGCTTTCCGCCGAGCTGAAAATCGCCGCGCCTTTAATCGCGGTGACGGTTTCTTTACCGGCGTTAATCATATCGGCATCAATTTCTGCTTCGGTTGGGTATGGGCCCATACCGAGTAAACCGTTTTCCGATTGCAGCATTACTTCAATACCGGCTGGTACATAGTTTGCGACCAGGGTCGGGATGCCGATGCCGAGGTTAACGTAGTAACCGTCTTTTAATTCCTGTGCCACCCGCATGGCGACTTGTTCACGTGATAAAGCCATTGTTGTCTCCTTAACCCTGACGAACCATACGGCGTTCAATGCGTTTCTCAAAGTTGCCCTTGATCACGCGCTGCACATAGATACCCGGCGTATGAATTTGTGAGGGTTCTAATTCGCCCGGCTCAACAATTTCTTCGACTTCGGCCACGGTAATTTTACCGGCTGTCGCCGCCATCGGGTTAAAGTTCATCGAGGTATGACGGAATACCAGGTTGCCGTAACGGTCGGCTTTCCAGGCGCGTACTATGGCAAAATCACCGGTAATGGATTCTTCCAGAACATAGTGGCGGCCATTGATTTCGCGGGTTTCTTTGCCTTCAGCCACTGGCGTGCCGTAGCCGGTGGCTGTAAAGAATGCCGGTATACCGGCGCCGCCGGCGCGCATCTTTTCTGCCAGCGTGCCTTGTGGGGTTAATTCCACTTCCAGCTCGCCGCTAAGCAGTTGTTTTTCAAACAGGGCGTTTTCGCCAACGTAGGAGGCAATCATTTTCTTAATTTGCCGATCTTCCAGCAGAATGCCTAAACCAAAGCCGTCGACGCCGCAGTTGTTTGAAACCACTGTCAGATCTTTGGTGCCCATTTTTTTAATCTGGGCAATCAGGCCTTCCGGAATACCACATAAACCAAAGCCACCGGCAATAACGGTCATGCCGTCTGTCAGGCCGGCCATGGCGTCTTCGTAGCTATGTACGACTTTATTAAACCCTGCCATTTGTTGTCCTCTGTTTTTATCGCAATTTTCGTTTACGAATACTTTGCTATTTCTGTCCCACTGAGGGTGTTGCACTCATCGACAATAGGTCAGCTAGAGTCCTGAGCATCCGATGACGAGCACACCGTACAACTTTGCCGGGACACGCTGTGAATACATCCCTTACGGTTACAAACTTCATCCTGAAGTTTGCCCTTCGGGCCAGCGTGCCGCTGTTCAAATTTGTTCCTGACAAATTTGTGCATTTTTCGTCCCTGAAAAATACATTCCCTTGCAAAGTGCACGGAATGCTCATCATCTCGTTCGCTATTCTTTTATCAGTAAGCTCTTCTCTGTGTCTTTTTGCGGTCCTGTTTTCTATCCATGAAAAAGACGTCCCCAAAAAAGTGCACTTCGTACTTGCCACCTCGTTCACTCTTTTGCGAGTCGTCATGACTCACCGATATTCGTTTAGCCCTTGGCTGCGGTAGAATTTTCGTAACAGCAGCATGGATGCTGCGGAGGCTGAAAGGGCACATGGATGTGATCCTTGAAGCCGGTGGAGAAAATTACTACCCAGCTAAGGGCGTTGCACCGATCTATAATCTGCTATTTTGAGCGATCGAAGATTATCGATCTTTGCATCCGGCGGCTAAACACGCCGTACAACTTTGTCGGGGCACGCTGTGTATACCTCCCTGTACGCTCTTGTTTGGCATCCATGCCAAACAGGTCCCCGAGCAAAGTGTACTCTGCGTTTACCGCCTCGTTCACTCTCTTTTGCGAGTCGTAATGACTCACCGATATTCGTTAAGCACTTGGCTGCGGTAGAATTTTCGTAACAGCAGCATGGATGCGTTATGAACTAGTTTGGCTGCACTTGGCTTGTAACGCCAATCCTACTTTAGAACTAGGCTGCTTCCCCAGCTCGCGGGTGATAAACCAGCCGGCCTGCGCCAGCAGGGTTAAATCTACGCCATGTGCAATGCCAAGACCATTGAGTAAATACACCACATCTTCGGTAGCGACATTCCCCGAAGCGCCGGCAGCATATGGGCAGCCGCCTAAACCGGCGACCGCGCTGTCAATCACGGCTATACCGCGACTGAGCGTCACATAAATATTAGTCAGTGCCTGGCCATAGGTATCGTGAAAATGCACCGCCAGTTGTTCCTTCGGCACTACTGCCAGCACCGCGTCCAGCATAGCATTGACTTTAGCCGGGGTGCCGACACCTATGGTATCACCCAGCGAAATTTCGTAGCAGCCCATATCCAGCAGGGCTTTGGCGACGAAAGCCACGTCAGATGCTGCAACCTCACCCTGATAAGGGCAACCGACCACGCAAGAGACATAACCGCGCACTTTGATACCATCAGCTTTAGCCGCTTCGAGTACCGGCGCAAAGCGCTGCAGGCTTTCAGCCACCGAGCAGTTGATATTCTTCTGGCTAAAGGCTTCCGAAGCCGCACCAAAGATCGCCACCTCTGTGGCGCCGGCGGCTTTGGCCGCTTCATAGCCTTTCAGATTTGGCGTGAGCGCGGCGTAAGTCACACCGTGATGGCGCTTTATCCCGGCAAAAACTTCCGCTGAATCGGCCATTTGCGGCACCCACTTGGGTGAGACAAAGGCGCCGGCTTCGATATACTGATGGCCTGCTGCACTGAGTAGATCAATCAGCTGAATTTTTGCGCTGCTGCTCACGCTGCTTTCGTTTTGCAGGCCGTCACGCGGCCCGACTTCGACTAGCCGGACCTGTTTGGGAAAACTCATGCTTCCTCCGGGCTAAAGTCCACCAGTTGAGCACCATCTTTTACCAGATCGCCGGCAGCATAAAATACGGCATTGACGGTACCGGCTTTAGGGGCTTTAATCGCATATTCCATCTTCATCGCTTCCATAATCACCAGTGTTTCACCGGCTTGCACCTGCTGCTCTGGCTGACAGAGCACGGCAACGATAGTGCCGTTCATCGGCGCGGTTAAGCTGCCGGCGTTATCGGCGGCATCGGTAACCGTAGCGACTTCGGTCTGATAGACAATGTCGTAGCGCTGATGTTTGATAAAGACACTGATGGTGTCCTGATACTGGCTAACCCGCACTTTCATCCGGTGCCCGGCGAGGATAGCGCTGAGCTCATCGCCATTTAAACTGGCCTGACAATCCAGCGTCTGACCGTTTAACGTCAGGCTATAGTGTTGTTGCTGCGCCGCTACGTTAATCAGCTGCTTGTCATCACCCAGCTTTAACTCCAGGTTTAAGCTTGGGGTTTCGTTTAGCCGCCAGCCATGGCTGAACTGCCAAGGGCTGCTGGCCGTTTGACAGCTGGGTGCCTGCTGCTTACTGACAATATAAAGTGCGGCCAGCAATAACGCCTGGCTTTGCCGGTTATGCGCCGGCGCAAACAGACTGGCCTGATGCTTATTGATAAAGTTGGTATCCAGCTCCGCTGCTTTAAAGGCCGGATGTTCCACCAAACTGGTTAAAAAGCCAAGGTTGGTAGTAACACCGGCAATACGGTAATCATCCAGTGCCCGCAGCATGCGGCTGATGGCGCGGTCGCGGCTTTCATCCCAGACAATCAGCTTGGCGATCATCGGATCGTAGTAGGGCGTGACCTCATCGTGTTCGACCACACCGGTGTCCACCCGTACATGCCGGCTTTGCTCTGGCTGGCGCAGGTAGGTCAGCTTACCGGTAGCAGGTAGGAAGTCGTTATCCGGATCTTCGGCATAGACCCGCACTTCAATAGCATGGCCATCCAGCTGAATTTGCGGTTGCGATAGCGGCAGTTTTTCCCCGGCAGCGACCAGTAGTTGCCATTGCACTAAATCCTGACCGGTAATCATCTCGGTGACCGGGTGCTCAACCTGCAACCGGGTATTCATTTCCATAAAATAAAAGGAGCCGTCTTCGTCAAACAGGAATTCGACGGTACCGGCACCACGATAATCAATCGCCTGAGCGGCCTTTACCGCCGCTTCACCCATCGCCTGACGCTGTGCCGGGGTAAAATTCGGTGCCGGTGCTTCTTCAATCACTTTTTGATGCCGACGCTGAATCGAGCAGTCACGCTCGGCCAGATAAACCGCATTGCCGTGGTTGTCGGCAAACACCTGAATTTCGACATGGCGTGGTTTGGTCAGGTAGCGCTCCAGCAACATTTTGTCGTTGCCAAAACTGGCCTTGGCTTCGCGGCGGGCGCTGGCCAGTGCCGGTGCAAATTCATTGGCGTTCCAGACCACGCGCATACCCTTACCGCCGCCACCATAGGCAGCTTTTAACAATTGCGGATAGCCAATTTTGGCAGACTCAGCAGCCAGGGTAGCATCACTTTGATCATCGCCATGATAGCCCGGTACTAACGGTACGCCGGCGTGCTGCATAATTTTCTTGGCTGCGCTTTTTGAACCCATGGCTTCGATAGCTGGTACCGGTGGGCCAATAAAGACTACACCTGCTTCAGCGCAGGCGCGGGCAAAGTCTTCGTTCTCAGATAAAAAGCCGTAGCCAGGGTGAATCGCCTCGGCGCCGCTTTGTTTGGCAATAGCGAGGATTTTGTCCGCCCGCAGGTAAGAATCTTTACTGGCGGCAGGGCCAAGTAAAAAGGCTTCATCGGCCAGACGCACATGGCGGGCGTTGGCGTCGGCTTCGGAGTAAACCGCCACACAGCGAATACCCAGCTTGTGTGCGGTGTCGATCACCCGGCAAGCGATTTCGCCGCGGTTTGCTATCAGTATTTTACGGAACATACTTCCTTATCCTGCTGAATTAACGGGTTTACTGACCAGTTATTGTTATTTTTTGCATTGCGCAACCTGCAGCTGACGCATTTTTAATCCGCCAGCCAAGCCGGTTTGCGTTTCTCTAAAAAGGC
>NZ_AHTH01000052.1 GCF_000245735.1 Alishewanella jeotgali KCTC 22429
AGCATGGGCGCATTCTTGGAGGTGCAAGTCCTCCCATAAGCTGGCTACAGCGAATGAAGTGAAGCGCAACTGCAGAACGGCGACGGACTGTGGGGAGGAAGCGTGGAGCGAAACTGCGAGCCGATGAACAAGAATCGGATATGAGGCGTGACTGAGCAGGGCGAGCAGGCATAATTCTGCGAAGCTCTTGTAGCCAAAGCTTGTGACGTAAATCCGGCGGTTGTGCAGTGAAGGAATGCGTTCTTACCTGGGGAGATCTCGCCTCATGCCTGAAAGGGCGACGTAGTGATACGGAGCGAGAAGTCAGCAGAGGCCGTAGTAGTGGATAACACGAAGGGCCGAACGAGAAGGAGTGTGAAACGCGTTGTTGATGAATAACGTCATGCATCAGATGTCCAAAGAGTTGGAGCGAGGTAAGCAAAAGCAAGGTGAAGCCTTGTTGATGCCTACCCGTGATGAAACGGTATTCCCGCAACAACAGTTCAAACACACAGGGCAAAGCTTGCTTGAGCAGGCGCTTGCGAGGGAGAACATGCGCTTAGCGTGGCAACGCATTAAAGCGAACAAAGGTAGCGCCGGAGTAGATGGTCTGACGATAGCACAGACGGCAGAGCACCTTAAGGTGCAGTGGCCGGCTATCAAAGCGCAGCTGCTAAACGGCAGTTATCGTCCACAACCGGTACGCCGGGTCGGTATCCCGAAGAGTGATGGCACCGAGCGCGAGCTGGGTGTCCCAACGGTGACGGACCGACTCATCCAACAAGCGTTACTTCAGGTACTGCAACCGAAACTGGACCCACAGTTCAGTGAGCACAGTTATGGCTTCAGACCTGGCAGACGGGCCCAGAGCGCGGTATTAGCCGCGCAACGTTATGTGCAGGAAGGCTACCAGATAGTCGTTGATGTTGACTTGTCGAAGTTCTTTGACCGGGTGAACCATGACATTCTGATGGACCGACTGAGCAAACGGCTGGACGATAAAAGCGTACTGCATCTTATCCGGGCTTATCTGAACGCCGGCATCATGGCTAATGGCGTGGTGATAACGCGCCAAGAAGGCACACCACAAGGTGGACCGCTCTCGCCGTTGTTGGCGAATGTGCTACTGGATGAGGTTGATAAAGCCTTAGAGCAACGCGGCTATCGGTTCGCCCGTTATGCAGACGACTGCAATGTGTATGTCCGCAGTCAGAAAGCGGGAGAGCGGGTGATGGCGTGGCTGCGCAGGCTTTATGCGAAACTGCGTTTGCAAGTGAATGAAAGCAAAAGTGCGGTAGGCAGCGTGTTTGGCCGAAAATTCTTAGGGTACAGCCTGTGGCGAACCCGAAGAGGCGAGGTTAAACGCGCGGTATCTGAAGCGGCACTGATGCGTTTTCAAAACACGGGTAAAGCAGTTAACACGCCGACAGACAGGGCGCAGCCTAAGTGAAGTCATTGCTGGGTTACGTCGCTATATGCTGGGTTGGAAAGGCTACTTCGGGTT
>NZ_AHTH01000051.1 GCF_000245735.1 Alishewanella jeotgali KCTC 22429
TGCGGATCAAATCAGGTGGCGGCTTTCATCTTGCTGACAAAGTCGCGAAGCTTAGTGAGCAGTAGCTCAGGCTCGTGTTGGTGTTGTTCAATCAGTTTGACGATAGCCGAACCGCTAATTGCCCCGGCAGCGCCGTTTTGGATCGCATCTTTTACCTGCTCAGGCGCGGAGATCCCAAAGCCCAGCAGTGGTGGTGCCGGATTATAAGCACGAATGCGCGCGATCAGCTCCGAGGTTGGCATCGCGGCCTTGGTTTCGGCACCGGTCACGCCGGCGCGACTTAAAAGATAGGTATAGCCGCGGCCATAAGAAGCGATTGCGCGCAGGTCATCATCATCGACATTTGGCGGCACGATATAAATCGGCGCGATGTTTTGTGCCATCGCGGCCTGGCGGAACAGCTTACTCTCATGCAGCGGCACGTCGGCAATCAGTACCGAGTCGACGCCGGCAGCCGCCGCTTGCTCGTAAAACTTAGTAATGCCTTTAGCCATTACCAGGTTTGAATACAGTAATAAACCAATAGGTACTGCCGGGGCATAGGCGCGGATTTTTTCAATCAGCTCAAAGCTGACTGCCGGCGTGACGCCAGCGGCCAGCGCCCGGATATTGGCATTTTGAATTGTTGGGCCGTCAGCAATAGGATCAGAGAACGGAATACCCAGCTCCAGCGCATCGGCACCGCCATCGACCAGGGCTTTTAAAATTTCAAACGACAGCTCAGGGTTCGGATCACCAAGGGTCACGAAGGGCACAAAGGCGCCACGACCCTCGCTATTAAGCCGCTGAAACATTTGTTGATAACGCTGCATCTTATACTCCTCCCTGCTGCGCCGCTAACACGCTATGCACGTGCGCCAAGTCTTTATCACCGCGACCGGATAAGTTCACCAGTAACACCATTGGCTCTGTGGCATCAGCTGCAATTTTTAACGCCTGCGCTACCGCATGCGAGCTTTCCAGCGCCGGAATAATGCCTTCGGCTTTGGCCAGATGTTGGAACGCCGCCAAAGCTTCATCATCATTAATCGCCACGTACTGCGCGCGGCCGCTTTGCTGCAGATAGGTATGTTGTGGCCCGACCGCCGGGTAGTCTAAACCGGCCGAAATCGAGTACGACTCTTCAATCTGACCATCACTGGTTTGCATAATGGCAGTATAGGCACCGTGCAAAATGCCATAGCTGCCGGTACTTAACGCCGCACCATGCTGATGAGTGTTAATACCCATGCCACCGGGTTCGACGCCAATCAGTTTGACGCCAGCTTCAGCAATAAAGTCAGCGAAAATGCCAATCGCATTAGAGCCACCACCGACACAGGCAATCACCGCATCCGGTAATTTACCCTCGGCTTTTAAGATCTGTTGCTTGGCTTCTTCACCAATCATCCGTTGAAAGTCACGCACAATAGTGGGGAACGGGTGCGGGCCAGCTGCGGTACCCAGCATATAGTGCGTGGTTTCATAGGTAGCTGACCAGTCGCGCATCGCTTCGTTTACGGCATCCTTTAGCGTACCGGAGCCTGCCGTCACCGGAATCACGGTTGCGCCCATCAGCTTCATCCGAAACACGTTCGGCTGCTGGCGTTCAATATCTTTAGCACCCATATAGATGCGGCATTTTAAGCCCAACAGCGCACACGCCAGCGCTGTGGCCACACCGTGCTGGCCGGCACCGGTCTCGGCGATCACTTCTTTTTTACCCATGCGTTTGGTTAGCAGCGCCTGACCTAACACCTGGTTGGTCTTATGAGCGCCACCATGCAGCAGGTCTTCACGCTTTAAGTAAATTTTAACCAGCGGGTTAGGTGATAAGTTACGGGTTAGCGTCAGCGGCGTTGGCCGGCCGGCATATTCGGTTAGCAATTGCTGAAACTCGGCTAAAAAGGCCGGATCCTGCTGTGCTTCGACAAAGGCGGCTTCCAGTTGCTTTAACGCCGGTACCAGCAATTGTGGCACGAACATGCCGCCATATTCGCCGAAATAGGGGTTTAGTTTTAACTCACTCATCAGTTCTGCTCACCCTTAGTATTGGTTTTG
Organism: Alishewanella jeotgali KCTC 22429; assembly: GCF_000245735.1. Taxonomy (GTDB): domain Bacteria; phylum Pseudomonadota; class Gammaproteobacteria; order Enterobacterales; family Alteromonadaceae; genus Alishewanella; species Alishewanella jeotgali. The sequence goes on from NZ_AHTH01000051.1 coordinate 2,041, forward strand.
CTCTGAAAATCGAAATGACGGATGGCGCTAAAGGCCGCCGCCAGTTTAGTGTGATCTTTAATGCCCGGCGCACTCTCTAATCCGGAGTTTAAATCCAGCCCCGCCACCGGTAAGGCCAGCGCCTGCGCCACGTTATCCGGCTTAAGGCCGCCGGCTAACATAATAGGTTGTGCGCTGTTAAGCGCTGACAGTAGCGACCAGTCAAAACTCAAGCCACTGCCGCCATGCTGGCTGGCATGAAAACTGTCCAGCAAGATCCTATCGGCCAGTGGGCTAAACGCTGGTAGCCGGTTTTGCACCCGATAGGCTTGCCAAATCTGACAATCTGCCGCTAGTAGCGGCCGCAAGGCAGCAAGGTAAGCATCATCCTCTTCGCCATGGAGCTGCACTGCCGCCAGCTCTAGTGCCTTAGCCAGCTCAGCCACTTCAGCTAGCGGGCTATTGACAAAAACGCCAACAAAGCGAAGTTTAGCGGCCTGAACCAGCTGTTGCGCCTGCTCCGGTGTCACATAGCGCGGTGACGCCTTGGCAAAGATTAAACCACCATAGTAAGCGCCGGCTTTAGCCACCGCTTTAACATCTTCAATTCGGGTTAAACCACAGACTTTATGCTCGCCGATAATCAGCCGCTGACAGGCAGCTGCCAGATCGGCTTCAGCCATCAGTGAGCTGCCAACTAAAAAGGCATCAGCGACCTGCAGCAGCTCTCGTACCTGCTGATTACGATAAATGCCGGACTCCGATACCACAGTGCGATCAGCTGGGATCAGCTGCCGCAGGCGAAAGCTGGTATTTAAGTCCGTACTCAGATCGCGCAGGTTGCGGTTATTGATCCCAATTAATTTGGCGCCAAGCTCCACCGCCTGTAAGGTTTCTTCTTCGTTACTGACTTCGGTTAATACCGTCATATTCAGCTCGGCGGCAATGGCTGCTAACAGCTGATACTGCTGGGGTGATAAAATCGACAGCATTAACAGTACCGCATCGGCACCGGCAGCCCGCCCGGCGTAGATCTGGTAGGGATCAATTATAAAGTCTTTATGCAGTAGCGGCTTGTCAGATAAGGCGCGCATCTGCTCCAGATACTGATAGCTGCCCTGAAAAAACTCGCTGTCGGTCAGCACCGAGATGCAGTCGGCGTATTGGTTGTACACCTGACTAATAGCGCTAAGATCAAAATCCGGCCGAATTAAGCCTTTTGACGGCGAGGCTTTTTTGCACTCCAGAATAAAACGGGCGCCAGGCTGCTGCAAAGCGGCCAGAAAATCGCGGCTGGTCGGGGTAACGCCGGCGATAAAGTGTTCCAGTGGCCTCTCTTCCGCCATAACCGAGACTTCAGTTAACTTATGGCTGACGATTTTCGCCAGTACCCCGGTAATGGTTTTATTGTGTAATACCAGTTCAGCCACGGCTTAACTCCTGCATTTTTTCCAAGGTCGCCATCGCCTTACCACTGGCCAGTTGTTCCAGTACTGCTCGGGTGTTCACTTTTAAATTCTGGCCTAAACCGGCAATTTTTAGCATCGCCGCCACATTTACTGCTACTGCCTGATTGTGGGGCTCTTCGCCACGGCCTTGCAAAATGGCCAGCGTCGCTGCCGCATTTTGCTCCGGCTCGCCACCAGCTAAGGCACTAAGAGGAGTCATATTCAGGCCAAAATCTTCCGGCGTAAGCGTAAATTCGCGCAGTGCACCGTCTTTTAGCTCACAGACATAAGTATTGCCATGCAGCGCCACTTCGTCACAGCCGCTACCATGCACCACCCAGGCGCGCTCAGTACCCAGTTGCTGTAAGGCTTCGGCCATCACCCGGCACAGCGCCGGATCGTAGACGCCAAGTAGCTGAAAAGCAGGCCGCGCCGGGTTAATTAAAGGCCCGAGCAAGTTAAAAATAGTTCTGCTTTTCAACGCATTGCGTACCGGCATCGCATGCTTAATGCCGCTGTGATACAAGGGCGCAAATAAGAAGGTACATTGCGACTCGGCCAGCATAGTGGCTGCCTGTTGTGGACTTTGCTGAATATTCAGCCCCAGCCGTTCCAGCAAGTCAGCAGAGCCCGAACGTGATGACACACTGCGGTTGCCATGTTTTACCACCGGCAATCCCATACTGGCAGCGACAATAGCGGCAGTGCTGGAGATATTAATAGTATTGCTGCCATCACCGCCGGTACCACAGCAGTCGATGCTCGGTTTGGTCGTAGCCGGGAATGGCGCGGCGGCTTGCAGTAATGCACTGGCTGCACCGGTTATTTCGGCGCTGCTTTCACCGCGTACTTTCAAGGCGGCTAACATGGCGGTTAAATGCAGTGGATCGACCTGACCGGTTACCACAGCACTAAAGAATTGCTCGGCTTGCTCGCGGCTAAGTGCTTTACCCGTCAGCGCTTGTTGCACCAGCGGTAAAACCCCTGCCTCTGTGTTGTTAAGATCTGTCATGCTCTTAACTCCTTAATAAATATTCGATACTTTGCTTAAGCAGCGGCTTGCCAAGCGTAGTTAAAATCGACTCAGGGTGAAATTGAAAGCCCAGCATCCGCTCAGTCTCGTTAATCACCGCCATCGGAATATGTCGCTCATTGGCAATTTGTGTAAGCTGCTCTGGCAGTGTCGTCGCCATTAGCGAGTGATAACGTGCCACCGGGAAAGGCCGTGGTAAACCGTTAAACACCGGATGCTCTGCCAGACTAATCGCCGAGGTTTTACCGTGTACGGTTTCGCCGGCGCGGCCGACCACACCGCCATAATGTTCAACGATAGCCTGATGCCCGAGGCAAATCCCCAGCACCGGATACACCCCGGCACAGCGCTTTAATAACGCCGGCATTGAGCCAGCATCGGCTGGCGCCCCCGGGCCGGGTGATAACACCAGCAGCACCGGGCCTTTTTCCTGCTGCATTTTTTCAAAAATATAATCGGCCGGGACAGTATTGCGGTACAGCTTTAAGCTTACGCCCAGCTGTGCAAATTCATCCACCAGGTTGTAAGTAAAAGAATCGATATTATCCAGCAGAAACACTGTGCAATTAAGGTTCTGGCTCATCTTAATACCCCGCCGCCTGAATAGCGTTAATCACCGCTTGCGCTTTGTTGCGTGTCTCTTCTGCTTCGAGCTTCGCCACTGAGTCAAACACCACCCCGGCACCGGCCTGAATATAAGCCATACCATCTGTGACATAAGCTGAGCGGATCACAATGCAGCTGTCAAAATCGCCGTTACCGGCCAGGTAACCAACAGCACCGCCGTAAGAACCGCGTTTTTTACCTTCGACACCGCGAATAAGCTCAGCCGCCTTTACCTTAGGTGCACCCACCAGGGTACCCATATTCATACAGGCCTGATACGCATGCAGCGCATCGAGCTCCGGTTTTAGCTCACCCACCACCCGCGATACCAGGTGCATCACATAGGAATAACGGTCGACTTTTAGTAATTCTTTCACGTAACGGCTGCCGGGCGTGCTGATGCGTGCCACATCATTGCGGGCTAAATCCACCAGCATTAAATGCTCGGCTTTTTCTTTTTCATCCTGGCGCAGCTCCAGCTCAATGCGGCTATCCAGATCGCGGTCAATACTGCCATCGGCGGCAAAGCCGCGGCGGCGGGTGCCGGCGATGGGGTAAATCTCCACTTCGCGGCTGGCGGCATTAAACTTTAGCGCTGACTCCGGTGAGGCGCCGAACAGGCAAAACTTAGGGTCTTGCAGATAAAACATATAGGGGCTGGGGTTCAGCTGTTTTAACTTGGCGTAAGCCTGCAGCGGCTTAGGGCAGGGCAGCGAGAAACAGCGCGACGGAACCACCTGAAAGATATCGCCGGCGACAATATGTTGCTTTAGCGTTTCGACCTGGGTTTCAAAATCGGCGTCGCTAATATCAACCGCAATCTCTTTGCTGCTGGCGGCTTGCCCCACAGCCAATGGCTGGCTATGCAGTAGCTGCTGTTTTAACTGCTCTAGCCGTTTTCCAATGGCAAAGCAGTTGGCAGGAGCCGCCTCGCCGCAAAATACATTGCCCACTAAGCGGCTTTGCTGCGCTTTATGGTCAATCACCAGTGCAGTTTCGGCCAGATAAAACAGATAATCCGGGCACTGATTTTCTTTTACCGGCACCTCGGGCAATTGCTCGATATTGGCCACCATATCATAGCCAATCACGCCGCCTAAAAAGATAGCAAAGGGTTCATCACCCTGGCTGCGCAATTGCTGCTGTATTAAACGTAGCGCACTAAACGGATTAGGCTGCGTTAAACGGCTGACTTCATCCAATAGCGGATCTGGCAGCGCAAATTCTGCTAACAGCACCGCCTCCGTACCGGAGTGCTGTGGATAACTACTGGTCAGACCGGTACCGGAGTGCTGTGGATAAGTGAGGGTGGCGATGGGGCTAAGCAGGTCGGCTAAAAAGGGCAGCAGGGTAAGGCCGTTGCTGCTTAGCGCCGTAATACTCACCTGCTGGCCGTTACACTCAATACGCAGTGCGGCGTCGATCAGCATCAGGCTGTTGACACTGTTTTTGCTGTCAATCTCGGCTGATTCCAGCAGCAGTGAGCAGCGGTCGGCCTGACACAGGCTGGCATAAGCCGCTAAGGCATCGCGCTGATAGGGCAACGTTAGCGCAATACTGGCCACCTCGCCTGGGGTGTCTGTGATATGGCTGAAAATCATCTTAATAATTTTCCTTAATTTTTAGTTGGTTAACCTGTTGCTATTGGTTTGTCGCCGGCTAACCCCAAAACTGCGCCCAAAAAAAAGCCCGTTTCGGGGGAAACGGGCCTGGGTTTCTAAAGCGAATACAACGCCTACACACGCCCGTTGGGAATGTGCCACCACCAGTTGATCAGTGAAAACGTTGTTAGAAATTGCATTGGCTTTAACTACCTTATTCTTGAACGTCTACATAAAACCGCGAATCGGGCTTGGCGTCAAGCCCTTAATCACAAAAACAAGAAAGAAAAACGTATAAAAGTCTGGACGGCTCTATTGGTTGGCAGCTTGTTGTTGCTGCAACTGCTCAATTTTCTGCCAAAGCTCCTCGCTTTCTGCCGTCAGGTCGGCAAATAAACGCATATCGCCATTGCGCTGGGCGTACATCGCCTGTTCGAGTTTTTGATCGTAGGCCTTACGTAATTTTTTTACCGGATCGGGTTTTAACCAGCGAAACATCTGCAGATTCCTTTTTAATCTTCGTACACACCGTTACGGCAATACACCGCTGCTAGTTCTCTATAATCTACTTTTATATTCGAAGCGGTTATTTCGGAGTAGTAACTTGCCAAACCCGACGCTTCCGGCATAAGCTGAATCCAAAATTAAATTGTGCTGATTTTGTTAAGGTATTATACCTACTGACTAGCCGATACTGCTTTCACAAAGCGTAATCAGGGAAGACAAGGAATAACGAATGCGGTTTTTTTTGATACTTTTACTGTCGCTCGTCTGGCAGGCTGCTGCCAATGCCAATACTGCAGGCTTTAGCTATCAGCAGCAACCGGTACCAGCCTGGGTTACGACTTCACCGACGCAGCAGGCCAGGCCTGAAACCAGTGAACCGGTCAGCTATTTGCTTGTTGATGAACAAATCAATTGGTTGAATACAGAACCGGTAGCCTATTCCCATATCGCTATGCAGGCCAATACCCGTAAAGGGGTAGAGCAAGCATCGCAGTATCAGGTCAGCTTCGCACCTGAATATCAGCAACTTACTTTTCATAGTATCCGGTTAACCCGCAACGGTGACACAAAAGAGCAACTAGGTATTGCCGATATTCGCTTGGTGCAGCGCGAACAAGAGCATGAACGGCAGATCTATACTGGCTATGTTACTGCCATGGTGCTGCTAAGCGACATGCAGCCGGGTGACAGGCTTGATATTCAATACTCTATTACCGGCACCAACCCGATCTATGGCGGCAAGCGCTCGGTTTATTTCCCATTAAATTGGTCTGTCGCCGTGCAGCAGTTACAGCTTAGAGTCTTATCTAGCGCAGAAAAACTGGCTTATTATAGCAATCAAGCCGCAGTGATCCCGCAACAACGTAAGCTTGGCAATCACTACGAGTATCGGTGGCAACAGAGTGATATTGCCGCAGTAAAGGCAGAAGATAACTACCCGCAGTGGTTTATGCCCTATGACTTTATCGAGTTCAATGAGTTTGGTCGTTGGCAGGACGTGGTAGCCTGGGCGATGCCGCTCTATCAATTTAATGAACCTCTGCATAGCGAGTTACAGCTGTTAGTGAAAACCTGGTTAGCAGAAAGCCGTTCACAGGAGGACTATGTCGCTAAAGTTGTCCGTTACGTACAGAACGACATTCGTTACTTTGGCATAGAAATAGGCTTGAATAGCCATCAACCTTTTTCCCCCAACACGGTGTTTTCCCGTAAGTATGGCGATTGCAAAGATAAAACCACCCTGATGATTGCCTTGCTAGCAGCCGGTGGCATCAAAGCCTATCCAGCTCTGGTTTCAAGTGCAACGCGCGGTCAGATTCAACACCGCTTACCAGGCCCCATCGCATTTGACCATGTTATTACCTACTTGCCGTTAAATGGCCAAGACTATTGGTTGGACGGAACCCGCAGCCAACAATATGGTACTCTGGAGCAAAAAGGCCGTCAGTATTTTCAGCAAGCATTGTTAATTAAAGAGGGCGTAACAACCCTTACGGCAATACCGATGCCGAGCAGTGTGGATGGCATCATTGAATCAGAAGAGCGGTATCAACTCGGTGCTGTAGGCGACCCCGTTATGCTAAAAGTAGCTATTAGTTACCAGCAATACGAAGCTGAGTCCTTCCGAGGTATGCTGGACCAACATGGCCTGACCGAATATGCGAGTCATTTGGAACGGGTTTACCAGCGGCAATATCCTGGTGCTGATTTAGTTGAACACCCCGTTATATCAGACGATAAACAGAGCAATCAGGTACAGGTAGTTGCCAGCTTTATCATAGACAATTTTTGGGATGAGAATGAACCAAGGCAGGAGTTGTCGCTGTTTGGCGACTTTCTGGAGCGCTTTACGCAGTTACCGAAAAATACGCGGCGTAAAATGCCACTTTATATCGAGCCCAACGTCCGGGTACAACACCGGATCCATTTCGATCTGGCAAGCCCGATCCAATGGCAATTGGGCGATTTACAGTTAGAAATCGATAACTCAGGTTTTGTTTACCTGCGGCAAGTAGAGACCAGCGCTTATAGCATCACAGCTGTACATCATTATCAAAGCAAAAGTGACCACATCACACCAGAGCAGGCACTGGACTTTATCACTGCAGTTAAAAAAGTACGTGAAGCCATGTATTTCACGGTTGTAATAGATAAAACCGATCCGGTACCAGAGATACTAAAGGATATACGGCAGCGACTAAGTGAGATGTTAAAAGCCGCCGAAACGCCCTGAAGCGGTTTGGCTTTAGCGCTATCTATGAGACAATAGCCCCCTGAATAGGGGAACGCATGAAAATCGATTTACATAGCCACACTAACCACTCAGACGGCCTGTTGCCGGTTGCTGAGCTGTTGGCGCGGGCAATCAGCTGCAATCTGGATGTGCTGGCTATTACCGACCACGATACGGTGAGTGCCTTGCCGCAGGCTGCGGACTGGCTGACAGAAAATCAGGCACCGCTAACGCTGATTAACGGTGTAGAAATTTCTACCGCCTGGCATGAGTTTGAAATTCATATTGTCGGTTTAAATATCAAGCCGGACTGCCCACAGTTCCTGGCGCGGTTGGCGTCACAACAACAGCGGCGGTTGGAGCGGGCCGAGGAAATGGCTCGCCGGCTGGAAAAAGCGCAAATTCCGGGCGCATTAGAGGCAGTGTTGGCAGAGGTTGGCGACGGCGCCATTACCCGCAGTCATTTTGCGCGCTTTCTGGTGAAAACCGGCCGTGCCGATTCGATGAATGCGGTATTCAAAAAGTACCTGGCACGCGGCAAAACCGGCTATGTACCCAATAATTGGGTCGATTTAGCCAGTGCAGTGCAATGGATCCATGATGCCGGCGGCCAGGCTGTGCTGGCGCACCCGTTAAAATACAACCTGAACGGCCGCTATTTAAAGCGCCTGGTCACCGATTTTGCAGCAGCCGGCGGCGATGCGATGGAAATTATTTCCCCGCAGCAAACGCCGGTGCAGCGGCGCGAGCTATGGGCGCTTTGCCAGCAACATCAGCTAACTGCTTCTGTAGGCTCAGATTTTCATCAACCAACAGCTTGGAATGAACTCGGAAAGCATCTATATTTACCAGACGACGTCACGCCCGTTTGGGCCAGCTGGGGCCTGAGCTCGAAACGCGCAGTCTCAGAATCCAAAGCAGAACCCCAGGCAGAACCAGAGTCAGAACTAAACCGTACAGCGGCCAAGTCCGCTGCATCAACTATCAGCATGGATACGCCAACATGAGCCAGTTTTTTCATATTCACCCGGAAAACCCGCAGCAGCGTCTGTTAAAGCAAGCGGTGCAAATTATCCAGAAAGGCGGTGTGGTGATTTTCCCAACCGACAGTGGATATGCGCTTGGCTGTCATGTGGGCGATAAAACCGCTATGGATCGCATTATGCAAATCCGTCAGGTCAGCGGTGAACACCACTTTACACTGATGTGTCGCGATTTGTCGGAGTTGTCGGTATATGCCAAGGTGGAAAACACCGCCTTTCGACTGATTAAAAATAACACCCCCGGTGCCTACACCTTTATTTTACGCGGCACCAAAGAAGTGCCTCGTCGGCTGTTAAATGAAAAGAAGAAGACCATCGGCCTGCGCATTCCAGAAAATAAAATCGCGCTGGCGCTGTTGGAAGAGCTGGCCGAGCCTTTATTGACCACCAGTTTGATTTTACCCGGTCAGGAATTTGCCGAGAGTGATCCGGATGAGATGCGGCATCAGCTGGAGCGGCAGGTCGATCTGATTCTGCATGGCGGCATTATCGGTGAAGACCCAACCACAGTGGTCGACTTATCGGAAGACGCACCGCAGATTATTCGTCAGGGCCGTGGCGATAGCCGGCCGTTTGGATAAGTCCTGATCTAAGATGGCTGAGCAGCTACCGCCGTTAACGATACAACAGCCGTTACCGCTGGCCTTTGTCCGCGGTGAGGCGGTACTGGAGCGGCCGGAAGATCTCTATATTCCACCAGATGCGCTTGAAGTTCTGCTGGATACCTTTGAGGGGCCACTGGATTTTCTGCTGTATTTAATTCGCAAACATAAGTTTGATTTGGTCGATTTGCCGGTAAACGAAATTACCCTGCAATATATGGAATATATTGAGCTGATGCAGGAGCTGAATTTCGAGCTGGCAGCCGAATATCTGGTAATGGCCGCTATGCTGGCGGAAATTAAATCGCGCCTGCTGTTGCCGAAAATCACTAACCTGGAAGACGATGAGCACGACCCACGCGCCGAGCTGGTGCGCCGCTTACAGGAATATGAAATCTTTAAACAGGCAGCGACCGATCTGGATGTCTTACCGCGCGATGAGCGCGACTATTTTACTGCCCAGGCCAGCCTGGCTGATAATTTCAGCCCGTTATTGATTTTACCGGATGTGGATTTCACTGAGCTGATCAGCGCCTTAAATGACATAGTCAAGCGTAGCAAGGCGCTGGCGCATCATCATATTCAGCGTGAACATCTGTCGACCCGGGAGCGGATGAGCCGTATTCTGGATTTACTGCAGCAGCGGCAGGGTTATCTGGAGTTCGCTGAGTGCTTTGACTTAACTGAAGGCCGGGAAGGCGTGGTAGTGACCTTTTTAGCAATCCTGGAGCTAACCAAAGAAAAGCTGGTAGAGCTGATCCAGGTGGCGCCTTATGCACAAATTCATGTCAAACTGGCGCTAAGTGAGGCATAATGGCGCAGAAAATTAACGACATTCAATTACTGCAACTTGTCGAAGCCGCGATCTTTGCTGCCGAAAAGCCCCTTAGCCGCGCCGAATTGCAAGCTACCGTGCTGGAGGGCTTTAACGTCAGCGCGAAACGGCTGCTACAATGTCTGAAACAACTGCAGGACGATTACAGTGCCCGTGGCATCCAGTTGATGGAAACGGCCAGTGGCTACCGGTTTCAAACCCGCCCTGAATTAAGCGAACCGCTGGCCAGACTCTGGCCCGAGCGTTCACCGCGTTATTCGCGTGCGGTGCTGGAAACTTTAGCCTTAATTGCTTATCGTCAGCCCATTACCCGCGGTGAAATTGAACAAATTCGTGGCGTATCGGTCAGTAGCCAGATTATGCGCACATTGACCGAACGCGGCTGGGTCAAGGTGGTCGGCCACAAAGAAGTACCGGGTCGGCCCGGGCTTTATGCCACTACTGAGGCCTTTTTAGATTACTTTGGCTTACGCCATTTAGACCAATTACCGCCATTAGCCGAGTTTGCAGCCTTGCAACCGGCAGAAGCGGAATTATTAACCACCGTCGGGATGACAGGAGAGCTCCACTAATGAGTGAAAAATTACAGAAAGTTTTGGCCCGGGCCGGCATCGGTTCGCGCCGCGAAATGGAAGACTACATCAGTCGTGGCCGCGTGACCGTGGATGGTAAACCGGCTAGCCTGGGTGATCGGGTTACCCCGACTCAGGCGATCCGCGTTGATGGTCATCCGGTGCAGGTGGCAAGCGAAGAGCAGCAAGTCTGCCGGGTACTGGCTTATCACAAGCCCGAGGGCGAGATTTGTTCGCGTACCGATCCGGAAGGGCGGCCCACGGTATTCTCGCGCTTACCGAATATCAAGGGCGCACGTTGGATTGCCATCGGCCGGTTGGATATCAATACCTCAGGTTTACTGTTGTTCACCACTGACGGTGAGCTGGCTAACCGCCTGATGCACCCTAAATTTGAAGTCGAGCGCGAATATGCGGTGCGGGTTTTCGGTGAGATTAACGATGCCATGATCCAGCGTCTGCGCACCGGGGTGGAACTGGAAGACGGTAAAGCTAACTTTAAACGCATTAAAGCGCTGCCGGGCGAGGGGATTAACCGCTGGTTCCATGTGGTGCTTACTGAAGGCCGTAACCGTGAGGTACGCCGGATGTGGGAATCTCAGGGCGCGGTCGTTAGCCGGCTGATCCGGGTACGCTATGGTGATCTGTTGTTGCCTAAGCACTTACCTGCTGGTGGTTATACCGAATATCCCCTTGCTGAAGTCAACTATCTGCGTAACCTGGTCGGGTTAAAAGATGAAGTGGCCACGCTGGTAAAACCGGAAGATCGCACTGAGCGGCGTCGCCGCCTGGCTAGCATGAAACGGGCCGTGCGTAAGCATCAAATTGCCGAAAAAACGCCCGCTAAAAAAACTGAACCCAGCGCAAAACCCAACCGGGCAGAGCCGGCCAAAAAACCGACTGCGACTAAAGGTCAGGCGGGTAGAGGCAACAGCACACAGCGGCAGCCAACCGGCAAAACCCCAACCCGAGAAGGTAGAGGCTAATTATTCACAGCAGACCCTGGCTCTCAGGATAATCAGGGTCTGACCACTTTATCCACAGCACTTTCTGCTTAAAAATGGTACCGGACCGACCAGTTACCCGCCTCAACGCACCTTGCTTTTGCGGATCAGCCGGTACAGCAACTCAGGTGATAGCCGGGCGATGTAAGCCGCCAGCTTTTCTTTAAAGCCGCCGATAACAATATAACTGTTACCTTTGCGCAATGCTTTGAGTGTTGCTGTCGCAAACTCGTCGGCAGTCATGGCTTTTGCCTGGGCATCATCCATTTTACCGAGCGCTTCGCCACTGCCGGTTAGTGCATTCATTGATACCGCGGTTTTCACAAAGCCGGGGAAAACCACCGCCACGCGAATACCCTGGTTATACAGCTCGGCCCGCACGCTATTGGCCCATAAGTGCAGCGCTGCCTTAGCAGCAGAGTAGCTGCCGCGGTATTGGGTACCGACTAAACCGGCGACACTGGAGATAAACACCAGCTGGCCGGCGCCTTGTTTTAACATCACCGACAATACCCGCCGACTCAGCGCCACCTGAGCAAAGTAATCTATTTCCATAATTTTGCGATCCGTGTCGCTGCTGGTATCCATCACCAGCGCGCGCTGACTGATCCCGGCGTTATTGATCAGCCAGTCCAGCCGGCCGTAGTGATGCATAATCTGATCAAGCGCTTGCTGCTGAGCATGCTCATCGCAAACATCCAACGGCACTGTTAAATGCCGTTCTGGATGCGGCAAACTTTGCTGAACGCGCTCAAGCTCTGTTCTGCGGCGGGCGCTCAGCACCACCTTGGCGCCGGCTCTAGCAAATTGCTTTGCCAAAGCTTCACCGATGCCCCCTGACGCACCGGTGATCCAGATAACCTTGTCTTGTAGCGATATTGTCATTGTTATAGCCATCTTAAGATACAGATGGCCGATGTTAGGGGATTTGCGGTGTGACTGTCAAAGCGAAGTCACGATAACTGGTCAGACTCCTGCTCCCCCAAAATTAGGGGAGACGTGTGGGTAAACTGGTCAGACCCTGCTCTTCCAAAAAAAGGGGAGACGTGTGGATAAGTTAGTTGCCGACACGGAATTTGCGGCTAAAGTGGCGCTTAAACAGCATAATGGCACTGATACCCATCACCGGGGCGATAATCCAGCTAATCACTTGCCATTGACCAGTCAGCACTTCGGCCAGTAAGCGGCGGCCACCGGCAGCAAAAAAGGCAGTGTAAAGCGCGATACCGGTGCCAATCATTGAAGTAAAGTGCTCAATAATCCATTGCCGCGGCTGCAAAGTGGGTTGACGGATATAACGCAAAATCCCAAGCACTGTCATAGCCCCCACACCGCTAAAGATGATTGATAACAAATCACCGGCAGCAAAACCGACTATTGCCAGCGCAACACTGCCGACCAGCAACGCCCATACCGGTCCCTGATAAGACCATACCCGTAGCTGTGCCAGCTCAGCTTTTACTTTCAGCACACCATAGGCATGGCGCACTGTCACCCAGGTCAATAAGCTGAGTTGTAATAAAAAGAAGGAAAACACACGCCGCTCTGAAATAAATCTCTCCAGCTGTGCCACTGTCCAGTTCGGATTCTGACCATAAACCATGATGGGGCTATATAACACCATCAGGCACATCAGCACCCCGGAGCCTGCAATGAATAACATCATCTTGTAGTAAAGCTTACCAGCCGTATTGTGCAGCATACTGCCTTTGGCACTGACGACCGGCACCCAAAACAGCATCAGGCAAATAGCGCCCAATAAAATGTGCAGAAAAAGTAGAGTTGTATGTAAGTAGTTCATTTAACGCCTCCTTAGGCTGAAAACAAATTCAGCTTACGCCTGCAGTTGCCCGATCGCAGGTGCCGGAAGTCAGGATTTTCGAACATGACTTTTGGCCTATTGCACTCGTTAAGACAAGCGTCATAATAAGCCGATGAAATACCATTTTCCGCTGGCAACCCTGGCCGGCATCCTGACCTGGCTACTGGTATCCGGTATCACTTTGATGCTGCTGTTACGGCTGCCTGCACCGCAGCCTCTGCTGCCAGCAGGCCTGCTGTTGTTAGTCTATGGCATCAGCTTTATCTTACTGACGCAGGAGCAGCACCCGTTGGGTCTTGGTGGCCGCTATGGTCGCTGGTTACTACCGTTGCCACTGCTCTGTGCCTTTGCCTTACAGTGGTTATTACCGACCGCTATTTTCGATTATCTGGCCATCCTGACCATTATCTGGGTCTGTTTGCTACCACATTTGATATCGCAGCGTTTGGCTTTGCTACTGACTCTGGGCATAGTGGTGCTGTGGTTTGGCTTACAGGCCTATCTGGAACAGCGCAGCCTGTGGATCACCGCAGCCCTGTACGGCAGCTTTCATTTATTTGCGGTACTGATGCAGGCAGCAATCAAAGCTGAGACTGAGGCGCGTGCTGAATTAACAGAAAAGCATCGCCAACTGCTGGCGGCACAACAGCTATTGCAGCTGGCGTCACGCGCGGAGGAGCGTAATCGGATCGCCCGCGATCTGCACGACTTATTGGGGCATCATTTGACCGCGTTGACAATACAGCTACAGATTGCCAGTTATCAGTGCGATGGCGAGGCCAAATTACAGGTAGAGAAAAGTCTGCAACTGGCCAGATTGTTACTTTCTGATGTGCGCGAGGCAGTATCTGCCATGCGCGACAGTTCCGAGCTGGATTTACAGCAGTTATTTACCCCCTTGTTGCAGCATTTGCCGGAAAGCTTGCAGGTTGAACTGGATATTGCCCCCAAGCTAAAAGCCAGTTCTCTAAGCCAGGCTCAGCATCTACAGTATCTGGCGCAGGAAGCGATTAGTAATACTTTGAAGCATGCCAATGCCAGCCGCTTGTGGATCCATGCCAGGGAGGCAGAGCAGGGCATCGCTCTGGAAATTAAAGACAATGGTCAGCTAAAGGCAAGCTGGCAGCCCGGTAATGGTCTGATTGGCATGCGCGAGCGCGTTGCCGAATGTGGAGGTAAACTACATCTTGTCGCTGATGCCGGTGGCCTGGCGTTACAGATCTGGTTACCTCAGGCAGGAGTGGCCAATGTTTAAGGTGCTATTAGTCGATGACCAAAAACTGATCCGCGATGGCATTCGTAGCTTGCTGGCGATATCCGGCAAGGTCGAAGTAGTCGGTGAAGCCTGTGATGGCAGTGAAGTGGTGGCGCTGTGGCAAAGCTGCCGGCCGCAAGTGATCCTGATGGATCTGTCAATGCCGAAAATGGACGGTATCGCCGCCATTAAAGCCTTGAAAGCAGCCGGCAGCGACACGCCGGTGTTGGTATTGACCACCTTTGACGACCATGAGTTAGTGCTGCAAAGCCTGCAAGCTGGGGCCCGTGGCTTTTTATTAAAGGATGTGTCGCTTGATACGCTCATCAAAGCCATTGAGAGCCTGGCGGCCGGGGGCAGCTGTTTTCAGCCCACTATAACCGAGCGCTTGTTGCAGCAACTACCTGGCAGTAGCGATACCCAGTACCGCAAGCCGGTGTTGCCCGAGCCGCTAACTGATAAAGAGTTAGAGATTTTGCGGCTGATGGCGGCTGGCTACAGTAATAAAGAAATTGCCAGCGCGCTGTTTAAATCTGAAGGCACAGTAAAAAACCAGTGCTCAACCATTTTAAGTAAGCTGGGGGTGCGGGATCGCACCCGAGCGGTATTACTGGCTTTGGAGCTGGGCCTTATCACCCCCTAAACTTATCCACACGTCTCCCTTTTCTTTGCTAAGAGCAGGGTCTGACCAGTTTATCCACACTCCGGTACCGGCCCGACCAGTTTATCCACAGGTCTCCCTTTTCTTTGGTAAGAGCAGGGTCTGACCAGCTAGCTGCGATAGCCGTTGGGGTTTTGTTTCTGCCAGCGCCAGGTATCGCGGACCATATCGTCCAGCGTTTTCTCTGTTTTCCAACCCAGTAAAGTCAGCGCTTTAGTTGGCTCAGCATAACAGACCGCAATATCACCGGGGCGACGCGGCGCAATCTGATACGGCACCGCTACCTGATTCACTTCGCTAAAGGCGTTAACCATATCCAGCACGCTGTAGCCAACGCCGGTACCGAGGTTAATCGCCTCTATACCTTTGCTCTGTTCCAGATATTGCAGCGCCTTTAAATGACCATTGGCTAAATCCACGACATGAATATAATCGCGTACGCCGGTACCATCTTTGGTTGGGTAATCATTACCAAACACACTGAGTTGTTGGCGTTTGCCCACCGCGACCTGAGAAATAAACGGCATTAAATTGTTCGGGATGCCATTAGGATCTTCGCCGATCTGGCCACTGTCATCGGCGCCGACCGGGTTAAAGTAGCGCAGCAGGGCAATAGACCAGTCCGGTTCGGCTTTTACTAAGTCTTCCAGAATTAGCTCGATCATCAGCTTACTCTGGCCGTAAGGATTCGTAGCCGAGCGTGGCGAAGTCTCCCTAATAGGCACTTCTTTAGCATCGCCATAAACCGTCGCCGAAGAGCTAAACACCAGCTTTTTGACGTGGAAATGCCGCATCACCCGGCACAGGGTGACAGTGCCAGCGACGTTATTGTCGTAGTAATGCAATGGCAGTTCGGTCGATTCTCCTACCGCCTTTAAACCAGCGAAATGAACCACCGCGCTGATTTTATACTGACTGAATACTGCCGTAAGCGCGGCCTGATCGCGGATATCACCATTGATACTGAGTAGTGATTTACCCGCCAGTTGTTCGACACGTGTTAGCGACTCTGCCGAGCTATTACTAAAATTATCAAAGCTAATCACGTTATAACCAGCACGCAACAAACACAGTGCCGTGTGGCTACCGATATAACCGGCACCGCCGGTTAGCAAAATATAAGAGCTCATAAGCAATCCTTTGGCTAAAAAACGAAGCAGTTAAGGCAAGACTTTTTTATAGGGTTTAACAGTCGCCTTAACATAAACGCCTGCTGCCCAATACGGGTCTGCCGCGGCCCAGGCTTCTGCATCTGCTAACGATGGGAATTCAGCCACCACCAGAGAGCCGGTAAAGCCGGCTTCGCCTGGATTGTCTGAATCAACGGCGGGCAGCGGGCCTGCCATTAGCAGCCGACCTTCCGTTTTTAATTGCTCCAGGCGGGCTAAATGCGCCGGCCGGGCTTGTAACCGTTTTTCCAGACTATTGGCCGCATCTTCGGCATAAATCATATAGAACATGTTAAAACTCGCTACGCTAGAAATTCTGGCTGCACCTTAGCAGATTTGTGCGTTAAAACCAATTCAGGCCGGCAGGTCGGGCTAGGATTTCCCGGCACAGACTGTTAGCATGAAGGCGCTTTTTCTAACAATAACTAAAAAAATCCATTCAGGGAGTCCACCCACGCATGAAACGTGAACAATTCAGTTCCAGCCTTGGCTTTATTCTGGCCGCGGCCGGCTCCGCCGTTGGTATCGGTAATCTGGTCGCCTTTCCGGTAATGGCCAGTAAAAATGGCGGTGCCGCCTTCCTTATCATGTACGCGATTTTTGTGTTCTTTATTTGTTTACCCGTGATGCTGGCCGAAATGAGCCTGGGGCGTCACACCCGGCAAAACCCACTTGGTGCTTACACCCAAATTGGTCAAAACCGCGCCTGGCGTACTGTCGGTTGGTTATCGGTGATTACGCCCTTTATGATTGGAGTGTTTTATCTGGTGATCACGGTGTGGATTGCCGGTTATCTTGGTAAAGCCGTGTTAGGCCAGCTCGACCAACTGGCGGATCCTGAGGGTTTCGGTGTCTTTATTAACAGTAATGAACTCTTTGTGTATATGGCGCTGGTGGTCGGCTTAACCTTTTTAATTCTGCAGGGTGGTGTCAAAAAGGGTATCGAAAAGGCGACTACGGTATTAATGCCGGCACTGTTTATCATGCTAATTGCACTGGTCATTTACGTGCTGACACTAGATAACGCCATGTTAGGCGTGAAGTTTTTCCTAATCCCGGATTTTACTAAGCTTACCGGTGAAGTCCTAAATGGTGCCCTGGCGCAGGCATTCTTCTCGTTATCACTAGCAATGGGCATCCTGATTACTTATGGCTCTTATATCCAAAAGCATGACAATATCGTCTCAGCCGGTAAAACCGTGGCAGGTTTATCGTTGTTAGTTGCCGCTTGTTCCGGCCTGCTGATCCTGCCTGCAGTATTTTCGTTTAATCCTGACATTCAAATCGCCGAGTTATCCGAGTCCAGTATCGGCATGATTTTTATGTTTTTGCCAAAAATTTTCCTGGCTTTACAGGCGGATATTGGTTATTTCGGTGCTTCTTTTGTCGCCGCATTCTTTTTCTTACTGGTGTTTTTTGCTGCCATGACCTCACTGGTATCCATTATCGAAGTACCGGTGGCTAGTGTGATGGACGGTAAAGGCTTAAGCCGCCGCAAGGCGCTTTACACCCTAGGTGCGGTAATGGTGGCATTGGCGGTAGTATCTGCTTTGTCGTTCGGCCGCATAGATTGGCTAAGCAATATCCTGAGCTACGGTGGCAACACCAAATCTTTCTTCGATCTGGTTTACGATATGTTCTACGAGACCATTTTGCCGTTAAACGGTTTCCTGCTGTGTCTGTTTGTGGTTTACCGCTGGAAAGCACACAATCTGGATAAAGAAATCGCCGACGGTAATCCCGGTTTTGCCGGCACAGTGCTGCAAAAATACGTTAACTTCTCTCTAGGTACTTTTATCCCACTGATCCTGTTAATTATTTTTGTGAATACCGTCTCGACCATTTATTTTGGTAAAAACTTACTGTTCTAATTGGTCAGACCGGTACCGGAGTGCTGTGGATAAGTCAGGCCTGAGTGGCGATCAGGCTGGTACGGCGGCTGCCAAGGGTGTCGGGAATTTTCCCAAGCTGGCAAGCCGCCTGGCTGACATTGAGCCCCTGCGCCTGACAGCGCTCGGTTAGCAGCGGTAAAAATTTTTCTGCTTGTTTTAGCGCGGCGGGCTGATCGGTATAAAACTGTAACTGCAGATCCTGCGCCGCCAGCTTAGCCACTACCAATAATTGGCCATAGTGCCCCAAATCAAACTTCATCGTCAGTTGCCAGTGTTTTTGTTTGCCAGCGCCGTTCTTCTCTTTCGCTTCCCGTTGTTCCAGTAAGATCTCGCTGATCCGGCTTTCCTGCTGTTGCTGCAATGC
Organism: Alishewanella jeotgali KCTC 22429; assembly: GCF_000245735.1. Lineage (GTDB taxonomy): Bacteria > Pseudomonadota > Gammaproteobacteria > Enterobacterales > Alteromonadaceae > Alishewanella > Alishewanella jeotgali. The sequence continues at coordinate 20,667 of NZ_AHTH01000051.1, forward strand.
CAGTGGAATAAACCACTGGCATTGCAGCTGTGGCAGATCGGCATTTTGTAACTGCGATAACTGCAGCAAGCTACTGTGACTGCCCAGTGCCCGCAGCAGCTGACTGGCTTGCTGACTATCCAACTGACCGATCTGCTGCGCCATAGTCTGAGTGGCACTATTGCTGCGGGATGCTTGCGCTGACGGTGGTCGCAACAAATGCCCCAGCAATAGCTGAATGGCAATAGCCAGGGTACCGGCGCCGGTACTGGTGTTGGGCTGCAATTGCAGCGGTTGAAATTGCAGCACCGCCTGTAACTGCTGCTGCACTTCCGCGACAGTTAAAACGCGTTGCCCATCCGGTTGTGCTTGCCTGATCTGTTGTAGCAGGGCAACGACAGCCGGTGGCATCTCCGGCAGTGCCGCCAGCCGCGCCGGGCTGCTGCTAAGTAAAGGTAACAGTTGCCGCCAACCCTGCTCGGCAACGCCAGTGCTGTTATTCAGATTTACCGCTGCCGGACGCTCTGTGGCAGAGGTTTGCCATGGCAAGGGCTTCAACAAGTCTTTCTGACTTAACTGCAGTTGCTGCTCGGCGGCAATCGGCAGAATACTCAGGCTACCGGCCGGGCTTTTGCTCGCGGCAATATTTTTGGTTAACTGGTTTAACAGTTGCAGTGTGACGGTCTGCGGCGTAGTCGTGATGCCTGCAGGTAGTTTAAATGGCTCGCCGGCCAGTTGTGGCGGTGCTTCACCACGACTAAGCTGCTGTTGTAATAACGCCAGCTGTTTTGGGTCCTGTAATAGGCGCAGCTGTGCGCTGCTAAGCGGTACCTCTGTTGCGACACCTGCCAGCACTTTAACTTGTAGCTGCACCCCACCATCGGCCAGCGGTTGCATTTGCAGCACTAACGGAACACCGCTGGGGATGGCTGGGAGTTGTTGCAGTGGCAGACGCACCGGGCCTTGCGCAGTTTGGATCAATAATTCCGGCCCTTGCTTGGCGTTTATTTGTAAACGGGCGAAATAATCGGCGCCAGCCTGCAGTTTGGCGCTGCTTAACTCAACTTTTACGCCACTGAGTTGTTGCAGGGCCTGATCCAGGTTCAGGGGTTTCATCGTGCTCTCCTGACTCGTCGCTGACGACCATTGTTTCATTAGCGGCAGTTTGTCTGCAACTAAGCTTTGTAGCAAGGCCGGCTCTTTTAGCACACTGAGTGGTAAAGTTAAGCTTTTAGGGGGGTGTTCGGGTTGAATGTTTAGCTCCCCGCTGGCATTCAGGTTCAGCTGTAACGGAATTTTTGCCGCCAGCAGTGTACTGAGGGCGGATGTCATAACCTGGCTACCGGCCAGGCTGGGTGTTTCGCCGCGGTTAAGTTGTTGGGTAAGCAGGGCCAGCGCCTTGGGATCTTGTTACACAGCAACTTGGGCCGGGGTAAGAGGCACCGTGACGCTGGCTGCTGACAGGTTCAGATTTAGCTGTAGCGATGTTCTCTGGCTTAAGCTGACACTCACTGTAAGGGGCTGAGTCAGCGGCAGTGCTGGTAAATGATGCAGTGGCAAGCGCAGTTCACGCCCGCCAACTTGCAGGCGTAGCACGGGGTCAGCATCTTGTAGCAATTGCGCCGGGTAGGGCGTATTCAGTGACAGTTGGGGTTTTTGTGGCGACGGCGGCAACGGTGCCCCAACGGATAATGGCTGTAGTGGATCCATCAACCACATATCCCGGTAAGCCGAATGCAGCGGCGCCATAACTTTCCAGACCTGAGCTTGGCTTTCACCAAAAGTGCTACGGCTGAACTGGTCAGACCGGTACCGGAGAATAATATGAACGCCTCCACTAAAGCGTCAGGGGCGGTTATCTGAAAAGATGGATACCCCTGGTCACGGCATCGTGTGCCAAAATGGTCGTTATTAACGACAGACAGCAGGGGTATCCGAGATGAAGCTTAATGTATTCGGCGTTGATATTGCAAAAGATGTTTTTCAAATCCACTGGGTAGACAAAGCAGGCAAAGCGCGCTCAGAGAAGGTGAAACGACAGCACTTTTTGGAGTGGTTCAGCAATAAGACGTCATCACTGATTGCCATGGAAGCCTGCAGTGGTGCGCATCACTGGGGCCGCTGTTTTCAGCAGATGGGGCACCAGGTACGGTTAATTGCTGCCCATAAAGTCAAACCCTTTGTTATTGGCAATAAGAATGACATGGTCGATGCTCAGGCGATTTGGACCGCAGTACAGCAACCCCAGATGCGTTTTGTGGCAGTAAAAAGTGTTGAGCAGCAAGCAGCACTCGCGGCACACCGGATGCGCGAGTATCTGATAAAAACCCGTACGGGTAGCATCAATGCAGTAAGAGGCTTTTTGGCTGAGTTTGGACTGGTCATAGCGAAAGGCAGAGCGGCTTTTAAACGTGAGATAGCCGGCTGCCTGGAGACGTTATCACAAAGTGTTCCCAAGGAATTCGTTGACCGGTTATATGAGCGCCTGGCCTATATCAACAAACTGGATGAGGATATTGCCGGGTTAGAGCAGCACATTACGGCTTACTTTAAGCGTTGTCCGCAATGTCAGCGGCTGGGTAAGGTGCCGGGTATTGGCGTATTAAGTGCGACGGCTATTGTTGCCACCGTAGGTGATGTCAGCCAGTTTAAATCAGGACGTGAGCTCTCCGCCTGGTTGGGCTTAGTCCCGAAACAAACGGGCTCAGGCGGCAAAGTAAAGCTTCATGGCATTAGCAAACGGGGCGATACCTATGTGCGGACCTTATTGGTACACGGCGCCCGCTCGGCCATCACACATAATAAACACCCAAGTGAGTGGTTGCAGGGGCTCCTTATTCGTAGGCCAAAGAATGTGGTACTTCTGGCGTTAGCCAATAAAACAGCCAGAGTTGTTTGGGCATTGTTAAGCAAAGACGTCGAGTACGACGAGAACCTGTATTCACAGGTGAGTTAATCGAAGCCGGTTAACCATAATGATTAACGATAAATGATGTAAAACTGTTTAGCGCGAAAACGTTCGCAACGATTTGTCAGGGCGCCTGACGTGTGATGAAAATTGGTAAGACCATACTTTAGTAACCTGGGCACAGCAAGGGTTTAAATACCGTCCGGAGTGTAAGGACTAAAGTCGCGGAAATCATTAGGGTCAGCGGGGGCGCGCCCCGCATTAATAAGACCGGATATAGTGCCGCAGCCCATCCAAACTCAGCACACGTTAAAAACCCTTGCAAAGGAGGCGTTCATATAGTGCTGTGGATAAGTTGCGTGGAAGATACTGATCTGGATCATGGCTAAGTACCGGTTCTGATTCGCATTCGCCGCCTGTTGTGCTACTATGCGCGCAATTTTTTGCAGAGTCGATAGTTAAGGCCAGTGGATCTTACTCAGTCAACTTTAAATCACACCCCAGCCGCGCTGCTCAGTGCCAGCGGGCTTAGCTGTGTCAAGCAGGACAGGGTGCTATTCGAGCAATTATCGCTCAGTGTCAGCGCCGGGCAGCTATTACAAATCAAAGGCAAAAATGGCGCCGGCAAAAGCAGCTTATTACGTATTCTGGCCGGCTTGGCCAGACCAGAAGAAGGCGAGCTGTATTATCAGGGGCGTCCGCTATCTGACGTCAGTGCCGATTACGCGGCTAACCTGTGCTTTATTGGTCATCACAGTGGTATTCACGAGCAACTAACTGCACTGGAAAATTTACGCTTCTGGCGTGCGGCAACTGATCTGAAGCCGGCCGATGATCTGGCGTTGCTGGCCAGTTTAGGGCTGGCAGGCTTAGAGGATATTCCGTGCCGGATGTTATCGGCCGGACAGCAGCGCCGGGTATCACTTGCCCGGCTTTGGGCCAGCCGGGCACAGCTGTGGATCCTGGATGAGCCTTTCACCGCGCTGGATCAAACGGCCATCGGCACCTTGCAACAGCACTTTATCGCCCATTTAGAGCAGGGCGGCGCCATTATTCTGACCACCCATCAGCCGCTTAGCCTGCAGTATGCCGGGCTCTTTGCCCTGGAGATCCACTACCGATGGTAAGCTACGGCGTCTTTTTACAACGCGAACTGCGGCTACTGGCCCGGCAAAAGTCTGATTGGCTCAATCCGGTACTGTTTTTTATCATAGTGTTGACCCTGTTCCCGATAGGTGTTGGCCCGGAGCCCAATATGCTGCGTATAATGGCACCGGGGATAGTCTGGATCGCGGCACTGCTTAGTGTGTTACTCGCTGCCGAGCGGCTGTTTAAGGATGACTACCGTAACGGGGTGATAGAGCAACTGGTAGCAGCCCGGCACGCATTACAGCCCTTTGTACTGGCGAAAATCAGTGCTAACTGGCTAAGCACCGGCTTGCCGCTGGTACTGTTGTCACCGCTGGTGGCGCTGTTGTTTAATCTGGAGCTGCCGGCATTGCAGGCGATGGCGTTAACTCTGCTGCTTGGCACCCCGGTGCTGAGTTTATTGAGCGTGTTAGGCGCGGCCATTACGGTTTCTGCCGATAAGGGTGGGATTTTACTGGCACTGCTGATTCTGCCGCTGTATATTCCGCTGCTAATTTTTGCCAGTGCGGCGATTGAAGCTGCCAGCATGGGATTAGCATATCAGGGACAGTTGGCAATTTTAATGGCAATCGTATTGTTTGCGCTGGCACTGGTGCCGATGGCAGTGTGCAGTGCGCTTAAGATAAATGTGAGCTGATATGTTTAAGTGGTTACATCCGCTGGCCAAGCCAGAAACCCTTTATCATTTTTGCGGTAAACTTTCGCCCTGGTTAATGGCTGCCGCACTCTTTACGCTGCTGCTTGGTAATATCTGGGGCCTTGGCTTTACGCCAACCGATTACCAGCAAGGTGACAGCTACCGTATTATCCATATCCATGTGCCGTCGGCCATTATGTCGATGGGTGCCTATATGGCCATGGCGATCGCTGCTTTTACTGCTCTGGTTTGGCAAATTAAAACCGCACAATGGGCGGTGCTGGCAATTGCACCTATCGGCGCGGTATACACCGCCATTGCTCTGCTGACCGGTATGGCCTGGGGTGAACCGATGTGGGGCGCCTGGTGGGTATGGGATGCACGCTTAACATCACAGCTCATCCTGTTATTTTTATATTTTGGAGTAATGGCATTACATGGTGCCTTCTCTGACCGGCAAACCGGGGCTAAGGTAGCCAGTTTACTGGCTGTAATTGGTACCATTAATCTGCCCATTATTCACTTTTCAGTTGAATGGTGGAATACGTTGCATCAGGGTGCAACCATTACCAAATTTGCCAAGCCGTCGATTGATCCCAGTATGTTATGGCCATTATTAATGAGTTTACTGGCCTTTAAGCTAGTGATGTTATGGTTAACCTGTGTAAGGTTGCGTACTGCCATTCTGGAAAACGAGCAGCACAGGCCCTGGGTAAAACAACTGGTGGGTAAAGTATGATGCACAGTCTTGTTGAATTCGCACTGGTTTTTAGTGCCGCTGCAGAGCTCCCGCAGAAACTTTTTGGTCTTTTTCCGTTCTATTTCGCCAGCTTTAGCGATTTTCTACAAATGGCGAGCAATGGTGTCAGTTATGCCTTTTATGTTTGGCTGGCCTATGCCTTAACCTATCTTTTGCTAATTGGGTTAATCATCTGGAGTTATTTTAATCATCGGCAATTTAAACAGCAGCTCGAAGCAAAATTGGCACGCGAGCAACGTGTTAAGCAGTATCAGGAGCAACAGACCTAATGCAATCAAGACGTCAGAAACGCCTGTTTTCCATCATCCTGGTGATTGGCCTGATGGCCGGTGCCGTTGGTGCCATGCTATATGCGCTGAGTCAGAATATTAATTTGTTCTATACCCCGGGCCAGTTGGTTAGTGGCACAGGCCCAAATAAAGTGAAGCCCGAGGTAGGGCAAAGGTTGCGTCTGGGTGGCATGGTAGTGCCGGGCACGGTACAGCGTGATGAAACCAGTTTGCGGGTACGTTTTGATTTAACCGATGATAGCGGTGAAATCGCGACCATTGAGTATGACGGTATTCTGCCGGATCTGTTTCGCGAAGGGCAGGGCATAGTCGCGCAGGGCATCTTAAAAGCCCCAACGCTACTGGTCGCCTCAGAAGTATTAGCTAAGCATGACGAAGAATATATGCCGCCGGAAGTGGCCGAAGCGGTAAAAGGCATCCGCCATGTGCCACCCAGCCAGTGGCAGCAGAATCCACCGCAAAACCCGCAGCAAAATAATAGTAGCAGTACTGGCAACTACGGAGGCTAGGCGATGATCCCTGAATTAGGTCAGCTTACGCTGACATTCGCCTTTGCGCTGTCGGTACTGCTGGGTGTTATTCCACTGATTGGCAGCTATACCGCCAATGAGCGGGCACTGCTGGTGGCTAAACCTTTATCGGTAGGCTTGTTTGTATTTACGCTGTTGGCCTTTCTGGCGTTAAGTTGGGCCTTCTACCACGATGATTTTACCGTCATTAATGTCGCTTCCAACTCCAGCTCAATTTTGCCCTGGTATTTTAAGCTAACGGCAACCTGGGGTTCGCACGAAGGCTCGATGCTGCTATGGGTGATGATCCTGGCCGCCTGGACCGCCTTGGTGGCGCAGTATTCCAAAGGTCTGCCATTGCTGATGCAGGGACGGATCCTCGGCATTATGGGGCTTATTAACGTTGGTTTTATTGCCTTCTCGTTGTTTATGTCCAACCCCTTTGAGCGCAGCCTGCCGTTTTATCCGGTAGAAGGCAGCGATCTTAACCCCTTGCTGCAAGACTACGGCATGATTATCCATCCGCCGTTGCTGTATATGGGCTATGTTGGATTTGCGGTGTCCTTTGCTTTTGCCATTGCGGCGCTGCTCGGTGGCAAGTTCGATAGTACCTGGGCACGCTGGGCAAGGCCCTGGACCCTGGCGGCCTGGTTGTTTTTAACCCTGGGCATTATGCTGGGTAGCTGGTGGGCTTATAAAGAGCTGGGTTGGGGCGGTTGGTGGTTCTGGGATCCGGTTGAAAATGCCTCCTTTATGCCCTGGCTCGTCGGTACTGCCCTCATTCACAGTCTGGCGGTGACCGAAAAGCGCGGCACCTTTAAATCCTGGACCGTACTTTTAGCACTGGGTGCCTTTTCGCTAAGCTTAATGGGCGCTTTTTTAGTGCGTTCCGGCGTCTTGGTGTCGGTGCATTCCTTTGCTGCCGATCCGGAACGCGGCGTGTTTTTACTGATTTTCCTGCTATTGGTGATTGGCGGCTCGCTGCTGCTGTACGCCAGCCGAATGCATTCAGTGCGCAGCCAGGCCCGTTATGAGCTGTTCTCGCGCGAAGTGATGCTGTGGGGGAATAACGTCTTTCTGCTCACCGCTACCCTGGTGGTGTTGCTGGGTACCCTGTTTCCGCTGGTACATAAAGAACTGGGTCTGGGCTCAATTTCGATTGGTGAGCCGTTCTTTAACCAAATGTTCTACTATCTGAATATTCCTTTCGCACTGTTACTGGGCTTAGGTCCCTGGGTGCGCTGGAAGCAACAAAAAGCGGCGCCGCTGTTAAAGCCGTTATCGCTGGTGGCTATTTTTGCGCTGATACTGGCGCTGGGTACTATGGCCGCCACCCAAAGCATCGCCGCTAATCTGGCGCTGCTTGGTTTGTTGCTCGGTGCCTGGGTTGGTGTATCGGCCTTGTTTGAAATTTATCAGCGTTTACAACAGTTTGGCTCAGTGACTGCTGGTGTAGCCAAATTGCAGGCATCGCATTACGGCATGACAGTCGCGCATATTGGTTTTGCGGTAATGATCGTCGGTATCGCCATGACGCTGACTTACAGTGAAGAGCGCGATGTGCGGATGGCAATTGGCGATCGGGTAGTACTGGCCGGCTATGAGTTTGAATTACAGGATGTGTATAAACTAAATGGCCCTAACTACGGCGGCGAAGCGGCCGAGCTCGATGTTCGCACCGTTGATGGGCGCTATGTTACCCACTTACATGCCGAGAAGCGCGAGTACAACATTCAGCGCATGGTGATGACCGAAGCGGCTATTCATGCCCGCTTGAGCCGCGATCTTTATGTGTCGTTGGGCGAAGCGCTACCGGGAAATGCCTGGGCGATTCGGGTTTACGTAAAACCCTTTGTGCGCTGGATCTGGCTTGGCGGCCTGTTAATGGCTATCGGTGCCCTGATTTCGTTATTGGATAAACGCTACCGCCGTACCGGCACCCAAGCGGGAGCCCAACATGCGTAAAGTCCTGTTTTATATTCCGTTACTGGCGTTTCTGGGTTTGTCGTTGTTTTTGCTCAGCGGCTTATTTTCTGATCCGCGCGAGCGTGACTCTGCCATTATTGGCAAGCCGCTGCCGCAATTTGCACTGCCGGACTTGATGAGCCCAGAGCAAATCTGGACGCCAGAGAACCTGAAAGGCGAGGCTTACCTGCTGAATGTTTGGGGGATCTGGTGCCCAACCTGTAATGCTGAGCTGGGTTATATGAGCCAGCTGCGCAACGAGCAGGGGGTGCGGATTATTGGCTTGTACTATGTATTGCCGGAAGATCCGATGTTCGGTGAAGTGTTCGACTTAGCCAAACTGCAAGCCGATGTGCAAAGCCGCTTGCAGGCCTTTGGTGACCCCTATCAGTTCAATATTCTGGATCGCCAGCGTCGCTTGTCGCTGGATTTGGGCGTCAGCGGTGCGCCAGAGCATTTTATTGTCGATGCCGACGGTATAGTGCGGGCGCATCATATCGGTGATATCAACCCGCAGGTGTGGCGCAGTAAGCTGGCACCAATTTATCAGCAATGGGCGGCCAAACCATGATAAGACTCGTAATGGTGTTATGCCTGCTGGCCGCAGCACAGCTGCACGCCAGCACCAGTCAGGAGCTGTTGCAGTTTGAGTCTGAGCAGCAACGGCGTCTTTATGCGCAGTTAACGGCCGAGCTACGTTGCCCGCAATGTCAGAATCAGAATATCGCCGACTCCAATGCCGTGGTCGCGGTCGATATGCGCGAAAAAACCCATGAACTGGTGATACAGGGCTATAGCCGGCAGCAGGTGCTGGATTTTATGATCGACCGCTATGGCAACTTTGTGCATTATCAGCCGCCGGTCAATTCGATCACTATTTGGTTGTGGCTATTACCCGTACTGGTGCTGGTTAGCTTGTTGCTGTTTCAACTGCGCCGCCGTGCGCTACAACGCAATATGCAGGGCGCTGAACAGCCCAGCGAGGAGGCAGCGCCAGCAAGCCAGCAACAGGCCGCGCTGGATCAGCAATTGGACCAAATTATTGAACGCTACCGGAGTACCAAACCATGATGTGGCAGCTATTCGCCGGCGCACTCGCCATGTTGGCGTTAAGTGCCATTTTTATTTGCTGGCCCCGCCGTGCCAGCGCCCAGAATAATCAGACTCCGGCGCAGTTATTCGAAGAACGCCTGCAATTATTGGCCTTGGCCCGGGATGCCGGTGAGCTGGCAGAGCAGGATTTCAGCACCGCTGCAGCCGAATTAAAACAGCAGTTTTTGGAGCAGGAACAGCAGGCGATACGCTATCAGCAGCCACGGCATAAGGCCATATTTCATCTGACGCTGGTGCTGTTAACGGCTTTAATTGTCGGGCTGACTTATAGTCAGAATGGTCACTACCGCCAGCTAAGCGACTGGGAATATGCACAGCAAAATTTACCGGCCTTTGGTCAGCGCGCGCTGCTGGGGGAGGGCGAACCTATGGGCGAGCGTGATATGCAGTTATTCTCGCTGGCGCTGCGCACCAAGCTGGCAAAAGAGGGGGATGATGCCATTGCCTGGATGTTGCTGGGCCGGGTGTGGATGACACTTGGTATGCTGGAGGAAGCGGTAGAGTCGTTTGAGCGCTCGTTAAAGCTGATGCCGGAGCGTACGCCGGTGTTGATTAGTTACAGTCAGGCCCTGATTATGCTGGGTGGCGATTTGAATCTGGCCAAAGCCGGCCAGAGTGTCGCCAAGGTATTAATGCGCGAGCCGGAAAACATCGATGCGATTTCGCTGATGGCGTTAATCGCCTATGAGCGCGGTGACAACGAACAAGCGACCGCAGCCTGGCAGTTGTTGGCGGACAGGTTAGAGCAGGATGATCCGCGGTTAGTGGTGGTGCAGGAACGTTTGAACGAATTAAAAGCTGCGGCGTCTGAGACATTGGTCAGCAGCTCCGCTGCACAGACCGCTGGCCGTTCAGTAAGCTTGACGTTACAAGTCAGTAATGAGCTCGCCAGCGCGCATCCGGACGCCGTACTGTTGGTCTTTGTCAGAGCCGCAGGCGGACCGGCCGTGCCTTTGGCCGCGAAGCGTTTACCGATGCAGGCGGGAGTGCTGAATGTTACCCTGACGGTCGACGATGCGATGCAGCCGGGTTGGGATCTGAATCAGGCTGAACTTATTGAAGTGGTAGCGCGTATGGCAGTGTCAGGTTCAGTGGAGCGCACTGCTCAGGATGTTGAAGTGGTATCAGCGCCGCTGGAGTTTACAGCAACTGATCTTCGTTTAGCCTTAACTCTGGAAGAGTAATATGTTATCTCCGATAAAAAGTGTCGCGCTGTTGCTAACGGCGGTATTGCTAACTGGCTGTGCCAGCTCAAAACAAGCAGAGCAGCAAGCGGCGACAGCGGGAACAGCCGCGCAACAAGCGCCGAGGACTGTCGTATATGACGATCCGCGTGATCCCTGGGAGCGGGTGAACCGGCCATTATTTGACTTTAACCTCGATGTGCTGGACGAGTATCTGCTGCGCCCGGCAACGGTCGGTTATATGACGATAGTGCCCAAGCCTGCGCGCAAAGGCCTGAAGAATGTGGTCGATAACCTGGGTGAGCCAGCGAGTTTTCTAAACAGTGTGTTACAAGCCAAGCCGGAAAAGGCCGCCGTAAGTGCAGGTCGTTTTCTGGTAAACAGCACCGTTGGCATCGTCGGCTTATTTGATGTTGCCAGAAAAATCGGCCTGGAACCGGCTGATGAAGACTTTAACCAGACTCTGGCCGTCTGGGGCGTTGGTGATGGCCCTTATTTAATGGTGCCGGCGCGCGGCCCAACAACAATCCGCGGTACCGCGGGCGGTATTGTCGATAACCTGTATTTCCCGCTGGGCTTGTTAAATACGCCACTAACCCTGACCCGCGCGGCGATTATGGCGCTGGATGCCCGCGAAGAGCTGATGCAGGTGGAAGACATGCTGAACAACTCGCTTGATCCTTACTCGTTTGTGAAGGAAGCCTACTTCCAGCGCCAACGCTTTAAGATCTACGACGGCAACCCACCGCCACCGGAAGAAACCCTGGATGACGACACCCTCGATTTCCTCGACGAAATCGAATAACTTATCCACAGCACTTCCTGCTTATAAATGGCACCGGTCTGACCAGTTTATCCATAGCACTCCTTTTTTCTCGGAAAATCAGGGTCTGACCAGCTGGCAAACCTAACCAGGTTAAGAAACAGAGGGACAAAATGATTAAAGTACTAAGCGTGTTCGGTACCCGGCCAGAAGCCATCAAGATGGCGCCGCTGGTTAATCAGTTAAAGCAGGATGCTGCCTTTGATAGCCGGGTCTGCGTCACCGGTCAGCACCGGGAAATGTTGGATCAGGTATTAAAACTCTTTGAGATCAAGCCTGAATACGATCTCGCTATCATGAAGCCTGGTCAGGACCTGTATGATGTTACGACCAGTATTCTGTTAAATATCAAACCGGTACTGCGTGAGTTCCAGCCGGATATCGTCTTGGTACACGGTGATACCAGTACGACCTTTGCCGCTGCGCTGGCCTGTTATTATGAAAAGATTGCCGTGGGCCATGTTGAGGCTGGCTTACGTACCGGCAATATCTATAGTCCCTGGCCGGAAGAGGCAAACCGCAAATTGACTGGTGCCTTAACCCGGCTGCATTTTGCGCCAACCCAAACTTCCGCGGATAACTTGCTGGCCGAGCGGGTTGCACCTGAGCATATCGTGATCACCGGGAATACCGTTATCGATGCTTTGCTGCAAGTGGTGGCAAAGATTGAAGGCAATGCGGAATTAAATCAGCAATTTGCTGCGCAGTTTCCCTTTGTCCAGCCTGAGCGGCGGATGATTCTGGTTACGGGCCATCGGCGCGAAAGTTTCGGTGGTGGCTTTGAGCAGATCTGTGCTGCCCTGGCTGACATCGCGAAAAGCTTCCCGGACTGCGACATCGTGTACCCGGTGCATTTGAATCCCAATGTTAAGGAGCCGGTCTATCGGCTGCTGAGCGGCGTGTCGAATGTGCATCTGATCCCACCACAGGATTATCTGCCATTCGTTTATCTGATGAACCGCAGCTATCTGGTATTAACCGACTCGGGTGGTATTCAGGAAGAGGCACCGTCTTTAGGTAAGCCAGTACTGGTAATGCGCGATACTACAGAGCGGCCGGAAGCCGTTGCCGCCGGCACGGTTAAACTGGTCGGTACCGACAAAGCAAAAATTGTCAGCGAAGTGACGAGATTACTCACGGATAGTAGCTACTACGAGAGTATGAGCTTTGCCCATAACCCCTATGGTGATGGCAACGCCTGTAGCCGTATTTTAGCCAGCCTGAAAACGCTCCGCTAACCCTCCTTCATACCTACAGCACTCCCTTTTTTTGGGAAAATTGTTATCTACAGCACTCCGGTACCGGTAAGACCTCAGAGGTCAGGCCGGTACCGGAGAATAATATGAACGCCTCCACTAAAGCGTCAGGGGCGGTAATCTGAAAGGATGGATACCCCTGGTCACGGCATCGGAGTGCTGTGGATAAGTTACAGACATCTGGATGGAAATAAGTTATTCCAAAACACGATAATTGCCGCGCTAGCGTTCTGGTAAGCTGCCGCCATCACTTATCCTGATGTTGGAGTTGTTATGGCCACACCTAGCTTGAGCCATCTAAAAGCCCTCGAGAACGAGTCTATTCAAATTTTCCGTGAAGTGGTTGCCGAGTTCGAGAATCCGGTGATGCTGTACTCGGTAGGGAAAGACTCCTCTGTACTACTGCATTTGGCGCGCAAAGCCTTTTACCCCGGTAAAATTCCGTTCCCGCTGTTGCATGTCGATACCACCTGGAAATTCAAAGAGATGATTGCGTTTCGCGACCAGATGGCGAAACAACATGGTTTTGAGCTGCTGGTGCACATCAATCCGGATGGCCTGGCACTGAATGTCGGACCTTTTAGCCATGGCAGTGCCAAGCATACCGATATTATGAAAACCCAGAGCCTGAAACAGGCTCTGGATAAGTATAAGTTCGATGCTGCCTTTGGTGGGGCACGGCGTGATGAAGAAAAATCCCGCGCCAAAGAGCGGGTGTACTCATTCCGTGATCGCAACCATCGCTGGGACCCGAAAAATCAGCGCCCGGAGCTGTGGAACATCTACAATGGCCGGGTCGATAAAGGCGAAAGTATCCGCGTGTTCCCGCTCTCCAACTGGACCGAGCTGGATATTTGGCAATACATCTATCTGGAAAATATCGAAATTCCTAAGTTGTATTTTGCCAAGGAGCGGCCGGTGGTAGAGCGCGACGGCACCCTGATTATGGTGGATGACGAGCGCATGCCGCTTAAAGATGGCGAAGTGCCGCAGCTTAAACAAGTACGTTTCAGAACCCTCGGCTGTTATCCGCTGACGGGCGCAGTAGAGTCCGCTGCCGCAACGCTGCCGGAGATTATCCAGGAAATGCTGCTGACCAAAACCTCCGAACGGCAGGGGCGGGTGATCGATCACGATAGCAGTGGCTCGATGGAAAAGAAAAAATTGAAGGTTACTTTTAAGGTCAGAGGTTATCGTTATGAGTCATGCATCACCATTAATTGAACAAGATATTCTGGCCTACCTAAAACAACACGAAAACAAGCAGTTACTGCGGTTTATTACCTGTGGCAGTGTTGATGATGGTAAAAGTACCCTGATCGGCCGGCTGTTACACGACAGCAAAATGATCTTTGAAGATCAGCTGGCGGCTATTACCGAAGACAGTAAAAAAGTCGGCACTCAGGGCAATAAGGTTGACCTGGCACTTTTGGTCGACGGTCTGCAATCTGAGCGCGAGCAGGGCATTACCATCGATGTAGCGTATCGTTATTTCTCGACCGATAAGCGCAAATTTATTATTGCAGATACGCCAGGCCACGAGCAGTATACCCGTAATATGGCAACCGGCGCCTCGACCTGTGATCTGGCGATCATCCTGATTGATGCGCGTAAAGGCGTACAAACCCAAACCCGGCGACATAGCTTTATTTGCTCATTGCTGGGCATCAAGCATGTGATCGTAGCCATTAACAAAATGGATCTGGTGGACTATTCGCAAAGTCGCTACAAGGAAATTCAGGATGATTATTTGCAACTGGCTGGGGCGTTAGATATTCCGGATATCCGCTTTGTGCCGATCTCGGCGCTGGAAGGCGATAATGTGGTGAACACCAGTGAAAAGCTAAGCTGGTTCCGTGGTTCAACCTTAATGCAATATCTGGAAAACATCGACATCAGTCCGGTCGCCAATGAGGATTTCCGCTTCCCGGTGCAACTGGTAAGCCGGCCAAACTCCGAGTTTCGTGGCTTTCAGGGTACCATTACCTCAGGCAGTATCGCAGTAGGTGACGCGGTGCGGGTGCTGCCATCAGGTACAGTCTCTACCGTCAAAGAGATCGTGACTTTCGATGGTAACCTGGTTTCAGCTCACTCTGGCCAGGCTGTCACGCTGACCCTGAATGATGAAGTGGATATTAGCCGCGGCAATATGTTGGTGAAAAAAGATGCCTTGCCGCACGTGTCATCACGCCTGCGCGCCAAACTGATTTGGATGCATGAAAATGCGATGAAGCCAGAGCGGCAGTACTACATTAAATTCGCCTGCAAGACCACATCCGGTGAAGTTGAGAAGTTGCATTACCGTATAGATGTGAACACCCTGGCTGAAAAAACGGCAGAAGTCTTGGCAATGAATGAAATTGGCCTGGTCGATCTGAAGCTGGCCGAGCCAATGCCATTTGATGCCTATAGCAAAAACAAGCAAACCGGCGCCTTTGTTATCATCGACAGGCTGAGCAACCTGACAGTAGGCGCGGGGATGATCGAAGCCGCGCTGGTGAATCAGCAGCCGACGCAAGCTCCTATCGAAGGACTGTCTGCCTTTGAATATGAGTTAATCCAGTTACTGCGTAAACACTTCCCGCAACTGCAGAATCGATAAGTATTTTCCGTATCGAAAAGGGGTGGCGGCGCCGGCTTAGTTTTCAGCTGGCGCCGTATTCTTGAGGATTAGGCACTATTCTTGATAACCAGCTGCAATCAAAGCTTATGGATAGGCGGTAATGCAATTGAAAATTTGCTTAATTCCCGCGATCATTTAAAGTAAAAGCATACCTAAAGGACTTCAAGGATTGAGTATGCTGTTACCGGTAATTATCGCTGGCGGCACTGGAAGTCGGCTGTGGCCGCTGTCCCGTGAACTTATGCCAAAACAATTCCTAAAATTGTACACTGACAGCACTATGTTGCAGGCCACAGTGCAGCGATTGCAGGGAGTTAATGCTAAAACACCGCTGGTGATTTGTAACGAAGAGCATCGCTTTATTGCTGCTGAGCAACTTCGACAAATTAATAAGTTAGATCATAACATTATTCTGGAACCCGAGGGACGCAATACTGCGCCTGCCATTGCGCTGGCAGCCCTAACTGCGCTTAATCAGGGACAAGATCCCATACTGCTGGTGCTGGCTGCAGATCATGTTATTCAAAACAATCTGGCTTTTCATCAAGCAATTACCATTGCGACAGAGTTAGCGACGGCTGGGCAGTTGGTTACCTTTGGCATAGTGCCCACCGCGCCGGAAACGGGTTATGGCTATATTCAGCGAGGAGCAGTTTGCCAAAACACGGAGCAAGCCTTTTACGTATCAAAATTTGTCGAAAAACCGAACAAAGACCTGGCGTTACAGTATCTCAGCAGTGGCCAATATTATTGGAACAGTGGCATGTTTATGTTTAAAGCCAGTATATTTTTGGCGGAGTTGAGAAAATTTCGGCCCGATATTTTGGCATGCTGTGAGAAAGCGATAGCAAATACTGAATCCGATCTAGACTTTATCCGGGTGAACAGTGGTGCTTTTGCTGCTTGCCCTGCAGAGTCCATTGATTATGCTGTAATGGAAAAAACAAATTTGGCTGTGGTAGTGCCGATGGCTGCAGGTTGGAGTGATGTCGGTTCCTGGTCATCATTATGGGAAATCAGTGACAAAGATGCCGCCGGCAATGTTCACCTTGGACAGGTATTCCAACATAGCTCCAGCGAAAATTACGTATTTGCCGAGACAGGGATAGTGGCTACCGTAGGTTTGCAAAACGCTATTGTGATTCAGACCAAGGACGCGGTTTTGGTTGCAGCTAAAGACCAAGTGCAGGATGTAAAAAATATCGTGCAGCAATTAAAAAATGCGGGGCGTAGCGAACATTTTATCCATCGCGAAGTTTATCGTCCTTGGGGTAAATATGACAGTATTGATCACGGTAATCGTTACCAGGTTAAGCATATCAGTGTGAAGCCCGGTGAGAAATTATCAATACAGATGCATCATCACCGCGCTGAACACTGGATAGTAGTGCATGGCACCGCAAAGGTAACCATTAATGAACAGGAACAGCTCCTGACTGAGAATCAGTCAGTATATATTCCTATCGGTGCTGTCCATTCACTGGAGAACCCTGGCAAAATCCCGCTAGAGCTGATAGAGGTTCAGTCCGGAGCTTACCTTGGTGAGGATGACATAGTACGCTTTTCTGATCGCTATGGTCGTCATTAATGACCCCTTTTATTGATAAGCCGTTTATCAGCTCGCGGATATTGCCGACAAGGGAGCAATAATGACCAGACTCATTAGCGAGATTATTGCTAATAGCGGCATTGCCTTTGGTACCAGTGGTGCCAGAGGATTGGTGCAAAACTTTACTCCAGATGTATGCACTGCCTTTACGCAAAGTTTTTTAAAGACCTTGAGCTGTCGATATCCGTTTCACGCTGTGGCACTTGCAATTGATAACAGGCCAAGTAGCCCTGCGATAGCGCAGTATTGTGCTGGCACGATCCAGGCGCTGGGATTGGCGGTTCGTTACTATGGCGTGCTGCCGACCCCAGCTCTTGCTTTACAGGCGATGGCGGATGGAATGCCTGCAATAATGATCACCGGTAGCCACATTCCTTTTGATCGTAACGGCATAAAGTTTTATCGGCCTGATGGTGAAATTAGTAAAGTTGACGAGCAACAGATCCTGAGTTGTCACGAGCTTCTTATTCAAGCGAAAGCCATCCCCTTATCTGCTGAACAGTTGGCAGCTGATAACTACTTACAACGGTATCGGGCTATTTGCGCGCCAGATTGTTTTCATGGTAAGCATTTTGGCATATATGAGCATTCCTGCGCGGGAAGAGAGTTGTACTATCAAATTCTGACTGAGTTAGGTGCCAAAGTTACCCGGCTGGAACGAAGTAGTGAGTTCGTTCCGATAGATACCGAAGCGGTATCGGTTACCGATCAACACAAAGCCAGGCAATGGTCTGCGACTTATCATTTTGATGCGATTTTTTCGACTGATGGCGATGGCGATCGGCCATTGATCGCTGACAATCAGGGGAATTGGTTACGGGGAGATACGGTGGGTTTACTCACTGCTCAAGCCCTGGGAATTAGCGCTATTGCGGTGCCGGTTAATGCTAACAGCGCTATTGATCTTTGTGGTAGCTTTATAGAAGTTAAACGCACTCGTATCGGTTCCCCCTATGTAATTGAAGCGATGCAATATTTGTTGGAGCGTTATTCTTCTGTGGCGGGTTTCGAAGCTAATGGCGGTTTTTTGCTTGCTTCAGACGTACAATTAGAGGGCGCAACATTAACTGCACTGCCGACTCGCGATGCGTTATTGCCTTTTATTATGATCATGTTGCGAGCGGGCGTGCAGCCGCTGTCTGACTTGGTTGCGGCCTTACCACAGCGCTTTACAGCGAGCGAACGTATTCAGCGGGTAACTGCTGAACAAAGCCAGCGTTTCTTAGCCCAAGCGGCAGAACAACCGAATCATATTTTGCAGCAACTCGGCATTAATAGTCGCTGTACTGAAGATGTTGATCGTACTGACGGTGTACGTATACGGCTACAAAATGGCAATATTTTGCATTTCAGAGCTTCAGGTAATGCACCAGAATTGAGAATTTACAGTGAAGCGGCTACTGCAGAAGACGCCTGTAATCTGGCGCACCAAGGCAGTTTGCTTAAATTGGTTTAAGTCGGATCCTAACTCCGGACATCAGCGGTTTGTGAATCCGGCTCCAGGTGTACAGTTAGCTGGATACCTATCAAAGCAAGTTGTTGCTCAGCTTGGTCTGCCAATTGATGGGCCTGAGCAATAGTCCAATCCCCTGGAACCCTCAAATCCACCAGTGCAAAAGCCTGGGTGGCAGCAGCACGAGTACGTATATTGGCGAATTGTACTTGCTGTGGCGCAATATTATCTAGAATCTGGATTAATGCCATTAACTGCTCCGCTGGTAAAGCCGGATCCATCAAACCGTTTATGGCATTACGTAAGATCCGGCTACCTTCTAGTAATATATGTAGCGCTACCAGAATTGCGACTAAGGGATCTAGCCAGTTTTGTTCAAAAATCACGGCCAGAGCCACGCCCAGTACTACGCCTGCCGTGGTCCAGACATCTGTTAGCAGATGTTTGCCATCGCCCTCCAGCGCCGGTGAATGCCAGTCTTTGCCACCGCGTAGCAATAACATTGCCACGGCCAGATTAATCAGGCTGGCCAGTGCGGTGAGCAGGGTACCAATGCCTAACGCTTGAATGGATTGAGGGTTTAGCAGCCGCTCGCCAGCGCTAAACAAAATGGCCAGTGCGGCCAGAAAAATCATGCCGCCTTCAAAAGCGGCAGAGAAATACTCAGCTTTACTATGCCCAAAGGGGTGGCCATCATCCGCTGGCCGACGGGCGATCGTCACCATCCATAACGCAAAACCGGCACCCGCAACATTGACCAGTGATTCCAGAGCATCCGATAAAAAGCCAACAGAGTCGGTCAGGTACCAGGCCAGGCTCTTAAGCGCCATAGTTAAGAACCCCGCCAGCAAGGAGACAAGTAACAACTGGCGAGGGCGCAAGTTAAGCATCAATAACCTTTTGGAAGCAGCTCTAGTTAAAGGGAGTTGTAACAGCTGTCGGGCTTTTCAGCAAGTGCATACGACGACGGTAATACAGCAGCGGCATCCCAAGCAGCAGTAGCAGGCTGTTCAAGCTGCCACCTTTATACTGGCTGCTGCGTACCACTTTAATGTCATCAGGTTTGGCTTTTAAACGCTCACTGAATTGCCTTAACTCCTGCTCCAGATTGCTAATCATTTGCGTACTGGCCTCAGTAAAGCCCTGCTGACTATCCTGGCGTAATTCTTCTGCCAGATTAACCGGTGTCGAGCGCCCCTTAACGTTACTGATGCCGGGCGCCCGAAACAGTAATTTACGGCTGCGGATATCATAGACGGCAGTATCCATTAAGGTGCTGGTATCATTTTTTTGACCGGCAACCAGGTAAGCGCCAATTAGGGTCCAATAACTTAAGGCGGCTTTGCGCTCGTCACTAAACTGAATTTGATCAAAGGACACCAGCGCAATCACATCAATGCCAAACATAGATTGCAATTGCTGTAGGTTTGCAAAACTGCCCTGAGGTCTTAGATAGGCGCTGGGAATAACCTGAATATCACCAATATAGTCTTTATCCCTGAAATGATTGGCAATTTGCTCCATGATTTTTAGTTTTGCCGGCTCAGTCAGCTGGGGTCCAGTCGCGGAGCTTCCCCAGTTGTTATGTCCTTGCCGCTGGCCAGGCTCAGCCGGAACAAAGGCAACCCCAACCCGTAGTGGTAAATTTAAGGTAGGGATAGAGGGTTCTATCTGAACCTGCTCTGTATTGGGATACAGATAATCGACGATGCTGCTGCGGCTACCATATTGCTGACTGGCGCAGCCACTGAGTGATAACACTAACAACAGCAGCAGGTTACAGCGGACGCTTTTTAAAAACATATCAGGTTTCCTTCAGGACTAAGGGGGTGATATCTACCTTAGTCAAGCCCAATAATTATTGCTACTTTATTATTAAAAGTGGTTTGTGTTAGGCTTCATGGTATTAAAAATTAATACTTTAAGCAGTATGCAGCAGAGTGTGTTGTTAGTAAAAGCGTTAAAGCAGGCCCTGCGTCGACAGGGGATGACTTACGCTCAGGTTGCCCAAGCGCTCAAACTGAGTGAGGCGACTGTGAAGCGGATGTTTGCGCGACAACAATTTACCCTGCAACGGTTAGAACAAATCAGCCAATTACTGGGCCTGGAGTTTGTTGACTTGCTGCAATTACTTAGCGAGCAGCAGCAACTGACAACGGCACTCACTGAGCAACAGGAGTTAGAGCTGACTGAAGATCTCTGTCTATTATTGATTGCATTTCTGGTTTTGCATTACTGGACGCTGGAGCAAATTCTGGAGTGGTATCAGCTGACCAAGACAGAATGCATTCAAAAGTTGATTAAACTGGAGCGAATGCAACTTATTAGCTTATTGCCGGAAAATCGTATCAAACTCAAAATATCACCTCATTTTCAGTGGCGCGAAAATGGACCGATGCAGCGGTTTTTTCAACAGCAGTTGGCAACCGAGTTTTTAGCAAACCCAACGCAACCGCAGCCGGAAATGCTGGTACTGAATGGCATGTTGTCGTTAAAAAGCCGGCAACAGTTTCAAGCCAGATTACAACGATTGAAGCGTGATTTTTATGAATTTACAGAGCAAGATAAATATTTACCCTTCGAACAACGCTCCGGTGTATCTACTATAATCCTGATGCGGGACTGGCGCTTTGGTTTGTTTAAGCGTTTCTTAAAGGCAGATAAACTGCGTTGACAGAACTTTAGCCGGATTTTACAGTATCACCGTCAGGACACGCATCGTACTGGCGGCAGACTTAATGTATAATACGCGCCCTTGTAACACTCAGGTGCTTGTTTTATGTCCACTGCTACTGCTCCCTTATCCCGTAAATCTGCTCCGGTAGCGCGGATGGCGCCTGAACGCGACCTGTTTTCTTATCCCAAATACTGGGCTGAATGCTTTGGTCCGGCACCTTTTTTACCGATGTCACGCGCCGAGATGGATAAGCTTGGCTGGGACAGCTGTGATGTGATCCTAGTGGTGGGCGATGCCTATGTCGATCACCCGAGCTTTGGTATGGCGGTGGTCGGCCGCATGCTGGAAGCCCAGGGCTACCGCGTCGGCCTGATTTGCCAGCCTGATTGGCACAGTAAAGACGACTTTATGCGCCTGGGGAAGCCGAACCTGTTTTTTGGCGTTTCTGCCGGGAATATGGACTCGATGATTAACCGTTATACCGCTGATAAAAAACTGCGGCATGACGATGCTTACACACCGGGTGATATTGGCGGCAAGCGGCCGGATCGGGCGGTGACGGTGTATACCCAGCGTTGTAAAGAAGCCTACAAAGAGGTGCCGGTGATTATCGGCGGTATTGAGGCCAGTTTACGCCGCATTGCGCACTATGATTACTGGTCAGAAAAAGTACGCCGTTCAGTGATTTTTGATGCCAAGGCCGATATTTTAATCTACGGCAACGCCGAACGACCGCTGGTAGAAGTAGCACATCGTATTGCGTCGGGCATACCTGTTAGCGAAATTCAGGATGTACGTGGCACAGCGGTTATTCGCAAAGAGCCGTTACCGGGCTGGCGCGGCGTCGATTCCACCGCTATTGATAAAGTCGGTAAAATTGACCCTATCCCGAATCCTTATGGCGCCGATGATGTTGGCTGCAGCAGCTATTCCGAATTTGCTAAAGCCGGTATTGATTTAACCAAGCCCGCTGAGGTTGAAGCTAAGCCAATTATGGTGCAGGCGCCGCGGCAAAAGCCGTGGGAGCAAACGTACGTTAAGTTACCCGCCTTTGAGCAGGTCAGTGTGAATAAGCCGCTGTATGCGCATGCATCACGGATTTTACATCAGGAAACCAACCCTGGCTGTGCCCGTGCCATTATGCAGCGCCATGGCGATCGGCATATCTGGGTTAATCCACCAGCCTTTCCGCTCAGTACTGCGGAAATGGATCTGGTATTTGGTTTGCCGTATCAGCGGGTACCACATCCGGTGTATGGCAAGGCGAAAATTCCCGCCTATGAGATGATTAAAACCTCGGTCAATATTATGCGTGGCTGTTTTGGCGGCTGCTCGTTCTGTTCGATTACCGAGCATGAGGGACGGATTATCCAAAGTCGCTCGAAAGAGTCGATTATGCAGGAGATCAAGGATATTCGCGACAAAGTCCCTGGTTTTACCGGGGTGATCTCCGATCTGGGTGGCCCGACCGCCAATATGTATCGGTTAAACTGTAAAAACCCGAAAGCCGAGCAAACCTGTCGTCGCCCCAGCTGCGTCTATCCGACGATTTGCGAGCATATGGATACCGATCAGAGCCCTACGGTTGAACTGTACCGTGAAGCCCGGAATTTACCGGGCATTAAAAAGGTTTTGGTCGCCTCGGGTGTGCGTTACGATTTGGCGGTAGAAGATCCAAATTATGTCAAAGAGTTAGTGCAGCACCATGTCGGGGGTTATTTAAAAATTGCCCCTGAGCATACTGAAGAGGGGCCTTTGTCGAAAATGATGAAACCGGGCATGGGCGCCTACGACAAATTTAAAGAAATGTTCGACCGCTTTAGTAAAGAAGCCGGTAAAGAGCAGTATCTGATCCCGTATTTTATTGCCTCGCACCCGGGAACGACCGATCTGGATATGATTAATCTGGCGCTGTGGTTAAAGGCACGCGATTTTAGGTTGGATCAGGTACAGAATTTCTACCCGAGCCCAATGGCCAATGCCACCACCATTTATCATACCGAAATGAATTCGCTGAAAAATATCAATAAAGCGAATACCGAAGTGGTGCCGGTGCCCAAGGGCGAGCGGCAGCGCCGGCTACATAAAGCGATCCTGCGTTATCATGATCCCAAAGGTTGGCCGATCATTCGTGAAGCGCTGATCCGCTTGAAAATGCAGCACCTGATTGGCCGGGGTAAAGACTGTCTGGTGCCGCCGGAGAGTAAAGACGAGCAGCAGCAAAGACCACAGCGCGGTGGTAAGCCGGCATTAACGCGGCACACTGGCTTAAATCCGGCTGCGCAGGCCACAGCAAGGTCAAAGCACAGCACAGCGAACGGCAAAGCAAACGGTAAAGCCAAAGCAGAACAGGCTGCATCTAAGCCGGCCAGCCAGGCACCGTTAAAAGGTAAACCGGCAGTCAAAGGTAAACCGGCAGCAAAAACCGGCCGTGCCGGCAGCTGAGCAGTGGAAAGCAGGCGGCTGTTTTTTAGTTTGTGTTTTTCGGCGCAGCAGCAACAGCTATTAGCGCCTTATCAGCAGCAGGCGCTGCAAGCTTGTCCCAGCGCCAAAGCCGTAGCGGTGACAAACTTGCACCTGACGTTATTTTTTCTGGGGCAGGTGACGGCTGAGCAACAGCAGCTGTTATTGCAATCAGCTGCAAAGCTTCGCTCTGCTGCATTCGAGCTCCAGCTTGATTATCTGGCAGGCTTTAGGCAGCCGAAAATTCTGTATCTGGCGCCCTCATCGATACCACCAGCCTTGTTGCTGCTGCAACAACAGCTGGCGCAGTTTTGTCAGGTACAGGGCTTTACCGAGCCACATGCTGAGTATCGGCCGCATATCACGCTGGCGCGCCAAGCGCTGTTTGAGGGGCAACAGCGCGTCACGCCACTCAGACTTAAGGTGCGGGAGTTTGCGCTCTATCAATCACGGCGTGAAAGCGAAGCCTTAGAGTACTTGCCATTGCAGCGCTTTAAATTAATCAGTTAAGCAAAGCCTGAGGCCGCTTTCGGTAAAGTGCCGGCAATAACCGGCAAAATGTCATGAAGCGGTCAACAAAAATCAGTACACTTAATGGTTTTCTGCCTGAGTTGCTAAGATCAGGCTAATTTCGATCCGGACCTGATACTTATGAAATTTTTTGTGTTTTTTATCAGCCTGTTGCTACTTGGCTGCCATCAGCCACCAGCCACACCTAATACTACTGCTGCCAGTCAAAACAGTTTGCTGATTATTTCAATTGACGGTCTGCGTCATGACTACCTGAGTTTGCATCAGGCACCGATGCTAGCCGAACTGGCGGCGGGCGGTGTGCATGTCAAACAATTACAGCCGGTATTTCCAAGTAAAACCTTCCCCAATCATTATTCACTGGTCACCGGTTTACACCCGGAGCGGCACGGTATTGTTGATAACTCGATGTATGATCCTGAGCATCAACGACATTTTGCGATGAGTATGGCGGATCAGGTCGCAGATGGTTTCTGGTGGCAGGGCGAGCCGATTTGGATCACGGCTGAATTGCAGGGCGTGAAGGCGGCCACTTATTTTTTCCCGGGCTCGGAAGCAGAAATTAAAGGTAAGCGGCCCAGTTACTGGTTTCCCTATGTGCATGAGACACCAAACCGTGAGCGCACCGAGCAGGTACTGGCCTGGCTGGCGATGCCTGAAGCCGAGCGGCCAAGAGTGATCACCTTGTATTTTAGTGATGTGGATAGTGCTGGTCATAACTATGGCCCGCGCTCAGAGCAGGTAGCTCAGGCTCTGGCCGAGGTAGATGCTGAGCTTACCTATCTGGTGCACACGCTGCGGGAGCGTGGTCAGGCGGAACAGCTCAACCTGATCATCAGTTCCGACCATGGTATGGCTGAGGTCGATCAGCGCAAATATATTATTGCTGATGAGTTGTTTGATGGCAGTTTAACGCAGAATGTCCGCTTTTCACGTGAAATTGTCAGCATTTTCCCGAAAGATGGCCAGGAAGAGCTACTGTATCAGCAAATTGCCGGGCGTTATAACCCAGAGCAGATGCGCCTGTACCGCAAGCATGAGTTGCCAGAACGCTTTCAGCATCAACACCATGTTCGCATCGCGCCGATTATTTTGCTGGCGGAGCAGCCCTGGATCTTTGTCCGGCGCAGCTTATTACCTGGTTTAAAGGCTGATCCGTCTTTTCTCAGAGCACGTGGCAGCCATGGTTATGACAATACTGAGCCGGATATGCAGGGAATGCTGATTGCCTATGGACCGGCCTTTAAACAACAGGCGACGGTAGCGCAATTAAGCATGGTCGATTTTTACAATGTGATGGCCAGGGTAGTGGGCCTGACACCGGCGCCCAATCAGGGTGATCCGCGCGCGTTATCGCTGTTACTGCGGGACTAAGCGGATGCATTGCGCGCATTTTGTTGCAGGCCGTTGTCAGTCCTGCCAATGGCTGGCGATGCCCTATGCCGAGCAGTTGGCATTAAAGCAGCAACAACTGTTGCAGTTAGTCTCTCCTTTGGCGCCGCTGGAGATCCTGGCGCCGGTGGCAAGTCAGCAACAGGCGTGTCGTTATAAAGCCAAGATGGTAGTGCAGGGTAGCTGTGAGGCGCCGCTACTGGGGATCATAAATCAACAGGGGCAGGCAGTTGATCTCGCCGATTGCCCCTTATATCCGCCGGCCTTTGCGGCCGTTTTTGCGGTGATTAAGCAATTGATTAGCCGTGCTCAGCTTACCCCGTACGATATTGCCGCCCGCCGCGGCGAGCTCAAGTATGTGCTGCTGCAGCAAAGTTATCACAGTGGTCACTTTATGCTGCGTCTGGTACTGCGTTCAAAGAACTGTCTGGCGGCGTTGCAAAAGCATTTACCCTGGTTATTGGCGAGCTTACCGGCGTTGTCGGTGGTCAGCGTTAATTTACAGCCCAAGCCGGCAGCGCTGCTGGAAGGGCCGGAAGAAATCCTGTTAACAGAGCAGGCGTTGCTGCGCGAGCAACTTAATCAGGTACCGCTGTATTTAAGCCCGCAGAGTTTTTTTCAGATCAATCCTGAATTGGCAGCCCGGCTCTATGCCACAGCTGCAACCTGGACTGCGGAACTTACGCAACAAGGCGTGCCGATCCGGCACCTCTGGGATCTGTTCTGTGGCGTGGGCGGTTTTGGTTTACATTTGGCCAGCAATCAGATGACACTGACCGGGATTGAAATTGCGCCGTCCGCCATTGCCAGTGCTAAACAGGCCGCGGCTGAACTGGGGTTAACCCAGGTCGATTTTAGGGCGCTGGACTCCGCTGCTTTTGCCACGGCGGCGGTTAGCCCACCGGATCTCCTGGTCGTG
This sequence comes from Alishewanella jeotgali KCTC 22429, assembly GCF_000245735.1. Classification (GTDB taxonomy): domain Bacteria; phylum Pseudomonadota; class Gammaproteobacteria; order Enterobacterales; family Alteromonadaceae; genus Alishewanella; species Alishewanella jeotgali. The sequence continues at coordinate 46,907 of NZ_AHTH01000051.1, forward strand.
AATCCACCCCGCCGCGGCTTAGGCGTCGAGCTGGTGACGGCGATTAAACAGCTGGCCCCCGCTTATATTATTTATTCCAGCTGCAATGCCAATAGTCTGGCAGCGGACTTGACCCTGTTGGATAACTATCAGTTACTGCGGGTGCAACTTTTTGATTTATTTGCCCATAGTAGTCATTACGAAGTGCTGACCCTGTTACAGCAGCGGGCTAAAACCGCCTGATCCGATTTTGTAAACCCGCTAACCACACACCTTTGCCCACAGCCAGCACTCTGTGGGTACTTGCATTTTTAACACCAGCAAATATACTGTATGTATAAACAGTATTTTGGTGATCTATGCACAGCTTACTTGAACAACTGACGCAGCGGCAATGGCTCTGGCAAGGCTCAGCCTTACCCGCTGCCGGTCAGCAGCTAAGTTCCGGTTATGCCGAATTTGACCGGCAACTGGGTGGCTGGCCGGCGTCCGGTTTGCTGGTATTGCAAAGTCAGCCGGCAATTGGCGAGTTGCGTTTACTGTTACCCTTATTCAAACAACTGCAGCAGCAAGGCCTGCTGGGGCTGATTAATCCGCCGCAGTTACTCCAGGCAGAGCCGTTGGCGGCACAGGGGATTAACCCGTCACAGTTGCTGTTGCTTTCCGGTGTCAGTGAAACGGATGCACTCTGGGCTGCAGAGCAGTTATTACAAAGTGGTTTATGTAGTCTGGTCCTGCTCTGGCAGAGGGCGCTGGTGCGCAAGGCGGCACGTCGTTTACAGCTCGCAGCACAGGCGCAGCAGGCGTTAGTGCTGCAATTGACCACGCAACAGCCGGAATTAACACTGCCTTTAGCACTGGCGCTACAGCTACTGCCACAGCCTCAAGGTTTGCAGCTTAAAGTGTTAAAGCGCCGTGCCGGCTGGGCCGGGCAACAATTTTATCTTAACTGGCAAGATGAATGGCCTGAGCTTTATCCGGTACTGACCCGCACCCAGGCGGCTTTGGCTGAGACCGCCTGAGGGCTTTGTCATGCGCTGGCTTTATCTATATTTCCCCAGCCTGCAACTTGATCAACTGGCAGTACAATATCCGGCACAGCCGATGGCGCTGGCATGTCCGAAACGACATCAATTGCTGGGGGTTAATTCACTGGCAGCGGCAGCCGGGGTCAAGGTCGGGCAAAGTGTGGCAACGGCCGTGTTACTGTGTCGTGAGTTACAGCTGTTTAGTCCTGAGCCGGCACGGGTAAAGCAGCTGCTGCAGCAGCTGGCGGAGCGGTTATATCAGGTGACAGCCGATCTGGCGCTACAGCCGCCGGATGCCTTGCTGATCCGGGTGAGTAGCATGCTAAAACTCTACCCGGATCCTGCCCGTTACTGGCAGCAACTCCAGCTGCAACTGGCAGACTGTCCCTATCAATATCTGGCTGCAGCGGGGCAAACTCCGCTGGCTGCAAAATTACTGGCCCGCTCCGGGCAGGCCGAGCTGTACTTAACGCCAGCGGCAGAGCAGGCCAAGCTGGCACTTTGTCCGTTAACTGCCAGCGATCTGCCGGCGGCTAGCATTGAGCAGTTAGCCCGGTTGGGGATCCGGCAGTTAGGTCCCTTACTGGCATTGCCGGCAGCAGAGCTGGCGCGGCGTTTTTCTCAGGACGTGCTGCAATATCTGGCGGCATTAACGGGCAGAGTACTGCAATTACCACAATTTTACCGACCCAGGCTGCAATTTAACCGTGAATTACAGCTGCATTATGAAATTACTGAAAGTCCACAGTTATTAAAGCCGTTACAGCCATTGTTACAGCAACTGCAGCAGTTTTTACGCCGGGCCAACTTACTGTGTCAGCGTTTGCAGCTCACCCTGCAGTTTCGCCAGCACAGCCCCTTACCTCTGCAGATCCGCGCCCGGGCCGGTGAAGCTTGTGCTGCGAACTGGCAGCAATTACTGTCCCTGCACCTGGCGCAGCTGCAGCTGCCAGAGCCGGTGTATGCGCTGCAATTGGCGGCAACAGACTATGTACCCGATCAGCGCGCAAGTTGTAATTTACTGGCACAGCGCTCACAGCCGCTGAGCAAAGCACAACTGCTCAGTGTGCTGGTAGCCCGCCTGGGGGAGCAGGCGGTGGTGACACCGCTGCTAAGCCTGAGTCACTGGCCGGAGGCTGAGTCATCGGCATCAACTTTAGCGGCGCTGCCGGCATTGAATGCGGCGCTTTGTTATCAACTCAGACCTATTTTACAACTACCCAAAGCCCTGCCTTTAACCGAGGCGGTGACGCTGTTAAGTGGTGCCGAGCGTTTGGAGCAACTGTGCTGGCAAAGCGGCACCTTATTGCAGCGGGATTATTATCTGGCCCGCACTGAGCAGGGGCAGCTGTGGTGGGTATACCGCACACCGCAGCAGCAATGGTATCTGCAGGGTTGGTTTAGCTAAGGGGGGCCGATGAGCGAAACGTCAGCGGCAGCGCCGCCATCCGGGGCCGTAGCCTACGCGGAGTTATTTTGCCGCTCGAACTTTAGTTTTTTACAAGGCGCCTCCTCGCCGGAGGAGTTAGTTAGCACGGCGGTGTCTTTGGGCTATCAGGCGCTGGCACTGACCGATGAATGTTCGGTCGCTGGGGTAGTGCGGGCACACCGGCAAATCAAGCAGCAGCAATTACCGTTAAAACTGATCATTGGCAGTTATTTTCAGCTGCCTGGCCTGTCTTTAGTACTGCTGTGTCCGGATCGGCAAGCCTATGCTGAGCTGTGCCGCATTATTACCAATGCCCGACGGCGCGCTGAAAAAGGCCATTACCAGCTGGAAGAATGGGATTTACGCAGCAGCAAGCATTGCCTGGCACTCTGGTTGCCGCAGGGGGAGGCAGAAGTGGACCAGTACTGGGGGCAATTATTAAGCCGGCATTTTAGTGGCCGCCTGCACCTGGCGCTAGTACGGCAATTGCGTTATCGCGAAGCGCGCTACCTGGCGTATTGTCAGACGCTGGCCCACGATTTTGCGCTGCCACAGCTGGCGGTAGGTGCGGTATTAATGCATCAGCGTGAGCGACTGGCATTACAGCAAACTTTGACTGCCATTCGCCTGAAAACGCCGGTCCAGCAATTAGGCCGCCAGTTGCTGAGTAATGCTGAGGCCTGTTTAAGACCCCTGAGCAAACTGGCGAAGCTCTATCCCGCTGCTGCACTGGCGCAGAGCGTGACGCTGGCTGCAGCGTGCCAGTTCTCGCTGGATGAGCTGCGTTATGAATATCCATCTGAGCTGGTGCCGTCTGATCTTAGTGCCAGTCAGTATTTGCAGCAACTGGTGCAAGCCGGAGCCCGGCAGCGTTTTGGTACAGCAGGGCCGGCAGCGTCGATCCAGGCGCTGATTGATAAGGAATTGGCGCTGATTGCCGAGCTGCGTTATGAGTACTTTTTTCTGACCATCTATGATTTGGTGCAGTTTGCAAAAGCGCGCGGCATTTTATATCAGGGCCGCGGCTCTGCTGCTAATTCGGTGGTCTGTTATTGCCTGGAAATTACCGCTGTCGATCCGCGGCAGATTAAGGTGCTGTTTGAACGCTTTTTATCCCGCGAGCGGCAGGAGCCGCCGGATATAGACGTAGATTTTGAGCACGAAAGGCGCGAAGAAGTGATGCAGTATCTGTATCAGAAATATGGCCGCGAGCGGGCAGCGCTGGCGGCAACGGTGATCAGCTACCGCTTGAAAAGCGCGATCCGTGATGTTGGGAAGGCGCTGGGGATTAATGAAATGCAACTGGAGCATTTTATTAAAAACCTGAACCGCCGCCATGGTGTGGTCAGCTGGCAACAACAGCTTAGCCAGCTTGGACTGAATACCGAACAAGGTCTGGGGCAGCAGCTGGTGCAGCTGGTGGAGCAAATCCGCGGCTTTCCGCGGCACTTATCACAGCATGTCGGGGGCTTTGTGATCTCGGCCGGCCCTTTGTATGAGTTGGTACCGGTAGAAAATGCGGCCATGGCTGAGCGCACTGTGATCCAGTGGGATAAAGATGATCTGGAAACCCTGGGGCTGTTAAAGGTCGATGTGTTGGCTTTGGGCATGTTAACGGCGATCCGCCGCTGTTTTCAGTTGGTACAGCAACACTATGGCTTGACGCTTAGTATTGCGGCAATTAATGGCTATGGTGATGACCCTCAGGTGTACCGGCAAATTCAACAGGCGGATACAGTGGGGGTGTTTCAGATTGAATCCCGGGCACAGATGAGCATGCTGCCAAGGCTCAGGCCAGCCTGCTATTACGACTTGGTGATTCAGATAGCGATAGTGCGGCCAGGACCGATCCAGGGGGATATGGTGCACCCATATTTGCTGCGCCGGCACGGCAAGGAGGCGGTAACCTATCCTTCCGAGGCAGTCGCCGGCGTGTTATCCCGTACCCTGGGCGTACCGATTTTTCAGGAGCAGGTGATTCAGCTGGCAATGGTGGCCGCTGGTTTTAGCGGTGGCGAAGCGGATCAACTCAGACGCGCCATGGCCAGTTGGAAGAAAACCGGTGAGCTGTTGCAGTTTAAAGAAAAGCTGATCAATGGCATGCTAAGCCGCGGCTATCAGCAAGACTTTGCTGAGCGGATCTATCAGCAAATTTGTGGCTTTGGCGAGTACGGTTTTCCGGAGTCGCATTCCGCTAGCTTTGCAGTACTGGCCTATGTTTCTGCCTGGTTAAAACATTATTTTCCGGCGGCATTTTATACCGCCCTGTTAAACAGCTATCCCATGGGGTTTTATAGCCCGTCGCAGCTTATTCAGGATGCCAGACGTCATCAGCTTAGGGTGCTGCCGGTCTGTATTAATGCCTCCGCTGCTGCTCACCAATTGGTCCTGCATCAGGGCGATTGGGCTATCCGGCTTGGTTTACAACAGGTTAAGGGCTTAAGCCCACAGACGCTGCAACAGCTATTACAGCAGCGGCCAGCGGCGGGCTTTTGTCATCCGGCACAGTTAAAGCAATTAGGATTAAATGCCCGCGAACTGGCGGCGCTGGCCAGTAGCAATGCCTTGCAGAGCTTAACTGGTGATCGTTATAACAGTCGCTGGCATTTGCTGGATCAGCAAACGCAGCTACCGTTATTTGCCGCTGTAGCTGAACCGGCGACGCCGCTGCTGCAGCCACCCAGCGAGCGCGAAGCGATGCTGGAAGATTATCAGGCGCTGGGGTTTAGTCTTGATTATCATCCACTGCACTATTTGCGCCAGCGTGGGAAGTTGGCTGGTTGTACGTTGGCTAGCGACTTGGCGACAGTGCGACAACAGGCAGTGGTTAAGGTCGCCGGCTTAGTGACTTGCCGGCAGTGCCCGGGGACTGCCGCCGGCGTTACTTTTTTAACGCTGGAGGATGAAAGCGGTAATATCAATGTGGTGGTATGGCAGGGGACGGCTCTGGCACAGCAACAGCCCTATCTGACGGCGAAGATCCTGCAGGTAAATGGTATTTTAGAGCGCGAAGGCGAGGTCGAGCATGTGATTGCCGGACGTCTGACCGATCTGACGCCCTTACTGGAAGCTCTGCCGGCCGGGTCACGGGATTTTCACTAGCCAACAAGGCTGGCGGCTACAAACTGAGGTTAGCGTTTAAAGCCAATCCGAAAGCCGCCCCAGTGCTTGCCATTAACATAGATAGGTACCGATAAGTCATGCACAATTTCGCCGGTATCTCTTTTATAGGTTTGCAGTAGCATCGGCTCAGTGTTGCTGCCACAGCGGCTGCCGGTTCGGTCACTAAATATCCGTTTGGTACGATTTTGCAGCAAATCCTTATCGTAATTACCGGTCAGCGGCTGACTGAATTTTTTATTATGGGTTGGGAAGTAACCCTTGCGATCGACTGCGCCGGCATAGAGTACATTCTGATGCCGGCTTAAAATCGGCTCCTGAATAGCGGGGAATAATTGATCAGTCAGCTTGTCATAGGCGGTACTGAATTTTTGTGGGTTAGTATTGGCGATAGGTTGATATTTTTCGGCAAATAACTCTGCTTCTGAGACCTTACCTTCTTTAATCAGCTGGCTTAGCGTCGTTGCGATAGCCGAAGCCGCTTGTTTGGCTTCTTCAAAGATCGGTTGGTAAAAACTGTTACTGGCCTGAGTGCTCAGTTCCCGGTAGATGGTTTCAGTTTCAATCGATACCTCTACTGCCTGACCGGCAATCCGGGTGCCTTTTTGCTCAATTTGTACCAGCGCACTACTGATATTGTCGATAGCACCACTGATTTGGCTGCTATTACTTTGTAGCGTATCACTTAATTGCTCAATTTCCCGCAGAGCACCTGATGCTTGTTTGACTTCCTGGCTAATATGATTGACGCCTATTGCCACCTGCTGTAACTCGTCTTGTGCTTGATGGCTGGAATGTTCTAATTGCTGCATTAACTCGGCAGTATGGCTACTTTGGTTGCGGATCTCCTGCAACATATTCGCAATATCTTTGGTTGCGCCGGCTGTTTTACCTGCCAGTGCCCGTACCTCGTCGGCCACCACCGCAAAGCCGCGCCCTTGTTCACCGGCGCGAGCTGCTTCAATGGCGGCATTCAGCGCCAATAGATTAGTTTGCGCTGCGACGTTATTAATTACTTCGGTGATATGCTGAATTTTATCAGCGCTGCTGCGCAGGCTTTGTAATTCGGCTGCCGCATTGGCGACCGCTTGCGCCAATGCTTCAATCCGCACCACACCATTTTGCAGGTTTTTATCTGCCTGCTCTGAAGCGCTGGCGGTTTGATTTATCGTTTGATTTATGGTTTGCAGGTTATGATTTAAATCACTGCTGCCGGCTGCCACACTCTGGCTGGCATTGGCCAGTTGCTGGCTATCATCGCTGCTATGTTTAATATCTTTAATCAAGGCATCAATATAAAAGGACACTTCTGCCGCGCCTATTGCCATCTTCGAGGTCGCTTCGGTGATATTGCGGACCATCCGATCTGAAGTCTGTTGCGTCTGAGCCTGAGCGGGATCTGACGCTGCCGTTTTCTGTGCTGGTAGCAAAAATAAATAAGCAGCACTTAACAGCACTGTTATGAACACAGCCAGCATTGGCTTGGTCAGCCACAACAGTAAGCTTAGCAGTGTCGTTAACAGCACCAGAAATACAGTATGACGGATCAGCGGGGTAGACATAGGCACTCCGGAAACACTAATACTTTTGGCAGGTTGGAGAATGCCGCGATCTTTGTAAATAGCTAGCGGCGGCTTTTAGACTAAAGTCTATCGGAAAGCTTATTTTTTGCCAGTGACTTAGCCGTGGTTTTACCTATGACAAACCTAAACAAAAACCGGCAGCTTTACCTAAAAGTCACTTGAAAATGCTAGACTTTGCCGCACCTGATCAGACAGAACTATGCTGTGGCTTATTTTTCACTTTTTCTAACCGGCTTTATCGCCGCGACGCTATTCCCAGCCTCCTCCGAATTGCTGCTACTGGCCTTACTGGCGCAGGGCTATCTACCTGTTTGGTTGTGGTTGGCAGCGACCCTTGGTAATACCCTGGGATCTTGTGTTAACTGGTATCTTGGTCGGGAGTTGCTGCGCTTTCAGCATAAAAGTTGGTTTCCCATTTCAGCCGCTGCACTGACGCGGGCGACAACACAGTTTCAGCGTTATGGCCGCTGGAGTTTACTCTTTGCCTGGTTACCGGTGGTGGGTGATCCGCTGACCATGGTTGCCGGGGTACTCCGGGTACCGTTCCGGTTGTTTTTGCTGCTGGTGGCACTGGGTAAGGGGCTACGCTATGCGCTGTTGATTTGGCTGGGACATCAGCTCTGGTAACAGCGTGTTTTTCTGATAGCTTTTGCGCAGCGGATCCGTCATCATTAGCAGTATTTACTGGCAAAGAGAACACACTATGGATTATCAACTGACTGCTGAAGAACTGGCCCGGATCATCGCGCTGGATGCGGAACAGCGCTATGAGTATTTTATTAAGGCCGTCGCCGATCTGGAGCAGATCTGGATCCTGACCGATGACGAAGGCTTTGTGCTGGTCAGCGCCGAGGACGAGCGTTGCATTCCGGTATGGCCACATGCTGAGCTGGCAGAACAGTGGATCGAAGGCGAGTGGTCAAATTGTACCGCTCAGGCTGTTGCCATCGATACCTGGCTGGAAAAATGGACTGAAGGCTTAAACGGTGACGAATTAAGTATCGCTGTACTGCCGGATACGGACGGTCCTGGCGTGGTGGTAACGCCGGACGAATTAGCCGAAACCCTGGTGAACGAGCTGGAAGACGAAGCTTAAGCCAGCGGCAATACCAGAAGAAACGGCAGGGGAACCTGCCG
>NZ_AHTH01000050.1 GCF_000245735.1 Alishewanella jeotgali KCTC 22429
GCATGCCGGGTGGTGTGGCAGGGGCCAGTCAGTTACACTGACTGCCCCTATGCCGATTTTTAGCCCCGTCGACGCAGTAAGTAGCCAAGCGCTGCTTTAACCAACAAAGTCAGCCGCAGCCGCTGGCATTTTAAGCAAACAGCCCGCCTCAGCGCTTTTTTTCACAGTTTTTGGTTGCACAAATTCCGTAAATCAGTAAGATATGCGTCCGCGGTAGGGGTCATTAGCTCAGCTGGTAGAGCAGCGGACTTTTAATCCGTTGGTCGATGGTTCGAATCCATCATGACCCACCAAACCGCGCAAACAAGTAAATCCGAAGTGGGTCATTAGCTCAGCTGGTAGAGCAGCGGACTTTTAATCCGTTGGTCGATGGTTCGAATCCATCATGACCCACCACTTCGCATTATCCTGTTTGGGTCATTAGCTCAGCTGGTAGAGCAGCGGACTTTTAATCCGTTGGTCGATGGTTCGAATCCATCATGACCCACCACTTCTCGCGTTATCCTGTTTGGGTCATTAGCTCAGCTGGTAGAGCAGCGGACTTTTAATCCGTTGGTCGATGGTTCGAATCCATCATGACCCACCAAACAGCCTGATACTGTCTTTTTTGAATCGTCCCTTATATAATACCCGCCCTTATCAGTTGACTGAGTGAGCCTAATGGAGCAGCCGTTGTATTTTTCTGAGCAGGACTTCCGTTTCCCGAAAAAGCCTGTGCCATTAACTGACGAGCAAAAGCAGGCCTACAGGGCGCGCATTAAAGCACTGCTGGCCGCTAAAGATGCTGTGCTGGTCGCCCACTACTACACCGATCCGGAAATCCAGGCCCTGGCTGAGGAAACCGGTGGTTGTGTGTCAGATTCGCTGGAGATGGCCCGTTTTGGCAACCAGCATCCGGCAAAAACCCTGTTGGTAGCAGGGGTCAAATTTATGGGGGAAACGGCGAAGATCCTGACGCCGGAAAAAACCGTGATTATGCCAACGCTGGAAGCGACCTGTTCGCTCGACTTAGGCTGTCCTGCCGCCGAGTTCTCTGCATTCTGTGATCAGCATCCTGACCGAGTGGTGGTGGTTTATGCGAATACCTCTGCGGCAGTAAAAGCCCGTGCTGATTGGGTGGTTACCTCATCAATAGCGCTGGACGTGGTCGACTATCTGGATAGTCAGGGTAAAAAGATCCTGTGGGGCCCGGACAAGCATCTGGGTGCCTATGTGCAGAAGAAAACCGGCGCCGATATGCTGCTGTGGAACGGCGCCTGTATCGTGCACGACGAGTTTAAAGCCAATGCGCTACGTGAGCTGAAAAAGCAGCACCCGGAAGCCGCCGTATTGGTGCATCCAGAGTCACCGGATAGCGTAGTGGAGCTGGCCGATGCCGTAGGCTCCACCAGCCAACTGATTAAAGCGGCGCAAACCTTACCAAACCAACATTTTATCGTTGCGACTGACCGCGGTATCTTTTATAAGATGCAGCAGTTAATGCCGGAAAAAACCTTTGTCGAGGCGCCAACCGGCGGTAACGGTGCAACCTGTCGTAGCTGCGCGCATTGCCCCTGGATGGCGATGAACGGCTTAAAAGCCATTGAGGATGCGCTGCTAAGCCCAAGCGGCCATGAGATCTTTGTTGACGCCGCCTTACGCGAGCGGGCGCTGTTACCGCTTAACCGGATGTTGAATTTCGCCAAAGAGCAAAAGGTACAGGTAAAGGGCAACGCCTGAGTTGTGATTGCTTAAAATAGCGGCAACAACAGCGACCAACGCATTTAACCCTTGCACCGCCGCTGCTTTTTCCCTAGTATAGCGGCGCTTGCAGTGCAAGCCCCGGAGAGATGGCTGAGTGGCTGAAGGCGCACGCCTGGAAAGTGTGTTTAGGTTAACCCCTAACGAGGGTTCGAATCCCTCTCTCTCCGCCAGATAAATGAATAAGGCCCACGCCAAAAGCGTGGGCCTTATTCATTTATGCGGACGAGACTGATGTAGCCGCGCGATTAGTTTGAGAAAGTCCGCAGGTTAGTTTGAGAAAGTGCCGAGCTGCAACCGCAGGTTAGTTTGAGAAAATTCGGGCAATCCGGGTGCCTAGCTACTTCATTGACTATTAAGGCCACAGCTGTCGTATGAATAACTCCAGTTTCTGACTGCCTGTGCAATAGCTCCTCCGCTGAGTTCATCAAGCAAAGCAGGTCTGGGTTTGATACCGTTAACGACTTAAATTGCTCTATTCGTTTAAACAAAGCATCGATTTTTAAACAGTCTAAACCCTCTGCGCAAACACCCTTTAAGCTGGCCATAAAACTCCCTTAATGTTAACAGTTCGGGAACAACATATAGCCAGTTGAGGTTCTCGCAACAAATCAGAAGCTGATTAATCGCGCTTTAAATCCTCTCTCAATCTATCGATGCGGTTATCCAGAGAACGGATGTCGGTATCGTATTGCATAGCTACTGCAGACATCTCTTTTGACAGTGACTCTTCCCAGGTGGCACCGGCCAGATTATTTGCAGCTGATTGCTTGGTTCGGCGAAGTTGTGCCATTTTTTGGTCACGCTCTCGCATCTTACGATTGCGCTCAGCAGTTAACCGGGTAATTTCCGTATTGATGTTCCGCTTCCTGATTGACTCGTTAATACGTGCCAATTCAGCTTCATGGTTAGCTGCTGGTTGGGTCGGCCTTGCCGTTTGTGTTGCACTATCGTTTGCCTGGGGTGGATCAGATTGAACTGAGTTTTCAGTTGAATATTGAGTTAACTCTGCATTATCAGCACAGGGCTGCTGGCTGTATGTAACAACGCCGTCAACTTCACATTTATATACTTGAGCATTGACGCAGACAGGAAAAAATAGGGCGGAGAATATTAGTAGTTTACGCATAAGATTACCTTCAAGTCCGTTTGGTTTCACCGAAGAATAGTAGCGCATTAGGTCAGAAGATCAAAGACAACAGCTGTACTACTCTGCTTACAAAGCCCCTTTAAAGGGTATTTAACCAGCCTTTCGCCGGCAGGTTTTTTGCGGATAAAGCTTAGGTGAGTTATGCCTGGTTTAGTTTGTAGGTAGGCGATCAGCTCTCGGACACATAGCAGTGAGATTGAACCAGATACCCCCTGAATGCTTGCAGTATCGCCGAAGTAGGTAATAGTAAACGCCACACTAAAAGTACTGCCTAGCTCTTGTGACCGATAGATCTCTGCAATAACCTGGGCGCCCATTTGGACCTCCTATTCCCCTGCGAACCTCTTTAAATCTTCCGCCAACTCCAGAAGCTGCCCTCGAGTCAATGTGATATCAAAAGCCCCTGAACCATCCACCATACGAAATTGCCCGTTATTATCTTTCTCAATTTCGAAAATACTCGCTGATACGACAGCGTCTAAAATAGTTTTAAACTGTTCCTTACCTTTCCAGGTTTCTACTGTAAACATGTTGAGCTCCTTAACTAAACGTCGATATCGGCATAGGGCAGATCTGCTGCTGCGCCTATAATGCGGCCGTCCTCTATATATGCTTTGCTGCCGATCGCAACATCCTGACCAAGCGCTGTTATGCTGGTGCCGGACATAAGTTCGACGGCGCTGGTGCCGTCTGGATTATGTGCGGTTACGGTTGCTACTGTGCGGGTGGCGCGGGCAGTGAGTACCCGCAGCCGCTGGTAATTGTTACTCATAGCTACGCAATACTCCTACTGTTTGGCGAACTGTGGTGGCGCCGTCATTTGTGCGCTCGGCGCGAATGCCCAGGCTGTCGACAGTGGCTTTATAGCTATCGGTTTGCCATACCACGCCCAGCAATGAGCCGGGCAGGCAAGGGGGCAGGGTAGCCATTACCGGCAGCACAATGCTGATCTCGTCTTTGTAGCCACTATCTGCCAGTTCGGCTGTGCCACGCATCCGGGCCGCCTGATTGTCGGTGATGAGTGCGTCTACTACATCGGGCGCTATAACATCACCAGCGGTGCCAGTGCGGCGAACGCCACACATAACACCCTGCTGCTCACCCCGGACAAACACCTTGTTATAAAGTGGGTTTACTGCCGGCGTACTGTTGTACTGCAGGATCACATCGTCATGTACTGCAATATCCGGCGTGGCTGCTGCAATAGCCCAGGGCACAACTGGCCAGCGCGGGCGCACGATCAGGGTGTTAGTAGCACCGTCGGCATAGACCATACCGCCAATGGCCGACACTACCTGGGCGATGGCTTCCATCTTGGTTTTGTTCTGATAGCTGAACGCGCCGGCAGGTACGTTATAAGCTGTCATTTGATAGTCAAGTGTCCAGCCTGTGCCGGCCAGCTCGTCGCTAATTAATGCAGCCACACCTTTGGCTGTGCTATTGGTGTAAGAGCGCGGCGCAACGTGCGGGCTGGCCAGTGCGGCGATGCTGCTGCGGGCATTTACTGTCCAGGCTGTTTGGCCAAATTGATGGCTAACAGTTGGCTGCTCTGCCAGACCGAAAAACTCATAGCCATTTACCACTAACTTAAACAGCTGTGGGCCACCGGCAAAGAGCATATCTTTATCGCCCCGGCTACCACATGCCAGGCTAATAGTTGCGGCCCAGTTGCTGCGGCTGAAACTTAGCGAGGCACTAAAAATATTGACCTCTTGATTGTCGCTGACTCGATAGCAGCGTAACTCTGGCTGCATGATATAGCTCCTGCGGCGCGGTGGCCGGATGGGTTTTGTGGTATCGATGGTTGGTACGTCTGGCGATGGCGGGATTAGGCCGCCGCCGATGTCCAGATCGCAAATTATTGGGTTATTGGCGTTGCTAAAGCGCAGCGTTACGCTGCCGGCCTGCGGCGTGGCAGGATCAAAGAACTTCATTTTGAATTTGCCGGTTGGTGGCCGGTAATTCTGAGTACAGATATAGCTTGGCGGCCGTGGGCCGTATGGCAGCCGATAATAGCGGGTTACGCTACCGCCGCCGCTGCTCCAAACCAGATCAAACCGCTGGTCGACAATACCTGGATAGGTGTAGCTGGTGCTTATTATTCGCTCTTTAATTGCGGAGCGGCGCCAGTTGGCCAACCAGTGCTGCTGATTAATTGGCGCTACCCGCCAGTTAGTCATTCTGGCATGCTGTTGCAGAGGCAACTGCGTCCAGTTTGTTTGCAGATTTTGCCCAAGGATTGGCGAGCGCTGCCAGTTTTGCACCGCCTGAATACCCTCTAGCTGAGGTAACCGCCAGGGTGCAGTTAGCTGCAGCGTAGTCGGTGATTCGGCGCTATAGCGGATCTGCATTCTGCAGTGTAAATCGTTTGCTGAACGCCAACGGGCATGCAGCTGTGCCTGCTGTATTGCTGCGCGGCCATAACGGGCAGCCAGTACCATAATGGTATTAGGCAGTAAATCAGGCTCTGGTGGTGGCGGTTCGCCATCAAACCGCAGCACCAGTGGGCTGGTTGTGCCGCCGTTCAGGTATTGAAAGCGGAGCTGGATGGCAGTCATGGGTTAGTTGTTACCGTTCTGGCATCTACCAGCTTGGCCTGCACCATGTCGTTGCCTACCATGTTATAGCGTGGATCGCCGGCATCATCGAAGATCATAACTAATAGGTTGTTGCTGGTCGTGTACTCGATAGGCACGATAATTCTTGCTGGATTGGTTGCCGGCACCGGACCAACCCAAAGCATACTCATATTACGACGATCTATTACCCCATAGCGCTCGGCATCGGCATCAAAATCTAACTCGACTAAGCCAATGTTTTCAGGTGTAAGCGGTTTTGCATACCTAATTAAATGGATCATACCAAGTGTCCGATTGAATAAATGTTGATACGGCTCCACTTGGCGCATGGAGTATCCAATAAGTAAAGTTTGTATCGTCTACAACAAATGGCCAAGGGGTATTGTTAGGGTAAGGAAACAGTGAAGTAAATAGACCAGGCAGGTACCCCCTGAAAGCAGGTTTAGTAGCTAGAGCTATTTCACTATCGCTACTCATTTGGATACCTATATAGGTACTAGAGGTGGTTAATGCTACCGGGTGGAATAATTGCGTTAATGTCGATAAGCTTGCAACTACAAAAGTACCAGTTGTCGGGCCAGTTCTAACTGCTCGGTAATCCTGCCAACTATTAGAATTATCTGAGTCGTATAGTCTCAGGTTTAGACCATACGAACCTAAATAGCTTTCAGAGTTGGCAAAAATGCCTAAAGTTGATTGGAAGCTTGTGCTAGATTGATTTCCATTCCCGGTTGTATTGGCGTATACAATAAATCTACCAGCGTCATTTGGTATCCTGCTGAAAATATCACCTACGAACATCGAGGGGCACCAATTACCCGCAAATATTGGTACATTATTTGGGATAATAAGAAAGTAAAAGCTAGACCCAGTACCAATTACCATCCATTTATTGAGTCTATTGTTACCTGATAAATTCTGAACTCTGAAAGTGTGAAAAAAACCAGGTTGAATTATATTGCCGTCAGCAAATGACTTTGCTGGAGTCATTCTCATATCTTGATAGTCGGCGTCAATCCCGCTTGCAGCTTGCAATTGAACATAACCACCGCTACCGCCTGCCGCCACGCTATTTCTGAAAATAGCACGTTGTGTTGGGGCGTCATAAAATGGCCGGGTCCAACCAAGGGGATCTTTATCACCGTACCCATCAACCAAGCATTTTTGCCAGATGTTGATTATGTCACTGGCGCGACCGTTACCAATCTGAGGCGCGCCCGGATCGTCCCAACGAAAAACGGTTACTGGATATGAAGCCATTTAACTACTCTCCTAATCCGCATTACCACGGAAATGTAAACGAATACTGTCCTGCTCAATTTGGCTATGGCCGGCGCCGACGGAGCGCAGCATAACCAGTGGTTTGGCTGCCGCTTCGGTGTTAAAACGTACGCATTCGCCGGCGTTCCAGCCGCCACCCCATGCCTGGCTGCGGATCACAAAGTACGGCTGGTTGGTGTTGGGGTTAATGGGGGCAAAGTCATTTAACCTATCGCCGCGGGCAATTAAGCCAACGCCCTGGCCAATGCAGTTAAAGGCGCTGGAGCTGGTGAACACGATTACCCAGCGCTCGTTAATGGCGCTGCGGTTCTCGACTTCGATCGGATAGTTCAGCTCATTAAAGTTGGCATTAGCTGGGGCGCCAGTAATGCTGTCGCTCCAAACGTTGTTCCAGGTAGTCATATCGAACAAGACATTGGCAGTGGCTTGCAGGTTACCCAGTTCTTTTACGCTACTTACCACACTGCCAGCCGGATATTCCTGAAACAGCGGCGCGGTAATTGCCAGGCTGTTTTCAGTAACTTCGGATACCTGCGCCATTTCGGCAATGGTGTCGGAGATCTCAAACGGGCCGGTAAAGTCGCTGGCATTAACGATGGTTACTACGCCGGTGGTTTTGTTGTAGCTGTAGTGTGCATCCAACGGGTGCCACAGCGAGGCGCCGGTGCTGTCGACGATATCAATGAAGGCGTTGGCCCGCTGGTTTAAGGTGGTGCCGTTCGGTAAGTCGGCTGCTGTGCTGTATTGGTTGTGGCTGATGTTTACCACGCCGAAGGGCCTGAAAATTGGCACCCGGCCGTTATTGGTTAGGCGCAGCTGGTTAATGCCATACAGCGATGCCGGCGGCGTTAACGGCAATAGCTCGGTAACGGTATAGCTTAGGCTGCTGCGGGTAATGGCATTAGTAAAATTAAGCGATACCACGCCATTGGCTACGGTGCCGCTTACACCAACGCCGCTAATGGTGCCATTGGCATCGGCTGAGGCGCTGACAGCGCCGCCGGCAGCTAACTGGGCTGTGATGTAAAGCGTATTGGTAATGATCTCGTCGTAAGCCAGTACAAATTCGAGACTGGTAGTTGTAACGCCGGTGCCGGCATCGTTCTGAATTACCGCGGTGTACTGCAGATCGCTATAGCCAT
Source organism: Alishewanella jeotgali KCTC 22429 (assembly GCF_000245735.1). Lineage (GTDB taxonomy): Bacteria > Pseudomonadota > Gammaproteobacteria > Enterobacterales > Alteromonadaceae > Alishewanella > Alishewanella jeotgali. The sequence goes on from NZ_AHTH01000050.1 coordinate 7,893, forward strand.
TTACGTACTGAGACACCGAGCCATTGTTACTGACTAATGCCGCCAGCTGCCAAGTAGTGCCCGACACCTGAGCATATACGCCGTCGGTGCGCCACTCTGCCGATCGAATGTTGCCGCTGAATACGATAGTACCCCGGATGGTTTGCTGGGCAACGCTATAGCCCGCAGGCATAGAGGTGCTATTTGCCCACATTTGGTAAACATCGGAGCTGAAGTAATAGATGAAGATGTCAGATCCGTTGTCTGGTTGCTCAGATAACGAAAAGCTAAAGGTGGTGCCTGAGTATGATGCATTGGTGTACGTACGGCGCTTAACCTGCCCGGCTTTAATGTAGTTAACCACCCACATTGGTTCGCCACCCAAGTTGATGCTGGCCAGATCGGCAGCATCGGGGATGTCCAGGCTGTAGTTGATGCCGGTAGCTGGGGTGATCAGCTCTTTGCGCTGCAGGCCATTAATGCTTTCAAAGGGTTTGGTGGCGGCGCGGATCACCGCCTGCGTTAAGCGTGGCAGCAGTTGGCCACTTGTTTCTGCCACCGGCAAGGTTTGCGCGGATACGGTTACAGGCGCAGTAAGGCGGGTGCAACCGTGATAGATAACGCTATCGTTTACTGTTACCGCGCGCAGCCGGGTGCAGCGTGCCTGGCCGTTAATTACAGTATCGCGGCCCGGTGTATTAAAGGGGATCCCCGGTTCAAAGGTTACGTTCTGGCCAAGGATTGCCGTAACAACTTTGGCAAAGTGAGTAAAACGCGGAAAGTTAACGTTTTCGGCGCCGGTGTACTCTACCGAGATCGAGATGATGCTGCCGGGGGTAAGGCTGACTACAGGCTGCTCGTTTACACCGGCATTGCCGCTGATATCAAAGGCGTTGATGATGTTTTGCCCAGGTGCCATTTCGGAAAGGCCAGAGCGCAGCAACAGGCCAGCAGATACGCCGGATTCAATTACATTGATGATGTCGCTCCGAACGCTGGCATCGGTAATGCCCGGTGCCTCTATCATAATGATGTCGACTTTAGGATCTTCCGGCGGCTCGTTGATTAGCACATGGGCATCTTGTAGCAGCTGGGTGTTGGCTGTGCTGACGCCTGGGTAAATTTTAACGATGTCGACGGCGCTTTGGGCGTGGTCGATGGCGCTGATATTGCTGAAAACGTCATTCAGTTTGGCATTTTGCACTTGCGCTGCAGTGCGCTGGCCGCCGCCGTTGGGGTTTTGCGTCATGCGCTGGGATTTGAAGATTTTTAAGTCGGTTCTTAGCATTGTTAAGCGCCTTTTAAATGGTCATAAATCGCAGGGTTACACCCATTAATAAACTGGTGTTGTCCGGGTCGGTTTCGTTTTGCAGTGGCTCGGCGCTGATAGGGCCAGCGTTAAAATCCCACATCACGGTAAAGCTGCGGCCGTCGCCCAGGGTGATATCGAATTCACCTGGCGTGGCTTCGGCATGGGCAACTAAGGCGTTTACGGTGGCGCGGGTTAGCATGTCGTCTTGCAGCACAATAGGGCGGCCCGCCTGGCGCTGTGCCACTTCTACTATAAGAGCGCCACTGCTGGCGTACTGGGCATTGGCGGTGCGGCTGCTCCAGCTATATTCGTTAATCCAGGGCATATCTGGCACGGTTAGCGTGTCGATAATCATAAGCTGGTACTCCGGGCACGCTCGATTTGGGCGAGCAGGCGATCTGCTTCTAGGCTGTCGATACTGGCGGTAAAAGTTCGGCCAGGCATGGCCAGCTCTAAGCGCACTGTTTTGGTATTGCCACCATTGGTTACCGGTGCGGTTCCTGTTGGGGCTACAACCGGTAAAGGCGCGGCAGTGCTGGGGCTTGTAGCACTGGTAGTAGTTGTAGTGGTGCGGCGCGTGGTGGTTGTTGAGCCTGTTGCCGCAGCTTCTTCGGCCAGCTGCTTTTGCTTAATTTTGTAGATATCTTCGGCCAGTTTAAGGGCTTGCTGGGCTGCTGCCAGGGCTTCTTTGTCGCCACTTGCCTGGGCAGCTTTTAGTTTTTCGCGCAGCTCGGCTACCTGGGCCTCGTAACGGCGTTTTTCGATAGCGGCCTGGTTGTTGTTGAGGCGGTCGAATTCGTCCTGGAGTGAAAGCAGGGTGCCTTGTAGTTCGTCGCGGAAGCTTAGTAGGCGGTTTTCGGCGTCAGTAATTGCCTGGCGCAAACCGCGCATTTCGTTCTCGCCAAGCTCCCGAAAGCTGCGATCTGTTTGGTTGGTTATATTCCTTAGCTGAGCCATGGTTAGCGAGGCACTGCCAAGCTGCTCTGTAAACTCGCGCATGCGAATCGTTTCATTAATGATTGTGCGCTCGCGCTTTAGGGCTTCGCTACTCGCCTTGGCTAAATCATCCCACCATGCACCTGTTACCCGTAGGTTTTGAGATATTTGCCCGTTAATCTCTCGCATTCTGGCATTTAGTTCTTCAACAGACTTATCTGCCAAATTAAATTCCATGTTCATCGCTTGCTGTGCATTGGCCAGTAAGCTGATGTACCGAGTGGCTTTACCCGAGCTTTCAGCCAGGTCTTCCAGGCGGCGTTGCTGCTCGGCGAGCGACAGGTTTGCGTTTTCGGTATCGCCCTGTAACTCTTCTTCGCCATCACTTAGCCCAGCCAGCATGCGTTGGATAATGCCGATCACGTCGGCATAGCGTTCGCGCTGCTGGATGTATTCCTGGGCGCTGATGCCGTTAGATTGGTACAGGGCATCCAGCGCTTCCATTTGCTCTGTATACTCTGCCAGTTTGCGCTGCAGCTGCACGTAAGTGGCCGCCTCGATCTCTTTAATCTGATTAAGGCGTTTGGTTTGCTCGGCCAAGCGTGATTCGGCTTCAGCTAGTTTCTCTGCAGCTTGTTTTTTGGCCTCTGAGCTTGTTTTAGCATCATTCAGCGTTCTGCGATAATTCTCAATTGCTTCTCGGGTTCTTGAGATTTCGGTTTGAGCTTTGCCTTGCGCAGTACTCTGATCCTCGATACTTTTTTTACTTTTATCCTGGCTCTCAATCATCCTTTTTAGGGAGTCAGACAGCCCCAGGTTGGCAGCTTCCAGCTTTAGGGTTTCCGGTACTACCTGGCCAGTACTGTTGGCAAGCTCAATAGCTGCCTGGGACAATTTAAGGAATGCCTGGCGCTGGATCTCTAAAGGAGCCTCGCCCTCTTTAATAATGTTATATGCAGCCTGAGCTTTAGCCGCTGTTCTTTCTAAGGTATCAACAGACGTGATGCCCAAAGCCTTGTACGCTTCCTCAGTGTTGCCCAGTAGCGCCTGAGTTTCTTCATAAAGCAAAGCGTTGGTACGGTTTTTCTGAGCTATCTGCTCAAGTTGAGCGATGTGCTCGCTGTATTGGCCGCCAGAGTTTTTAAGCGCTTCAATTACCAGATTGATTTGCTTGTTAAGTGATTCAGCTGAAACACCGGTGGTCTCATATTTATCGCCTAACGCTAAGATCCGCTCTGCAGCTGCTGCCGCTTCCTGGGCGGTAAGCTTTAACTGGCCGACTTGCTCGCGCTCTGCGGCTGCCAGCTCTTCTGATGCGGTTTTGGCTTTACGGTAGGCACCCAGCTTTTCATCGTAAACGATCAGGCCAGCGCGTTCGGCTTCCAGCAGCTGCTCCATATTGGTAATTTGCATACCAATACTTTTGCTGAGCGATTCATACTCGACTGTCAGTTCCCGCTGGGCGCGAGCCAAGCTGACTTTTGATTTTTCAAGTTCACGTTGAGCTTCAAGTAAGTCAAATGCTGCATCTTTGAGTTTTACAAACTGCTCCAGGGCCCATTGTACTGGCAGCAGTAAAATAAAGGTGCCCAGGCTTTTAAAGAAGCCTTTGGCAGTGAGTTCTAGTTTGCGGGTGGCAGCCTCGGCGGTGTTAGTGCCCGTAACGTAGGCTTTAAGTTGCAGGATCGCGAGTTTAGCGCCATCGACAACGCCCCCCAGAAAACTCCCGACTTTTAGCGCTAACCAGGCTTTGGCTACCCAGCCGATTTCTTCGCGGAACTCATACAGCGCTGCGCCGGTGTCGCGGATCAAGGTGCCGGCACTCACTATGGTGTCGCTAAAGCGTTGTGCCCATTCCTGCAAGCGGCCATCGGCGGCCATTTCGGCAAACTCGGCATTCAGGCCGGCGATTTGCTCTTTTAGCCAATCCATGGCGCCAGAGCTGCTAACCATATTATAAAACTGCGCAATGTTGTCTTTGGCATTAGAGATCAGGCCAGAGAGTAACGTCATATTCGCAGCAGCAGAGCCAGCAGATTGGCGGGCGATCTCTTCCATTAGCTGTTTGATGACATCGCGGCCCAGCTTGCCTTGTTCGGATAGTTTTTGCAGCTCCAGGGTGTTTTTGCCGGTAACTTCTTGCAGCAGATCCCAAACAGGCACACCGCGCTCGATTAGCTGCAGGATCTCTTCGCCCTGCAACTTCTGTTTGGCCCAGGCTTGGCCCAGTGCGAGGGAAATCCCTTCGACCTCCTGGAATCCGCCACCGAGTTTAAAAGCCTGGTCGACGATACCCTGTAAGGTGCCGTCCATTGGATCAAGGCCAAAAGCCTTCAAGCGTACAAAGGCTTTACTGACTTCCTCTAAACCTAGTGGTGTATCTTTTGCGAATTGCTTTACCCACTCGGTAGCCGCTTCGCCACCTTTAATGCTGCCCATTAAGGCGCTGAACTGCACATCGAGTTTTTCAAACTGGCTGCCGGTAGTAAAAATGCCTGTCAGTGTTTGCCAAAGGCGGTTAATACCAAGATAAGTACCGGCCAGTGCTACCAGGCGCGAGGTAACGTTAGCAGCGCCTTGGCTAAAGGTGCGTTGCTGGCCATTAGCACGCAGGTAGTCGTCGCCGAGTTTTTTAACGTCGGTAGATGCGCGTTTAAACTCGTTTTGAACCCGGCGTTTTTCGGTAGTCAGGTTGCGGGTGTCGACGCCGGTTTGTTGCAGTTCGCGTTGCAGGCGGTCATGGTTCGATGCCTGGTTGGCCAGCTCTACCCGCATTTCCTCCAGCTGCTTTTCGGCAATGTCGATGTTCTTTGCCAGCTCAACGAAAGGCTTGCCACTGTCCTGGGCTTCGTTACGTAACTTATCGAGCTGAGTGGCTGCCGCGTAGGCGGCCATGGTATTTGCATCGAGCGCTTTGTTACTTTGCTCGAATTCTTTAATCAGATTTTGTTGGTCTGCCAGTTTGTCCAGCTTACTGGCTAAGGCATCAGCTTTGGGATCGGCATCTGCAGCCCCTTTACCCACATCGCGCACAGCCTCAGCCATCCGGGCGAGGTCTTTATCACCGGTTACCGATGCGGCTATTTTTAGTGCGAGTTCCAGGTTCTTACTCATGCGATGCTCATTTAGCTGGCTTGGAAAAAGTGAGGCCGGGTGGCCTCACTGTTGGTACAGGTAACGCCTTACAGTTCGTGGTACTCAAACGGGGCGTCTTTACCCTCCAGCAATTTGATTTTGCCGCCCAGGGTGGTGCTAACAAACTCGGCTGCCATAAAGTCGACCGGGTTGGTAGGTGCCAGGCTAGCCTCGGGCACTTCGAGCTTGGCGTTTTTGCCGGTAGCCAGGTTTTTCATGTCGCCGACAATACGGGCGCGAATTTGCGGGCGCAGGCCACCTTTAACGGCCATACCGCTGATGGCGTTGTACTGGTAGGTTAGGGTAATGGCGCCACCGGCTTCCATTGCCCCACCTTTTTTGGCGCGTACTAAGCCTGCGGCGTAGTTAATTTCAAGGTCTACTGCCACGTCCAGTGGGCCTGCCGGCGACACAATGGCACCAGTAATGCCCGCCTCGGCCAGGTTGCTATGGGCCAGTTGTACCCAGCGCTGATTGGCTGGCAGCGTTACCGCTTCATCGGTAGCTGTGCCGCTGCCCTGGTTGATGACTGCAGTATCACCCAGTAACGCCATTGCCAGCAGTTCTGCCGGTTGGTCGTCGAAGGCGATGGTAATTTCAGTGGGGGCTGCTGTTTTTACGACGTCCAGCGCCTGGCCATAGCTGGCTTTTTTACGGCTGGTGCGTACGGCTTCGTTGCTTGGGGTGTTAATCGCCAGCTGGGTGACGTTGATCGGCCCGATTAAACCAGTGCTTTGACCAGTGTCGGTTAAACGATCAATAAAGATGTTGCCTGATAACATTAAACCGCTCATGGGCGATCTCCTTTTACGCTTTTAAACGAAATTTGACGTTAAACGCCAACGGGTAGTAGGCGTGGCCCTTGGTGTAGCGGGGCTTTGCCGGTGAATTAATGCGGGTTAATACATGCTTGTCGTCAACCAGACTGTTGCCGTGTAGTGCGACCAACAGCTGCTTAATCAGCTTGCCCGCTTCCTGGTTTGGGTTTTGGCCACGGCCCTGGCGAATTGCGATAATCAGCAACCAGGTTTGGGTTACATGGCTGTAAGTACCGCCCTGGGCAATCTCGGGTACGGCATCGCCAAAGTAAATAACATGGCAGGCCGGGGTAACCTGGCTGAGTTCTTCAACCTCAGCCAGATCGTTAGCGCTATACACCTGGCGAAAGCCGGTTACGGTTTTCGCTACATCTATTAGGTGCTGCTCTGCAGCCAGGTAGTTGTCGCCGATGTCGTGCATCAGATAAACCCCTTGCTGTTGCGCCGGCTAAACACCAGGCCATCAGATTGCATTACCGCGATGGTGCCGGTTGGCTGGCTCGGTTGGTCGTCAGCTAAACCTAACTGCAGATCGCCTTTGCCTACCGCCTCCAGAAACCGAATCACTGCTTTGTAGCGGTCTGTTACTTGTTCTGGTGCCCGATCTCCATTTAACAGATAGCGAGCAATAGAACAGCAATGGCCGGTCAGCACTGCTGGTACTTGGGCTAAGGGCAATTTGTAGCGGCCACCGATATAGCCATTAATTTCGGCGGTAGCATCGGCTAATGCCTGCTCGACTACTGGCGTGTTGATTTCGCCATCGGCGGCGCCTTCACGCCAGCTAAGCAGGGCTAAGTCGTGCTCGCCAAACCGGCTAATCATGTCTGCTACAGAGGCGTACATTACTGCTGAGCTCCAGTGTTACCAGCCAGATTGGCCTGATACGCTGTCCAGGCATCACTGCGTTCTTGCCCGGTAACCTTACGACCAACTAACTTCTCCAACGCATCTAATTGCGGCAGGCCGCCATTGGTAAAGTGGTCTTTGTTGCCTGGCTCCAATAGCGCAATTGCTTGTTCCAGCGTTAATACTTTGTCCTGGTTTACAGTGGCTGATAATGCTCCGTCGCCCAGCCCCCCTTGCGTGTCGCTACCTTGATTTGTCTCAGGCAGCAGGCTTTTTGCAGCCGGTTTGTCCAGCGACGCCAGCAAGCTGGGATCTGCGAATTCACCCACAACAAGTAGGGGGTCGTTGTTGATTTGTTCCAGCTGTTCTGCCGAGAGCTTTTCCGCGTCAATAGTGTTCTGACCTTTAGTAAAGCGGACACCGCCTCGGCGATATCCCGTATGTGCCGCGCACATAATGAAAAGTAGTTTTGCCATTTCATGGTCTCTCCAATTAGCCGCTTGTAGCGGTTGTATGGGCTGTAAGGGTGCCGGGCGCTACTCCGGCTAAGCGCTTTGCGGTGGTGGTTATGCCAGCCAGGGCACGACTAACAAGTCGAGCGCCTTGTAGTTGGTGTTGCTTTCGCCGCCGACTTTTTGCGCCGCTTCAATAATTTTGCGGGCTTTAGCTCGGTTAGATGGGCCGCATACCAGCAGGTCAGGCATCACTCCAAGTGGGCGGCCTTTGTCTGATTTAAATCCCATCATCGCAGCGATAGCGGCATCCAGATTGTCGTCGGTTAAATCGGCTTTACTGGCAAAAGCCATCTGCCAGAAACCAAAGCCGACGTTTAGGCGGGCATCTACGCCATACAGATATTCGTCATGCATAAACACATGATCAGAGTTACCAGCATCGGTTTTTGCCTGCAGGCGATAGTCGCGACGGAGCTGTTTAATTAGCGGCTTGATTGGGCGGCGGGTATCCAGCACAAACCACGCACTACCAGAGCCAGCTTGCATATTGCTGACCGACACTTCCTGACCTTCTTCACCCACTGGGTGGTCGGTATCAAAGTAGTTTTGGCCGTCATAGCATGGGGTGGTAAAGCCTACTGCTAATAAGGCATAGAGCAGTTCATCTGGATGGGTTGCTGCGGCATAACCCATGTCCTGGAACTTCGGCATCAAAATGCCGTATTGGTCGTCTTCGATGTACTCAGCTTTGATGCCTTCAGTCGCCTCAAACTTCTTGTTTTTGATGGCGTAGCTATGCACTTTGGCTTTATTAATCTGACGCTCGCCAATCCATTCACGTAGGCGGCTAAACTCACCCATCCAGCTGTAATCGTTCTGGGCGGTGGTAGAGGGGATGGTGGTAGCAATACGATCACCGGTAGGTGTATAGGTACTACGCCCCTGATTAAATGCAGCACTAACAGCGGTATAAAGCGCAATGAGTGTCTGTGGTGTAATTTGCATTTCTTGCTCCTTAAAGCAGGTTTAAATTCGGTTTAAACCGGGCGTTACACGCCCAGCTCTACCCAGACACCGTCGTCATCTACCTGGATAATTTTTCCGGCAATGGGGCGGCTGTTGGTAGCGTGACTTTTCGACACTGTCTGGTCGTCCACGAAGTAGGCAGTAGCGCCCACATCAGCGGCTACAATGTCGGTGGTGGCAAACTTGTGCTCACCGGCTTCTACCTCTACCCGTACGGCACCGTTGCTACCTGGGTTGCTGACGGCAAAGGTAACAACACCGGCACATTTTTCTGTACCTGTAGCTGCCGCCAGACCGACAGCTAAACCTGCAGCCAATACCGCAATAGCGTTAACGTGTAGGGAAGTAGCGGCTGCTACCGGATAGGAGCGCTTTACGCCCATGCGTTTTGCGATGCTCATGCTGATTTCGCCTTCTTAGCTGCCAGGAACGCAGTTTTGTCGAGGCCAGTGGCCCGCAGTACTGCTAAGTCTTCCTGGGTAAGTTCTTCGTCAGCCACCTTGTCTACCACCTTAACTTGGGTGGTTTGGGTGGCGCTTAATGCGGCAATAGCTGGACGGGCGGCCAGTACGCTTTTCAGCACAGCCACGCCGTTCTGGTTACCTAACTGAGTTAGGTAGTCACGTTCTGCGGCAACAACCTTGCCGTCTTTGTGTGCCTGCTCAATCAGGTTTTCTACCGTATCGGTAGTGGTTTGCTGGCGTAAAACTGCCAATTCGCTGACTACGCCGTTATAGGTTGCAATTGGCACATACTTCGCCAAGTCGATATTGCCGGGATTAGCTTTAAGTGCAGCAACCTGCGTGGTGAGGTCTTCGGCGCTATCGGCTTTGGTCTTTAAGGCAGTAAGCGCGGCTAACGCTGCCTGACCTTGTTCTGCGGTTGGCTCGGCACCGTCTGCAACGGAAATACCAATTGCCGCCAGCAGCTGCTGTAGCAGTGGGTTCATGGGTGGTTCTCCCTGTTGGGGGTTGATGGTAGTGGTAAACTTTTTCGCAGCCAGGGAGGCTATGGCGTCCATGCCATCTACCCCTGGGTAGTTGGTAAGCGCAGCCATTTGGATCTCTAATGGCTCGCCGGTAGCTTTGTCGTAAGGGAAGACAGCAGATAAGTAACGGTACTCTTTGGCATCGATGAGCGCTTTAGCGGCACTTAGCCAGGCGGGTTTGATATACAGACCTTTACCGGGGCGGTATTGCATTTCCTTAAACCAGCCAGAAGCAGGTGCAGGTTTGCCGTTTTCTTCCGCTTTAAGCGTTTGGTGTTCGTAGTCGATGACCAGATCATTAGCGCGCAGCTGGGCGCGCTGAATTAACCTGGCGGCGATATCAGCGTTCATTTTCCACTTGCCGCCTGGCACATCAAAGGGGCGGCCATCTATAGCACTGAATTCGCCGTCGGGTAGAAGTTGATACCAGCCATCTTCGCTGGCCAGTTCGCCGGAAAGTGCCGCAATGGCATAGCCAGTGGTAACTGTTGCGCCAATTTGGGCGCTAAGTACTGCCAGTGAGGTTTGAGTTGGTTTAAACATTTCAGCCCAGGTGTTGATTTATCCTGGGCTGATTGTGGGTTATGGGGTAGGGGGTTGTAGATTAAAGCGTTTTGCTAATTTGGCTGGGAGTTAATGACCCTTTGTATCGTAACCAATTTAGGTTCATAGGTCTTCTTCGTTTTATTGTATTTGCTTGTTACTCTCACATCAGCATAGATACGTAACTTTCCATGAAGCTCTGCAGGATTGATTCGCTCGTCCAGATGAAAGCTTGTTCTTCTATCGATCAGACCTGGAACGGTGCCCGCCCAGGTAGTCGATTTGTCTCGGTCACTGGCATAAATAAGCACCGGCAAATTTGTGTAAAACTCATCTCGTTCTTCGGGAATTGGCGGCGTGTACTCATCTGGCGTCTCCCTAACGAAGTCATTATTGATAGTAAGTTTCTGTTGCCCCGCGATTTCTATAGTCGCAGCAGGATCCGCTTTAGCTGGTTTAACAACCGCAATGGCCTCTTTGGCTAGTTGCTTTTTATCTTTCATCCCTTCCAGAATTAGCGAAATGTCTTCACCAGAAAGCTTTACATCAGCGCCTATGTTGACGATGGTGTTGTTATAGGCTTCGACATGGGTGGTTGGCGTTGAACCGCCAACGGCTTTCATTACGCCATAGGTTAAAGCTGCTCCTACGCCGATTGCTACAACGGTTCTAATAGCAGTGCTATCCTTAACCATCTTCGCTATAACCTCCTTTGCTTTGTCATAATTTTCCTGTCCTTGAACGACATACTCGACTATGAACTTTTCTAATAAGCTACCAGCCTGCAGGGTTTCAACGTAGACATTAACGTCAACAACCTGGATACCTTGATAAGCCTTCTCAAGAAATGCCGGTGTTCTGTGAAGTAGCTTCTCAATATTCCTCAGCGACTCAATAATATCTGGAATTGGTACTGGTGTTCGAGTTGTATAGTTGATTGTATAGTCAGTTCTGATGGTGAACTGTTCGACTGCTGACATCCTTTTCTCCGAGGCGTAGTTATTAGTAAATCGAATTTAACCGCCTCAGAAACAAAAAGCAAAACCTCTTTAAACCCCCCTTTAAATCGCTCCAGAATCGTTTAAATGGTTTTAACTGATACGCTGATAGCAATTTCAACTCATAGCGCTACCTGGAGCGTTTTAGCGCGTTTTCACGAAAGCAGGTATTCTTCCAAAATATCCAGGATATTCTGCTCGGTCTCTTTGCTGATGCCCAGGTACTCACGCGCCGGGATGGCGGCCGGGCCGGGGGCCATATCATCCTCACCGCCGAACTGGTGGATAGCCGCGTAAATCTTGTTACTGCCTATCTGCGCCCAGTTATCGCCGTACTCGCTGGCGATACTCGCTGCCAGGCCGCCGGCACTGGCCTGCAGCATCTTGCCGCCCTTGCGCTTGGGGTTGGCTTTAAGGTAAGCGTCAGACAGTACTGGCCAAGCTTCGCCGCTGGATGGGTTGGCCTCATCAGCAAAGGCTTGCTCGGTGGCGTCTTCCAGCTCTGCGGCTATGCGCTGCATCGGCTCCGATAAGTCGCCCAGGTTATCCAGCAGCTGCTGCAATACGTCGATTACCGCCTGGCTATTGTGTTCGATGGTAATTTTATTGGTCATGTTTTATACTCATTACTGCAGCTAATGTACTCTTAATGGTAAAGCGGCGGTGCTTGCATCGTTTATGTGGGTTCGACCCCCACCATTAGCTGCCCACTGTCCCCTCCAGCACTTCATAGTTACTTTCCAGCAAATGATACGCTTCTATCTTGTAGGCATTAATCACTGTGTCTAATGGCTGTTGTTTCTTCTGTTTCCAGCCGGTATTGATTACGATCTTAATCTTGCTGTTTTCGCTCGATGGGTAGATATACAACAGGTTATTGTGCGCCTTATCCCAGATAACAGCCTCCGGGTTGGCCAGCATGCGTGGCAGCTGCATGTATTCGGGCTTGCTCAATGCTTTGCCCTGAGCGATGTGTTTGGCACTGTCGGCATGCAGTAACTGCTTTTCACCGATTGCCAGCAGGGCAGTTGGCTGACGGCCTAAGCGGGTAGCGACGACCTGCTGAATGCTTGGCTGCATAAAGCCCAGAGCCTGTACGCTGTTGCCGGCGCGGCGCATGTCTAGCGCTTTACTGGCCCAGCTGGCGAACTGCGCCTGGCGTAGCTCGCTGTTGTTTAACGACTGCACCAGCTGCGTTTTTAGCTCGATGCTTTCGACGGTAGCAAGCTTCTTGGCCACGGCCTGATCCGTACCAAAGGCTGCTGCGCCGGGGTTATAGGCCCAGCCGACATCTGGCGTCATGGTTTTGCCACCAGGCAAATTAAGCCGTACGTGGTCGACTTGGATCACTTCACCAGTGCGGGTATCAACGCCCGCCTCGGCAGTGATTTCCTCGATATAGCTACTGCCATTTTCTAACTGCAGCCCCATGCGTTCCAGCTGCTTAGCGGTGAGGGCCCGGATGCGGCAACGGCAGCCCCAGCCATTTGGCGGGTAAATGTATTGCCAGATGGGATCGTTATAACGGAATGCCTTACCGTTTAGGTTGGCGTGGGCCGGGCGGGTTTGCCCGTCCATTACCGCCACATACATCCAGTAGGGGCGATCTTTGGCGTTGGCCAACTGGCGCTGGTAGCGGCCCGACATATAGGCCGTTTGCAGGTTATTGCGGTAGATATTACGCAGCCGGTAAGCGCTACCCAGTTGCACATTGCGGGCGGTGCCGGCTTCGTCTACCCAGGTTTGTTTGCCCCACCAGCCTTTTGCCTGCAGCTGTGGCGCCAGGTTATCGACAAACTGCTTAGGGGTTAGACCATTGACCAGTGCGGCGTCGACTTCTTTGCGGATGGTTTCCAGTACATCCATCCGCATCGCCTTGGCGACGGTAAAGGCTTTAGCGTGCGAGCGCTGCCATACTTCCCACCAGTTGTCGGATATTTCAAAGCCCTTGGCGCGAAAGTAAGCCACCGCATCGGCAGGTGGCATATCAAAGGCTAAGCGCAGATCAGCTGTTGGCATTTAACTGGCCCCACAGTTCTCCGACAAACAGCACTTGCGCCAGGCGCTGCGTTAATAAGCTGTCGTCCATATCTGGCCACAGCTTATCCAGTTCGGCTTTTAACACCTCGGGGCCTTTGTCAGCGGCTGCAAATACCGGCTTTAGAATGCCCAGCATTTGCTCGTCAAACTGGCCAGTACTGAGCGCGTCCAGCGCATCTTCCAGCGCTTGTTGGTCTGCGAACTGGGTAGTAGCGTTGCCCTTTAGCACCGCCATGCCTTTGAGTTGGGCTGATGGCATAGGTGCAGTGTCGATAATCTCCAGTACGTCTTCACCTTTTTGCGCCTGCGGTATTTTGGTTTTTTCATGCAACCAGGCTTTAGGTATCTGCATACCCATGCCAACGAAGGCACGCAATGGGTAGGCTAGATCGCGTAAGTCTTCGGCCTCTGTTGTGTCGAACTGTAAACGGGGATGGCGGCGGTGATCACGAAATGAGGTGCCATTAAGTGCGTAATAGGGATATACAATATCACGGGTAAAGCTTTGTTCCAGGGCCGCTAAATCGGCATCCCGGATCTCCATCCTTACTTCGTTATGGATATTACCCAGAGCGTTAGTGCTGCTGGCACCGTCGGCTTGGGTGGTCAGCGTGCCGCCCAGCACGGCCTTAGATATGGATTTTTCGCACCAGGCAATCATGGCCATAAAGGGATCGCTTTGCCCATCTGCAGCATTTTGAAAGTCGATTTCCATACCTTTGGGAATAATGCCCCCAGCATTGTGGCCAATGCTCATTACCGCCCGTAATAAGGTTAGCTTCTCGCGCTCGCTGGCACCGCTGGGGTATTTACCCAGGCGAATGGGTAGGCCGTAGATTTCTAAAAACTCGGCCAGATCCCTGACAGAATAGTTGGCAAATAAATACGGCCAGACCAATACCCGCACGAGGCCGCGGCGTTCGAGGTAACCGCTTTTCGCTTTGGCGGTATGGCTTAGCCAGCCAAATGGTCGTAATGCCATACCGGTATGTGAGCCATCACGCAGCATCAGTTGGTTACGTTTGTCGGGGTTTATTTGGAACCATGACGGATCACGAAATTCACACTGGCTGATAACGTGGGTTTTCTCGATATATTCCCAGGTGAGTTCCTGATTGCTATAGCCCTTTAGAATGGCGTCGGATGCATCAAAGATGGCATCGCGCAGCCAGACGGCTGAGCGTAGCAACTCTTCTATCATTTGTGCATCGCGCTTTTCAGCTGCACTCGCATTAGGGGGTGGTACAATGTTCCAGGGTACTGACAGTAGCGATAAGCGGCGCTTACCCAGTTCGCTTTGGATGTGCGCGCTTTTTTCTTCCATATCTTCGGCCAGCTCGCATTGAGCAACCAGGTTACCCTGCTCAGCTTCTTTAAGAATATTCGCAGCTCGGGCGGGTGTTAAGCCGCTGCTGGGGTGGCCGCCATAATGACGATGTAATTGCGCCAGGCGCGCTTCGGCTTCGGTTTGCGGGGTTTCCAGATCGCCTTCAAAGGGGCGGCCCCAACGGTCTACTATGGTGCTTTTCATGGTGGGTTCCTGTTACCAGCAGCCTGATGCTGACTGGGTGATGTCGTCGTCTTCGTCTACATGGCCATAGAGGTCGGTTTTGCCGGGTAGGCTGGTAAAGTCGATGGCACCGCCTTCCATCCAACTCGCTCTAATAGCCATAACTAAAGCCACCGCAAAGTCGCCGTGGCGCTTGCCTTTGCCGGATTTGGATTCCAGATCCTTTTGGCGGCCTTTATCAATTTGCGGTATGCCGTTTACGACCTTGATGCTTAGTAGGTCGTCCAGCGTGCTTTGGTGTCGTGGCAGCTCCAAGTTGAATGAATCAAATTCGGCTTTAAGTTTTGGCATCCACTCGCCATACCAGCCTGCGCTAAGATGCACGCTATCGATGGCTTCGCTGCCAAATTTAAGGGCAGCTTGCTCTGCCAGGTAACCGCCGTTGCCGGTGGCGTCAAAAGCCGCATTGCAGAAGCGGGGTAAGCCTTGCAAGGTGTAAAGCAGTATTTGCCATTGCTGGTTGTAAGGTACATTGCGCAACTCAATAACAAAGGGTACGCGCTTGCGCAGGTCTGGCTTGATGGCCAGCGGCACGAATACCGACAGGTCGCCTATGCGGGCAAAGTCTTCGCCCAGTACGTGGCGGTCTGTCCAGCTGAGTTTATCAAGCTCGGGTTTGATAACGTCTTCCAGCCACTTTTGTGCTTCGGCCTGGCGCATTTCCTCTGTCCAGGTTTCAAAGTGTTCTGGTGCTTCAAAACGGTGGATTGGAATGCTGTGATCGGCCACCATGGCCGTTTCAATAAGCACCCGCGACAGGTAGTTACCGCCTGATTTCTTGGGTATACAGCCGTATTCTTCGTCGGCGCTTTCTTTATTGGGGGCGTTTTTGTACAGGCCATCGCGCCATTTTTGCTCGGCTTCTGGTGACCAGGTTTGGCCCGTTACGTAACAGATGCGCTTATAAAGCCCCTCTGCAATAGCGCTATCTAGCGAAATGGTATGGACGGAGTAGTCTTTTTTACCTTCTTTTGCTTCCTGGATATAGGTGTTAAAAGCGTTATCTACGCCGTTGTGCGTGCTGATTAGCCGCACTTTGTTGCCCCACATTGTAAGTGCAAGAGCCGCTTTAAGCAGCTCTTCTAATGATTCGTGGAATGCCGCCTCGTCAATTACCACATCGCCTTGCAAACCCCGTAAGTTGCTGGGCCGAGAGCTTAGTGCCTGTATTTTGCGGCCAGACTTGGGAAAGCGGATCATGTAGGTCAGGATCTCTTCTTTTTTGGTGCTGTCCCAAAAGGTTTGCTCGTATACGTCGGCTTCTGCCAGGCTGTTAAATGCCTTGGCAAACAGGGCGCAGGCGGCGATATATTCCAGTGCCATTTCCTGTTTTGAGCCGACATAAAAAGTATTACAGCCGCCACGCTTACGCGGCTTTGCGGCGTTGATCACATTGCGCCCAGCTTCTGCCCAGGTTAAACCTGTACGGCGGCTTTTCTCTGCGATCATGATTTGCGATTCGTCTTCAAACCAGCGCTGTTGATAGGGCAAAAACACCGCTTCTTTGGCGGGCTGCGCATCGCCAATGTCTTGCGGTACGTCTACGCCGTATAGCTCCATCTCTTCCTGCAGGTTAATTTTGCGGGGGGCAGAGGTGGCGGTAAGCCCTTTGATTTTCGCGGCTTTGGTTGCGGTGGCCATTAGGCTTTACCCAATAGAATGTTGCGGATCTTATCTTCGAGCTGTTCGCTCATGCCGTCTTCGCCGCGCAGTTCTTCGCTTACTGCGTTGGCCGCTTCTGTGGCAAACGCTTTACGGATTTCGGTTTCACGCTTATGGCTGGCCATAGCGGCTTGCTCCACACGCTGAATTGCTAGTGCCAGCTGACTGATGGCTTTAGGCTCAGCGGGTTTGCCGTCTTCGGCCATGTTCATGGAGGTTTCAAACGCCAGGGTTCTCACCACTTCCTGCAGCAGCTTGCCGACGTCTGACGTTGGCGCACTGCCGAGCTTTGCCGTCCATACTTCGGCTACCTCTCGGCTTTGGCGGATTTTTGCGCCTATATCTTCCATGCGTTTGGCATAGCGGTTAAGGCCGCTTTTACTCAGCTGCTGGTCGTCCGGTAAACCTTTACTGGCAATCAGCTTGTTTACGGCGTCGACAATTTCAATTTGCAGCATTTCACCATCGCGGATCATGCGGTTAAGCTGGTCGCGAATTTCCAGCGGCAGCAGTTCCACTTTGCTACGACGGTTTTTCTTTTTGTCCGTCATAGTGCTGGCCTTGGTTTTTTAACCCCTGGTACTGTGGCTTTGCCGGTTGCAACGTCGGCACCACGGCTATTTAGTCTGGCAACCATATAGCCTGATACATCTCGTAAGGTAAGTAGCTGCTGCTCTTCTAACCAGGCTAGCTCTACTCTCACTGCATCACGGCTGATGTTATGGCCATAAGCTTCCAGGCATTGGTTAATAATGGATTCGTTGGCTTCGTAGCCTGCCAACTCATTAAGCGAACGCAGGATCACCAGGCGGCGGTCTTCCTGCATAATTCTTTGCATTGCCATGTTATCTCCTGACGTTTAAACGTTCTTCTAACAGCAGGTTAGCCAAATGATTCACTGGCTTAAGCTGCTCGCGCAGGGCGTGCATTTCGCCTCTTAGCTCGGTTATTTCTAGCCGTAGCTGGTGGGTTTCGCGGCTGTCTGGTAACTCGGCCACTTTGGTTTTTAATTGCTCGACGGCCATATTTACGGTTTCCAGTTCTTCGCGCCGGGCATAAGTTTTGGCCAGCAGCAGCTGGATAACGTTAAAACCGGTTAGTACTGCGGCCCAGATCACGGCCCACCATTCGCGGATAAAGTCCATTACTCATGCTCCTGCTGGCAGCTAACACAGCGCACGGCAGTAGGCACAATAGCCAGCCGCTGGTTGGGTATTTGGATGCCACAGCTAATACAATAGCGGCCTGTTTCATCCTGGCGCGGGGTTTCGGTTGGGCGATTAAGCGCGTGCTTTAGCGCCTGATCGCGTTGGCGCTGCTCTAGCTCGGCAGCTCTATCAAACATATCGGGCACGGCTAATCCTTAGCAGAGGTATTTACCAGCTTAATGATCACGGATTGCTCGGCTTTTAAGGCGGCAACAATTTGATCGTCAATGTCGGTATCGGTTTGTTTAGCTGCGCGTTCGGCGGCAGCAATAACGTTTTTTACCAGCAATTCGGCGGCATACTTAACGGCCATGTGCATTACGATGGCCTTGGCGGCTTTACCGGCGATGCTGAGCAGTTTGCTAACCATGGTTAGATCCCTAAGATGTCGCGCAGGCGTTGGTTTTGGCGTAGCGCTTCGCCAATGCTGGGCGGTGGGTTAATGGCGCGCTGTATTTCAACAGGGGTGACGCTATGCCAGCCGCGTTCGAATTGGCTTTGCATGGTGGCGTCGTGGCTGTGTAGCGGTGGGGCACTGATTTTGGTACCGGCTTTGTGGGCCAGTATTTCGGCTTCCAGCCGGCGCTCGATGCCGTGCTTAAAACTCCAGTCCCAGTTGCGACCCATCAGGCGGCCCTCGACCCGCTAAAAGCGGCATAGCCAACTTGCCAGCAGGCGTCGGTGAGGTCGCGCAGACGATTAAACCAGCCTTCAATAAACACGGCTTGCGCTGGATCTCTAGCCTGAATGCGTGCGTATAGCCTTGCCCGGCGTAAAACGTAACGGGCAATAAGCCATTCGGTGTCGGCCTGTCTGGCGGCCAGTAAGGTTTTAGGGCCAATGATGCCGTCGACTTTGGCACCAAGTACTTCTTGCAGTAGCCTGGCGGCGGTAACGGTGCCGTGCTGCACAGCGCCGTCGAAGACAGCCAGGGCGATGCCGGTTGGGAGTTCGTGGCTGCGTACAGCACGCCAGTAATCACGGTGATACAGAAAAGCAGCACGCTGCTCAGTAAGGTTAGCAATGTCCTCATGCGGGTAGGCCCTTTTTGATATACCAAAATTGGTTTCACCGCCCGGATCGCTCGGGTGCTGCACATAGCCACCTTCTTTTGCTAGCACAAAGGCAACGGCGTGCTGAAAGTCATGGCTGTAGGTGTTAAGTGTGGGTGCTGGCATGGTGCGATACGGACAGTAACTTGGGTACTGTCAGTATCGCTAAGGGGTGGTTGGTAGCTGGATTAAAGGGTTTTGCTAATTAATTGGATAGTCGACTGCGCGGAGTTCATTTACCAGGTTAGTATTATTTAGCTCTACCTTGTGGCTAAATGCCAGCGCTTTAGACGGTACACTCTGCAGCCAAATGTATTTCTCGTCGTTACCAATTACTTTTCTGGAGCCTTTGGAGAAAATTATCACGTCTGCAAAGCGCTTAGACTTAAAGCTAAACTCTCCGTTTTTATCAGTAACCAGAGTAGCCAGCGGCTGATATTTTGGGTTGTCCCAGATCAATGCTTCGAAGCTACACGCTTTATAGATATCGTCCATTTCTTGCCAATCTGGTACGCGGTTAGGGCCTTCCCTTAAGCGCCGTAAGTCCATCTGGTCTTTCTCTGCGCTGGTTAAGCCTATGCCACAATTTTGATTTAATCGGAAAGTCGACTGTTCGCGCCATACTTTAAGAAACTCGTTCCGGTCATAGGCTCGTACCTCTGTAAGTGGCATATTTACGGTTTCGCGGCTATTGGTAACCACGTAAACAGAGCCATTAACGGTAACGGGCACTAAGTAAAAGCCGGCCACTAAAGCAACAATCGCAAGTAATATCCATTTCATAGTAAGTCCTTTTTAAGTAAATTCTGGGAAAGCTTAGCGTTATTTGCCAGAAATAAAAAGCCCCGACTAGCGAGGCTTACAACGGTTACAAGTGCTACAACTGGCTTAATGCGCGGGGCTTGTAGCGCTGGTAGCAGTTGGATCTGGCATTAGCTGATAGGTGTAAACGCCTTTAACTTTGCTGCTTTGCCAGTGTTTACCTTCGCCGGCGTCCAGTTTATTGCGGGCGGTTTTGTCGTCTTGCTCGTAGCCCAGCTGTTCCAGCAAGGCTTTTTTGTTAATGCCGGGTTGGTCGGCGATAGCGGCTTTAGCCTGGGTGATAAAGTCCAGTTCGTCGGCGTTCAGGCGGGCGGTTTCTACGTCGATCCCCTGCAGCTGTAAATCGGCTGTGCGAACACTAAAGGCGCACTCGGTAATGGCGGCGCGCTCCTTGGTTGGGGTAAGCACAAAGGCGATTTCGCCTGGTGCGGCATCGACTTTTTTTAGCCGGTACATATTGTCTACCGAGTTGCGGATATTGTTGCTGCCCTGGTAGTTCTTGCCGTCTTTATTGGCATGCGACAGGATCATGATGGTGGCGCCGGCTTCGCGCAGGTTCATAAACTTATCCATGATGGCCATGGCGCGGGCGTCGTGCATTACGTCGCCAAAGTTGCGCAGGCTGTCTACCAGGATCAGGGTGTTGGCGTAGGTGGTGCCGCTGGCTTTGGCGTCCAGGGCGTCAAGCATTTCAGGGGCTGACATCACGCTTTTGCTGCGCTGCACGTAGTAGATATTGCGATTGCTGATTAGCTTTTCTTGTACGCCACGGTCTTTTAGCACGTTTAGCGGGTTGTCGTAGTCCAGGTAAATTACTTTCTGGTAGCCGCTGCAGGCTTTGGCCACGGCAAAGGCCAGCCAGCTTTTACCCATACCGCCGTCGGCATAGACCAGGGTAATCATATTTTTAGCCAGAAAGCCTGGGATCAGGAATTCGGTTTGGCGTTCAAAGTCGCTGGGGCGCAGTGCCTGGCTGAATAAAAAGTCGAACATGGTTTTTCCTTAAAACAGTTTGAATTGGCGCCGGGCGCGCTCGATTTGGGTTTGCTCTTTGATGATGCTGTAAATTTGCATATCGGTTAGGCGGTGGCTCTCTGCCAGGCTGCGAATACTGGCGCCCTTGTTATGGGCGTTGTAAATGGCGATATTGCGCAGCAGTGTTTTCAGCCTGTCGTTGCGCGGTATATAGGTTTGGATCCCACCAAGGTAGTGAGCCAGCTCAATTACCAGACGCTGTGCCAGGTTCTCTGGCTGTTTAACATGGCCCTTTAGCTCAGATTCAAACAATGCCATTAGCGACTGCAGCTGGGCTGGGATGCGGTTAATTGCATCGCTGCGCTGCTCTGGTGGCAGCTGTTCCAGGTCGATTAGCAGCTGCTGTAAATCGTCGTCGGCAAAGGCATCCAGTTGCTGTTCAGTCATTGTTAGGCACCTTGTTTACTTTTAACCCGTAGCGCTCCATTTGCTGTTGCCACTTTTGGCGCTCGTGTTCGTCGTTGGTGATTACCTGATTTTTAATTTCCACTGTGCTGTGGCCGTCGCGTTGTTGCTGCTCGGCGATTTGGCCCAGGCGGGCCGTTAGCACTTTTTTCAGGTAGTTGTGGTTGGTCAGTTGCTTGCCAGTGCCGTTGATGCGGCTTTGTTGCAGGCTTGCCACCGCTTGCTCCAGCGCGTCGGCCAGCGCGGGCAGGTTACTGGTTAAGGCCAGTGTTTCCTGCACCAGCGTTAGCGCTTTAGTGTTGCTTAAGTCCTGCTTGGCAGGGCGAAACATGGCCAGATACGCGACCATATTGCCGCCCAGTTTGTAGTTCATGCGGGCGAACTGGCCGAGTAACTGGCGGCCCGCTTCATCGGCCACCAGCTGATCCAGGTGGATATTGGAATGGCAAACAGGGCAGCGGCTTAACTTCATAGCATGGCCCCGTTAATGCGCTCCCATCGCTTTAGCAAATAGGCGTAGCTATCTTGCGGGTGTGGCTCATAGCCGCGCTTTTTCAGATCTTCAAACAGGCAGCGACGGGCCCAGCGCTTTAAGCTGTTTAGGGTTTTAGCGGCATCTTCACCACGTAGCCATTGCACTTCGTTAATGCCAGCGCCGCCGTTCTGTTGCGCTGTCATGCGTTGCACCCAGCTGTTAAGGGCGGTTTCGCTGCCGTCGTTAATAAAGCCAGCACGATGCATAAAGATCCAAATAGCGCGGATAGCACTGCGCTCGTCTTGCGGGCCTTGTTTTGAGCTGGGGCTTAAACGGCCTTTACCGGGCTTTTTAACCGGTTTAAAACCGAGTTTTTTAAAGGCTTCCAGCACGGTTTCCAGCTCGGGTATGGTCATATCCGTGCTGCTAGTTTTGCCGTTGCCATAGTGTGCCAGGTTGGCGCGGTAGCTTTCATCGTCCATACCCAGCTGAGTACGGGCGATATGGATTTTGGTGATTAAGCTGCGGCGCGGGTTAGGGTTGGTTGCTGTCATTTTGCACCTGCCTTGGCTTTAAACTGGACAAAGCATTTACCGGCAATTCGCCAGCGGCAGATATCTGGGTTAACAGGATTCGTAATAGCTTTGGCTAGTTCCGGTTTAAACTTCACACACTTTTTACAGGTGTCGCGGGTTCCAAAACCATCAGTGATCCCTTCACAAATTTGCTCAGGGGGTTTATGTTGCGCTTGCAACTTAACATGCGTGCATACCCTTTTAACTCGTGTAATAAGCTCTTGTTGTGCCTGCTGTACTGTAAGCATCCCGCCATGTGCAGCAAAGAAATCGCCTATCTCACTAATAAGCAAGAGCTCAGTTGCCTGATAAAACTCATTGCTCTGCTCTATGTAGTGTTTAAGCGCTTGCACTACTGAATCACCTATCTTGCCAATACCATGCTGTTGGCACAGTTCGTTAAGCTCGACTATTAGGGCTGTATTACGTTTGTGGGCGCTCTCAATCAGCTCAGCATGTTCCTGGAAAACTTTTTCAACGATAAATCTACCAGCACCCACACCGTCAACTCTCCCAAAAGCGTGATGCCAATGGGCTGAGTCATATTCACATTCAGCTTTGATATCCTTTTCTGCTTTAATCCGTTCGTCAAAAGCTTGAAGCAAGAGCTGTAGCAATTGTTCTTTCATATCATCCTCGGCTGCTCATCAGTACCGGTGAACCACCACCGGCAGACGCCCGCTACTGCTGGGCGTTTCGCTATGGGTTTAAGCTGTCTTTAAGTTGCTGCGATGCTTTAAACACTGCTTTAACGCAGGCTGGTTGGTGCGTTGGTTCGCCGCTTACCGGATGCTTGCCAGTTCGTGCGGCTGCATGGCGCGGGCTAAAGGTGCCAAAGCCCTGAATCGTTACATTGCTGCCGGCCTGCAGTTGCTGGGTGATGATGTTCAGCATGGTATTAACCGCGCGCTCGGCCCCGGCTCTGGTTAAACTGGCCTGCACGGCCAGTTCGTTAATTAACTGCGATTTATTCATGGCTTAGTCCTCGTCTATCCAAAGGTCAGGGTTTTGGGTGATTACCAGCTGCACCTGAGTGCGCGGGCGGCCAACCTGAAATGAGCCAAGCCAAATTGCGTGGTGGCTGTCGCCGTGTTCGTCCATTTCGGCCAGAGTGTCGCGTACCATTTGGCTGAGGGTTGGCGACTCGTGGGCCAGCAGTACCAGGCGGTCGTTTTCGTACTCGGCATCCACTAGCGGCACTTCGGGCACGACTTCGGCTTTCACGGTGCCGGCTATCCAGTTTTCTAGCACCCGTTCATCGGATTGATTCAATTCCATCTGCTTTTCCTCAATGTGGTTGTGAGGTTGGGGGCCGCCCAGCACCCAGTGCAGGGCGTCATAGACGCCTTGCTCGTAGGTTTTAGTTGGGTTGTTGGTCCCGTACTTTTCTTCCAGGCTGATGGCTACTGCCATTTCGACCTGGATTAGCTCTTCTGAGCGGGCGATGCTCATAACGCCACCGCCGCTAAGTCGAGAGGGATTTGTCTGTATTGGTCGGTGTCGCCAATGCGCTCATAAACGCGGATATAAGCCTTACTACCGACCACCTGGATGGCTTCGCCAATGGCTGTCATGGCGGTGAGCCAGCGCGCGTCTTTGATATCCAGCCTGCGCAGGCCGAGGATTTTGGCTGTGCTGATGTTGCCTTGCTTGTCGGCGTCGAAAGCGCTGTTAACGATGGCTTTTAACTCTGAGCTGGCACCGGCAGTCCAGTCTTTCAGGCATTCGTCAATTAGTGCTTTGGCGGCTTGCAGGCGCTCGTCAAAGCGGATGTTTTCGCTAATGGCGCGCACAATTTTGTAGCTGCCATCGAAGGTATACAGGGTTAGGTTGCCCTTTTTTCCACCGACTTCGGCGTTGTACTCTTCGGCAGAGAGCTGCACAAAGGCCGCGATATCGGCAAACGCCTGCTGTTTAAAAGCCGCAAGCAAAGCGCTTAGCTCGTAAGACTTTGCGACCAGTTCTTTAACCAGTTCGTCGCGGGCGCGATCGATAGGTTTAATTTTGTCGACTGGAATTAACGCGCCTTTGGCGTCTTGCCAGTAACCGGCTGGAGTGGTGTTTTGGTTCAGGTTCATGGTGGTTTCCTTTTTAATGCCAGTAAACCAGGCAGCTATCGACGTGGACGAACCACGCCTGGCGCTGCTGGCCGTTAACGTTTTCAGTGAATGAGGCGGCCCGTTCCTGCAGCTGCGGGATGGGCCGGTCGATTTGAATTACTGCGCGGGATTTGCGCGAGGTTACCCGCAGTACCTGGCAGCCAAGGCCGCGCAGGTATAGCGGTACATTGCGTTGGTCGAGTTTGTTGGCTGGGTTCATGGTTTGTTGGCCTTATTTAATGGGCAGCTCTGACAGGCTTTCCAAAGCTTGATGCGCTGCGGGTTGGTTGCTGCAAAGGGCTTGGTTTGTTCGGTGGCACAGCGCTGTACTGTTATGCTACCCAGCACCGGGCAGATAACCCGCTCAGTGCTGTAGGCTTCGGTTACTTTTGCTGCGATGTTGCCGAGGTTGCCTGGGTACTTTTCGTTAAGTACCTGGCTTAACGTGGTTTTACTGATATTTAATTCAGCCTCCACTTTCCGGCGTCCTTGCTCGGTGACTTTCTGGCGCAATAAATCAAGCCATTGCATGGTTCAGCTCCCTCTGTTTCTTTTGGGTCTTTGGGTTGCGTACTGGTTTTGGCACCAGTGCTTTTAGGTTTTGGTCGTAAAGTTCGTTGGTGCGGGCAATGGGGTACTTGCGCCCGGTATTCTTTGCAAGGCGATAACGCACCTGGCTGCCGGTGCGCTGGGCCATTGGGGCTTTAAGTTGCAAGCCACGTTTGATGATCACGTATTCGAAGCGCACTAAATCACTGATAAAGCGCTCTATGCTGCAGCGACTGCTTTCTGAGGCAGCCTCTAAATCTGAAATAGTGAACTCGCCCAAAAAGCGCATGGCCTGCCAGATTTTCTGGCGTTGGCTTTTAGGGCGAACTGCAGTTTGGTTTTTGCCTGGTAAGTGGGGCGTAGCACCCTGAACAGCCCGGTAAACCACGGGCTTAACGCCAACACTTACGGTTTCTATTGCCTTGAGTTCCTGCAGATGGCCAATGACCATCTGCGCGGATTTCAGGCTGACGTCCATGTGAGTCGCCAGCTCGGCACTGCCGAAGTCTGGCTGACTTTTAATCCACTCCCAGGCGCGCTGGCTGAGTGTTTTGTTATTCATTTGGCGCATTCCTAACAGTTATTTCACGCTAGGAAAGAACGGCAGATCGCCCCAATGCTGGGCGCTGATGCGTTGCATTTCGTTGGAGCGGGCAAAGGCTTCAATAGCACTTAAACCGGTGTGGATGCGCCGGAAATTGCCGGCAGAAGCTTGTAGCAGCTCAGCTAGAAGGTCTTGCTCGATAACCGTATCGGTTACCATTTCGCTGGCCATGGTGATGATGTCGTCCATGTCTGCCGGACGGAATTCCACGTGCTGAGAAATGCGGCTGTAAAGCTGCTCCAGGCGCTTTACCTTTTTCGGCAGCTGGTTGTAGCCGATCAGGATGATTGGCACATTTGCCAGGTCGTAGATATCGCGGATTGTTTCCAGAACGTCTTTGCGTTCGGCGATGTAGTCGCACTCGTCAATAAATAGCGGTTTACCGGTAATGCTCAGCTCATGCACGATATAACGCAGCATATCGGCTTTGCGCTGGCGCTGATCTAATCCCAATTCTTGCGCCAGACGCTCCAGGAAAGTGCCCAAGGTGTCTGACATCATGCAGCGCACTAAAACGCCATCGGCTTGCACAAACAGCCAGCTGCCTGCGGTGGTTTTGCCTAGGCCAGCTACGCCGGTAAACATACCAATAGCTGGTGTGCCGGATTGCGCGGCATCATTCAAAATTTGATAGGCATCGAATGCTGCTAATACGTTTTTAGTTTTGGCTACTACAGTT
Source organism: Alishewanella jeotgali KCTC 22429 (assembly GCF_000245735.1). GTDB lineage: Bacteria > Pseudomonadota > Gammaproteobacteria > Enterobacterales > Alteromonadaceae > Alishewanella > Alishewanella jeotgali. Next base: position 33,707 of record NZ_AHTH01000050.1, read on the forward strand.
TTCATAGGGGTGTATCTCCGTTACTTGATTGCTTTTTTGCTGGTTAAGATGTCGTCGAGCATGCGTGCTGCGGCCTTGTTGCGACGGCGGTAGTCGTGCAACCAGGCTTTCTCAACGGCGGGTAAATCGGTGCTGACACTCAGCTCAGTGAGGTAGCGGGCTTTATGGGCATCGCTGCTAAAAACAGGGGTAGGCGCTTTTTGCTCCAGTGCTTCCAGCTCTTTGCGGCGCTTTTCGAACTCAGAAAGCTGCTGCTCTGTATAGGCCGGTTCAGCAGCTTTGCTGGCAGCAATAGCCGCCTCGGCCGCCTGGGTGAGATTGGTACTGACCTGCTCAGAGCGTTTTGGCATAGCTGACAGGTTGCCGTTTTGCTCGGCTTTGGAATTCAGGATCCGCTGTGCAATGTCGCTGACATGATGCTGTTTGGTGGCTTTCTTGAACTCAGCCCGACGCTCGCGTTGTTGTGCGCGCTGGATAGCTCTGGCTTGCAGAGCAATTTCTTGCAGCTCCAGGCCATTGCCGGCGATATCAGGGTTTACCGCTTCACAGATAAAGTGGTGTTTAACGGCATGGAATACGTAAATTTTGCCAATGTCTTTTGGGTTCCAGCGACAATAAACCCGCTCACCAATATAGGCGCCCAGTTCAGGGTGAACGTATGACCCACCCTCAACCTGGATACCATCGCTTTTGCCAACTGTGCGAAACCCTTTGTTACCTGGTACAGGAGCCAGCAGCACATCAAGCACTTGCGGTTGATCCAAGCGGCGGATCTGCTGCTGGTGATTAACAAACTTCTCAAATGGCGAACATTTAAGGGTGCTGTGCCGGGCGTGGTGGTAGTGGTTGTTTATCCATTGATTGATAAAGGCTTCGAATTGCTCTGCTGTTAAATCGACGTTTAATGCGATCTTGTCTTCGCCCTTTTTACGACGCTCTAACAGCCTTTGTTCGAAGGTTAAACGGGCATTGATTTTTTGGCGATCGGCAACGTTATGGCCAATATAGCCTTGGCATAACTCAGCAATGCCGTGGGAGAACGTACGGAAAAAGCGCTCAATAAAAGGTTTTTCCCAGCCAGAGTATGGGTTGGTTACGTCATGTTCGATGCCCAGTGCATCCCAAACACTAACGATATGCGCGCTGGTGTAATCTGAGCCGTTATCTGTTCTGGCGACTTCCGGCAAGCCCCAGTCCAGGATTGTTTCCCGGATTAATAGGGCGATGGCTTCGGAGTTGGAAGTTGGGCGTAGAATGCACTTTACGCGACGGGTGAAAACGTCAATTACCCCGACAATACTGTAACGGCCGTCTTTGAGCATGACGTCTGCCGGTGTGCTGTCGAACTCCCACAGCTGGTTGATTTTGCTAACAGCAAAGGCTTTGTTACCGAATGCAACCATGCGCTTGTTCTGCCAGCCACTTGGATCGCAGAGTGACATAAACAATTCTTGGTTTTCGTCTTTCCAGCGGCGCAGCCAGGCGCGGCATGTTGCTGGGGCTGGTATGGTGTAGTCGTTGCCAAACTCAGTGTTTAGCGCCTCGTATAGCGCATCGCCTTTGATATGCGGATATTCGCGGATCATCGCCAGGCAAAATGACTGCAGTTCTGGCGTTGAGTCGATTAAACCATTGCCTTTGTTTTTGCCGTAGTTGCCGGCAAGAGCGGTAATGCCATTCTTTTTATAGTCACTTTCCCAGCGGGTTAGGGTACTAAAGCCGATGCTTGGCTTTAGCTGATAGATTTCATCGGGTAAATCCAGCTGTCGGCTTTGATAGAGGGCAACAAAATTTTGCCAGGCTACGGTTTTTGGGCTCGATGCGACTTTAGCGAACTGCTCTGCAGCTTTAAGAATGGTAAGCGCTGTTTCTGCACGTTCTTTTGCTTTGCCGTGCATTCCTGCCAGGGCAATTACAGCCTCAGCTTTGCGGCTTTGATTAACTTCTGAGATTAGCTTTTGTTTGGCAACGGTTTTAGCTGTATGGGCTTTGGCCTTTTCGTGGATAGTAGCTTCGGGCGGTATGCCTGCCATAACGGCAGAGCGAACGTCAGCTGGTAAATCAGTGACAGGGTAATATCTGATACTTCCACCACGGCCAGAACGTAGCTCAAACGGCCATTCTTCCTTGTTAGCGCGGATCCTGATGGTACGATCAGCAACAGACATGGCTGCTGCAATTTGCTGTGCAGTCAACGCCATAGTCATTTTTTGCCGCCTTTGTATTCTATTGCTATATAATCAGGATTACTTTTGGCTATGCTTCTTTTGCCTTTGCGGCGCGAAGTACTACCATCAGTGTTATAGCGAGATGGCCAGATCGTTTGCGGCGACACTCCAATGGCGGCAGCAATAATGCGTTCTGCCTTTGGATAGGGGCGTTGTAAGGCTTGAGCCAGGGTGTTTGGAGATAACTCATTCTCTTCGGATAATTGCCGGAGTGACTTCTGGGCTTTCATCCTGAGTTCCGCAATTATTTTTGCGTTATGCCAATCCAGATCGGCCATTTTTTTGTCCTTTAAAATGTCTGCATATATACATTTTAAAGACAAAAAATTGTCTTTAGCAAGGTGAGCAGGATAAATATTTGTCTTGTTTAAATTATGTCATTGAATAAAAAAGACAAATAGTTGTCTTTTTTTTGGTGTTTTCATGGATTCAAACGAGTTTGGAGAGTTCATTAAGGTTGTAAGAGACAAATCTTTGTCCAGACCTGCCATGGCCGAGAAAACCGGGTTGCACGTGAATACGATTAAAGGCTATGAACAAGATGGACGTTTGCCTGATGTGGATTACCTGGCGCAGTTGGCTATAGAAACGGGCCACAGCTTTGCCGATCTGTTAAATAAGCGATTGTTGGCAGGGAAGCTGGGTAAGGTTGCTGAGGATCAGCATCTGATGGTTACAGAACAACAAGAAGCATATTCTATTAGTGTAACTCCTGCAGCGAAGCTTCCCAGGCTTAAGTTGTTTGGTCAGGACCGCTACTTATATATAGATGAGGCTTTGTTACCGGCTAATATCGATTGGCGAGATTTGGTATTGTTTAATATCGAAGATGGCAAAGTCGGTTTTGCGATGATTTCGATAGAAGACCGAGACATCCAGGATGGGGCTAGCTATCTGATTGATTACGGTACTGGCCCGGTAGTTCGAACAATACAGTTTGGCTTAGCTGGGTCAATTGTCCTGGTTGCAGAGGGGCAGGGCGGTGCGCCTTTAACTGTTTCTAGCGACCAACGCGACCTGGTTAAAGTGCATGGCAAGGTTGTTTGTACGATTAGCTATATATAGTGGAAAGTCGGATCTTGGGTTGTTTTCCGATCCGAGTTAGTTTTTCGCGCTTTCCTGTAGGCTATCAGCTTAACCCCTTTTAAATTAAGGGCTGCAGCGAAGTCGGATCATTAAAACTGTAAGTCGGATCAAAGATCCGAGTTAGCCTGGTAAAGTCGGATCTGATATAGCATTAAATTAGCGTTCTTCTGTGGTAGGTTCCCGGCGGCCAAAACCTTATTTAAAAGGGCTTTGAGCGGTTTTAGATAGGTTCATTTGTGTTTACTACTGTGTGCCAGGTGGAAAGTCGGATCTTGGTGAGATTTTTTCCGACTTTCTCAAACTACCCTGCAGCTGTGTTTTTGCGGGTTTTTATCTGAACCCTTATCTGACGTGGCTTTCCCAGTTATTCCCGGCAAATTTTGTTTATTCCCGCTTTCTCATTCTTTCCTATCAGTTACAACTGAGGACTTGGTTCGAACCCTGCGGTTCGACAAATTCGCCGGGAGCGAATTTGGACGCACTTTAGTGCGGCCCGGAGGGCCAGCGCCAAGGATGGCGCTGGCAATCCCTCTCTCGGCCCACGCCAAAAGCGTGGGCCTTATTGTAGCCGCGCGATTAGTTTGAGAAAGTCCGCAGGTTAGTTTGAGAAAGTGCCGACTTGCAACCGCAGGTTAGTTTGAGAAAATTCGGGCAGTCCGGGTGCTTAGCTACTTCATTCACTATTAAGGCCACAGCTGTCGTATGAATAACTCCAGTTTCTGACTGCCTGTGCAATAGCTCCTCCGCTGAGTTCATCAAGCAAAGCAGGTCTGGGTTTGATACCGTTAACGACTTAAATTGCTCTATTCGTTTAAACAAAGCATCGATTTTTAAACAGTCTAAACCCTCTGCGCAAACACCCTTTAAGCTGGCCATAAAACTCCCTTAATGTTAACAGTTCGGGAACAACATATAGCCAGTTGAGGTTCTCGCAACAAATCAGAAGCTGATTAATCGCGCTTTAAATCCTCTCTCAATCTATCGATGCGGTTATCCAGAGAACGGATGTCGGTATCGTATTGCATAGCTACTGCAGACATCTCTTTTGACAGTGACTCTTCCCAGGTGGCACCGGCCAGATTATTTGCAGCTGATTGCTTGGTTCGGCGAAGTTGTGCCATTTTTTGGTCACGCTCTCGCATCTTACGATTGCGCTCAGCAGTTAACCGGGTAATTTCCGTATTGATGTTCCGCTTCCTGATTGACTCGTTAATACGTGCCAATTCAGCTTCATGGTTAGCTGCAGGTTGGGTCGGCCTTGCCGTTTGTGTTACACTATCGTTTACTTGGGGTGGATCAGATTGAACTGAGTTTTCAGTTGAATATTGGGTTAACTCTGCATTATCAGCACAGGGCTGCTGGCTGTATTTTACAACGCCATTGACTTCACACTTATACACCTGTGCATAGGAACACACGGGGAATAACAGCGTGGTGGCAATTAATAGCTTGCGCATAGTGCAACCTCAAGTCCGTTTGTTATGTACCGAAGAATAGTAGCCTTACTGAGTTAAAAGTTCAAAGACTGCTGCCTTTCCGACCACTTAATGCTAAAAACAAGGTCTTGACTTTTTACGATATATAACTGAAAGTTGTCCCGCGTCCTAGGACATAGGACTTTCAGTTGGTGGTTAATATGAAAAGTCAAGATATCGTCGTGCTCTTCAAAATAGAGTCGCTCACACAGCGCTGGATCAATCCTAATCGGTATGATGCAGAGTTGCTTGTACCGCATGATTCGTCTATCGATTGGCTGGGCGATGCTCTTCTGCATAACGATGCGCCACCTGTTGCCTTCACTGAGAGTCTGTTTTCCGTAAGAGCCTTAGAGCAGGACACGGGGATCAGCAAATCTCAAGTTAGCTTAAGTCTAAAACGAATGTTTGACGTAGGCCTAGCAAAAGCCGATCGTAAAACCGGCTTACCCAAAACCAACACTCGTGCGCTGCTTGAATTCATCGCATACGGTATCCAATACGTTTTTCCTGCAAAAGAAGGCGAGGTGACCCGTGGGATCGCCACATCAATTGCTGCGCCGGTTCTGCAAGGTAAGTTAATGACTTCCGGGGAGCTCGCACCAATCTGGCCTTATTTCAAAGGGCAGACTAAAGGTGTGGCTGTTCAACCGTTACATGAAAATATCTTTGCCGCTATTCGAACAGATGATTTAACGTACGCATTATTAGCGCTAACCGATGCTGTTAGGATTGGCCATTCCCGGGAGCGAGGGATCGCTATCGACATGATGCGTAAACTTTTGCGGGTAAGCTCATGAGTAAGATCAATTTCCAAAAAGAGATGCTAGTCCAGGTGGCCACTGCTCTGGATGAATTGCTGCCCCAGGTCGTGTTTATCGGCGGGTGTACCACCGGGCTATTTCTAACTGATGATTTCACCAAAGAGCAGGTTCGATATACCGATGATGTTGACTTAATTGTGCATGCTGGAGGTTTTGGTGCCTGGGCTCAACTTGCTGAGCGTTTGCGGCAATTAGGCTTTCGTGAGTCAATGGAGCAGGACGTTATTTGCACGATGATGCTCGGGCGGCTTAAAGTAGACTTTATGCCGGATGACGACAGAATTCTTGGGTTTAGCAACCGTTGGTATCGTGATGCGATGGCAACTGCTCGGGATTTTACGCTGACTGAGGCGATCACTATTAAGCTCGTCGAGCCGGTTTATTTTGTGGCCACCAAGCTTGAGGCGTATTTAGGGCGGGGAAACGGTGATGCGCTATCCAGCCACGATATTGAGGATTTGATTAATATCTTTGATGGACGCGCAGAAATTGTTGCTGAGGTTAACGCGGTTGATGGGGAGCTTAGAGACTTTATTCGAATTCAGCTTCAAGCGCTGCTTGACGATGCTAATTTTGAGTATGCCGTGCAAAGCGCGACAGGGAACAATAGCGCGCGGGAGTCACTCATTTTTGAACGCATTGAGGCCTGTTTATGAGCGCCGCAGATATCGCTCAGCCTGAAGGCTTTATTGCGTTGCCAGGATCTGCTCAACTGCTTTATGACGATGCGACGGTAATATTTCGCTTTAAAGATCTCTTGTTGTTGGCGATGTTTGATATCTCAACGTCACGCCCCTTGCCAAAAAATATGTTATTAACGACCTTTAAAACGTCTGTCGATGATGCGATAGCCTGCTCTGAACTGGCTACAGAGCCAGTATCATTATTGAACACGCTGCAATGCTTCGCTGGGAAGCTCAATGAGCAGCTAAGCGGCGGATGTGTCAGTATCACGGTGGCGTTTATTGATGCGCAGCGGGTATGGGGCTATTGTGCCGGCGATGTGAGAATGGGCTGTTTGCGAGGAGGTGCTCTGAATTGGCTTTCGCCAGTTCATACCGCGGCGAATGTTTTTGTACCCTTTACTTGAATTAGTCTCGACTTAATCTGACACATCTACTTGAAAAGATGAGAGTTACCAGTTTTGATATGGGTGTCGAATCCGTAATCAAAAACAAAAGGTAACTCTCATGCTGCATACTAACAATCCGATAATTAAACACAAGGCTGGGCTGCTGAATTTAGCTCAGGAGCTTAATAACGTATCAAAAGCCTGCAAGGTTATGGGCGTGTCACGTGACACGTTTTACCGCTATCAGGAGCTTGTCGCTGAAGGTGGTGTCGATGCTCTTATCGATAAAAGCCGTAGAGCACCAAACCTCAAAAACCGTGTGGATGAAACCATAGAAAAGGCGGTTATTGATTATGCTATCGAGTATCCTGCTCATGGCCAGCACCGCACCAGTAATGAGCTGCGTAAACAAGGCGTGTTTGTCTCTGGCAGCGGTGTTCGTTCTATCTGGCTACGACACGATCTGGAGAACTTTAAGAAGCGTTTGAAGGCGCTGGAAGCCAAGGTTGCCGATGAAGGTATACTCCTGACAGATGCGCAAATTACCGCCCTTGAGAAGAAAAAACACGACGATGAAGCCTGTGGTGAGATTGAGACTGCCCATCCTGGCTACCTGGGGTCACAAGATACGTTTTACGTTGGCAACCTGAAGGGTGTTGGCCGGATTTACCAGCAAACTTACGTCGATACCTACTGTAAAGTCGCGCATTGTAAGCTGTATACCACCAAGACGCCGATCACTGCAGCAGACTTACTCAACGACAAAGTACTGCCATTCTATGAGGCTCAGGGCTTGCCTGTGCTGCGCATTCTGACTGACCGGGGTACAGAATACTGCGGCAAAGTAGAACAGCACGATTATCAGCTATATCTGGCGATTAACGACATCGACCACACCAAAACCAAGGCCATGTCGCCGCAAACTAACGGGATCTGCGAACGGTTCCACAAGACGATATTGCAGGAGTTCTATCAGGTTACGTTCCGTAAAAAGCTCTATGGAGACCTAGCCGAGCTACAAAAAGATCTGGACGAATGGCTGGTTTATTACAACAATGAACGAACTCATCAAGGCAAGATGTGCAATGGCAGAACGCCAATGGATACTTTGCTGGATGGAAAGCAGGTTTGGGTGCAGAAAAATCTGACTCAAATCTAATCTGACAGACACCGTGAAAAACTGGTAACTGTCAGATCAAGTCTGAGCTAGTACACTTTACTGACGAGCTAAAATCTTCACCAAGTCGCCATATCTTGACGCGGTGTTTGAAGCTTCACCGCACTTTTCAGCCAGAGTATTTTCAATTCGATCTCCCTGATGATAGCCAGATTGTGTGTGCGACGGATGGATTTTGGTGTGATTCACATTGGGGCAATCCACAAAGCCTGGTAAGTGAGCCATCCCAACGCCCCATCGATGATTGCACGTGTCTGTGGTTTAACCCAAGCGCATTATTGGCAAAAGCTGCGCCGTCGCTGGCACACAATGAGCTGCAATTTATCTCGCAATACGACCACCTTGAGCTCCGTGCTTAATACAAAAAAATCATAACTAAGTTTGGCCGTTTTTACCCAACAAACCTTTCTCTTTGACACCCACCAATTTCCGGCTATGCACTGATTGTGGGATTATGTAGCGGGATACCCAAAATACAAAATAGTCGAACAATAAGATAGCCGTTTTGCTCGACTCCGCCGCCCGAAGAGCGAGTGCCATGGATGGCACGAGTGACAAATTCGCCGGGAGCACAAAATTGTCTGGAACAATTTTGGACCGCGCGAGCGCGGATCCGAAGGACTAAGGCAGGAAAGCCTCAGCGAATTTGGACGCACTTTAGTGCGGCCCCGAAGGGGTTGAGGGCAAGGTCCAAACCCTGCTGCGCTATTATCTCAACCCAAACCGCTTTAACACCTCAGCGCGCTCGGCCGCTGGCAGGGCAGCCAGTTTCTGCTCGGCTCGCTTGTTCAGTCGGATCACCGAACCGCGTTGTAATTGACGTAACTGTTGTGACAACTCCAACTCGCCCTGTGCGGTAAATTGTGGCTGCAATAGGCTACGGCACTCATTTACGCCGGGCGCAAAGCCCAGTTTGCGGGCATAGGCATCTAACTGGCTGCTGGCAACGGCCTGGCTCTGCAACTGACAGTACTCAATATTGGAGTAAACATAGCTGTTATTGCTGGCCAGCGCATTCAGGCTGAACAGGGCGGTCAACGACACCACAGCATTAACTAATAATTTCATCACGATCTCCGGTTAAGTTAGGTAAACTGTGCGCAGTTTAGGCCTACCTTGTGACAGCGCTATGGCGTAAACACGAGATTAATTGTGACAAAAGGATAAGAATTTCTTATGCATGACTTGCCTTATCTGCGCGGCTATCCGGACACGCTGCGCCAGCAGGTGCAGCAACTGCTGGCGGCAGGCAAGCTGGCGGCAACACTGGCCCAGCGCTATCCACAAAGTGGCCACGATATTCAAACCGATAAAGCCCTGTATGATTACACTCAGGTGTTAAAGCGGCAATATATGAAAAGCAGCGAGCCTATCAGTAAAGCCGTATTCGATCCAAAAATCCATATTATTAATAATGCCCTGGGTACCCATACCCAAATCAGCCGGGTGCAGGGTGGTAAGCTGAAAAGTAAAAACGAAATCCGCATCGCCAGTCAGTTAAAGCAGTTGCCCTTGCCGCTGTTAAGAATGGTGGTGGTACATGAACTGGCGCATCTGCGGGAAAAGGAACATAACAAGGCTTTTTATCAGCTGTGTCAGTATATGGAACCGGCTTATCACCAGCTGGAGTTTGATTTACGGCTCTATCTTACCTGGCAGGATAGTGGCAGCGCCGCATAAAAAAGGGCGCCGGGGAAAGACCAACCCCAGGCGCCCCTACCAGGGAAGCGTTAGAAACTTACGGTGTAGCGCAGCGTCCACAAGCGGCCAATCCAGTCATGTACTGAGCTGGCATAGCCATTGGTTGGCGAAGACGCATAAGGTGGCGCCTTGTCGGTCAGATTACGAACCGCCAGGCTAATGCTCTGGTTATCGGTAATGTCGTACCCCAGGCTACCGCTCAACGTGGTCCAGGACTTCACGGTTTCATTGCCGCCAAAGCGGAAATCACCATCGCCCATAGAGCTGACGTAGTGTGCTGACAAGCTGGCTTTCCAATTGCCTGAGCGCCAATCGGTACCAAAATCCGCCACCAGATCCGGCCGGGCAATTTCGTTGGCGCCGGATAAACGGCCCAGCAAATCTTCTTTTGGTGAGTCCGGCGTTAACTGCCGCTCATAATTAAAGGTTTTGGTGCCTGTGGCATAGAACTTAAAGCTGCCGTAATTAGTATCCAGCCGGTAGTTCAGGTTAACGTCGATACCATCAGTTTCCTGACTACCGATGTTATAAAAGCCAGTGCGCAGGAACACCAGTTCGTTGTTCACTACTACACAACCAAAGCTGTCGCCCAGCGCGGCTTCACTGCCGGTTACCGGCACGTCACCACTTAAACAACCACGCAGGGTAGTGATTGAATCGTAGTCAACGATATCGGTATGCCGGTAACGCCAGTAATCCACGGTCAGTTGCAGGCTATCGGTCAGGTTCCACGACATGCCGACGTTTAGGGCCCGCGATTTCTCAGCGTCTAACTCTTTATTGCCGACCCGCTCTTCGTCATAACCAATTTCAACCGGCTGGTTACCGCAGAAGCTGAGGAACGGCTGACCCGGTAAACAGCTGATATAGTTAAAGCCCAGTGATTTACCGGCACCAATTTGCGACAACGACGGTGCTCTGAAGCCGGTACTGGCAGAAGCACGCAGGATCAGATTGTCGGTAGCGCGGTAGCGTAGTGACAGTTTGGGGTTAACATCACTGCCAAAATCGCTGTAGCTGTCGTAACGCAGAGCAGCAATGGCATCCAGTTGTTCGGTTAACGGAATATGCAGTTCTGAATACAGTGCATATTGGTTGCGGTCTGCGGCGGCATCGCTGGCACCGAGCGAATAAACACCGTCGGCGGCGGCAATGGCAGAAGGCTGATCAGAGATTTTCTCACGGCGGTATTCGCCACCGAACACCGATTGCACTGAGCCTGCCGGCATGGTGAAGAGTTCACCGTTTAAGCTGAAATCGACGGATAATACCGTGGAATTGCCTTTGCGTGGTGCCAGCTCGCGCATGCCATCAATGACGCTTTGTGGCGTATCCAGGCCCAGGTTGAACGGGTTGAAACTGCCATTATCAACCGCCTGACGGACTTTGGCGCGCGAGAAATAGCCAGAAACATGACGGATTTCGCTGTCTGACTTACCGTAGCTGACGGCGGTTTCATAACCCCAGTTACCCAGTTCACCCCGTATGCCGGCAAGCGCGCGGTATGCCTGATCGTCAAACTCCTGGCTACGACGCTCCGGGAAGCGGGTACGCAGGCGGATATTATTATTCGGGTTACCATCCAGTGCATTGATAGTTCTGGCCCAGTTTGGCACGAAGGCTGCGCTGCCGGGAACCGTAATATCTAAACCGGCCGGCGCATCGTAGGTAAAACCGGTATTGCGCTGGTACATGGCTTCAGCAAAGAACTCCCGGTTAGCGCCAAGATCATAATAATGATTAACAGTGGTGCCAAAGTTACGGGTCTCTGGCTGAATTGCCCGCTGGATCACGTAATCATAACGGCAGCGGGTATTGCCATTGCTGGTATCCGTTCCACACCAGGGTTCCGGATAGTCACGGCCATCAATAGTGACCCGGGTATTAGACTTAAAGGTGACTTCAACATCGCGGTCTTTGTTAAACAGGGCGTTGCGGTCAAAGTAATCGATGACCACTGTGGTATTGCTGTTTGCGGTGCGAAAGCCGCCGACATAGGTTAAATTTTTGCGGTTAAAATCATGGCTGGAAGTATCATCGCCATACATCACAGACAGTTCATGGCCCTCAAAATCTTTGCGCAGGATAAAGTTAATTACGCCGGCAATGGCGTCTGAACCGTAGACCGATGAGGCGCCGTCAGTTAGGATCTCAACCCGTTCAATGGCTGACATTGGAATGGCATTAACGTTGACAAAGGTATCAGCACCATTGGCAAAGGAGTCAACAGCAACCCGGCGACCATTCACCAGCACCAGCGTTGAGCTGCTGCCCAAACCGCGCAAACTGACGCCAGCTGAACCCGCTGGGGTGCCATCGTTACCGGCAGTACTGCCAATTTCATTAAAGGTACCGGCACTGGCCTGAGGTAAATCACGTAAAAAGCTGCTGATGCTGTCATAGCCGCGGCTGGTCAGTTCATCCCGGCTAAATACCTGTAGTGGGTTAGCGCCTTCCATATCCACGCCCTTGAGGCGTGAACCTGTGACTTCAATCTTCTCAATCTGCGGCTCTTCAGTCGCGGCTTGTTGCGCCATGGCGCTGGCAGATAGCGCCATAGCCACAGCCAGACTCATCCGGGAAAACCGGATCAGGTTGCTTTGCTTCATTTTTATTCCTCTGGATAGTTTTATTGTTTTGACGTTGCCGTTAGCGACAATCGGGTTATAAAAGCTGCGTCAAAGCAAAACCAGCCAAAGAAGCGCGACCATAGGTATGCTGCGGCTAAAACCGGAGACAACACTAAGGAGGAGCGTTATAGATGGACGCCTCTGCCTGACGCAGAGGGAGAACTAATTATTGAACCACTCGGACAGATAATAGGGAGCACAGTAGTAGCCGTAGCGATTGCATGCGCATTTTTGCATTAGCTGCCTCCTGTGATAATGGGTGATGGAAAATCAAACTGTCGCTATAATTCGCCGATCTATCGCAGACTGTCAAGTAAATTTTTTCGCCAAGGGTCCAAACTGCGATTTTACTGTTGCCGGATCATTGCCGGCTGCTCAGGCGATTGCTAGAATCGCAACGCTTTTCATCGCCACGGCTTTACGCCTGTTCGCTTATTAATCGGGGTTGGTATGCGTCGATTTGTCTTACCTGTGATAGTCAGCTTTAGTCTGTATTCTGCCGCCGTGCTGGCCAAGCCTGCAGCAGTGGTATTTAGCAGTGATTTTGAAAAATCGGCCCTTACGCCCTGGCGACAGTTAGGCGAGTGTCAGCTTAGCAGCGAACAACCACGCACCGGACAGCAGGCACTGCGCTGTGCCGCCGGTACCAGCAGTTTATTTAGCCGCGATGCATTAAGTGAACTGGGCTTACTGGAGTTTTGGGTGTTACCTGAAACCGAGTTTACCAGCTACCGCATCCAGATTTTGGTGGCCGAGCGCAATACGGTTGACGCCAATTGGTCACCAGTTGCAGTGATTGAGCATCATGGGGGGAGTGCCGGCTACCAGGCGCACCGCATCTCGGTTGATGATCCGGGCCGTAAGTTTCTGCGGCTGGATATCGAGGCAAATCAGGGGTTTGTGCAACTGGACGATGTGCAGGTAGAGCGCATTCTGCTGGCGACCGCCTTACATAAGAATGAACAGCGCATTATCAGCGGTATCCTCGACAAACTGCGCCGCGACCAGAATATTGAATTGCAATCTGAGTCCTTCCGCACCCTTGGCAGCAATTATGCTGCACAACTGGAGGTGCAGCGGCAGTATCTGGAATATGCCAATGCACTGCACTCCGGGATCTCTTTGGTACTGGCCAGTTCTGAGCGCAATAAAATGTCGAATCCGATGGCCTACGCCACCTTTCGTAATATTATCAGCGATACGCGCCGGGTCAGTTCTAAAATTCAGCAGGCGCGGCTTAACTCAATGATTAAGCCTTTTGGCGATCTGGTTACTGCCACGCTGAATGTGGTGAGTGCCGGTACCTATGCCGCCTTTGCTGAACCCTTTAAATCCTTTCTGGCGGCCAGCTTTGACCGCTCTAATTATCAGAATGCTGGATTAAGCCGTGCCGATCGTAAGTTTGCCGAAGAACACGGGCTGAAGATCTATCAGGATGCCGAGCGTTTTTTAACTGAACTGGAGCGCGAGTTACAACAGGTCAGCCAGTTAGATAGTGAATTAGCGACAATTCAGCGCAATATTGAACTGTTTCGCCGTGATCTGGAGAAGCAGCTACGCGACACCCTGCTGCACGCTAATATCGCCAGTTCGAAAGAAAATATCAGCCGCGTGCTGAGTAAAGATGAAAAAGTGCGGCAAAGTATCAGTAGCGCCGTGGCCGGTAATATCAGTCTGAAAGCCGGCTCTTATCTGAATGACGGTAACAATACCGAGCTGATCCGCTTTGTCCTGAAAACCTCAGAGTTACTGGAGGCGATGCAAAGCTACCGCGACGGTTTTAATCAAATCACCGCGGCGATGCTAACCTACTACGAGCGCTTTGAACGCTCGATTGCTGCTGAGCAAAACCCTTTTACCGAAAAAGCCGATCGGGATGCCTGGGAAAATCATGCCAAAAAAGCCCGTGATTATCTGAAACAATCCCGCGAGTCGTTTAATAAAGCCTACCTGTAAACTGATTAAAAAATAAGCAGTGCTGGTATGGTCCGGCTATACTCAAAACGGACGCTGCGATGAGCGTCCGTTGTCGTCATCTTTAATGCGAGGAATGACTATGAGTGCTTACTTTGCCGAGAGTCAATGGGGCAGGGTGCGTGCCCAGGCCAAGCTGCAGTGGGACAGGATCAGCTATGCCGAATTGGAGCAGGCACGTGGCGATCCGGATTATCTCGCCGAATTAGTGCAGGAACGTTACCAGCTGGATGAGGAAGATGCCCGCCAGTGGGTGCAGGAGTTTTTTGATAGTCTCTGATCCCCAGTTGTCGCTATTATGATAACCGGCCACTGCTACTATTAGCTGGCCGGTTTTTTTTACCGCAGTTTCGCTGACTGATGCTGCCATTTATCGCAAGGTCATGGCGCTGTTGCCGGTTCGCCTCGCCTGGGGCGCCGATTTAGGTATAATGCCCGCTGATTCAGGCGATAAAGAGGACGATACCTTGTTAAAAGCAACTCTGGCAATTGTGCTGTTATCCGGCAGTTTGCTGGCTACAGCGGCAGAACCTCGTACCATGGAAAGAACCATGAAGACCATGGGGTTTGCCTTTAAACTGGCGAATGAGGCCGCGACGCCGGTTGAAGCCTTACCTCATTTGGAGAAACTGTTTCGTTTAACCGAAGACGCCAAGCAGGTGGCCATGCCGGCCGATAAAGCCGCCGTATTTCAGGAAGGTTTGGATAAGGTATTGGCTGAACTGACCTTAGCGAAGCAGGCTGCTGCCGCTGATGATGCCGCTAAACTGCAACAGCACCTGACACAGGTGGCCCAGTTGCGTGAGCGTTATCATAAAGAACGGCGTTTTAGCTTGTGGAAACTGATCTTTGGCCGTTTTTAAAAGCGCCATGGTGTTCAGCCTGGGCTCAGGCTGCGGGACCTATAGTTAGTTCGAACCTGCAGCAAAGGAGCTTAGAGATGAAAGCCAAGCAAAGCAAGCAACCGCTCGCAGAGCGTTATTATTATCAGCCTCACACTGTTGATCTTAGCCGACAAGAACGGCGGGCACTGAGTTTAGTCTGGTCAGAGCCGGATGAAGTCAGGCCGCTGGGCAGTGCAGAGAAAGGCGGTACAGAACAGGACACCGAACACTGTGCAGTGCTCGGTTATAACTGAGTTAGTCTTTAGCCCGGCTGATGCCGGGCTAAAGACTGACGTTTCAGGCTCAGGCCAGACCAACGTAGACGTTTTGCACGTCATCGTCGTTATCGATAGCGTCTAAAAAGGCTTCTACTTCGGCGCGGGCTGCGTCATCCAGGCTTACCGGGTTATTGGCGCGGTAAACCAGTTTGGCTGAATGTACATCATAACCAAACTCTGGTAGCGCTTTGGCAACGGCATCCAGATCGGTGCTTTCGGTTAAGAAAATCACTTCACCGTCTTCGCCTTGTTCAAAATCCTGTGCGCCGGCTTCAATGGCGGCCAGCTCCATGTCGGCATCGGCTGACGTGGGCACGCCTTCAATTTGTCCGAGATGTTTAAAATCCCAGGATACTGAACCTGAACTGCCAAGTTGGCCTTTGCGGAATAAGATGCGCATACTTTGGGCGCTGCGGTTTTTGTTGTCGGTTAAACACTCGACAATAACCGGCACCTGGTGCGGGGCGAAACCCTCGTAAACCACGGTCTCGTAGTTTACCGGGCCATCCAGCAGGCCCGCACCTTTTTTAATTGCCCGCTCCAGCGTATCTTTTGGCATCGACGCCTTTTTGGCCGCTTCAATTGCCGAGCGTAATTTGGCGTTCATGCTTGGATCGGCACCATTGCGCGCGGCAACCATAATTTCTTTGGCAAGTTTGGTAAAAATACGACCTCTGGCATTGGCCGCATCCATTTTATGCTTGGTTTTCCACTGGGCACCCATAACGCATTCCTGTTAAGCTGAAGAAAAATTTCGGTCGGCTAGTCTAGCGAATTGCAGCCATCGGCTGCAACCGCAGACTGGGGTTTTTTAATCTGGCTAGCCGTTGTTGCCGTAAAGCCTATTTTAATTTTTGAGAGCAGGTATGAATTTAGCGCATATCCGGGCAGTCGCCTTTGATCTGGATGGGACTCTGGTCGACTCGCGATTGGATTTTGCGGCGATATGTCAGGATATTGGCTGGCCAGAAGGAACGCCTTTACTGGAGCGGTTGGCTGAACTGGGTGATTGTGCTGAGGCCCGCCGCGCCGCGCAGATTATCTATCAGCATGAAATGCGCGGCGCCGAGCAGGCGTCCTGGATGCCGGGCGCGGCGGCATGTCTGCAGCATCTTATTGCGCAGCAGCTGCCGTTGGCGATTCTAACTCGTAATATGCGTGATGCCACCCGCTTAATGCTACAACGGTTGCAGATCCCGGTATCGCTGGTATTAACCCGGGAAGACTGCGCGGCCAAGCCGGATCCGGCCGGCTTGCATAGCATCGCTGAATACTATGCCATCCCTTGTCAGCAGCTGTTGTACGTTGGGGACTATCTCTTTGATCTGCAAACTGCCAGTAACGCCGGCGCCTGGTCTTGCTTGTATCTTAATGATACGAATCAGCATTTCAAACCACTGGCCCACTATCATATTCAGCACTTTAACGAGTTGGCCCAGGCGTTTTAGTAGGCAAATGGTTAATCAGCCAGCAACGGTTGTTATTCCGCACCGGGCGCACTATAGTGGTTGTATAAGAACAACCTGAAAAAAAGGTGCAGAGTGCTGGCGCGGTTAAAGGACAATTTCTATCTGGCAATGATTAGCCTGGTCGGCCTGATAATCACATTATTTGTTACACCTTATGCAATTTACCGGCTAAGTACCGGTAATCTGATTGTGGGTATCGCTGACTTATTGATCGTGTCGTCTGCTATTGCCGCTGTGATTTACGCCTGGCGCACCGGTGATACGGTGCGCCCCGGTAAGTTTCTGGCGGTGGTGTTTTGTGCCGGAGCCGTTATTGTCTGCCTGAACCTGGGCATCAGTGGTGTATTCTGGATTTATCCGCTACTGGTGTTTATCTTTTTTCTGGCCGCGCCACTGACCGCAGTTCTGCTGTCAATGGCGATGCTTGGGGTATTAATTGCTACCGATTTGCTGTGGCCAACTACCATTTTTGAAAGCCACTATCAACTGACGGCCTTTGCGGTCACGGCCTTTATCTCCAGCTTTTTCGCCTATGTGTTTGCCTATCGTACCCAATTACAACGCAACGAACTAAAACAGCTGGCCAGCATTGATAGCCTGACTGGCGCCGGTAATCGTCATACTTTAAATGCCGAACTGGAGCTGGCGGTACAGTTAAAACAAAAACTGGGTAGCCGTTTTGGCGTGATCCTGTTTGATTTGGACCATTTTAAGCAAATTAATGATAACTATGGCCACCGCATTGGTGACGATATGTTGATCCGTTTGGTGCCGCTTATTGCCAGTACGCTAAGACAAAGTGATCGGGTCTTCCGCTATGGCGGCGAGGAGTTTCTGGTGTTACTGCGTGATATGCAAGCGGAGGATTTGCCCTTGCTGGCTGAAAAAATCCGCCAGCGGGTAGAAGCGCAATTACTGCTGCCAGATGGCAAGGCGGTGACCTTGTCGGCAGGCACCGCCATGTTACAAACGGCGGAAGATTGGGAGCAATGGTTGCACCGGGCGGATATGGCACTGTATCAGGCCAAACATCAGGGCCGCAACCAGGTGGTTGCAGCCTGATTTTATTACGGAACCGGGCAACCGGCCTGCGGCCGTAGCAATGGCATTAACAGCGGCGACATGCCATTAAGTACCTGCAGTGGCAGTGCCGAGGTAAAGAAATACTCTTCAGCGGCGTTACCCGGCAGATAAACCGAAATTACCCCAAAATGCCGCTCTCCCAGATAGAATGCGAAAGTAGCAGTGCGGTTCAAGGCCCGCGACTGCACGGTTTCGCCGCGGCTGTTGACGGTACTGATCCTGTTATCACCAGTGCCGGTTTTACCGCCAATCAGCGGCAGTTGCGGTGCATTCGGTAAGCTAAAGTACTGTTGTAAACGCCGGCCCGTGCCTTGCTGTACAACCCCGGCCAGATTTTCTCTTAGGACCTGTGCCACCTCAGGCAGCATAACCCGTTCCATTTCGACTTCGGTGCGGGCCAGGCTAACGGCATAGGGCGTATCGCGACCAAAATCCAATGATTCAACACGGAACATCGGTAAACGGCGGCCGCCGTTTTGGATAATGCCCATCAACTCCGCTAACGCGGCCGGACGATCGCCTGAGCTACCCAGCGCAGTCGCCAGAGACGGGACCAGGAAGTCGAATGGATAACCCAGCCGTTGCCAGCGCTGATGAATATCCCAGAAGGCTTCAATTTCCAGCATAGTGCGAATGCGGTTATCCCGGGCGCTACGGGACTGAGTGCGGAACAGCCACTGATAGGCCTGTTGGCGTACATCAGCACTTAAACTGATGGCCTCCGACAGCGTCGGATTGGGTTGTTGCTGTAAATAACCGAGTAACCATAATTCCAGCGGGTGACTGCGGGCCAGATAAGCCTGATCCGGTAAACTGAACTCGGTCGGCGCATATTTGCGGTACAGTTGCCGCCACTGCGCAACCGTTAGCGGGTTATCGGCAAAGCGTTGTTGCATAAAGCGGATAAAGTCCGCCTCGTTGACATCCGGGTAGATAAACCGATAGCCGGCGCTTAAGCGGTCCGGGGTTTGCCGTAAGCCATTTAAGAACACTTCCAGCCGCTGCTCAGTCGTTAAGCGGTGGTACTTACGCCAGAAGCGTTGTAAAAAGCTAACCCCTTCTTTATCGGCAAAGCGACGTAGATACTGATCACGGCGCGGATCATTATCATTTTTCAGTAGCTGATAACTGCTACTTTCACCGTGATAAATACTGTAGTTAACAATTTCCTGGGTTAAACGAACAAAGGGTAGGTTAATCGACTCATACAACGCCTGTCGCATTGTCGGCACCATCCGATCTTCCTCGCGGCGGAAGTTGCTAAAGGTATGCAGGCCGCCACCGGTAAAGAAACTCATCCGTGGATCGGCTGAAAATTCACGGTCCATCGCCGCGTTGAGCATCGTCAGTAAAGTCACACCGGGGTTTGCAATCAGATAATTAATCGCCCATTGCGATAATTGATCCTGCGGTGCAATTTCCAGTAATGCCAGCGAACTGACCGGTTGCTCAGAATAAGTCTGATGCAGCTCAGCAACGATTTCCAGATAAGTAGTCAGCATCCGTAACTTGGCGGTAGAGCCCAGTTCCAGCTTGCCACCTTCATTTAAATCAAAGGGTTGCTCAGCATGGTTATCGGTTTGTACCCGCAGCTTATTGCCGGTGGGCGTGCTCTCATACAGGGTAAAGCTGTATTTTACGCCGCGCAGCTGGTCTTCCCGTAATAAGCGCGGGCCGATAATACCGGCTTGCTGGGCCGGTGCTAATTGCTCCAGCCGCTCCAGATAGCGTTTAATTTGTTGTTGCAGCGCCAGATCCAGGGTGGTTTGTACCGTCAGATCCAAACGATCGGTTTGGTACAGGGTGCGCTCCAGCAAGGCTGCAATACGGTTACGCACCAGCAGTGCGGTTTTGTCCAGCTGTGGCCGTGGTGTTGTGGCAGCGCTTTGGAAGCTCAGCCGCTGCGCCATTGCCTGCTCCAGCCAGTTTTGGTTGATAATATTGGCCTGGCGCAGTAAGCGTAAATGGCTGTCGACCAGCTGCTCCAGCTCGGCGCGGCCTTGCAACAGATAAAAGCTTGGCCGGCGCTGGGCAATAATCAGCGCCATAACCTGCCGTAATGCTAAGCCATGAGCCGGCGTCGCCGTACTGTCTTTTAACAGCTGATTGACCCGGGCCGGATCGGCACCAAACCAGGCGTGCAGACCATCGGCCATACCATGCACCTCGCCGGCTTGCGGTGTCGCTGCCAGCGGTACCGTATTGATATAATCCAGCGCAATTTGTTTGCGCCTTTCCATGGTTTCCCGGGCTGGCTGATAAGCGCGCACCGATGCTGAGACCATCTGCTGCAGCTTATCCAGGGCGTCGGCGGTGAAGCCTTGATTAGAGTGCCGGTATTTTTCAATTTGCGTTGCCAGCGTACTGCCACCCGCTGCCGCCGCATCGCGTCCGAGCAGCTTTTTGGTTTGCGCCAGCACCGCAGCACCCAGGCGAGACCAGTCTACAGCAGGGTTGGCAAAGGGCGTTACCTGGAACAGGTCACGGTTTTCGACATAGAGTAGGGCTCGCAATAATAATGGCGCGACGTCGTCAAAATGTGGGTATTGAAACTCCGGCTTATGAAAGCTAAACAGTGCATCCTGACGGCAATCAAAAATTTGCAGGCCCCACTGGCTTTTTTGAGCGTAGGGTGGATAAAAGCCCCAGTCGGCATAGCGTTGCAGTGCCGGTGAAAAGCGGCTTTGCTCTGTAATGCTATAGCCTTGTTGTTGCAGGCTACTCAGCCAGTGCGGCAGATTGCTGTAGCCAGCACGCTGGTCAAAAGGACCGCCTTGCGGATAAACCGGTGCTTCGTCTTCAGGTGCCGGCCCCTTGCCCTGACTAAAGGTCAGCTGCTGCGCCAGATAGTGCCAGACTTTAGATTGCAGCACACTGCTGCGCATTTCCTGATAGGCCAGGCCCGCCAGTAAAATCAGCAACAATAACCAGAGCAACCATTTTAGCGGCCGCCAGTTAATAGGTTGTTTGGGGCCTGTCGCTGCCGGGCGGGCGCGCGGCGCGGCGTTATCCCGAACATTATCGAAATTGCGCCGATTAATTAGTGGTGGCGCGTCTAAAGGTGCATCACCTAGTCGGGGTTCAACCCTTTGCTGATCTGACATAATCTGACTTACTGCACTTCCTGTGGATTAAGCTGTTGGGCTCTGGCTAAGCGCTCAGGATCGGCAGTTAGCTGCCAGCCCTGTAAATTATCAATAATAAGCTGGCTTAGAGCCTGGATATGGTCCGGTCGATCATTTAGCGCGCTGATATATTCATAGCGCTTACCGCCGGCATGTTCAAAGTATTCTTTATTTTCTTCGCCAATTTCTTCGATGGTTTCCAGACAATCGGCGGAGAAACCCGGGCAAAATACCTGCACCGAACTGACTCCTTGTGCCGGTAAGGCCTTTAAGGTTTCATCGGTATAGGGTTTCAGCCATTCTTCACGGCCGAAGCGTGATTGAAAGGTGGTTACATACTGCTCGGGCTTAAGCTGTAACGCTTCAGCAATCAGCCGCGAGGTTTTATAACACTCGCAGTGATAGGGATCGCCGTTCATTAAATAGCGTTTCGGGATGCCATGATAAGAAAATAGCAACTTATCGGCCTGACCATGCTGCTGCCAGTGTTCTCTGATACGGTTGGCACAGGCGGCAATATAGGCCGGATAATCATGATAATGGCTGATAAAGCGCAGCTCGGGCAGCCAGCGCCGCTGCATAAAATCGCGTGCTAACTCGTCAAAGCTTGAGGCCGAGGTCGAAGCTGAATACTGTGGATACAAGGGTAGGACAATCAACTTGCGGACCCCTTGTTGCATCATCCGCTCAAGAACTGACTGAAAACTGGGGTTGCCGTAGCGCATGGCAAAGTCGACCACCAGATCCGGATAGCCCCGTGTTGCCAATTCGGCAGCCACAGCTTTAGTTTGACTGACAGTATGAAACAGTAGCGGCGAGCCTTGGTCAGTAAATACCGTTTGATAAGCCTTGGCCGAGCGGCGCGGCCGGATATTTAAAATGACGCCATTTAAAATAAACCACCACAACAGGCGCGGCACTTCAACGACCCGGGGATCGGATAGAAACTGCTTTAAGTAGCGTTTTAATGCTTTTGGGTTAGCTTCATCCGGTGTACCGAGGTTGGTTAACAATACCCCGATCTTATCGGCTCTGGCGTGACTAAAATCTTTACTATTAATAAATCCCATAAGACGCTGTGCTCCTGATTATACTTAAGCCGGCATTACGGCGAAGGAGCCCCGTTAGATCGCCCGGCTTTAAAGTGATCTTAGCAGTTTCAGCTGCGTAAACCTATGACTGAAACAGAATATTTAGCATCACTGGTCAGACCGCACTCCGGTACCGGTACGAGGTCTAACCTGTTAAGGTGTAATAGATATCAGGGAGAACTGAATGCGTAGAATCCTCGTTTTTTTGCTGGCAGTGTTATTGGCGGCCAGTGCCGGCTCTATGATCCAAAGCCTGGTGAATCTGCAGGCCATCGCCGCACTGGCAGGGCCCGTTGCCACCGCTGATCAACTGAGTACCCTCTGGTTTGATTTAAGGCACTTTATGCCAGTACTGGCGGCGATTTTCCTGCCTATTATGTTGTTGAGTTTAATCGCCGCCCGGTTACTGCTTAACCGCACACCTTTGATTAAAGCCCCTACGGTGTTTGCTATTACCGTCCTTGCCACCTGGCTGGCGTTATCTGTAATTAATCAGCTGGCACCGATGCCCACCCTAATAGCATTAAACCGCACCTTAGCAGGCACCCTGATGTTGCTTGCCTGCAGTGGTCTGGGCGCTGTTTTCTATCATTATTTTAGTCGTAGCAGGAGTGTTTCATGAGCCTGAACCGCACCTTATTGCTTTCTCTGGCGTTAAGTTTGTCGCCAAACCTGATTGCCGCAGCATCTTTAGCAACCGAGCCAAAAGTTCAAATCCTGGCTGAAGGATTGGAATTTCCCTGGTCACTCAGTTTTTTGCCCTCTGGCGGCTTTTTGCTAACTGAGCGCAGCGGTCAGTTAGTCACCCTGGGTAGCGATGGTCAGGTGTTGCAAAAGTTGGATGTTAACTTACCGGATCTCTATGCCGCTTCACAGGGGGGCTTATTAGAGGTGCTGCTCGCTGAGGATTTCGCACAAAGTGGCCGTCTTTTTTTAAGCTATGTCTGCGGCACGGCTAACGCCAACAGTGTTTGTCTGGCCAGTGCCAACTGGCAGGACAATCAGCTGACTGATGTAAAACAAATTTTCCGGGCAACTCCGGATCGGCGTGGTGCGGCGCACTATGGCGGCCGGATGGTGCAGCTACCGGATCAAAGCCTGGTACTGACCTTAGGTGATGGCTTTGATTATCGTGAGCAAGCCCAGAATAAAGCCAATCATCTGGGGAAAATCGTACGTTTGCAGCAGGATGGCAGTGTGCCAGCGGATAACCCCTTTGTCGGGCAAGCGGCTGTTGCCGCCGAGATTTTTACGCTCGGGCATCGAAATGTGCAGGGCATTGTCTATGATGCAGCAACCGGTAAATTGTGGAGTCACGAACATGGTCCCAAAGGTGGCGATGAGCTGAACCTGCTACAAGCCGGTGTTAATTACGGCTGGCCGGTGGCGACCACAGGTATTGATTATACCGGCGCCCGGATTTCCCCCTTTACCCGCTTTACTGGAATGGCTGAGCCGGTATATCAGTGGTCACCTTCGATTGCCCCAGCCGGGATGACGCTGTATCGCGGCGAGGCTTTCCCGCAGTATCAGGGCAATATCTTGATTACGGCTTTAGCGGGCAAGGCTTTGCACCGGTTGGTACTGGACGGTGATAAGGTGGTGGAGGAAGAAAAGCTGCTCACTGAACTCGACAGCCGTTTGCGTGATGTGCGCACCGGTCCTGACGGCTTAATCTATATTCTGACCGACGGCCCAGCCGGCAAGTTACTGCGCCTAACCCCGCAGTAACTTATCCACAGCACTCCCATTTTTTCCGCAAAATCAGGGTCTGACCAGTTTATCCACAGCACTATATGAACGCCTCCTTTGCAAGGGTTTTTAACGTGTGCTGAGTTTGGATGGGCTGCGGCACTATATCCGGTCTTATTAATGCGGGGCGCGCCCCCGCTGACCCTAATGATTTCCGCGACTTTAGTCCTTACACTCCGGACGGTATTTAAACCCTTGCTGTGCCCAGGTTACTAAAGTATGGTCTTACCAATTTTCATCACACGTCAGGCGCCCTGACAAATCGTTGCGAACGTTTTCGCGCTAAACAGTTTTACATCATTTATCGTTAATCATTATGGTTAACCGGCTTCGATTAACTCACCTGTGAATACAGGTTCTCGTCGTACTCGACGTCTTTGCTTAACAATGCCCAAACAACTCTGGCTGTTTTATTGGCTAACGCCAGAAGTACCACATTCTTTGGCCTACGAATAAGGAGCCCCTGCAACCACTCACTTGGGTGTTTATTATGTGTGATGGCCGAGCGGGCGCCGTGTACCAATAAGGTCCGCACATAGGTATCGCCCCGTTTGCTAATGCCATGAAGCTTTACTTTGCCGCCTGAGCCCGTTTGTTTCGGGACTAAGCCCAACCAGGCGGAGAGCTCACGTCCTGATTTAAACTGGCTGACATCACCTACGGTGGCAACAATAGCCGTCGCACTTAATACGCCAATACCCGGCACCTTACCCAGCCGCTGACATTGCGGACAACGCTTAAAGTAAGCCGTAATGTGCTGCTCTAACCCGGCAATATCCTCATCCAGTTTGTTGATATAGGCCAGGCGCTCATATAACCGGTCAACGAATTCCTTGGGAACACTTTGTGATAACGTCTCCAGGCAGCCGGCTATCTCACGTTTAAAAGCCGCTCTGCCTTTCGCTATGACCAGTCCAAACTCAGCCAAAAAGCCTCTTACTGCATTGATGCTACCCGTACGGGTTTTTATCAGATACTCGCGCATCCGGTGTGCCGCGAGTGCTGCTTGCTGCTCAACACTTTTTACTGCCACAAAACGCATCTGGGGTTGCTGTACTGCGGTCCAAATCGCCTGAGCATCGACCATGTCATTCTTATTGCCAATAACAAAGGGTTTGACTTTATGGGCAGCAATTAACCGTACCTGGTGCCCCATCTGCTGAAAACAGCGGCCCCAGTGATGCGCACCACTGCAGGCTTCCATGGCAATCAGTGATGACGTCTTATTGCTGAACCACTCCAAAAAGTGCTGTCGTTTCACCTTCTCTGAGCGCGCTTTGCCTGCTTTGTCTACCCAGTGGATTTGAAAAACATCTTTTGCAATATCAACGCCGAATACATTAAGCTTCATCTCGGATACCCCTGCTGTCTGTCGTTAATAACGACCATTTTGGCACACGATGCCGTGACCAGGGGTATCCATCTTTTCAGATAACCGCCCCTGACGCTTTAGTGGAGGCGTTCATATTATTCTCCGGTACCAGTCTGACCAGTTAGTGCTGATGGCCACCTTCACCATGGGCGTGGCCATGCGCGATTTCTTCTGCGGTCGCCTCACGTACGCTCAGCACTTCGAGTGCGAAGGTTAGGGTTTTGCCGGCCAGTGGGTGATTGGTATCGACTTCCGCCTTAAACATACCCACTTTGACGATAGTCACCTGACGCTCGCCCTGATCGGTGTTAACCCAGGCCACCATGCCAGGTTTCCACTTTTTAGCCCCCCGCAAATGTTTAACCTGCACGCTCTGGATCGCATCGTCGCGACGTTCACCATAGGCATCACCTGGCGCCAGCGTAATTTCAAGCGTATCGCCGGCAGTCTTACCTTCCAGCGCCGCTTCTAATTTTGGCAACATTTGATTATGGCCATGCAGATAGAGCAGGGGCGCGGCTTTGCGCGAGCTCTCCAGCTCGCCTGAGGCATCGCTTAGGGTGTAGTGGAATTGCACAACGGCATTGTTGGTAATTTGCATAATGATAAGTCTGTTAGCTGATAAAAGTGGCGCCATTATATGATATCCACCCACAGATAACAGCGTTCGCTGCGACTCAGGCGCCAAAGTGAACTGGTATGACCGGTACCGGAGACCTGTGGATAAACA
>NZ_AHTH01000049.1 GCF_000245735.1 Alishewanella jeotgali KCTC 22429
CCTTGTATAAACACCAGCCAAACAGCTGCAAAAACAAGCCACAAACGTCAACATGCCCTAAGGTGTTGACGGCGCTACCGCAATAAAACCGGGTTAAAACAGTACTGATTTTGCACAGCAAACCTGAGATAAGTTATTTATCTCAGGTTTTGGCGGCTATCTTCTACACTTACAGGTAGAATACGCCTTTATTTGCGCGTCTGCCGTCTTTGTTCAGCGCCCACCTGTAGGATCTGTTATGAAAAAAACCTTTGCGTTAACCCACCCCAAGCTGCAACCAGCACGTTTAGTTGACGCCATTAAACACGAAATTCGC
Organism: Alishewanella jeotgali KCTC 22429; assembly: GCF_000245735.1. GTDB lineage: Bacteria > Pseudomonadota > Gammaproteobacteria > Enterobacterales > Alteromonadaceae > Alishewanella > Alishewanella jeotgali. Next base: position 317 of record NZ_AHTH01000049.1, read on the forward strand.
AAATATCTGGCGCGTGAGCGGCGCAAAGCGGTACCTGCTGATAAAGATTATTGGACCTTTGATTGTCGCTTTGGCGCCTCAGAAGCGGAAGCAAAGCCAATGTTCACCTCAGAAATCAACCAACATATCGATGCCGCGGCTGCGCAGCAGTGGCCACAGTTTTATATTGAAATTCTGGCTCGTGCCTGTAATCACAAGCCGCGCCCGGATAGCGAGCTTGAGTAAGCTTCACTTTTAAACTGCAGCCAGGCTGCAGAGGAACCTCTATGCAATTTTCAGCTTTAAATTTGGCACCAGACTTACTGCGTGGTTTAACGGCGTGCGGCTTTAGCGAGCTAACGCCTGTGCAGGCGCAAGCCATAGTGCCGGCGCGACGGGGTAAGGATTTACAGGTTACCGCGCAAACCGGTACCGGTAAAACCGCTGCCTTTGCTATTCCATTATTACAACGCTTGCTTGATGCCGCTAAACCCGCGCTTGCATGCAGGCCGCGAGCCTTAATTTTAACGCCGACCCGGGAATTAGCAGAGCAGATCGCCAATGCGATCAGCAGCTATGCGCAATTTTTGCCTTTAAAAGTTACCGCCATTTACGGTGGGGCAAAAATGGGCGGCCAGGCCAGTAAATTACAGGCCGGCCTTGATATTCTGGTCAGCACCCCGGGGCGTTTAATTGAGCATATGGCGCTGGGTAATGCCATCTTAAGTGATGTCGAGTTTGTGGTACTGGACGAAGCCGACCGCATGCTGGATATGGGCTTTAGTACCGATGTGCTGAAGTTATTACAGATGACCTCGGCCGCCCGGCAAACCCTGTTGTTCTCCGCCACCACCTCGCCGGCGGTAAATGAGCTATCGCATAAGATCCTGAAAAACCACCAGCAGATCCGGGTGGCCAAAACCAACAGCACTGCCGATACTGTTGAGCACGTCGTGTATCCGGTAGAAGAAAGCCGGAAAATCGAGCTGTTTGAACAGCTGCTGGCCGAACAAAACTGGTTCCAGGTGCTGGTATTTACCAGTACCAAAGAGCAGGCTGACCGTCTGTTGGCGGATTTGCAAAAAGCCAAGATCAACGCCGCGGTGTGTCATGCCGATAAAAGCCAGGGTAGCAGAAGGCGCGCTATTGCCGATTTTAAATCGGCCAAGCTGCAGGTGCTGATTGCCACTGAGGTCGCGGCGCGCGGTCTGGATATTCAGGGGCTGGACTATGTGGTGAATTTTAATCTGCCGTATTTACCGGAAGATTATGTCCATCGCATTGGTCGTACCGGCCGCGCCGGCGCTAAGGGGCAGGCCATTTCCTTTGTCAGTCGCGAAGAAGAGCAAAACTTAGAGCGTATTCAAAAGCTGATTGGCAGTACTATTCCCCGTGTGGTCAAACCCGGCTTTGAAGTCAGTAACCGCGCCAGCTTACTAAAAAATATCTCACGTAAGGTGCTGGGCAGCCGCTCGAACAAGGCTACTGCCACCAGTATTGAGATCAGTAAGCCGGCAGCCAAGCCTAAAGCCAAAGTTAAAAAAGCGCGTTAACTTGTCGATTGTATCGCTCAGTTGCTGAGCTTGCCCCGTAAGGAGTTTAGGATGCGAATTATTGCTGTGTTAAGCCTGTTACTACTGGCACTGCCTGTCGCCGCTAAGCCTTATTTTCCGCCGCCGGGGCAGTGGGCAACTGCAACACCGGCGTCGTTAAAGGTGGATGAGCAAAAACTGGCTGAGGCAGTAGCCTACGCTATAGCCAGCGAAAATCCGGCATCCCGGGATCAGGCCATAGTACAGGCGACAACCTTCGGTGCCAAAGAACCCTATGATCAGATTATTGGGCCAATGGGTGTGCGGGCGGCGGCCAATGGCGTGATTATTTACCGCGGTAAACTGATTGCACAGTGGGGCGATGTCGATAGTGTTGATATGACACATAGTATCGCGAAAACCTTTTTAACCACTGTAACCGGGTTAGCTTGGCAGCAGGGGTTGATCCGCGATCTGCAAGATCGGGTTGGCCCTTATATGCCGCACGGTGTGGATTTGTATCAGGGCGAACATAATAGCCAGATCCGCTGGGACCATCTGCTGCGACAAACCAGTGATTGGCAAGGCACGCTCTGGGGGAAGCCCGATTGGGCTGACCGGCCCGAAGGGCAAACACCGGCTGATTGGCCAAATCGGCCACTGCGTACGCCAGGTACTTTCTACAAATACAATGATGTCAGAATTAATCTACTGGCGCTGTCTACCCTGTATGTCTGGCGTAAACCCTTACCGCAAGTATTGAACGAACAGCTGATGCAACCTATTGGCGCCTCTGCAACCTGGCGCTGGTACGGCTATGAAAATAGCTGGATTGAGCTGGACGGTCAGCGTGTGCAATCGGTTTCCGGGGGCGGACATTGGGGGGAGGCATTTTTATCAATGCCTGGGATCTGGCGCGTTTTGGCTATTTGTTCTTGCGTGATGGCCAGTGGCAGGGGCAGCAACTGGTTAGTCGCGACTGGATTAAACTGGCCCGCACCGGTGGGACTGCCAACCCGGAATATGGCTTTGCTAACTGGTTTTTAAACCCGGGACGCGAAGCGCTACCAAATGCCCCAGAGACAGCCATTACCTTTCAAGGTGCCGGGCGCAATATTATATACATTGATCAGCAACACGACTTGTTGATGGTAGCACGCTGGATTGGCAATGGCGACGAGCTAAACCAACTGGTAGGCAAGGTACTGGCAGCTTTGCCCAACTAGGTTGCCAATGGTTGTCGACATGAGTCTGGTATTGTTTCCGAAATGGACTAAGAAACCGCCAGTATCAGCTGTAGTAACACTGTTTATCCGTGGATGACCGGAAAATATGAGTATCGAAAAGACTACTACTTTTTCGTCTTTAACTGTAAATACAGCGGCCAGTATCAGCCCGGCCGCATCGCCAGCCTTACTGGTATTGCCAGTGGTGGGGGCGGTCAGTTTTGTCCATCTGCTGAATGATCTGATCCAGGCCATCCTGCCAGCCATTTATCCGATGCTAAAGCAGGACTATGCGCTGAGTTTTACCCAAATTGGTTTAATCACGCTGATTTTTCAGCTTACGGCGTCGTTACTGCAGCCGGCGGTTGGACTTTACACCGATAAGCATCCCAAACCTTTTTTACTGCCGCTGGGGATGCTGTTTACGTTGCTGGGTTTGGTACTGCTTAGTGTGGTCGGCAGTTTTCCACTGTTATTACTGGCTTCTGCGATGATTGGCTTGGGGTCGTCAACCTTTCACCCGGAAGCATCACGGGTAGCCAGGATGGCCTCGGGCGGGCGGTATGGCTTCGCGCAGGGGCTGTTTCAGGTTGGTGGTAATGCCGGCTCTGCGCTGGGGCCGCTGCTGGCGGCAATTATTATTATGCCGCGGGGGCAGGGTAGTATTGGCTGGTTTTGCTTGTTTGCCATCGTCGGAATTATGGTATTGCTGCGGGTGAGCCGTTGGGTGGTCAGCTCTAATGCCCGCCTGCAACTGCGCGCGGCGGCGACAATGGGTAATGGCTTAACGACGCGGCAAACCCGGCGCGCGCTGCTGGTTCTGGCGCTGCTGGTATTTTCTAAATATGTGTATATGACCTGCCTGAGTAATTTCTATACCTTTTATCTGATCGAAACCTTTGCGGTATCGGTCGCCACATCGCAGTTGTATTTATTTCTGTTTTTGGCAGCGGTGGCAGTAGGTACGGTACTGGGCGGGCCGATCGGCGATAAAATTGGTCGCAAGCCGGTGATTTGGGTATCGATTTTGGGTGCCGCACCGCTGGCCTTACTGCTGCCGTACAGCAATTTAGCGGGTGTTGCTATCTTAACGGTATTGATTGGCCTGATTATGTCGTCAGCCTTTTCGGCTATTATTGTCTTTGCCCAGGAGTTGATGCCTGCCAAAATCGGCATGATTTCCGGTGTATTCTACGGCATGATGTTTGGTATCAGTGGCATTGCCGCCGCCTTGCTCGGCATGCTGGCCGATGCCAGCAGTATCAGCACCATCTTTAAGCTTTGTGCCTGGTTTCCGCTACTGGGGATGCTGGCGTTTTGGTTACCCAGGATCCCACGGGCGACTCGTCACTGAAAGATAGTTTTATATCGCTGGTAACCTTGTTGCTGACGGGGAAGTTTTGCTAGTTTGTCAGGCGCGTTTCCAAATGAGGCTTTGGCAGCATGGATTCTCCTAACACGGCAAAAACGGTAATGTATTCTGGGTAAGCCAGATAATAAATAACATGACTTTTTACCGGGAAGCTGTATGCGTTAATTTTGATATCTGGCCTCGCTTTGCCGAGACGCGGTTGCTCCGCCAGTAGTTCTGTTGCCTGCTTGATAGTGTGTAAATAGCTTTTTGCCTGTAAAGGTCCCCACTGCTCCAGAGAGTAGCACTTGATTTCGGCTAAATCAGCCCTGGCAGATAGCGTAAATTTTGCTTTTGCGGCGGCCAACTAAAGATCCTGCAACAGCTCAGCAAAGACAGTATCCACATCTGCCAGCTCAGTAGCTTGTTCAGCCTCTGCCGCTCTGAGTCTGAGTAATTCCAGTTTAATCTTATCAATAGCGTCGTATTCAGCCATAGAGATTACCACCGCGACAGCTTTACCATTACGACTGATCTGAACTGGCTCACGTTGAGCTTTAAGCAATAGCTCGCCAAAATGCTTTTTAGCGTTGTCTGCAGTTAAGCGTTCCATCCTTACCTCTCAAAACGTTCGTTTCGAACGGTTCAGATGATACGCTTTGCAAAAGCTCTTGCCAATTTTTATTGATACTGTGGTATGCGCGGCATTATCAACTTTTGGTTAATCCCAGTGCTGAGCGGATTGAGTTGGCAAATTCGGTAAAGCGTTCCTGTAAGGTGCGTTTTACACTGATACTGACCGAGCCCAGTACTGAGACACCCTCAACCCGGATAAAGTGCGTTTTGGCTTGCCCCGGGCCGCCGCTGCTGACGTTATTGCTGCTGGAAGACGCGATATTGTTCACATCGCTAATTACCGCAACGTGTTCAGGTACCTTGATCGTTACGCTGCCCAGCCAGTTTTGCACTTTTATCGTTAGTTGCGTATGGTCAAACTGCGCTTCGGAAAAATCCAGCTCAACCGAGGATAGCGCGTTAATGATGGTCAGATGTTGTGGTACCCGCCATGGGCCACTGCGCTCATCACTGCTTAATACCGAAACCAGGCGATCACAGTCAGTCGGCGCGCTTTGCTGGTGCGCCTGATTATGGCGACCCGGCGAGTTAAAATTTTGCGCCCACATGGCGCGGTATTTGGCATCGGGTAATAAGGTGAGGTCAGCAACCTGTTCGGCCAAGAGCAGGTGATCATCAGAATTGGTGGCAATGTCCAGCCGCCGTTCAAAGGCTTGCTCGGAAATAACACCATGGCTGTAGTTCATAATCAGTTGGTCAATCACCTCTTCCCTGATTTGAGCAACAGGCCGGTCTTGCAGTTTTACGCCTGTGGTATCAATTGCCATCTCGCTATCCTCTTGCTGGTTGTCGCCGGAGCCGGCACACAGTACTGATTGAATAGCTATCAGCATGGCCCAATTTTAGCCGTTCGAACAGGAGAAAATTGTAAGCGATTTTAACAGCCAGAAAACATCGGCCTTCTGGCTGTGGTCTATTACCGGGTAGTTCGCGCCTGTCAGGTAAGCTTTAGTGCCAGCGTTGCAACATGCTGCCCCTGAAAGCGCGCCATATTCAGTTCTTTTGGCGAGGGCGCGCGTTTCCCATCTGCCCCGGCTATACAGGCTGCACCCAGTGGTGAACCCCCTTTAAGCTCTGAAATATCGGCCAATTCCGCACAGCTGTAAGGCAAGCCAACGATAATCATGCCATGGTGCAATAGCGTGGTATGAAAGGACTGCACTGTGGTTTCGTTGCCACCACCGGTGCCGGTAGAGGTAAAAACGCTGCCAATTTTGCCAATCAGTTTACCTTGCGCCCAAAGCCCACCGGTTTGATCAAGAAAATTGCGCATTTGTGAGGCCATATTGCCAAAGCGGGTTGGGGTACCGAAGATGATCGCATCGTAATCGGCCAGCTCAGCAGGCTTAGCTATTGCGGCTGCCTGATCCAGCTTTACACCGGCAGATTTCGCCACTTCGGGGGGCATCAGTTCCGGCACCCGCTTAATATCCACCTGCACGCCACTAACTTGTCGGGCGCCTTCGGCAACCGCATTCGCCATGGTCTCGACATGGCCGTATGATGAGTAGTACAGCACCAGTAGTTTTTTCATAAGGTCCTCATAAGTATTAATGGCATCAAGCAGTTTAAGGTTCTGCCACAGGCCGCTGTTATCACGCCTTTGGCGCCCGGAGCAGTGCCGGCGACAGTCTGGGCAGGTGCGCTGACAGCAATAAGCTTAGCTGCAATAGCCGCCGCTTGCCTTATGACTCCGCCAGTTGTTTGGCATGCAACACGGCATTTTTAATGGTCTCTTGCCAAAAACTGTCGGGCTGCGCTGCTGGTTTACCCGGTTTCAGCGTCCAATTCAGGGTGTAATCAAGATAAACGCCGTCGTCTTCTTCAAAGATGGTATTAGTGACAAAGCCGCTATACACCTCATCCTGATAAGATTTAAAAATCACCGTCAGGGTTAGCGGTTCGGCCACAATCAGCTCTCTGATCACTTTGCCCTGTGCCGTCTCCATTTCCCGTTCAATGCAATTGGCACTGTGTTCCCGTAGTATTGCGACTCGGACTATCCCGGGTACGTATTTGTCAGGACGCCGCATTTTATCTAGCATCATGTCCCAGAGTTTATTCGCACTTGCATGCACCTTTACCCGATAGTTCACTAATGGCATAGCGGCCTCCACTGTTGGTTCTGCTACTAAGCTTAGAGGGTGTGACCGCCGTGCACTAGCGCGAGATCTGAAACAGCTGCGTTTCAAAATAGCTAGCTATAGGATAGGGCGTTTGCCCGGGCGTTCGCGGCAAACCCTGCTGTACGAAGTTTAGGAGCTGGTTTTACGCTGTTGACTGAACCAGACACTGCCCAGTACCACCACAATACCAAGGATTTGCAGTACCGACAGGGCTTGCCCCAGGATCAGCCAACCCAGCATTACGGCACTTAGCGGGCTTAAAAAACCCAAAGGTGCCACCAGATTGGGGCTTAGCCGGGCAATACCACGAAACCAGATAATGTAGGTAAAGGCGGCACCCAGCAGCCCCAGATATAAAAAACCGGCAATATTGACCAGTGTCAGGGGCGGCAGAGCTGGCTCGAAAAACCATGCCGCAGGGACTAACAGAATGCCTCCAGCCGTAAGTTGCCAGCTGGTAAAGGTCAGGGTGCTGACCGCCGGTTGCCAGCGCCGGCTCAAGACAGTGCCCAATGCCATGGCAACGGCACTGCCGATCCCGGCTGCAATGCCCACAGGATCAAGTTTAGCCGCCGGTGTCAGAATCAGTAACGCGACCCCGAGCATGCCGGCCACGGCAGCGATTAGTGCACTGGTGTGAATCTTGGTGCCCAGTAATCCTCTGGATAAGACGATAACAAACAAAAACTGCATTGCCCCCAGGGTTGCAGCCACGCCTCCGGGCAAGCGGTACGCCGCGATAAATAATAACCACCAGAACACTGAGAAATTCAGGGCGCCGAGCAGAAAAATCCGGCCCAGCCAGTGTCTGTCGGGAAGTTGCCGCACCAACAGTAACAGCAGGATACCGGCCGGTAAGGCCCTTAGCATTGACGTGGTAAGCGGGTAGCCCTGTGGCAACATCTCGGTGGTGATCAAATAAGTGCTGCCCCAGATCACTGGTGCCAGGCCTGTGATCAGCACGTCACGGGCGTTGCTTTCACGGTTCATTAGTTAGTCCTGTGCCTATTATTGCGCTCAGATTATCCTGTTGTCTGCTGTGTCACTAGTACTAAAATTGGCCGGGCGCTGTTTCGTTTTTACACGCTATCCATTACCGTCGTGGCCTGCTCCGCCGTGGAACGGCAAGTTAAACGGCGAGCCAGAATAGTTAGCGTTATAGCTGGGTTTAAGATCTAAGCTGAACTATGCTGTGTAACGGTAATGCCCGCTGTCGGGCACGTTTTGCCAACCTGAAGATGAGCTAGTCATGGATTTAAATGCGACCCGGTATTTCGTAAAGATTGTGCAAATGGGCAGTATCTCTGCCGCAGCCAGGGTACTGAATTTGCCAAAGGCAACCCTAAGCCGGCAATTATCAGCTTTGGAGCAGCGACTTGGCAACCGGCTACTAAACCGCTCCACCCGGGCGTTGTCGCTAACCGATTTGGGGCAGGAATACTATGCCAGCGTTGTCAGCTTAATTGACGAATTTGAGCTGGCAGAGCAGAGCTTGCTGCAGCAACATGCCGAGCCTGCTGGCCTGATCCGGATTGGAGCCACCACTGGCTACTGCCAGCATCGGATTACGCCTCTGCTACCGGGCTTTCTTACTGCGTATCCCAGGGTCCGGATTGAATTAAAGCTAAGTGAGCAACGCAGCCACGTTGTGCAGGATGGGCTCGATCTCACCATCAGAATGGGGGAGTTGGCTGACTCTGAATTGTTGTGCCGTAAAATTGGTACTGTCAGACGGATCCTCTGTGCTGCCCCCGCTTATCTTGCTAAATCGGAAACGCTGGTCACTCCGGACGATCTAAGACGGCAGCAATGTGTGGTATTGTCTGCCGCACTGGATAAATGGCAGTTTGAGAATAATATTTCGGTCAGCGTAAATTGGCAGATTGCAGCCGGCAATATGTCTAACGCCTGTCAGTTAGTGCTGGCTGGGCAAGGGATAGGGTTGTTACCTGATTTTGTGGTGGCGGAATATCTTGCCACAGGGCAACTGTTCAGCTTATTGCCGGATTATCCGGCCAGCCAGACGCCGGTGCATGTGCTGTATGCCAATAGTAAAGCTAAAACGACCGCCGCTATGGCTTTTGTTGATTATCTGGTATCAGCGCTGCGTTGAAACGCTGTGGCTGAGGGTTTCTATAACTCTGTTTTCATTGACACTGCGGCATCACCATTGGCAGCAGTAGCATTCTCAGTTTGTTTGGTGACAGTGTATACGCTATAGCCACTCTTCCCCTGCTGCTTCACCTGATACATTGCCTGATCGGCATGGGCTAGCAATTCGGCTAAACTGGTGCCTTGCGCCGGGCAGATACTGACACCAATACTGGCTCCAAGCTGATATACCTTGTTACCCAGCTCAACTGGCTGTTTTAAGATAGTCAGTAGTTTATCGGCTAGCTTATGGAGCTGCTCTGACTGATCCAACTGGGTAGCAATCACCACAAACTCATCACCACCGATCCGGGCGCAGATATCGGTGCTGCGCACCGAGCGCCTTAACCGGTTAGCTACCTCCAGTAGTACCTTATCGCCGGTTTGATGGCCATACAGGTCATTGATCGGTTTAAAGTTATCCAGATCGATATAGTAAATCGCTACAAACTGGTGCGGCCGGGTGGCCAGCAGCAGAGCCTTATCAAACAGCATATCCATATAACGCTTATTATTGAGTCCGGTTAGCGGATCCTGATAGGCCAGCTCCAACGCCTGGCTTTCGGCATCAGATAAACGCTGATAAAACAGTGCAAATACTGCCAGTAGCAAGCTCAGATATAACGCCATCGTCAGAATGGTGCCAAGCACAAAGCCTAATACCCGCCACCAGGACAGTGTTAACACAAAGGGAAAAGTCGCCCAATGCAGTGCCAGTACCAAGGCGATACCCGAGGTAAAAAGCAGGGCTTGTTTAGGGACTGCCTGGCGGTGTTGAAAGCAGCTGTAGGCAACGTAGCTTAAACAGCCCAGATTAAACAGCGCAAAGACGATCATCGGACCTAATTGCGGTCGTTGTAACAGGCTGTACAGGACTAACAGGCCAAATAGCAGGCTGGCGGGGCCTAGAAAAACAATAGTTGGTAGCGGTAACTGCAAAAAACGCTTCAGGCCATGAATTAAAAATATTTTTTCCAGAATAATAAAGCCGGCATACCAAACAAAGGTGTCGATAAAAAGCAACGCCGGTAAGTTAAGCAACAATTGAAGTCGGGCCAGACACATAGCGGCCAGCGCCAGGGCCCAGAACCCCGCTCCCGGATTGGTGCGCGGTACCCGTGAGCAAATCAGAAATAGCAATAGCAGCAGTAGATACAAGGCACTGCCAGCAATATGCACAACCTGATACCAAGCCATATCCATTTTTGCCTGTCACCCGCTGCTGTCAGCACCGGCGGTGCCGGCCTATACAGCATTGCCGGAGTTAGTATCTAAAGACTATAGTGCAGCCCGTTGTAGTTTGCCACCCGGCATCCAGCGCCTTTAGTGCTGAAGGCGCGCGCGAGTATTTAACTGCACTCTGGCTGGGGTTGGCTGTGCCTGCGACTTAACACGTAACGTTCGACGGGGGCGAGTTTGACGCTGCTCCAGCAACTTGCCGACGCCAAACGCCGTACTGAGTAATAAAACCGGTATCGCCACCAGATGCATCAGCAGAGACAGCTCAGCAGCAAAGTTGATCCACAAAATCAGCCACCAATTACCAAGCCAGGCCAGCACAGTGAAAGCCGTTGCAAATTTAGTCTTCATCTTGTTTCCGTCCGTTGTTGTGTCTGTGGTTTGCAGTTTACGCCTTGCCAAAGGGGGGCCACAGTGTCACTATTGATAAAAATAAGGTGAATAGTGCCAAAGCGGGGTCGGTATGAAACAAATCGCCGTATTAGCAACCAATAACAGTATCAGCAGCGATCTCTTTGGTGTGCTGGACTTTTTTGAGTACTGTAATGTGCTGTGGCAATATCAACAGCAACACCAGGCAACGCCTTTGCTGCATTGCTACCTGGTGTCACCGGACGGCACGCCACTGCAACTGAAACAAGGGGTTAGCCTGCCGGTACAACCGCATCGCTGGCAAGAGGCTGATGCCATTATCCTGCCACCGGCTTATGCCTATAACCGTGCGCAACTGACAGCCATTGCCGAGCCGTCACGCCCTTATTTAGCAGGCTTGCTTGACGTGGCGCAAAGCGGCAAGTTGATTGCGGCGAATTGCACCGGCACCTTTATTCTTGCTGCAAGCGGTTTGCTGGCGCATAAAAGGGCCACGACCAGCTGGTTTTTCAAAGACGCTTTTCAAAGCCTGTATCCGGATGTGCATTTGCAACTGAATAAATTGTTGGTGCAGGACGATAACCTGCTTACGGCCGGTGCCACGACGTCAAATATAAACCTGTGTCTCGCTATTACCGAGCGACTGGTGGGAGAACACTTTGCCCGGCAAATTGCCAAGGTCATGCTGACCGATCCTAATCGCAACTCGCAAATTCCCTATATGGATCTCTCAATAGGCCAGCCACATAACGATCAGGTGGTTAAGCAAATACAGGCCCAGCTTAGCAAGCAACTTGCTGAACCCTTCTCACTGGATCTGCTGGCGCAGCAGTTTTATTTAACCAAACGTACTTTGCTGCGGCGGTTTAAACTGGCATTAAACGACACCCCGCTTAATTATTTGCAGCGGCTACGGGTCGAACATGCCAAGCGTTTGCTTGAAACGACCGATCAGGCTATCGAGCAAATTGTTGCCCAGGTGGGTTATGAGGATGTCAGCTCATTTCGGAAGCTCTTTGTCAGCTATACCGAGTTTACGCCGGGGCAGTACCGGCAGAAATTTAGCCAGGAAGGCCATTTCAATTGCTGTCCGGTTAGCTGAATACGCCGAGCGCAGCGCATCAAAAAACCGCTATTTTTTTTGGAGTAAGCACTATGTTGGTTGTACCTGACTCAGGCCGCCTGAGTTTTGCCTTAATAACCTTAGCTGATGCGGATCTGCTATATCAGGTCGATCAGGATGAGGAGGTCATGCGTTATATTAATGGCGGTAAGCGCAGCACTATGCAAACCATCGTTGCGGTGATGCTGCCGCGACTGGCGTTATATCACAGTCCGGCAGCAGGATTTGGGATCTGGCAAATCCGGCGTCTGGACGATCAGGCCTATCTTGGTTGGGTCTTGATCCGGCCCATGGGGTTTAACACCGAAACGCCCAGTTTAGATACGTTGGAGATCGGCTGGCGGTTACAACGGCCTTATTGGGGGCAAGGTTATGCCAGCGAAGCCGCGTTAGCCATTGCCCGGGCTGTGTTAGCGGATAAGCCGCAAATCCACTATCTTTCTGCTATTGCAATGCCGGATAATGCCGGCTCTATCGGTGTGATGAAAAAGCTTGGCATGCAGTTTATCAAAACCTTTTTGCATCGTGATGCCCTTGGTGACGTGGATGCGGTGCTCTATCGTGTCCATCGTTCGGCGTTGCCGCAGCTAAGTTGCTAGCCCTCGGTTTCATCTTTAACGTATTTTCAGGAGGTGTGAATGACAGCGGAATTCCAGCAGCAGATCGCCAGTATTGCCTTATTGGTTGCCGACTATGATGAGGCTATCGCGTTCTATACGCAAAAACTCGGCTTTAGCTTGCTCGAGGATACCCCTCTTGGTGGCGATAAGCGTTGGGTACGGGTTGCACCAGGCACTGCCGGTACGGCCTTGCTGCTCGCCAGGGCGAGTACGCCGGCACAGTTGCAGCAGGTGGGTGATCAGGCCGCGGGCCGGGTATTTCTGTTTTTACAAACCAAGGATTTTTGGCGTGATTATCGGCAAATGCAGGCAAAGGGTGTGCATTTTCACGAAGCCCCGCGCGAAGAAGCCTATGGCACTGTGGCGGTGTTCTCTGATCTGTATGGCAATAAATGGGATCTGTTGCAGTTAAAACCGACTTAGCCAGCTCTGAGGGCCTTGGGCTCTCAGTTAATCTTGGGAGTGGCGAATACAGTTTGTAACTGCTGGATCAGATAACTGACTACAGGGCCATGCTGGGCGCCGCGACGGAAGACCAGATCAACCGGGACTGACCAGCTAACATGGTCAAAACTCACCGGCAGGGTTTGCAGCTGGCCGTTAGTCAGTTGTGCCGCCACCATAAAGCGTGGCAGATAAGCCCAACCAACATTACGGTTAACCAGCGCCAATACCTTGCTATAGCTGGAACACCACCAGGTTTTACTGGCAATACTCAGCAACAGCTGCGATTCACGCTGTGCTCTGCCACGCACAGCAATCTGCCGGTGTGGCAGCAGATCTGTCAGGGAAATGCGGTTTAACGCCGCAAGAGCATGTTCCGGATGACAGACCGCAATATAGTCGATGTGTCCGACATAACAGAAGTCGATAGGCTTAATAGCCTCAATCTCGGAAAACATCACGCCCAAATCAAGCTTGCCCGCGGCAACCTCCAGCGCAATATCGGTCGAAGGCAGCGACAGCAGCTCCAGCTCGACACTGGGAAACTGCAACTCTACCTGCTTGAGCGTATCAAATACCTGAGGTAGCAACAAGCCATCGTCAGCGGCAACGGTCAGACGGGTTTCCTGTTGCTGATATATCGACTTGGCAGTATTTTCCAACTCGTTCGCCTGCACCAGTAAACCGCGGGCTGAGCGCAATAGATGTTCACCGGCGGGCGTGAGTCTGGGGTGGCGGCTGGAGCGGTCAAACAGTTCAACATTTAAATCCAGCTCCAGCGTGCTGATACTGTGACTTATTGCGGATTGCACCTTGCCCAGTTTTCTGGCGCAGGCAGAAAAGGAACCCTCATCGGCCGCACAAACAAAGATCCGTAATTGTTCCAAACTAAACATATGAAAATAATCGATGGTATCTAACTTTGTTCTTGCAGATTAACTGATAGTATTGCCGGGCTCAACTAAAACAAACGGAGGCGAGGGCATGTTAAGTTGGCTTTATCTACTGCTGGCCGGGGTTACTGAAATTGGCTGGCCAGTTGGGCTAAAACTGGCACAACAAGGGCAATATAAATTTACCGGCATTGCGATTGCGGTCGCCTTTATGGCGCTAAGTGGTACCTTGTTATTCCTGGCGCAGCGCACTATTCCGCTTGGCACTGCCTATGCAGTATGGACCGGTATCGGCGCGGCTGGCACCTTTTTGATTGGTGTCTGGTTTTTTGGGGATGCCAGCTCGTTACTGCGCTATCTTGGGGTGCTGCTGATTATCAGTGGGGTAGTGGTATTAAAGTTAGCCAGTTAAGGTCAGAACCGGCGTTTGATATGGTACCAGGCGGAGATGATAACGCCCGGTACGGGGCTAAGATGAACGTTCCTCAGGTGTAAAGTAGACGACCTGATTGCGTCCCTGAGCTTTAGCCTGATATAAAGCTTGATCGGCTTGCTGCAGTAACTCTTCGGCAGTCTGGACGTTAACAGCACAGCCGGCGATACCAAAGCTGGCACTGATGTTAAACTCAGGCTGCGTCAGCACATTAAAACTGAGTGTGCTAACAGCCTGCCGTAGTTGCTCAGCCAGTGCCAGAATGTCGGCCTTGTTTTCCGCCCTGGCCAGGATCACAAACTCTTCACCGCCCAATCTGGCGAAATAATCGGTTTGCCGCAGCCGGCCACTAATCAACTGACTAAAGCCTTGCAGTACCTTATCGCCAGCATCGTGACCATATTGGTCGTTAATTTTTTTAAAATAATCAAGATCAATCAGGATCAGATAGAAGGCAAGCCGGTGGTCGCGCTGATACTGACGCCAACATAGCGTGAGGTGCTGCATAAAGGCCCGGCGGTTAGCGACACCGGTTAACTCGTCGGTCATTGCCTGGCTGTTAAGTTTGGCCTGCAATTGCTGCTGCTCTGTGACATCGACTACTGTGCCACTTAGGCGCTTTGGCTCACCGTTCAGATCGCGTTCGGTAATAGCCCCCTCTAATTGCTGGTCACGCCAGCTCCCATCCTGATGTTGTAAGCGCACGATCAGTTTTAACTGCGGTTTTTCGCCCAGCAGATAAGCCTGTACTTCCTGTTGTAGCCTGACTCGATCATCAACGTATATCAGAGAGTTGAACTCAGGCAGCGGTTGTTTGCGCGGGTAAGCGCCATGACCAAGATTTTGCAGTAGATGGGCATTTAGAAATAACATCTTATCGTCCAGCCGCAGATCCCAGATACCGGTTTTGGTCGCGGCGATGGCATGACGCATTAGCTCGGCATTTAAACGGGCTTCGGCAGCACTGACGGATAGGATCAAAGACACTAAGCCAAGGCTGGCCATATAAAGCCAGGTACCCATAGTCGGGTTGGCTAAAGTAGCAAAAATGCCAGCATTCAGATAGACACTATAAATAGCCAGCGATGAAAAGCACAGTACAACCCAGGATGTGACGACCAGGTTGGTGCGCATGGCGATCCAGAGCAGGCAAATCATCGGCAGTAAGGTTAAGGCTACACCAAGGCCAGTCTGGTTAAAGATAAAGATCTCTGCACTTAATAACAGCATCAGGCCAAGGGCCAGCAAATTTTTAGGCTGGAATAGTACGGCGAGCTTTTGGCGCTCAAAGATGAGCAGGGCCAGACCGAAGATCAGCACGCCAGTTACATCGCCCAAAAACCAGCTACTCCAGGCGGTGACTAAGTCGGCTGCCGGAACCCTGCCGATCCAGATCAGCAGGCTAATGCCAAATAACGCCAAAACGGCAGAGCAAGAGATAATGGCAATGGCGACAAAACGCAGCATATCGGCAACCTGCTCAAGGCGGCGGTCAAAGCCAGTTTTTTGCAGCCAGGCGCAGTGCAGAACAATAATAAGGGCACTGCCAAGGGCTAGAGTAAAAGCCTGTAGCAGTGAAAAGTCTGACACTAACAATTGCAGTCCGAGCCCACCAATAACAATAGCAGGCCATAAATAAAGCCCCCAACGCAGCAATAAAGCTATAGCAACGCCAATTGGGGGCCAGATCAGGCTAATGCCATAAGAGAGATTTGCCAGTTGAATGCCGACATAGCCCAGCATGGCATAACTTAGTGCAAGAACAACAAAGTGATTTATCTGGATAACTGATGATGGAGCTTGCAGAAACCGACGAACAGCCAGTTGAAACGACATCTAACCTTTCCTGAAAAGCGACTCCTGATATGCGATATCAACTTAGAGTCCGCCACTATTTTGGTCAAGAGAAATCTGCAGTTATTGTATTGGCGGCTTTATCGGATGTGAGTACACAGCTTTATAAGCTTAAAGAACATGGGTGAGAAAGCTGACCAAAGCGAGGCTGGCTTAGGTCAGTTTCTTTTAATGAAGTTAGTCGCCAATTGTCGCTAAGATCGTTTTATGTCTGTTGCGACAACTGACCGACGCCGGGGTATTAAAAACTATAGCGAAACGAAAAGCGCTGCTGCTGCGGGTTAGTCAGGCTTACCACGACCTTGGCGCCATCGGGCAGGCTCAGCCCGGCACTGAGTGTCGGCGCTGTTACAACCAGCGGTATGTCCTGTTTTTGACCGGCGGCAAGGACTGTAATTTTTCCCTGCCAGCCTGTTGGGTCAATCGCATCGCCGTGATCTGTTAGATGTAATTCTATGCTCTCGCTGTGCCGGACCAGCTCCACTGCCAAATCATGCCGGCTTTGGATCTGACCACCATGTTGTGCTTTGGCTTCGCCGTGGCTAAAAGCAGGTGTTGCCGGTAACAGGGTGACCATAGCCACGACCATTGTCATGCTCAGAATGCTGCCCGTTTTTTTCAATAACGTTAATCTCATCAGTTATACCTCAGTGTGCTGTTGTAACAGTTGTTCGGTTGCCGACCGGCCATACAGCCAGTACAGCAGGGGGGTCAGTAAAATATCCAGCAGCGTAGAGCTGAGTAAGCCGCTGAAAATTACCACGGCCACCGGATACAGAATTTCCTTGCCGGGAGCTCCGGCCGATAACAGCAGTGGCAATAACGCAAAAGCCGTTACCAGCGACGTCATTATGACGGGCGCCAAACGCTCGGCGGAACCCCGGATAATCATTTCCTGACTAAAATGCTGCTGTTCATGCCGGCACAGGTAAATATAGTGACTGATCTTCAGAATAGCGTTGCGTGCCGCGATGCCGGTTAGCGTAATAAAGCCAACAACCGATGCCACGGACAGTGATAAGCCGCTTAGCCAAATCCCCAGCACACTACCCAGCAGTGCCATTGGCATGGTGCAAAACACGATGGCAGCCAAGATCCAGGACTGATAGCGCAGATACAGTACCAGTGCAATCAGCAGGAAGGAGACTAAGGCTAAAACCGCCACCAGCTGCATGGATTGCTCCTGCGCTAAAAACTGACCTTCGAGGCTGATAAAGCTGCCCGTAGGCAGGCTAAGGCTAGCCACTTGTTGCCGGATCTCGGCCAGTAAGGTTTTAACATCAGTGCTGTCGGCGTTGGCGTACACCACAATCCGACGGCGGCCATTTTCCCGCAGGATCTGATTCGGGCCGTCACTGGCACTGACTTCTGCCACTGCTGCCAGCGGCACCGGGCCGGCAGGGGTATCCAGCAACGCCCGGCGCAGCGCTTCCGGGCTACGTTCAGTGTCAGCCAGGCGTAGTACTACATCAAAACGTCTTACCCCGTCGATAATTTCCGCTACGACCTCGCCGTCAGTCAGTAGTTGTAGCTGCTCGATCGCCGCCCCGGGCGTTAAGCCGTGTTGGGCAGCGCTGCGCTGGTTAAGTTGTACCGACAGTTGCGGGATCAGCACCTGCTGTTCCACGTTAATATCAACCAGCCCGGGGATCTCAGCCAGACGCTGACGCAGTTGCTCAGCCGTCAGGCGCAGCTCGGCTAAATCATCACCAAAGATTTTTACCGCCAGCTGCGCCCGGACACCGGATAATAGGTGATCCAGGCGGTGGGATATCGGTTGGCCGATCGCAACCTGAGCGGGCAGCACCGCGAGCTTATCCCGGATCTCTGCGAGTACGGCGTCGCGACTGCGGGCGGAAGGTGTTAAGTCGATATCGATTTCACTGGAATGCACGCCTTCGGCATGTTCATCCAGCTCTGCGCGACCGGTACGGCGGCCAACCTGGCTGACCTCCGGGATTTCTAATAGCAAGCGCTCGGCCAGTAAGCCCAGCCGGTTAGCTTCCGACAAGGCAGTACCGGGCTGATATATTACCCCCAGCACCAAGGAGCCTTCGTTAAAGGCGGGTAAAAATGCTCTTGGCATCAGTGTCAGGGACGCCAGTGCAATCAGTACTGCACCAGCTGTCACGGCGAGCAGGCCTTTCGCGCGCGTAAAGGCCCAACGTAGCCAACGCTGCTGCCACTGTTTCAGTTGCTGGATCAGCCAGCTATCCTGGCGCTGCAGCTCTGGCCGGCCCGGCAGCAGGTAATAGCAAAGCACAGGCGTAACGGTGATGGAGACCAGCATCGAAGCCAGGATGGCGACAATATAGGCCACACCCAGCGGGCTAAATAACCGGCCTTCAATACCCGGCAGCGCAAACAGCGGCAGAAACACCAGCACTACGATCAGCGTGGCGTACAGAATACCGGAGCGTACCTCCATGCTGGCGCGCCAAATCACGTCTAATACCGCTTCTTTACTGTCTGCGGCTCGCTGTTTCAGTCGGCGCAGCGTATTCTCAACCCCGACCACCGCATCATCGACCAGCTCACCGACAGCGATGGCCAAACCGCCAAGCGTCATCACGTTGATGGTCATGCCGAACCAACGGAACACCAGAATGGTAACGGCAAAAGACAGCGGGATCGCCAGCAGTGAAATAAAGGTGGTGCGGCTGGACAGTAAAAACACAAACAACACGATCAGCACCATAATGGCGGCATCACGCAGCGCTTCGGTGACATTACGCACCGCGGCACTGATAAAGTCGGCCTGGCGGAACAGCACTTGTGGCGCTGCCAGTCCGGCAGGTAAACCATTTTGTAGGCCGGCCAGTGCCTGCTCGATGGCGGCGGTTACCGCAACGGTATCGGCATCAGGTTGTTTTTGGATGCTGAGGATCACGGCGCTTTGGCCATTAAAGCCGGCATCACCACGTTTTACCGCGGCGGCATAGCTGACCTCTGCCAGTTGCTGTAACAAGATGGGCTGCCCGGCATGCCAGCCAACAGCCAGTAATTGCAGATCCGAGAGCTCAGTGGTCAGCGCCTGATGGCGTAACAAATATTCGCGTTGATTTAGCTCCAGAAAACCGCCGCCGGCATTACGGGCAAAGCCCTGCAGCGCAGCTTTGAGATCGGCTAAGCTGACGCCGGCGGCAGCCATTCTCGGCAGATCCGGCATCACCCGGTACTGACGCACTTCGCCACCAATCGGGATCACCTGAGATACACCCGGAATAGCCTGCAGGCGCGGGCGCAGCACAAAGTCGGCATATTCGCGGGCCTGCATCGGGCCTTCTGCTACGTCGGCTTTAAGCGGCAATGCCAGCAACATGATCTCGCCCATAATAGAGGATACCGGCCCCATGACCGGCGTAAGCTGTCGCGGCAGTTGTTGCTGTGCCAGGGTCAGGCGCTCCGCCACCAGTTGCCGGTTACGGTAGATATCGGTATCCCAGTCAAATTCGACATATAACAGCGAAAGTCCGATACCGGAGGTGGAACGGATCCGGCTGACGCCGGTGACACCGCTCAGCAGGTTTTCCAGTGGAAAACTGACCAACTGTTCCACTTCTTCCGGTGCCATACCTCCGGCTTCCGTCAGGATAGTGATAACCGGCTTATTCAGATCCGGGAACACATCGACCGGCAGCGATTTGGCGCTGAACAGGCCGTAAATTAATAGCAGCAGGGCAGCCAGCAGCACCAACAGCCGCTGCTCCAGGCTGCGGCGTACAATAATGTCAAACATGGTTCCTCCCGCTTAGCGGATCTGATTCAGCAGGTTGGCACCTTGTACCACCACGCGATTGTCCGCTCCCAAACCGGCGGTAATCAGCACCTCTGTGTCATTCAGCGGCATATAACGCACAATTTGCGGTAAAAAGCGCTCGGCACTCAGTTTGATCCAAACCTGCGGCAGATTCTGACTGCTGCTGACCACAGCGCTGGCGGGCAGGCGAATACCGCTGAGCTGCCCGGCTTGTTCTACGACCAGCGTCACGGGTTGGCCGACAGCCAGCGGTGCCTGGGTTAGCTTAAACTGCAAACTGAGGCTACCCTGCTGGTACTGTCCGGTGCTGCCGATATATTCCAGCGTCGCTTGCGGCCAGCCTTGCAGATAGGCGTGCCCGATTTGATTGAGCAGCGCGGGCTCAGTGGTGCGGGCATCCAGCAGTAACAAAGCCGGATCAAGGATTTCAAACAGCGGTTGCCCGGCAGCCAGCCACTGGCCGCTACTCAGTTGATGCGGCTGAATAATGCCACTTAGCGGGGCGCTAAGTACCTCCGGTTGCTCCAGACCACCTTCTAACTGCCGGATTTGTTGCCGCAGGCTGTTCAGCTGCAACTGCAGCTGTTCCAGCTGTTGTTGCGCCACTAAATCAGACAACTGCTGCAGACGCTTCACATCACGCTCGGTCTGGCTGGCACTGAGGCGCAGCGCGGTTAACTCTGCTAACTGGCTGGCCTGCTCGTAAGCCGTATCCTGGTAATATAAGTAGCCAAGAATTTGCCCGGCCTGAACGCGCTGTCCGGCAACGGGCAGGCCATTTGCCGGCGGCGCTAAACGGCCGGCACTGTTGGCTTGCACCAGGCCCCGGCCAGCTGGATGACTTTGCACTACAGCATGCAATTGCCGGGTTGGTGCGGCGGTACTGCTAACACCCAACTGAGTGCGGATCTCAAACAAGCGTTGCTGTGCCATCGTTAACACCACACTGCCATCCGCCTGTCGGCCCAGCGGCGAATGAGTTTCGGGCGAAGTGGTTAAATGCTCGCCATCAGGACCATGCGCCCCCGGGGCGGCACTGGCAGCGGCGGCCTGTAGCCCTGCTGCGAACAACATGCTGAGATAAAATCGATTAAGCCTTTGCATTATAACCTCCGCGCCGCACGGGTTAGACCAAGCCAGTAGCCGCTGCCAGCGGCCAGCGCCAGCAGAACCAGGGCCGCTAACCAGCGACCATAGTGGCTATGTTTATGATGGTCATGCTCATGTTGATGATCATGCTCATGCTCAGAGGCATGCGGAGTGGCTGCTTGGGATGGCTGAAAACTGGCCAGCAGCAGATCAGCGTGTTCCGCGGTCAAAACGGTCAACACCAGCTCATGCTGCTGCGGTTGCTGTAGCAGCTGTAACAGTGCCGGCTCGGTTATTTCATAGTTACCTGCCTCACTGTCATAGCGGGCTTGAGCAGTTAAACCAGCACTTTCCAGCTCCAGGCTGGCATCAGCGACGGGCTGATTGCTGGCATAGTGGTGCAAATGTAACACCAGGCGATCGTCGTAGAGTTCGGCCAGCAGTTCAAACTGCTCGCTAAAGGTTTCAAAACGCGGCGCCAGCTGGGTATTAGTGACAACGGGCCCGGCAAGGTGTTCGCCATTGGGGCCATGTGCCCCGGGTGCGGATAACGCAGGCAAAACAGCGAGCAGCACGCTTAACAGCAAGCCGACAGTCAGCTGCTGTAGTTTAAAGCTAAACATAACAAATCCTCTGCTAAATACAGTGAAGTAAAAATTTAATCAGCAGAGTCAGGGGCGGGGAGGCCGCCATAGAAGGTTTTGCGGTGAACGCGGCCACCAGCCGGAGAAGGTTATCAGTACCAGATCCGGACGCAAATCAAGCGCTACCTCGGGCACTGTTTGCCACAGTAACTGCGCGCTGTGACAGAGATCGGCAAACACATGCCAGCGGGCTTCGGCAGAGTTTTCCAGACTAATTTGCTCGGCATCAGCGTGGTGCAGGTGCGCCTTACCAAGAAAATGCAGCAGGTCATGCCAGGATAAAGCCGCGCTGGTCTGGTGTTGATGCTCAACGGCGATACCGGCGTTATCGTTATGCAATAGCCAGTGTCGTCCAGACAGCTGAACAAATAAGCTTAGCAATAACAGACAAACCAACGCCTGGCGAAGCATTAACTAACCCGGTGATAAGCGATAAGGCGATTACTTTAGCATGGCCATTTTACTGACACAATCTATCGCTGGCTGACGACACCCTGCCGTTTACCGTGATCTGATGGCTAACTTGGTTCATACTGCAAATAACACGCTTATAATCAAAAAATTAAAAGGAAATGGCAGCATGATTAGCCGTGGCATCTATCTGTATTGGCTGGCGCTAACGATAACCGGCTTAGTGGTACCGGCTGTTGCCGATGAAGCGGTACCGGTGCAGGTTGCACAACCGCGACAACAAGGGCTCGCCGAGCAGCTGCAGTTAAGCGGCAGCCTGACAGCGCAGCAAAATGCCCAGTTGTCGAGCCGCACTGCCGGCCTGGTGGCTGAATTGCTGGTGGATGCCGGCACTGAGGTCAAGGCCGGGCAGCCGCTGTTAAAGTTAGATCCGGCGCTGGCTGAGCATGAATTGGCACAACAGCTTGCCGCGGTTAATGCGGCCCGGGTTATGCTAGCCGAGCGCCAACGTCTGGTGGCTGAAGCAGAACAACTGACCACGCAACAACTGTTTCCGCAAACTGAATTGGCAATTCGGCGCGCCCAATTGGCTGAGGCCGAAGCCTTGCTGCAACAAGCCAATGCCCGCTTAGCGCAGCAACGGGAAATTATCAGCCGGCATACCTTAACCGCACCTTTTGCCGGTGTGATCGCACGGCGCGATACTGATCTGGGCGAGTGGCTGGCATTAGGCGCACCGGTGTTTCAACTGGTCAGTTTATCGCCGTTGTTACTGGATATTCAGGTGCCGCAAGAATATTTTGCCAATCTTGCTAATTTGCGCCGCATCGAGGTGCGCTCGGATCTGGCGCCGCAGCAGGTGCTGAGCGGCCGGTTACTGGCCACAGTGCCGGTGGGCGACAGCAATGCCCGTAGTTTTCTGGCCCGCCTTGAGGTCACCACTGCCGATACTCCGTTACTACCCGGCACCTCAGCCCGGGCGACCTTATATTTTGAACGTGAAGACAGCCAGGTGCTGGTGGTGCCACCCGATGCACTGTTACGTCATCCGGATGGTAACTTCAGCGTTTTTGCGATCCGCAACAATCAGGCTGAACGCTTTAATGTGCAGCTTGGCCGCAGCAGTGAGCGCGGTGTGGAAATCTTATCAGGCTTACCTGCCGGTTTACCGGTGGTGGTGCGGGGTAATGAGACCTTGCGCGCTGGCCAGCAGGTACGGATCCTGAATCCTACGCCAGCTGGCGCCAATCGTCAGGGAGCAAACTGATGCTGGATGCAGGTATTCGTCGCGGTACCATCCTGACGGTAGCCGTATTAATGGTGTGTGTACTGGGGATAGTGGCAGCGCTGCGTATACCGGTGCAAATGATCCCTGATCTGGAAGTACGCACTATCAGTGTGGTAACCGGTTGGCCCGGGGCGACGCCGCAGGATGTCGAAAAAGAGATCCTGATTGAGCAGGAGCGGTATTTACGCACCCTGCCAAATCTGAAACGCATGGTGTCACGCGCCAGTACCGGCTCGGCGCAAATTGAGCTGGAATTCCCGTTTGGCGTCGATGTTAATGAAGCGCTGATCCGGGTCAGCAATGCCTTGAGTCAGGTTTCGTCCTATCCGGAGAATGTCGATCAGCCGCGGCTGTTCAGCAGTTCTTTTTCCAATAACGCCTTTATGTACTTCCGACTAATGCCACTGGCCGGTAATCCACTGAACCTTGATATGGATATGCTGCGCGACTATGCGGAGGATTTTGTCCGGCCGCAGATGGAGCGCGTGCCCGGGGTATCGGAAGTCGGGGTAAGTGGGGGGGCCGAGCGGCAAATCCAGGTCTTGGTCGATCCGGCGCGACTGGCGCAGCGTGGCATTAGTTTAACCCAGGTGCGCGATATGATCCGTGCCCGCAACCGTGACAGCTCAGCGGGGGATATTGATAGCGGTAAAAGGCGCTATTTGTTGCGGGTAGTCGGGCGTTTTGAACAACTGTCTGAGCTGGAAAATCTGATCCTGACACAGCAGGGCGATAATCAGGTACGTCTGAAAGATGTGGCGACTTTGGTGCTGGATCACTTTGAAGTGCGGGAGTTGTCGTTTGCCGATGGTGAGCAAACACTCGGCTTGTCGGTGCGGCGCGAACCCGGCTCAAATGTCATTGCCATCAAAGAGGCGATGTTGCAGGTCGTGGCACAGATTAACCGCGATATGCTGGCCAGCAATGGTTTGCAACTGATGCTAATCAGCGATGATGTGCGCTATGTCGAAGACTCTATTCGCAATGTTTGGGTTAACCTGGCGCTGGGGGCCGCGCTGGCTACCGGGGTGATGTATCTGTTTTTACGCTCGGGCAGCGCAACCCTGGTTGGCGTGATTGGCGTGCCAATCTGTACTATTGCCGCCTTTATTGGTTTGCTCGCCTTTGGCCGCACCATTAACGTGATTTCACTGGCCGGTATTGCCTTCGCGATAGGTATGACGCTGGATAACACCATCGTGGTGCTGGAGAGTATCGAGCAGGCGAAGCAGCGTGGTTTAGACCGGATCGAGGCCGCGATCCGCGGCGTGCGTGATGTCTGGCCGGCGGTGCTGGCCTCCACTTTGACTACGGTGCTGGTTTTTATGCCCATTTTGTTTATTGAGCAGGAAGCCGGTCAGCTGTATTCGGATATCGCCATTGCTATCGCGGCGGCGATTACTGCTTCTATGCTGGTGGCGGTCTTTGTGGTACCGCCGGCGATTGCCCGTTTAGGGTTTCGTGGCAATGGTGTTAACACCGCTCCGGAGGGGGTTACAGGCTCGCCAGTAGTAACAGGCGTGATTCTGCCGCTGGTGGCGAAATTATTGTATTCAACGCTGGCACGGCGGTTAGTGCTGAGCCTGACGGTCATTCTGACACTGGGTGCGGCCTGGCTATTTATGCCACCTGCCGAATATCTGCCTGAAGGTGAGGAACCGAAAGCCTTTTCGTCAATGATTGCACCGCCCGGTTATAACTTATCGGAAATGGCACAGATTGCGGAGGAGCTAAAAGCCATCTTAACCGCTCAGGTTAATGCCGATCCGGCTGCCTTTGACCGGGGTGACACGGCGATGCCGCCGCTAAAGTACTATTCATTAAGTGTCTCTGTTGGTCGGATCCGGGTGTTAAGTGAGCCGGTACGACCACAGGATATTACACCGATGATGGATGCGATGACGGCATTATTCCGCCAGTATCCGGGGATGCGGGCGTTTTCATCACGTGGGTCGATTATCAGTAGCAATGACGGTGGTACCCGGGCGGTTGCGCTGGATATTTCCGGGCCGGATTTAGCGAGTTTATATGCCACTGCCGATGCGGCCTATGTTGCCGCCGGCGACTTATTTGACCGGCCACAACTTAACTCGGAGCCGGCTTCGTTGTCACTGGATCAGCCGCTGATAGAAATCCGGCCGAATTGGCAGCGCCTGGCTGAGCTGAATTTTAGTGCCGCCGACTTTGGCTACGCGGTGTCGGCATTGAGTGATGGCGCCTTTGTCGATGAGTTCTTTTTAGCCGATGATAAGGTGGATATCTTTTTATTCAGTCAGGCCGGTGCCGGGCAGAGCCTGGCGCAACTGGCGCAAACGCCGGTGTTAACCCCCTCGGGGGCGGTGTTACCGCTAAGTAGCCTGGCGGAACTGGTTGAAGTGGCGGATAGCGATACGTTGCGGCGGGTAGATGGCCGTCGTACGGTGACGTTGTATATTATCCCGCCGCGCTCGGTGGCGTTAGAAACCGCAGTGGACAGGGTGCGACAACAGTTAGTACCGGCATTACAGCAGCAGGGGGCTATCGCGCCCGGCGTAATGCTGGATATTTCCGGTGCGTCGGATCAACTGGATGAAACCAAAGCCGCATTAAGCAGTAATTTCCTGATTGCCGTGGTGCTGATTTATTTACTGCTGGTGGCAATTTTCAGCCACTGGGGTTATCCGCTGTTCATCCTGGCGACAGTGCCACTCGGGTTAGCGGGGGCTTTGGTCGGGCTGGTTGGGATTAATGGCATCAGCGGTCTGCTCTCAACTATCGGCCTGGGCGGTTTTTATCAGCCTTTTGATATGATTACCATGCTGGGCTTCCTGATCCTGCTGGGTACAGTGGTGAATAACCCGATCCTGATTGTCGATCAAAGCCGGCATAATTTACAGCTCCCCGGCGTGTCTGTTACTGAGGCGGTGCTGCAAGCGGTAGCGACCCGCTTAAAGCCGATTTTAATGTCAACCACAACCACGGTGTTTGGTCTGGCGCCTCTGGTATTGCTGCCAGGCGAGGGCACCGAACTGTATCGTGGAGTTGGGATTATCGTATTATGCGGTTTAATCTTTTCAACGCTGATTAGCTTAACTTTCTTGCCGGCATTGTTAGTATCGGTGTTACAGCTGCGTCAGCGGTTCGCCCGTTAACTTGCAACTATTTTTGTCGGGCTGGGGCTGTAGCGCCCTCGCTTTTAGCCTTGGCCTTGATATACTGCGCGGGTCGAGGCAAAACGGAGTGTTGTAACCAACCTGTATGACTTTATTAATCGCTTTTGTGGTGTTATCCATTGCGGTATCTTTTATCTGCTCCATTTTGGAAGCAACCCTGTTATCCATCACCCCCAGCTATATCGCCCAGCAAAAGCTGGTGCAGCCTAAGCGCTACGAAAAATTAAAACAGCTGAAAGAGAAAATTGACCAGCCGCTGGCGGCTATCCTGACCCTGAATACTGTGGCCCATACCGTGGGTGCCACCGGTGTTGGTGCGCAGGTCACTATCGTCTTTGGTGACGGCTATCTGGGTATCGCGTCAGCGGTGATGACGTTATTGATTTTGGTCTTGTCAGAAATTCTGCCAAAAACCATTGGTGCCCGCTACTGGCCTAGTCTGGTGCCGGTATTGCCTGCCATGTTGAACACCATGATATTGCTGCTAAAGCCCTTTATCTGGATGTCAGACCAAATTATGAAGCTATTCGGTGGCGGCCAGCACGATCATGATTTACGTCAGGAGATAAAAGCCCTGACGATTTTAGGCCGTGAGCTGAATAAACTCGACGAAGATGAACAGCGGGTGATTGGCAATATTCTGGATCTGCATGAGATTAAAGTGCGAGACATTATGACGCCCCGCACCGTTTGTGAGTATGCTAAGCCGGATGAGCCGCTGGCTGAACTGCTGGAACGGGTTAAGAAAGATCAGTATTCACGTTATCCGGTACTGGATGATGACGAAGCGCCGTTGGGGATCGTGTTTCGTTACGATATGTTGGAGTTTGCAGAGGGGCAAACCGCAGCTGATATTATGAAGCCGGTAAAAATTATTCCGGATAAACTCAGTGTGGAACAACTGATGTCGCAGTTGATCCGCGAGCGCCAGCATCTGGCTTTGGTATACGATGAATACGGTAGTTGGATGGGCTTGGTGACCATGGAGGATGTGATTGAAGCCATTATCGGCCAGCCGATTATGGATGAGACGGATGATATCCCCAATATGCGCCGCTTTGCCAAGCGCCGCTGGGAGCATAAGCAGAAACAACTGGAAGATGTAAAATCCTGATCTTGCTGCTCAGACAAAGCCTGAGCAGCAACAAGGTTTCAGGCTAATCAAATCCAAAGTCGCAGCACCATGACTGATCCCACCCTCCAGGCTGCTGCTGGCTTTGCTACGACAAAGATATCCACCATAGCTGGCGGCCGAGCCCAGGGTAAAAATACCCAACTCGCTGATGCGGCCAGCGCTGTTATTCTGCAGCAGTTCGCCATGTTTTAGGCTAAAGAAATTTTCACGGCGAATGTTGGCGTGAATCGGCACCATCAGCAGATCGGCGCTGTCATAGTGCTGATAGCGTTGCCAGCCTTGCGCATAGCGTGCCACATTGCCACCGCCCTCTTGTTGAGTCTTGTACCAGTAGCCGGCGGCTAGTTTGGCGCGGACTGCCTCCGCTGTTAAGTCGGCAACGGCAAAGCTGGGCACCATTAGCTGCTGCAGCAGCTGTAATTGTGCCGGGCTAAATCCAAAGCGCTGAGCGAGCTGTTGCCGCCCGCTTGGTTGCTGCAGTAATAGTCCCAGTTGATGCTGTAACCATTTGCTGCCGCTTAACTGTCCTGCCAGATTAGGGCATTGCAGCAGATTCGTATGCTCAAGACTCGCCCGAAATGCCCAGTAATCAGCTGCCTGTGGCAGTGGGTTATAGCCGGTGCGCCAGTACAATACGCTTACCCGCCGTCCATCTGTCAGATAGAAACCTTTGTCTCCCCGCGCCTGGCCTTGTTGTAACTGGTTTAGGGTCAGCCGTTCGGTCGCCACGCCGTGCTGGCGGATGGCTTCAGTGAGCAATTGCTGATCAAAGATATTTTGCTCCTGTTCCGCGATGACCATAACCAATAACGCGGGCTGTCCGGCAGCGTTGGCAATAGCGGCTTCTGCTAACAGCTTCGCCTGAGCGGCCAATGCCGGATTATCGACATAAGGCAGTGGCAATAAGGGCGCCAATAGTTGTTGATAGCGTGCACTAAGGGGGCCCATACCGGCGGCAATCGGATTAGATTCGACCCAACGCCATCCGCCTGCGGTTAACAGCAAATCATGCCGGCTTAAGTTGAGATTCCGGCTGGTTAAGTGAGCCGGCTCTATCGCAGACAAGGTTCGCCAGATTTCGCCGGGCACTGATGCCGAGTCCTTTAGTGCCCGGGTTTGTTGCAGTAACCAATAAGGATCACCAGCGATCCGTTCCAGTAAACGTCCAAGTAGCGTAGCCGCCGTCCTTGCCTGTTGCCACTGCGAGGTACTGAGTTGCCAGGGCGTCAGTGACACCGGCACCGGTACAAAACCGCTGCTCTGTTGCAAACCCAGGCGGGCGTTAATCAGCAACGGTTGCAGTGTAGTAGCCAGTTGCTGAGGTGTGGCGATTGTTCGCAGCGACTGTGCCATCACAGACTCCCTACCGGTAACAGCAGATCAATGGCAATACCGGTACTGCAGGCAGTAACAAGCACCACACCAATAAATGCCAACAGCAGCGGCCATTGAAAGATCTTTTTCAGGATAATCAGCTCGGGCAAACTGGCACCGGCACCGCCGATTGTTAGCGCCATAACGCTGCCATAGCTCATGCCTTTACCCACTAAACTTAGTGCCAGCGGGATCATCGAACTGGCACGAACATACAGCGGAATGCCAATCACAGCGGCCAGCGGGATCAGGTACAGGCTATTGCTACTACTTAAACTGGCAAAGAATTCGGCTGGTACATAGCCATGGATCACCGCACCCGCCAGTACACCAAGCATTAAATGTGGCAGAAAGCTGCGGGTATCTTTAACTGCCCGCAGCCATAAGCGGCTCCAGTACTGCCATGACCAATACTTTATCGCTACTGTTGCGCCAGCGCTGTTGCAGCAAGGCCGCTCTGCTGCTGGTAGCCTAACGTAACGGGAAAAGCCCAGTTGTGATAACAGCAGGCCAGACAAGACCGCGATGCTAAGCACGCCCGTTGCGTATAGCAGAGTGAGTTTGGCGCCAAACACGGAAAACAGCAGGGCAACCAGGATTGGATTAAGCAACGGAGAGGTCAGTAAGAACGTCATCACCGGGCCAAAGGCTGCATTGGCACGCAACATACCGACTAACATCGGCAGAGTGGAGCAGCTGCAAAAGGGTGTAATAGCGCCTAGGGCTGCGGCGGTAAAATAACCTTTGCCACCGGCCAATAAGGCCTGGATCCGCTGCGCCGGAAAGCGATCCTGCAGCTGGTACACCAGCATACTGATTACGACAAAAAGTATCAGCAGCTCGCTAAGGGTACCGATAAAAAATTGCACACTGGCATAAAACGCATCTGACATAAAACCTCCACAGGTTAGTAAGCACACTGATATATATTTCCGTGATCATAGAAATATAATATTTCGACAAATATGGAAGTGTCAAATGATATTTCTAAGTTTGTGGAAGTTTCTCTGGGGGGGCGTTACACTGGCGCTGTTAGCAACTCAGGAAGTGGAGTAAAGATGAGTCTGGAATTGGAGCAGGCTGCAGCACAGCTGGCAGAACTAGGGCATCCGACCCGATTAGGCATTTTTCGGATTTTGGTTCGCGCTGGTCATCAGGGCGTCGCGGTTGGCGAGATCCAGCAAGCTTTGGATATCCCTAATTCAACGCTGTCACATCATTTAAGCCGGATGACCAAAGTCGGTTTAATGGCGCAACGCCGGGATGGCCGCACCTTATATTGTAGTTTGCTCTTTAATAACGTCGAGACCTTGTTAGCATTTTTATATGATGAGTGTTGCCTCGGTTTGCCCTCGGCTACAGTCCCGCAAAGCAGTTGTTGTGACTAATACTGGCTAGCACTGCTGTAAAAAGTGACGATAGACAGAAGCACTTTGCTTTGGGATCTCCAGCATCGGTAAATGGCCAATCCCTTCAAAAACCTGCAGTTGGAGTTGGGGTAGCTGTTGCTGCCAAAACGCCGCAGCACTGATATCGATAATTCTGTCTTGTTCGCCCCAACATAATAAAACCGGTACTTTAATCTGCGCCAGCTCTGCCGCTGTTAAGCGGGCATCGAAAAAATCGGCAAAAATAGCGGCTAGTAGTGGCCGCTGTCGCTGGTAGCGGCAGGCAATGCCTTTTAGCATCAGCTGTGGAATATAAGGGGGCCGGGCCATCGATAGGGCGTAAAATCGCTTAAAGTCGGCATAATTCAGCTGTAAAAACGGGTTTAAGCCCTGGCGTACCTGCTGCTCTAACTGGCTAGGGGTAGCAGAGCTAAGACCGGCTGGATCTTGTAGTGCCAGCGAGAGCACCTGCTCCGGATAGCGGCTGGCAAAGACGGTGGCTAAAAAACCGCCCATCGAATTCCCAATCAGATGCACCTGTGGCAGGTGCAGCGTCGCCAACAATAATGCCAGTCGCTCTGCTTGTCTGGGCATACTATGATTGGCATCAGCGGCAAAGGGTGTTTCACCATGACCAGGTAAGTCTGGGATCAGTAACTGATAGTGACGCCGCAGCTGACGGGCAAAACGCAGCCAGATACTTTTATCGGCGCTAAAGCCATGTAGCAATACCAGTGTTGGTTTACCGGGGTTAGCATACCAATAATAGCTGATGGTCAGCTCGCCGATATTAGCCTGCCTGCGGCGCAGGCCATAACAGTAGGCTTCGGCAGCCATGCTTTGTTGGTACAACCATAAACCGAATTGGGCCCGACGGCTGCAGCAAGGGCTGGCTGATGATGTCGTGCTGTGACTAAAGTCCATTTTTCTGCCAGGTGTCTAACGGATGAAAACCCACTTTAGCCGGTCAGTCGCCAGAGGTAAAGCGTTGAAGTACCGCCGGTTAGCCCGGCGGTAGAGGATGCAGAATTAGTTAGATGGCATTACCACGGTATCTAACACATGGATCACACCATTACTGGTCTCTATGTCGGTGGCGATAACTTTGGCGCCGTTAACAAAGACATTGCCGTCTTTCACTTCAATGTTAAGATCCTGCCCCTGTACGGTCTTGGCTGATGTCAGATTAACCACGTCAGCGGCCATCACTTTACCGGCTACCACATGGTAAGTCAGAACATTGGTCAGTGCAGCTTTGTCCGCCACCAGCGCGTTCAAATCAGCCGCCGGGATCTTGGCAAAGGCGTCATCATTAGGTGCGAACACGGTGAAGGGGCCTTTGCCTTTCAGGGTGTCGACTAAGTCAGCGGCCTGAACAGCTGTAACCAAGGTGGTAAAGCTGCCAGCGGCAACCGCGGTATCAACGATGTCCGCTTTTTTCTTAGCATAAGCTTCAGCAGTAAACAGCAAAGAGCCAGCAAGCAATGAATAAGCGAACAATTGTGACAGTTTCATAGTGTTTCCTTTTTCAACTTAGGTTGGGGTAGGGCGCGACAACACTAATACTCGCGCCTGGTTCCTGTGATAAAACGCCAGTTGTTTACAAAAGGATCAGATTTATATTTTTTCGGAACATGTAAACTGGATGAAAAGCATGCGCGTAAGCAGGCAGCGCTTAAATACGATCACTTCACTCAAAGCAAAATGATGTAGGTTCAACGCCTATTTTTTACAGCGATCCAGTACCTGTCTGACCAGTATGCAGTGCTTAATCCCGCTTAATGCAGACAAAAAGCGCATTGCCGGCGTGCTGATCCCAGGCTTGGATCCGCTGATAGTCGTGTGCAAGGATCTGAATGTCGAAGTAGGGGGCGAGAAGTTCGGCGAGCTCGGTAAAGCTTACTGCAACCATTGGATGTTCATCCTGCCAGTATTCCTGCTCCAGCTTTGTGGTTTTGCTGATCTTAAGTTTCAGCGCTTGTTGCTCACCCGAACCACTGTAGTACCAGGCAGAGGCAAAATCAAAACGGGCGTTTTGATAATAAGTGCTATGACTTACCGCGCTGAGATTA
This sequence comes from Alishewanella jeotgali KCTC 22429, assembly GCF_000245735.1. Lineage (GTDB taxonomy): Bacteria > Pseudomonadota > Gammaproteobacteria > Enterobacterales > Alteromonadaceae > Alishewanella > Alishewanella jeotgali. The sequence goes on from NZ_AHTH01000049.1 coordinate 32,609, forward strand.
CAGATCTTAGTTTTGTCTACGGCGTTAAAGCAGAAGACGCCACCCGGTGTTAATGCCCGATAAACCCGCGCAATGCAGTCAGCCAGCAGTTCCAGAGTACCGGTATAGTGAATGGAATACAAAAAGCAGGTTATTAAATCAACAGGTTGCGCAAGTTCAAACCGGCACATATCACCTAACAGGAACTTCGCCTCGGGACAGCGCGTTCTGGCCAGCGTCAGCATCGGTTGATTTAAGTCTAATCCTTGAGACTGAAAACCCGCATCAATGAAATGCCGGATATGCGGCCCGGTACCACAGGCCAGATCCAGATGCTGCAAGCCGGCATTGCCAAACAGTTGTTGTAGGCGGATGATGCCCTGGCTTTGCTGCAAATAGTTAATATCGCAGCACATCAGGTCATAATAGCCCGACAGATCGGTGTAAAGTGCGTTAGTAGCCTGCATTTTGAGCATCGGGCAGCAAAAGGTGGCGCATTTTATAGCAGTTTTACGCAACTGCGAAATAAAACTCTGCATGGTTCGACCAAACTGGTCGTACCGGTACCGGAGTGCTGTGGAAAAAGTGGTCAGACCGGTACCGGAGAATAATATGAACGCCTCCACTAAAGCGTCAGGGGCGGTTATCTGAAAAGATGGATACCCCTGGTCACGGCATCGTGTGCCAAAATGGTCGTTATTAACGACAGACAGCAGGGGTATCCGAGATGAAGCTTAATGTATTCGGCGTTGATATTGCAAAAGATGTTTTTCAAATCCACTGGGTAGACAAAGCAGGCAAAGCGCGCTCAGAGAAGGTGAAACGACAGCACTTTTTGGAGTGGTTCAGCAATAAGACGTCATCACTGATTGCCATGGAAGCCTGCAGTGGTGCGCATCACTGGGGCCGCTGTTTTCAGCAGATGGGGCACCAGGTACGGTTAATTGCTGCCCATAAAGTCAAACCCTTTGTTATTGGCAATAAGAATGACATGGTCGATGCTCAGGCGATTTGGACCGCAGTACAGCAACCCCAGATGCGTTTTGTGGCAGTAAAAAGTGTTGAGCAGCAAGCAGCACTCGCGGCACACCGGATGCGCGAGTATCTGATAAAAACCCGTACGGGTAGCATCAATGCAGTAAGAGGCTTTTTGGCTGAGTTTGGACTGGTCATAGCGAAAGGCAGAGCGGCTTTTAAACGTGAGATAGCCGGCTGCCTGGAGACGTTATCACAAAGTGTTCCCAAGGAATTCGTTGACCGGTTATATGAGCGCCTGGCCTATATCAACAAACTGGATGAGGATATTGCCGGGTTAGAGCAGCACATTACGGCTTACTTTAAGCGTTGTCCGCAATGTCAGCGGCTGGGTAAGGTGCCGGGTATTGGCGTATTAAGTGCGACGGCTATTGTTGCCACCGTAGGTGATGTCAGCCAGTTTAAATCAGGACGTGAGCTCTCCGCCTGGTTGGGCTTAGTCCCGAAACAAACGGGCTCAGGCGGCAAAGTAAAGCTTCATGGCATTAGCAAACGGGGCGATACCTATGTGCGGACCTTATTGGTACACGGCGCCCGCTCGGCCATCACACATAATAAACACCCAAGTGAGTGGTTGCAGGGGCTCCTTATTCGTAGGCCAAAGAATGTGGTACTTCTGGCGTTAGCCAATAAAACAGCCAGAGTTGTTTGGGCATTGTTAAGCAAAGACGTCGAGTACGACGAGAACCTGTATTCACAGGTGAGTTAATCGAAGCCGGTTAACCATAATGATTAACGATAAATGATGTAAAACTGTTTAGCGCGAAAACGTTCGCAACGATTTGTCAGGGCGCCTGACGTGTGATGAAAATTGGTAAGACCATACTTTAGTAACCTGGGCACAGCAAGGGTTTAAATACCGTCCGGAGTGTAAGGACTAAAGTCGCGGAAATCATTAGGGTCAGCGGGGGCGCGCCCCGCATTAATAAGACCGGATATAGTGCCGCAGCCCATCCAAACTCAGCACACGTTAAAAACCCTTGCAAAGGAGGCGTTCATATAGTGCTGTGGATAAGTGAGGTGGGGATGGTGTTGTTGGCCTTGTTGCCGGATTTTTTATTGCTACTGGGTGGCACGGCATTGCGTAAGGTGTTACCGCCGGCCGGCTGGCAGGCGTTGGATACCCTGAATTTCTATTTGTTGTTTCCGGCGCTGATTTTCATCAGTGCCCTTGGTGCCCCTCCTGCTAGCCGGGATTTAATGATTCTGGCTCCCGGGATCTGGGGTATTATGTTGTTTGCCTGTCTGCTCGGCTGGCTGGTGCGCGCCTGGGGGCCGGCCCGGTTCCTGGGTTTTGCTGCATTGTGGCAAACCGCCTGGCGCTTTAATACGGCGCTGGCGATGGTGATGGTCCAGGCGCTGCCAGTTGAGTATCGGGCACTGATGTCGATTGCGATAGGTCTGGCAGTACCGGTTGCAAATATCCTAGCGGTGTCTGCGCTATCGCGCGGGCAGGGCATGGGGCTGGTAAAAACTTTGAAGCTGGTGGTCAGCAATCCTTTTTTATTGGCTAGTCTGGCCGGTTTGCTATGTTCAGTATTGGCGGTTTCCCTGCCTGAACAGCTGCTGCTGGCATTGCAGAAACTGGCGCAGGCCGCGCTGCCATTGGCGCTGTTGTCTATAGGTGCCGCTATGCAATGGCAAGCATTATGGCGGCTTGACCGTTTTCAGCTGGCTTTAAATACGATTAAGCTATTGTTGATGCCGGCGCTGATGCTGCTGATCTGTTATCTGGCAGCAGTACCAGCCGGCCCGGCACTGGTACTGGTATTATTTGCGGCCTTACCAACAGCCTCAGCGGCGCATGTGCTGGCCTCGGTGTATGGTGCTGAGCGCCAACCGGTGGCGACCCTTATCGCCCAGTCCACTATGCTCGGCTGCATTAGTCTGCCGCTGTGGTTGTTACTGTTGTTTAAAATTTATCCGCACTAAACTGGTAATATAAAGCTCTTTACTTTAAGGTAGAAAAATAAAAATAATTAAGGAGATACGGATGTCATTAGTTACCACGTTAGCGAAATTCCTTGGCAAATGTCTGGGCGGCTTGGTGGCAGTTGCTGTGACCTGCTACCTGCTGTTATTGACGGTCAACTGGCAGGATGAGGCAGCGTCAGAACGCGCGCTGGATCTGAAACGCCAGTTGACGCTAAAGCCGGTTAGCAACAATGGCTATCAGCTTTATACTACACAGCTGGCGCAGTTGGGCTCCGCCGCTATCCCCGAGTTGCAGCAATTATTTAGTGATTGCTATCAAGCCGGATGTCAGTCGCTACTTCAGGCGGAAACGGAAACGTTGCAGCAACTGTTGGCGCAACAGCAACAGCTGTTAGCGGCCTATCAACAGTGGCTTGCCACCGAGCATTGGCAGGAACCGCTGCTGGTTAGTACTGACTTACCTGCCTATCAACCGTTATTAAATGGCCAGCGGTTGCAGTTGCTACAGGCGTATCTGGCAGCACGCCAGGGGGATAGCGAGCTGGCACAGCAGTTACTGGCGGCCGATCTGCAATTCTGGCGCAAGTTGTTACCACAAAATCGTTATCTGGTATCAAAGATGATCAGCGTCGCCGCCATTGAGCAGCATTTTCTATTTGCCAGCGCGATCAACCAATCTCTGACTGATGGCGAGCGTCCGCGACCTGCGATCTGGCAGCAACCCTTTAGTCCGGCTGAACTGAGCCTGGAGCTGGCCCTGGCCGGCGAGTGGCAGCTGTCTGAGCAGCTAATTGCAAAAGGGTTAAATGAAAGCAGCGAATTAAAGCTGTTGCAACGCTTAGGCGTAACGCTACTTAAACCGCTTTATCAAGCGCAGGCCAGCAGTAATGAGCGGGCACTGCTGCTAAGCTGTGAAGCCGGCGGGCAACAAGCTATTGCTCCTTGGTATCACTGGGCGTATAACCCGGTAGGTAAGATGTTGAACCGCGCTTCCAAGGTACCCTGTGCGCAATACCTGTCGAGACTCGAACGTCTGGAACAAAGCCGCCAGCAGTTAGTCTCGGCCGGCTAGGTGCCAGTGCCCGCTGCATCGCTCGCAGCGGACTGATTTAACTGATACCGCAAAACATCAGCCCTTCCTCATCCTTTGCTCATGTTTTTAGCGCGCCTTAGCCTGATGATAGGCGCGCTAATTAATCAAGGAGCATCTGATGCAAAGGTTAAAGAAACCCTCGTTATTCTGGTTTAATCCCTGGCGTCTGGCACTATGGAGTAGCGTGCTGGGATTATTGTTACTGCCGCTGCTCGCCATGCAGTTTAGCAGCGAAGTGAACTGGACCGGCTCCGACTTCGTGGTTGCCGGCGTACTGCTTGGAGGCACCGCCTTGCTGATTGAGCTGGGCTGTCGGGTGGGCAACAATCTGGCCGGGCGTGCCGGTTGGGCTTTAGTCGTGCTCACCTCTTTACTGCTGATCTGGATTAATCTGGCTGTCGGCATTATTGGCAGTGAAGATAACCCGGCGAACTTATTGTATCTGGTGGTGTTGGCCGTGACAGCGCTGGGCGCACTGTGGGTCAGGTTTCGAGCACGGGGTATGAGCAAGGTGTTATACCTTAGTGCTGCGCTGCAGCTGGGTGTTGAGCTGGTGATTCAAGTGGCGGATTTAGGGGCGGCACCAGTGATCAATACGGCTTTTGCTTTACTCTGGTTACTGGCGGCGGGATTACTACGAAATTCTGACCCGGAGCGGCCGGGTTCTGAGGCATAATACCCTTGGTTGAAAGTATGGAGTGAGTCAGCCCTATGGCGGCAGAGTGTTATTCTTTTGCAGGTTTTCAGCTGAACCCGGCACAGCGGCAGCTGTATTATCACGGGCAGCGACAGGAGCTAAACAGTCGCTATCTGGATGCCTTGCTGCTGTTGCTGCACCATGCCGGCGAACTGGTTAGCAAACAGCAGTTCTTCGAGCAAGTCTGGCCGGGACTGGTGGTAAGTGATGAGGCCCTGACACAGTGTATCCGGACTTTGCGCCGGGTACTGGGCGACAATGCCACTGCGCCGCGCTTTATTGAAACGGTTCCCAAACATGGTTACCGCTTTATTGCGGCGGTCAGCCGGGAGGATGGCAATTCGCAAGTAGGCGTTGGCGCAAGCTTAACCCCGACGGCAGGGCCGGTTGCTAACGAAACTCAGCGCGAGCGGCAGCGACAACACCTCTGGTTCAGTATCGGTTATGGTGTGGCCGGTGCAGCTGTGGCCGGCTTAACCGGTGGCATGCTGTATGGTTTGCTGGCGGCGCTGCAAGCCCTGAACAGCGGCAGTCAGGCCATGTCATTTTTGCTGGTGCTGTTAAGTGTTACGACCTTGCTGGCGTTAGTGGCCGGCGCTGCGATTGCCGCCGCTATCAGCGCCGCACAGCTATGGCGGTCGCAGCAACCGCTCTGGACCCTGTTGGCCGGGTCGCTGGCAGGTTTGTTGGTTGGCGCCTTTGTCAGTGTGCTACTCAAAGATATGCTGATCCTGTTTTTTGGCCGCAGCCCGGCGCAGTTGACCGGAGCTACCGAAGGTTTGCTGATTGGCCTTGCTGTGGCAACAACTGTGCTGTTGCTGCGTCGACAACCACACTTTTACCGTTTAGGTTTTGCGCTGCTGCCCGGTATGCTGGCCGGACTGTTGATTAGCCTTAGCGGCGGCGTCTTACTGGCCGGCAGTCTGGCGCAACTGGCGGCGGAATTTCCTCAGGCAACGCTGGGTAAAATCTTACTGCCAGAGGGTTTTGCCCGCATCGGCCTTGGCAACGGCTGGCTCCATCTTAGCGCCATGCTCGAAGCCGGGCTCTTTAGCGCGGGTCTGGCACTGGGGTTGCAACGGGCGCAACAGCGCCTTTCGCCAGTTGAATAAAGGTAGCAATGGGCGTGTTTTGCCGTTCTTGCTGGCGACAGCCGACATAGATATGTTTTTGGATACCGCGCTCGCCCAATCTGAGTAAACTCAGTGGCAGTTTGCTGGCGTACTGACGGGCCAGCCAGTCGGGCAGGGCGGTGACACCGCGATCGGCTGCCACCATTTGCAGAATAATATCAGTATCTTCCAGAGTTTTATGCTGTCTGGGCAGACATTGTGCCGGCAGTAAAAACTGCTGAAAAATATCCAGCCGGCTTAGCTCTACCGGATAGGTTAACAGCCGCTCCTTGCTAAGCTGCGCTGCGCTCACCTGCTGTTGCTGGCTAAGCGGATGCTGCTTGCTGACCACCAGCACTAACTCATAAGGGAATACGGCTTCAAACTCGATAGCCGCTTTGCGGATCGGATCCGGGGTGATTAACAGATCGATCTCCTGATTAAACAACGCTGCCATGCCACCGAATTGAAACTGTTGCCTCACATCGATATCCATCCCCGGCGCTGCCGCCAGAAAGGGTTTTACAACCTGCAGCAACCACTGGTAGCAGGGATGGCACTCCATGCCGATATGCAGGGTACCGGCCTCATTGCTGGCAAACTGCTGCAGCTTTTGCTCTAGCCGTTCAAACTGTGGCAGTAAACGTTCGGCCTGGCTTAGCAGATAGCTGCCGGCCTGAGTTAGCCGCACCGAACGACCATCCTTATCCCACAGCGCGGTACCCGCCTGCTGTTCCAGTTTTTTAATGCTGTGGCTCAGTGCCGATTGCGTCAGATGCAGTGCCGTGGCGGCGGCTGTCACCGAGCCCTGGCGGGCTAATTCGCGCAGAATTGCCAGATGGATCCGTTCTATCATGATATTTATGATCTAATTTCATTGGTTTATGAAAATATACCATTTTTGTTCATTAAATAAAGTTGTTAATGTTTAGCCATCCAGATGGATATAAAAGGAGGGCACGATGGCAATATTACACAACCTGGGTTTTCCGCGGATTGGCCGCAAACGGGAATTAAAAAAGGCGCTGGAAGCGTACTGGCAGGGCCAGAGCAGCGAGAGTGAGCTGGAGCAGACCGCAGCACAGCTAAGAGCGCAAAACTGGCAACTGCAACAAGGTCTGGACTGGCTGCCGGTTGGCGATTTTTCGCTGTATGATCAGGTGCTGGATTTAAGTTTTACGCTTGGTAATATCCCGGCCCGGCTGCAGCACTTAGCCGGCAGTGAGCTGGACAATTATTTCCGGCTGGCACGCGGCCGCTCGGCACAGGACAGTGCGTGCAGCTGTATTCATGCCGGCGAAATGACCAAGTGGTTTGATACCAACTATCACTATATCGTGCCGGAAGTGACCGCCCAGACCGAGTTTTCGTTACAAAGCAGCCGGCTGTTACAGCAATTTCGCGAAGCGAAGGCTCAGGGCGTTCAGGCCAAACCGGTGTTGATTGGCCCCTTAACCTATCTGTGGCTATGTAAGGCCAAAGATCAGTCTGAGCCCCTGGCGCTGCTGCCACGGCTACTGCCGGTATATCAGCAGTTATTGCAGACACTGCAGCAAGCCGGGGCCGAATGGATCCAGCTGGATGAGCCGATACTGGCAACAGAGCTTAGTGAGCCGTGGCAACTGGCTTTTGTTAGCGCCTATAGTCTGCTGGCAGAGGTGCCGGTTAAGCTGCTGCTGGCCAGCTATTTTGGCCAGCTGGGAGCCAATTTACCCTTATTGCAGGCGTTACCTGTTGCCGGCATCCATCTGGATGCAGTGCGGGGCCGCGCTGAGGTGCAGCAGGTGTTACAGGGGTTGGCGCCGCAACAGGTGTTATCACTGGGCGTGATCGATGGCCGTAATATCTGGAAAACCGATCTGACAGCAGTACTCGACTGGCTGGAGCCGATTGCGGCTTTGCTGGGGGATCGGTTGTGGCTGGCGCCTTCCTGTTCTTTGTTGCATGTACCGGTAGATCTGGACAGCGAGCAGAAACTGCTACCAGAGCTGAAAAACTGGTTAGCCTTTGCCAAACAGAAGTTGCAGGAGTTGCAGATCCTGGGGCTGGCGCTTAACCAAGGGCGGTTGCTGGTGGCAGAAGCGTTAATTGACAATGCGGCGGCGATCGCCAGTCGCCGTCAGTCTGCGCTGGTGCATAATCCGGCGGTGCAGCAGGCGCTACAGCAGATCCGGCCTGAGCAGGCACAGCGGCAAAGTCCTTATCCGGTAAGGGCGCAACAGCAAGCGGCACGTTTTGCCCTGCCACTGTACCCTACAACGACTATTGGTTCTTTCCCGCAAACGACGGCCATTCGTCAGGCGCGGCTGGCACTGAAAAAAGGCACTATCTCGGCGGCGCAATATCGGGATCAGATGCAAACGGAAATTGCTCATGCGGTGGCGCAGCAGGAACAACTGGGGCTGGACGTGCTGGTGCATGGCGAGGCAGAGCGCAACGATATGGTGGAGTACTTTGGTGAGCAGTTATCGGGCTTTGCCTTTAGCCAGCATGGCTGGGTGCAATCCTACGGTTCGCGCTGTGTCAAACCCCCTATTATTTACGGCGATATCAGCCGGCCCCAGCCGATGACGGTGGCCTGGACCCAATATGCCCAGTCGCTGACCACTAAACCGATGAAAGGGATGTTAACCGGGCCTGTTACCATGTTGAACTGGTCTTTTGTGCGCGATGATCAGCCGCGGCAGCAAACCTGCCTGCAGTTAGCGCTGGCGATCCGGCAGGAAGTTCAGGATCTGGAAGCTGCTGGTGTCGGGATCATCCAGATTGATGAAGCCGCACTGCGTGAAGGTTTGCCACTACGGCAAAGCGAGTGGCAACAGTATCTGGACTGGGCGGTGTTTGCCTTTAAACTCTGTGCCAACGGTGTGGCTGACAGTACGCAAATCCATACCCATATGTGTTACTCCGAGTTTAACGACATTATCGCTGAGATCGCGGCACTGGATGCCGATGTAATTACAATAGAAACGTCACGTTCCGATATGGAGTTACTGCGCGCCTTTGAGCACTTTGACTATCCGAATCAAATTGGGCCCGGTGTTTATGATATTCACTCGCCCAATACCCCCACCACAGCGCAGATGGTTAAGCTGATGCAAAAGGCGGCGCAGCAGATCCCGGCACAGCGGTTGTGGGTCAATCCGGACTGTGGTTTGAAAACCCGGCAGTGGAGTGAGGTATTGCCAGCCCTGAAAAATATGGTGGCAGCCGCACAGCAGTTACGTCAGAACTAAGTTGCGGTTATCCTGAGTTACTGAAAAGAGGCTGTGGCCTCTTTTTTTATGCCGGACACAAGGTTATGCTGCCGGCTGTGATCAGCTTTTAGTGTACTGAGTATGTCATGATTAATATTATCCGTGATCCCCTTACCAGCCAGGCCATTCAGGATCTGCTTAATGAGCATCTGGCTGATATGTATGCGACCTCGCCGCCGGAAAGCGTACATGCTCTGGATCTGGAACGGTTAAAAGCGCCGGATATTGTGTTCTGGAGTGCCTGGCAGGACGGGCAGTTGCTGGGGTGTATTGCACTGAAGCGCCATGCTGCCGCTATAGCAGAAATTAAGTCGATGCGTACTGCTCGTGTTGCCCGCGGTAAAGGGGTGGCGAAGGCGCTACTGGCGCACTTAGAGCAGTTCGCCAAAGCCGAAGGCGTAACTGCCTTGTATCTGGAAACCGGCGCCGAACCTTATTTTGCGCCGGCGCGGCAGCTGTATCAACAGCATGGCTATCTGCAGTGCGGGCCCTTTGCCGATTATCAACCGGACCCGCTTAGCGTTTTTATGCAAAAAGCCCTTTAATCCTGCTTTGGCACTGGTGCTGCCAGCTTTTTCAGCTGCAGATCAGGCTGCTCGCTTAACGGTTGCTGCTGTGCGTCGGTAGCCTGCTGCAGTTGTTGCTTGGGTGCATCAATTAGCTGCTGTTTTTGCGCATCAATGGCTTGCTCAAGTTGCTGCTTGGGCGCTTCGATTAGCTGCTGTTTTTGCGCATCAATGGCTTGCTCAAGTTGCTGCTTGGGCGCTTCAATTAATTGCTGCTTTTGCGCATCTATCGCCTGCTCAAGTTGTTGTTTGGGCGCATCAATTAGCTGCTGTTTTTGTGCCTCAACAGCTTGCTGCAGCTGTTGTTGCGGCTGTTCAAGTAATTGTTGTTTTTGCTGTTCCAGTTGCTGTTGCAGTAACTTTTCCGGATTGCTGGCCATTTTGGCGTAATCTACCAGCTCATCCGGCCACACTGGTAGCACGGCCTTCGCCTTTTTCTCTACCGCTTCGGCGAAAATCTCTGTAACACCGCCTTTACTGATTAATACCGCCATCTGGTTGGTTTCGGCATTCCAGACAAAGCCCGCTTTTTCAGCAAGCTGCGGTAGCGGCGTATAGTTGGACGCAACATAAAACAGCGGCCCTTGCTGTTTGATCTCATCTGCCGTGTTCAGCAAAGATACTGCCGTTTGGTAATGCTCGCCCAGTAAGGGTTCCAGCCGCTTTTTAATCAGCGGTTGCTCAAATAAATTCACTTCCTTGGGATCGAGGCCAACCATTGGCTTCATAATGGCCCACATCAGCTGGCCCTGTGGTGATAGTAACAAGGCTGGCGCGACGCAGGCGCTTAATAATAACGCCGCTAATAACAACAAGCTTAGGCGCACGGCTGCGCACTTGTTTACGACATAAGTGAACATAGTTTTTGGGTACCTGAATGGTGTTGGGATTGGGGTTGAATTGAGCCGGAACCGGATCGCGCGCACTCTAGCACGGCGCTGAACTTTTCGCCAGCGCTAGTACATTCAGCCCGATGCCTGCTGTTGTAAATAAGCAATAAATCCCCGCGCCGTCGCGCTTTGCGGGGTATCCCGGCGCCAGACTAGGTACCATTGTCGGACTATTGGAAAGTCGGCGACATCCAGTATCCTTAGTCCATTTGTGGTGCTTGACCAGGCCGGTTGATTGACCGCCAAATCGGACAGCACCGCAATACCAAGCCCGGCCGCTACCGCATGTTTAATCGCCTCGTTACTGCCCAGGCTCATCATAATATTTGGCTGAAATTGTTGCTTGGCAAAAAATTGCTCCGTAACTTTACGGGTACCGCTACCGGCTTCCCGCATTAACCAGCGTTCGCCGCTAAGTTCGTTTAGGCGCAACTTTTTATTGCTTAGCGGATGGTTCGCCGGGGCTATGACAATCAAGTTGTTGGTTTGAAAGGCCTGGCTGTCCAAATCCAGCTCGGCTGGCGGTAGCATCATTACCGTCAGATCGTCCAGCCCCTGGCTTAGTCGCTGCACAATACGATCGCGGTTTTCGACACTGAGCTCAATTTCAATACCTGGATAGGCACGCGCGAAAGGGCCCAGCAGATCCGGGACAAAGTATTCGGCGGTGGTAACCGCGGCAATTTTTAGCTTGCCGCGCACCAAACCATGAATTGCCGCCAGCTCGGATTCCAGCCGCTGCCAGCAGCTAGCAAGCTCGCGTACCGTTTGATACAGTAGTTCGCCGGCCTGCGTTAAACGAATTTGGCGGCCACTTTGCTCAAATAAGGACTCGCCCAAGGTTTCTGCCAGCTCTTTCAGTTGTACCGACACCGTAGGCTGACTGACAAAGAGCTCACGCGCAGCCTGGGTTACCGATAACAAGCGGGCACTGGCTTCAAAGGCGCGCAGTTGTTGCGGGGTAATACGTTGAAAACGGGCGAGGGTACTGGCTGGCATCGCTAAGTTGGCTCTGGTTGGCTGATATATAGATTTTAAGCTATGGATAAGATTAAAACTAAATATTTTTCTTAATGATTTAACTGCTCTACAGTGCCGGCATAGCAACCACAGTCGGAGTAGTTCAGATGCAAGCTAAGCAACACCTAAACTCAGAGGCAACAGAGCAGTGCGAAAAGGTAGCGGTAACCGTCGCACTGGGCGATGGGATAGGGCCAGAAATCACCCGGGCCACGCTGGATATTCTGGCCGCTGCCGGCGCCAGAATTGCCCCTGAATATATTGATATTGGTGAGAAGCTTTATCTATCTGGTCACAGTTCAGGAATCGCGCCAGATGCCTGGGAATCGTTGCGCCGCAACAAAGTCTTTCTAAAAGGGCCTGTGACAACGCCAGCCGGCGATGGCTACAAAAGCCTGAATGTGACCATCCGTAAAACCCTGGGTTTGTACGCGAATGTAAGGCCCTGTGTCAGTTATGCCCCCTTTGTCGCAACCCTGCATCCTAAATTAGATATCGTCATAGTGCGGGAGAATGAAGAAGATCTGTACGCGGGTATCGAACATCGTCAATCTGATGAGGTTTTTCAGTGCCTGAAGCTGATTAGCCGCCCGGGCTGTGAAAAGATTGTACGCTATGCCTTTGACTATGCCCGCAGCCATGGCCGGAAAAAAGTCACCTGCATGGTCAAAGATAATATTATGAAGATGACAGATGGCCTGTTTTATAAGGTGTTTCAGGAGATAGCCGTAGAGTATCCTGATATTGCGACCGAACGCTATATTATTGATATCGGCGCAGCCCGGTTGGCGACCCAGCCGCAACGTTTTGATGTGATCGTGACGCCCAATTTATATGGCGATATTTTAAGTGATATCGCAGCCGAGATGACCGGCAGTGTCGGCCTGGCCCCCAGCGCCAATATTGGTGAACAAATTGCCATGTTTGAAGCTATTCATGGCAGTGCGCCGGATATCGCCGGGCAGGGCGTGGCAAACCCCAGTGGCTTATTACTGGCAGCGGTAATGATGCTGGTGCATATTGGTCAGGCCGAGGTGGCAGCGCGCGTGCATAATGCCTGGCTGGCAACCCTTGAGGAAGGGATCCATACCGCCGATCTGCAGGGTGAGCAAAGCCAGCAAGTTGTTAGCACAGCAGGCTTTGCAGAGGCCGTCATTGCCCGGCTGGGGCGCTTGCCGCAGCGCTTTACGCCGGTGCAGTATCAGAGTCAACCGCGTCAGCCGGCAGTAAAGAACCTGTATAAGCGGGCGACACCAGCGCATAAGGTACTATTGGGTGTCGACATCTTTTTGCATGAACGTAACTTTACACCGGAGCAGCTGGCCAGTCGTTTACTGGCACTGACTAAAGGTATCTTGCATCTACAGATGATCACTAATCGTGGTGTTAAGGTGTGGCCGGAAGGCTTTCCGGAAACCTTCTGTACCGACCACTGGCGCTGCCGTTTTATGCCGGCCCAATCGACACAATTCACGCAACTGCCACAGGAGGTTAAACAGCAGGATATTGTGCAACTGCTGCAAACATTAACCCAGGCCGGGCTGGATGTGATGAAAACCGAGAACCTGTATAGTTTTAATGGTGAGCGCGGTTTCGCACTGGGACAGGGGCAGTAGCCACGGTAAGATGGTTAATCCGGGGCAAGATGTTAAAGCCTGCGTTGCCGCAGGCTTTAATCAGTAATGCTTTGCCACACCCTCACTAGACTCTGAATTGTCCGGCCGACTGCCCCAAACTCTGTGCCATACCAAGTAACTGGCGGGTACTACTGGCGACCTGGGAAATGGCGGTACTGTTTTCCTCGGCGGCGGCGCTAAGTCTGGAGATGCTATTTGCCAGAGTAGCGGATACCGTAGTTTGTTCTTCCGCCGCTGTTGCGGTTTGGGTCATTAAATCTTTTAGCACGGCCAGACGCTGATAAATGTCATTTACGGCCTTTGCCATCGCCTGAGATTGTTGTAGTGTTTGTTGAGCGGCTTCGCTGCAAAAGCCACTATGTGTCGCCAGAGACGCCGCTTTACCAGTTATGCCGTTGAGTACTGAAGATATCTCTTTAATCGCTTCCTGCACCCGAAAGGCCAGCTGCCTGACTTCATCAGCCACGACGGCAAAACCTCGACCATGTTCGCCGGCACGCGCCGCTTCAATAGCCGCATTTAATGCCAGCAAATTGGTTTGTTCGGCGATGCTGTTGATGACGCTAAACACCTGACCAATTTTGCGACTATCCTGGTCCAGCTCACCGACTTCGTGATGAATGTGGGCAAAGCGGGCTAAGGTTTGTTGTAAACTTTCACTGGTAGCGTTGAGGGCGGCGGTAAGCTGTAGGCTGGAATTGTTGCAGCCTTTTACTTCATCGGCGGCATAGGCCGTATTTTTACCGATTTCGGCGGCGGCATAGCTCATTTCTTCAACTGCTGTGGCCAGCATATCAGTCTCGCGGGCCTGCAGTTGGATACTGCCATCCGCCTGGGTAATGGCTGCTGAATTTTGGGTCGCAGTATTTTCCAGCTCCCGGCTGATACCTAGCAGCTGCGAAATCAAACCTTTAAGCGTATGTTGCATTTTTGCCAGCCAACCCATCACATGGCCGGGTTGTTCGGGTACCATTAACTCAGTGGTAAAGTCACCGGACGCGATGACACTGGTAAGCTGGCACATTTGCTCCGGCTCACCGCCAAGCGGCCTGATCACTAAACGACACACCAGCTCGGCGGCCAGAATCTCCAGCAGTAAAGCGGCCAGGCTAATACCAATGCCGGTAAATAGCATGCGGCGGGCTGGTGCTGCGATTTCGGCCACGTCAATTTCCGCCAGCAGCGCCCAGCGTACACCGAACACATTCAGCGGGGCAAAGGCCGATAACACGGCATTGTTGTTGTAATCGATAACTTGCATAACGCCATTCTGCCCGGCTAGCGCCTCTCGTACCGCCTTGGTATCCACGCCGTTTGCGGCGACGGTACCACGAAATGAGGCCTGAATATTGCGTTGTTGCGGATCGAGATAGGAATCTGAGCGCATTCTGAAATCGCTGCCAACCAGATAGGTTTCGCCACTATCACCCATACCGGCGCGGATTTGCATCACGCTATTAATCTTATCGATCGACAGCTGAGCGGCAACATAAACCCGCTCCTGATTAAGCGTAATGGCTTTGCCGAGAAAGGCAGCGGCTTCATTATTCGAGGGGGCATAGGGCGAGAAATCTTCCATCAGCACCTGATTATCCCGAGCCCGCAGTTGCTGAAACAACCGGCCAAGACCAGAGTCGCGGTAGGGCCCATGTTGCAGATTGGTGTGCAGATCGGACTCTCGCGCCACAGTGTAAATAATGTCACCAGCATTGTTTATGACAAACAGATCATAAAATCCAAGCTGCTGATTAATAGCGCTAAAAAATGGCGTTAGACTCTCAGTTTGCTCCAACTGCGGTAACTCGGCCACTGCACTGGCCGCAACTTCTAATCCGGCACGAAAATCATGCAGCATGGCAGCGATATTTTGCTCTTTAATTTCCCGCACTGCGACTAAACGCGATTCCGCTTCGCGAAACAGTTCAGTGCGACCCAGCAGGGTAATCACGGTAGTGGCAACGAGTAGGGGTAACAGGACGATACTTAGACTGATGATCTTTATCTTCTGACTAAAACCCATTTTCAACTCCCTGATGATACGTTTTAGATACCAGAAGAATAAAGCATTGTTTCTTTAAAATAACAATGATGCATAAAAATTTAATTTTTAAAGCAGGAAGGTGCGCAGCCAGATGTCGCGGGAAAACGATATCGCTAAATGATATTTAACTCTGGTTGTTGGCAAGCGTGATAATGATCTGTGCCCTAAACGTATGCCCTGAAAAGGCGCAGTTAAACCCCAGATGATGTAGCTCCGTAATGCGTTTTACGATTGACAGACCCAAACCTGAGCCTGTCAGATCCTGATGCACGGGAGCGCGGTAAAAGCGTTGTCCCAGGACATCATTATCCACTGCGACTAAGCATTGATTCTGTATTGTCAGTACAATCTTATTATTTAAACCCGGCTCAAGGCGCAGGACTACCTCTGTATCTGCTGGCGCATACTTGGCCGCATTTTCAAACAGGTTACGCAGCGCTACCTGTAACAGTGTCGTGTCAGCCTGCACCTGATAACCCGCAGCCCGGCAAGCATCAAGGTCGGCTAATTGCCAGATCACTTTTTGCAGCAGGGCAGGTGCAACCTGGTGCAGGCTGGCTTCCAGTAAATCCGCCAGCGGTTGTGAACGTAACGCCAGTTTCGGGTGTTCTAATCGCGCCAGCGCCAGCAGTTGATTGGTCAGATGGCTCATCCGTTCACTGCCTTGTTTAATGGCGGTCACCGCCGCATCCTGTTCCGCATTAAGTGCTGTTTGTGCCAGATTTTGGGCATGCAAACTGATAATACTCAGGGGCGTGCGCAGTTCATGCGAGGCATCAGCAATAAAACGTTTCTCGCGCTGCATGTGTTGCTCAATCGCCTCTAACAACTGATTAATAGCAGTGACAACCTGAGTCAGTTCAGCCGGCATTGGACTGACGATAGGTTTTAGTTGCTCAGGTTTGGTATGAGTGAGTTGCTGTTGCAGTTGTTTTAGCGGCTTTAAACCGCGCCGGACCAGGTAAAGGGTTAGCAGACTCAGTGGTAAGATTAAAAACAGAACCGGCCGGATCTGGGTTAGGGCGATGCTATAGCTCAGCTCCTCGCGCACCGCTTCGCGCTGACTGCTAACGATTTGTACCCCCAGCTCATCCAGACGCAGGGTAAAGTTGATCCATAGATCACCGTTCTCAGTGTGATATTCGCTAAAACCGGTTTTACGAACCGGCCGCATTGGCTGTTGCAGATTAGCGGTATGCAGAATCAACTGCTGCTCGTCACGCCAGATCTGGATCGCGATATTGCTCTCATATTTGTAGCCGGTAAGAAAACGCTCACTTAGTTCAGCCTGGCCTTTAACCAGCTCGTCCAGATGCGCCACTGGTATCAGCACTGGTGTTTCCTGCTGTAATAATGTCGGATTAGCCTTTAGTACTCCTGCGGTTAAGCGGGCGCTTTGCGCCAACTGCGCATCAAATACTTCGTCTATTTCATGCAGGCTTTGCTGATAGCTGATATAACCGGTCAAACTCAGGACGGCTATCACCAGTAAATTCAGTAATAGTACTAAGCGGCTTTGAATACTGAGTGGCTTCATACTTGCCCCGGTAACAGGTAGCCGATACCGCGCACGGTTTTAATCAGATCCGGGTGTAGTTTTCTGCGCAGGTTATGAATATGCACTTCAATAGCATTACTTTCGGTATCGCCATCCCAGCCAACACTTAGCTCTTCCAGATGCTGGCGGCTTAAAATCTTATCTTTATGCTGCAGAAAGTCTTTTAACAGTAAAAATTCGCGCCGGGTTAAATTCACCGTTTTCCCGGCATATTCGCAGCTATGTTTCACTAAATCGAGCAGCAGTTCACCATGCTGTAGCACATCATGCCGCCGCTCGGCTTTACGGCGTAGCAGTACCCGAATGCGCGCTTCCAGCTCGCGCACATCAAAGGGCTTTACCATATAGTCATCAGCACCATCGTTTAACAGTTGGAGCTTGGTTTCAATTTGATCCAGCGCCGTCAGTACCAGTACCGGCAGTTGATGTTGCTGCGCGCGCAGCTGTTGTAAGATTTTACCGGCAAAGCCATCGGGTAGGCCTAAATCCAGGATCATTAAATCAAACTCCGCATTATCCAGCGCCTGCAGTGCTTGCTTACCAGTGCGGCAATGTTCGGTTTGATAACTGGCCCGCGCCAAGGCTGTAACTATGCCCTGTGCCAGTAAGTTATCGTCTTCTACCAGTAAGATCCGCATGCCATTTATCCGTTTACGGTCAGTCTGTTAACTATAACCAGATTAACCTCATTTACTTAAGAAAATCTTAAGTTTTTCACCCTAAGCTAGCGCCAACTTCTTGGTGGAGCTTAGATTATGACTAGCGTACTGCAGCCGATAAAACGCGCCGGCCCTTATTTGCCGTTATTGGTTTTTTGTGTGGTGACGCTACTGCTGTTAAGCGCTAGCCGGCTTGGCTTAGTACTTTGGCAATTCGACCGGGTAACGGCTGCAGCTGATATTGGCATTCTGCTGCTACAGGGGGTAAGAGCCGATCTGATTTTTATTGGCCTGTGGCTGGCAATACCTTTATTACTTGCCCCCTTACTGGCGCGACAGAGTAGTTTTAAGGTCTGGCTACAGCTAAATCATCTCTGGTTGTTACTGGGGCTGGCGCTGGTGATTTTACTGGAAGTCTCGACGCCGCAATTTATTTTGCAATACGATGTCAGACCGAACCGGCTCTATATCGAATATTTAAAGTATCCGAAAGAGGTGTTTGGTACCCTATGGCAAGGTTATCGCGGTATGCTGCTTGGCGGTGTGCTGGCCTCGATAGCGTTATTGTGGCTGGGCAATCTAGCGCTGCGGCAGGTACTGGCGCAAACTCGACCTTTTGCCCGTTATCGTACTTTGCTAATTAGCTGGCCGCTTTTGGTATTGCTTGCCTTTGCAGCTATTCGCTCCACCACGGAGCACCGCCCAGCCAATCCGGCGCTGTTTGCCATTACCGGCGATGCGATGGTGAACTCGCTGATTATCAACTCGCCATACTCAGTGCTATACGCCATCTATAGCCTGAAACATGAAGCTCGCTCCAGTGAGATCTATGGCACGTTGCCGCAGCAGGACATGCTTGAGTTGGCGCTGGATTGGCCGTGGTTAAAACACCTGGAATTTGATGATCCACAATTACCTACTCTGGCACTGCGCCAGCCGGCAAAGGAACGTGTGCAGCCGCTTAACCTGGTGATTATTCTGGAAGAAAGCCTGGGCGCAACCTTTGTGAAAAGTCTGGGTGGCTTGCCGGTAACGCCGGAGCTGGAACAGCTCAAAAACGAAGGCTGGTGGTTTGAAAATATGTATGCCACCGGCACCCGTTCGGTGCGTGGTATTGAAGCTGTGGTGTCTGGTTTTCCGCCGACGCCGGCGCAAAGTGTGGTAAAACTCTCCGGCGCGCAGCAAGGCTTCTATACTCTGGCCAGCACCCTGCAGCAGCAAGGCTTTCATACCAGCTTTGTCTATGGTGGCGAAGCGCATTTTGACAATATGCGCGGCTTTTTTACCGGTAATGGTTTTAGCGAAGTGATCGATTTACCGAAAATGACGAAGCCGGAGTTTGTTGGCAGCTGGGGCGCCAGTGATGAAGATTTATTTAACGCGGCGGCTAAACATTTAGCGGAAATGTCCGCTCAGCAAAAGCCATTTTTTAGTTTGATTTTTACCTCGTCCAATCACGAGCCCTTTGAGTTTCCTGACAGTAAAATCGCGCTGTACGACAGTGAAAAGGCGACGGTAAATAATGCAGTTAAGTACGCCGATTATGCGCTGGGTAAATTTATTGCACAGGCGAAACAGCAACTGTACTGGCACAATACGCTGTTTGTTATCGTCGCCGACCACGATAACCGGGTGTATGGTAATAGTTTGGTACCGGTACATAAATTTCAGATCCCGGCGCTGATGTTAGGTGCGGATCTGAAGCCAAAAACTATTAGCAGCCTGGCCAGCCAGATTGATTTAGCACCTACGATCTTATCTTTAATGGGCATCAGTGCACAAACGCCGCTACTGGGGCGGGATTTTAGCCGTGATGCTGAGTCGCCGGGGCGGGCGCTGCTGCAGTTTGATCAGTACTTTGCCCTGTTAGAGCAGCAAAACACCCGCGAAGCGGCAGTGACGATATTAAAACCAGATGGTAGCAGTGTTGTCGCGCGCTATTTGCTGAATGATAAACAACTGGTGCTAACAGATGCTGCTGCCGAGCCGGCAGCACAGCGCCGGGCACTGGCGCAGGTGTTACTACCGTCCTGGTTATATCGGGAGCAGCGCTATCGCTCAGTAGCAGAGTGATGGTGATGAACCCAAATAAAAATGCCGGCTAAACCGGCATTTTACGTTTTATACTAAAGCTGATCTTTACTACGAAGATTGCGTCTGCATGGAGTTAACTTTTAATTTTGCTACGCGCTTTAGTCAGCGCTTGCTCAATCTCCTGCCGGCGTCCGGCATCGGCATCCTCACGGCCAGGGCGTGGTGGCGCCAGTAAGGCTTTTTCCAGTACCGCCACGGCGGCCTTATATTCTTTTTGTTGCAGTAAAAAATCACCGTAAAAATAGTTACTGTCGATACCGTCAGGGTTAACCTCCAGGCCTTTTAGCAAATATTCGCGGGCTTTTTTATCGCTACCAAAGCCGACAGGCCAACCTGGTACCTGATAATACAGCGAACCCAGGCTGGTATAGGCCGAGCCATCCAGCGCTTTCTCATCCTGCTTTAGCGCCTGTTCAAACAGCTTTTTCGCGGTTTTAACTTCGCTAAGCGCATCCAAACCGCCGACACTGCCGGCATAGGTGGCGCGGATAATACCTTCCCAAATCAGGTAGCGGGCATCCTCCGGGTGAGCTTTTACGGCAGCTTGGGCGGCGCTAACCAGTTCGGCGAAAGCCTGTTCCTGGGTTTTACCGCTTTGCTGATATTTAACGGTCGCCCATTGTTGTTGAATCTGACTTAGTTCGCCCGGTATCGCGGAGAGCGAGCTTTCGGCCTGTACTGACCCCAGCAGTAAGCTGGCGCTGAGTAAACTTAGGGCAATAAGTGAAGAGATTTTTTTCATTTGTATGCTCCTTTATCGCTGGCAGGGACGTTTTTCACTTCAGCCAGCGCATTGTGGGTTAACCCTGCGGCTTGCCGTCGGGCAAATTGTTTGATGGTCGTCAGTTGTTTGCGTAGTGCTTTATCCAGTAAGGCTGGCAGCAGCGCATTGAGCCGGATAAACAGTCGCTCCGGCATACCAAGGTTCTGATCCTGCATCTGTTTTGCGATTAACTGGTTTAGAATTTGGGATGCAACCCACTCAGGCTGATCGGTTTTGCTACCCAGCGCCTGATTCAGCTGCTGTGCTGCCAGGGTGTTCATACTGGTTTGGGTAGCCCGGGGTGCGATATAGCAAAATTGCAGGGCGGTATCGGCCATTTCCCGGCGCAGCGCCTGCACAAAATGCTTTAGCGCGGCTTTGCTGGCACCATAGGCGGCATAGCCCGGATAGCCGATAGCACCCAGTGTCGAGCCAACATAAACTAAGCGCCCCTGTGGTGTCAGCCGGGGTAGCAGGGCGCGGGTGAGTAGTATAGGCAGCAGCGTGTTTAGTGCAAATAGCCGGTGTATCGCTGTTGGATCCTGCTGTTCAAACAACGCAAAATCGTTATAACCTGCAGCGAAGATCACGCCATCCAGCTTGTCGGGTAGTGCCAGCAGTAAATGCTCGCGACCCGAAGCATCACTAAGATCGGCGGCCACACACTGGGTTTTAGTGGCCAGTTGCGTTGCTAACCGCTGCAGGGGGACGAGATTGCGCCCGCTAATAATCAGGTTCGCGCCCTGTGCCGCGAGTTGCTTCGCCAGTGCGGCACCAATACCGCCACTGGCACCGAGTAGCAGTAGTGTTTGGCCCTGTAGGGCAGCGGCGCTCATGCCGCCACCTTAGCCGCAGGTGCGGCTTCAATACTGCGGAAGATATTGCCATACAGCTGATAGAACACTTTAGCGGCATGCTCAATCGCTTGCTGATCGGTTGCATCGCTAATGGTGTCCATTAGTTTTTCAAAAAAGCTCAGATGTTCAATATCCAAACTGCCGTGCGAGCGTAAATAACTAAAGGCTTTGTTGGGTAACTGTAGCTGCTGCTGAATAATCTCAGCGGCACCGGTGGCGAGGTTAACGCTGGTGCCTTCCAGTACCAACACCATGCCAAAGAACGCCAGCGGGTTGCCTCGCAGCACAGTGTCATAGGCGTAGGCAACCATCAGTTCGGTAGCAAGGCGCGGTGTGCCGTGGCGTACTTGCTCTTTGTCGGCGCCGGTCGCTGCAAGATCATTCAGCACCCATTCCTGATGACCCAGCTCTTCTTCGATATATTCAGCAATGGCTTCGCGGTAATATTCCTGGGCACTGCTTAGCCTGCTGCCAACAGCCATCAGCAATGGCACTGTGTGCTTAACATGATGGTAAGCTTCCGTTAGAAACGCCTGATACTCGGCGAGCGTAAAGCTTTGTTGCTTAAGGCAGCGCTGGATCAGCGGTGCACTTAACAAATACTCGCGTTCGGCCTGGGTTTGCTCAATTAATTGCTGATAAAAGCTCATCGCGATGCTCCTGGTTTAGCGGCACAAGCACTGGCTCTGCCGTTGTTGGGGTAAGGTGGTAAAGTTGCTCAATAGGTTGTTGGTACCGCGCCAGAATATGTTGGCGGCGCAGCCGGCTGTTATCGGTAAGTTGCTGGTTTTGACTGCTAAAGGGTTCATTTAGCAGCAAGACGGTACGAATTTGCGCATAATCCGGGAGCCGGGCGTTAAGTGCCTGTAGCTGGGCGCTAAGCTCGGTCAACTGCCTGGCCGATCTCGGCACTATCAGTGCACTTAGCCAGGGCTTGGCATCACCGCATACCATGGCCTGAGCGATCGACGGGCAAAGTTGTAGCTCAGCTTCCAGCCATTCTGGCGAGATATTTCGGCCAAAGCTGCTGATCAACAGTTGTTTGCTGCGCCCGTCAATGTTCAGATAGCCGTCACCGTCCTGTTGCCCCAAATCGCCGGTCGCTAACCAAGAGTCGGCGTCGCGTGCGGCTTCGCCTAAATAGCCGGCATAGAGCTGACCTTTTACTTCAATCTGGCCCGCGTTAATCCGCAGTTGTATATGAGGTAGCGCTTTGCCGACGCTACCGGGCTGATTCGCCGCAGGTAAGTTTAAAGCCACCACTGAGCCAGCTTCGGATAAACCGTAGCCCTGATAGACAGGTAGCCCCAGCTGTGCGGCCTGTGCCAGTAATGCCGGAGCGCAATGAGCACCACCAACGGCAATAAAACGAAAGCTGGCTGCCAGTGCCGGTTGCTGCTGGCAAATCAACAGCAGCGCTTGCAGCAACTGTGGTGTAAGGATCAGGCTGTGCGGCTGGTAATGCGCCAGGCTTTGTGCCAATTGCGCTAAATCGAGCTTTGAACTTCCGCTCAAACCGCTTTGCGATTCGTTCAGCACAATAATTTGCTGCCCCAGAGCCAGTGGTAAATACACACCGGCCTGATTTTCCAACAGGGTAGATAAGGGCAGCAGAGAGTAATGTCGCAGTTGTTGCTGTTGTGCCTCAGCACTAAATTCTGCGCCTAGTGCTTTAACTAAGCCGGCTAAGGTCGCCGCCTGCTGTGCCCAGCTTAAACATACGCCTTTCGGGCTGCCGGTAGTGCCAGAGGTAAAGGTGACTTTACCGCTCAAGAACGGAAAGCTTGGTATTGAGTGAGTGCCTGCTGGCGGCATCTGCCGATACCATAAACCCGGCACTGCGCTGGCTATGCTGCCGGCAAGTGGCTCGGTCTCCAGTACGATCTCGATCGCGGCGGTATCAAGGATATAGGCTTGCTGCGCGGCTGAGAAAAAACGTGGTAGTGGAACACAAATTTTGTCGCTCACGGCCAGCGCTAAATCGGCAATAATCCAGCTGATGCTGTTCGGGCCGCTAATGGCAAAGCGCTGTGCCGGCAGTTGTTGTAGCCAGTTGGCCAGTTGTGATACCTGTGCAGCGAGTTGCTGATAACTCAGGCTGTGTTGACCGTCAGTTAACGCCGGGCGGTCGGCAAACTGGCGCAGGCTAGGAAAATCCAAAGGTACTGACTTAGCCATGACCAGCCTCCGTTAGCCGCGCCAATTGCGGTTGCAGCTCAGTCAGCTGTGGAGCCAATAACTGCTGTAACAACTGATAGCGCGGCAAACGCCGGGCGCTGGTAATGGCCGGTAAGGCCATACCTGCCATCACTTGCGGGTGTTTTTGGTAGTACGCGCCCCAGACTTGGGGATGCTGCAGCTTATCGGCATTGGCTGCGGCTAACAGTATCGGTTGATAATGTAGCTTGCTTAACAGCGATTGCACTTCATCAGTTGCGGTAAAGGTTACCCAGCGAAAGCGGCTAGCGGCAATCAGTTCACTTAAGGCAACCATCAGTAACAAACTGCTACCGGCGCGTGCCGATACCAGATTGCCGATTTCCAGAATTTGCCCGCGTTTTACCTCTTGCCCGGATTGTTCTGACAGCAGCTGTTCAATCGGCTGTGGCAGATATTGCTCCAGAAACAGCGGGCCCTGCGTTGCGGCCTGTACCCCGACCGCTGCGGTCAGGGTTCCGGCGCAGCGTAAACTTAGCAATTGTGGCAGAAAGTAGCGGATTTCGGCCTGATGCTTGCGCTGAAACTCGCGGGCGATAAGGGTTTCTACTTCAGCGCGGCCATCGGCTTGTCTTGCCAGCAAAGTCAGTTTACTGGTCATATTTCCCAGGCTACACAGCAGCGGTATAGCGGTAGCGGGTGGTGCCAGTAATAAGGGTTCAGACATAAGACGCTCCGGTTTAACCTCGATGCTGGCAGGTTAGGTGGCGAAGCTTAAGAAAACATTAAGCAGCAAAAATGCTGAAAAATTATTTCGGTGTTGATGAAGATCAGGGGAGTAGGTGTGGCGAGATATAGGTTGTGTCGGCAAAGCAAGCGGGTAGCAGACTACCCGCACTGAGCTTAGAAGCGGTAGATAATCCCCAGCGATAAGCCGGTGCTATCTTCACCGGCGATCGCCGGTAACTGAGTGCCGCGGCCGCCGCCAGAGATGCGGAAGGCGGCATTGTCATCATTACTGGTGATACCGTAAACAGCCTGAGGGATCCCCACAAATTGCTCCCCCATATTATCCACACTCTATCAGATCGTCCGGTGTCCAGCACCACTGAGCTATCCACTGCAAAATTTGCTTTAGCCCTTGCTGATAATATCGCCTACTTATATTAAGCTTTTGCTCTTTACAGAGCAGTATCCCAAGGGAACAAAGAGCGAGCACTCGTCTATGCTTAACGGTATTTGCCTGATAACGTCGTTGTAAGCCAGCCTTCTCACCCGCACTGCCAAGCAGGTAATGAAACCAGTTAGCCAGGGCTGCCAAGAGCAGTAAGATCTCCAAGCGTGATTTCTTGCGAGTACCATGTAGATCGCTACCTAACCCGTAACGGTGACTTTTTTGATCCCGGAAGCTTTCTTCTATCTGCATTCGGCAGCTATAGCATTTGGCAATTTTCTCGGCATATCCATGACTTTCTGGTAAAGAGGAAACTAATAGCCAAGGCTCTTTGTATTGCCTGTTTTTATCTCTTTTCAATAACTTGTAACCTTTTCCAACCAAAACAGCTTGTGTTTCATAGCTCTGAGATTGGGTGAGTAAGATGTTGCCGACATGCTTGGGCTTGGCTTTGGCCTTACGATAAAATTGGTTAACAGTGATAAACTCTTCCTGCTCTGCCACTTTCAGCTTCACATTCCCTCTGACTCTGGCGACATAATGCCAGCCGAATTCGCGTACTTGTTTTAACCAAGGCACTTTAAATCCGGCGTCTGTCACGATAATTGGCTTGCAGCCTTCTGGTAACATAGCTTTAAGTTGTTCTAAGAATGCCTGATGCAAACGGGGGCTGGTGTACTCTTCTTCAGCAGCGATTTTTTGCAACAACGTTAATGCTCTGCCGTCCGCAGCAATACTCGCTCGTAAAATAAAGTGACGCTTGGCGGTATCCGCATTACTCCAATCGACTAAAATCGTTGGATGGGAATGGGGGGTTACAACAGAAGCAGTCAACGCGGCATAAATCAATGGTAGCTCTCGTTGCAGATTGGCATTATTGAGTAATCTGTCGGCTCGCTTGATGCTGATTTTGTCTGAGGGCCCTGGCATAGCGCGACCAATTGCTGTAACGGTGCAACGAGCGTCTTTAGCAAGAGCAGTAACCGCATCTAACAAGACAGAAAATCTGGCTTTATGCATGGTTTTTGGGGTGACAAATCGGAGGAAATCAGCGAGCATAGTTTTAACATTCATGGCGAGCATCCGCGGTGTGGGATTTTTGGCGAATGATCAGATCGGGAACCGCCATGAATGTTCCCTAATTACCTAAATTTTTATTTTAACTACAAAATTTCTGGGGATACCTCAGGTAAACAGCATAAAGCACTAACTCACGGCCAAAATTACGGTCTACACCCACAGCGAATAACGTTGCGCCGCTGTCTGCCGTATCGTTGTCGCCGGTTTGATAAACCTGGCCGCGCCAGACATAGTTACCTTGCTTGTAGCTGGCACCAACACCATAAACATTGCGGTCGCCACCCGGAATATCCTTGGCGCTTTGCCACAATGTCGTCAGGCGGATGGCATCCGTAATATCATAGTAAGCACCCAGGCGGATCGCCTGCGGATCTAAACCATCAGTGCCTTCAAAACGCTCAAAGGCCGCAGCTAAATAAATGCCTTTTTGCTCATAGGTAATGGAGCTGCTGTAAGACTCGCGCAGATTATCTACGGTAGCGCCGGTATTGTTATGCGGCGTATAGTGAAAGGCAAAGGTCAGGTTATTGACGGTCGGGCTTTGATAAGCCACACCATTTTTAAAGCGCTCGTCAAACACATTACCAATGGTTCCGCCACTAACCCGGCTGACGTTACGGATATCACCCACCCGATCACCAAACTGATCGACCTTACCGCGCAATACTTTTAGCGGTGTATCGAACTGACCAATTTTTACTGTACCAAAATCGCCACGCAGGCCGACAAAAGAATCGCGATCGGCAAAGCTACCGGCACCCTCATCGATACGAATGGTTTGTTCCAGCTGCACAAAGGCTTCTAAGTCCCCTTCCAGTTTGGTACTGGCACGAAACCCCAACCGGCTGGCGTTACTGGAAACGTTGGTGCCGCTGTCGACGCCATTATCCAAGCGGTCCAGCGAGAGATGCGCCAGACCATAGATTTCGACGTTATTGGCCTGAACAGTGCCCACAGCCAGCAAGGATGCGGCCAGTAGAGAGAGATTAAATAGTTTCATCTGTGTTTTCCGGATTGAGATTGTGATTAACGGCTCCACCGTTGTCATAATACTGTAATACGCTTTTGTGTGAGTGAAAAGCGGACTCGTCAGTGATTTAGGAATAACTTATAACAGTAAGATGGAGCTATTTATTCCTTTTGGCTATATCAGCATTGAAAATGTGATTTTAAAGTTATCCAAAAGCATTGCTATGATCCAGATTAGATTTTCGGTGAAAAATAACACAGCTTTGCTTAAGCAAAGAGGACAGTCATGAGCATTTGTATTGAGCAGGTTCGGAAAAGCTTTGGCAATTTTGTGGCGCTGGACAACGTTAATTTAAATATAAAAACCGGTGAGCTTACCGCTTTACTGGGGCCATCCGGCTCGGGTAAAACCACCTTGCTGCGGATTATTGCCGGGCTGGAACAAGCGGACAGTGGCATTATCCGCTTTAATAGCGAAGATATTACCGGTCAGCATGTCTCCGAGCGCGGTGTCGGTTTTGTGTTTCAGCACTATGCGTTGTTTAAGCATATGACGGTGTTTGAAAACGTGGCGTACGGCTTAACGGTTAAACCAAAAAAATTCCGCCCCTCGAAGGCGGAGATCGCCAAAAAAGTGAACAATCTTCTGGAGTTAGTGCAGCTGGGCTGGACAGCCGATCGTTATCCGTCACAGCTCTCGGGCGGACAACGGCAGCGAATTGCGCTGGCCCGGGCTCTGGCAGTTGAACCGAAAATGTTATTGTTGG
Source organism: Alishewanella jeotgali KCTC 22429 (assembly GCF_000245735.1). Classification (GTDB taxonomy): domain Bacteria; phylum Pseudomonadota; class Gammaproteobacteria; order Enterobacterales; family Alteromonadaceae; genus Alishewanella; species Alishewanella jeotgali. Next base: position 59,949 of record NZ_AHTH01000049.1, read on the forward strand.
ATGAACCGTTCGGTGCGCTGGATGCCAAGGTGCGCGCTGAGCTGCGCCGTTGGTTGCGCCGCTTGCATGATGAAATTCATGTCACCAGTGTTTTTGTTACCCACGATCAGGAAGAAGCGCTGGAAGTGGCTGATCGTATCGTGGTGATGAACAAAGGCCGCATTGAGCAGGAAGGTACGCCGGAGCAGGTGTATGACAACCCGGCCAATCCCTTTGTGTATGAGTTTTTAGGTAATGTAAATCTGTTTCATGCCCGGGTAAAACAAGGCCAGAGCAGTATCGGACAGTTAAGGGTGCCGTCACCGGAATATACCAACAGCGAAGAGCAAGACGGCCTGGCCTATGTGCGGCCGCATGAAATTGATGTCTTTAACCTGCCACAGCCCGATGCCATTAAAGTAAAACTGGATCTGGTGACCATTGTTGGTCCGTCAGTGCGGTTGGAAGTGCTGGCTGAATCCGATCAACAGCTGATTCACGTTGAACTGCCGAAAGAGCAGTTTAAGCAACTAAACCTGAAGCAGGGCGAACAAGCCTGGATCCTGCCACGTTATAGCAAGGTGTTTTTAGGGGAAGGGATCTAAGCGGGCTGGCAAAGCCCGCTATATTTTGCTGACAGGCTAGGCGATAGCGACGGTGGCAGTCACGATGGGATCTTGCCGTTCGGCCGGATAAATCACCAGCAAATTAGTGTGCGGCAGTGCCTGACTCAGCCTTTGCTGTAAACGGGGCAGATCAGCATCCCAGGCCAGACCACCCTGACGCACGCCGTAGAGCACCAGTAAGTCACCTGTCGGTGCCAGCTTATGCAGCTGATCGGGTAACAACTGATACTGCGGCGCGGTAATGTAACCACTGATATTGGCTTTATTCAGCGCGGCTTTGATAGCCGCGACCTGGTTATCCTGACAACAGAGCTGTACCGTCAGACTTAACTGTTGCGCCAGACGTTGCACCAACTCGCGCGCTTCAGCAAAGCCGGCCTCTTTTTCTGCATTCGGTGGAATAAGCCAGAATAAGCGTTGACCGTGTTGTAGTGGTGACAGCTGACGCTTCACCAGCAGTGTATAACCCGGATCGGCCAGCAAGCGGCTTAACATTGAACCAAATAGCAGCTCGGCGGTACTGCTGTGTTCGCTCCAGCCTACAATAACTTCAGTCGCATTCAGTTCCCGGCGGCTACGCAAAATACCATCACTGATATTCAGATCCAGCCGGGTTTTGGCCTGAGCCGGAATATTGGCGGCAGCCAGATAACTGACCGCCTGCTCCAGTCGACTGGCGGCTTGTTGTAACGGCAGGCTGTGGTCACGCTGCTCTTCTACCACTGTCATCGCGTACACAGGTTGACGGGCGCCCGGCGCGCGCAGCCATTTCGCCAACTGTAAAAAGGGTTCCATCTGTTGCTGCGGTGCCAGTGCTACCATAATCCGTTGCTCCGCCAGGCTTTCCTCGGGCTGCTGTTGGCTGCTAAGCGCAATTTTCCGGCCGTAGCGGTCAACCAGCCAGGGTGCCAAAAAGCAGGTAACCAAAATCATAAGAATGGCGCCATTTACCACCGCTTCATCAAACAAGCCAATTTCATAGCCGACCATGGTTGCGGCCAGTGTGGCGGCGGCCTGGGCCACGCTTAAGCCAAATACGACCCGCGCTTGCGGTTTGCTGTAGCCCAAAAATAGCCGGCACAGCTCCGCAGCGGCCCATTTGGTTAAAATCACTGTGGCGACCATAGCAAAGGCTATTACCCAGGCACGAAGGCTGGCGAAGAAAATCCCGACATCCAGCAGCATACCAACCGATAACAAAAAGAATGGGATAAATATCGCTTCACCGGTAAATTGCAGCCGGTTCATCAGGGTGCTGTTATGCGGAATAATACGGTTAAGGGCTAACCCGGCTAAAAAGGCACCGATAATCGGCTCAGCACCGGCCAGATGTGAGAAGCTGGCGCAGATAAAGACCGTCGCCAATACAAACACAAACTCCGCCACGCCATCGCCGCCGACACTGCGAAAGAACCAGCGTGCCAGCCTGGGTAATAACACTAAGATCAGCAGGATATACAGGCTTAAACTTATGCCAAGTTGCAGCCAGTAATGCTCGCTAAGCTCGCCTTTGGCCATGGTTGCAATCACTGCCAGTACCAAGAGAGCCAGGGTGTCGGTAATAATAGTACCGCCAACGGCAGTCGTTACGGCCGGGTTGCGGCTAATGCCTAAGCGGCTGGCGATAGGATAGGCCAGCAACGTATGAGAGGCGAACATACTGGCCAGCAGTATTGCGGCCAGCCAGTCAAAGCCAAGCAATAAGCCAACGGCAGTGCCGGTTGCCTGCGGGATGGCAAAGGTGAATAGACCAAACAGCAAGGTATGCGATTTGGAGCGTTTTAATTGCTGCATATCAATCTCTAGTGCAGCAATAAACATAATATACAGCAAGCCAACGGTGCCAAAGAGCACAAAAGACTGATCACGGGCCAGCACATTCAGCGCATTGGGGCCAAGCAGGGCACCGGCGAAGAGTAAACCCAGCATACCGGGTAAGCGGTAGCGCGCTAATAGAATAGGGCAAATCAGGATCAGGCTGGCCACAATCGCAAACACAACAACCGGATTGGCTATAGGAAACAACTCAGACATCTGTCCGTTATCCTTCAAACTACGGTAAAAATAGCAGTGGCTAGTGTAATCAAAGTTCATGGCGCCTGATAGCGTTGATTACACCTTGCTGAGCGCTTTTGCCTGACGTTATTCGAATTTCTGCAACAAAGTGAGCAACTAATACTGTTGTTGCCAGTGCACTAGGGCGTCAAACTAGGCTAATAGTTTGGTTAACAAAGGCTACTGGATTTCGTTATGCTAAAAAACTCCCCAACTCACTATGGCAAGGTTGCCCGCGCGCTGCATTGGCTGACGGCACTGCTGTTTTTACTGGCCTATGTCGCAGTGTATTACCGGCAATGGTTTACTGAGGCCCGGACGCCGGAGAACTGGACCGCACTGCAGCTGCATTTATCCTTTGGCGTGACTATCGCGGTGCTGGTAGTGCTGCGGCTCTACTGGCGGCTGACTAATGTTCAGCCTGAGGCTGAGCCGGGTTCGGCGCTGATGCAAAAGGCTGCGCATCTGGGGCATCTGGTATTGTATGGCGTGCTGATTGTGATGCCATTGACCGGCTATTTAGGTACCGGCGTGGCAACCGAGTTTTTCTTTTTATTTGAGATCCCGAAATTTGCCGATACCTGGTTGTTTCAGACGCTGGTTGCGGATGGTATGGGCCTGAGTTTTGAGCAATTTGAAGCGCCGATGGATTTTATTCACAAGCAGGGCGGAGCTTATCTGGTGTGGCTATTGATTTTGGGGCATGCCGCGGCCGCGCTTTACCATCACTATCATTTAAAAGATCGCACGCTGCTAAAAATGTTGCCACCCCGTCGCTGATAGCGGAAATGTCTGCTGGGTCTGTGAACGTGAATGGCGTATCATACGTAGCACTTAGCAGTTGATAGTAGTGTAATACGAGGTGACATGGCCAGCCGTTCGAGCGCTGAAATGACCTTAGCCGGCGAGCAGGATCTCTGGTTTTTGCCGCTTGGCGGTTGCGGCGAAATTGGGATGAACCTGAATTTATACGGTCATGCCGGGCGCTGGTTAATGGTGGATTGCGGTGTCACCTTTTATAATCCGCTGCAGCCGCAGACACAGCCACCGCAGCTCACGGCTGAAGTGCAGGCCGCCGATCCCAGCTTTATTGCCGCACAACGCGAAAATCTGTGCGGCATTATTATTACCCATGCCCACGAAGATCATATTGGTGCCTTGCCGTATTTATGGCCGCGCTTGCAAGCGCCGGTGTATTGCACCCCCTTTGCCGCCGAGGTGCTGCGCCGTAAACTGGCGCGTACCGACCTTATTGAGCAGATGCCCATTATTGAAATCCCGCCCGGCGGTACCTGTCAGATCGGGCCTTTTCTCGTCAATTGGCTAAATATCACCCACTCGATCCCGGAATGTCAGGCACTGTTAATCAGCACCCCGGCCGGCAAGGTGTTTCATACCGCCGACTGGAAAATGGATCCGGCACCTATGCTGGGCCGGCCGTTCAAACCGCAGGTATTTAAACGGCTGGCAGCGCAAGGTATTACTGCTATGGTCTGTGATTCAACCAATGCACTAAAAAGTGGCTTTTCGTTGTCGGAAACCGCTTGCTTTCATGCGCTGCGTGAGGTGGTCAGTCAGGCACCGAAGCGCGTATTGGTAACCGGTTTTAGCAGTAATATCGGCCGCTTAATTAGCCTGGGGCGCATTGCCCAGCAAACCGGCCGTTACCTGGCACTGTTCGGTCGGGCGATGGAGAATATGGTCGGTGCGGCGCGTGCCTGCGGTTATTGGCCGGATGATCTGCCGCTGATTGATAACGCCCATATTGGTTTTTTGCCAGCGGAAGAAGTGCTGGTCGCAGCAACCGGCAGCCAGGGCGAGCCCAGAGCCGCCCTGAGTAAACTGGCTGAAGATCGTCATCCTCAGCTGCTGCTGGCAAAAGATGACTTAGTTATTTTCAGTGCCAATCTGATCCCCGGTAATGAGATGCTGGTCAGCCGGTTGGTGGACAAACTGAAAGCCAAACAGCTGCAAGTGTTGCAGGCGGCGGATACCTTATTGCCAATCCATGTCTCTGGCCATCCGAATCAGGGGGAATTGGCTGAGATGTATCAGGCGGTAAAACCGGCCGTGGCGATACCGGTCCATGGCGAAGCTGCGCATATGCAAGCCAATGCTGCCATTGCCCGCGAGGTTGGGGTGCCGCAACAACTGCAGGGGCAAAACGGTGATCTGTTTGTGTTGGCACCACAACCGCGCCTGTGGTCTGGGTTTGTGAAAGCGGGACGGGTCCCCATCGCGAATACTTGAGCTTTTCGCGCATAGGCGTTAGTTTAGATGGCATAACGTCTTTCCTTACAGGTTCTTTATGCAGCAAGTGTTTAGCGCTGCCCAATTTTTTGATGGTTTTGTCTGGCAGTCAAATGTCGAGTTGTTGATTGAAAACGGTCGTATTGCAGACATCCGACCCTGTCGTGATACGCCACAGGCAACCTATTTGGTGCCGGGGTTTATCGATTTACAGGTGAATGGCGGTGGCGGCGTGCTGTTTAATAACGCACCGACGATTGACACGCTTCGCCGGATGCGACAAGCCCATAGCCGTTTTGGTACCACGGCACTGCTGCCAACCCTGATCACCGACCAACTGGCGGTGATGCAGCAAAGTGCCGATGTGATTGCCGCAGCCATTGCTGCTGGTGAGCCAGGCATTTTGGGAATTCATTTCGAAGGGCCGCATTTATCGGCACCGAAAAAAGGTGTGCATCCGCTGCAACATATCCGGCCGTTGGCAGAGGCAGAGATGCAGCTGTATCTGCGCCGTGATCTTGGGTGTGTCTTGGTTACGCTGGCGCCGGAAAATGTGACGCCAGAGCAAATTCAACGTTTAACCGCCGCCGGTGTTAAAGTTTGGCTTGGCCACTCTAATGCCTGTGCCGCGCAGGTACAGCAAGCCCTCGCTGCCGGCGCGCAGGGCTTTACTCATTTATATAATGCAATGTCGCCACTAACTTCGCGTGAGCCCGGCATGGTGGGCGTTGCGCTAACCGACAGTCAAAGCTGGTGTGGCTTGATTCTGGACGGTTTACATTTGCATCCGTTAGCTGCAAAGCTGGCAGTAATAGCAAAACCCCGCGGCAAGGTGCTGTTAGTCACAGATGCGATGTCTCCGGTTGGCACCGACGAGACCGAATTTGATTTCTTTGCCGGTAAGGTAACCCGCCAGGGTAATAAGTTGACTGACAGTAGCGGCGCACTGGCAGGCTCAGTGCTGGATATGGCGGCCGCCGTGCGTTATGCAGTGAATACTTTACAGCTTGACCTTGCTGAAAGTCTGCGCATGGCAGCCTTATATCCGGCGCAGGCGCTGGGGCTGACTGACCGCGGCCAGGCACAACCCGGCCATAGGGCTGATCTGGTGCAATTGAACGCGCAGCTACAGGTACAACAATGCTGGATTAACGGCGAAGCGCAACTGGGTTAAGCCGGTAATCTAAGCCGGTAACGACAATAAAAATAACAATAAGGAGCCGAAGATGCCCAACACTCCAACCACGCCAGCACCCAAGGTGTTGGTGCCAATGCTGATTCTGGCGGTGCTGTTTTTTCTGTTCGGTTTTGTGACCTGGCTTAATGGTGCACTTATTCCATTTTTGCAGATTGTCTGTCAGTTAAACGAATTTCAGGCACTGTTGGTGACCTTTGTGTTTTATATCGCTTACACCGTCATGGCGATCCCGATGTCGTTTTTACTGAACTATCTGGGGTACAAAAAGGGCATGCTGGCTGGCTTACTGATTATGGCCTTTGGCGCCTTGCTGTTTATTCCGGCAGCGAAAATAGCGGCTTACCCACTGTTTTTGTTGGCGTTATTTATGCTGGGTACTGGCCTGACGATTTTGCAAACCGCAACTAACCCCTATTTGGTTTGTATAGGGCCGCGCGACAGTGCTGCGATGCGGATCAGTGTTATGGGTTTGGTTAACAAAGCTGCCGGTATAGTAGTGCCGATGGTATTTGCCACCCTGGTGCTGACCAATATTGAACAATATAGTGCTGACGCGCTGGCGCTATTGCCTGCGGCAGAGCAGCAGGTGCAGCTGGCGGAGTTATCGAATCGGTTAGTGCTGCCGTACATCTATATGACGTTGATGCTGTTGCTGTTATCGGTATTCATCTGGTTTGCGCCCTTACCCGAGTTGCCCGATCAGCAAAATGATCGTGGTATTGAGTTGCGGGCCGTAAAAGCAGTACTGGCCTATCCGCAGTTGGTGCTGGGTGTATTAGCGCTGTTTTGTTACGTCGGCGTCGAAGTGATTGCTGGCGATACGATCGGGCTCTATGGTAAGCAACTGGGCGTAGCACATTTTGGTGTGCTGACCTCTTATACCATGGGTTTTATGGTGTTGGGTTACCTCCTTGGCGTATTACTAATCCCGCGCTACCTGTCACAAGGCCGTGCTCTGCAGTTGTCGGCGGTCGCGGGCGTCTTGCTCAGTTTAGGTGTCCTGTTTGGCGCAACCGAGAGTCAGCAATTATCAGCCTGGTTATTTGGTTGGTTGGGTATTCCGCTGGTGCCGGATACCGTGGTGTTCGTTGCCTTACTGGGGTTGGCCAATGCGTTGGTATGGCCGGCGGTTTGGCCCTTGGCGCTGGAAGGCCTCGGGAAGTTAACCGCTACCGGCTCAGCCTTGCTGATAATGGGTATTGCCGGTGGCGCGGTTTTACCACTAAGTTATGGTTATCTGGCCGAACTGTCCGGCAATAGCCAGGGTGCGTACTGGATTCTCATTCCAGCCTATCTTTATATCTTATTTTATGCGATGAAAGGCCATAAGCTACGACGCTGGTCATAACAACGGCGGCTAATCACGATTCAGGCGGCGCAACAGGGCCGCGTTTTCCTGTTCAATATGGCGGTAAAATGCCAGTTGCTCTAAGTCACTGGCGGCTTCCTCATCCAGTACTACTGTAGCCTGCTGGTGCAGCTGTAAAGCTGATGCCGGACAGCTGGCACTCAGTGGCCCCTCTACCATCGCTTTTAATGCCTTAGCTTTAGCTTTACCCGTTGCCAGTAACAGCACTTTGCGAGCATCCAGAATGGTGCCGATGCCCATAGTGATTGATAGATGTGGTTGATATTCACCGGGCGCAAAGAAACGGGCATTATCGGCGATGGTTTGCTGTGTTAGGGTTTTAATCCTGGTGCGTGAACGCAATCCGGACGAGGGCTCGTTAAAGCCAATATGGCCATTACGACCAATGCCCAGCAGCTGTATATCGATACCACCTGCGGCCATGATTTTTTGCTCATACTGCTCGCAGGCAAGTAACGGATCTGCGGCGTCACCCTCTGGCACTGCGGTATTTTCTGGCTGAATATCAATGTGATTAAATAAGTGGTGTTGCATAAAATAGCGGTAGCTTTGTGGATGCGTTGCCGCTAAACCAATATATTCATCCAGATTAAAGGTTTTAACGGCCTGAAATGACACCTCGCCATGCTGATAGGCAGTAATTAATTGTTGATACAGCAGAATGGGTGTCGCACCTGTCGCCAGCCCCAGCACAGAGGCAGGGTGTTGCCTGATTTGCCGGATAATTGCAGCGGCACCATAACGGGCCACAGCTTGTGCATCTGGTTGAATAACGATCTGCACCCTGATACTCCTGTCAACAAATTTGACTTAGCCTACCATAAAACCGTTGTGAAAAACGGCGTTTGACATCTGCTGATCTGGCTGTTTTTTCTTTAGTTATTGGCAACTTTGCCTCAGCTGGCATATGCTGAGAGCGAAAATAACACTTCACGGAGAGAAACCTTGACTGCTGCAACCAAACCCCATCAATGGCGTTTCTTCCGCTCCGGCGGTTTTGATCAAGTCGCGATTGAAACTGCAGGTGATTTACTGCATCTGCACGAACTCGATCCTAAGCTATGGACTGTACTTAATTGCCCAACTACCGGCCTGGAATTTGACGACCGTACCCTGGCGCTAATGGATGGTGACGGCGACGGCCAAATCCGGGTACCGGAGATCCTGTCGGCAGTGCGTTGGAGTTGCCAGCGCCTGACGGATGCTAGCATTATGTTTGCACCACCTGGCTTGCCGCTTGCTGCGATTGCTGATCAGGACGCCGAAGGTGCCGGCATTAAACATGCCGCCGAACTGGTACTGCGCTATAGCGATAAAACAGCTGAGCAGAGCCTGCAGGTGGAGGATGTGCTGGATACAACACGGTTATTCTCGGCTGATCACTTTAATGGCGATGGCGTGATTATGCCGGAGCTGACTACAGATGAAAGCTTACAATCGGTGCTGCTGCAGATCGTCGAAACTCAGGGTGGGGTTGCCGACCGCAGTGGCGGTCTTGGTGTGACTCAGGATACCTTATCGGCATTTTTTGAGCAGGCCGAAGCGGTAGTTAACTGGCACGCGGCTTTTACGGCAGAGCAGAATCAGCTTTGTCCGCTGGCCGATTCCACTGCCGATGCCGTTGCCGCTTTTGAAGCGGTTAAAGCGAAAGTTGATGATTATTTTGTACGTTGTCAATTGGCCGCCTTTGATCAGCGCGCTGCCGATACCTTAAATCCGTCTGCTTCGGTTTATGAAGTGCTGGCTAACCGCGTGGTAGCTGATGCTGATGCCGAGATAGCGGCTTTACCATTGTCTGCCATTGCGGCGGAGCGCCCTCTGGACTTAAGTCTTGGTATTAACCCAGCTTGGGCTTGCGCTATCGCCACGTTAAAAGACAAAGTGCTGACTCCGTTACTGGGGGCTGATTATGAAGTGCTGACTGCGGCTGACTGGCAACAGGTTTCTGCCAGGTTGGCAGCCTGGCGTAGCTGGCAGGCGGCGAAACCGGATACCGCCCTCCATAGTCTGGAACTGGAATATCTGCAACAACTGGTTGCCGGTGACGTAAAAAACCGGCTGGAAGCATTGATTAATGACGATCTTGCCGCCAGTACTTTTGCCGATCATCTGTTAGCCTTGGAAAAGTTACTGCGTTATCAGCGGGATCTGGTGACCTTGCTACGTAACTTTGTCAGCCTCAGTGATTTTTATCAGGGCGAACACAAAGCCATTTTCCAGGCTGGTACCCTGTATCTGGATCAGCGCAGCTGTGAGCTGGTGATGCAGGTTGCCGATCAAGGCCGGCACGCCACTATGGCCCCCTTTAGTGGTTGCTACCTGGTATATTGTAGCTGTATGCGTCAGGGCGAAGCGCCGATTAATATCGTCGCGGCGCTAACCGGTGGCGATGTCGATGAGCTGATGGTTGCCGGGCGTAACGGCATCTTCTATGACCGCAAGGGCCGTGACTGGCGAGCAACAGTGACTAAAGTGGTGGCGCAACCGGTTAGTATCCGCCAGGCATTCTGGTCGCCCTATAAGCGGGTTGCTGCCTTTATCGAAGGTCAGATCCAGAAATTTGCCGCTTCCCGCGATAAGGATATCGAAACCCAAACTACCAGTGGCGTGGCTGATGCGGCTGCTGCACCGGCAACGGCGCCAAGCAGCTTTGATATTGCCAAATTCGCCGGTATTTTTGCTGCCTTTGGTCTGGCGTTAGGTGCCTTAGGTACTGCACTGGCCGCGATCGTAGCGGGCTTGTTTTCGCTTAGCTGGTGGCAAGTCCCGCTGGTACTACTCGGGGTAATGCTGCTGATCTCAACACCGTCGATGCTGCTGGCCTATTTAACATTACGCCGGCGCAATATCGGCCCCTTACTGGATGCCAATGGTTGGGCAGTGAATGCCCGGGCGAAAATTAACGTGCCTTTTGGCGCCTCCTTGACCGGATTAGCGCATTTGCCGAAGGGCGCTAAACGTTCACTCAATGATCCCTTTGCCGAGAAAAAACGGCCCTGGGGTCAATATCTGATAATACTGATTGTTTGTATTATCGCCGCCTGGTATGGCTATCAACACGGTTTAAGCTAACCGCATTAGCTGATATCAGTGAAAAGGGCTGTCATTAACAGCCCTTTTTTACACTGGTCAAAACACCAGCACGGCTGACTAACGAAGGCTAGCTGGCATCCCATTCAAAGCGGGTGGGCAGGGCGGTAAAGGCCCCAAAATGCTGACAGGTAAGGGAGCCGGCTTTAATGGCTTTTTGTAATATCAGTTGCTGTAACACCTGATCGGCCAATAGACTTTGCCAGTCTTGATAGATAAGAGTTTGGCTAAGCTGATATAACCAGGCACCGACAAAGGCGTCGCCGGCGGCAGTAGTATCGACCACTTTTACCGGTTGCACCGGGATGCTCAGATTAAGCTTGCTATAACTCTGCACGGCTGCGCTACCGGCGGTAACCACTATCCAGCGCTGCTTCTTCGCATTTAACGCGTTTAGCCAGTCGTGCTCGTCGCCAGCCCCGGCCAGATAACGCAGTTCATCGTCACTGAGTTTAATGATATCGGCCTGTTGTAGCAGTTGTTGCACCAGCTCGCGGTTGGCGTGCCCGGTTGGCCAGAGGTTATGCCGCAAATTGGCATCGATAGAAATTAACCAGCCGTGGCGTTTGGCTTCGGCTACCAGTGCAAAACTGGTATCGGCAATGGCGCTATCGGTCAGGCTATTCGAGCATAAATGCAAAATAGCCTGCTGCTGCCAGAAATCTGCCGGCAGATGGCTGAGCCTATACAACAAATCTGCTGCCGGTGGCCGGTAAAATGAAAAGCTGCGATCGCCGTCGGCATTGAGCGCAACAAAGGCCAGCGCTGTTTTTGCCTCTGCCGTGCGGGCACAGGCGCCGACATTAACGCCATAATGTTCAAGCTCGGCTTGCAGAAAATCCCCGAACATATCGGCCCCCAGCATGCCGACAAAGCGGCCATCGCCACCCAGTTTCGCTACGGCTACAGCGACATTTGCCGGTGCACCGCCGGCGAAGCGGCGAAAGACACCGGCTTGTTGTGGATCCTGTAAGAAGTCAATTAAGACTTCGCCAAAACAATAGACTGGTAGTGACATTATGGTACCCGTAAAGATTTAACTTAAATGTTTAAGTTTAAGCTAGCCTATTCGCCTGCTGTTGTAAATTGGACGCTGGCTAAAATTGCTTAAATTTTTAGCAAAAGCTTGCAATGCGGCAAAAATAAAGCAAAGATAGCGAATAAAACTTTGGTTTGGACCCTTGATTATGCCACAGTATCTGACCCGCTCCATGACAGCTGATCCTGCACAATTAGCGCATTTTTCTGATATTTTACTTAAACGTTATAGCTCGTCACTAAAAACACTGGCGAAAGGGCGCTGGCCGCTGCTGGCGGAGCGCTTACAGCAGCAGTTACCGGCTTTGCTGGCATTGTATCTGCCGCTTTATGGTGCACGCTTTGATGCCTATTATCATTTGGAGCAGCTGCTAAAAATTCTGGCTAAAGCCATAGCGCAGCGGCCAGATTATCTGCTGGCGGAAGATGCTGCGCCGCAAGATTGGCATCAATCGGAGCAGGCGCTTGGCTCGGCCTGTTATGTCGATCTGTTTGCCGGCGATTTTCAGGGGTTAAAGCAGCGTATTCCGTATTTACAGCAAACCGGGATTAATTATCTGCATCTGATGCCGCTGTTTAAAGCGCCCGAGCCAAATAGCGATGGCGGCTATGCGGTATCAGATTACCGCGCCACCATGCCTAAGCTGGGCACTATGACTGAGCTGGCAGATCTGATGCAGTCGCTGCATCAGCATGGCATCAGACCGGTGCTGGACTTTGTGTTTAACCATACCTCAGATGAGCACCGCTGGGCGCAAAAAGCCAAAGCGGGCGACACAGAGTACCAGGATTATTACTTCTTTTTTGATGAAGCGGAACGCGATCGCTATGCGCCTTATCTACGGGAAATTTTTCCGGAAATCCGCCGCGGTTGTTTTACGCGGGAAGCCAATTCCGGGCACTGGGTCTGGACCACCTTTAACAGTTTCCAGTGGGATCTGAATTACGCTAACCCGGCGGTATTTAATGCGATGGCGGAAGAAATGCTATTTTTGGCCAATCAGGGTGCTGCCGTACTGCGCCTGGATGCATTAGCCTTTGTCTGGAAAGAGGCCGGCACTAACTGCGAAAACCTGCCGTTGGCACACACCTTGATCCGCGCCTTTAATCAGGTGGCACGGCTAGCGGCGCCGGCGCTGCAGTTTAAATCAGAAGCCATAGTGCATCCGGATGAGGTGGTAAAATATATCGCCCCGGAGGAGTGTCAGCTGTCATACAACCCGTTGCTAATGGCTTTACTGTGGAATAGTCTGGCGACCCGTAAAACCCGCCTGCTGACCGAGTCGTTACAGCGGCGCTTTGCGATTGACCCGCATTGTAGCTGGGTTAACTATATCCGTTGTCATGATGATATCGGCTGGACCTTTGACGATAATGTCGCCTGGCAGCTGGGGATTAACCCGGAGCATCACCGGCAATTTTTAAATCAGTTCTATACCGGGCAATTTGCCGGTAGCTTTGCCAGCGGGGTGCCGTTTCAGCAAAATCCGCAAACCGGCGATTGCCGCGTTGCCGGCATGCTGGCGTCATTGACCGGCGTTGAGCAGGCTCTGAAAACCGGTAATACGGTGCATTTACAGCATGCGTTGGCCCGTATTTACCTGCTTAATAGCGTGATCCTGAGTATCGGCGGTTTGCCGCTGCTGTATATGGGCGATGAGCTGGGCCTGTTAAATGATTACAGCTATCAGCAGGATGCAGCGAAAAAAGATGACAGCCGCTGGGTGAACCGGGTGGCGGTTAACGAGCAGCAGCTTGAAAGCGCCACCGACAGTACTAAGCTGTCCGGTAAAATTTATCAGCAACTGCAGCAGCTGCTGGGCGTAAGGCGGCACTTGCCGCTACTGGGGCAGGGCAAAACCGAAATTCTGGCCAGCGCCAATCCGCATCTGTTTAGCTATCGTCGTTATCAGGATCAGCAAAGTTTGCTGTGTGTGGTCAATTTTAGCGAACACAGTCAGACGCTGGCGATGCCGGCCAGCAGCCAGTGGCGGGATGAGTTAAGCGGTAACATGTATCAGGGCGCCCGGCTTGAGCTGCAGCCTTATCAGGTACTGTGGTTAACGGCACTGTAAGTTGGGCACAAGGCTTATTCTTTTCTTACACCGCGCTTAAGGGCGCGGCGCTTGCCAAAAGATATTCAAATCAACGACAAACCTATTTGTTTGCTGCGACAGGATTATCCGCGGCGATAAATTCTGCCGCGTCACCAAGTTTTTGTAACGCTAGAGGTGACCAAACTACTTTCATTTTTCCAGACGGCGCAGTATTTGGGAGCGCGCATCTTCACTCGATATACCCATACCTGCAGCTAGCTGCACTTCTGCAGCACGCATTTCTTCAAGTAATTCGATTTTTTCTTGCATGGCTTCGTACTCAGCAACATCGAGAACAACGGCGACACCTTTACCACGCTGTGTAATAACCAGTGGGCGACGAGTTTCATTGATTTGCTTGATAAAAGATGCGACGCCCGCACGGAACTCAGACAAGGGTCGAATATCTTGATCAAGGTGAATACGGCTCATACTGAACTCCACTTAGTACAAATTAACGTACAAATAATAGTCTCACAGAACGTTCAGAGCAAGGAATCGATTTAATATTAAGTTTGCTTGAGTTTGCGTAAGTAGGCTTGGCAATTAATTGGCGCTAACCCGCCAGCCTTGTTCGGCTTTGCTGATGCATTTGGGGTTACCTTCTGCCACCAGCGACTCGGCAAAGAACCATTCTTTAAACAGTTGCCAATTGGGCGTGATCGGACTTTGGCACTGGCCATTGGCTGTTTCGGCAAAGCGCTCTTCGCTGCAAGGCGGCACCTCGGGTAGCTGGCCGCGGTAGGCATAGGCATAAACCGCCTGACAATGTTCGGTCAGATAGGTATTAAACACCACCAGCCAGCCTTGCTGATAGCGCACTATACTAAAGCTGGGCAGGTTATTGGCCACCGCAGTGGCAATGATCTCAGGCGCTTCTGCCTCGGCCAGTAACTGCAGCTCGCCCTGTTGTTCCCCCTCAGTCAGGCGCTGGCGGATCTGGATCCGTTCGCCGCGCCGCCAGGCGAAACCATCATAGGTAGTGTTATCTGCGGCTGCGATCAACGCATCCAGACCCCGTTCGTTACGTTTAACTTCCTGTTGAATGCTGCGCGCGATCTGCTCGGCTTCGGTCAGGGTTTTAAATTGATCGCAACCCGCAACAAACAGGCTGGCAAGTAGCAGAATAGTAGCAAAGGGTCTGGACATCATATCTACCTGATCAGAGTAATAGCGCGGCGCTACCTTACTGCAAGGTCGGGAGCCTTGCAACTTGGTGCTGGCTTTAGCAATAAAAAAAGCCCCGTTAAAGCGGGGCAACAGCACGAGAGAAAATCAATAATAGCGGTTATTACGCCTTAGTCGGACATCGCCTGTAATTGAGCCTCAGCCGGATTAAACAGATGGTTCCACCACATTGCCGCTGCCAGCAGCAGCGCAAAGCCGGTAGCCAGATAAAAGCCGTAGCGTACGTCGCCAAACCAGTCGCCGACTATACCCATCAATAGTGGCCCCAGCGCGGCCGCCAGAGCGGTAAAGGCCAGGATCAGGCCTGCCGCTGCGCCATGTTGTTTGCGTGGGAAACAGCTGATGCCTTTAGAGTTCAGCGTAGGGTACATCATCGACATAAACAGGCCGGATAAGGGCATCAACCACAGCGCCCAGGCTACGCCATGCCACATACTAAGGACAAAACACAGCGCGATAACACTGCTAAACCAGGCCAGCAGAATGGTCCAGCTAAAGCGGGTCAGTAACCATTCCGCAAGAAAGCGGCCGATAGTCCGCAAAATAAAGAATACGGTAATGGCATGTGCGGCCAGTAAGGTCCACTGACCCTCATATTGCTGTAACAGAGTAGGTAACCAGACAAAGACCGCCACTTCAGTTGCGACATAGCAGGCAATGGCCAGCGAGAAGCCCAGCGCATAAGGATTTTTCACCAGAGCCAGAGTTTGCCAGATCGAGGCTTTAGGCTGTGGTGAGTAAAGCGGATAGTCCATGCGGTAGGCAATCAACAGTAACAGCGCACAAATAAAGCCGGCCACAAAATACAGCTGCTCCCAGGCCATATCAAACATCAGCAGGATCGCAACCAGGGCCGGGCCAACGATGGCGCCCAGGCCAAAGAAACCCTCAACCCGGTTCATCAGCCGGGTATGGCTGGCAGAATTCGGGCTGATATCGCCAATCAGTGCCAGGGCGCCAGTTTTAAATAAACCGATACTCAGGCCACATAGCCCCAACAATAAGTTATAAAAGTAAAAACTCTGCCCCAGCGCAAAGGCAAAGCAGGCCAGGGAGTAGATCAGTAAGCCAAACAGAATAATTTTCTTCCGGCCAAGCTGGTCGGCCAGTTGGCCCAGGAATAGACCGGATAAACCGATAAAAATCATCGGCACGTAATGAAAGGCGGCTGCTTGCGTCAGGCTAAGGTCAAACTGCTTGACCACTTCGGGAATAATCACCCCCACGGCATCCGTGGTCATGGCGAAGACGAAGAACATCAGGCAGGTCATCCATTTAACCTGGGTATAGGTGTGCGTCGGCACGGCGGTTGCCGCTGCGCTGCTGAGCTGTTGCATAGTCTAACCCTGTCTTATCGCTGTCGTAAGTGCAGCGTTTTATTAGTGTGGCAGTCTGCGCTATGCGCAGCTGGCCTTAGCCGCAGGTAGCATCAGTGGCTCAGGGGACTGCTTATCAGCAGACACTGGCCATTTACGCTAACCCCGCTATATTCGTTGTTACGGCTTAAAATTACACCTTAAACGTTTAAGTTGCAAGCTAAGAACCCGCTTTCTGGCGAAAAATACAACGTTTTTTAACAGCTGTCGCGCAGGCGTAGCTCACAAGGTAAAAGCACATTTTCAGCGGTATCGCCGGCCAGCAGCATTCTGGCGGCAATACGGCCTTTTTCATCGCTGTGCTGGGCGACGGTAGTCAGCGCCGGATAGCTACGCTCGGCCTCTTCAATGCCATCAAAGCCGACAATCCGCAGATCTTGCGGGATGTTAAGACCTAATTGCCGGGCGACACTAATAGCTCCGAGCGCAATCCGATCGCTCATACAAAGCAGCAGCGTTGGGCGGGGATGTTGCGTCAGAGCCTCACGGGCGGCGATTTGCGCGTAATGATGGTTATTAACCGGTATATGCCAGATTTGCTCCGCGTTTAATTCGCGTTGCTGCTGCTTGGCGGCGGCCAGATAGCCCTCGAGCCGGCGGCGGGAAATCGCCTCATTCGCATCGTATAGCTCGTGTTGTTGTAGCCGGCAGACCCGATCGGAATCTATCAACCTAAGCCCTAGTACTGCGACCTTGCCAGGCTGTTTTTTCAGCGCATACTCAGCAATATCATAGGCATATTGATAGTTGTCGATATTAACCGAGCCGATACCACTGAGATTACAGTCGACACAGAGTAGCGGTTTGCCGCTTTGTTTAACCCGCTCCAGTTGCTCCGGATTTTTTGGGCTGCCGTAAATAATAAAGCCATCGGGTAGGGCTTCGGCGGTGCTATGTACCGCTTTGGCACCGGATAACAGCAACATATCCTTGCCGGCGTCTTGCAGCACCTCGGCGATGCCTTTAATTAACTGATTCGCAACCGGATCGCTGACCGAATATTCCAGCGTATCCGACAGCAGAATGGCAATCATATCGGAGCGGCCGGTACGCAGGCTGCGGGCCGTGGCATTCGGGCCGCTAAAGCCGAGCTTTTCACTTTCCTGCAGAATATGTTTGCGCAGCTCTGCCGAGAGTTGATCCGGGCGGTTAAAGGCGTTAGATACAGTCGCCACCGACACCCCAAGGTGTTTGGCCAGCGCTTTAAGGGTAACTTTTGGCATCAGGTTTTCCGGGTTTTTGCGTGTTAGCAGACAGAGCCGACAGATAAAACCACTCTAACCCAGTTTATCTTAAACGTTAAGATAAATTGTGCTTTGGTTTTAGGTGCATGCTATCAGGAGCGAGCTTTCCGGAGTGGGGGGGCGGAGCAGAGGTTCCGGTACCGGGCTTAAATCTCGCAGGTATAAAAAAAGGCGACCGCAGTCGCCTTAAAGTATAAAGCAGCGGTCGCTTAGAACTGATAGCGTAAGCCAACAGAGGCAGTACGACCATTGATGGTACGGGCGGTAATAATGCCATTGGCCGGCACACTGCCTTGCTCGGCTTCCGTTAAACCGACCTTATCGAACAGGTTATTGATATTCAGTGATACTGTCAGATCCTTGGCCAGCTCGTAACTGGCAAAGGCATTGACCTGGGTATAGGCGCCGAATTTCAAGTCGTTATTATCCTGGGCATAGGCAGCACTGGTGCCAATTAAACTGACACCAAATTGTGCCTGATCCAGGGTGTAACGGGCTAACAGATTATAAATCACATCGGCCTGACGCCGTGGCGTATTGCCGACTAATTCAGGATTCAGCGCATCTTTGCTGATCTCGGCATCGGTCCAGGTAATGGAGCCGCGCAGGTCCAGATCGCCGATACGGTAGCTACTTTCCAGCTCAATACCTTTGGCCTGATAAACGCGGTCAAAGAAGCGCTGGGTAGTGGCTTCAAAGTTCTGCTCATCCGTTTCGGCGAAAAACAGCGTCGCAAACAAATTCAGGTTGCCATGGCGGCTTTTGCTACCCAGTTCATATTGTTTCACCTGGTCAATGGCATCTTCGCGGGCCACCGAGCCATCGGCGTTAACCTTACCGAACAACAGACGATCGGCATTAGCACGGCCACCTTTACTGACGCGGCCAAACATGGCCCAGTCGTTATTAAACTGATAGTTGGCACCGACTGAGTACGAGTTGTAAGCCCAGCCATAATTCACTAACTGCGGATTGGCCAGATCAATACCGGAAACACTCTGCTCAATAATACTGATCACCCCATCACCGTTCATATCACGGCTACTTTGTACCGCGCCGGCATAGGTGCCGCTGGCACTGCCTATATCGCGACGCACACTGGCTTCCAACGACCAGTCGCCAAAGGCCCAGCTGGCTGCAGCGTAAGGAGCCTTAATGCTGTAGTCAGTATCATAATTGCGCTGGCAGCAGTTGCCCCAGAACGGCACGCCATAGGCCAGCTGGCCCTGCTCGGAGAAGGCTGTGCCGTTAGCGGCAAACACATTTAGCAGCTCAGCATTGTCACCTTTTAACGCCATCAGATAGGAGTTCCACAGCCAGGACATACTGATGCTCTGGTCAGCGAGGTAGTAGCCAAAGGTGACATCGACCTCGCCAAAACGGCGAGACAATTTCAGATCGTTAACGATGGAGCCAAAGTCATGCAGTTCGACATCAAAGGTATGAATGCGCATTGCATTGCCGTTGCCGTACAAGTCGCCAGCCTGCGGACCTACCGCATAGCGTACTGTAGCGCCACTGCCGGCAATGCTATTGGCAATAGACTGGGCGCTGTCGACTTCGGCCGGAAACAGCGTTATAAAGTTGCCGCTGATTTCACTGATCCGAAAGCGGTTATCCAGGGTCCAGTTATCATCGAGGTCAAACTGCGCCTCGATACCAAAGCTATTAACCTGTGGGTTCATGCCATCGCGAACATCGCCACGTGAGATCTGGTTGTCGCCGTTTAGCCGCACTGTCTGGGTTAAATAGGCGGATTGCAGCGTATCTTTTTTGGCGTTGTAGCCGGGAAGCGAACTGCCATCGGCCAACATCGGCATTGGCATATAGCTGGTTACCCGGTCATTCAGGTGCTTGGCATAAAGCCGCACATAACCGCTGTCAAAGTCTTTGGTCAGGTTGGCTTTTAGCTGATAGCCACGCTCGCCCTGATAACCTGGATCCCGCACGCCTTCACCCTGGCGGACAAAACCGCCAATATGAAAGCGCATATCGTTGTTGATATCACCGCCATATTCAAAATCGGTACGGAACTGATCGTAATTTAAGCCGGAGGTCAGCGCCACGCTTCCGCCCTGCTCTTGACCCGTTTTACTGATAAAGTTAATCACACCGCCCGGTGAGTTGCTGGCGAGGGTACTGGCAGAGCCACCGCGGATCACTTCCAGTCGCGCCAGAGTCGCGTCAGCGCGGACAAAAATATCGGCGTTACCAAAGGCAATATCACCAAACTGGAGCACAGGCAGACCATCTTCCTGCAGGGTTAGAAATTTGGCGCCACCTGCAGCCACCGGCAAGCCGCGCACTGCGATATTGGCATTACCCTCGCCACCACTGGCTTCACTGCGCACACCCGGTAGCATGCGGAACACTTCAGCAGTAGAGCGGGGCGCTGACGCATCGATATCTTCAAAGGTCAGGGTACTAACTGAGACGCTGGATTGCATTACGGTTTGGTTGCGCGATACTGCACCCGTTACCAGAATACGTTCAAAGCCGAGGCCACTGGGGGCAGCTTCTGCGGCCGCGTCAGTTTGTTCTGCAGCCTTCGGTTCAGGCGCAGTTTCCTGCGCAGTAAGTTGATGAGAAGTTAAAGCGAGAGTAATGGCCAGCGCCAGGCTGGATAACGCAGGTTGCTGTTGCATCTTGGGTGTCTCCCTTGTCGATCTGGAATATTATTTTTTATAAGCTGAAACGTTTAAGTTTGTTGCCGTTAAAAAAATGCCAGCAGGCATTTTCAGTAGGGCGACCGACCAGTACAGCGTGATAACAGCTAGATGACACGCTAAAGCTGCTGGCTGGTTCAGGTACAACTCTTATTATTTTGGTAAAACTTTATCAGTTAAAATTGTCTTAAACGTTTTACCCCTAAATTTTGTGGGCGTCAAGACTGTTTAATAACTACACAACAATTTTTTTGTGACCCGCTGGCGCGGGCAGGGTAAACTACAACAAGCCCTGGTATTGGAGTAACGAGTGAATTATCTGGCGCATGCGGCGCTGGCGCAGCCTCAGCCGCAATCTTTAGTCGGCAATTTATTAGGTGACTTCTGCAAAGGTGTTGCCATCGATACGCTACCGCGGCCAATTCAGGCCGGTTTAGCCAATCACCGGGCGGTGGATCGCTTTACCGATAGTTATCCGCAGGTACGCGAAGCGCGCGCCTTTTTTAGTACCGAGCGCCGACGGTTTGCGCCAGTGGCATTGGATGTGCTGTTCGATCATTTCTTAATCAGGCATTGGCGGCAGTTTTACGCTACGCCTTATCTGCAAGCCAAGTCAGAGCTCTACCTGCAATTGGCGACAGCGGAGCCTCTGATGCCGGAAGCGATGGCGGTGGTAATGCGCAAGGTACGCCAGCAAGACTGGTTGGCGGCCTATCAGCAGTTAGATGGTGTAGCAATGGCGCTGGACCGTATCGCACAGCGCATTCGCTTTGCTAACCGTTTTAGCGGTGCCGGGCAAGATATTGAACGCCATTACCCCCGGCTGGAGCGGGTTTTTCTAGCCTTTTACCCTGAACTGCAGGCGCATGTCGCTGAATTGGGGTTAGAGCAGCCTTGCCAAATCTTGGGCCGGTAAAATCCAGAGAGAGTATTAGCCTGCAGCCAGCCGGCCTTTCCAGTAGCTGCGCCAGAATTCGACCTGGGCTTCACTTTCCAGTTTTTCATGCTGTATCGACAGCGCGGCTTTATCCGGTGCTTTCTGATAGATATTGATATTTAGCCGTGAACCGTCGGCCAGGCCACAGCGCCAGTAGCGCCATTTTTCAGTTTGGCTGATATCAGGGCCGCGGCTAAGTGGAATATCGGCAAAGGCTTGCTCCCCGGCAACAAGTTGTTGCCAGAATGCAAGGGCGTCGTCCATGCTGCCACTGAGTGTTTTATTAACCGAAACACTAAAGCTGCCGCTGCAATCCTGACCTACTACCCGCCGGCCAAGGTATTGCTCAAACTGCACTGCCAGCATCTGACACCACCAGGGGCTAACGCCCTGTTCGGCTAACAGGATCGCAATATCTTTATGGCTAAGTTGCTCGGCCTGTCGGGCAGTAAGCAACGCCAGCCAATGTGCCCAGCTCTGGCCACTCCCTTTCTCAATTGCCGCTTCGGACATCGAAATTGGCATAAGGTGCTCCTTATTGTTCTGTAGGTCCAGATTGGACCTTGGCTTTTTGATAGGCTTCGCTAAAGGCTGCCGCCAGGATCCCCGTTGGCATAGCGACAATACCGATACCAATCAGGGCCGTGATACCTGCACAAATTTTCCCCAGCGGCGAGAGCGGTGTGACATCGCCATAGCCAACCGTGGTCAGAGTAGCAATTGACCACCACATGGCCCGTGGAATACTGCCAAAATCTTCCGGATTACTACTACCCTCAACCAGATAAAGCAGGATAGAGGTGGTTAACAACAGCGACATAGCAATAATAAAACTGATACCCAGTTCCATTTTGCGTTTTCTTACCGCCTGAATAAGTAAATTTAATGAGGCATTAAAGCGGCTAAGCCGCGAGAGGCGAACTATTCGGAACACCCTGAGCAGCCGGATCACCAGCAGCTGCAGTTCTTCTGATAATGGCATAAAGGTTAACAGCACCAGCAAATCCAGTAGCGTCCAGCCGCTGCTTAAAAAACGCCAGCGGCTTTGTCCCAAATGCGCCTGAGTATAGGGGGCGATATAGATCCGGAGCGCCAGCTCGGCACTGAATAGCAGCAAGAAAGCCAGATTAGCCCACCAAAACAGTTGTGGCCAGTTGGTGGTTAATACAGGCTCGGTCTCGATAATGGCAAGCAGGGTAGAAAGCAGGATCGCCAGACAAATCACTTTGTTAAAAGTTGACAGGCCCTGCGTAGGACACGCCTGGGGATCAATTTGCTGCACTAGGAGTTGCCGCATAAGGCTTAAAGGCTGAATAGATGAATGATCAACAGCTTAGCAGTTGGTATCTGGGCGCTCAAGCGAAGATTCAGATAGGGTTCAGTCGAGGTTCAGCATACTACGATTTTTTCGGATAGCAGGCGGTGATGATGAAAAACGCACAATACTCCTGGTTGGCCTTGCCACTTCTTTGCAGTGCAGCGTTGGTCGAGGCGGCGAATGGCTGGCATGGCCCGGAGCCATTCCGGCTGGAGCGCTTTGACGGGCGTCAGTTTGATTACAATCTGGAGAGTTTTTTACAGCGTTTGAGCTTTACCGAACAACCGATTAGCAGTGGTGTGCCGCTATGGCAGCAAAATGGTTGGTATGGCACTGGCGGCAGCAGCCGGGGTAAAGAGTTTTATGTGCATTCCTTATTGCAGCAAAAAGTGCGCTTTGATGCGCCGCTCTTTGCCGGCTTCCGACATAAGCGCTCGGAGGATCTTGACGGTTGGTATGACCGGGCTTTATTCGGAGTAGGCTATCAGGCCCGCACCAACTGGGACCTGGGCGTTTGGGGCGATGTCAGTGGCGCGAAAGAAGAAATGGATCTGCAATTTGAGGCCAACCGCTATTTTGATGATGGCAGCTATCTGACGGCGGCGGTGGTGCTGACCGATGTGTTTTATAACAGTAAAACCTACAGCGACAATCGTTACGAGCGCAATCCGCTCACGCTCTATTTGGCGGGAGCTAAGCAATTCGTCGATCAGCAGCTGTCGGCCTTTATCAATATCAACTTACCGACCGAGTTTAACGATGCCACCCTCGGTCAATTGCTACAGGATGAACAATACTCCGCCGGCATCAGTTGGCAGCGCAGTTTCCAAGGCGAGCGCCAGCTTAGCGTGCAAGGCCAGGGACTGTATGGCAAACGCCGCGCCGACAGCCCGCTTGCTGATAGCGATGCCGACTGGCAACTTACCCGGCGCTTTGCACAGCTGAATCTGGAGTGGCAGCAACCCTGGCAGCAACGACCAACAGCATTAGGCTTACAACTTAACCGCTTAACTGAGTACGATAGCCGCTTTGCCAATGCGACACAAAGTGCTGAATCCCGACGTGAAGCCTTTGCTTATCTGCGACAAGATCGCAGCCTTAACGATAACTGGCGCTGGCGGCCTACGCTTTATGTTGGCTATGGTGCAGTCCGTAGCGAGCTAAGAACAAATAGCGATGAACCGTTAAAAGATAATGGCTGGCTGGCCAAAATTAGCCCCAATCTGCTTTGGCAGCTTAGCCAAAGCAGCGGTGCTTATCTGCTGATCAACCCTACGGTTAAATTACATAATCTGCAATTTGGTGGCGGCAATATTCAGGTATTTGTGCCATTTTAATTCTTGGCTGGACAGAGCACTCATTGGCAGTCAGTTGGCTAGCGTGTGCTGTTCTGCTTGAATGCTTACGTTGAGTTTGAACAGCACTGGACGCAACAGTAACTCTGCAGCGCAGGCGGCATAGAGCCAACCAAGGCAGAGTACGCCGAGTGCTCCCTGCAGGCTTGCGGTGGATAAGTGCGGGCTATGGTAAAACACGCTGACTAAACCGAGCAGACTGAGTACTAGAGCACTGCCATAACATAATCGGTATTGCAGTTGGTATAGCTGCTGTAAAAAACGCCGCTCAGCCAAGGAGCCAGTAGCGTGCTGCCATAGTAATGATAGGTTAATGATGCTCATTATCAGACCCATTGGGCCGGCAGCGACTAAGGTTACGCCGGGGACAAATAACAGCAGGAATAGCAGGGAAACCAGATCAAGATAAATACTGAATTGGCCATGTGAGGCCAGGCTGACTAGGGCCAATAGTAATGCCAGCAAAAGGAGCAAGGCACTAAGTTGGACGCTGCGTTGGGCAAAGGACCAGTGGCTGATCGTCGGGACAGAGCTGTGGCGCAGCGCCTGGGGTGAGACATTCAATGATGCAGAGAGCGCCAGTAAAGACTCGGGCGAACCACCACCTGCCTGTTCCAAACGTTGAATCGTTCTTAAACTGAGACCACTCTGTTTGGCTAACAGATCCTGGCTTAAGCCACGTTCCAATCTTAACTGCTTTAGCTTTTCTGCACTAATATCCATCTATCATCTCCTTGTTCTTTCTGGGTAGCTTAGGGGTTACCATGACCAGGCTGCAAGCGAAAATGGTCTGTTTGGGCGGTCAAGTTACCGCCAGAAAGCCGCCAAATCGCCGTCACAGCGCTTTTTTTCGGCAACTGACGGCACAGGGCTTTACAAAATAGCCAAAGCCGTTAGGCTGCCACTATTTCCGGCTCGAACAAGCATTATAGCGAGGCACTATGCAACCCTTTATCTATCATATCGGCACTCAGGGACAAGCCTGGGGCGAGGCAGAAAAACAACAATGGCTTGCCGAGCAAAGCATCAAGCGCAGCTATCAGAGCGATGTGTTAAGTCAGCTTAGTGCGCTGGAGTCGCAGTTTGAGGTGATCCAATACGGTGAGCTGGATTATCAGGCGCAGGGTTTTGGCCGTTATCCGCTATTGTTATTAAAAAGCCGCAACTGGCAGGCTGATAAACCGCTGGCGCTGGTCACCGGCGGAGTGCACGGTTATGAAACCAGTGGTGTGCATGGTGCGTTGCGCTTTGCCAAAGCTCATGCTGCGGCCTATGTTGCCGACTTTAACCTGTTGATTGCACCCTGTATCAGCCCCTGGGGCTATGAAACGATCAATCGCTGGAACCCATTGGCGGTCGATCCAAACCGTTCCTTTATTGCCAATAGCCCGGCAGCCGAAGCTGGTTTGTTGCGCGATTATCTGCTGGCGTTGGGTGTTACACCTCTAGTTCATATCGATCTGCATGAAACCACGGATTCGGATAACAGTGAGTTTCGTCCGGCCAAAGCAGCACGCGATGGCACGGTAAACACCAACTGGAATATTCCGGATGGCTTTTATCTGGTTGGCGATAGTGAAAACCCACAGCCGGATTTTCAAAAAGCCATGATTGATGAAGTGGTTAAAGTGACGCATATCGCCCCTGCTGATGAACAAGGTTGTTTGATTGGCGAGCCGCTGGCGCAGTTTGGCGTCGTCAATTACCCGAAAAAATCCCTGGGGCTTTGTGGCGGCATGACCGCTGCGCGCTTTGTTACCACCACCGAAGTTTATCCGGACAGCCCCAGTGCCACGCCCGAGCAGTGTATTCTGGCGCAGGTAGCGGCGGTAGTGGGTGGCTTAAACTATGTTCGGGCGCTGCTGTTAGCAAAGTCGGAACAGTCGGCATAGTAAGCAACATGAGTATTCAGATCCGCTTAATCAGCGCTGCCGATCTGGCGGCGGTGGTGGCGCTGCAGGATAGCTGTTATAGCGATAATCTGTATGAGCCACCGGAATTATTGGTAAAGCGCCTGACTGCTGCGCCGGATAGTTGCTGGCTGGCAGAAAACCCAGCCGGTGAGCTGCTCGCTTATTTGTTTTGCTACCCCTCTGTAGCTGGCAAGGTAGTGCCACTGGGCAGTCCGTTTCAGGTTGCCAGCAAGCCAGAGCTGCTGTATCTGCACGATATGGCGGTTAGCGCTAAGGCTAGGGGTTTAGGCCTGGCCAGCCGCTTGCTGCAGCAGGCCGAATACTTTGCCAGAGAGCAGGGATTAACCCGGTTAGCGCTGGTAGCAGTACAGGGCTCGGTAAGCTACTGGCAGCGGCAGGGGTTTCTCGTACAAGATACACTCTGCCCCGATGCCGGGGCGGCACTGCAGAGTTATACCGGGGAACAGGCGCGGTATATGTTCAAAGATGGTGCTTGACAGTAACTTGTTGCAAAACCGATTAAGCGCTAGAATTACCAATAGTTTAATCAAGGGGCTAAATATGGTCAGCAAGCAGCAGTTACAAAAGCGCTTTGAAGCAATAAAGGTTAGCAATTTTGCTGAGAGCCTGCGTCTTGAGGGGTTAAAACCTACCAAAGACAAAGCTAGCTTGAACCCCAAAATTTTAGCTAGACTCAAGCAATTACAAGAGTTACATGACTGATAAGTATGGTGTTGGACAAGATCCCTACTGTTACCCAAACTCTTCTTTATTGATCAATCTGCTGGATTTAAAGTCTGAAGAGGAACTTATAGCAGCGGAAGTTGAGTTCACCTCATACCGGTTGAGCACCTTTATCCCAGACTTTGATAATCTGAGCTTCGATTATCTTTGCCATATCCATTATCATCTATTTCAAGACTTATACAGTTGGGCCGGACAAATCAGAACTGTCGATATTGCAAAACAATCGACGCATTTTTGTAATGTTCGATTTATTTCAAAGTCAGCGGAAAAGTGTTTTGAAGTACTGCCGAGAAATAATTACTTCCGAGAGATGCCGCTCCCAGTATTTATTAATAATCTTGCGGACTTTTTCTGTGAAGTTAATGTGCTTCATCCGTTTCGAGAGGGTAATGGCAGAAGCCTAAGATTGTTTTGTGAGGTTTTAGCATTGCAGGCGGGTTATGAATTAAGTTGGCACCATATTTCGCAGGAAGACTGGTTGCTAACAAACATTGCAGGTTATCAGGGGGACCTAATGCCATTATTCCGGCTGTTTAGGTTAGCGACAAAACCTATCGATATTTAAGTTATTCCGCTTTCTACACTTAGCGGTGACCACAACTTTGCCCTATAGCGACAGCGGCAGCTATACTGATTGCTGCTTAAAGCAGCAACTGGCAGAGGAACCGCCATGCGTAATCCCATTGTTATCCTGCACGGCTGGAGTGATAACAGCCGCTCGTTTCGTGACTTAGCCCACTTTCTGCAAACCGAGTTTGGTGCTGCGGTACAACATCTGTATCTGGCTGACTGGTTGTCATTACAGGATGAGATCAGTTATGGCGATCTGGCCGCGGCGATGCAACAAGCCTGGCTGGGTATGCAGCTGCCCACTTCGCCGCAAAGTGTTGATCTGATCGTCCACAGCACCGGTGCCCTGGTTAGCCGGCACTGGTTTACCCGTTATTATGTTGCGGCCACCAATCCGGTTAAACGTTTTCTGCAACTGGCGCCGGCCAACTTTGGTTCGCCGCTGGCGCATAAAGGCCGCAGCTTCTATGGTCGGGCCGTTAAAGGCTGGAAGCAACCGGGCTTTCAAACCGGCGCCAATTTGTTATATGGGTTGGAGCTGGCGGCCGACTATAGCCGGGAACTGGCTAAAGCCGATCTCTTTGCCACTGAGTCTTGGTATGGTGCGGGCAGAATGCTCAGCACCATTTTAATTGGTAATCGTGGTTACAGCGGGATCAGCGCTATCGCCAACGAAGCCGGCTCAGATGGTACGGTGCGCATTGCCGGGGCAAACCTGAATTGCCGTTATCTGAAAGTGGCGCTGGATAAGCAGCAAAACGTTAAGCCTGGCAGTTTGCAGCTGCGAAAAAGTCAGGGTGAAATCGCCTTTTCGGTGCTGCCAGATGAGCATCATGGCAGTATTATCGGTAATGGTAAAAAAGCTCCGCATAACCCGCTGACCTTAAAGCTGATTCGGCAGGCACTGCAAGTCGAAGATGCCGATTTTCAGGTGGGCAGCACAGGTCATTTTGCCTATCAGCAGCAGTTGGATAGCCAAAACCCGCCCGCCAACTGGCAAGCGGATTTGCGCAGCCAGGTGCTTTGTAAGCTACAGGATCAGCATGGCGATCCGGTCACCGATTACTTTTTAGAAATGTATCGCACGGCAAATGCCGATAGTCGCTTTGAACAAAGGCTGTATCAGCAGTTTTTACGGCACGTGCATCCGCATAGCCAGCAGCCACAAAACCGGGCGTTTTATTTTGATGTGGCGGCATTAAACGAGCTTAAACAAAGCCCGAACTTTCAGCAGTTGTTTTTAAGTTTCCATGCCCAGCCGCTGTTTAAGCCACCTCGGCAACCCGCAGGCTTTAGCGTGGTGCCAGCCAGTGCAGCTGCAGGGCTGCGCTTGGCGGTTGAGGAACTGGCGCAGATTTTTGCACCGCATCAAACACTGCTGTTGGATGTGGAATTAACGCGCCAGGTCGCTGAGTCGGTTTTTACTTTGCAGCGTCATTAAAGGCCGCACGCCAGCGTTGATAACGCTCAAGCGTTGGTGCCGGGCGCTCGGTATACCAGGCATAACCTTGCCGGCGTTCGAATGAGACCTGATGCACGTCATAATACAGTTCGCCATCACGATCGCCAAAGATCGGTCTGTTGGTATTAAGCTCTGCAAAGCGTGGCCACAGCGGCCCGGCGCCGGCTTTGGCTTGCAGCACCCGCAGTTGCGGATGCCAGTGTTGATCAGCGATAGCATGGCGCGCCAACCAGCTAGCTGCCGCATGAATAGCTCGCTGTAACTCATCGGATGGCTCGGGCAAACTAAGCAAAAAATCCAGCAGGCTGGCACTTTCCATTACCGCCAGCGCTGGCCTCGCAGGCAAAGTCAGGCCTGGGGTTTTTGTGCTTTTGTTCGTATCTGGAATTTCCCTGTCGCGGAAAATCACTTAGTCTGTAACACGGTCTATTACGGAGAGTGCAAATTGAGAGTATTGCTAAGCATGCTGGCATTAGCTTTTGCAGCGCCGCTTTCGGCAGAGATTCTGGCGCAGCAATTACCGGGTTTTTATCAGCAGCTGAAAGCAGAGCAACAGTTTAGTGCCGCCTGGCGCCCGGATAGCGCTACGCCAATTCAGCAGTGGCGCACTGAGGCGCGGCAACTACTGCGCGACGCACTGCTGTGGCCTGAACAGCCACTGGATTTTGCGGCTGAACAACTGATGGTTGAGCAGCGCGATGGCTATCAGGCCGAGCGCTGGCAGCTTAATCTGACGCCAGAAAACCGGGTTACCGTTTCGGTGCTGCGCCCGGCAGGTGAGGGGCCTTTCCCGGCGGTACTGCTGCTGCATGATCACGGCGCTTATTTTTTAATTGGTAAAGCCAAGCTGATCAAACCCTTTGCCAGGGATCCCGATCTTGCCAAGGCGGAGGCCTGGACTAAACGTTATTACGATGGCCGTTTTATCGGTGATGAGCTAGCGGCTCAGGGGTATCTGGTGCTGGCAGCGGACTCCTTGGGTTTTGGTGAACGGGGACCTTTAAATGCCGATGCCCAGCAGGCGCTGGCCGCGAATTTTTTTCAGCTCGGGCGCTCGCTGGCCGGGTTGGCGGCTTATGAAGACTTGCGCTTGGCAGCCTTTCTTGCCGAGTTGCCGCAGGTCGATAACACTCGCATTGCTGCATTGGGTTTTTCAATGGGCGGGTTTCGGGCCTGGCAACTGGCGGCGCTGACGGATGATATCAAAGCCGCAGCGACCATCAGCTGGATGACCACCAGTGATACTGCTATGACGCCGGGCAATAATCAATTACGCGGCCAAACGGCGTTCTGGATGTTACATCCCGGGTTGGCAGCGAAACTGGATTACCCGCATCTGGCGGGTATAGCAGCACCTAAACCGGCATTGTTTATCAGTGGTGCTAAAGATCGTCTGATGCCAGCGGTTGGCACTGAGCAGGCTTTTGCCACGATGCGACAAATCTGGCAGGCGAATGGCGCCGGCGAAAAGCTGGTGACTGAGCTTTGGCCGGAGTACGGGCATCAGTTTTCGGCGGCGCAGCAGCAGCGGGTATGGCGTTGGCTGGAGGAGGTGTTTACCATGCCGGCCGCAGAAGATAATCACTAGAGTTGGGAGCCGAGCATCCGGCGCGTTTAGCCGCCGGATGCTCGGAATTAAAATCTGTGTAACGATGACTAACAGTAGCTTTGAGATCGGAGCAGCGCCCTTAGCAGGGTAGTAATTTTCTCCACCGGCTTCAAGGATCACATCCCTGTGCCCTTTCAGCCTCCGCAGCATCCCTGCTGCTGTTACGAAAATTCTACCGCAGCCAAGGGCTTAAAGAGCATCGGTTAGGCATCACGACAATATACTTTTGGCGGCACGATCGTGAACGAGGCGGTAAATGCAGAGTACACTTTTCTGGGGACGTCTTTTTCAGGGATGAAAAAGAGGAGCCCCCATGGATGGGTTTACGGCGTGCCCCAGGAAAGTTGTACGGCGCGTTTAGCCGCCGGATGCACCAGGTTGGAACCTGCGTAACTTTCGATAACAGTAGCTTTTAGAACGGAGCAGCGCCCTTAGCAGGGTAGTAATTTTCTCCACCGGCTTCAAGGATCACATCCCTGTGCCCTTTCAGCCTCCGCAGCATCCCTGCTGCTGTTACGAAAATTCTACCGCAGCTAAGGGCTTAAACAACATCGGTGCGGCATCAGCAAGAGCACTACTGATCTAAACCCCCTGCGATCTGGTATAGTCCGCTTATTTCCCTGAATACAGAGCAACATATGCAATACACCACTTTAGGCAGCAGCGGCCTGCGGGTGTCACGGGTTTGTCTGGGTACCATGACCTGGGGCCAGCAAAATACCCAGGCAGATGCCGATGCACAACTGGCGCTGGCACTGGATGCCGGCGTGAATTTTATCGACACTGCAGAAATGTATGCGATTCCACCGCGGCCAGAAACCTATGGCGCCACCGAGCAGATTATTGGCAACTGGTTAAGCCGTAATAGCGCCAAACGAGAGCAGTTAGTGCTTGCTACCAAGATCGCCGGCAACGGCCTGGCGCATATCCGCGACGGGAGCGATATTAGCCCGCAAAGTCTGGTTGCCGCAGTCGACGGCTCGCTTAAGCGGTTACAGACAGACTATATCGATTTATACCAGCTACACTGGCCAAATCGCCGTTCGCCGCACTTTGGCCGGCATGCCGTGAATCAGGTACGCTTTAGTGAAACGGATAGCATAGCGCAGCAAGCAGAGATGCTGGCGATTCTGGAAACGCTTGGCAAGCTGGTGCAGGCTGGCAAGATCCGCTATTGCGGCCTGTCGAATGAAACGCCCTGGGGGATTAGCCAGTACCTAAAGCTCAGTGCAGAGCACAACTTACCGCGGATAGTCTCGATTCAAAACGAGTTTGGCCCGCTGCATACCAAAGACTGGCCCTATCTAATCGAGCAATGCCAGCACGATAATATCGCCTATTTGCCCTGGTCACCGCTGGCGGGCGGTGCCCTAACCGGCAAATATTTGGACGGGCAACGACCGGCTGCCAGCCGCTGGACCCTGGTGCAGCGCAATGGTTTATTTCGCGATACACCAGAGTCAAATGCGGCGATCCGTGCTTTTTGTGAACTGGCTGCCGCCCATCAGCTAAGCGCGGCGCAATTGGCGCTGGCCTGGGTGAATCAGGTTGATGGTGTCAGTTCGACCATTATCGGCGCCACCAGTACCAGCCAGTTAGCAGAAAATCTGGCCGCCTTTGAGCTGACATTAAATCACGAGCTACTGGCTGGCGTAACCGAATTTCTGCGCCAGCACTCACTGCCGTTTTAGCCACTTTACAATGGCTGGGGGGCAGGTGTTACAGTAACAGCTAATATGCAGCAGTTGAGGTATTACCGTGACCAGAGAGAATCAATCGGATTGCCAGCAATCAGCTTGTTGTGCAAAAGTGCAGCCTGAGCAAGAGCCTGTTACTAAAGCCGCCAGCCACGATGCTAAGTGGCATAGCCTTTATCATATTCCGAAAATGGATTGTCCATCGGAAGAGCGATTAATCCGTCTGGCATTGCAGGACCTGGATGGGATTGTGCAACTCGAGTTTGATCTGGCACAGCGTCAGCTGGCCATCTTGCATCAGGGCGATGCAACGATGATCACCAAAAAGCTGCAAAGTTTGGGGTTGGGAGCACAGCTTTCCATCTCACGTGCCGCATCCGTAGCTGATCGCCAAAGCTTTACCGCTGATCCGGCAGCTGAAAGACGTACACTTTATTGGTTGCTGGCAATCAACGCTATGATGTTCGTGCTGGAGTTTGCTGTTGGCATAGTCGCGCAGTCAATGGCGCTGCTCGCCGACTCATTAGACATGTTTGCTGATGCAGCGGTTTATTTGCTGGCCTTATTCGCCGTCGGCAAAGGATTACAGTTACAGCTTCGGGCTGCCAAAGTAGCAGGCTGGTTACAGGCGATTCTGGCGCTTGGCGTGTTAGCCGAGGTTGTACGCAGAGCACTATATGGCAGTGAGCCGCAGTCAACGCTGATGCTGGGCATGGCCAGTCTGGCGTTAGTAGCAAACGTTAGTTGCTTGGTGTTACTGGCTAAACATCGGCAGGGTGGCGCTCATATGAAAGCCAGCTGGATCTTTTCGGCTAACGATGTATTGATTAACTTTGGAGTGATTCTGGGCGCGTTGTTAGTCGCATGGACCGGCTCGGCTTATCCGGATTTGCTGGTAGGGGCTGTTGTTGGCGCTATCGTGTTGTTGGGCGCCAAACGGATATTGGCGTTAAGACGCTAGCGTTTTATGACAGTTTTATGAAGTTTAGCGCCATGACTTGATATGTGAAAAAACATATATACAATGCAGTGCATATGTGTTTTTACGTACATGGGTTCAGCATGGCGTTAGCGAAAATCCTTTTTATCTGCACCGAAAATTCGGCGCGATCCATTATGGCGGAAGCGATAGCCCGACATAAATATGCCGATCGTTTTGAAGTTTATAGCGCCGGTAGCCACCCGGGCACCGCCGATAGCCGGGCATTGGCAGTATTAAACTCGCATGGCATTAGCACCGAAGGTTTGTTTTCCAAGCCCCTGAGCGCGCACCGGCAGCAGCATTTCGATTATGCCATCGTACTGTGCAGCAAAACCGCTGCTGAGTGTGCCCATGATATTTCAGCCAAACATCTGCTGGCCTGGGATTTTAGCGATCCCAAACAACAGGGTACTCTCAAAGCCTTTGAAACGACCTTGCATGAACTGGCTGAACGGCTGAGTATGTTTGTGCTGCTGTATGACAAACAACATCAGCACGAGCCACTCACCGCACTAAATCTGTGCAAATTACTGTCTGACGACACCCGTCTTAATACCGTACTACTGATCCAGGCGGAGCAGGAGCTGTGTGTCTGTGAGCTGACGGCGGCACTGATGGAAACACAACCAAAAATTTCCCGGCATTTGGCGATGTTACGTAAAGCTGGCTTGTTACAAGACCGCCGGCAAGGGCAGTGGGTGTATTATCGCCTGGCCGAAGATTTACCGCTGTGGGCCAGCGAAAGCATTAAGCACTTTGCCACTGCTGCCGCCAACAGCATCCAGCCGCTATTAGCTAACCTTAACGCGATGGGCGAACGGCCGGTACGTGAACAGCTTTGCTGTAGTTAATAACGCAATCTGGAGTGATCTTTTGGGCATTTTTGAACGCTATTTAACCCTTTGGGTGGCACTGGCGATGCTCGCCGGCGTGCTGGGTGGTCTGGCGGTACCTGCCGTATTTCAGCAAGTTGCCGCGCTGGAATTTGCTCATGTCAATCTGGTGATCGCCGTCTTTATCTGGATCATGATTTATCCAATGATGGTGCAGATTGATTTTAGTGCCATTAAAGACGTCGGCAAAAAACCAGCGGGAATAGTGCTGACGCTGGTGGTCAACTGGCTGATCAAACCCTTTACGATGGCGCTGCTTGGCTGGTTATTTATTAAAGTGCTGTTTGCCGGCTGGGTTGACCCGCAAACCGCTACTGAATATATCGCCGGTATGATTCTACTTGGGGTAGCGCCCTGTACCGCTATGGTGTTCGTCTGGAGTCAATTAACTAAAGGCGACGCCAACTACACGCTGGTACAGGTATCGGTAAATGACCTGATTCTGATCTTTGCCTTTGCGCCTTTAACGGCGCTGTTGCTGGGTGTAACGGAGATTTTTGTGCCCTGGCAAACGTTAGTGATATCAGTATTGCTGTATGTTGTCTTACCGCTGATCGCAGGTGTATTAACCCGCCAGCTGCTGGCGAAAGAGCCTGCCAGACTGGCTGCCTTTCTTGCCGGAATTAAACCCTTTTCCATTGCTGGCCTGGTTGCCACCGTGTTGCTGTTATTCGCACTACAGGCAGAGACCATTATCCGGCAACCCCTGGCGATTGGCCTGATTGCGATACCGCTGTTGATCCAAACCTATGCGATTTTTGCCTTAACCTACTTTGCCGGCTGTAAATTGCGGTTACCGCATCAAGTCGCGGCACCGGCCAGCATGATTGGCGCCAGTAATTTCTTTGAACTGGCGGTTGCAGTAGCCATTGCTCTCTTTGGTTTGCACTCGGCAGCTGCGCTGGCGACCGTGGTTGGCGTCCTGGTCGAGGTGCCGGTGATGCTATCGTTGGTATGGTTTGCCAATCGTACCCGGCACTGGTTTAAAACAAGCTGACACTCAGCCTTTTGGAGCGATTTATGTCACACCCTTATGATGTGCTACAGGTTAATGATGTGAACTTTATTTTCACCCCTTGCCCCGGTACCAAGGGCACCTCTGTGGCTGAGGCGTTAGCGACACTTAAAGCAGCGGGTGCCAAAGCCGTGTTAACGCTAACACCGGCAACTGAGCTGGCGGCGCTTCAGGTCACGGATCTGGCTGAGCAATGCGCAGCAGCTGGCTTAACCTGGTTTCATTGCCCGATAGAGGATGACTGTGCGCCGGGTGAAGCCTTTCAGCAGGCCTGGCAAAGTGCCGGCCCCGCCATACAGCAGTTACTTAGCCAGCAGCAGAGCGTGGCGATTCATTGCAAAGGCGGCTCAGGTCGCACTTCGCTGGCAGCAGCACAATTGCTGGCCGAACGCGGTGTCGCTAAAGCACAGATCCTGAGCAGTATTAAGCAGATCCGGCCGCATGCGCTAAGCCTGCCGCCACATATTGATTATTTTAACGCGCTAGCTGGCGCCTGACAGAAGGATTTACTGATGACGATTAAAGTTGGTATTAACGGCTTTGGCCGGATTGGCCGCCTGGCCCTGCGTGCGGCCTTTGATTGGCCAGAGTTTGAGTTTGTACAGATCAATGATCCGGCAGCCGATGCTGCAACCTTTGCCCATTTACTGAACTTTGACTCAGTGCATGGCCGCTGGCAGCATCAAGCTGAGGCGGCTGGCGATACCATACTTATTAATGGCAAAACCATTCAGGTCAGCGGCAATAAAGCCATTGCCGATACTGACTGGTCCGGTTGTGATCTGGTGATTGAAGCTTCGGGTAAGATGAAAACCAAAGCCGCGCTACAAGCTTACCTGGAGCAGGGCGTAAAGCGGGTGGTGGTAAGTGCACCGGTAAAAGAAGCCGGAGTGCTGAATGTGGTGATGGGCGTGAATCAGCAGTTATTTAATGCCGCAGAACATCGCATTGTTACTGCAGCCAGTTGTACCACTAACTGTTTAGCGCCGGTGGTTAAGGTGATCCACGAACAACTGGGGATTAAGCATGGCTCTATTACCACGATTCATGATTTAACCAATACGCAATCGATTTTAGATACACCCCATAAAGACTTACGCCGGGCCCGCGCTTGTGGTGCCAGTTTAATTCCGACCACCACCGGTTCAGCGACCGCTATTACCGAGATCTTCCCGGAGTTAAAGGGCCGCTTAAATGGCCACGCGGTGCGGGTGCCACTGGCTAATGCCTCGTTAACGGATTGCGTGTTTGAAGTCGAGCGCGCCACTACCGCAGAGGAAGTGAATGCCATGCTTAAGGCTGCAGCTGAAGGTGAGCTGGCAGGTATTTTGGGTTATGAAAGCCGGCCGCTGGTATCGGTGGATTATAAAACCGACCCACGCTCCAGTATTATTGATGCCTTATCGACTATGGTAGTAAATGGTACTCAGGTAAAAATTTATGCCTGGTACGACAACGAATGGGGTTATGCCAATCGCACGGTCGAACTGGCGAAATTAGTCGGTTTGGCAGACTAAATGACGATATGATGACTATGCGCAGCGATATCAAACAATATCTGGTCGTTACCGGTAATTACTGGGCCTTCACGCTGACCGACGGTGCGCTGCGCATGCTGATTGTGCTGCATTTTTATCAGCTGGGTTACTCGCCACTGGCCATTGCCTCGTTATTCTTGTTTTACGAGTTTTTCGGGATTGTAACTAACCTCACCGGCGGCTGGCTCGGTGCCCGGCTCGGCTTAAACAAGACGATGAATATCGGTTTGTTTCTGCAAATTATTGCGCTCAGTATGTTGTTAGTTCCTGCCGATATGCTAACGGTACTGTGGGTAATGGTGGTGCAAGCGATTTCAGGTATTGCCAAAGATCTGAATAAAATGAGCGCGAAAAGCGCCATCAAGTTATTGCTACCGGATGAGGCCCAAGGGGCGCTGTATAAGTGGGTGGCGGTACTAACCGGCTCCAAGAATGCGCTAAAGGGCGTCGGGTTTTTCCTCGGTGGTCTATTGCTGGCGTTGCTGGGATTTCAGGGCGCAATGGCAGCGATGGCGGCTGCGCTCTTGCTGGTGTGGATCCTCAGTTTGTTGCTGCTGAAAAAGGATCTGGGGAGAAAAAGTTTCAAACCCAAATTTACCGAGTTGCTGTCAAAAAGTGCCAGTTTAAACTGGCTATCGGCGGCGCGGTTTTGTTTGTTTGCCTCGCGCGATGTCTGGTTTGTCATAGCACTGCCCATTTATCTTGCCAGCAGCGCCGGTTGGTCACAAAGTGCGGTCGGGGCCTTTTTAGCCT
This sequence comes from Alishewanella jeotgali KCTC 22429, assembly GCF_000245735.1. Lineage (GTDB taxonomy): Bacteria > Pseudomonadota > Gammaproteobacteria > Enterobacterales > Alteromonadaceae > Alishewanella > Alishewanella jeotgali. Next base: position 96,913 of record NZ_AHTH01000049.1, read on the forward strand.
GCTGGGTGATTGGTTATGGCATAGTGCAAGCTCTTACGCCAGCACTTACCCGCAGCAGTAAAAAGGCGCCACCGGCAGCCGGTACAGCGCTGCATTGGGCGTTGGTGCTGGCTGCCTTACCCTGGCTGATCGGCCTGGCGATGCTATTTAGTGGCGAGCCGTTGTGGGCGCTGCTGCTCGGTTTGCTGCTCTACGGTGCGGTATTTGCCATTAACTCCAGTTTGCACAGCTATTTAATTGTGGCCAGTGCCAATCGTGACGGTGTCTCGCTGGATGTCGGCTTTTATTATATGGCAAACGCGGCCGGGCGCTTAGTCGGCACTTTATTATCCGGCTGGGCGTTTCAGGCCTATGGTTTAGTGGCGTGTTTGTGGATCTCAGGGTTACTGTTGCTCGGGGCTGTGGCTTGTACCTGGGCATTGCGGCGCTGTCAGATATCGGCACAGGTAACGGGTTGAGCAGATTAATTTTTCTTTTGTTGTTTTTTTACACTAGACTGAAGCGGACTGGAACAAAAAAACAGCAAGAGGAGAGTGATATGCGTTGGTCTGCTTCAATTTTAGCGTTATCTTGCGCCGCTTTATTAGCGGCCTGCTCGCCACCGGCAGAGCAAAAAACGGCTACTCCGCCACCACAGGCAGCGGTAAGTCAGACAGTGCCGCAGTATTCGGCTGAAACCTTTTTTAACACCACCACCCTCTATGGCTCTTCACTAAGTCATGACGGCACTGCGGTACTGGTAACCAGCGATGCCAGTGGTATTTTTAATGTCTACCGTTATCCGGTAGATGGCAGCGCCCCAACGCAGTTAACCCAATCGACCAGCGATGCATATAACGGTATCAGTTGGTTTCCTAAGGATGATCGCTTTTTATATACCGCCGATCAGGGTGGCAATGAGTTAAACCACGTTTATGTGCAACTGCCCGATGGCAGCAGTAAAGACTTAACGCCGGGCGACAAGCTAAAGGCGCAGATGGTGGGCTGGCATCAGGACGATGTGCATTTCTTTATTATGACCAACGAGCGGGATAACCGCTTTTTCGATTTGTATCAATACAGCAGTGTGGACTACAGCCGTAGCATGTTGTTTGAAAACAATACCGGTTTTAATTTAGAAGCGGTCAGTCCGAATGGCCGCTATCTGGCGCTTAGCCGCACTAACTCTAACTCTGATTCCGATCTGTTTTTGGTCGATTTACAGGCCGATAAAGCAGAACCTAAGTTGATTACGCCTACCGATGGCAATATCCAACATGGGGCTTATACCTTTACCGTTGATAATAAGGCCCTGATTTACAGTACCAATGGTCATGGCGAATTTAATCAAGCCTGGCGTTATGATCTGGCGACGGCTGAACACAGTGCCTATATCGCCGCCGATTGGGATGTTTCTTTCCTGTATTTCTCGAAATCAGGCCGTTATCAGGTGGTGGGGGTGAATGCCGATGCCCGTACTGAGTTAACCATTACCGATCTGAGCAGCGGGCAAAAACTGCAAATGCCGGCTTATCCAGCCGGCGATTTACGGGGTGTCAGTTTCTCGGCCGATGAAAACACCATGGTGTTTTATGTGAACTCAGATACCTCACCGTCAAACTTGTTCGTCTGGCGTCTGGGCACCGATAGCGTGGCCCAGCTAACCCAAACCCTGGCTGCGGGTATGGATGCCGCGCATCTGGTGCAAAGCTCGATCGAGCGCTTTAAAAGTTTCGATGGCCTGGAAATTCCCGGTTTACTGTATAAACCTAAGCAGGCCAGTAGCAGCAACAAAGTCCCCGGCATTATCTGGATCCACGGTGGTCCGGGCGGCCAAACCCGCCAGGGCTACAGTGCGATGATGCAGCATCTGGTCAATCATGGTTATGCGGTGTTTGGTGTCAATAACCGGGGTTCGTCCGGTTACGGTAAAACTTTCTATCATCTTGATGATAAACGGCATGGTGAAGATGACTTACAAGACATCGTCTATGGCAAAAAGTACCTGCAAAGCCTGGATTGGATTGATGGCGACAAGATAGTGGTCATGGGTGGTAGCTATGGTGGCTATCTGACGATGGCGGCACTGGCCTTTACCGATGAGTTTGATGCTGGCATTAATATCTTCGGTGTTACCAATTGGGTTCGAACGCTGGAGAGCATTCCGCCATGGTGGGAGAGTTTCCGTCAGTCGCTGTACGATGAGTTGGGCGATCCGGCCGTTGATGGTGAACGTTTGCGTCGTATTTCGCCGCTGTTTCATGCCGGTAATATTAAAGCCCCAGTATTGGTCGTGCAGGGCGCTAACGACCCGCGGGTGTTACAGGTTGAGAGCGATGAGATGGTGGCGGCGATCCGTGCTAATAATGTGCCGGTGGAGTATGTGTTGTTCCCGGACGAAGGTCATGGGTTTGCGGTAAAAGCTAACCGGATTAAAGCGCAGGAGGCGTATTTAAGTTTCCTGCAAACGCATCTGAAATAACGGATTCGTGTTATTTCATTAAAGCGCCGTAGCTAAGTACTGCGGCGTTTTTGTTGGTGACGGATTGTTGCAGTAATATTACCGTCATACAGCATGGGTAAGTTAGCTTTCGGTTTGATATGCTGAATCGTCTGGATAGGTTCATCCGGCGGCTAAACGCGCCGTACAACTTTGCTGGGGCACGCCGTGAACCCATCCCTGGGGGCTCCTCTTTCGCATCCATGCGAAAGACGTCCCCAGCCAAAGTGTACTATGCATTTACCGCCTCGTTCGAAAACTGCTAACGCAGCGGCAATGATCATCCGAAGCTGGTGAATGACATTCATGCCCTCTGATAATACTTTTGGCGGCACGATAGTGAACGAGGTGGTAAGCATTCCGTGCACTTTGTAAGGGAATGTATTTTTCAGGGATGAAAAATGACACAAATTTGCCGGGAGCAAATTTGAACAGCTTTAGCTGGCCCGTAGGGCAAACTTCAGGATGAAGTTTGTAACCGTACAGGGATGTATTAACAGCGTGTCCCGTCAAAGTTGTACGGTGTGCTTGCCGCCGGATGCAACGGGTTTGAATCTGCGTAACTATGTGTAACGGTAGCGTTTAAAATAGAGTGGCTAAGGGCTTAAATGACATCTGCGAGCGAGCAGAATTTAGCAAGGAATAATGATTAAAAACATGACTGAGACATCGACAAATAACTTCTGGAGCATCTTCCGGATTTTCCTGGTACTGGGCCTGACCTCCTTCGGCGGGCCGGTAGCGCATCTTGGTTATTTTCGTACCGAGTTTGTTGAAAAACGTAAATGGCTGACTGAACGCGACTATGCTGAACTGGTGGCGTTGTGCCAGTTCTTACCCGGCCCGGCCAGTAGTCAGGTTGGTTTAGCGCTTGGGTTATTACGTGGCCGTTATCGCGGTGCGTTGGCGGCCTGGCTTGGTTTTACGTTGCCATCTGCCGCGGTGTTGATTGCGTTTAGCCTCAGTTTGGCGATGTTACAAAGCCCGCTGTTGCAGGGGGCCTTGCAGGGTTTAAAGCTGGTGGCAGTAGCGGTGGTCGCTCATGCGGTTTGGGGGATGGCAAAAAGTTTATGTAATACGGTGTCAAAAGTCAGCATTATGGCGCTAAGTGCGGTGTTGTTGCTGTTATTTCCGGTTATCTGGTTACAACCTGTAGTGATCCTGCTTGGCGCGCTGCTCGGTTATTTTTTGTTAAAGCAGGAAGCAGCCGCTGCAGCCTCTGCCTTACCTCTTACCGTGTCGAATACGGCAGCCAAGGCTTACGGTCTGTTATTTCTGGTCTTGTTATTCGGTTTACCGCTAGTGGCGCAGCTCTATCCCGGTGCTGTTGTCACCATGTTCGATATTTTCTACCGTGCCGGTGCGCTGGTGTTTGGCGGGGGGCATGTGGTGTTGCCATTGTTACAGGCCGAAGTGGTGCCAACGGATCTCGTCAGCGCTGATAACTTTATTGCCGGTTATGCGGCAGCGCAGGCGGTACCCGGCCCCTTGTTTACCTTTGCCGCTTTTTTAGGTGCCGCCAGTAATGGTGAACTAAGCGGTGTGTGGGGTGGGGTAGTGGCGCTGCTGGCCATCTTTTTGCCGTCTTTTCTGGTATTGGCTGCGGTACTGCCGTACTGGCAGAAACTGCGCGCTTCTAATAACGTCAGTCGCTTAATGGCTGGCGTGGGGGCCAGTGTCACCGGCATTTTGCTGTCAGCGCTATATCAGCCAATCTGGCAAAGTAGTGTGTTCGGAGCCACTGATTTTGCGCTGGCACTGCTGGGTTTTATTGCGCTGCAATTCTGGCGCCTGCCAGCCTGGTTACTGGTGCTGGCTGGCGCCCTGATTGGCATGGTAAGGGTGCTGTAGAGCCCTTTTGTTATTGCTTTAGAATCTCATCGACACTGCCCTGCGCCAGTGGGTGATAACCTGGCCGCGCCTGTTGATAGACCTTACGGGCAAAGGCCAGACCATCCGGCGTTTTCGCCAGCTCGCGGTACAGTGGCAGGATCAGTTTGCGCCGCCCGATGCTAATCAGATAGCGCTCTAATGCCGGTAGCACTTCGCGGTAGCCGGTTTTTAGGGCTAACAGATACCAGGCGTGGGCAATTTCGCTATTGGTCGATTGCGTCAGGTTAAAGCCATTATCCAGCTGCTGTAACTGGCCGGGGCTAATGCTCAGCGGCAGGTTATTGATAAAATACAGCCACTCGTGCACTGTCCAGTCTGCCGTTGGTAGCTCATCCAGGGTGCGTAAACCTGATAACCAGGCATTGCTATGTTGTTGTACCCTGACAAAGGCATCTGATTGCGGGTTGGGGGCTGTCGCCGGTAAACCCCGGCCATGGATCCATTCCTGCACTTCGGCGGCACTGACTTTGCCGGGATGCTTATCCAGCAAATTCGCTGTTAAGTAAGCCTCAAAGGCGGCCGTAGTGATACTTTGAAAGGCATGGTCATCGAAGTATTTTCTAACGAAAGGATCAAAGACCTCACGGCCAAAGCGGCTTTCCAAAAACATCAGAAACAGTTGTCCCTTGGTATAGGGCACGCCACTAAAAGCATCATCCGGATCGCGGCCTTTCAGATCGAGGTAGAGCCGGCTATCGTCCGGATCCATACTGGACAATTCTTGCTTTAGATCCTGCACCGACAGGGCTTGCTCCATAATGGCGCGGTCTGTGCCAAACACCTGCTCCATAATGCGGTTCTCGACATAGGAGGTAAAGCCCTCGTTTAACCACAAGTCCTGCCAGGTCGCATTGGTGACCAGATTGCCGGACCAGGAATGCGCCAGCTCGTGGGCAATCAGATTGACCAGGCTGCCATCGCCAGCGACTACGGTCGGCGTAATAAAAGACAGCACCGGGTTTTCCATGCCACCAAACGGAAAGCTGGGCGGTAAGATCAGTAAATCATAACGGCCCCAGCGATAGTCACCGTATAGCTGTTCAGTTACATCGATCATCTGTTGCGTGCTGGCAAACTCTTTGGCGGCGGCCTCCAGAATATAAGCTTCGGCATAAACGCCGGTTTGCGCACTCATGGCTTTAAATTCCAGATCACCGACGGCGATGGCCAGCAAATAAGGCGGGATCGCCTGCGGCATAGTAAAGCGGTAATCGCCACTACGCGCTGCGCCGGGTGCGGTTGGCGCACTCATTACCGCCAGCAGGTCTTTATCGGTTTGAATGCGGGCACTATAAGTCAGGCGCACCGCGGGCGTATCCTGGATGGGGATCCAGCTTCTGGCATGAATCGCCTGATTCTGGCTAAACATAAAGGGTTGAGTTTTCGCTGCAGTTTGTTCTTTGCTCAGCCATTGCAAGCCTGAGGCCTGCGGTTGCGATTGATAGTGAATTCGTAGCGTATCGGCCTGAAAACCCGGCTCTATCGTCAGCTTACTACCCAGCACCGGCTCAGCTGCGGCCAGACTAAAGGGCACTTTACGCCACTGACCATCAGCGCGGCGGGCATACACCTGTTTAATGATTAAGTCCCGGGTATCGAGATAAACGGTATTGGCGCTCTGGTTTTGCCAGGTTAACGTCAAATCGGCAAAACCGGTCAGGGTTTTTTGTTCAAAATCGACCGCCAAATCCAGATAGAGATGGCTGACTTTCACATCCTTTAAATTGGCGTAGGTATAGGCATCATCAGCGGCTTGGATTAATGAGCTACCTAACAGCAACGCGCCCAGTGCAGAAGCACGTGCAGAAGATAGTGCAGAAAAACGCAGTAACATAGCAAACCTTATTCTTATTCAGCTAAAGTACAGTCAACAAGGTATGTAATAGTCGCACTTATGTAAAGGGAAGAACCATCATGCTGAGATTAACCACCGCTTTTAGTCTGTTAGTTGCTGCTGCCAGTGTCACCGCCAGTCCGTTACCTGATTTTCCGTTTATCAATGTTACCGGTCAGGCGACGTTGGAAGTGGCCCCCGACAAAGCTCAGATCCGCTTTGTCTTACGCCAGACGGGGGCAACTGCTGAACAGGCTACCCGGGCTGTGTATCAGCAAGGCGAAAGTTTGCTGAAGTTTTTGCAAACACAAGGCTTAACTGAGAAAGCACTGGATGCGGCACAAATCAATAAAGAAGCGCTGTATAAAGACTATCAGGACAGAACCATTACCGGTTATGAAGCCAGCCAGCCGATCACCCTGACGCTGACCAATCTGGAGCAGTATGTGACGGTGATGGATTATTTGTTTACCCAGCCACAGATTTTTTCTATTCACAGCAGCTTTGATCACAGCAAACGCGAGGAATTTGAACTGACGCTAAGTGAAAAAGCCGGCGCGGATGCCCGTGCCCGTGCCAACCGCTTAGCCGCGGCGCAAGGCGTAAAGCTTAGCACCGTGTTTGCCATAACCGAGAACGCCGGTTTCGGTAATCTGGCCGGTGATTTTGGCTTTGGCGGTGGCCAGGTAAGTTATGGCCGGCTGGAGAAAATGAGTGCTGACAGCGGCATGGCCGGGGCCTTATTAGCGCCGAAGCAGATTACGTTGCAAAAAAGCGTGAATGTCATTTATAAGCTCAATCCTTAAGTCATATCGCAGATCGCGACTCCGGTACGACAAGCATACCGGAGTCGAACGGTGTAACGCGTCGATAAGCGCTGATGCAGTTGCCTTAGCAAATTGGTATAATCTGCGCCCTCACTATCCTGCTGCTGTGCTTGCTAAAGGTCCTGCTTCATGTCGCAACCCCTGATTGACCGTCCGCTGCGCGGTATTATCGCTATGCTGCTGGCGGTGGCGTTTTTTTCGGCGATGGATGCCGGTATGAAAGCCTTGACTGCTTACCATAGCCCGATGCAAATCACCGCACTGCGTGGCGCCTTAGCCTGGCCGCTGGTAGTAATTTGGTTATGCAGCAGTGGTGCCATTAAGCAGATTTTGCAAACCCGCTGGTCGCTGCATCTGCTGCGCGCAGCGCTCGGAATTACTATGCTTTGGGCCTTTGTGTTTAGCTTGCAAACGCTGGCACTGGCCGACGCTTATGCCATTTTCTTTGCCGCGCCCTTTATTATTACCCTGCTGTCGGCCTGGTGGCTGAAAGAGTATGTGGCACCGCGGCAGTATCTGGTGTTGGTGATTGGCCTGGCGGCGGTGTGTTATATGTTAAAACCGGATGCCGGGCAGTGGCTAAGTTTAGGGGCTTTAGCGGCACTGTTGGCGGCCTGTTGCTACGCCGTGTCGGCAATTTCGGTGCGGGTTTTGGCGCGCTCAGACAGTGCTGCCAATATGGTGTTCTGGCTGATGACCTTTTTAACCCTGGGCGCCACGGCGCTGGCATTGCCGAACTGGCAGCCGTTACAAGCGCAGCTATGGCCGGTCTATCTGCTGATTGGTGTCTGTGGCTTTCTGGGGCAAATTACGATTACCGAAGCCTTTCGCATTGCGCCGGCGGCAATAGTCGCGCCCTTTGAGTATACAGCCCTGCTGTGGGGCATTGGCTTTGATATTGCGTTATGGCAACTGTATCCGGGGCGCAGTGTTTTGCTTGGTGCCACTGTGATTATGCTCTGTGGTTTATATCTGCTGTGGCAGCAAAGGCGCGGTCATTAGCTTACCAACATCAGCGCCACAAGCCCAGCTTATCGCCGGCACTCAGTTTTCGTTGCAGCAGCTGCAGCGTTTGCTGTTGCCCGTCTGAACGGTCATTTAACCAATGCACAAAAACCCCGACAAAAAGCGCGCTGAGTGCCAGTTCCTGACCAATTCGCGCCAGGCCACTGGCACTAAGTGCTGCTGCTTCGCGCAGCCACTGCACCGTCGCGCTGATCCTAAGCAGCGCCGCTGCCTGCAGATGAACATGACCCGGTTCCAGCTTATACAGCAACATTTGCCCGGTTTGCTGTTGATAAGGGGCCAGAGCATTAAGCCAGCTGCTAATGGCCAAATATAAGCGCTCGCTTGCTGACCGCCCCTGATAGCAGTGGCTTAGCATTTGTTGATCGGCACGATCAAACCAGGCGTCGGCCAGCTGATCTTTGGTGCTGATCTGCTGATAGAGCGCACTGAGCGGACAGTTGAGGGCTGAGGCGATATCGCATAGCCGCAATTGCTCCCAACTGCTGGCCGTAGCCAGCTGTAAGGCGGTGTCGAGAATTTGTGCTTTAGTGGGGGCTTCCATTGGTCGCTTTGGCTCCGGCTTAAATACTGGGTTAAGTATAGTGGTGCCGGGCGAAAAAACGCCGGCAACAGCGTGAAATCTGTGCCGGCGTTTGATTAGAGCGTGCTGCGTTTGTATGCAGCACTAATGCTTATAATCCCAACTTGGTTGGCATGGCTGGTGCCTGCCGGTGGTCCTGCGGTGGGTTGGCTTTTAGCTGTTGCAGCGTGTGTTCAATTGCACGCTCCAGCTGCACATCGATGCCACGGTTGACGGCGATCGGATCGAGCTCTACCTCAATATCCGGCGCCACCCCTTCGTTTTCTACCCGCCATTCACCATCCGGCGTATAGAAGCGGAAATAAGGCACTACGTGGAAGCCACCATCGATCATCGCTGGATTCGCCGAAATACCAATCAGACCACCCCAGGTGCGGGTACCAATGGTTTTGCCCAGGCCCAACCGTTTAAAGGCCCAGGGCAGGAAGTCGCCGCCTGAGCCGGCATCCTGGTCAATTAGCATGGTTTTCGGGCCATAGATACCGGCACCTGGTGTGGTAAAGCCGGCGCCGGCCCGATCTTTCCAGCCGGCCAGGAAAGGCCGGGCCAGAATTTCGGTGATATAGTTCGCCGCCTGACCGCCACCATTTTTCCGCTCATCAATAATCAGCGCCGGCTTTTCGGTTTGCGCAAAGAACATCCGGTTAAAGAAGTAGAAACCGCCATCGGCCGTATTTGGCAGGTAAACATAGGCAACCTGGCCCTGAGTCTTTTCTTCAACCCGTTTACGATTGTTTTCTACCCAATGCCAGAGTCTTAGCTGACTTTCATCGGTCACGGGCTCTACAGTAATATCGCGTTTGTTACGGCCACGCACATCGTCGGCCAGTGTCAGGCGAACTTGCTTGCCGGCCGTATTATCTAACAACTGATAGATATTTTGCGCAGCAGTGAGCTCGACACCGTTAATGGCCAGCAGGTAATCACCGGCCTTGGCACTGGCGCCAGGCGTCGCCAGCGGCGCGCGCAGGAAGGGGCTCCAGCGATCGCCCTGATATACAGTTTGGATTCGGTAGCGATTATTATCAATTGCAAAATCGGCACCCAGTAAGCCAACACCCGTCGCAGCGGCCTGGTATACATCGCCGCCACCAATCCGGTTATGGCCAACCTGTAGCTCGGCAATCATCTCGACCAGCACGTCGTTCAGATCTTCCCGGCGCTGCACATGCGCCAGCATCGGCTGATACTTATCGTAAATACCTTGCCAGTTAATACCATGCAACGCCGGATCGTAGAAGTAATCGCGCTGCATCCGCCAGGCATCATCAAAGATTTGCTGCCATTCCACAGCCGGATCGATAAAGCTACGCACCTGACTCAGATCCAGGGCTTTAGGTTCAGGCTTGGCGACCGCATCAGCCAGTTGCAGCCGGTTCGGTAAACTGACCAGTAACAATTTTTTGCCATCACTGCTCAGCTCGTAGTCATTCAGCCCTTGCTGAACTAACGCTGCTTTACGCTCTGTAAAATCAAAGCGATACAAGCTGGCGCTATTGCGGTTATCGCTGCCTGGTGGCTCGTTACTGGCACCGCTTTGTGGCAGCTCCAGATAGAACAGGGCACCATCACTGGCGACGCTAAGCCGGCTGTAGTTGCGCTCGGCAACCGGTAAGCCGACAATCCGATCCTGAATGCCGATCAGGTCCAGCTGCACCGGCTTGACAGTCGCCGCCTTATCATCGGCCTCGGTTTTTGCTGCCGTCGCTTTCGGGCTCTCTTCATCACTTCGCGGTAACAACGGCGACTTGCCGTTAGCGGCAAGCACTGCAGCATAAAGCGCTGAGCGCACCGGCCGCTCCCGCGTCGACAGATCCAGCCCCACCTGAGCCGGGCCGGTATTTACCGAGGCCGCGAAGTACAGATAATCCTGACTAAATACCGGGCTGGTGGCATGGCTCAAGCCATCGGTTAACTGTTGACTGCGTTGCAGCGTAAAGTCATAGATCTTGATTTGGCTAAAGTAATTTTCGCCCACGGTGGTATAAGCCAGATAGCGGCTATCCGGTGAAAAACTGACGCTAAAATTCTGCCGGCGTAATGACGTATCCAGCTTGGCTTCGCGTTTGCGCTTTAAATCATAAGCATACAAATTCAGGTTGCTGTCCTGATAGACCAGCACATTGGCATCCGGTGACCAGCTCAGCAGGTTGTAGTAACCGCTGCTCCCAAGAGCAATAGTGGTTGCCTGGCTGCTGCCATCCTGATTACTGATCAGCAGCTGATGCTGATTACCCTGATCCGAAATATAGGCCACTTTGCTGCCGTCCGGGCTCCAGTGGGCATCAAATTCCCGCACGCCGGCACTTTGCGTCAGATTGCGCGTCGAACCCTCTTTGGCCGGTACGGTAAAGATATCACCGCGGGCACTAACCAGAATTCGCTGGCCGGTGGCAGATAAACGGGCCGAGGTCAGCGTTTTGCTGGCATCTTTCCACTGCGGCCGCCGTTGTTCCGATTGCGTATTAAGTTGCACCACCAATTGCTGACTCTGACCGCTGGTCAGATCCAGCTGGTATAAATAGCCCCCAGCCTCATATACCACCTGATTATCAAAACCGGCTGCCGAGCGGATATCCCAATCCCGCAGTGTGGTTAACTGCTCTACCTGCTGGTTGCGATAGCGGAACAGATTAACCGCCTGATTATCGCGATCGGATAAAAAATACACCTCATTATTTAACCAAAACGGATTGAGGTTATTGGCGTTGGGTTGTGGCACTTTTTCCAGCTGAGCTTGTTCCAGATCGAGGATCCAGATCGGTGGCGTGCTGCCACCACGATGCAGCCGCCAGCCGCTGCTGCCGCTATACGCCATATTGTTTGGACGGTACGCCAATTTTTTGCCATCGGCCGACAGCTGGCCTTCGAAGGCGACAGCCTGCATCAGTTTTTCTTCATAGCCGCCGGTTACGGCGACCTGATACAGCTGATTGCTGCGGCTATTAGCCACTTCGCGGTTCGAGGCGAACAAGACCTTGCGACCATCCGGGCTCCAGCCATTGACGGTATCGGCACCGGGATGCCAGGTTAGACGCTGTGCCGGACCACCGCTTACCGGCATCAGATAGACATCAGTATTGTTATCGTAACTGGCTGAAAATGCGATCCACTTGCCGTCAGGTGAGAACTTTGGCGCAAACTCTGCCGCCGGGTGATTGGTCAGTTGCCGTGGTGACGAGCCATCACGGTTCGCCAGCCACAGGTCGCCACCGTAAACAAATACCAGATGATTGGCTGAAATATCGGGTTGGCGTAATAGCCGGCTGCCTTCACTGGCCATAGCGGTACCGCACAGGGCAAGCGTGCAGCACAGCGCCAGATAGGATCGAGCGTGCATAAGCAGTTCCTTGGAGTAGTTGTTGTAGTAATTAACTTATCTTAGCCAGAAAATTCCTGGCTTAACACCTGTTGTCGTTCGGTTTCGGTCAGAATACCGGTTAGCAGCGTTTTGCGGCGTAGCCGGCGCATACTCTCACTGTCTTCCAGTAGGGCGCGACGAAACAGTTCCGGCTGGTCAAGCTGGCTTAGCATACTGTACCAGCGGATATAGCCCCAATGTTTAATTAAACCGCTCTGATAGCGCAGTTCCAGTTTTTCCAGTAGCGGCGCTGCCAACTCAGGCTGAGCCAATAGCTTATCGGCAATTAGCTGGTGCAGCGCCAACAGCTGGGCATCGGTATGAATTTGCGCCCGGCTGGGCGCACGACGGGGACGACGCATTTATTTACTCTCTGGGCTCGGGCTGTTCAGATTTGACTGCATATTGCGTCGGTTAAAGGTCACATTGGCCATCGCTACAGCCTTTGCGGCGGGCTGCCCAGAAATAATACGCCCGGTTTGCCAGCGTAGTAATAAGCGGTAAACTCAAAAGCCAGGGTAAAAAGCGCAGACCCGCTAAACGCCAGTAGTAAAGTGTAGCGGGTAGGGCAGTAATAAAGCGCTTGCCATCCCACAGATGGATTTCAGCCTGCATGGCGCTGCGCTTAACCCCGGCAAAGCCGGTAAAGTCGGGCGCACTGATATCAACCAGCTCAATTTTGTCGCTGAGTTTCGGACCCAGCCAGCTCATTTCATGCCGGCATAGTTTGCAGCTGCCATCGAAAAACAGCTTTCTATCCACTTTTTTATTTACAGTGGTGCTGACCTTAGTAGGCGACATAAAACCCCAGATGACACAGTATTACGACGACAGTGAGCTGATTGCGCAGGCTACGGTAAGGCAAAGCATAGCGCTGATTAATACCGCTGATAATCTCATAACACCTTAAGGCTGCAAATAACAGGGCGAGCGCCAGCAGGCTATATGCAGGCAGCAGTGCTAATGCCAGGATCGCCAGTACCGGAAAGCTGACTACCCACAGGGCCCGGCTTGACGGCTCGGGCGCCTGGTATAATACCGGCCATAGCACGCCAGCCATAAAACCTAAGATCAGGCAGCTGTAGAACTGAAACAACAGCATGGCCTGTGCTGGAGCAAGCAAAGGCCAGAGCAGGCTGCAAAATGGTAACAAAACAAAGGGAATTAAACCCGCATAACCCAGAGGCGTAATCATCGACATACTATAGTGCTACTCAGATGCCGCTTCTACGCCTGGGCCAGGTTCCGGGATCAGACCAGACGCTGCTTATTAATCACCGTTTTGCCAATGGGGGCTACTGCCAGGCCGGCCAGTTTCAGATGCTGCAGACCAAAGGGGATACCAATGATTGTGATAAAGCAGACAATAGCATGGAACAAATGGCCAATGGCCAGCCAGATACCAAACAGCACAAACCAGATAATATTCCCCATAGTACCAAGGGCACCAGTGCCGATGTCGTCCGCCTTATTCAGATAGCGGCGGTTGATGGTGTCCTGACCAAAGGGCCAGAATGCCAGTTCACCCATCACAAAGCAGGCGCGGCCAAATGGAATACCGATAATACTGATAAAACAAATCAGCCCAATCAGCCACCAAGCCAGCCCCATCACAAAGCCGCCTAAAATAAACCAGAAGAAATTAAAAATTAGCCGCAGTACGCTCATCATCCTATCCTTTTTTTGTGTATAAGGCTGAACCCGCACGCTGACAGCCGCTATCCGTCAGCAGTGATTTAATTCCCTGCTATACTTGCCAATAGTATGCCAGGTATTAATGCATTGTTTTTATTGATTTTAATTTATTGCTTTCCCAAGCCTATAGCGAGAATAACTAAAATATAGTCATTTTTCAGCCGGCTTATTGCAGTTTAAGCCAGTTATTCTATAATAATTTACTGTACCAACCAGTCGGTTTTTTGTGACCTGCCAGGCCGTAATCCCAGCCCGGCGGAACACAGGAGTAACATATTGAGCAAAAAGGCCCAGATCACCGTCAGCCAGATTATTCAAGCCGCGCTTAGCGTTGCAGCAGACAAGGGCGCCGGCAAAGTTACTCTGGACGCTGTTGCCAAAGCGGCAGGCGTCAGTAAGGGGGGCTTGATCTATCACTTTCCAAGCAAGGAAGCACTGATCAGCGCTATGGTGCAGCATCTACTGGATGAGGCCGATTGCCGGCGCGAGCAACAGACGCAACTGGAGCAATCGACGCTGGCTGCGTTGCTGCAAACTCGCGCATCCTTTACCCGGCAAATTGCCGGCAATACTGCTATGGCCATTTTGGCCGCTGCGGCTGAGCAACCAGCCTTACTTAAACCGGTACAGCAGCACAATATTGCGATGCTGCAGCAGGTGCAGGCCGAGCATCAGCAATCACCTCAGGCCTTGTTATTGTTTTTAGCCAGCGAAGCCCTAGTTTTTCACGATTTATTGCAGATTTCGCCCTTCACTGAGCAGGAGCGAATCGATTTGGAACAATTATTAGTGCAACAGGCACGGGAGCTGCAAGCATGAAATTGACACTGAAATCATCATGGTGGATTGCCAGTTTAGTCGTCGGGCTAAGTGCCTGCTCGGACGCACCACAGCAGGCAACAGTGGCGGTGCCAACGGTGAAACTTTATACCGTTAATGGCGAAGATCAGGCCAGTAGCCGGCATTTTGTCGGGCGTATTGATGCCGTAAGTACAGTGGATCTGGCGTTTCAGGTTGGCGGCAGAGTAACAGAGCTACCCGTGCAGCAAGGTCAGGTGGTTCCGGCAGGGGAATTGCTGGCCGCGCTGGACCCGGCAGATTACCGGTTAGCAGTGGAACAAGCCGAAGTGCAGTTGGCGCAGGCCAGCCGTGATTTAGAGCGGGGCAAGCCGTTGCGTGAGCAGGGGATTTTAACACCGTCTGCTTTTGATCAGTTACAAACCAATTTTGAGATTGCCCGGGTCGCGCTGGAAAATGCCCGACGTAATTTGGACTATACCCAACTGAAAGCACCTTTCGATGCGCTGGTGACCCGGCGTATTGTCGAGCGTTTTGCGACAGTAGCTGCAGGCACACCGTTATTAAGAGTGCAAAATATTACCGAGCTGCGGGTACATATCAATGTGCCGGAGCAGATTATGCGCCAGGTGCGGGATACCAGTGATTATCTGGTTTCGGTGCGCTTGTCAGAGTCTGCCACTGAGCGCTATCCACTGGCCTACCGTGAGCATGCAACCGAGGTTGATCCGCTGACCCAGACTTATCAGGTGTCCTTTGCTATGCCACGTTTGCCGGATGTGAATTTACTGCCGGGTATGACAGTCAACGTCGTCACAGAAAAAGTGGCGGCGAACAGTGCGGTACTGATCCCGGTATCGGCGCTGGATACCGCCACACCGGACCAATTCTATGTCTGGCGCTATCAGGCCCAGACGCAAAGCGTGCAGCGGGTGCCGGTGCAGGTGGGCAGTATTCGTGAGCAGCAGGTAGAGATTATCAGTGGTTTAAGCCGTGGCGAGCAGGTGGTATCAGCCGGGATCTATCAGCTGCAACCTGAGCAGCAAGTTCAGCCCTTTGTAGCCTATTAAGGAGCGGCCTGATGCGGATTGCCAGTTATGCAATAGAAAAGCAAATCAATACCTGGTTATTGATTATGCTGTGTTTTTTAGGCGGTTTATGGGCGCTGGTCAGTATTGGCCGGTTGGAAGATCCGGCCTTTACGCTGAAAGAAGCGGTGATTATGACCTACTACCCCGGGGCGACGGCGGTAGAGGTGGAGGAAGAAGTGACAGAGCTGCTGGAATCCGGCATTCAGCAGTTATCGCAGTTAAAACGTATTACCTCCAAGTCGATGCCCGGTAAATCGGAAATCCGGGTACAAATTCAGGATAAATACGATGGCAGTCAGATGCCGCAAATTTGGGATGAGCTCAGACGCAAGGTAAATGACGCCAGTATGCGCTTACCCGCTGGGGTGATGAAACCGATCGTCAATGACGACTTTGGTGATGTATTCGGTATCTTTTATGCGGTAACCGCCGATGGCTTTTCGGATCGCGAAATCCGTGAGCTGGCCACCTTTTTACGCCGCGAAATGTTAACGGTTAACGGCGTCGCTAAGGTGCAAACAGCCGGTGAGCCGGAAGAGCAAATCAGCGTTGAAATTTCGCAGGAACGCTTACTGGGCATCGGCTTGCCGCTGCAGCTGGTGGTCAATACCTTGCAAACCGAGAATGCCGTAGCGGCCGCAGGTTCGGTGCAGGTCGGCGATAAAAGGGTACGGCTGATCAGCAAGCCGGGCTTAGACTCCATCAGTGCCATTGAGAATCTGCGTATCGGCAAACCTGGTTCTACTGAACAACTGAGTATCTTTGATGTCGCTACGGTAAGCCGTGGCGAGGTAGAGGTGCCGACACAGTTGATCCGCTTCAATGGCCAGCCGGCATTTACGCTGGCTATTTCCGGTCTGACGGACGCCAATATTGTCGATGTCGGCAAAGCGGTCGACCGGCATCTGGCCAGTCTTGCAGAGCGGATCCCATTAGGGGTTACCCTACATCCGATTTATCAGCAACATCTGGTAGTCGATAACGCCATTAACGACTTTATCGTCAATCTGGTGCTGTCCGTAGTGATCGTGATAGCGGTGCTATGTCTGACCATGGGTTGGCGTGTTGGCTTGGTCGTTGGCGGTACCCTGTTGCTGACGGTATTGGGCACGGTATTTTTTATGAAGCTAGCCCATATCGAGATGGAGCGGATTTCGCTTGGTGCCCTGATCATTGCGATGGGGATGCTGGTTGACAATGCGATTGTTGTCGCCGAAACCATGCTGATTAATATGCAGCGCGGCCAGAGTTCACGCCAGGCTGCCGGCGAAGCAGCCAGTCGGACCCAGATCCCGTTATTGGGAGCGACGGTGATCGGTATCATGGCCTTTGCCGGTATCGGCCTGTCGCCGGACAGCACCGGTGAATTCTTATTCTCGTTATTCGCGGTGATTGCTATTTCGCTGCTGCTCAGCTGGGTGCTGGCCATCAGTGTCACGCCGTTACTGGCGCATTACCTGTTTAAAGTCAGCGCTGACAGTGCCAGTCAGGACCCTTATGCAGGTCAGTTCTACCAGCGTTATGCTGGCTTATTGCGCCTGGCACTACGCCAGCGGGCGCTAACCCTGGGTGGTCTGGCACTGTTAACCCTGGTTAGTGTGATCGGTTTTGGTCAGGTTAAGCAGGTGTTCTTCCCGGCCTCTAACACCCCCATCTTTTATCTGAATTACTTTTTGCCGCAAGGTTCGGATATCCGGGCGACCTCACGCGATCTGGCAGAGATTGAACGCTTTGTCATGGCGCAGCCTGAGGTGGAATCGGTCAGTAGCTTTATTGGTTCGGGCGCCAGTCGCTTTATGCTGACCTATGCACCGGAGCAACCGAATGCAGCCTATGGCCAGTTGATTATCCGTACCGCACACCGCGATCAGATCCCACCGCTGATGCAGCGGCTGCGCACTGAACTGCCGCCGCGCTTACCGCAGGCTGAAATCTACACCCAGCAACTGATGTTCGGTCCGGGCAGTGGTGCCAAGCTGCAGGCCAGGGTATCAGGGCCGGATGAGCGTATTTTGCGCCAGTTGGGGCAGCAAATTACTGAGCTGATGCGCCAGGATGCCAGTATTACCGATTTACGGCAAAACTGGCGGCAGCGTGAGCTGGTGATCGTTCCGGATTTTAACGAGGAGCGGGCACGGGTCGCGGGCATTAACCGTACTGATTTGGCGCAAACCCTGGAGTTTGCCAGCACCGGGGTGCGCAGCGGTGTCTTCCGTGAACATGATAAGCAGATCCCGATCGTGGTCAGGCCGCCGGCCTCGGAGCGCTTTGATATCGACCGCCTGCATGATCGGATGATCTGGAGTTCCAGCGACAATACCTATATTCCGATCACGCAGGTGATTAATGGGCTGCAAACGCAAACCGAAGAGGCAAAAATTCAGCGCCGTGACCGTTTAAGAACCTTGACCGTCGAAGCGGAGCCGGCACTGGGTTATACCGCTGACCAGGCGTTAAAGCGTATTAAAGCAAAGGTCGAGGCTCTGCCATTACCCAGCGGCTATCAGCTTAGTTGGGGCGGTGAGTATGAAAGCTCAGCTGAGGCGCAGCAGTCGTTGGCGGCGCAGTTACCGCTGAGCTTTATCGTGATGCTGGTGATCAGTATTCTGCTGTTTGGCTCGCTGAAGCAAACGCTGGTGATTTGGCTGATTGTGCCGATGTCGATCTGCGGCGTGGCGGCAGGCCTGCTGGCATCCGGCTTCCCCTTTGGTTTTACCGCGCTGCTGGGGTTCCTCAGTTTATCGGGTATGCTGATGAAAAATGCCATTGTGCTGGTTGATGAAATTGATCTGCAAAGCGCGCAAAAAACTGACAAGCTGCAAGCCATTATCGAAGCCAGTACCAGCCGGATCCGGCCGGTAATCCTGGCTGCGCTCACGACTATTCTGGGGATGTTACCGCTGTTGTGGGATGCGTTCTTTAATAGTATGGCGGTGACCATAATGGCCGGCCTGGCTTTTGCGACCATCCTGACACTGATTGCGGTACCGGTATTGTACGCCCTGGTATTCAGAGTCAAAGCGCAGCAGCAGAGCTGAACAGTAAAACAGCCGGCCGCGATAGTGCGGCCGGCTGGTGTGTGTGGACGGTGTGATAACAGCGCGTTGCAACGCTAGGGTAGCGCTAAGACAGCGCTATTTAGCGCATTTAATACAACGCTCAGTAAAGGGGATAATATTCAGGCGTTCTACGTTGATATTGTCACCACAACGGGCACACTGATCATAGGTACCCTGTTCGATACGCGCCAGGGCGCGTTCAATTTGCTGCAGCTCTAACCGATCCTTTTGTTCCAGCGCATTGAGGACTTCCTCGTTTTCACGCTCCTGGGCCTGTTCACTAAAATCAGCGCTGCGGCCCATGGCAAAATCACGTTCAATTGCAGCGACCTGACGTTCCAGTTCTAATTTACGGCTAAGTAAGCGGCGTTTTAGCTCTTGAAATGGCATCTGCGGCTCCTGTTTGCTGTGCTACCCGCCTTAACTGTAGCAGACTGCAGTTGGCCTACAGTTGATCTGGCGCACAAAAATTGTGCAATCGCCGCCGCCGAGCTGCCGGTCAGGCTAACTATTCCGACTGCTGTTCAGCCTGCTGGCGCCACATTCTGGCGTAACTGCCGTTAGCGGCCAGCAGCTGTTGATGATTCCCTTGCTCAATCAACTGACCATGCTGTAACACCAGAATTTGGTCGGCATCGGTTACGGTAGATAAGCGGTGCGCAATCACTAAACTGGTATGTTGTTTCGCCACTTCGCGCATCGCACTGAGGATCGCTTGCTCTGATTGTGAGTCCAGTGACGAGGTGGCCTCATCAAAGATCAGGATCGGCGAGCCTTTCAGGATGGCTCGGGCAATCGCAATACGTTGCTTCTCCCCCCCGGATACTTTTAAACCGCGTTCACCAACCTGCGTCTGATCGCCTTGCGGTAAGCTGTTAATAAATTCCCGCAGGTGCGCCAGGTCAATGGCGCGTTCGATCTCGGCGGCACTGGCATCTGGGTTGGCATAGGCAATGTTTTCGCGAATGCTGCTATTAAACAGCACCGTATCCTGCGGAACTATCGCAATAGCCCGGCGCAGTGAGTCCAGAGTCAGCTGTCGGATATCCTGGCCATCGACCAGAATTTGCCCGCTCTCCAGCTCATAAAAACGGTACAACAGGCGGGCAATGGTACTTTTACCGGCACCAGAGGCGCCAACGATTGCGACCTTACTGCCACTTGGTACCTGAAAACTCAGTTGTTGTAAAATCGGCCGCTCTGCCTGATAGCGAAAACTGACCTGCTGAAAGCTGATTGCCGCTGCCTGCAGCTGCCAGGGCCGGGCATCTGGCGCATCGACGATCGCTGGCTTGCGGGTAAGCAGTCCGAGCATATTTTCCAAATCGGTCAGAGCCCTGCGGATCTCGCGATAGACAAACCCCAAAAAGTTCAGCGGCAAAAACAACTGAATTAAATAGGCATTTAACATCACCAACTCACCTAAACTCAGCTGCGCGTTGACCACATCGCGGGCCGCCAGATACATCAAAGCAGTGACTGCCAGCGCAATAAGTAGTGCCTGCCCCGAGTTTAATAGCAGTAAACTAAGACGGTTCTTTAACCGCGCCTGCTCCCAGCTGGCTAAAAAGCCATCATAAATTTTGGCTTCATACTGTTCATTATTAAAGTATTTAACCGTTTCATAGTTCAGCAGGCTGTCGACGGCGCGACTATTGGTAGTGTTATCGGCCTGATTGGCTTCGCGGATAAACTTATTGCGCCACTCCGTGACATAGACGGTAAAGAAAATATAGAGCGCAACCGCGACCACGGTAATCAACGCATACAGCGGAGAGAACAACAGGCTGAAAATGACCGCCACCGCCAGGATCTCCAGCAGGGTCGGTACTATATTAAACATTAAAAAGCGCATCAGAAAACTGAGGCCATTGGTACCGCGTTCGATATCGCGGCTAATGCCACCGGTTTGCCGATCCAGATGGAAGCTGAGTTCCAGTTGGTGTAAATGCTGAAATACCTTTAAACCCAGTTGCCGCATTGCATGTTCGGTGACCCGGCCGAACAGGGCATCGCGTAGCTCACCGAAAAACACTGTGGCAAAACGCAGACCACCGTACAGCAGGAGCAGCGCCAGTGGCAGCACTAACAGTGCCTGGCGGCCGGAGTCCAGCGCGTCGACAATTTCTTTTAATGCAAAAGGCACCAGCAGGGTTGCTGCTTTAGCGGCAATCAGACAAAGCAACGCCAGCAACACCCGGCCTTTAAATGCCATTAAATAAGGCCAGAGGGTTTGTACACTCTGGCCTAATGACATGGCATAGCTACGTTTTTGTGGTTCAGGCTGTTTGGCTGCGCTGCGCATGCCACGCATAGTTCACTCGTTCGGCTGGCTTACTGATAGGTGCAAAGGTAAGCGGTATCACGGGCGACTTGCAACTGAAACTTGCTATTAGCAGGCACCTGAAAGGCCTGGCCGCGCGAATAGGTTTGCCAGCTGTCACTACCCGGCAGCTTTACGGTCAACTCGCCGCTGATTACCGTCATCACTTCGTGCTGGCTGGTGCCAAACTCATAATTCCCCGGTGCCATCACGCCAACGGTGGCAGGCAGTTGCTCGCCCTGAAATGCGATAGACGCCACCTTACCATCAAAATACTGATTGACTTTAAACATCATGTTCTCCTCAAGTTATGCGCTGTCAGTAAAACCTAAAACTTGATACTTGACCAGCTTTATTTGGACGTTTAGAAGTCTTTATTGCTTGTTAATAAAAAAGGCCGGTTGCGATAACCGGCCTGTTAATTTTTCTGACTTGGCTGTTATTAAGCCGCCTTTGTTTTTTTCTCGGCGGCATTTAGCGCCTCGGCGCCATTAGCCTGCTGTTTTAATGATTTATCCGCAGCCAGATACTCTGGCTCAAAATCATCAACATTAATCACAAATAAACGGCTTTCTTCAGCTGTGCGCAGTACCTGAGCTTCTTGTTGGTTAATCACGCCCAGTTTCAGACCTTCATCCGCCACTTCATGCAGGCGGAAGAACGGCAGACGTTTGCCTGAGGCTTTGCTGACTTTATCGAACAGAGGCTCAGCGGCCAACACATCCAGCAGCGCCTGCTCCACGCGGCCTAACTGATTTAGTGGCTCTACTTTCAGATACAGGTGCTTACCTAAGCGGTTACGCGCTTCACATGGCGTCATCATAATCCGTGCTACCTGATGATCCAGTTGATCTGATGGCTTACGCAAGGTACGGCCAAACGGGAATACGATACGCTTTAATACCACACCGACAACGCGGTTCGGGAAGTTATCGAACAGCTCTGTTAACGCCAGCTGCGCACGGAACAGGTTATCTTCACAGGCCCACTGCACCAGCGGTAAATCCTGCACCTGACGGCCTTCGTCCTGATAACGTTTTAACACGGACGAGGTGATATACAGCATACTCAGAATATCACCCAGGCGCGCTGAAATGCGTTCACGACGTTTTAAATCACCACCCAGGGTGCCCATGGCCACATCAGACATCAGTGCCAGTGCTGCGCTAAAGCGGTTCATTTGCTTGTAGTAGCGGGCGGTATCATCGTTGTAAGGGGCGTGACTGAAGGCGCCGCCGGTTAACGATAACCAGAAGGTGCGGAAGAAATTACTGATTGCAAAGCCGATATGGCCAAACAGTGCCTTGTCAAAAGCCGTGACCGCTGCGCCTTCGTCCGTCAGTTGGGCTGCCTGCAATTCAGCCAGTACAAAAGGATGGCAACGGATCGCGCCCTGACCGTAAATAATCATATTCCGGGTCAGGATATTGGCACCCTCTACGGTAATGGCTACCGGTGCACCCTGATAACCGCGGGCCAGGTAGTTGTTCGGGCCCATACAGATCCCCTTACCACCATGCACGTCCATCGCGTCAATAATAGCCTGACGCATGCGTTCGGTCATATGGTATTTGGTAATAGCAGAGATCACCGACGGCTTTTCGCCCAGGTCAATCGAACTCACTGACATTGCCGTTGACGCATCGGCCATGTAGGCATAACCGCCAATCCGCGCCATCACTTCTTCTACGCCTTCCATCTTACCAACAGGTAATTTGAACTGACGACGAATACGGGCATAGGCACCGGTCGCCAGCGCCACAGCCTTGATACCACCAGTACTGTTCGATGGCAGCGTAATAGCCCGGCCCACTGATAAACATTCCACCAGCATCCGCCAGCCCTGGCCAGCCATCTTCGGACCACCGATAATATAATCCAGTGGCACAAAGACCTCAGTACCCTGAGTTGGACCGTTCTGGAATGGCACATTCAGCGGGAAGTGACGGCGGCCAATTTTAACACCAGGGGTATTAGCAGGGATCAGCGCACAGGTAATGCCCAGATCTTCTTTATCGCCCAGCAGTTTGTCCGGATCTTGCAGCTTAAACGCCAGGCCCAGTACAGTGGCGATCGGCGCCAGCGTGATATAGCGCTTATTCCAGGTCAGGCGCATGCCGAGGATTTCCTCACCATTCCACTGACCTTTACATACCACACCAAAATCCGGAATGGCACCGGCGTCAGAGCCGGCCTCCGGGCTGGTCAGGGCGAAGCAGGGCACATCGATACCCTTGGCCAGACGCGGTAAATAGTAGGCTTTTTGCTCATCAGTACCATAATGCTGCAACAGCTCGCCCGGGCCTAAGGAGTTTGGCACGCCGACGATGCTGGATAACATCATGCTCTTACTGGTCAGTTTTTGCAGCACGCAAGACTGGGCAAAGGCAGAAAATTCCAGACCACCATATTCTTTCTTGATGATCATGGCAAAGAAGCCTTTGTCTTTCAGGTACTGATACACTTCCGGTGCCAGATCCGCCCGCTCGTGGGTGGCATGCCAGTCATCCATCATTGCCAGCACTTCTTCTACCGGGCCGTCTAAAAAGGCCTGCTCTTCAGCGCTTAAACGCGGCTGCGGGTAGTTGTGCATCTTGTGCCAATCCGGATTGCCACGGAACAGATCGCCTTCCCACCAGGTGGTACCGGCGTCAATGGCTTCTTTTTCGGTGCTGGACATTTCCGGCATAATTTTGCGATACAGCTTTAACAGCGGTTTGGTCAGGTGCTGTTGACGCACTGACGCAATGTTCAGGGGTAAGGCAATGGCTAAAAAGACCAGCCAGGCAAAAAAGCCTGCGACGCCACTAAAGGTACCCAGTAGTAGGATAGCGCCGAGCACGGCGGTAAATAATGTCAGGCTGGCGCGGTGATAGGCGAGAACGCCCGTCGCCACCAGCAGGGCAACACAAAGCAGAAACACACTCATTGTAAACTCCTGTGATAAGAGGTCTGACCACTAAAGCTTTAGCTTAGAATGCTTTAAGCCAAGTTGCAAGCAATTCGTGTTGATGCACTGGCGTTGCAGCTGTCAACAAAAGTTGCAGACACTGTTAGTTACGTTTTAGCATAGCAATCAGATGTGAAATGTACCGCTAAACAGTGGGGTTTTTCCGGAGTTTTCAGATGCGGAGACGGGCAGTTGTGTGAATTATTAGGCATGTCAGCTAATGTGCCAACGGATATTTGCTTTAGCTTTAAAGGCTTAAAGGAACGTGGTGGCCGCACTGGGCCGCATAAAGACGGTTGGGGCGTAGCGTTCTACGAAGGTAAGGGCGTGTGTACCTTTAAGGATGCCTTGCCCAGCTATCAGTCAGAAATCGCCCGCCTGGTCTCCGACTATCCAATCAAAAGTACGGCCGTGGTGGCCCATGTGCGGCAAGCTAACAGCGGCCGCGTTGGCCTTGAAAATACTCACCCTTTTACCCGCGAGCTGTGGGGCCGTTATTGGACCTATGCCCATAATGGCCAGCTAAAGGATTTCCGCCAGTTAGCAGTCGAGCGCTTTCAGCCGGTAGGGACTACCGACAGTGAACGGGCGTTTTGCTATCTGCTGAGTGAGCTGGTGAAACGCTATCCGAACCGCAGTCCTGGCCCTAAAGCGGCGATGCGCTTTATCGCCCGGCTGTTACCGCGCCTGCAACAGCTGGGAGTGTTTAATATGCTGCTAACGGATGGCGAGTATGTGCTGGCATTTTGCACCACTAAGCTGCATTGGATCACCCGCCGCGCGCCCTTTGGTGTGGCGCGCTTGTCTGATGTTGATGTGGATATTGATTTTAGCCGGGAAACCACACCCAAGGATGTGGTTACCATTATTGCCACAGAGCCGCTGACTAACAACGAGCAGTGGCATAAGATGCAGCCGGGGGAGGCGCAGTTATTCCGTTTCGGTGAGCCGCTCGGGCGCTAAACGCTGTAGCCACTCTAATTTGTGGAGCTGCACATCAAATTGCTCGACATTATCTTCACCGCGCCATAGACGTACCAGCATATAATCCAGCTCCGGTGCTACCCAGGCCAGCACCTGCTTATCGCTGTTTTCTTCTACCCGGGCGATCCGGATCGCGCGCAGGTTGCCATAGGGCAGGGCCAGTGGCTCTTCCAGTTCCACCCGGTAATGGTAGGTGCGGCTATTACCATCCCGGTTCAGCACCTGATAACTGAACTCCGTTTTACCTGCTTTCAGATCCGTTACCAGTTGTTGATGGTAACTAAGTGGATCTAACCAGTTATCCTGCCATGGGATCTGTTTCAGGGTGGCTCTTTTGCCTGTCAACACCTGCTGCTGTTGCCAGTCCAGCCGCCATTCATAATGCCGGTTGCTGCCGGTGCCGCTGCGTTTCATCAGGTAGTGTACAGGCCGGATCTGCCCTTGTTCTACCTTAAACTCTGATAATTCACTGCGTTTATCACTAAACACCAGCCAGCTGATATCACTGCTGTAGCCCATTTCATAATGCTGGCCTTTATCGTGCAGATAGCGACGGGCTTTACCATGGTTTTTACCGGCTCGGTAAATTAAATATTCGGCGTTAAAGGTGCTGAAGGCTGGCGCCTCGACCGTGACAGGGGCTGCAGCCTGAGCTGCAGCGCTGAGTAAACAGGTGGTAATTAATACGGCAGCGCTATGGCGCCACCTCGACATCATCCTCATCCTGGGCATAACCTTGTGCTGGAAGTACGTTACCGTCTAACCATGCCTCATTTGCCCGTTGTTGTAAACGGTCCTGACAGAACCAGCGCACCACCAGCGGATAAATCTGATGTTCCTGCGCATGAACCCGCTCTGCTACGATTGAAGCATCGTCCCCCGGGAAAATCGGTACCTTGGCCTGTAAAATTACCGGACCACCGTCCAGTTGCTCGGTAACAAAATGTACGCTGCAACCATGTTCGGTATCACCGGCGTCAATTGCCCGCTGGTGGGTAGCCAATCCCTGATACTTAGGTAGCAAAGAAGGGTGAATGTTCAATAATTTACCGGAAAAGTGCTGCACAAATTCTGCAGTCAGGATGCGCATAAAGCCAGCCAGCACAATTAAATCAGGCTTAAATTGCTCAATCGCAGCAATCAGTGCCTGATCATAGGCTTCCCGGCTGTCGAAACCTTTATGACTAAGCACTGCGGTACTGATACCGGCGGCTTCAGCCCGCTTTAAGCCAAAGGCGTTTGCCTTGTTCGAGATCACCCCGGTAATCTTACCGGGGATAAAGCCCGCAGCACAGCTATCCAGCAGGGCTTGCAAATTGCTGCCACTGCCGGAAATCAGCACGACGATAGATTTCATGCTGCCTCGTTACTCGTTGATAATAACCAGTTGCTCGTCAGCCGCCGCAGCCTGGATTTCACCGAGGTGCCAGGCAGTTTCACCAGCTTGTTGTAATTGTGACAGGGCATTATCGAGTTGTGCAGCTGGTACTACCACTATCATCCCAACACCGCAGTTAAAGGTGCGGTACATTTCATGGCGACTGATATTGCCCTGCTGTTGCAGCCAGTCAAAAATCGCCGGCCACTGCCAGCTCTTGCCATTAATCACGGCCTTGGTATCGGCTGGTAACACCCGTGGAATATTTTCCCAGAAGCCACCGCCAGTGATATGACACAAAGCATGTACCGGTGTGGTTTTAAACAGCGCCAGCAAATTCTTCACATAAATGCGGGTTGGTTCCAGCAGATGATCAGCCAGAGACTTGCCTGCCAATAACGTGTCAGGGGATTGACCTGACACTTCCAGTACCTTGCGGATCAGTGAAAAGCCATTAGAGTGTGGGCCAGAAGACGCTAAGGCAATCAGTTGATCGCCGGGTTGGACTTTAGTGCCATCGATAATATCGGCTTTTTCGACCACGCCGACGCAGAAACCGGCGATATCATAGTCATCACCATGATACATGCCTGGCATTTCAGCGGTTTCACCGCCAACCAGTGCACAGCCTGACTGGACACAGCCTTCCGCAATACCGGCTACCACGCGCGACGCCGTATCGACATCTAATTTACCGGTGGCGTAATAATCGAGGAAAAACAGCGGTTCGGCACCCTGAACTACCAGATCGTTCACGCACATCGCAACCAGATCGATGCCTACGCCATCATGGCGTTTTAAATCCATCGCCAAGCGTAACTTAGTGCCGACACCGTCGGTACCTGACACCAGCACCGGCTCTTTATAACCGGCAGGGATCTGGCACAGCGCGCCAAAACCACCGAGGCCACCAATGACTTCCGGACGGGTGGTGCGCTTAACCGCGCCTTTGATCCGATCAACCAGCGCATTACCTGCGTCTATGTCTACTCCGGCGTCTTTATAGCTTAAAGATGTTTTCTGCTCGCTCACGGCTTTCCTCGAATGGCTTGGGGGTTGGCTAAAGAGGGCGCTATTTTACCTTTTTAACGGCGCCGACAAAAGCCTTACTGTGTAGCATTCTCACGTGCCTGACGCAGATAGTCCTGCAAGCTGATACTGTCATGGTTCACAATTTTATGGTAACACACTGATGCAAAAGGAAATTCCTTGTCGCTAAAACCCACTGCCATATAGGGTGCACTTTCATCCGCCGTATTATTTTGCCACTGGCCGCCAACGTGGCGGATAAAGACTTCACCAATATAGGCACCAATAATATTACAGAGGGTAAACAGCAGCTCACTGGAATGGGGTTTACTCTGTTGATCCTGATGCAAGCGGGATAACAGCTGGTCGACTTGGTGCAGGCTATCCAGACTGTAATCTAGTGTCAGTTGGTGCTGCTCGGCAGCATAACCTACGGCATCTGCTGCAGATTGCTGCATCAGTGTACTCAGTTCCTGTGATTGCATAATGTCTCCTGATTATTTTTGATGTGCGGCCAGTAACAGTTGGCGCAATTGCCGGCTGCCAGGCCCCAGTGTTTCTTCTTGTGGTGCCAACAGGCTCATGGGTACCAGCCGCTCGGTACTTTGTTTAAGCGGTAAGCGGCAGAGTTGACCAGTATCGAGCTGTGGCTGCGCCACAAAGTCGGGTAGCCAACAAAAGCCCAGGCCCAGTTGCAAGATCTCGACGGCTTCGTAAAAGTTATCTACTGTCCAGCGTTGCTCTGCCTTTAACCAGCCCATATGCTCCTGCGGTTTAATCGCCGTATCCCGGATCACGATCTGCAGCTGCTGACTCAGTTCATTCTGATCCAGGCTCTCGATAGCGGCTAACGGATGCTGGCTCCCCACTACCGGAATAAAGCGGGTCACATACAGCGGTTCACTGAGATAACCTTTGGGCACCACGCCGGTAATTACCAGGTCCGCTTTTTTCTGGGTAATAATTTCACTGGTGCCGGTCAGTACGGTATCAATAATCTGCACCCGGCTGCCGCGACTCAGCGGATAAAAGGCCTGTAGCGCCTGATATAAAAACTGTTTCGGATAGGCCAATTCCGTCGCGATGCGGATCTCCGGCTCCCAGCCCTTGTCCAGGTTATCGGCCAACAACTCTAAGTCTTCAATTTGCTGGGTCAGAATACGGGAGCGGCGCAACATCACTTCACCGGCTGCTGTGAGCTGGGCTTTGCGGCCAATGACTTCCAATAATTCCACCCCAAGCTGCGATTGCAATTTGGCCACCGCATGATTGAGTGACGATTGGCTTTTGTTCAGTAACTCGGCGGCCTGGGCATAGCCGCCGGCGTCTACGACTGCCTGTAAAATACGCCATTGCTCTAGGGTGGACTTTGGTCGAAATGGCATAGAATACTGTGCTCCTGCTAGGGGCTGCGCCGTTACACCCGGGCCAGCACCACGGCCCGTAATGGCGCCGGATAACCTTCAATGGTCTTACTATGATCATTCGGATCGAGAAAATCAATCAGACTTTCATTTTCCATCCAGGCTGTGGCGCGCTGCTCCTCCAGGCTGGTAGTATTTAAATCAACCACCCGTACATCCTTAAAGCCAAGTCGGGTTAGCCAGTGGCATAAGGCGGCGGTACTGGGTATAAACCAGACATTACGCATTTTGGCATAGCGCTCACCCGGCACTAACACTGTTTGCTCGTTGCCTTCGACGACTAAGGTCTCCAACACCAGCTCGCCACCCGGCCGCAGTTGTTGCTTTAATTGCTGTAAAAAATCCAGCGGTGAGCGGCGATGGTATAACACCCCCATCGAGAATACCGTATCGAACTGCTTTAAGACGGGCATCTCGTCGATTCCAATCGGGATTAAATTCACCGCCGGATCCGGATTAAAGTGTTTAATGGCCTGAAACTGCGCATAAAACAGTTGCGACGGGTCGATACCGACCACAAAACGGGCGCCGGCACCGCGCATCCGCCATAAGTGATAGCCGCTGCCACAGCCGACATCGAGCACAGTGCGGTTAGCTAAATTACTGATATGCGGCAATACGCGCTGCCATTTCCAATCCGAGCGCCACTCGGTATCAATGTCAATGCCGTGAATGGAGAAGGGGCCTTTGCGCCAGGGTTTTAATTGTTGTAATAAATAGCGAATGCGTTCGGCTTCGCCGGCGCTGATATCAGCGCCGGTACCGAATTTCACCTCCTGCTGTAGCTCAACGACCGAGGGCCTGGTTACGGGCAAATGCTGCAACACCTTTTGCCAGCTGGCAAAGTCACCATGTAGCGCTTCTTTGCGCCAGTTGGCCAGTTGGGCCGGTAAGGTTTCCAGCCAGGCGCTTAACTGGTTTTGCGCCAGGGCGGCATAAAAGGGAGAAAAATCCAGCATGCTTAATCCTTAATCGCCAGCATCGAGCAGAAATTAAAACACTGAAACCACAGTGTTTGCTTGTTAAAACCCGCTTGCTGCAATCTGCTGCGATGGGTTTGCAGGCTATCCGGGCGCATCACATTTTCCAGCGCGGTACGCTTTTGGCTGATTTCCAGCTCGCTGTAGCCATTGGCACGTTTAAAGTCGTGGTGCAAGTCAATCAGTAGCTCATTGGTCAGGCTATCGTCGTTAATAAATTTCTCGGACAGGAGCAGCAGGCCACCTGGTTTTAAGCCCTGATAAATTTTATTAATCAGCGCACTACGATCCTCAGGCGCTAAAAACTGCAGTGTAAAGTTCACCACGACCACGGCAGCATGTTCAATCGCCACATCACGGATATCGGCCAGCAGGATCTCCACCGGCACCTCAGAGCGAAATGCCTGTAAGTGCAGCTGACACCGCTCGACCATCGCCGCACTGTTATCGACACCAATGATCCTGCTATTAGCGGCACTAATATTGCGGCGCATCGCCAGCGTACCGGCACCCAGCGAGCAACCGAGATCATAGTAATGACTGTCAGGCTGTTGAAAGCGGGCGGTTAGCTTACCAATGGTCTGAATAATGGTCTGATAGCCGGGTACTGAACGCTGAATCATATCCGGGAATACTTCGGCCACGGCCGCGTCAAAGCGAAAATCGGCAATATGGGCCAGCGGATCGGCATACACCTGATCTTTTTGCATCTTAATTTCTCAATAAGGGCACGATATGGCCGGCATTTTAACGCAAAGGCGGGCACTTTTCTGCAGTTAATCGTCAACACGCCCTCGCAACAAGCTTTAACTGCTTTTCCAAAGCGGGCAGTGACATTAAAGCGCATTTCGCTATAATTAGCGCCCATTGAATACAGCACTTCAGCTTGAATGAAAGGAAAGGTTAATGCGTAGCCATTATTGCGGTAAGTTAACGGCAACAGAAGTTGGGCAAGACGTCACCTTAAGTGGTTGGGTCAACCGGCGGCGGGATCTGGGCGGTCTGATTTTTATTGACTTGCGTGACCGTGAAGGTCTGGTGCAGGTGGTATGTGACCCGGATTTAAAAGATTTGTTCGATGTTGCCTATACCGTGCGTAATGAATACTGCATTCAGATAAAAGGTCAGGTGCGGGCGCGCCCGGCATCCCAGGTAAATCAGGAGATGGCCACCGGCGCGGTAGAAGTTTATGCCAGTGAGCTGACCATTCTGAATAAGGCCGCGCCACTGCCACTGGACTTTAACCATGAAAACAGCGAAGAGCAGCGCCTGAAATACCGCTACCTGGATTTACGCCGGCCGCTGATGAGCGACCGGCTGAAATTCCGCGCTAAGGTCACCAGCTTTGTGCGCAATTTTATGGACAGCCAGGGCTTTTTAGATGTCGAAACGCCGATCCTAACCAAGGCTACACCAGAGGGCGCGCGCGATTATCTGGTACCCAGCCGCACCCACAAAGGCCAGTTCTTTGCGTTGCCACAATCACCACAGCTGTTTAAGCAGCTGTTGATGATGTCAGGTCTGGATCGCTACTACCAGATCGTGAAATGCTTCCGTGATGAAGACTTACGGGCCGATCGCCAGCCGGAGTTTACCCAGATCGATATCGAAACCTCCTTTATGACGGCGCCGGAAGTGATGGCGGTGACCGAGCAGATGGTACGTGAGATGTTCCAGAGCCTGCTGAATGTTGATTTAGGCGATTTCCCACGCATGCCGTATTGGGAAGCGATGCGCTTATACGGTTCCGACAAGCCGGATTTACGGAACCCGATGCAGTTTGTCGATGTGGCTGACTTATTAAAAGACGTCGAATTTAAAGTCTTCTCCGGCCCGGCCAATGATCCAAAAGGTCGCGTCGTGGCATTAAAGGTCCCCGGCGCCGCCGAGAAAATCTCCCGCAAAGATATCGACAACTACACCAGCTTTGTTGGCATCTATGGCGCCAAGGGTTTAGCCTGGTTGAAAGTTAACGATCTGGCAGCAGGCGCTGAAGGTATCCAGTCACCGGTAGCCAAGTTCTTAAGCGCCGGGATCATTACCGAAATTCTGGCCCGTACCGGCGCGGCGAATGGCGATTTAATTTTCTTTGGTGCCGATAGCTACAAAGTTGTCTGCGAGGCCATGGGCGCACTGCGCTTAAAGCTGGGCGAAGACTTAAAACTGACGGTACCAGGCTGGAAGCCGCTGTGGGTGGTAGACTTCCCAATGTTTGAAGAAAACGATGATGGCAGCTACTCGGCAGTGCACCATCCGTTTACCTCACCACTGGACACGGCGCATTTCCTGAATACCCCGAATAACGAGCTCAAGCTCGGTGAGCTGTTATCCAATGCCTACGACATGGTGTTAAACGGCACTGAATTAGGTGGTGGCTCAGTGCGGATCCACACCGCTGAAGTGCAGGCCAAGGTCTTTACCTTATTAGGCATCAGCGATGAAGAAGCGGCCGAGAAATTTGGTTTCCTGCTCGAAGCGTTAAAATACGGCGCGCCGCCGCATGCCGGTTTGGCCTTTGGCCTGGATCGCCTGGTGATGTTGATGACTGGCGCGACCTCAATCCGTGATGTGATGGCGTTCCCGAAAACCGCTACTGCAGCCTGTCCGCTCACGGATGCACCGGGTGCCGCTAATCCAGCTCAATTAGCTGAACTGGGTATTCAGGTGGCGGTCAAAGCCTGAGTTTAAGCAGCGAAACAACCGCTAAGCTTGTGCAGTGGGCCTTGCCCACTGCGTCTTTACCCCGCAGTTTTTACAAGCACAGGAGCAGCGATGGCTGGACACAGTAAATGGGCCAATATGAAGCATCGTAAGGCCCGCCAGGATGCGAAGAAAAACAAAATCTGGACCAAGATGATCCGCGAGCTGACCACCGCAGCCCGCATCAGCCCCGATGTTGCGGCTAATCCACGCTTACGTTTGGCTGTCGACAAAGCCTTAAGTGAAAATATGACCCGCGATACCATTGAGCGCGCCATTAAGCGCGGTGCCGGGATGCAGGACGGTGAGCAATACGAAGAGCTGGTCTACGAAGGCTATGGGCCGGGTGGGGTCGCGGTTATCGTTGAAACCATGACCGACAATAATAAGCGCACTGTAGCTGATGTGCGGCATGCCTTTAGCAAATACGGCGGTAACCTCGGCACCAGCGGTTCAGTCGCCTATATGTTTCAACGCAAGGGCGTGTTGTTGTTTGCGCCGGGCATTGATGAAGACCAGCTGCTGGAATTAGCGTTGGATGCCGGTGCCGATGATGTGCAAAGCCATGATGATGGCAGTCAGGAAGTGCTGACCAGCCCGGACGCCTTCAGTGCCGTCAAAGATGCGTTAGCGGCGGCCGGTTTTACTGCCGAATCAGCAGAAATCACCCTGTTACCGGATACCCGCGCTGAACTTGATGCCGATACCGCGGCCAGGTTTATTAAAATGCTCGACGCGCTGGAAGACTCTGACGATGTGCAAAACGTTTACCATAATGCCGACATTAGCGACGACATTATGGCAACTCTGGAGTAAGCTTGGCCATTATTCTGGGTATCGACCCCGGCAGCCGGCTGACCGGTTATGGCGTGATTAAGCAGCTTGGCGGTAACTTTAGTTATGTCGCCAGCGGCTGTATCCGTACCGGTACCGATGAGCTGCCGGAGCGGTTGATCCGCATTTTTAATGGCGTAAGCGAAATTATCGCCCAAACTCAGCCCACCGTCTTTGCGATTGAGCAGGTCTTTATGGCGCGTAATGCCGACTCGGCGTTAAAGCTGGGGCAGGCTCGGGGGGCGGCTATCGTCGCCGCCTGCCATGCCGGGCTGTCGGTGTTTGAGTATTCTGCCCGTCAGGTGAAACAGGCGGTGGTTGGTACTGGCGCGGCCGATAAAGCGCAGGTACAGCATATGGTGCGCTATCTGTTGAAGCTGCCAGCCAACCCGCAAGCTGATGCTGCTGATGCACTGGCAGTAGCGCTGTGTCATGGTCATACCCAGCAGAGTCTGGTCAGTCTGGCCGGGCAGGCCAGTAAAACGGTACGCGGTCGTTTACGTAAATAAGGAAAGCTGATGATTGGTCGTTTACAAGGCACTATTCTGGAAAAACAACCCCCGGATCTGCTTATTGATGTTGGTGGTGTGGGTTATGAAGTGCAGCTGCCACTGACCAGCTTTTATGAATTACCGGAAGTGGGCAAAACCGCTATCCTCTATACCCACTTTGTGGTGCGTGAAGATGCGCAGCTACTCTATGGTTTTAGCAATCCGACCGAGCGCAGTTTATTTCGCCAGTTGATTAAAGCCAATGGCGTCGGCCCCAAGCTGGCGCTGACTATTTTATCCGGCATGACCGCGCAACATTTTGTGCGTTGTGTGCAGTTTGACGATATCAGCACCTTAATTAAGCTTCCTGGGGTCGGTAAAAAGACGGCTGAGCGGCTGGTGATTGAAATGCGCGACCGCCTAAAAGATTGGGGTGTGACACCTCAAACGCCGGTAACCGATAAGCTACTGCTCAGTGATGATGAAGCCATTTTCGCGCCGCCAGCCACAGCCGAGCAGGATGCGATTGGCGCTTTGCTGACCTTGGGGTATAGTCAGGCACAGGCCGCGAAAGCGGTAAAACAGTATTTAACGCCGGGGATTAGCAGCGAGCAGCTAATCAAGGCGGCCTTAAAGAGTATGATTTAAGCCATGATTGAAGCCGATCGCCTGCTGCAGCCGGGAATATTAAAAGAAGAAGAAGTAATTGACCGTGCGATACGGCCAAAAAGTCTGGCGGATTATACCGGTCAGCAGCATGTGCGCGAACAAATGGCGATCTTTATCGAAGCCGCCCGTGGTCGGGGCGATCCACTGGATCATTTACTGATTTTCGGCCCGCCGGGTTTGGGTAAAACCACGCTGGCGATGATTGTTGCTAACGAAATGGGCGTTAATATTAAAACCACCTCTGGCCCGGTGCTGGAAAAAGCCGGGGATCTCGCCGCGCTGTTAACCAATCTGGAGCAGAATGATGTGCTCTTTATTGATGAGATCCATCGCTTAAGTCCGGTGGTGGAAGAGATCCTGTATCCGGCGATGGAAGACTATCAGCTGGATATTATGATTGGCGAAGGGCCTGCCGCGCGCTCGATCAAACTTGATCTGCCGCCTTTTACGCTGGTGGGGGCCACCACCCGGGCCGGTGCCTTAACCTCACCCCTGCGCGACCGCTTTGGTATAGTGCAGCGGCTGGAATTCTATAAGGTCGAGGAGCTGAGTCAGATTATTCAGCGCTCAGCCCATTATCTGAATATGCAACTGGACGTGGCAGGGGCGACCGAAATTGCCCGCCGCTCGCGCGGCACACCGCGTATTGCGAACCGGCTGCTGCGCCGGGTGCGCGATTATGCGCAGGTAAAATCCAATGGTGTCGTGTCTATCGAGGTTGCCTCAGCCGCATTAAAAATGGTCGATGTCGATGCCGAGGGCTTTGATTATATGGACCGTAAGCTATTAACAGCTATTATTGACAGCTTTATGGGCGGGCCGGTCGGGCTGGATAACCTGGCGGCAGCGATCGGCGAAGAGAAAGAAACCATTGAAGATGTGATAGAGCCGTTTTTGATTCAGCAGGGTTTTATTCAGCGTACACCGCGCGGCCGTATCGCCACGCCAAGAGCTTATCGCCATCTGGGCTTTGACTTGCCCGAGGCGAAATAAGTCGAGTTAAAAAAAAGCCCGCTCAATGAGCGGGCAAGCAACAAGTTGAAGGAGTGCTTCAATAAATCCAGGGAACATGTTTGGAGCAAACAACAAAACCTCTCTCACAAAGTCTCATTGTTAAGTGAACTGTCTAAACAACCAAAACTCGCTACCAACTTTCTGGTTGTCTTTGCGCTAGCTCAGAACACCTGCGTATCTTAAAGATTTGGAGTAATTACTTCAAACGAGAAAAACTGACACTTTGCCATTAAAAAAACTAATGGATATTCCGAATGCTGCAGTAGGGAATGCCCAGCAACTTAACGGGTAAATCTGTAGATTTGTCGCTTGTTCATCCAGCGTTAAGCTTGGTTGCCCAAGATAAGCTTCGTGATACTTTAAGTCGGTAAAAATGATTTGTTCGGTAGTCGGTTTTACTACTGAATCCAGAATGCAGGCCGTGTTTTAATACCGCTGTAACACATTCTGATTTCGGGCAGAAAAACAAGTGGCGGCGCTAAAAAAATATAGTTGTGAAAAGCGATGCCAACCGATTGAGTTAAATTGCAGGCTTAATTATCATACAGGCGCGAAAAATCGTCGTTTCAGCTCATGCAGTTGCAGGCTTGTCTCAAAGTTGTTGTCGCCAGCACCATAGCGGTGGCATACGGACAAGTAAACCTGATTAACTCCCTGATTAATGAGGAAAAGCGCGCACCAGTGGGTAGCGTGCCCTTGCGGGTGAGCGAATGATACAACGACGGTTTTACGCATTAAGCTAAGCCCTTAGCTGCCGGTACAGGACAACTGAACCAACTTTGGTTGACTCAGTCTTGTCATATCAGTACCTTAGCATCAAAGGCTGCA
The DNA here is from genome assembly GCF_000245735.1 of Alishewanella jeotgali KCTC 22429. Classification (GTDB taxonomy): domain Bacteria; phylum Pseudomonadota; class Gammaproteobacteria; order Enterobacterales; family Alteromonadaceae; genus Alishewanella; species Alishewanella jeotgali. The sequence goes on from NZ_AHTH01000049.1 coordinate 133,163, forward strand.
AGTAATTCATTCGTTTAAACAGAGGTGCCAACAGGTGACAGGTTCAGGTGAAATTTCGATTCTGCATTTATTGCTCGAAGCCAGTATTGTGGTGCAGGCGGTTATGTTGATCCTGGTTGGTATGTCGATCACCTCCTGGGCGATGATTTTTAAACGCAAAAAAGTATTGAAAGCCGCACTGGATGACGCGAAAAAGTTTGAAGACCGTTTCTGGTCCGGTGTTGATCTGTCAAAGCTGTACGCCGAAGTCAGTGCCCGGCAGCAGGCAGATGGTCTGGAGTCATTATTTAAAGCTGGTTTTAAAGAGTTTGCCCGTTTGCACAAAAGCAGCCGCCAGTCAGCAGCCGTCATGGACGGTACTCACCGCGCGATGCGCGTTGGCTTGTCGCGCGAAGTAGAGCGCTTAGAGCAAGACCTGCCTTTTCTGGCTACCGTTGGTTCGATCAGCCCTTACATCGGTTTGTTTGGTACCGTATGGGGTATTATGAATTCCTTTATTGCACTGGGTTCAGTGCAACAAGCCACCTTGTCGATGGTCGCGCCGGGTATCGCTGAAGCCTTGATTGCGACTGCCATTGGTTTATTTGCTGCTATCCCGGCGGTTATCGCCTACAACAAGTTTTCGCACGAAGTTGAACAAATTGAAAGCAGCTACGTCAATTTCGTGGAAGAGTTTGCCAATATCCTGCATCGTCAGGCTGTCAGTAGCGGTGAGGCAGCCTGATGTATACCCGTAAAAAGCGTCGCCCGGTAGCTGAGATTAACGTCGTACCCTATATCGACGTTATGCTGGTGCTGTTGGTGATTTTTATGGTGACCATGCCGATCATTACCCAGGGCGTGAATGTTGAGCTGCCAAAATCTGCGGCTGAGCCAATCGCGCAGATGCAAGATGGCAAAACGCCGTTAATTGCGACTGTCGATGAAGGTGGCCTGTATTACTTTGAAAAAGACGGCAAACAGCAAGGTCCTTTTACGTCTTCACAATTACAGGTAGAAGTCGCCAGCTGGTTAACGATTGAACCTGGCACTCAGGTGATCGTCAAAGGGGATGGCCGCGTTGATTACAATTCCGTGATCCGCTTAATTAATGTATTAAAGCAAGCCGGTGCGCCGGCTGTCGGGTTGATGACGGACAATGAAGTTTGAACTGAGTGAAAAGTGGTGGCAAACCCCACTGGCTAAGTCGGTTGGGTTACATGTGGCGCTGGTATTGGGTTTGGTGATTAGTAGTTTAAGCTTTTGGCCAAAACCCACCCAGATTACTTTGTCCGGCGAAGCCGGCAGTGCCAGTGCTGAGCCGCCACCACCGCCGCCGGCACCGGTGCAGGCAGTGGCGATTGACCGTCAGGTGTTGGAACAACGTGTTGCGGAAATTCAAAAGCAACAGGAAGATGCTAAGCGCGCAGAAGAGCAGCGCATTCGTGACTTAGAGCGTCGTGCCCAGCAGGCAGAGCGCGCCCGGGCACAGGAAGAAGCTCGCTTAAAGCGGGTAGCGGAAGAGAAACGTAAGGCTGACGAAGCCGCCGCAGCGTCAAGACGTGCTGCAGCGGATGCCAAGAAGCAGCAGGAAGCCGAAGCGGCAAAAGCACGGGAAGCTGAACAGCAGCGTGCTGCGCGGGAGCAAGAGCGCAAGAAGGCCGAAGAAGCGGCTAAAGCGGCTGAAGCAAAGCGCAAAGCTGAACAGGAAGCTCTGGCTAAAGCCCAGGCTGAACGTGAGCGTCAGGCCAGAGAGCAGCGTGAGCGGGCAGAGCAGGAGCGGATGCTGCAAGAGCAACTGGCCGCTGAAGCCGAAGCCAGACGCCGTGCCCGTGCACAGCAGGCCGTAACCGAAGTACAACGTTACACGGCAATGATCAGTGATGCGATTACCCGCAATCTGATTAAAGATGAGTCTACCATGCGTGGTCGCTCGTGCCGGGTAAACATCCGTTTGGCGACTAATGGTTTTGTAACCAGCGTCAACGTCATCAGTGGCGACAGGGTAGTGTGCGACGCTGCCGTACGGGCAGTAAACCGGGCCGGAACCTTACCGATGTCTCAGGATCCGGATGTGTATAATCAGTTAAAAGATATAACCTTAACGGTGGCACCTGAATTTTGATTATGACTAGATTACTTCGAAGCGTGTTTTGCAGTGTTTTGTTACTGCTGGGGGTGCAGGCGCAAGCCTCACTGGAAATTATTATCACTGACGGTGTGGACTCAGCGCGGCCTATCGCGGTGTTGCCTTTCACCTTTAAAGGCACCAACCTGCCTCGTGAGAATATTGCTGAGGTGGTAGCGGCTGACTTAATGCGCAGCGGTAAGTTTAGCCCTATTCCTTTTATCAAAATGCCACAGCGGCCCTCCAAATCTGCCGAGATTAACTTCTCTGCCTGGGCGCGTGAGGGCGTTGAAGCTATCGTCATGGGTGAGATCACCGAAATTGGTATCGACCGTTATAGTGTTAGCTTTGAACTGATTGATGTATTAAAGGGCAATAGCGGCCTGAGTACGCAGATGCTGAATGCCGGCCAACTGGTAGGCAGTAGTCAGTTTATTCTGGACAGTCGTGAAACGGTGATTAACGGCGGTCAGTTCCGGCAGTACGCTCACAGAATCAGCGATATCGTTTACGAAAAGCTGACCGGTGAACGCGGCGCTTTCCTGACCAAAATCGCTTATGTGCTGGTTAAACCGCGCGACGAGTTTCCGTATCAATTGATCGTGGCCGATTACGATGGTTATAACCCTCAGGTGTTACTGCGCTCGAAAGAGCCGTTAATGTCACCGGATTGGTCACCTGATGGTACCAAGTTGGCTTACGTCACTTTTGAAAAGCGTCAGGCGCAGATCTATATCCAGGATATCTACACTGGCCGGCGCACCATTTTAACCGCCTTCCCGGGTATTAACAGCTCGCCGCGTTGGTCACCGGATGGCCGTCGTATGGCAATGGTGTTATCTAAAGACGGTAATGCGGAAATCTATGTGATGGATATCGCAACTAAGGCATTAACCCGGGTCACCAACCATCGCGCTATCGATACCGAGCCGAGTTGGTCACCAGATGGTAAAGAAATTGTATTTAGCTCGGAGCGTGGCGGTAATCCGCAGCTCTACACCGCAAATTTAGCAACAGGTGATACCCGTCGGTTAACTTTCCAGGGTGAAATGAACCTGGCCGGGACTTTTTCGCCTGATGGCCAATCCATAGTGATGGTAAATCGTACAAATGGACGCTATCATTTAGCACGTATGGATCGGCAGAGCCGTTTTTTACAAGTGTTAACCACGACGAATCTTGATGAGTCGCCCAGTGTTGCACCAAACGGTTCTATGATAATATACAGCACCATGCATGGTAACTCGCAGGTGTTGGCGCTAGTTTCTATGGATGGGCGTTTTAAAGCACGACTACCGGCGTCTGATGGACAAGTTAAATCGCCGGCCTGGTCACCTTTTTTATAAAACAAAAACTTGGTAAATTTAATCTAAGGACAACATTATGAACTTAAACAAAGTGTTAAAAGGTTTATTAGTTGCAGTTCCGGTATTAGCACTGGCAGCTTGTAGCTCTAAATCTTCTACTGGTGCCGGTGATGCCGACACTTCAGCAACTACTCAAACTGTACAGGTTGAGCGCGTAGATCCAAACGCTTCTGCTGCTGAGCAAATGCGTTTAAAAATGGAAGCTCTGCGTCGTGAAAACACTGTTTACTTCGACTTCGACAAATCGACTATCCGTCCAGAGTTTGCTGAAGTATTACAAGCACACGGTGAGTTCCTGCGCGCTAACCCAAGCGTACGTGTAACTATCGAAGGTCACACTGACGAGCGTGGCACTCCAGAGTACAACATCGCCCTGGGCGAGCGTCGTGCACTGTCTGTAGTACAGTACTTACAGAACCTGGGCGTAAGCGCTGGTCAACTGTCTACTGTTAGCTACGGTGAAGAGAAGCCAGCTGTTCGTGGTACCAACGAAGCAGCTTACGCACAAAACCGTCGCGCAGTTTTAGTATATTAATTTAAACGGTACGAGTGAGGATGACAGTGAAGAAACCGCTGCTTATTGCAATGTCCTTAGTTAGTGCTGGTGTGCTGGCCAATCCGGCCCCGGTTACTGAGATAGGCAGAAGCGGCAGAGTTGCTTCTTCCACCACTGCTGTGGCAACAGGTTCTGTTGAACAGCGGCTGGCCGCTCTGGAGCGCGTGGTTGAAGCCCGTGCCGAAGCGCAGGTAAGAATGCAGCAACAACTGCAGATCTTGCTGGATGAAGTCAGTGAGCTGCGTGGTGTTACTGAAAACCACTCGTATCAGCTGGATGAAATCGTTCAGCGGCAACGTGATATTTACCAGGAAATCGAACGGCGGGTAAGTGCCGTGCAGGGCAGTGCTGGCAACAGCACTGCCAGTTCGGCAGCCGCAGCGAGTGGCCCGGCAGTCACGGTTTCGGGCAATGCCTCGGAAAATGACGCCTATGAGAGAGCGGTCAACTTAGTGCTGAAAGATCGGCGCTTTGATGCTGCTATTCCAGAATTTGAGAATTTTTTGCGTACCTATCCCAATTCAGTTTACGCGCCGAATGCTCACTTTTGGCTTGGTCAGTTATTGTTTAATAACAATGATAATGCAAAAGCCAAAACCTCGTTTGAGCGGGTGGTGACAAACTTCCCCGATTCGAACAAAGTAGCGGATGCGTTGTTGAAACTGGGGCAGATCGCCGAGCGGCAGAATGATAAGGCTACGGCCTTAACTCATTATCGCAAGGTGGTGTCAGCTCATGGCAGTACAACAGCTGCCAGGCTGGCGAAAGAGCGGATAGACGCGCTGAAATGATCGACCCGGCCAAGTGCCGGGTTTTTTATGTGCGCCC
>NZ_AHTH01000048.1 GCF_000245735.1 Alishewanella jeotgali KCTC 22429
ATTTGCGACAGCTTGGGTTACAATTTATTGCCGGCTTAAGCGGATATTGGGCGGGCTGTAGGGCTCACTGCTGCGTAGCGGATTGATATCCAGGCCGCCGCGGCGGGTATAGCGGGCATACACCGCCAGAAAATCTGGTTTCGCCAGCTGCCAGATATCGTTATAAATGCGCTCGACACATTGTTCATGAAATTCGTTATGGCTGCGAAAGCTAATCAGATACTTCAGCAGTGCTTCGTGTGACAAGGCGGCACCACGGTAGTGAATAAAGACACTGGCCCAGTCTGGCTGAGAGGTGATTAAGCAGTTCGATTTTAGTAAATGTGAGTGCAGTTTTTCCTCAACCTGACCCCGGGCGGGATCCAGCGCGAGCAACGCGGGTTGGTATTGATACTGATCGACGCTGATGTCCAGCTCATCCAGACAGACGCCCGGGATCCAGGTGGGCTGGAACGTCATAATCTCACTGACATTATGCAGGCTGACCTTGACCGTTTTGCCGGCACAGGCCGACAGATCGCGTTGCATCGTTTGATAAACCTGACCGACATCGGCAAAGCGGCTTTGGTTAAAGCTGTTCAGGTACAGCTTGAATGACTTGGACTCAATCAGATTTGGTGAGTCGAACGGCACCACAAAGGTGGCCAGTGCCACCTGCGGTTTACCCTTGCTATTAAGCCACGACAGTTCATAACCATGCCAGATATCCTGCCCGACAAAAGGCAGTTGCTGACCAAGACCGATAGCGTCGCGGCCAAGGCTACGGGGGACGGCTTGTAACAGCGCAGCATCATACTGATCAACATACTCAGTGATTTTGCCAAGACTGAGCTCGGCCAGAACATCGGTGTGGCTTCGGGTCATTTCGGATTCTTTTTCGCTAGGTTTTTCGCTCACAGGCGTTTTTCGCTACAATGGGCTGATTTTAGCATAACCAACCCCGGGAGTAGAGGTGTCTGTCGAACAAGCTTACGCAAAATTTATCGAACAAAGTCTGGCCTGGCACAGCGCTGAAGGCATTAGCATGCAAACCTGGCGCGATCCGGCTCAGGCGTCGCCCTGTGAAGTGTCGCAGCTGAATGACGAGCAGGTAAGCTGGCAACCGGTACCGCAGCAACCGGCCGCAGATTTTAGTAATGTCGAGCTGGCACTGGAGCTGAAACTGCACCCTGATATTAAAGCCTTTTACAGTAGCTGGTTTGGTGCCAATCTGGCAGCGGAGCATGCCAAAGGTAAGCTGGCATTACTAATGCCCTGGCATGCCGCCGATATCGCCCGCTTGCAGGAAAATATTATCGGTCATATTTTGATGAAGCGCCGTTTACGCCAGCAGGAGACGGTGTTTTTTGCGGTAACCGATGATGAAAATATTATGCTGTCGGTGCTCAATAGCAGTGGCGAAGTGTTTCAGGAAAGTGTCGGCCAGGAGGTGAAGGTTAAGCTGGCCGACAATTTGGCCGCTTTTCTGGCCGAGCTAAAGCCGCTGGCTTATTCGCCGCTGTTTGACTGACATTCCCAGGCGATATTCGACAGCAACTGACAGTTGTCACAGCGAAAATCGAAGACTCCGGCTTGCGGCGCGGCTAAACGCCAGTTACCACCACAGCCGGGGCAGCATTTATCGGCTTCAGCCTGGCAATCGGCACTACTGCCGCTATAGAGAGCATACCAAATCGGCCGCTGGTTTTGTCTGGCCAATTGTGCCGCCAACTTCCGGCCCTGGCGGTTAAGTTTGCTCTGGTATTGCTGCAGACTGTTTTCAGCGGTTTTGTGCAGCACCCGATCTTGCTGCAGCTGAATTTCGTCCAGCGCCTGAAACTGCAGCTGCCAGCGGATCAGCGCTTCATAATCGGCCGCTGCAGCTTTAAGCCAAAACAAAGGCACGGGTTGCAGTGTATCGGCGCAGCGCAGTGGCGAGCAGGTATCGGCATAGGTGGTAAAGAGCACCAGCTCAGCCGGTAGTTCTGTGACAGTTTGCTGCGACATCAGATCCTGGCCCAGCAGTTGGCATTGCGGGTAACCCAGGCCAGCGGCAGCCAGTTGTTGTTCTGCGGCCTTAACCCGAGCACTGGCGTGCTGACCGCTTAGCGCATCCGCAGTTGGCAACACCAGCCGGCTGCAAAATGCTTCGCCGGTAAAGGCGGTAGGAAACTCACGCCCCAGCATCTGACCATTAAAAATCAAGGCTTCCAGATAGCGGCGAATGGCTTGCTCGGCCAGGCTGAACTCGGTATCGGCAATCAGCGTAAAGCGCAGCTCAGCCAGATACATCAGGGCGCTCCAGCAGCTGTAATAGCCGGTCGAGTTTTTGTTCTATCCGTGTCAGGCGGGCGCTTAGCGGCTCTTCTGCTACGACGGGTGTTGTCTCGCCGTCCTGTGCCTCGTCTGCCGGCGGCAAGCCGGGATTATTACGCCACTGCTGATAGGCGCTGAATAAATCCGGCCCTGCTAACTGTCCTGCCAGGCGGCCGCGTAACAATGCCAGATTGACGGTTTTACCCTCTTGTTGCAGTTGTCTGGCGGTGACTTGCACCAGTTGCAGCGCTTTGCTCATTCGTTTCGTCATTTTCGCTAAAATTTCGTTTAATTTAGCACTTTAGCCTGATGCTGAATAGCGGCGTTTTATTAAGGCTCTGTATTATATCGCTATTTTATTTTGGCCTTAGTTTTGCTTAGTTTGGCATTGTCGGTGCTAATAGCGCCAAAACAACAATAATTCAGGAGTTTTTTATGTTTTCTGCTGCCGCCGTGCAAAAATTACTTATCGTTACTGCTGCCACCCTGGCGTTATCTGGCTGTGTGGTTGCCATTGGTGATAAAACCGAAACCTCATCGGAAAGTGGCTGGCGTAAAACCCAGCAATTTAATCTGCAAACCATTAATCAACTGGCCTTGGGCGTCAGCAGTGAAGAGGTGCGCAATATGCTGGGAGCGCCGGATTTCACCGAGCTGTTTCAAAAAGATGGCCAGCAGGTGCAAGTTTTATTTTATCGCACTCATCACCGGCACAGCGATGGTAAAACCACCAAAGACGAATGCACGCCTTTGGTGTTTAAAGATAACCGTTTAACCGGTTGGGGTGATAAGGCTTATCAATATCTGTAAGTGGTCTGTTAATGCAATAAGGTATTTAGCTCATCAATAACGTCAGACCAATCAGAATCAGCGCGCCAGGCTTCGCGTAAAAAGCTGGCCTGAGCGCGGTTCCAGAACGGCGCATCGGCCAGCTCCATCCCGGCGCTAAGTTTATGCCGCCGCACAAACGCCTGGATCTGTTCCGGGCTGTTTTCTAAACCCAGCTGGGCAAACAGGGTGCTCAGAGTGTGTTTACTGGTATCCATGGTGCTCCTCCGTTTTGGCTTTCGCTTTAAAAAGTATAGCTGAGTTTGTGCTAATGAAATCGTGCTTGGCAAGCTCAGAGGCGACTGCTATTGTGAATAAAAAAACAACAATAACAGGTGAGCGATGTTAGCCCAGGTCAGTCATATCGAACCCAGTCAATTAAAGGCCGCGCTATTAGGCGGTGAAGATCTTAAACTTGCCGCCTCGGTGCTGTACCAGTCTTATCACGATGATCCGCTTTTTATGGAAATCTTTCGCGCGGCAGAGCGGGAATATGAGGCACGGCTGCGCTCGGCGATCCGGGAAGAGCTCAGCACCTTTTGGCAGGCCGGGCAGCCGATTATTGGTTTGTTTCAGGGCGAACAACTGCTGGGCGTCGCCTGTGTGGTTGGCCCTGACTCCGGTATTGGCAGCAGCCGGCTTTGGCATTGGCGGATGAAGATGTTGCTGACTGCGGGCCTACTGTCTACCCGCCAGATGCTAAATAAAGAAGAGAAAATTCATGCCGCGATGCCGGCTAAACGCTATCATATGCTGGCCTTTATTGCCGTGGTGCCAAAGTATCAGCATGCGGGTCTGGGGCATTACTTACTGGAGGCGGTTGACAGTCTGGTAGATGAAGATCCATCGTCTGCCGGCATCGGGGTTTTCGTGACCTTGCAAAAATATCAGGCGTTTTTTGCCGATGATCATTATCAACACGTCACGACACTGAGCTTTAATACCGTGCAGGGCAGTCTGATGTTCCGGTCACGGCAACAACATTAAGCGGGAGGCGATGCAGAAATTGTCAGAGCAACCATTCCAACGTTTTCAGGATTTTTACCCATTTTATCTGCGGGAGCATGCTAATCCGATCTGCCGGGCCTTGCACTATATTGGCAGTAGCCTGGTGTTACTGGTGCTGGCGTGGGTGATATTAAGCCAGCAGTGGCTCTGGCTTTGCAGCCTGCCGCTAATCGGCTATGGCTTTGCCTGGCTGGGTCATTTTGGCTTTGAACATAACCGGCCGGCTACCTTTAAGTATCCGTTTTATAGTCTGGCCGCCGATTGGGTGATGTATAAAGACTTTCTTACCGGGCAACTGGAGCGCAAACTCAAGGCCGCGCTGGCGCAGGCATAGGGTGTGGCACCGGATCAGGATGGGATCCGGTGGGGCGGCAGGTTAAAGGCTGCCAGATGCAAGCCACTTAAAACCAATTCAGCCTGATACCGGCTTTCGCCGTCAGCGCTAAAATCGACCTGATAGCAGGTGACAAAGCGCTGGCGTTGGCCGATTTTGCGAAAGCGATAGCAACTGCGACCACATTCCAGATACTGTAATTGATGCTGACGGCATAATTGGCGCGCTAACAGGATGGCGCGTTCGTCCTGTTTACGTTGCAACCAAAAGCCGTAACCGATAGTGATAACAATAAGTAAAAGTATAATACTGGTCATGAATACCTCTGTCCGGGGTAAAGCATAATGCTGGCGGTGCTGGCTTTTTACAAGGCTTTGGCTGCGACCCGGGCCGTTATTTGCTAAACTGCCAGCCCTGATTAGCCGCAGTCTGACCGCAAAAGGATGCTATGTCCCGGCAACAACTCCCGCTATTGTTACAGCAACTGGAAACTGAACTCAGAGCCGCAGCGCTATGGTCGGCCCAGCCGCCGGCGCCAGACGCGCTTACCAGTACCGCCCCTTTTTGCTGCGATACACTGCCTTTAGAGCAGTGGTTACAGTTTATCCTGATCCCAAGGCTTAATGCGTTGTTAGATGGCAAGCTGCCACTACCCACTAAGGTCGCGATCCTGCCGCTGGCAGAACTTGTTTATGCAGAGCGTGCTCAGCAGCTGGGCGTTTTACTCAGCGTAATCGGGGAGATTGATCAGTGTCTGAATCAAGCCTGAGTCCGGTGCCAGCCGCTACCGAACCGCTACTGACCATTCTGTATCAGGATCAGTACCTGGTGGCGGTGGATAAGCCCAGTGGCATGCTGGTACACCGCTCTTTTTTAGATAAACATGAAACCCGTTTTGTGCTGCAAAGCCTGCGCGATCAATTGGGCTGTCATGTGTATCCGGTGCACCGGCTGGATCGTCCCACCTCAGGTGTCTTGGTATTTGCGTTATCGCCGGAGATTGCCCGGTTACTTAGTCAACAAATTGAAGCCGGGCAATGGCGTAAAGGGTATCTGGCGATAGTACGGGGCCTGGTGAAAACGGCTGGTACGCTGGATTATCCGTTAAAAGAGCAGCTGGATGCGATTGCTGATAAAAAGGCCCGCAGTGATAAAGCGGCGCAAAGTGCAGTAACCCGCTATTTACCGCTGCAGCAGGTTGAGCTGCCGTTTGCGGTGAGTCGTTATCCTACCAGCCGCTATAGTTTAGTGGCGCTGCAGCCGTTAACCGGCCGTAAGCATCAGCTGCGCCGTCATCTGGCGCATTTGCGCCATCCGATTGTCGGCGATACCAGCCATGGCGATGGCAAACACAACGCGTTTTTCCGCCAGCAATTTGATAGTGACCGCTTACTGCTTTGCGCTGTTATGTTGCAGCTGCCGCATCCGGTCAGCGGCGTAACGCTGCAGTTACAGGCTAGTCTGGCGGAGCTGGCTGCCTTGTGCCGGCAATTTGGCTGGCCGGATAACATCGCGTATTATCAACAGGTTTTTCAGCAATTTTTGGAGTAGGGTAGCATGCAAAAAATCGCCATTATGGTCGGTAGTGTGTACGGTGGCGCCGAGTATGTGGCCGAGCAGGCCGTGGAATTATTGTCAAAAAAAGGCTATCAGGCCAGGTGGTTTCAGCCCGCAGAGCTGGATGCAGTGCAGACCTTTGCGGCCGATTGCTGGTTAGTGATTACTTCGACCACCGGTCAGGGCGATATTCCGGATAATCTGTTTCCATTTTATGCCGACTGCCGCGATCGTTTTCCATTATTAACCGGCAAGCAGTTTGCGGTAATTGGTCTGGGTGACAGCAGCTATGGTGATACCTTCTGTGCTGCTGGCCGCCAGTGGTTTGAGCTGTTGACCGAACTGCAAGGCAGCCCGAAAGCCGAGATGCTGGAAATCGACGCCGGCGAAACCCTGCAGGCGGAAGATGTCGCCTTACCCTGGTTAGCTGAGCAGTTCTAGCAATACTTATCCAGCTTACGGTAACTGCGCGCGCCCGGTGCCTGTAAGGCCGGGTCGTGTAGCTCGCTTAAGCGCTCACACCAGAGCGCGGTGGCGCCACAGACCGCAGCCGGCATCACCAGCAAATTCAGTACCGGCACCATACTACTGAGCGCAACCGCGCTGCCAAAAGACAGGCTCAGTAGGGGTTGCTGGCGCATATTTTTACGCAGCTCAATAAAGGCCACCTGATGGTTATCGTAGGGATAATCCAGATACTGCAGGCTATAAAACCAGGCACTGCAGAAAAACCACACTAGGGTACCAACCACCGGAATAAACCAGCACAGGATAAACAGGATCACCAGCCGTGGCAGCACATAGCAAAGCTTTTGCCATTCCCGGCTCAGTGTGCGGCCCGCCTGTTGCAGAAATTGTTGCCAGTTGTTGTGCAGTGGCTTGCCGGTAAGCAGGGCTTCGGTTTTTTCACTCAGCAGGCCATTAAAGGGCGCGGCGATAAAATTGGCCAGCATGGTAAAGCTATAGGCAAAACTCAGTAGCAGTGACATGATACCCAGCGGGATCAGTAAATACTCCAGCCAGTGTAGCCAGGCCGGCAGCGCACTTTGCACCGCCGTAATCAGTTGCCGCAACAATTGCCACAGCCAATAAAAGGCGATGCTAAACAGCACGATATTAATTAACAGTGGGATCAGCACAAAACGCTTTAAGCCTTTTTGCTTTAATAACAGTAAGCCTTTTAAAAAAAAGCCCATACACGGCCTCCCCTGATGTTGAAATCGGAGTATAGCCCGCAGTTCGGTCAGAGCCGAGCAGGAAAGCGTAACAAGCTATGTCAGGGGAAAGGCAGGAGCCCGAAGCAGGCTCCTGTTGATACTGCTAGCGCGGGGCAAAGGTCACTAACAACCACAGCACCGTCATACCGATGGTAAAAATCACATATTCCAGCCGCTGCTCAAAGCGCTTTTCAGGATCCTCGCTGCTCGACGGAAAAACGATTAACACAGCGCAAATCAGCGCTGCCAGTAATAACAGCAGCTGCAGCGTAAACCACAGCGCCGGGCAAAGTACTGCTAACCAATTTGCCATCTTAATTACTCTTCAATACTGCGCAGCAGGGCATTAATGCCGACTTTGGCGCGGGTTTGGGCATCGACTTTCTTCACGATAATGGCGGTATACAGGCTGTGGCTGCCATCTTTAGCTGGAATAGTACCTGGTACCACTACGGCGCCGGCAGGTACCCGGCCATAGCTGATTTCGCCTGTTTCGCGATCGTAAATCCGCGTGCTCTGGCTGATGTAGACGCCCATTGACAGCACAGCGCCTTCTTCCACAATCACGCCTTCCACCACTTCAGAGCGGGCACCGATAAAACAGTTATCTTCGATAATGGTTGGATTCGCTTGCAGCGGCTCCAATACGCCACCGATACCAACACCACCAGAGAGGTGCACATTTTTACCAATTTGTGCACAGCTACCGACGGTGGCCCAGGTGTCTACCATGGAGCCTTCGCCGACATAGGCGCCAATATTGACGTATGACGGCATTACCACCACATTTTTGCCGATATAGCTGCCGCGACGCACTGCGGCTGGCGGTACAATTCTTACGCCATCAGCGCGGAACTGCGCATCGGTGTAGCCGGCATATTTCATCGGTACTTTGTCGAAGAAGCGGTTTTCGGCACCGTCCATTACTTCGTTATCATTGATCCGGAATGACAGTAACACTGCCTTTTTCAGCCATTGATGGACCACCCACTCGCCGGCAATTTTCTCGGCGACACGGGCGCTGCCGTTGTCCAGCATGCTTAGCACCTGCTCCACCGCCTGTTTGACTTCGGCGCTGACTGTTTTCGGCGTAATGTCGGCACGCTGTTCAAATGCGGTCTCAATAAGGCTTTTTAAATCAGACATTCGTTACTTAACCTTCTGTTTGCTGTGAGAGTTGTGCAATCAGGCTACGCTTTAACTCGCTTTGTTGCTCAGGCGTTAAAGCATCATCTGCTGCGTTGGATATTAAGAAAAAGTCTTCGGCACGCTCGCCGATAGTAGTAATTTTTGCGGCATGGATATTGACCCCGCACTGTTGAAATACCTGGCCAAGATCGCAAAGCAGGCCTGGTGTATCCAGCGCGGCGATTTCCAGCATGGTGCGGTGTTTGGTATTGCCGGGTAAAAACACCACCTTGGGCGGCACGCTAAACTGACGCATCTGGCGTGATAGCCGCGGTTTTTGCCGCGACAGATCCGGCTTACCGGCAATAAACTGCTCCAGCGCCTTCTTGATACTTTGCTGGCGGCTGGGCGAGGTCACCGCTTCACCGTTTTGCTCCAGTACCACAAAGGTATCCATGGCAAAGCCATCTTTATTGGTCATAATCTGGGCGTCGTAGATATTAACCTTTTTACTGTCTAAAGCCGCCACCATCCGCGCAAACAGGCCAGCCTGGTCGCGGGTATAAACAAACACCTGGGTGCCGCCTTTAATCGGCGCTTTGCTAACCAGCACCAGGGGTTCATTGGGATCTTTGTGCCGCAGAATATGTTCGGTATGCCAGACAATTTGCTTTGGGCTGTAACGGGCAAAATAATCGGCTTTGATCCGGCTCCACAGCTGTAGGATCTCACTTTCGATAAAGCTTTGTTTTATCAGCAGTGGCAGGGCTTCGGCCTGGTTTTCACGGATCAGATCGCGCAGATCCATCGGTTTTTCCAAACCGCGGCGGAAGGCTTTCTGGGTCGCTAAAAACAGTTCGCGTAACAGTGAGCCTTTCCAGTCGTTCCACAAATTATCGTTGGTGGCGCGGATGTCAGCCAGCGTCAGGCAATACAGATAATTAAGCCGGGTTTCATCGCGCACCTTTTCGGCAAATTCGGCCACCACCTGCGGGTCATGAATATCGCGGCGCTGTGCCGTCACCGACATTAACAGATGGTTTTCGACTAACCAGGCAATCAGCTTGCTGTCAAAGTCACTGAGTTTATGCAGCTTGGCAAATTCGCGCACATCCATGGCGCCCAGTTCGGAGTGATCGCCGCCGCGGCCTTTGGCAATATCGTGGAAGATCCCGGCCAGGTACAGCAGCTCCGGTTTCTCCATTTTTTTGACAATATCGGAGCAGAGCGGAAATTCGCTGTCATGCTCTGGCAAGCTGTACTTGTACAGGTTTTTTAACAGCCGGTGCGTATGTTCATCCACGGTGTAGGCATGAAACAAGTCGAACTGCATCTGGCCTTCGATATTACGCCACTGTGGCAGATAAGCGGCCAGAATGCCGTAGCGGTGCATCAGGGTAATGGCTTTGTCCATGCCGCGCGGATGGCGCAGTAGCGCCAGAAACAACTGGCGACAGGCTTCATAATCCTGCAGGTCACCCATCAAACGCCGCCGCACCTGGCGAATGAGCCGGATCGTCGTCGAGTGCACGCCGGTAATATTGGAGTTATTGGCAATATGCCAGAATAGCCGCAGTAAATTATCACGCTTGGCAAAGACCGCATTATCACTGGCTTTAATCAGATGGCCATGTAATTCAAAGTAATCGTCCAGTTGGCTGACTTTAACTTTTTGCTGCGAATTCAGAATGCTGCCTTCAAAGTGTTGTAACAGCATTTCGTTCAGTTCGCTGACCCGCTGTACGGTGCGGAAAAACCGCTTCATCATCCGCTCGACCGAGGCCTTACCATCGGCACCAAAACCCAGCCGTTCGGCGGCAGCTGGCTGATAATCGAACAGGATCCGGTTTTCGTTACGGCCTGCTTCCAAATGCAGCGCAAAACGCATTTGCCACAGATAAGCCTCACACTCCATCAGTTCCTGATATTCATCTTCCGTCAGGTACTGATAGGCCACCAGTTCGCGCATGGTACGGGTATTAAAGTGTTTTTTGGCGACCCAACCGATGGTCTGGATATCACGCAGTCCGCCCGGGTTGGCTTTCAGATTCGGTTCCAGGTTATAGGCAGTGCCATGATACTGGGCATGGCGCTGTTGCTGTTCGTGCCGTTTCGCCTGAAAAAACGCCTGACTGGTCCAGAAACTCTCACTCATCGCAGCTTCGTGCAACTCGTTAAACAGTTGCTTATTGCCAGTGAGCAGCCGCATTTCCAGCAAATTGGTGGCAATGGTAATGTCTTCTTTGCCCAGACTCAGAGTTTCTTTTAGGGTGCGGACACTGTGGCCGACTTCCAGCCGCAGATCCCACAGCAGTGTAATAAAGCGGCCGATGGCTTCGTGCTGCGCGCTGCCGGGCCTTTTTTCGACCAGCAGTAATAAATCGATATCGGAATAGGGATGTAGTTCGCCACGGCCATAACCGCCAACGGCTAGCAGGCTGATACTTTTATCTTTTGCCAGATCGCAGTATTGCCACAGCTGCAGCAGTACCTCATCGACGAAGCGGGCGCGGGCTTTGACCAGTGCATTAATTGGCTGGCTGTGAAAGGCGCGGGCCTGAAATTCCTGAAATTCTGCGAAGTGCTTTTTATAGGCATCCAGGGAGTACCGCTCGGGCAGGGGGCGGTTAAAACTTAAGACCTGACTCAAGGGGAACTCCTTCTGCTGTGTATTGTTAGGTTACTCTGCGGTAACAATCCGGTCGATGGTGTCATCGCTGCGCAGTGTTAAAATTTCGCAACCGGTATCGGTGACCAGAATGGTATGTTCAAACTGGGCGGATAAACTGCGATCCTTGGTGACGACTGTCCAGCCATCTTTTAACAGCTTGCTGTGGCGGGCTCCGGCATTAATCATCGGTTCGATGGTTAAGCACATACCGCTTTTTAACACCTCACCGGTTCCCGGCTTACCATAGTGCAGCACCTGCGGCTCTTCATGGAACACGGCACCAATACCGTGGCCGCAATATTCGCGTACTATCGAGTAGCTATGTTTTTCGGCGTGTTGTTGGATCACATGGCCAATATCACCCAAACGGGCACCGTCTTTGACTTTTTTAATCCCAAGATACATCGCCTCCTGGGTGATGCGGATCAAGCGCTCAGCCAGAATGCTCGGTTTACCCACCACAAACATCTTAGAGGTATCACCGTGATAGCCATCTTTTATCACGGTGATATCGATATTGATAATATCGCCGTCTTTTAGCACCTTGTCGCCAGGGATACCGTGACAGATCACATGGTTTACCGAGGTACAGATGGATTTTGGAAAGCCGTGGTAGTTTAATGGTGCCGGTACAGCCTGCTGCACATTGACAATATAGTCATGGCAGATGGTATTCAGCTCGTCGGTAGTGACACCGGCTTTAACATGGGGTTCGATCATTTCCAGCACTTCGGCGGCCAAACGACCTGCAATGCGCATTTTTTCTATTTCGGCCGGAGTTTTAATCGGTGCTGTCATGCTTGTTCTCTCTAACTTATCGCGCGGATATCGCCGTGCATCTTGAAATCCATTGGCTATAAACTGCTGTTTATTTGCCCATCAGATTGTATTTAATACGGCATTATGGTATAAAGCGCGCCGCAATTTCGCAAATGGCATTGTACCCTAACTTAGCGCCGGAGTGCTGTAGCTTTACAGAATTTCTGGTTATAAGTGAGTCGTTTTTGACGTTAGCAAACTGCAAAACACTTAATTAAACAACACACATGCATCGACACGTATTCCGGGGTGCCTGGTGAAAACCGGGTCGGCATATGGGATGCATGGAGGCCTAACCCCTAAACAGGAAAATTATCATGGCAAAAGTTTCAATGCGCGACATGCTCCAGGCGGGCGTACACTTCGGTCACCAAACCCGTTACTGGAACCCAAAAATGAAGCCATTCATTTTCGGCGCCCGTAACCGTGTACATATCATCAACCTGGAACAAACTGTTCCAATGATGAATGACGCCCTGGCTTTCATTCAGCAAGTATCAGCGAAAAAGGGCAAGATCCTGTTCGTAGGTACCAAGCGCGCTGCCTCAGAAGCGATCAAAGAAGCCGCAGTTAAAGTTGACCAGTTCTACGTAAACCACCGCTGGTTAGGTGGTATGCTGACTAACTGGAAAACTGTTCGTCAGTCAATCAAGCGTTTAAAAGACCTGGAAGCACAAAGCCAGGACGGTACTTTCGACAAGCTGACCAAGAAAGAAGCTTTAGACCGTACCCGTGAGATGGACAAGCTGGAAAAGAGCTTAGGCGGTATCAAAGAGATGGGCGGCTTACCGGACGTACTGTTCGTTATCGACGCTGACCACGAGCATATCGCGATCAAAGAAGCCAACAACCTGGGTATTCCGGTAGTAGCTATTGTAGATACTAACTCAGATCCTAAAGGTGTTGACTACGTAATCCCTGGTAACGACGACGCTATCCGCGCTATCCAGTTATATCTGGGCGCTGTTGGCCAGGCGATCCAGGAAGGTCGTGACAAAACCATCGAAGTCCAGGCTGAAGCCGAAGCCTTCGTTGAAGCAGAATAATTATTCTGTCATCAGCCGGGTGTAAGCTCGGCTGAGATTCAGGATCACTTTGCAACAGGGGCGTCTCGCCCCTGTTTGTCTGAACTAAATTACGAGGAAGCTCCCATGGCTGTAACTGCCGCATTAGTAAAAGAATTACGCGAGCGCACTGGCGCTGGCATGATGGATTGTAAAAAAGCGCTGGAAGAAACCGCAGGTGATATCGAAGCGGCAATCGACGCCATGCGTAAAAGCGGTTTAGCCAAGGCGGCTAAAAAAGCTGGCCGTATCGCTGCTGAAGGCGTGGTATTAACCCGCGTTGCTAACGGTGTTGGTCTGGCGATTGAATTTAACTGCGAAACTGACTTCGTAGCACGTGACACCAGCTTCCTGGCCTTTGCCAATAGCGTTGCTGATCTGGCCCAGGCTCAGAACATCGACAACGTTGAAGCGCTGTTAGCCGCGGATCTGAACGGTACTTCTGTGGAAGATACCCGCGCTACTCTGGTAGCCAAAATCGGTGAAAACATCAACGTACGTCGCATTGCCAAAGTTGAAGGCGCGGTGATTGGTCAGTATATCCACTCTGGCCGCATTGGTGTATTAGCTGTGCTGGAAGGCGGTAACGAAGATATCGCTAAAGATGTGGCAATGCACGTTGCAGCGAATAACCCAGGTTATGTTAACCCGGAAGACGTATCTGCCGAAGTGGTAGAGCGTGAGCGTCAAATCCAGGTTGAAATCGCAGTTAACTCAGGCAAGCCACAAGAAATCGCTGAGAAAATGGTTGCCGGCCGGATGACCAAGTTCACTGGCGAAGTGAGCTTAACTGGCCAGCCATTCGTGAAAGATCCGTCAATCACCACTGGCGAATTCCTGAAGCAAAATGGCGCGAAAGCCATTTCTTTCATTCGTCTGGAAGTAGGCGAAGGTATTGAGAAGAAAGAAGAAGACTTCGCAGCTGAAGTTGCGGCTCAGATCGCTGCTGCTAAGAAGTAATTTGCGCTTTAGCAAATGGCGTAAAAACGCTAAAATAACCGCGACCTAAGTCGCGGTTTTTTTTTGCCCGGCTCGCATACACCCAAAAGCCTTGCAGATCCGGGTAGCCAACACCCCGCATCTGCAGGGTTAAAGGGTATAACTGCATAACAACACCAACAGCACTAGGGGTAACCATGAGTATCAATCCAAAACCAATGTATCGGCGCATCCTGTTAAAACTCAGTGGCGAGGCCCTGATGGGGGATGAAGGCTTTGGTATCGATCCTAAGGTGTTGGATCGGATGGCTCAGGAAATCAAAGAATTAGTCGAACTGGGCGTGCAGGTAGGTATCGTCATAGGTGGCGGTAATATCTTTCGTGGCGAAGGTTTAGCCAAAGCCGGTATGAACCGTGTTGTCGGCGACCATATGGGCATGTTGGCTACCGTAATGAACGGCCTGGCGATGCGTGATGCCCTGCACCGGGCGTATGTCAACGCGCGGATGATGAGCGCCATCCCATTAAACGGCGTCTGTGATGCCTATAGCTGGGCTGAGGCCATCAGTTTATTAAAATCGGGCCGGGTAGTCATTTTCTCCGCCGGTACCGGTAATCCGTTCTTTACTACGGATTCAGCTGCCTGTTTACGCGGTATCGAGATTGAAGCCGATGCAGTTTTAAAAGCCACCAAGGTGGACGGCGTTTATTCTGCGGATCCGGTAAAGGATCCTGCCGCGACGCTATACAGCCAACTGACCTATAACGAGGTATTGGATAAAGAACTGAAGGTCATGGATCTGGCAGCCTTTACTCTGGCACGCGACCATAATCTGCAAATCCGCGTCTTTAATATGAACAAACCTGGCGCGCTGAAGCGGGTGATTATGGGTGAGGCCGAAGGCACAACCATCGACCATCAGGAAAATTTACAGTAAACTAGCCGGCCTAATGGCGCCGTTGGCGCCACAGCTGGATCAATAAAAGGATAACGATCGTGATTAACGACATTATTGCTGATGCAAAAGTCCGGATGGATAAAAGCGTTGAAGCGCTGAAAAGCCAACTTACTAAGGTTCGCACTGGCCGGGCCCACCCCAGCTTGCTGGACGGTATTCAAGTGTCGTACTACGGTGCCGACACCCCGTTACGCCAGGTTGCTAACGTGTCGATTGAAGACTCTCGTACGCTGGCGATCACCGTATTTGATAAAAGCCTGACCCAGGCGGTAGAAAAAGCCATTATGGCCTCGAATCTGGGATTAAATCCGATGTCAGCCGGTACTGTGATCCGGGTGCCATTACCACCGCTGACCGAGGAGCGTCGTAAAGATCTGGTCAAGCTGGTACGTGGCGAAGCGGAAGGCGGCCGGGTTGCTGTGCGTAATATTCGTCGTGATGCCAATGCTGACTTTAAAGCCTTACTGAAAGATAAAGAAATCAGTGAAGATGATGAGCGTAAAGCTGCAGATGAAATTCAAAAGCTGACCGATATCTTTGTAAAGAAAATCGATGAAGTGTTAGCGGAAAAAGAGCGGGAGCTGATGGAAGTCTGATTGTAGACTTCTGTTGCTACTGTTCGGTTGAATACTTAAAAAAGCGCCGTGCCAGTTTTACTTCGCGGCGCTTTTTGTTAAGCGCAAGCTGAACTCTGCAACGGGAACAGCTGACTAAGCGGTTTATGGCACTATTCTTACACAGGTTTTACGGATGACTGGAGTAACCCAGCTAAGACAGCACAGCTTGCCGCAACATGTGGCAATTATCATGGATGGCAATGGACGCTGGGCCGAGCGGCAAGGTAAGCCGCGGGTCTGGGGCCATAAAAAAGGTGTGGAAGCGGTGCGGCGTAGTGTTAGTTTTTGCCGTGAGTTGGGCATCCAGTCGCTGACGTTATTTGCTTTTAGCAGTGAAAACTGGCGGCGGCCAGAAGACGAAGTCAGTACGCTGATGCAGCTGTTTTTAATGGTGCTGCAAAAAGAAGTGAAGGCGCTGCATAAACATAATATTCGGTTGAAAATTGTTGGCGATTTGTCGGCATTTAGCGATAAGCTGGTACAAAGTATCCGCAAAGCTGAGCAGTTAACGGCAGAGAATACGGCTATGACGCTAAATATTGCGGCTAACTATGGCGGCCGCTGGGATATTGCCAATGCCAGTCGCAAGTTGGCAGAGCGGGTGCAAAGCGGTAATCTTAAGCCTGAGCAGATCACTGAAGCCTTGCTGGGTAGCCAGATGCAGATGGCTGAGCAACCGGAGTTGGATCTGCTGATCCGTACCGGTGGCGATTTACGCATCAGTAATTTTCTGTTGTGGCAGGCGGCTTATGCGGAGCTATGGTTTACCGAGACTTTATGGCCGGATTTTGATCAACAGGTATTTTCTGAAGCCATTGCCGCTTTTATTAACCGGGAGCGCCGCTTCGGTTGTACCGGTGCTCAGATCCGTGAGCTTGCCGCAGCCAATAATAATAAAGGATAAGCATATTGTTTAAACAACGTCTGATAACAGCCCTGATCCTGGCGCCGCTGGCGCTGGCAGCGGTATTTTATCTGCCCCTGTATTTATTTGCTGCCGTATTGTCTGCAGCCTTTTTACTCGGTGCTTGGGAATGGAGTGGTTTTTGTGGCCTGACTAATAAGCGTAGCCGGGCACTGTATGTGGTATTTACCGCCGCGCTAATGGCCTTGTTCTATGCCGTAACGCCACTTGATCCTAACCAACTGGTGCTACATAACTTGCCGTTATTTTCAATTTTAATGCTTGGCGCCGCCTGGTGGTTACTGGCGATTGTGCTGGTATTAACCTTTCCAGCCAGTCAGCGGCTATGGGCCAGCAGTGATTGGCGTCGTGCTTTGATGGGCTGGTGCACCTTGTTGCCGGCCTGGGCTGCGTTGTTATATATCCGCGGTCTTGGTTACGAGCAGTCCTCTTTCTATGGTGCCTGGCTGATTTTCGCGTTACTGGGTCTGGTATGGGCCGCAGATATCGGTGGCTATCTGGTCGGTAAGCCCTTTGGTAAAACTAAGTTGTTGCCTAAAGTCAGCCCCGGTAAAACGCTGGAAGGTATGCTTGGCGGTCTTGGTTTTGTACTCTTGGTGCTGACGGCGTTACTGGTCTGGCGTGACTGGCCAGGCGTAAGCTGGCACTGGTATCTGGCTGCTATAGCGCTAACGGTATTGTCGGTATTTGGCGATCTGAGTGAGAGTATGTTTAAACGGGTGGCGGGTAAAAAGGACAGCGGTGCTTTTTTACCGGGACACGGTGGAATTTTGGATCGTATCGACAGTTTAACTGCCACGGCACCCCTGTATGCGTTACTGCTGGCGTTTCTGGGTAAACAATTTTTATGAAGCAGTTGGTGATCCTTGGAGCAACCGGTTCTATTGGCTGCAGTACCTTATCGGTAGTCGCAGCGCATCCGGATAAATTTCAGGTGCTGGCTCTGACGGCGGCGACCGCAGTCGATAAGCTATTCGAGCAGTGTCTGGCAGTAAAACCGCGTTATGCAGCTATGCAAGATAGTAAGGCTGCGGCTGAGCTCAAGTTCCGCTTGCAACAAGCCGGGCTGACAACAGAAGTGTTATCGGGTACTGCCGGTTTAACGGCACTGGCGGCGCATCAGGACGCCGATATCGTGATGGCCGCTATTGTCGGTGCGGCCGGCTTGCTACCAACCCTGGCGGCCGTTGAGGCCGGCAAAAAGGTTTTGCTGGCCAATAAAGAAGCGCTGGTGATGAGTGGTGGCCTCTTTATGGCCAAGGTGGCGCAGCATGGCGCAACCTTGCTGCCAATTGACAGCGAACATAATGCGATCTTTCAATGCTTACCACCGGCACTGCAACAAGCGGCCAGCCAGGGCCAGTTAGCTGAGCACGGTATCAGCCGTTTGCTGCTTACCGGCAGTGGCGGCCCCTTTTTAACCCGGCCGTTGGACAGTTTCGCCGCTATTACGCCGGCGGAAGCGGTAGCGCATCCGAACTGGAGTATGGGTCAGAAGATTTCGGTTGATAGTGCCACCATGATGAACAAGGGGCTGGAGTTTATTGAAGCGCGCTGGTTATTCAACTGTGCGCCGCAAGATATCCAGGTGGTGATCCACCCGCAAAGCATTATCCACTCTATGGTGCAGTACAGTGACGGCTCAGTGCTGGCGCAGCTGGGACAGCCGGATATGCGAACCCCTATCGCACATGCTCTGGCCTACCCACAGCGGATCAGTAGTCCGGTTCCGGCACTGGACTTTAGTAAGTTAGCGGCCTTTACCTTTACCGAACCTGAGCCGGCGCGTTATCCCAATCTTTATCTGGCAATCGACGCCTGTGCCGCCGGACAGGGTGCGACTACGGCGTTAAACGCCGCCAATGAAGAGGCAGTAGCGGCTTTCTTACAGGGGCAGCTGGCTTTTAACCGGATCAGCGAGGTTAATCAGCACTGTCTGGCAGAATTTGCGCACTATGACGCGCAGTGTCTGGATGCTATATTGGCGGTTGATCAACAAAGCCGTGCCTTTGCCCGTGCGCTAATAGGAAAGTTCTGATGTCTGCGTTGTTGTGGAACCTGCTCAGTTTTGTCGTTGCCCTCGGTGTGCTGGTTACCGTACATGAGTTCGGTCATTTTTGGGTGGCACGGAAAAACGGTGTGCTGGTAAAGCGGTTTTCGATTGGTTTTGGCAAGGCGTTATTTAGCTGGCGTGATCGACAGGGCACCGAGTTTGTGATAGCGGCCATTCCTCTGGGCGGTTATGTGCGGATGCTGGACGAGCGGATTGATCCGGTATTACCGCAATTTCGGGATTTGGCGTTTAATCATAAGACAGTGCGGCAACGGATGGCGATTATCGCGGCCGGGCCAGGCGCTAACTTTATTTTTGCGATCGTTTTGCTTTGGTTGATGTATCTGATTGGCGTACCGGAAGTGAAACCGGTCTTGGCAGGCGCAGCGCCGCAGTCTATCGCTTATCAGGCCGGGGTGCGGCCGGATGAACAAATCCTGGCAATTAATGGCCGGCCGGTACGGGATATCCGCAGCGCCAATCTGTTACTGGTTGAACAGTTAGGGCGGCCACAGATCCGGTTGCAACTACAGCAGCGCCAGACGCTGGCTGAGCGCGAACTGGTATTAGATACCCGCAACTGGCAATTTAATCCTGACCAACAATCGGTATTTCAAAGTCTTGGTTTAAAGATGCTGTTGCCGGAGGCGACAACGACGCTGGCGCAGATTGCACCTGATTCTGCCGCCGAGCGCGCCGGTCTGCAGGCTGGCGATACGATACTTGCTATTGATGGTGAGACCATAAGCGAATGGTCGCAGCTGGAGCAACGGATCCGCAATAGTGCGGAGCGCGAGTTAGTGTTACAGATCAGCCGTGCCGGCGAGCTGTTAGAACTGCGGGCGATACCGCAGCTAACCACAGCAGCAGATGGCTTTAGTCAGGGGTTATTAGGAGTGGTGCCACAGATATCACCCTGGCCGGAAGGGCTGCTCTATACCCAACGTTATGGCATACTGGCCGCCATTGGCGAGGGTATAGCCCAAACCTGGCAGTTAACGCGCCTAAGCTTTGCGATGATTGGCAAGCTGCTTACCGGCGATGTGTCGGTTAAGCATCTGAGCGGTCCTATTTCAATAGCGCAGGGGGCGGGTACTACGGCCAGTATTGGTTTGATTGCTTTCCTGTCCTTTATGGCACTGATTAGTGTCAACCTGGCGGTTATCAATTTATTGCCGCTGCCTATTTTGGATGGCGGCCATTTAATGTATCTTGTGGTGGAACTAATACGCGGTAAACCTGTCTCTGAGAGAGCGCAGGAAATAGGTTTTCGCTTCGGTGCTTTAGTCCTGCTGATGTTAATGGGAATTGCGCTGCTCAACGATATTTCTCGTTTGTAATAAACTAATCATAAGTAGTTCAAATAATGACAATTAAGCGATTAGTAGCTGCGATCTTGCTTGCTACAGGCAGCCACTCTGTGTTTGCTGAAGAATCTTTTACAGTACAAGACATTCAGGTTGAAGGTCTGCAGCGTGTAGCTTTGGGAGCGGCGCTAAATAACTTACCTTTTACTATTGGTGATACCGTCAGCGACTTTACGTTGTCCCGCAGTATCCGTACGCTTTACAGCGCGGGTCATTTTGATGATATCCGCGTATTTCGCGATGGTAATACCATCATCTATCGCCTGCGCGAGCGGCCAACCATCAATAATATCGAGTTCAAAGGCAACAAAGATATTAAAGATGAGCAGCTAACAGAGAGCTTAACCGGCAACCGTATCATAGTGGGTGAACCACTGGATAAAACTATCCTGCGTAATATCGAAAATGGTTTAACTGAATTCTACCACGGTGTCGGTAAGTATCAGGCCAAGGTCGAAGTTAAGGTGAATTATCTGCCGCGAAACCGGGTAAACCTGGTTTTTGAGTTCGAAGAGGGAGATGCTGCTTCCGTCAGGCAGATTAATATCGTCGGTAACAATATTTTCAGTAATGAGGAATTGTTAAGCGTCGTTGAATCGAAGCAGGATATGCCCTGGTGGCGGTTCTGGACCTCTGATCGCTATCAAAAGCAAACACTGCAAGGCGATATCGAGAAAATCAACAGCTATTATCTGGATCGTGGTTATCTGCGCTTTGGTGTTGAGTCGTCTCAGGTCGCCGTCAGCCCCGATAAAACCTCAGTCTATGTCACACTCAATGTCACTGAGGGTGAACAATACAATATCAGCGATATTAACTTTGTCGGTGATTTGATTGGTCAGGATGAAATTATCCGCGCCATAGTGCCGTTACAAAAAGGTCAGCTGTATAACGGCGCCCTGGTCACCTTTACTGAAGAGAGTATTGCCCGGGTGCTGGCGCGCTTTGGTTATGCGAATTCGCGGGTGCGTACTATCCCGAATATCAATGATGATACTAAGGAAGTGGCATTAACAATCAGTGTCGATCCGGGCAAACGAGTCTATGTCAGACGGATTGATGTTAAGGGTAACGCTAATACCAGAGATGAAGTCATTCGCCGCGAGCTAAGGCAAATGGAAGGGGCCTGGTTATCAAATGATGCGCTGGAGCTGTCGAAAGAGCGGATCCAACGCCTGATGTATATCGAGAAAGTAGATTTTGCCACTACGCCGGTACCAGGTGTTGATGACTTGGTAGATATTGGCTTTACCATTAAAGAACAACCATCAGGTAGTTTTAATGCCGGTATCTCTTACGGTAGTTTCCAAGGGCTGTCATTCCAGGTAGGCGTGGAGCAAAATAACTTCTTCGGCTCAGGTAATGCGGCCGGCATTAGCCTAAGCACCAACAAATATCAGAAAAGCGTCAGTTTATCCTTTACCGACCCTTATTTTACGCTAGATGGGGTTAGCTTGGGAGGCCAGTTATTCTACTCTGATCTCGACTACACCCGAGCCTCGTCTAACCTTGAAGCTTATAATCAACGTCGCTATGGCGTAGGTGCTAATATCGGTTATCCAATCAACGAATATAACCGCTTAAACTTTGGCGGTAATATTACGGTGAATAAGATTAATTCGATTAATGAATATGATCAGTTACGGCATTTCCGGGCCGTGTTAATTGATGCCCGTAATCCTGACGGCGGTTATAACTTCACTAACTATGAACTCAGCGCGGGCTGGTTGCATAGTACGTTAAACCGTGGTTTGTTCCCCACGGCCGGCCGTATGGTAAGTTTAACTTTACGCGCTACCACGCCAAACTCAGATATTCAGTACTACAAAACATTATTTGAGGCGCAGCAATATATTCCGCTAAGCCGCGATCATCAGTGGTCATTCCGCAGTAAGCTCGAGCTGGGCTATGGTAATGGTTATGGTAGCAAGAATGGCTACGATTATACCCTGCCATTTACTGAGAATTTCTACGGCGGTGGTCAGAACTTACGTGGATTCGAAAACCGAATTATCGGTCCTCATGCGATTTTCCGCAGCGCAACGATAGTGCCAGGCGTACCTGATCCTATTGGCGGTGGGAATTTCTTCCCATCAGATCCGGTCAATGATAACTATAATGTGTCTAGTCGCTCGATCGGTGGTAATGCTATGGCGATGTTAACGCTGGAGTTAATTACGCCAACGCCGTTCCTGAAAGACGAAAACCGCAACTCAGTGCGTACTAGTTTATTTATTGATGCGGGTAACGTTTGGGATACAGAATTTGATATTAATCGCTATGCCAATTTGATACAGTTGCGGCAGGATAATCGTGAGCCATTGCTTGTGGATTATTCTGATCCTAGCCTGATCCGAGCATCGGCTGGCGTGTCAGTTCAATGGATTTCGCCAATGGGCCCTCTCACCTTCAGCCTGGCGAAAATTATTAAAAAATACGAAGGCGATTTACAAGAAAACTTTAGTTTCAATATTGGTACAACTTTCTAAAACATGACAGGAATTAAGATGTTTAACAGTAATTTATTTAAGTCTGCCGTCTTTGTTGTTGCAACAATGTTAGCTGCTGGCAGCCTGCAGGCAAAAGAAGTGAAGATTGGTTTTGTTGATGTGCAGGCGGTTGCTGCCAGTATTCCACAAGCTCAGCAAGTGCAGGAAACTATTCGCACTGAATTTGCAGCCAAAATTGAGCAAGTGAATAAGCTGGAGCGGGATATCAACTTCAATATGGAAAAGGCGCGTCGTGATGGCCCAACCATGAGTGAAAAGCAGCAAAAAGAACTGGCTGAAACGATCAACAAACAACAACAACAGTATGAAGAATTAGCCCGTCCGCTGGATGAGCAAATCCGTCAACGTCAGGCTGAAGAACGTAACCGCATCCTGGGCCTGATTAAAGCCGCTATTGATGCTGTGGCAGAGCGTGAAAAATTTGATGTAGTATTAAATGCTAATGCTGCGGTGTATGCGAAACCAGAATATGATCTGTCTGAAAAAGTCATTCAGCAGGTCAGCAGAGCGAACTAAACTGTGATTTTATTATCTGTCTTAGCTGAAAAGCTGAATGCAGAGCTGATTGGAAACGCCGCTTGCGGCGTTTCTGCTGTTGCGTCCCTGGAAAATGCCGCAGCAGGTGAGCTCAGTTTCCTGTCCAATAGTAAGTATCGTCCGTTTTTGTCTGAAACTACCGCCAGTGCAGTGCTGGTAAAAGCCGATGATGTGCCCTTTGTTGCACCTGGCGTCAATGTGTTGGTGGTTGGCGATCCTTATGTTGCCTTTGCTAAGGCGGCGCAATTATTGGATACCACCCCAGCCAGTGCGCAAACAGGTATTCATCCGACAGCCGTTATCGATCCCAGTGCACAAATCGCTGCAGATGCCGCCATTGGCGCTAAGGCAGTGATTTCGGCACAGGCGGTCATTGGTGCCGGTGCGCAGATTGGTGCTGGCTGCTTTATCGGTGAAGGGGCTGAGATTGGTGCTGCAACCAAAGTGTGGGCCAATGTCACGATTTATCACCGTGTTAAGATCGGTCAGCGTTGCGTGATCCAAAGTGGTGCCGTAATCGGGGCTGATGGTTTTGGCTTTGCTAATGAGCGGGGCCGTTGGCTAAAGATCCCACAAACTGGCGCTGTGGTCATTGGCGATGATTGTGAAATTGGCGCTAATACCTGTATCGATCGCGGTGCTATTGAAGATACGCTAATTGGCAATAATGTGATTATCGATAACCTATGCCAAATTGCCCATAACGTGAAGATTGGCGATTATACGGCTATGGCTGGTTGTACCACTATCGCCGGCAGTACTACCATCGGCCGATACTGTATAATAGGTGGCGCAGCAGTGATTAATGGTCATATTGAGATCTGCGATGGCGCTCAGATTTCCGGCATGGCGATGCTTATGAAACCAGTGACGGAAAAAGGCGTCTATACTTCAGGTTTACCGGCCACGACCAATGCCGAATGGCGTCGCAACACGGCGAAATTACGGCAGATTGATCAGCTGTATCAGCGGGTAAAACAATTAGAAAAACAATTAGCTGGCAGTAGTGTCAACCCTACTGCAGCCACAGAGGATTAATTTTGGCTAATCAACTTAATAGCCTGGATATTCAGGAAATTATGGCATTGCTGCCGCATCGTTATCCGTTTTTGTTAATTGATAAAGTGCTGGATTATACGCCGGGTGAAAGTCTGACCGCGGTGAAAAATGTCACCATGAATGAGCCGGTATTTACCGGTCATTTCCCGGGGATGCCGATTTTCCCGGGTGTGCTGATCCTGGAAGCTCTGGCGCAAGCTACCGGTATCCTCGGTTTTAAAACCGTCACAGAGCGTAGCGAAAACGAGCTGTATTTGTTTGCAGCCATTGACGAAGCGCGCTTTAAAAAACCGGTAGTACCAGGTGATACCATGATCCTGGAAGTGAAGTTCCTGAAGGAGCGGCGGAACATGTGGAAATTCTATGGCGAAGCCAAGGTCGACGGCCAGGTAGTGTGCTGCGCTGAACTGATGTGTGCCAGAAGAGAGATGTAACGTGATCCATCCTACCGCGGTAATTGAAGCAAGCGCTAAACTTGGTCAGAACGTAAAGATCGGGCCCTTTTGTTATGTCGGCCATGATGTCGAACTGGGTGATGACTGTGTATTAGAGTCGCATGTCGCCATCAAAGGGCCGTCAAAGATTGGTAAAGGTAATCACTTTTATCAATTTGCCAGTATTGGTGAAGCCTGTCAGGACAAGAAATATAAAGGTGAGCCAACCGAGTTACTAATCGGCGACTATAACGTATTCCGTGAGGGCTGCTCGGTGCACCGCGGTACAGTGCAGGATAAAGGCCAGACCATCATCGGAAGCCATAACCTGTTTATGAATACCACCCATGTCGCGCATGACTGTGTAATTGGCAGCCATGTTATTTTTGCCAGTGGCGCGCAGGCGGCCGGTCATGTGCATATTGGTGATTGGGCGATCTTAGGTGGTATGACCGGCGTGCATCAGTTTGTGCATATCGGCGCCCACAGTTTCTGCGGTGGTGGCTCTATCGTATTAAAAGATGTGCCGCCATACCTGATGGTGCATGGTTCGCCCTGCGTACCGGCCGGTATGAATACTGAAGGCTTAAAACGCCGTGGTTTTAGCGCTGAAGTGCTGCTAGAGCTGCGCCGGGCCTATAAAGAAGTCTATCGTAAAGGCCAGACGGTACCTGAAGCTTTAGCTGCCTTAGTGGATAAAGCGGCAGAGTTCCCAGAGCTAAAAGTCTTTACCGATTTTATCGCCAATGCCAGCCGTGGTATTGTGCGTTAACGCAAAGTGCCAATCCGAAAGCGCGCTCTGAGGGCGCGTTTTTTATTTGAAGGTTTAACTCGCCGCCACAAGCCGCTAAGATAGCAAACCTTTCTATAAGAATAGCGTGATGCTTAGCACAGAACTCAGGAAAAGACCGCCGGATGATGGTTCAACAGACACCCCCGTTAAAAATTGCGCTTATTGCCGGTGAGCATTCCGGAGATATTCTCGGTGCCGATTTGATTACAGCGCTAAAACAGCGCTATCCGGATGCGGAGTTTTTTGGTATTGGCGGCCCGCGGATGCAGGCACTCGGCTTTCGGGCCTTGTTTGAAATGGAAGAGCTGGCGGTAATGGGGTTGGTTGAAGTATTGGGCCGGCTTAGACGCTTACTGCAAATTAAAAAGCAGATCACGGCCGCCATTTTAGCCGAGCAGCCAGCGGTATTTATCGGCATCGATGCGCCGGATTTTAATCTGCCGGTAGAGTTGGCGTTAAAGCAACAAGGCATTAAAACCGTGCATTATGTCAGCCCTTCGGTCTGGGCCTGGCGCCATAAACGGATTTTTAAAATTGCCAAAGCCACCAATATGGTGTTATCGCTATTACCCTTTGAAAAAGCCTTTTACGACCGCTATCAGGTGCCTTGTACCTTTGTCGGCCATACCCTTGCTGACAGCATGCCGCTAACGGTAGATAAAACCAAGGCCAAAGCCGAATTGGGACTAGATCCGTTAAGGCCAGTGCTGGCGATTATGCCAGGCAGCCGGACTAATGAAATCAAACTGCTGGCGCCGGATTTTCTAAAAGCTGCAGCGTCGCTGCAACAGCAAAATCCACAGTTACAGCTGGTGACCAATATGGTCACCGCCGAAAAAGCGGCGCTTTGGCAAAGTATTAAAGCGCAGGTGGCGCCTGAGCTTGAGATCAGCGAATTTACCGGCCAGGCGCGGCAGGTATTACTGGCCGCAGACAGCACCTTTATTGCTTCCGGCACCGCGACTTTAGAAGCCATGTTAGCAAAATGCGCGATGGTAGTGGGGTATCGCACCAACTGGCTAACCTATCAAATTGCCAAGCGACTGGTGAAACTGCAGCATGTCAGCCTGCCAAATTTACTGGCCGGGCGTGAGCTGGTGACTGAACTGCTACAGGATGCCTTAACAGTGCCGGCCTTGCTGCAGGCGATGCAACCGCTGGTCGCGGGTGCACCAGCAACACTGCAGACAGAATACCAGGCTTTACATCAGATATTGCGGCAGAATGCCAGTCAGGTTGCCGCCGCAACTATCGCTGAGGTGATGGCGCCATGAGTTATCAACGTCCTGACGTTAAGTTAATCGCTGGTGTCGATG
The DNA here is from genome assembly GCF_000245735.1 of Alishewanella jeotgali KCTC 22429. GTDB lineage: Bacteria > Pseudomonadota > Gammaproteobacteria > Enterobacterales > Alteromonadaceae > Alishewanella > Alishewanella jeotgali. The sequence goes on from NZ_AHTH01000048.1 coordinate 26,431, forward strand.
AAGTAGGGCGCGGCCCTCTGATTGGTGCTGTGGTGACGGCTGCGGTGATTCTGGATCCGGCTCAGCCGATTCTGGGGTTAACTGACTCGAAAAAACTGACCGAGAAAAAACGTCAGCTGCTCGCCGAAGAAATTAAAGCCAAGGCGCTGTGCTGGGCGCTGGGTCGGGCCGAGCCGGCGGAAATTGATCAGTTAAATATCCTGCATGCTACCATGTTGGCGATGCAGCGCGCGGTAGCGGCTTTGGCGATTCAGCCAGAGTGGGTGCTGATTGATGGTAACCGTTGTCCGGCGCTCGCTATGCCGGCCAGTGCGGTGGTTAAAGGTGATAGTCTGGTACCGGAAATCAGTGCTGCCTCGATTCTGGCCAAGGTAGCGCGCGATCAGGAAATGGCCGAGTTGGATCAGCTGTACCCACAGTTTGGTTTTGCCGCCCATAAAGGTTACCCGACCGCAGCACACCTGCAAGCCATTAGTGAACACGGCATTTTGCTGGCGCACCGGCGCAGTTTTAAACCGGTGCGGCTGATCGCCGAGCAGCTAGAGGCCAGTCGCTGATGAGTGAACCGCGTTTTATCCATTTACGGGTGCATAGCGACTTTTCAATGGTCGATGGCCTGGCCAAAACGAAACCTATTATCAAAGCGGCGGCAGCGCAGGGGATGCCTGCTCTGGCACTAACCGATCAGATGAACTTCTGCGGTCTGGTACGTTTTTACAGTACCGCGCATGAAGCTGGCATCAAGCCGATTATTGGCGTCGATTGCTGGGTGTTACATCCGCTGTTTCCTGGGGAAAGCAGCCGGTTGCTGCTATTAGCAGCGGACAATGCCGGTTATCAGAATTTAACTCAGCTGATATCCAAAGCCTATTTGCGTGGTCATGTTGATGGCAAGCCACAGCTGGAGCATGACTGGCTGGCCGAGCATAGTAACGGTATTATCGTATTATCCGGTGGCAAAGACGGCCCGCTGGGCAAAGCCTTACTAAAAGAAAATCCGCACAGCGTTAGAGCGCTGGTGGATTTTTATCAGCAGCATTTTCCTGAGCGGTTCTATCTGGAGCTGGTACGCACTAATCGTCCGGATGAAGAGCGGTATTTACAAAAAGCAGTACTACTGGCTGAAGCGGAGCAGTTGCCAGTGGTGGCGACCAATGAGGTGGTGTTTTTAAAGCCGGAAGACTTTGCCGCCCACGAGATCCGGGTTGCCATTCATGATGGCTTTACGCTGGATGATAAACGCCGGCCAAAAAATTACTCCGCAGAGCAATATCTGCGTAGCAGCGAGGAGATGGCCGAGCTGTTTGCCGATCTGCCTGAAGCACTGGAAAACAGCGTCGAAATCGCCAAACGCTGTAATGTCACCATCCGGCTCGGGGAATACTTCCTGCCCGCCTTTCCGACCGGCGGCTTGTCGGATGCCGATTATCTGGTCCTGAAATCACGTGAGGGTCTGGAGCAGCGCTTATTACAGCTGTTCCCGGATGAGCAGGTCAGGGCAGCGCGGCGCGGCGAATATGACGAGCGGCTACAGATTGAACTCGATGTGATTAACCAGATGGGCTTTCCTGGCTACTTCCTGGTGGTAATGGAGTTTATCCAGTGGAGTAAGGATAATGATATTCCGGTAGGCCCGGGGCGGGGGTCCGGCGCCGGCTCGCTGGTGGCCTATGCGCTAAAGATCACGGATTTGGATCCACTTGAGTTTGACCTGCTATTCGAACGCTTTCTAAACCCGGAGCGGGTATCGATGCCAGACTTCGACGTCGACTTCTGTATGGATCGCCGCGATGAGGTGATCGACCACGTCGCCGAGCTGTATGGCCGCGAAGCGGTGTCACAGATTATTACGTTCGGTACTATGGCAGCCAAGGCGGTGATCCGCGATGTTGGCCGGGTACTGGGCCATCCTTATGGCTTTGTCGATCGCATTTCGAAACTGATCCCGCCGACGCCCGGCATGACGCTGGAGCAGGCCTTTAAAGAAGAGCCTCGCCTGCCCGAGCTGTATGACTCGGATGAAGAAGTACGTGATCTGATTGATATGGCGCGGCGGCTGGAAGGCGTAACCCGCAATGCTGGCAAGCATGCTGGTGGTGTGGTGATAGCCCCGACCAAAATTACTGATTTCTCACCGCTGTATTGCGATGAGCATGGCCAGAACCCGGTTACCCAGTTTGATAAAAACGATGTGGAATACGCCGGCCTGGTAAAATTCGACTTCCTCGGCCTGCGCACCCTGACCATTTTGCAGTGGGCGGTGAATATGGCCAATGCCCGGCTGCGCAAGGAAGGTAAGCCGCTGGTCGATATCAACAGCATTCCGCTGCAGGATAGCAAAAGCTATCAGATGTTGATGCGGGCCGATACCACAGCGGTATTCCAGCTGGAATCGCGTGGTATGAAGGATCTGATCCGCCGCCTGCAACCGGACTGCTTCGAAGATATGATTGCATTGGTGGCATTATTCCGGCCGGGGCCGCTGCAGTCGGGCATGGTAGATAACTTTATCGACCGTAAACGCGGCCGAGAAGAAATCTCCTATCCGGATGCGACCTGGCAGCATGAGTCGTTAAAACCCATTCTGGAACCGACCTACGGTATTATCCTGTATCAGGAACAGGTGATGCAGATTGCCCAGGTCTTGTCCGGCTATTCACTTGGTGGTGCCGACTTATTACGTCGTGCCATGGGTAAGAAAAAGCCGGAGGAAATGGCCAAGCAGCGTGATACCTTCCGCGACGGGGCGGTACAAAACGGTATTGACCCCGAGCTGGCGATGAAAATCTTCGATTTGGTAGAGAAATTTGCCGGTTATGGCTTTAACAAGTCACACTCGGCTGCCTATGCACTGGTCTCCTACCAAACGCTGTGGATGAAAGCGCATTACCCGGCTGAGTTTATGGCCGCCGTAATGTCGGCTGATATGGACAATACCGACAAGATCGTAACCCTGGTTGATGAGTGTGAGCGGATGCAGCTGACGCTGATCCCGCCGGATGTCAATACCGGCCAGTACAAGTTTACCGTTAACGAGCAGGGGCATATTGTTTACGGTATCGGCGCTATTAAAGGGGTCGGTGAAGGCCCGATTGAAGCCATTATTGAAGCGCGTAATCAGCATGGCAGCTTTAGCGACCTGTTTGATTTCTGTGCCAAGGTCGATTTAAAGCGGCTGAACAAAAGGGTGATGGAAAAACTGATCCTGTCTGGCGCCATGGACCGCCTCGGCCCGCCACTGGCTAAAGGTCAGCATGCCGGTCCGCAGCGGGCTATTTTGATGGCTAATCTGGAAGAGGCGATGCGGGCGGCGGAGCAACATGCCAAGGCGCAGGCGGTAGGGCAGGACGACCTGTTTGGCTTATTGGCAGCAGATACTGACAGCAGTAGCAGTAGCTATAAGCTGGTACCGCTGTGGCCGGATGAAATTTGGCTGGATGGAGAGCGGGAGACGCTGGGCTTATATTTAACCGGCCATCCGATCAATCGCTATCGCGACGAGCTAAAGCATTACGTGAACTGCCGGCTGGTTGAATTGCAGCCTACCAAGAAAGATCAAAGCATTCAGGTAGCTGGCCTCGTCGTGTCGGTGCGGGTGATGATTAACAAAAAAGGCCGGCGCTGGGCTATTGTGACACTGGATGATAAGTCGGCACGGCTGGATGTGCGCTTTTTCCCGGAACAGCTGGAAAGCTTTGAACATCTGCTGCAAAAAGACCGCATTTTAGTAGTAACCGGACAGGTCAGCTTTGATGATTTTAATGGTGGCCTTACAATGTCCGGCCGCGATGTCAGCGAAATTACCGCTATGCGCGAAAAATCGCTGAAATCTCTGAATATCACTGTACAATCGCAGCAGATAGACCAGAATTATCTGCAAAAGTTACAAGACGCGCTGGCGGAGTATCGTGCCGGTACAGTACCGGTTTATCTTTGGTACCAGCGTGAGGAAGGGCAGGTTAGACTGCAGTTAGGGACAGCCTGGTGGGTGACGCCCGCCGACGCTTTGTTGCATCAGCTTAAGCAGCTGGCGACAATAGAATTGGAATTTAACTAATTTAGGTAGTGATAGTCGATGATGCTGAATTATTTAGAGTTTGAGCAACCGATTGCCGAACTGGAAGCAAAAATAGACGAATTACGCAATGTCAGTCGCAATGGCGATTATGATCTTGGGTTAGAAGAAGAGATTAACAAACTAAAAGAAAAAAGCCTGACGCTAACCAAAAAAATCTTCTCTGAGTTAGGAGCCTGGCAAATTGCCCAGTTGGCGCGCCATCCACGCCGCCCCTATACCTTTGATTATATCGCGCATATGTTCAGCGACTTTGATGAACTCTGCGGTGACCGCGCCTTTGCTAACGACAATGCCATTGTCGGTGGTACTGCCCGCTTAGGTGAGCAGGCGGTGATGGTGATTGGCCATCAGAAAGGTCGCGATACCAAAGAGAAGATCCGCCGCAATTTTGGTATGCCCCGCCCCGAGGGTTATCGTAAAGCACTACGCTTAATGGAAATGGCCGAGCGCTTTAAGTTGCCGATTATTACCTTTATCGATACGCCGGGTGCTTATCCGGGCATTGGTGCCGAAGAGCGCGGCCAATCCGAAGCCATCGCCCGTAACCTGAAAGTGATGGCTGGCCTGAAAGTGCCGGTGATCTGTACCGTGGTCGGCGAAGGCGGCTCGGGTGGCGCTTTAGCCATTGGCGTTGGTGATAAGGTCAATATGCTGCAGTTCAGCACCTATTCGGTGATTTCACCGGAAGGCTGTGCCTCTATTCTGTGGAAGAGTGCCGAAAAAGCGCCATTGGCTGCTGATGCGATGGGCATTACTGCAGATCGTTTGAAAGAGCTGAAACTGATTGATGAAGTCATTGCCGAGCCACTGGGCGGCGCCCACCGCTCGCCGGAGCAAATGGCGGCAACGTTAAAAACAGCTCTGGTGCGCGATCTGGAAAAACTGCAAAAATTGAGCACCAAAGAGCTGCTGGAAAAGCGTTACCAGCGACTGATGTCTTACGGTTACTGCTAAGGCTGAGGCCCTTGTCTGACCTTTCAGACTTGCAGCTGGCGCTGCAGCAACTGCTGCGGCGCTACGCTCCCCGCCAACTGACGCTGGCCTACAGCGGCGGTTTGGACTCTCAACTGTTACTGCATTTACTGGTTGCCCCCTGCCAGACTCTCGGTATTACCCTGACCGCGGTGCATATTCATCATGGCATCAGTCGCCATGCCGATGCCTGGGCTGAGTTTTGCCAACAGCAATGCCAAAAGCTGGGCGTTGACTTTAAGTTGCATCGGGTACAACTACAAGGCCGCAGCGCTCTGGAGCAGCAGGCGAGAGATGCCCGTTATCAGGTCCTCACTGACTATGTGACTGCGCGCGATAGCGCCCTGGTGACGGCGCATCATGCCAATGATCAACTGGAAACCTTATTGCTGGCGTTAAAGCGTGGCGCTGGCCTGGCCGGCATGGCCGGTATGGCAGAAAGCCGTCCGTTCGGTAATGGACTGCTGTTACGACCCTGGCTTAACTTTTCCCGGCAGCAGCTAGAGCATGTCGCCCGGGCTTTGCAGCTGAGTTGGGTGGAAGACGAGAGTAATCAAAGTGCTGAATTTGACCGGAATTTTTTAAGGCTTGAGGTAATCCCCAAGCTTAGCGAGCGCTGGCCCGCGATTACGACTACCTGCGCCAGAACCAGTCAGCATTTGCAGCAGGCGCTTGAGTTAGCCGATTACTATACCGAACGGGCTTTAGCTGACTGTGCAACCGCTGATTACCTCGATTTACAACAACTGGCGTTACAGCCGGCGTTGCAGCAGGACTTGCTGCTTAGAAAATGGCTGGCACGCAGCGGCCTTAACCCATCAACTCAGTGGTTAAGCACGCTGAAACAGCAAGTAATAGTAGCCAGGGAAGATGCTCAGCCTTGTTTAATGTTGGGACACTGGCAGTTGCGACGTTTTCAGCAACGTTTATATCTGCTGCCTGAGTTGCCAGTCGTGCCAAAAGACTATACGCCGTCTTTGCATTGTGGGCAGCGGCTGATTTTAGCGGCGGCCCTGGGTGAGCTGAGCTGTCAGTTACAGCCAGAGAGCGGAGCTTTGCCGGCGGCGGGAACTGCCTTTCAGTTAGCCTTTGGCAGCTTAAGCCAGACATTTAAACCGGTTAACCAACCGGGCAAGCCGTTAAAACAATGGTTTAAGTTGTGGCAGGTGCCGCCGTGGCAGCGACAGCGGATCCCGCTATTGCTGCAAGACGGGCAGATACAGTTGGTGGCCGGTTATCAGAGTAGTGTTGCGCTGAGTGCAGCTAGCTGCTGGATCAGCTGGCAGCTGCCAGGCTAGCGCTCACTTTGTTGATGCCGGAGCGTGGCTGGCTCAGCCCTTTTACAGTCAGCCTTTCTGCCGCTACCTTGCCTTTGCCTGTGGTTTTCGCCTGATACAGGGCTTCGTCGGCCTGATGGAACAGATCGCGTTCCTTTTGTTCGGCAGCAAGCCATGCCAGGCCAATGCTACAGCCAACCTGATGCAGCTTTAGCAATGGATGCTGGTTGATTTTTTGTTGTAAGCGACAAGCTATCAACTCAGCATGCTCAGCGTCCTGGTCTTGTAACAGCAGCGCAAACTCATCACCACCAAAGCGGAATAAGCTATCGGTAGCGCGCAGCGTTTCACGCATACAATCGGCAACAGCCAGCAGCACCTGATCGCCGGTACTGTGACCAGAGAGATCATTTACCTGCTTAAAGTTATCCAGATCCAGTAATAGCAGCGCAAACGGCTGTTGGTGACGCTTTGCCAATTGGATGGCTTTACTGAAACTATCGTCAAAAAACCGTCTGTTGCCAAGCCCGGTCAAGGGATCTTTCAGTGCCATTTGCTGTAGGCGGTTGACCAGCAGCGCATTGCGCAGCGCATAGAGCCATTCAGATTCCAGCAACAGTAATTGCCGTTGTACCAGTGGACTAAAAGGATGATTGCTTTGGTAGCTCAGCTGCCCCAGCAAATGTTGCTCGAGTTGCAGCTCAGTGTGATAGTGATACTGACCGGCTATTGAGCCGGCTGCGGCAAAATGCCCCTGTGCTGTTCTGAGGTTTAATACCGTGAGCGGCAGGATCCGGCTGGCATGCATGGCAAAAATATCCAGCTGTTGCTGCAGATCCAACGTAGTTTGCAACTGGCTGATCAAGCTAATGGCACCGGTATCGGCTAACTCATGTAACTGACTATCCAATGCTAAATCGGCACCGCTGAAGTTAAAACCTGCTGTATCTTGCCACATTGCTGTTTCTGCCTGAGAACCTATCATAGGTAAGCTAAAGCAATATTTAGACCATTATTTTAAGTTATTGATATTAAGCTTTTTTAAAGGCTCGTCGGCAGTGGGCGTCAAGTTTTTGCCGCTGCTAAAGTCCCTGGCGCGGCTAAAAACGGCAAAATTTGGTCAAGTTGCTGCACGCCGTCCTGATAGCCGAGTTCAATCAGACGCCTGGTGTATTTCTGTTCAAACAGCAGATAACTGACCATACTGGAATCTGAATGCTGTCTGATACCACAGGCCCGTAACAGGGTACGGATTGCCATCGGCAGACAAAGGAAATATTCACTTGCCAGCTGATTAAAGTTTTGGCTTGGGTTTAGCAGTAAACTCTGCACCGGCTTTAGCTCAGTCGCAATCTGGTGCTGTTGCAGCAGTTCAACTGTTTTATTGATCCTTTGCATCCGCTCAATATCGGAATTCAGGGTATCGGTAAATACGGTATCCAGCAGATGACCGGCAATAGTGGCCAGATCCGGATGATGTAATTGCCGATCTGCCGATTCAGTAGGGCGCGGATCATCGACCCCGATAATCAGAATTTTGTCGGCACCTAAGTGGATCGGGGCACTCAGCGGCGCCAGTTGATTTACCGAGCCATCGCCAAAGTATTGCTGATGGATCCGCACTGAAGGAAAAATCAGCGGTATCGCTGCCGAGGCCATCAGATGATGGATCCCCAATAGCGTGCGTTGGCCACATCTTTTCGCCCGCCGCCAGTCGGTGGCGCGGTCTGATTGAAAAAAAGTGATGGAGTCGCCGTTGTTATAGCAGGAAGCCGTTACGGCCAGGCTCGATAAATGCCCGCGCATAATATTACGGTCAATTCTTGGCAGATCCAGGATCCGCTGTAATAGCTGCTTTAAGGGACGGTTGTCCAGTAAACTAACCGGCTTTTTATTGGCATAGTCGGCCTGGAAAGCACTGTATAAATTGCGGGCCTGATGCAACAGCAGGTGCCAGTAATCCGCATAATAAACCTGCTGAGTATGAAAGTTGCGCCAAACGGATTCAATTTTCTTTACGCCGAGATGAAAGCAGGAGGCGTAACAACCCAGGCCCGCAACATTAAGGGCACCGGCTGAGGTGCCACACAATATTTTAAAGGGTAGCGGGCTACTGCGCGGGTAGGCGCTGGCAATAGCTTTTAATACCCCTACCTGATAAGCGGTTCTGGCTCCGCCGCCGGTAAGCAACAATGCCGTTTTACTCTCGGTTGACACTTTGGCGTCTGACATAAAGGCCTTTAATGATAAACGCGAAGGAACTTTTTTACGCTCCGGTGTTCTTGGTTTAATATATCGCTGATTTAGCAAGATATTGCAATTGCCACTTCGCTATTGCAAACAATTATCTCAACTTGCGGGTAACCGTTATGACAAAACAAGCGACAGCGCAATCTTTTTACTATGCGGGTCTGGCTGCGGTAGCACTGGTAATAGTGCTTGCAGTCTGGCTGTTATTTCGCGATAGCTCACCGGTAACAGAGCCAGCGCCTTTGCCACCAGTGACCCTACCTGAAATTGTTGAACCTACTCCTCTGCCTGAGCCGCCAATTACTCTCACTGAGCCAGAAGCAGGACCAGCGGTTACGGATGAACCCGAAAGTGTACAGCCGGAGCAGACGCCGCCTGCACCTTTACCACTGCTGGACGAGTCGGATACCGAGCTTGGCCAGGCGCTACTGGCACTGAACTGGAAAGCCGGTTTAGCAGGCTTATTTAATCGCGAAGAGATGATCCGTAATTTTGTGGTGACGGTGGATAATGTGGCGCAAGGGCGTTTGGTCGCCGGCCACCCGGTATTGGCAAAACCCGCCGATGGTTACAAGGTGCAGCAACTCGGCGATGATCGTTATGTTACTGCTGCGGATAACACCTTACGCTATGAGCCTTACCTTCAGCTATTGGAAAGCGTGCCGGCCCGGCAAATCCTGGCGTTAAAACGTCGCTATCAGCCGTTATTGGACGAGGCGTTCGCCGAGTTAGGGTACCCTGATCTGACCTTTGATCAGCGCTTACGGCAGGCAATTAGCGTTTTATTAAGCACGCCTGAGGTCAAACCCGGCGCTGAGTTAAGCCGGCCTTCGGTGATGTTTACCTATGCTGATCCGGCACTGGAAAAGCTACCGGAAGCACAAAAACAGGTGCTGCGCCTATCGCCGCAGCAACAGCAGCGCTTTAAAGCCTTATTACGCACTTATCAGCAGGCGCTGGGCAATTAGTTGCGGCAGTATACTGTGAGCAGAGTAGGCCTTGCTGCTTTTCTGAGCAAGGCCCTCAGCTTAAGTGTAACAGCCCTTGCATTGCCTCGACCATTTGCGGATAATGCGCGCCTGTCATCACGACAGTTCAATGGTAGCTCCATTGGTCCTCTCGCAATACTAGTAGGCGAACCTGGTCAGGTCCGGAAGGAAGCAGCCATAGTTTATGATGTATGTGCCGGGATGTGGCTGGTGGGGCTGCCACCCAAACAGCCCACTTTATACCAGGTTGTGACTTCTTAGGGTTGATGATCTAAAAATTCTCTCGCCCGCTTTACCGCTTCTTTTACCCGCATCATCATTTCAAAGCGTTCACTTTGCGGCAGATAAAACGCCATATCCACTTCAAAGCGAATATAACGCGGTGGCAGCAGATTTAAACTGATACAACAAAGATCGGCCAGATATTCGGCGTCCTTGTCTTGCTCCAGGCCTAATTCCACAATATGGTCCAGTACCAGTTTTTCATAATAGTTGTGAATATCATCATCGAGTTTCATAGCTAACTCCGGTCATAATGTTGTTTAAGCATAATCAGCTTGCCGGCAAAACGCCACAGAAAGATTGTGTTAGGTCAGGGCCTTGTTACAATGCCGCGGTCAAGGTCATCAGGTAACATAAAAATGCAAAAAAATACCACCCCCTGTTATTACGGCGATTATCTGCAGCTGGATAAAATCCTGACTGCTCAGGCGCCGGAAAGTGCCCGTTATGGCCAGGAAGCACATGACGAAACGCTGTTTATTATTGTGCATCAGGTGTATGAACTCTGGTTTAAGCAGATTCTGCATGAGTTAAAGGCTGTGATGGCAGTATTTGCTGAGGCAGAAGTCAAAGATCAGCAACTGACCGGCATAGTGCATAAACTAAAGCGCATTATCAGTATTCAACAATTACTGAATCAACAAATTGCGGTACTGGAAACCATGACACCGCAGGATTTTATGGCGTTTCGCGATTATTTGGTGCCGGCCTCGGGCTTCCAGAGCATTCAGTTTAAGATGCTGGAAATTGGCCTGGGTTTAAAAAGCGAGTATCGCATCGATTTTGATAAGAACTCCTTCTATAGCCGCCTAAAACAGGCTGACAGGGAGTTTTTACAACAGCTGGAGCAGGCGCCAAGCCTGTTTGAGCGGATTGAAAAATGGCTGGAGCGGATGCCGTTTTTACAGTTTGATGATTTCAGCTTCTGGCAGATGTATCAACAGGCTACCGAGCAAATGCTGCAGCAGGACCAGGCTATCGTTGAGCAGATTGAGCAGATTGCAGAATCTGAACGGCAACTGCAACTGGCCGAGATCGGCCGCACCCGGGAAAAGTTTGCCGCCTTACTGGATGCCGATAAATATCAGCAGTTACAGCAAGAGGGGAGTTTCCGGCTCAGCCAAAAGGCCATGCTGTCGGCACTATTTATTAAACTCTATCAGGAAGAGCCGTTGTTTAACCTGCCGTTTCAGTTATTGACTTGCTTAACGGAAATTGATGAACAGCTGACCATCTGGCGTTATAAGCATGCGATGATGGTGCAGCGAATGCTGGGCAGTAAAATTGGCACCGGTGGTTCTTCCGGCCATGACTATTTAAAGCGAACCACCGAGAAAAACCGGATCTTTACCGATCTTTTTACCATGGCTACCTTTTTATTGCCGAAGTCGGCGTTGCCGGAATTACCGCTGAGTATTAAACGCCAGCTAGGTTTCTATTTCGCGCCACAGCGCTGAGCCCTGAACGGCAAAGGCGGCTTTAAACAACTGCAGGTGCACCTGAGTCAGCGCCTGCAGATCGCGTTGATAACCGCCACCTATCACTGCTGCGACAGGGATACCGGCGTCATGACAACGTTGCAATACCAACGTATCGCGTGCCAATACTCCGGCGGTGCTGATATTTAGCAGGCCCAGGTCATCCTGGCGGTGAATATCGACGCCGGCATCATAGAGCACCAGCTCCGGTTGATACCAGCGCAATAAGGTATCCAGGCTCTGGCTTACGGCTTCCAGATAAGTCTGATCGGTGCAGTCGCGCTCCAGGCCGATATCCCAGTCTGAGCGTTGCTTGCGCGCCGGGAAATTCTTTTCACAGTGTAGTGAGGCGGTAATAATGCCGCTATTATCGGCAAACAGCGCTGCGCTGCCATCGCCCTGATGTACGTCACAATCAAAAATCTGAATCGGCCCGATGCCGCGCTGTTGTAAGCTAAGGGCGGCAAAGGCCAAATCATTAAATAAGCAAAAGCCACTGCCCTCAGCATAAAAGGCATGGTGATAGCCGCCGCTTAAATGCAGTGCCAAACCATGCTCTAATGCCAGCTCAGCGCAAAGTAAGGTGCCACCCAGCGAGGTCAGTGAACGTGCAATCAGCTGTGGCGACCACGGAAAGCCAATCCGGCGCATTGCTCTGGCATCAAGGGTGCCGTGACACAGGGCGTTGACATAAGCCGGCTCATGTAAAAGCTCCAGCGCCTGCGCTTTAATAGCTTGTGGCAGATAAAACGCGCTCTGCGGCACGCCCAGCGCGAGCAGTCGCTGATATAGGGTGCGGTATTTGCCAATCGGATAACGATGGTTTGCTGGTAGCGTCAGTTCACTGTAGCAAGGGTGATAGACCAATGGCGGTAGCACGGCAGACATTAGCTTTTCCCGCTTTCCAGTTGCTGGATCTGCTGCTCCACTTCATCGATGGCGCGCCGGCAGCGGCCGAGGCGGGCCTGTAGCTGTAATTGCTTGGTGGTGCCTTCCTGACTCTGATCTTGTGTTGCCAGGCGCAGCATATCCTGTAACCGGCTTTCAAATTGCTGATAGTCGGATAATTGCTGATACAGTTGTTGGCTGCTGGCGCTTAGTTGCTGTACCACGGCTTTACTGCGCTGCTTTAGGGTTTTAGCATGCTTTTGCCGCACCGGACTATTCACAAAGGCGCGTAGCAGCGCCTCAATTTGTTGTTGCAAGCGTTCGGTTAGCCGCTGTCTGGCTGCGGCCGATAACTGCTGCCCTTGTTCAGTTAAATGCGCCAGATGACGCTGGCTTTGTGCCACATAATCAGCCAGGTAAGGCGAGTGCACGCTAAATAAGGCGGAGTCAAACCAGTGTTGCGGTTTACCTGCTGCCGGTTGCCGGTCTAACTCACTGGCCTGTTGCCATAGTTGCTGCAGCTGCTGCGCCAGCCGGGCCAGTTGCGCCTTTGATAAGGTGCTCATCCACCGTTACTCCAGGCTTGCCAGGCCAGACGCACCGCTATGGCGATCACCACGCAGATAAATACCGGCCGGATAAACTTACTGCCAAAGCGGATCGCCGAGTGCGCGCCCAGATAAGCCCCCAGCATCAGACACAGCCCCATGGCAATACCGAGGGTAAAATGCACATGTCCCAGCACGATAAAGGCTGCCAGCGAAAAGCCGTTACTGACAAAGTTCATGGTTCGGGCAACGCCACTGGTTAGCAGCAGATTAATTTTATACAGCGCCATGGTCGACACCATCCAGAACGCACCGGCGCCAGGGCCGGCGACACCATCATAAAAGCCCAGCGTCAGGCCCTGGGCCCGTTGTTGCCAGTACAGTTTTGGACTAGCGTTTGGCAGTGTCAGGCGGTCATCCGGCTGCATCCGGTTAAATAGGGTATAGATGGCGGCAAATAGGATCAGTAACGGCAGGATCTTTTCTAACAGGGCGGTACTGAGCTGATCGACCACCAGTGTGCCGAGCAGGGCACCGATGGCGGTAAAGACTAAACTGTTGCGCCAGTAATGTGGGTTAAATAGCTGCTTACGATAGTAGGTTAAGGAGGCGGTAAAGGAGCCAAAGGTTGCCGCCAGTTTATTAGTGCCCAGTACCACATGCGGCGGTAAACCGGCCGTCAGCAGGGCAGGCACCGTCAATAAACCACCGCCACCGGCAATGGCATCGATATAGCCGGCGATAAAGGCGACACCACAGAGCAGTAATAAGAGTTCGAAGGTCAGATTCAGATCCACAAGCAAGGCCAGGTCCTGTTAGGTTTACTGCTGCAACAGTCAGTATTGAATGGTTCGGCGAAACGGCGGCAGCGTATCCAGCATAGCCTTGCCATAGCTTTTAGTCACCAGCCGCCGGTCCAGGATCACGATACGACCGTGATCCTGCTCTTGTCGCAGCAGTCTACCACAAGCTTGTACCAGTTTCTTCGCAGTTGCCGGTAAACTCTGTTGTAAAAACGCATTGCCGCCGCGGGCGCTAATCGCCTCGCTTTGGGCTGCCTCCAGCGGCGAGGTCGGCACCGCAAACGGCAGCTTGGTGATAATCAGGTTAGTCAGCAACTTGCCCGGCAGATCCAGACCTTCGGCAAAGCTTTGGGTGCCGAATAAAATACTGCTGCCACCGGCCTGTACCTTTTCCTGATGCAGCTGCAACAGGGCCTGTCGTGAGGCTTCCCCCTGTACCAGTATCGAAAAACCGTTGCTACGCAGCGCACTGGCGACTTCCTGCATCTGCCAGTAAGAGGCAAACAGCACCAGGGTGCCAGCGGGGTGATCCAGATAACCTGGTAATAAACGGATTAGCTCCTGGCTAAAGGTTGGATCGGTCGGCTCACAGCGGGTAGGAGGTAAAATAATTTCCGCTTGCTCGGCATAGGCAAAGGGCGAGTCGACCTGTAAACACTGCAGTGCGTCGAAGTCCAGTAAGCCCAGCTCGCGTTTGGCATGTTCAAAGCTGTTCAGTAGCCTGAGTGTGGCTGAGCACAGCACCACGGCAAAGGCCGGCTGAAATAATAACTGTTGTAGCTTGTAACTGACACTCAGCGGGCAGGCATGTAAATACAGCGGGCTCTGCGCACTGGTGCGGCTTAGCCAGCGTGCCTGGCTGGCAATGTCTTTTTGTGGTTGCGCCAGCAGTTGCCACAGTTGTTGTTGCTGCTCGAGCCTTAAGCGCAGGCTGGCCAGTTCATGGATCAGCTGCGGTTGGCTGCGCAGCAATTTCGGTTGCTCGGTCAGTTGTTGTTGTAATTCGTTAAGTAGCCGCTCTGTGGTCGTTAAGGCTTTATTGCTGGTTTCCGCCAAGGGTTCGGCCTGTTGCTGCCATAGCCGCGGTAGGGCCGCATGCGGAAAGCGGTACTCTGTTTGCTCAGCTTGCTTAAACCACTGCGGTAAGAAGTCTTTTAAACTGCGCTCAACAGGTTTAAGCGCAGCGGCAAAGTCACTGAGAAAATCATCTAACTTTAACAGGTCTTTTAAGCTACGTTCGGTCAAGAGCCCTTGCAGTAACTGCAGTTGCTTACGGGCTTTTTCCAGCCAGGCTTGTTGCTGGCTTAACTGCGCGCTGGCGCTGAGTAAGTCCCGGCCGCAATCAGCCAGATGATGGGCTTCGTCTATCACATAGATGCAGTCTTCCGGTGCCGGTAATACCGCATTACCTGCCAGCAGATCGGACAGCAGCAGGCTGTGATTTACCACCAGCACCTCTGAATCGGCGATTTCTGCGCGGGCCAGATGAAAGGGGCAATGATGATGTTGCCGTTGTTGCTTATGACAGATATGGGCATCGGCCTGTAACTGTTGCCACAGTGAATCCGGCATCGCTTCGGTTAGCGTATCGCGATCGCCTAACCAGCGGCGGTGCTGCCAGTCACTAAGCAGCCGTTGTAACAAGGCCTGCTGGGCCGCATCCGGGCAAAAATCGGCACTGGCAAATAAGGTGGGTTGCTCAATTAATTGCTGTAAGCGTTCGATACAAGCATAGCGCTGGCGGCCTTTAACCAGGGTAAAGTTAAACTGCAGGCCACTGTGTGTCAGAAAAAACGGCAAATCCTTATTCACCAGTTGTTCCTGCAATGCCACTGTCGCGGTGGCGATGACCAGCTTCTTATTATTGGCCAGTGCATAGGGCAGGCTCCCCAAAATATAGGCCAGAGATTTACCGGTGCCGGTACCGGCTTCAATTAAGCCTAAACGTTGTTGCCTGTGGTAGTCACCGGCAATAATTTTGCTGATTTCGGCAATTAACTTATTCTGGCCGGGTCTGGGGCGGTAGCCTGGCAGCTTTTGCCGCAGCTGGGAGTGAATATCACGGATTTGTTGCTTTAAGCGGTCTGAGAGCATGGCATCGATATATTATCGTTTTGCTTATTCTAGCCTGAGTTACCTTGCGTGCCCAGCGTTGTGATGTTGCCGCTTTGCTCGGTCCGCTTTCTCACATTTTTAGGCCGTACTGCTGAGATTGGTGCCCTAGCTACTTTGCTGCAGCCGCTAAGTTCGATCTGGATTGCCGAATTTAGCAACAATCAGATCTGGTAAGAGCAGTGCTTTTGGGTAATATAAAGTTTACAAGTCGAGCGGCCCACCATGCTGTGGCAGGGTGTTTTTGTACACTTAATCGCCACATCTGCGGCGAAATACCTTTTTAAGGGAAATTTTTCGCAGCGGATGATCATGGTTTGTAAGCAATATGTGCTTTATACGGCAGATGCTTTTTGCTCTTTACTGACAGCGGACAGTGAATTTATAAAATTGTTCCGTAAAAGCGGTTGACCCTTGAGAAAAATTACGTTTATTATCAGGGCGCGTTACTCGGGGTGTTGTTGTAGTCAGCAATCGCTTCGCTTAAAAGCTAGTAACTGAAAAAACAGAATCACTTATTAATGTGGTCCAGGGAGATATACATGTACTCAAATAATAAATTAACCAAGGCAGTGCGCTTAGCCATCGCTTTCGGTGCAGTGTCAGCCTTTGCTGGTAGTGCCGTTGCTCAACAAGCGCAACAGAATGAAGAAGAATCTGCAAAAGTAGAACGTATCGAAGTAACGGGTTCGCGTATTAAACGTACCGATTTGGAAGGCGCTTTACCAATAACCGTTATTGACCGTGAGCAAATTGACTTATCTGGTCAAATGAGCGTTTCTGATTTGTTACGCAATACTACCTTTAACTCTTTCGGTTCTTACCGTTCAACGTCTGGCAACGCGTCTCAAGGTACTACACAAGTTAGTCTTCGTGGTCTTGGTTCAAGCAGAACTCTAATTCTTGTTGATGTCCGCCGCTTACCTACATCACCTATCAGTGGTTCTGGTCAGGATCTTAACACTGTTCCTTTGGCTGCTGTTGAGCGGGTAGAGGTGTTAAGTGATGGTGCATCAGCAGTTTATGGTTCAGATGCAATTGGTGGTGTTATTAACATTATCACTAGAAAAGATTACGATGGTGCAGAACTTCGTTTAGGTGCTGGTCGCGTGAGTATCCCTTCAGAAGGCGGTGACCGTGAAGAAGGTTCTTTTGTAATTGGTACCTCTACCAACAAATCGCGTTTGTTAGCGGGTTTCTCTTGGAATGAGCGGGATATTATTTTCGAACGCCACTTCCCATGGAATCAGGGTAATCGTGGTATTTCGCCATATGGTAACAACTGGGCAGAAGTAACTTCTTCTGGCAGAGCGCCAGCTTCATCTAATGCTCTTTCCTTGGGTACTGCTGCTTGTGAAGGCTTAAACGAAAACTGGTTTACTACACAGAACCCATGGATTGGTGGCGATATGTGTAGTTACGATTTCCGTCAAACCAATGCGAATGACTCCTCAGTTGGCACTCAATCAATGTTTTTCCGTGCCAGCCAGGACATTACTGATGATTGGCAGGTTTATGCCAACGCTTCTGCAGTAAAATCAAAATCTTTTGGTCGTTACGCAGCATCTCTGAACGATCCAGGTTCAGTTATTTCGGCAAACAGCCCGAATAACCCAACGAATCCAAATAGCCCATTGTATAACCCAGCTACTAATCGTGATGGCGTTGCAGCTCCACGTCCAGTTGCGGTATATCATCGTTTTGCTTCTTTAGGAACACGTGATAGTCAAGTTGACAACTATACAACTGATGTTCAAATGGGCTTTACTGGTATGGTAAACGACGTTGAAGTTGAATTTGGTGGCCGCAAAACGAAAACTAAAGTTTACAACATGGGTAATGGTTACCTGCTGCGTTCAGTTGCAAACGTAGCGATGGAAAACGGTACCTATATGTTAAATGATCCGTTAGGTTCTCGTTTCACTACTCCAGAAGATCGCGCAGCATATCGTCGCTTGTTAGACTCACTGAATATCACCATTTCACGTATCAACCTGTTTGATATGAAAGAAGTGTTTGCAAATGCATCTTTTGACGTGCTTGAGCTTCAGCATGGTATGGTGCAAATGTTTGTTGGTACTGAGTACCGTTCAGAAGATTATGCTGATATTTATGACTCGCAATCTGCAGCTGGTACTGTAGGTGGTTCTGCAGGTAGCTCAGCGGGTGGTGGCCGTAATGTAAGAGCTGCCTATTTTGAAACACTGGTGCCGGTGCTTGACAATTTAGAGCTGAATTTCGCAGGCCGTTATGATAAATATTCAGATTATGGTTCAGATTTCTCACCAAAAGCGTCATTACGTTATGAGCCATTAGATGGCTTAGTATTACGCGCGTCTTATGGTAAGGGATTCCGTGCTCCAACTCTGGATATTTTGACCCAGCAGCCTTCACCTGGTAATCCACAAGTTCGTGACTTTGTTTTATGTGATTTCAGAGGTCAAACTACCTGTCCTCAAGGTCAGCTACGTGCTACCACTGTATCAAACTCTGAATTAGCTTCTGAGAAGTCTACCCAAATTGCCTTGGGTCTGGCATACCAGCCAACTGATTGGGTAAATTTTGCAGTTGACTACTATGACATTGAAATTACAGATGCAATTTCATTCATTGGCTTACAGGCTTTAATTAATACTGAGCGTGCTGGTGATGCGTTCCCTGCCGGTCTGGGAATAGTGCGTGACCCTGTGACGAGAGTAATCGTTGATGCAACTACCGGTTATGCTAACAGAGGTTCTGTCGAAACAAATGGTTTAGACATTAATGTTCGCTTCAACTTTGATCTGGGTAATGTCGGGCGTTTGACTCATAATCTGCAGTTTGGTCATGTCTTTGAGTATTCTATTGATGGTGGCCGGAATTTAGTTCGCGATCCGGGTACGCCTCGTCAAAGAGCATCACTGTCTAACGTATACTCGTACGGTGATTTTGACTTTGCCTGGAATATCAATGCCATCGGCAACCAGTACAATAGTGTGACTCGACCTACTACTGGTCCAAACGCCGGTCAGTTAGTAAAAGCCGGAAATATCGCTACTTGGATCACTCATGATGCGCAAGTGCGCTACACACTGGGTTGGAATGCTGATATCGTAGTTGGTGTACAAAACCTGTTTGAGAAATATCCTCAATTAAATACAGGTGCAGCTGATGGTCGTGGTTTTGACTACACCTTGTATGATGGTTCAGGCCGTATTTCTTACGTACGTTACACTCAACGTTTCTGATAGCTGATTAAGTAAAATCCGAAAAGGGCAGTGTTTAACTGCCCTTTTTTATTGGAGTTGTTATGGCACAACATTGGTCTACCTATTGGCAAAGTGCGTTAAGCCTGAACAGTTTTAGCGAAGGTGAAATGGCAGCCGGCTATCAGGGAGAATTAAAAGACTTTTGGTATCAGATTTTTTCTTGCTTACCCGCTGCGGCAGAGGTTCTGGATGTCGGGACTGGAAATGGTGCACTGGCATTAATGCTGCTGCAGTACGCCGATGCCTCGGGATCTCAGTTTACAGTCAGGGCATCTGATGCGGCTGAGATAGACAAAGAACTGATTATGAGAAAATTTCCTGCTTTACGGGCGGATATTTCACGAATTGATTTCTACCCGGAAACCAAAATTGAAAGCCTGCCCTTTGCTGATGGATCTCTGAGTCTGATTACCAGCCAGTTTGCGTTAGAGTATGCGCAGCCAAGTCAGGCGGTACAAAGCTGTATGCGTGTACTGAAGCCGGCAGGACGTTTAGAGGCGGTAATTCATCATGCTGAGACGCCCTTGCTGCAGCAGTCCCGTCAGCTATTACAGTTGTTAACCGCTTTTACTACGCCAGATTTTCTGTCTCTGCTTGCTAAATTTAAAGAAAGCGTGCTGCAACTGGCTAGTGATAACTCTGAACCGGCTTATCAGCAATTTGAAGTTGTTAACCGCAAGCTGCTGGAAACTGCCCGTCAGCTGCATTTGCAGGCAGAACAACTGGGGATTGCCGATGATTTTCAGGACGTATTGGCAAAATTTGCTGCTTGCTTCGTCGATTTATCGCTGGCAACGCCGGATAAACTGGCGTTCTTTCTGACTGAGCTGGGCTATTACCGGTTACGGCTAGCAGATCAAATTGCTGCCGCCTGGGATGTTAAAAAATGTGAATTTTGGGTAAGCTGTTTTGCCAGGTATAAGTGCCAAGTAAGTTGTGAGCCGCTTTACCTTAACAAGGAACTGTTTGGCTGGCATTTGTCAGTTTTAAAGCAGTAAATATTGGAATTGTGTTGATTGGAAGCTGTTATGCAAAAGTTAGTATTAAGCCTGTTGCTGTGTTTAGCCAGCTTCGCTGCTGGCGCGGCGATTAAAACCATAGATTTCTTCGATCATGCAAAAGTAAAAAATATGAAAATATCGCCAGATGGTAAACAACTGGCGTTTAATTACGAAGAGGGCTCAGAAGTGCGCTTGGCGGTAATGCAGCTGAGTAATATGCAGATTAAGAGTAGCTTTGCCTTTGGCGAGAATAAGCATGTATTAAACTTTCATTGGGCCAACAATGACCGCGTACTGATGGAAGTGGCAGAGGTAACCGGCAACCTAGTCTCTATGCAGGGCACCAGTGTTGACCTCTATGCTGCCAATCCTGACGGTCGCCGCCGCACTCAGCTTTTCCAAACCAATATGTCTACCTACACCATTTTGCATCTATTACCAGACCAACCTGATCGGATCTTGATTGGTAAGTATCACTGGGCAGAAAAGAACGGTATGCGCGCTTTTACGCTGGATGTAAATCGCGGCACAGAGCGTTTCCTTGATGACCAGCCACCAGGCGTGGTGGCCAGCCTGATGGCCGATAATAGCGGCACTTTACGGATGGGAATCGAATTTATTGAAGGCAAAGAGTTTGACCAGAATAAAGCCGTACTGCATATCAAACAACAAGGGCAGTGGCAACGTATGGAGTTACCGTCCCGCAGAGTCAATCCGCTGGTGCAACCTTTGGGTTTTAGTGCGGATAACAAAATCGCCTATTTTATTTCTAATTTCGACCTAGCAGAGGGTGATCGGCAAGGCGTTTTCGCCTACGACTTTGACAATAAGACGCTAGAGCTGGTGGCTCGGCATGAATACTCTGATATTAATGGTCGCTCCGTGGCACATGATGGCGAATTACTGGCAGTCAATTATGTTGCTGGGATAGCCGAACATGAGTTTATTACCGCCAGTCATCCGGGTGCCTTGTTATTGGCTGGTCTGAAAAATGCGTTTGAAGGTCAAAAAGTGACTATAACGTCCTTTGATCGCAAAGGACAATTGGCGTTATTTCATGTGAGCGGTGACCGCAACCCCGGCGAGTTTTATTTATATGACATGCAGAAGAAGCAAGCGCGCTATTTGGCGTCAGTAAAACCCAATCTGGATGTTAAGCAGCTGGTGCCAATGCAAACGGTAAGTTTCGCGGCACGTGATGGCTTGGCTTTGCACGGTTATTTAACCTTGCCGCAGCAGCAGAGCAGCAAGTTGCCGCTGATCGTTAATGTACACGGTGGCCCCTATGGTCCTTATGATAGCTGGGGCTTTAACGCTGAAGCACAATTTTTTGCACATCATGGCTATGCCACTTTACAAGTGAATTTCCGAGGTTCGGGTGGTTATGGCGAAGACTTTCAACGGGCTGGTCGGTTACAGTGGGGCCGCGCCATGCAAGATGACTTGGCTGATGCCGTGCACTGGGCTGTAGCACAGGGTATTGCCGATCCTGAGCGTGTTTGTATTTATGGTGGTAGCTATGGCGGTTATGCGGCCATTTGGGGCGTAATTAAGGATCCGGAGTTATATCGCTGCGCAGTTGGCTATGTTGGTGTGTATGATATGCCGCTGTTTTTCAAAGGTGACGGTTCGGACGCCAGTCGTAGTCGCAACATAGGGCAGTACCTGCGCTCTCATGTTGGCGAAGGGCAGGAGTATTTACAGAGTATTTCTCCGGTGCATAATGTCGATAAAATTCAGGTTCCACTGCTGATCGTGCACGGCTCGAAAGATGTGCGGGTTCCTATTGTTCACGCTAATAATTTACGTCGTGCGCTGGACGCTGCTGGTAAACAGTATCAGTGGTTGGTAAAGGAGGATGGACACGGTTTCTATCAGGTTGCCAATCGGGTCGAGTTATACGAAACCATGCTAACATTCTTTAACCAACATATTGGTCAGAAGACGCCGCTGCCGGTTGAAAATCGCGCAAACTAACAACAGCATCGCTGCGCTGGCCACTCAGTTGTTCCCAAGTTCTGGGTGGCCAGCGCCGTCTGACCATCTCACCGTAAAAAAGTTGCATCCCTGCTACTATTTATCAATATTTAAGCTTGACCTGAATTTTTTTTGCTGCATATTATTAATTGTTTAGTTCAGGTTACTATCTGAATGTTTTAAGCACGTTCCTCTCACGAACGTGTCTGCCAACAAAAATGAGATAGTTTGTAAAGCTATCCAGGGAGCTAAAATATGTTCACCAATAATAAATTAAGCAAAGCCGTGCGGCTGGCAATGATGTTTGAGTTTTGTATACTGAGTTAAAATTGAGTTCAATGAACTCTCAAATATAATAAAATTGAAGGATAATCTAATGAATAAAAAACTTAAACTTAGTTGTTTGTCATTGGCCATGGCATCCGTATTAATTCCAGGGACTACTGCTTATGCTAATGAGGAAGAAGCTAAAGATACCAAAGATATAGAGGTTATTACCGTTACTTCGCGCAAGAGGGTTGAAACGCTGGTAGAAGTACCGATGAATGTGACGTCTGTTTCAGCAATGGAGATTGCAGATCGGAATCTTATTACAAAAGATGATCTGCAGCGGACGTTAGCTGGTGCAGCCTCTCCAACGGGAGTATTAATTCTTCGGGGATTATCTGGGGGTAACAGCGCTGCTCCTTCAACCACATCCTCTTTTACCGATGACATCCCATTTAACTTTGTCGATTTGTATGACACCGAGGCAGTTGAAGTACTGCGCGGACCGCAAGGAACTTTATGGGGGTCAAATGCGATTGGTGGCACGATTCGCGTGATTACGCAGAAACCGCGGCTGGATACATTCGAGTTTATTTCATCAGCACAAACAAAGTCTACCAAAAATGTTGGTGGTAACGAGCTGCAAGCATGGGCTGCGATTAACATACCTTTGATTGATGACACTCTTGCAATGCGCATTACTGGGCACAACTCACATAAACCGGGTGCAATCGTTAATGCTAATACAGGCGTGCAACGTAAAGTGGAAGATCGTTATTTACGCACCCAGGTGCTCTGGCAAATCAACGACGATACCAATGTTAACTTCGGTTATTACAATGTCAGCAGCAACTCCATAGGTACAAGAATAGCCGATTTGTCGCAGCCGACCGGAAGACGAATTGCAAGTACCACACCTAATCCTGACTCTTTATGGGGTTATGACGTTGCCTATACCGTACAACCGTGCCCGGCGGGACAGAACCGCGCGGAGTGCTTTGGTAATGTGACGAACAGGTCAAAGCGTGATTATCTGATTTGGGAGAGCATGGATAACTGGTTAGAAACTGAAACTAACTTATTTACTGTGACTGCCAATATAGACAATGTTTTCAACTTTGCAGACGTAACTTATGCAGGTTCATATCGGCAGTTTCAGGAAGATTCGCTCGATAATTGGTCACGATTGGATATGGCCGATATGGTTAAAACCTGGATTATCAATTACGACAAGATCTCTCGGGTTACTCACGAATTCAGGATCCAGGATAATGGCCAACAAGATAGCGTAAAGTGGACCGTCGGTGCGTTTTATGACAAAAATTGGAGAGGTGCAATCCCGAATAGTCAGTACCAGTATCATCAAAAGGATGCAGCCAGTATAGCGGTCTTTTCGGACTGGAACGACTGGGTAGACTGGGAAGATTACTGGGGTGAACTGGGTATTTTTAACGTCGGTCAGTTAGGGCAGGCGTTATACGGTGATAGTAGTAAGAATTATAATTTTTACTATGATGGACAGTATGCGAGAGAGTTCGCACTTTTCGGTGAAGTCAGTTACATCATAAAAACAGACAATATTGGTCGTTTCGAGCTGACAGGTGGGATTCGCTATTTTGATTTAGAGGACTATGCTTCTTATGGCTATTCTGGAATCTGGGAAGCTCGGGAAGGACGTGCAGTATTGAGTCAGGGTGAGGAGTCCGGCAATCGGAAGAAGGTGAGCATCGCTTGGTTACCAGATTCTTCAAATATGTCAATTTATGCTCTTTATTCAGAGGGCTATCGCCCAGGTGGTAATAATGCGCCTCTGGCTAATGCTTGTCGGAATGACGAATTTGCCGGGGCGTTCCAGGAGCGTTATAAGAGTGATAGCATAGACAACTATGAAATTGGTTACAAAGCGAATACAGGGCGATTACAGTTCTCAACTGCAATCTATCAAATTAATTGGAGCGACGTATGGGCCAGTGTATATATGCCCAGTTGTGGTTTCAGCTATACAGCCAATGCCGCTAAAGCCCGCTCACGCGGCCTGGAGTGGGAAAGCAAGTACAGTTTTGATCACGACTTGGATCTGGTATTTAATGCGTCTTATACCAATTCCAAAATGTTGAGTGATGTCCCTTCGTTACAGGCAAAAGCTGGGCAGGATATGACCCAGGTCCCTAAATACAATGCCTATCTTGGTCTTGATAAAGGCTTGAGTCTGTTTGATAAACAAACGTACTTGCGTTTGGATATCGAAGCTTATGGTGAATATAAATCGCATTTTAATGCCCGTTTAGATGGTTCCGATACCTCACCGTCTTATCAGCGCGTGAACTTGTCCAGCCGGATGGAGTTAAATGATAATATTCGCTTAAGTTTTTATATTAATAACGTTTTTGACAAGCAAATCGATCTTTACCGTCAAGCTCGTACACGCTCAGGTAGCACGAACAATCTGAATGTGTTATTCGCACCAGAGAGAAGTTTTACTTTACGTGTTGATTACACGTTCTTATAAGTTAGACTTGTTTCAATGATCTTAAGCATGGTTTAATTCGTTAAACCATGCTTTTTTTATGCGTGACTCATAAAGCGAAGCTTCTCGGATTGCTCTAGTTGCATGCTATGTTGTCAAGTAGAAAGCTTATGTATGCTACTACGCTTTTCAATGCTGCCAAAATTCATTACCATAGGCGCCGGTTTTGATGTAGATCAACTTGTAGGCGGTAAAGCAGTATGGCTGATGAAAACTTTAAAGACAGCTTCAACCTGAAGCAGTTAATATTATTCGTTATTTGTTTCGCTGGCCTGTTATGTCTGGCCCCGATCCTCCGCTGGATCCAGTTACTTTCCTAAAAGTAAGGTTACATCGGGTATGAGCCGCCACCGGGGCGGCTTTTTTGTCTGTATTGATTTAAGGGTATAGAGATGGACTACCAACAGCTTGCTATCGAATTGCAGCAGGTAATTAAAACGGTTGAGAATTATCCGAAACCGGGCATTACTTTTCGCGATGTCACCAGCCTGATGCAGGATGGCCCCAGTTTTAAAAAGGTGATTGATGCTTTCGTCGCCCGGTATCAGGCTGCCGGTATCACGAAAATTATCGGTACTGAGTCGCGCGGTTTTATTTTTGGTGCTCCG
This sequence comes from Alishewanella jeotgali KCTC 22429, assembly GCF_000245735.1. Classification (GTDB taxonomy): domain Bacteria; phylum Pseudomonadota; class Gammaproteobacteria; order Enterobacterales; family Alteromonadaceae; genus Alishewanella; species Alishewanella jeotgali. The sequence goes on from NZ_AHTH01000048.1 coordinate 51,736, forward strand.
CTGGCTTATGCGCTGGGTGTCGCCTTTGTACCGGTACGTAAACCCGGCAAGTTACCACGCGAGCGTATTTCACAGGCCTATTCATTGGAGTACGGCGAAGATGCGCTGGAACTGCATGCTGATGCTATCGTCGCTGGCGACAAGGTATTGCTAGTCGACGATTTACTGGCCACCGGCGGCACCATTGACGCCACGGTAAAACTGGTACGTCGCTTAGGTGGCACTGTAGCTGATGCCGCCTTTGTGATCGCCTTACCAGAACTGGGCGGTGTTGCACGCTTAGAAAAGCTCGGTTTAACCCTGTGTAGTCTGGTTGAGTATCACGGCGAATAGGGTTAGGCTAGCGTTACTTCGCAACAACACAGGATGCCGGCATGAGTTATCAGGTTCTGGCCAGGAAATGGCGGCCACGCCAATTTAGTGAACTGGTGGGACAGCAGCATGTGAAAACAGCGCTGGCCAATGCGCTCAATAGTGCCCGTTTACATCATGCCTATTTATTTACCGGCACCCGGGGTGTCGGTAAAACCACCATCGCCCGCATTTTCGCCAAAAGTCTGAACTGTGAGACCGGTATTACCGCAACGCCCTGTGGTCAATGTAGCACCTGCTTAGAGATAGATGGCGGTAACTATGTTGATTTAATGGAAATCGACGCCGCATCGCGGACTAAGGTCGAAGATACCCGCGACTTGCTGGACAATGTGCAATATGCACCAAGCCGGGGCCGTTACAAGGTATACCTGATAGACGAAGTGCATATGCTGTCGCGGCACAGCTTTAACGCCTTGTTAAAGACGCTGGAAGAGCCGCCACCACACGTTAAGTTTTTACTTGCCACGACGGATCCACAAAAGCTGCCGGTGACGGTACTGTCACGTTGTTTGCAGTTTAGTTTAAAGGCGCTCACCGTCGGTCAAATTCAGCAGCATCTGGCGGCGGTGCTGAGTGCCGAAGATTTACCCTTTGATGAGTCTGCGCTGCAACTGTTAGCCAAGGCGGCCAAAGGCAGCCTGCGCGATTCGTTAAGTCTGACCGATCAGGCTATTGCGCTCGGTAACGGTGAGGTCAGGTTGCAGCCGGTGCGGGAGATGTTGGGACTGTTAGATACCAGCTGGGCAGTGCAGTTACTGCAAAGCCTGCTCACGGCTGATTTAGCGGCACTGCAACACAGTTTACAGCAGCTGTTAAGCCAGCAGGCGGATTATCTGCAAGTACTGGACGATGTGTTAAGCCTGTTGCATCTGACCGCTCTGAGTCAGTTACAGCCGGCCTTGGCTGAGCACAGTGATTATCCGGATGCGGTGCGCCATTTTGCCGCCAGCCAAAGCCCGGAAGCCATCCAACTGTATTATCAATTGCTGTTAAGTGGCAAAAAAGATCTGCCTTACGCGCCTGAGCCGGCAATAGGCCTGGAAATGGCGCTGTTACGCACCCTGGCTTTTGTGCCGGCGGCGCAAGGCGGTCAGCCGCCAGTGCTAACCGAAAATAAGGCATTGAGCCCACAGCGCCCCGCTACTGAGTCGTCTGTGGTGACAACGGTCGCGCCAACGCCGGTTCAGCCGGCACCGCCCACAGCCGCTGAGCCCCTAACCAGTGTGATGCCGCCTGATACCAACCCAGCAACACCGCTTCAGCCGCAGCCTGCTGCAGTGATTGCTGATACCGCTGTGGTTACCAGTACAGATGAGGTCTTAACACCTGCGACAGCCGCTATTGATCCGGTTACCGCCCGTATTATGGCCAGACGTGGTGTAGTGGTACCTGGTACTCTGGCAGCACAGGAGACTGCGGCAAAAAAGTCTGAGCGCCAGGCGGCGCCGGAGTCCAACCCAATAACGAATACCGCTGCAGGCAGTGCCGCAACTCAGGCCATCGGCCAGCTAGCAGCTGTGCTAAAGCCACAACAGCCCCAGCCACAGCCACAGCAGCACGCACAGCCTGAACCCGATAATTGGCTACCATCTGATGTTGAGTATGCGGCACCGGTTGAGGTTAATGCAGGTGCTGACTTGCGTTCTGCTGACGGCAGTGAGTCGCAGCAGGCAGCTTATTACGCACAGCAAGATGAGCAAGCGGATGCACAATTTGCCGACGATGCCGATACACAAGCCGCACTTAGCGAGGGCTGGTGGCAGGCACAGCATTTTGACAGCTTGCCAGCAGCCGATAGTGATGTGCTGGATGAGCAACGTTTTTCTATCCGTTTTGCGGCCCAGGTCGACGCCTGGGCGCGGCTGATTGAACAGCTGGAGCTGGGAGGACTGCTGCGGCTTTATTTGCTGAATAGTGCACTTAGTCAGCAGGAGCAACAGGTGTTGCTGACGGTGGCCCGGCATCAGCAACATCTGGATAACCCGACGTTTCGTAGTAAAGTGTATCAGGCGATAGCGCCGGTATTTGCGCCGGGTTTTCAACTTGATATTCAGTATCAGGAAGAGGTGCCGACGTCACCGCTGGCGATCCAGCAGCGGATTGAGCAGGAGCGCAAGGACTATGTCAGCCGTTTATTACAGCAGGATCCGCATATTCAGGCGATCCAGTTGCGTTTTGCCGCTGAGCTGCAACTGGACACCCTAGAGGTGAATTAACCTTGTAATTTGGACGCTGAGTCATTATCTTGTCGCCAACTTTGGCAGATTAACTTTAGCAAATTAACAAGAGAGAGCTGATTATGTTTAAAGGCGGTATGGGCAATATGCTCAAACAAGCACAGGCCATGCAGGAAAAGATGCAAAAGATGCAGGCTGAAGTGGCCAATATGGAAGTGACCGGTGAATCGGGTGCCGGTCTGGTGAAGGTCACTATGACCGGTAACCATAACGTACGTCGCGTCAGTATTGATGATAGCCTGATGAGCGATGATAAAGAAATGTTGGAAGATCTGATCGCGGCTGCGTTAAACGATGCTGTGCGTCGGGTTGAAGAAAATAATAAAGAACAAATGGCCAAGATCACCGGCGGCTTACAATTGCCACCGGGCATGAAGCTGCCGTTCTAAGCATTATGGCTAAGCTCCCGCCGCTGTTACAGCAGCTGATTGACGCACTGCGAGTGTTACCGGGTGTTGGGCCCAAATCAGCCCAACGCATGGCGTTGCAGCTGCTGGAGCGTAACCGCAGTGGTGGTGCCCGGCTTGGCGCCGCCCTGAGCGCAGCCATGACCGGGATTGGGCAGTGTCAACAATGCCGAACCTTTAGCGAACAGGCACTGTGCAGTATTTGTAGTGATCCGCGACGGGCTAATGCAGAAACGCTGTGTATTGTTGGCTCGGCCGCTGATCAATTGGCCATCGAGCAAACCGGCCAGTTTCAGGGGCGCTACTTTGTGCTAATGGGCTATTTATCGCCGCTCGATGGCATAGGCCCGGAGCAACTCGGCCTTGACTTACTGGCCAAGCAACTGGCCAGTGGTGGCATCACTGAGGTGATTCTAGCTACCAATCCGACGGTCGAAGGGGAAGCCACGGCGTTTTATATTGCTGAGCTGTGTCAGCAATATCAGTGTACCGTCACCCGCCTGGCGCAAGGGTTGCCGGTCGGCGGTGAGCTGGAATATATCGACGGTTCTACCCTGGCGCATGCCTTATCCGGGCGTAAACGTTTTTAATCAGCGCTTTTAATCCACTCTTGAAATCATCCTGAATACCCCCATATCTGGTGCTGTTATCGGCGCGCCGCGCCGTCTTTTTGTCTCGTTATACCTATAGAGGACCCCAAGATGAGTGAGACCACTGCCAACGCTGCTGGCCAGAAGCAAACTCATGGCTTTCAGGCAGAAGTAAAACAACTTTTGCAGCTGATGATCCATTCGCTGTATTCCAACAAAGAAATCTTCCTGCGTGAATTGGTATCCAATGCCTCGGATGCTGCCGACAAACTGCGCTTTTTAGCTTTATCAGACAGTAGCTTATACGGTGATGATGGCGAGTTGCGGGTAAGGATCAGCCTGGATGAGCAGGCGCGTACCCTGACTATCAGCGATAACGGTATCGGTATGGATGAGGCCGACGTCATTGCCCATTTGGGTACAATCGCCAAATCCGGCACCAAAGAGTTTTTCTCCCAGCTGTCAGGTGATCAGAGTAAAGACTCCAAGTTAATCGGTCAGTTTGGTGTGGGTTTCTATTCTGCTTTTATCGTAGCCGATAAGGTTACAGTGCGTACCCGTAAAGCTGGTCTGCCGGCAGATAGCGCCGTAGAGTGGGAGTCGGCCGGTGAGGGTGACTACACCATTAGCAAGATCAATAAAGCCAGTCGCGGTACCGAGATCGTGCTGCACCTGCGTGATGGCGAGGATGAGTTCCTAAGTCGCTGGAAAGTTGAAAGTATCGTCACTAAGTATTCAGATCATATCTCGATTCCGGTGGAAATGTGGCAGGAAGGCACGCCGGAGCGTGAAGAAGACGGCGAAACAATCCCGGCGACCGAAGGTCACTGGCAGGCAGTGAATAAGGCCACAGCACTGTGGACCCGTGATAAGTCAGAAATCACTGATGACGAATACAAAGAGTTCTATAAGCATATTTCCCACGACTGGAGCGAGCCGTTAAGCTGGAGCCATAACAAGGTTGAGGGGAACAACAACTACACCAGCCTGTTGTATGTGCCGAAGAAAGCGCCCTTTGATATGTGGAACCGTGAAGCCAAGCATGGCTTGAAGCTCTATGTACAGCGCGTCTTTATTATGGATGATGCCGAGCAGTTTATGCCAAGCTACCTGCGCTTTATCAAGGGGGTGTTGGATTCCAGCGATCTGCCGCTGAACGTATCGCGTGAAATTCTGCAGGATACCAAAGTCAGCCAGAGCCTGCGCAAAGGCTGTAGCAGCCGCGCGCTGAAAATGCTGGAGAAGCTGGCTAAAGACAGCGAGCAGTATCAGCTGTTCTGGAATGAGTTTGGTCAGGTGCTAAAAGAGGGCCCGGCAGAAGATTTCGCCAATAAAGAGCAAATTGCCGCCTTGCTGCGTTTCGCCTCTACCCATAACGACAGCAGTGCGCAAAACGTAGCACTGGCCGACTATGTCAGCCGGATGAAAGAAGGCCAGGACGAGATTTATTTCCTGGTCGCGGATAGCCATGAAGCGGCGAAACACAGCCCACATCTGGAAGTGTTCCGCAAGAAGGGGCTGGAAGTATTACTGTTATCCGATCGCATCGATGAGTGGCTGATGCAGCATCTGCCGGAATTCGACGGTAAGAAGTTCCGCTCTGTTGCCAAAGGTGGTTTGGACTTGTCGAAACTGGATGACGAGCAAACCAAAGAAGAACAGAAGAAAACCGAAGAAGCCTTTACCTCAGTGCTGGAGCGCTTTAAAAAGGCGCTGGGTGAGCAGGTTAAAGATGTTAAGGTTAGCCATCGTCTAACCGACAGCCCGGCCTGTGTGGTGACCGATGAGTTTGATATGAGCACCCAGATGATCAAGCTGATGGAATCGGTAGGGCAGAAGGTGCCAGAGGTGAAACCGATTTTTGAGCTGAATCCGGAGCATCAACTGGTGAAACATATCGCCGACGAGCAGGACGAAAGTCGCTTCCAGCAATGGGCGGAAGTGCTGTTTGAACAGGCATTACTGGCCGAGCGTGGCAGCCTGAAAAATCCGGCCAGCTTTGTCACCCGCTTAAATAGCCTGCTACTATCTTTGGCTAAATAAACCATTCTATATCCCCAAAAGGGCTGGCCTGACCAGCCCTTATTTACGCTTATTGTTCGGATAACTTATTCTGCATCATTTTATTACTGTCTGCGCTGTCTATACTTTATTAAGTAACATAATAACGACAGACAGGTGATCTATGCAGCAGTTATGGCAACGTCTTGGCTTTGGCGGCCGTTTGACCCTTAGTATGATTTCGTTGTTTTTGGCAGCCATTTTGTTGCTGACCAGCTTACTCTTTTTTCGCTATCAGGAATCACAAACTCAAGGCGTCGTGAGCTCCCTGCAAAGTGCGGCAGAGCTAAATGCCCAGGCTTTTACCGATTGGCTGCTGGTACGACAGGAAGAAATGCGTTTTCTGGCGACTTTGCCATCCGTCCAGCAGTTGGATTTACCTCTGGCAACTGAACTGATGCTGCAATTGGCACAAAACAGCGGCTTTTATGACACCATCTTTGTGGTTGGCCCAGATGGCATCGGCATGGCCGGCGTCAGTTTTGCCAACGGTCAGGCAAAAGCCCTGACAGAAACTGAAGCCAATAACTTTAATGTAGCCGACCGAGCCTGGTTTAAGCAGGCGATTGCCGGTCAGAATACCTTTTCGCAGCCGGTCGTATCACGCGCGACCGGTCAGACAGTCAGTACCGTAGCTATCCCTATTCGCCAGAAAAATCAGATTGTCGCCGTCATGCGTGGTGCGGTAAAGCTGGATACGATCTTTGCTAAAGTCAATGAACTTAGCCGCAACAATTATACCGAGATTTACCTGCTGGATACAGCGGGTAAGGCGATTACCACTGCGCCCTCAGTACCGAAAGATACCGAATTAACGACTCAGGCTGCGGCGGCGACTAAACAACAGCAAAGTGGTGTTGGCTTATATCAAAATGCTGCCGGCACCGCGGTGATTGGCAGTTATCAGTTTATGCCGATGCTGGGTTGGAGCCTGGTGCTGGAAAGTCGGCAGCAGGAAGCGCTGGCAGAGGTGCGGGCAATGTTTTGGACACTGGTGATTGCCGCCATGTTGGTATTAGGGGTAGCAACTATCGTCTGTCTCTGGTTAGTAAAAAAAGTAACCCGCACTCTTGGCGGCGAGCCGGAGTATGCTGCTGCTGTGGTACAGCGGGTTGCTGAGGGGGATTTAAGTGGCAGTATCAAGCTGCGCGTTGGAGATCAACAGAGTTTGTTGGCTGCAATTGCTCAGATGCAACAACGCTTAAAACAAATGCTCGCCGATGTCAGTCATTACTCGGATCAGGTCGCGGCAGCGGCCACTGAGCTGTCGCAGATTAATCAGCAAACCAGTGAGGGGATGCAGCAACAAAATACGGAAATCAGCAGCGCTGCGGTAGCGATGAACGAAATGACCAGTACTCTGGAAGAGGTGTCGCGTAATACCCAGCAAGCGGCGGATGCGGCTGCGATGGCTGAGCAGCAAAGTAACACCGGGCGTCAGGTGGTAAGTACCACGCTTCGGGATCTGGCTGAATTATCGGATAATGTTAGCGGTGCGGCAGCTATTATTCGTTTGTTAAAGCACGACAGTGATCAGATCGGTAATATTCTACAGGTGATTGAAAGTATCGCCGAGCAGACGAATCTGTTGGCGCTTAATGCAGCCATTGAAGCCGCGCGCGCCGGTGAAAGTGGTCGCGGTTTTGCTGTAGTGGCAGATGAGGTTCGTACCCTGGCCAGCCGAACTAAGGATTCTACGACTGAAATTAAACAAATGATTGATAAGCTGCAGCAGGGCACTGAGAACGCGGTGAAGGCTACGGAGCACAGCGAGAAAGCGGCGCAAAATACCGCCGAGCGTGCCACGGCGGCTGATCAGGCATTAGCGGCAATTTATGAAGCGGTTGAGCTGATTAGCAGTACTACCCATCAGATTGCTACGGCAACTGAACAACAAACCGTAGTATCACGGGATATTAATCAAAATTTTCATAAAATCAGTGATGTAGCCTACCAAACCAATGATAATGTCAGTCAATCGGCGCAAGCCAGCACTGCGCTGTCGAGGCTGGCAGAGCAACTGCAGGAGCTGGTAAAACGCTTCAGACTTTAGTCGCAGAACTACGTTGGCAAGGGCAACAAAATAGCCATTTTTTACCCTTTGCCAGCGATTCACTGCTGAATTGGCTGCTCTGCTCAAGCTATCGACTAAAGGCGAGGATTGGCGCAGTGTCAGGTAGCACCAGTTGACAAATTTCTTGTTTCACCCGGCGCATTATGCAAAGATTAGACCCGGTAAAAATTACAGATTAATCCCAGGATAAGAGGGTAAAGGCTATGCGCATAATTTTGTTGGGCGCCCCGGGTGCCGGTAAAGGAACTCAGGCACAGTTTCTGATGAGTAAATACGGTATCCCACAAATTTCCACTGGTGATATGTTACGGGCCGCGATTAAAGAAGGCTCGGAGCTGGGGGTTGCCGCGAAAAAGATTATGGATGCCGGCCAGTTGGTATCGGATGAGCTTATTATTGGTCTGGTAAAAGAACGTGTAGCCAAAGCCGATTGTGCCAAAGGTTTCTTATTAGACGGATTCCCACGCACTATTCCGCAGGCTGATGCGATGCAGGAAGCTGGGATCAAGGTTGATCATGTGATTGAGTTTGATGTACCGGATGATGTGATTGTAGAGCGGATGAGTGGTCGTCGGGTGCATCCGGCATCGGGCCGGGTGTATCACCTGGTATATAACCCGCCAAAGGTAGCCGGTAAAGACGACGAAACCGGTGAAGACTTAGTGATCCGGGCGGACGATGTAGAAGAAACGGTACGCAAACGGCTGGCCATTTACCATGAGCAAACCGAATTATTGGTTGGTTACTACCGTAAAGCGGCTGAGCGGGGTGAAACCCGTTACCATCACCTGGATGGTACCCAGCCGGTTGAGCGTGTCAGTCAGCAGCTTATCTCATTACTGGGCTAAAGTGACGGTATGCGATGCAAGAACCCGGTGCTGACCGGGTTTTTTCGTTTAACTGCCAATAGTCTGGCGTAAGACCTGTAATGCGGCGTCGTAATCCGGTTCTTGCGCCAGTTCTGGTACCAGCTGCAGGTAAGCGACCTTACCTTGCTGATTAATGATAATGATTGCCCGGGTTAATAGGCCCATATCTTTAATTAACAAACCATAATTGCTGCCAAAGTCTCGCCACACTGCGTCCGACAGGACTGCCATGTTATTTACCTGCTCTTGCTCGCAGAAACGCTTCTGTGCAAAGGGTAAATCCGTGCTGATGGTCAACAACTGGACGGAGTCGGGTAACTTAGCGACTTCTTCATTAAAACGTTTTGTCTGTAATGAGCAAATGCCTGTGTCAATACTGGGTACTATGCTAAGCATTAAGGTTTTACCCTGAAAGTCAGATAAGCGGACTGGCTTAAAACTATTGTCCACAACTTTGAAATCTGGGGCCTGTTGACCCACTTTCAATTCATCGCCAAGCAAGACAATTTGTTGGCCACCCGCTTTAACATCACTGATCCTCGCCGGCAGGTTTGCTGTAATATCAATAGCTTGTGAGAAAAAAGCCGCAGCTGCCAGCATCAGCGTAAATAGTATCTTGGTATTATTTTTTCTTTTTATAAACATTTTGCTGCTCCAAAAGTCAATCAACGTTATGATAGGGTCAGACCGCATTAAGGCAAGAAAGTTATGATCCCTGCTGTATTAATTTGCGATGACTCCAACCTGGCCAGAAAACAACTGGCCCGGATTTTACCACATGATTGGCAGAGTACCATTCGCTTCGCCGGACATGGTGCGGAGGCCTTGGCAACACTGAAGAAGTACGCATTTGACTGGTTATTTCTTGATTTGAATATGCCCGTAATGGACGGTTATCAGGTGCTGGCTGAGCTGCAAAAACTCAAGTTACCGCTACAAATTGTTGTGGTTTCAGGCGATATCCAGCCTGAGGCTTATGACAGGGTGATGGCTCTGGGTGCTAAGGCGTTTCTAAAAAAGCCAGTAGATAGTGCACAGCTTGCAGCATTATTGCAGACAACGGTCGCTGTCAACCCAAAAGTTGCAGTACCGACTCCGCCTGTTATCGAAGAGTTAACGCAACTGGATGCAGAATTACGCGATGTCTTTCAGGAAGTTGCTAACGTTGCCATGGGGCAAGCCGGAGATTTATTAGCGCGTTTGTTGAATGTGTTTGTCAAATTACCGATCCCGAATGTCAATTTAATCGAAGTTAGTGAATTGACGATGGCATTGGCTTCAGTTGCACCCGATAGTCAAACGTCGGGGATTTGTCAGGGCTTTATCGGTAGCGGTATTGCTGGCGAAGCATTATTGATTTTGACAGACTCCAGTTTTGCCGATATAGCACGTTTGTTAAATTATCAGGGTGAGCTGAATACTGCAGCTGAATTAGAATTGCTGATGGATGTCGCTAATATTTTGATTGGTGCAGTGTTAAAAGGTATAGCGGAACAACTGGATATAAGCTTCAGCCAGGGGCACCCTGTGGTATTAGGGCAACATGCACCCGTTACCGAACTGATTAAAGCTAATGCTAAACGCTGGCGGCGGACTCTAACGATAGAGTTAAGTTATGGGATTGAAGGTTTTCATATTCATTGTGATTTGCTCTTGTTGTTTACCGAAGACAGTTTAAAAACTTTTCGTTATAAACTGGCATTTTTAATGGATGATGCAGAATGACCATAGAAGAGCTTGGCGCTTCCGAACTTCATTGGCTAATGGATATGTTGCAAACCGTCGACGTCGGTCTGGTCGTGGTAGATACCTCATATCGGATCCAACTCTGGAATGGTTTTATGGAAAACCACAGTGGTTTACTTCCACGGCAAGTCCGCAACAGACAGTTGTTTGATTTATTCTCTGAAATTGATGAAGACTGGCTGCGCCGCAAATGTGAGCCAGTTTTTCTGCTGAAGAACCGTGCTTTTACCATTTGGGAGCAACGACCCTATATTTTCCGCTTTAAGAACTATCGCTCAATCACCGGGCACGCGGACTATATGTATCAAAACAGCACCATCTTTCCATTAACAGATAGTCGTGGTCAGGTCAGTCACCTATGTTTCATTATCTATGATGTGACCGATGCCGCCGTGAGTAAACTGGAATTACAGTCAATGAATGGCCAATTGCGCCAGTTGTCGACGACGGACTATCTGACCCAGATGCGAAATCGTGGAAATTGGGAAGAAAGTCTGAAATTAGAATTTAACCGTTTGCAGCGCTATTCGCAGCACACCAGTAGCCTGATCATGTGTGATATTGATCACTTTAAGCGGATTAATGATACCTACGGCCATGCTGCAGGCGATATAGTAATCAAAGCTGTAGCCGAAGTGATTCGCAAGAGTCTACGCAGCACTGATTTACCTGGTCGTTATGGTGGTGAAGAGTTTGCGCTTCTATTGCTGGATACCACAGCGGATCAAGCAAGCTACTTGGCTGAACGAATTAGACGCAAAGTGGAGCAATTAGAACTCAGTTTTCAATCTCACACGATCAAATTAACAATGAGTTTTGGTTTAGCGGAGCGCGCGATAACGATGCAGGATTATTTGCAGTGGCTAGATGCTGCGGATAAAGCGCTGTACCACTCAAAAGCAGCAGGTCGGAATCAGGTTACTCGCTTCCATGACACCTTATAGCCGAAAACGCACTGTTCCGTCAGGGGTGATGTGGTGTCGGACAGCGTGCCAGCACACTGAGTTGGTTATTATGATCGAGTTGCTCAAGTACGACTTCAAAGCCCCACAGCCGGTGTAAATGCCGCATCAACTGTTCAATAGCGCCGCCCAATGGGATCTTATTGTGCGGGGTATAGCGCAGCGTTAAAGCCCGATCACTGCTGATATTCACTTGCTGCACCTGAATATTTGGCTCCAGCTGGCTCAGATTATATTGCGCCGACAGCATTTGCCGGATCTGTTGATAACCTTCGGCATTATGGATCGCACTGACTTCCAGGCTGCTGTCCTGGCTATCGTCAGTAATAGCAAACAGATGAAAATCCCGGATCACCTTAGGTGACAGATACTGGCTGATAAAGCTCTCATCTTTAAAGTTTTGCATTGCAAAATGCAGGCTTTCCAGCCAGTCGCTGCCGGCCAGTTGCGGAAACCATTCACGATCCTCGGCAGTGGGCTGTTCACAGATGCGCCGCAGATCGGTAAAGATGGCAAAACCCAGCGCATAGGGGTTAATGCCGGAATAGTATTTACTGTTGTAAGGCGGTTGCAATACTACGCTGGTGTGGCTGTGTAACACTTCCAGCATAAAGCGATCACTGACCCGGCCTTCATCATACAAATGCTGCAGCAAGGTATAGTGCCAAAACGTTGCCCAGCCCTCATTCATCACCTGGGTTTGTTTTTGCGGGTAAAAGTACTGCGAAATCTTGCGTACGATACGCACCAGTTCACGCTGCCAGGGTTTTAACAGTGGTGCATTTTTCTCGATAAAGTACAGGATATTTTCCTGTGGTTCGGCTGGAAAATGCGCCTCGGCCGGATTGCTGTTGGCCTTTGCCGGTAGTGTGCGCCAGAGTTCATTGACCTGGGATTGCAAAAAGGCTTCCCGCTCCTGCTGCCGGCGTTGCTCTTCGGCCATCGAGATCTTCTGTGGTCTTTTATAGCGATCCACACCATAGTTCATCAGCGCATGGCAGGAATCGAGAAAATCCTCTACTTCGCCAATACCATATTTTTCCTCACACTGGCTGACATAGTTTTTCGCGAACACCAGATAATCGATAATGGAGCTGGCATCGGTCCAGGTGCGGAATAAATAGTTGTTTTTGAAAAACGAATTATGGCCATAACAGGCATGGGCCATCACCAGTGCCTGCATCGGCAAGGTGTTTTCTTCCATCAGATAGGCAATGCAGGGGTCAGAGTTAATAACGATTTCATAGGCCAGCCCCATATAGCCTCTTTTGTACTGTTGCTCACTTTGGATAAATTTCTTACCAAAAGACCAGTGATGATAACCAATCGGCATGCCGATACTGGAATAGGCATCCAGCATCTGCTCGGCGCTGATTACCTCGATTTGATTGGGGTAGGTGTCCAGCTGATAATAGGCCGCGACCCGGGCAATCTCCTGCTGATACTGGGTTAACAGTTCGAAACTCCAGTCTGGCCCGTCTGGCAGACAAGGCCCTTTGCTTAAGGCGACACTACGCATTTTGCCTCCTTCGATCAGGCTGCCTGTTTCTTAAATAGCTCCCGGAATACCGGATAGATATCACTCACCTCACGGATATGCTGCAGCGCCAGCTTCGGCTGACTTGCCCGCAGGCGTTCATATTGCTCCCACAGCGACTGGTGCGCCCGTGGTGTAATTTCGATATAGGCGTAATAACGTACTGCAGGCAGGATCTGTTTACTTAGCAGTTCGGCACAAAGCGGACTGTCTTCTGCCCAGTTATCGCCGTCTGAAGCTTGAGCGGCATAGATATTCCACTCTTGCGGATTAAAGCGCTTGGCAATGATTTCCTGCATCAATTTTAAGGCCGAGGAAACAATGGTACCGCCGGTTTCCTGAGAGTAAAAAAACTCCTGCTCATCCACTTCCTTAGCTTGCGTATGGTGACGGATATAGACCACTTCAACATTTTTATAGCTGCGGCTTAAGAACAGATACAGCAGAATGTAAAAGCGTTTGGCCATCTCTTTGGTGGCCTGATCCATTGAGCCAGAGACATCCATCAGGCAAAACATCACCGCCTTGCTGGTTGGCTCTGGTTTTTTCTGATAGTTACGAAAGCGCAGGTCAAAGCTATCAATAAAAGGTACTGCCGCAAGTCGCTGTTTTAGTTCACTGATCCGCTCCAATAGCGCGCGTCGTGCCAGTTCATCTGGCACTGCGGCCAGTTCCAGCTCGGCCAATTCAGCCTCGGCTTGCCTTAACTGTTGCTTTTTATCCGCTGACATGGCGATGCGGCGCGCTAGCGAACCACGTAACGAGCGCACGATATCAATATTGGCCGGTACCCCCTCGGCCCGGTAACCTGCGCGGACCGTTTTATACTGCACCAGTTTATCCAGTTGATTATGTTTTAAATCCGGTAGTGCCAGATCTTCAAACAACAGGTCCAGATATTCGTCCTTGGAAATGGCAAACACAAAGTCATCGCTACCTTCACCATCGGCGCTGGCATCACCTTTGCCACTGCCGCCCGCACCGCCTTGTGGTCTGGGAATGCGATCGCCGGGGCTAAACTGGTCGTTGCCCGGATGTACCCGTTGCTTTACGCCGCCCTGGCCCTGATGAAAAAACGGCTCGGTAATGTCACGTGCCGGAATACTGATACTCTCGCCACTGCTCAGGTCAGTTACGCTGCGTTTACTGATGGCGTCCGATACGGCCTGTTTAATCTGCTGTTTATAGCGCCGGATAAAGCGCTGGCGATTTACCGCGCTTTTATTCTTACCATTTAAACGGCGATCGATAAAATGCGCCATACACCCTCCGGAGCTACTGTGATTTACGTACCCGTAAATACCATTCCGACAGCAGCCGGACTTGTTTACGGGTATAGCCTTTCTCCATCATCCGGTTAACAAAGTCGTCGTGTTTTTTCTGATCCTCGGTACTGGTTTTGGCATTAAAGGAAATGACAGGTAACAGTTCTTCGGTGCTGGAAAACATTTTTTTCTCTATCACCGTGCGTAGTTTTTCGTAACTGGTCCACAGCGGATTCTTGCCATTGTTTTTGGCCTTGGCCCGCAGCACAAAATTGACTATTTCGTTGCGGAAATCTTTTGGATTGCTGATGCCGGCTGGCTTTTCAATTTTCTCCAGCTCGGCATTCAGTGCCGCCCGATCAAACAGTTGACCGGTTTCCGGATCCCGGTATTCCTGATCCTGGATCCAGAAATCGGCATAGATAACATAGCGATCAAAGATGTTCTGTCCATACTCCGAATAGGATTCCAGATAAGCGGTTTGAATTTCTTTACCAATAAACTCGACATATTTCGGGATCAGGTAGCCTTTCAGGTGCTCCAGATAGCGTTCGGCGGTATCTGCCGGAAATTGCTCCCGTTCAATTTGCTGTTCCAGCACATAAAACAGGTGTACCGGGTTGGCGGCAACTTCGGTCGAGTCAAAATTAAATACCCGTGACAGGATCTTAAAAGCAAAGCGGGTCGATAAACCGGTCATACCCTCATCGACACCAGCAAAGTCGCGATACTCCTGATAGGACTTGGCTTTGGGATCGGTATCTTTCAAGCTTTCGCCGTCATACACCCGCATTTTGGAGTAGATACTGGAGTTTTCCGGCGTTTTCAGTCGGGATAATACCGCAAACTGCGCCAGCGAACTCAGGGTGCCTGGGGCGCAAGGCGCCTGACTGAGCTCGCTGTGCTCCAGTAGTTTCTGGTAAATTTTCATTTCTTCACTGGCACGCAGACAATAAGGCACTTTGACAATATAAACCCGGTCCAGGAAGGCTTCGTTATTCTTATTATTGCGGAAGGTCTGCCATTCGGACTCGTTACTGTGTGCCAGAATAATGCCATCAAACGGCAGGGCCGCCAGCCCTTCGGTGCCGTTGTAGTTACCTTCCTGGGTCGCGGTCAGCAGTGGATGCAGCACCTTAATTGGCGCTTTGAACATCTCCACAAATTCCATCAGGCCCTGATTGGCACGGCAAAGCGCACCGGAATAGCTGTAGGCATCGGGATCGTTTTGGGCAAAGTGCTCCAGCTTACGGATATCGACCTTACCGACCAGGGCGGCAATATCCTGATTGTTTTCATCTCCCGGTTCGGTTTTGGCGATGGCGAGTTGATCCAGAATAGAGGGATTGCGTTTCACCACCCGGAATTGACTGATATCGCCATTGAATTCATGCAATCTTTTACTGGCCCAGGGTGACATAATGGCTCGCAGATAGCGTTTGGGGATGCCATATTCCTGCTCCAGCAGGGCGCCATCCTCCGCTGCATCGAACAGACACAGCGGGTGGTCCTGTACCGGCGAGCCCTTCAGGTAATAAATCGGGACTTGCTGCATCAGGGCTTTCAGCTTTTCGGCCAGCGACGATTTACCGCCACCCACAGGCCCTAATAAATAGAGGATTTGTTTGCGCTCTTCCAGTCCTTGCGCCGCATGCTTGAGATAGGAAACGATTTGTTCGATGGCCTCTTCCATACCGTAAAATTCATGGAAGGCAGGGTAGCGGGCGATCAGGCGGTTTGAAAACAGGCGGCTGAGCTTAGAGTCCTGCGAAGTATCAATCAGCTCGGGTTCGCCAATCGCCTGCAGCAGACGTTCAGCGGCACTGCTGTAGCAGCTTTTGTCTTTTTTACACAGCTGCAGAAACTCCTGCAGGCTCATTTCCTCTTCTTTGGTGGTTTCGTACCTGGTTCTGAAATGCTCAAAGATCCCCATAAATACCTCCAGCCCATCGTCCGGCATGACAACTTTTACGCTAGTTGGGCAGCCGTATTAGTTACCCGTATTGGCAGCTAACGCCCAAACTACTCACTTTAAGGGTAGACACTAAAGCGCTGTTTTGCCCAATGTTTCAGTAAAAAATCGTTACTGGGTAATGGTACGCTTTGTCTCGATAAAGGGTTCAGTTGCTTTTTTGAGCTAAAGTGTTGGTAAAAGGTTCAGCCCGAACGGGGCAGGAGCGCAGATAAAAAAATACCCGGCAGTGGCCTGTCTCTTGATCACAAGTCAGCCTCAAGAGACTTTGCTAGGTCATAACCTTCAAGGATGGTTTGTAGTTTGAACCATCCTTGCCACAATACCTTGACCGAGGCCTTGCCGGTTTGTTTTGTATCTTTCCACCCACCGAGCTTTGCAAGCTCGGTATAAGCCCACTTCATCGAGGGGACGGTGTCAGGTAAGGTCCTGCTGACCCGTTTTATCCATAACAATTTCCAGGCTTTTGGCGACAGCACCTGTTCACAACTTATCTCGTCTGGTTGTTCGCGCGCAAACTTCAGCTGCACTATTCTTACAGCAATAAAGGCGCTGATGGTCACAAGCCGCTCAATGTTATCTTTACTTTGTAAGCGGGCATTCTCAATATCTGTACCATCCGTTTTCCAGGCTTTGTGATATTCTTCTACTAACCAGCGATGCTCGTAATAACGGATGATGTTCAGTGCATCTGCTTTGCTCTGGACTGGTTCGGTAGTCAGCAAATGCCAATTTAACGCGTTTTTGTCATCGGCTCGCTCTTCGCACCCGACATAATAAAGCGATAGTGATTCGCCACGCTTATTTGCCGGCACTTGCAACGTGACTGGCGCAAAGACAATGTCTACTGTTGCTGTACGTGCTTTACGTCCACCTTTTTGCGCTATATGGATTTGCTTTTGTCCGGCGCTTTCAAGACCTGCAGCATAGTCGTAGAGCTTCTGTTCAGACTGCTCAATATGGCGACTCTGCATGGAACGAACCACGAAGCGATGTTGCTTTGAGAGCTTATACTGCAAGTACTCATAGATATCAGCTTCGCGGTCGCAGACGGATATCACATCGGCCATTTTAGCGCCTAATCGTGCCGATAGATTGACCGAAGCAGACTGCCACTTGAAGCTTTCTTTCTCTTCATAAGGTGTTTGTGTTCGCACATGTTTCTTTCCGCGCGTGCTGATATCCCGTGTCCAGCGGGATTGTTCAATTAATCCAACAAGCTCTTGTTGCTCAGGAGCGAATAACAAAACGCTGTGCGCAAGTATGCCCCGATAGTTATTTCCTTGATTGACATGACCAAGCTCATCTCGCACGGAACGATGGCTGTAAGTGATGGCAGTGGTATCCTCTAAAGCCAGTAATAAATTATGTTTGGCGGCTTGCGCTGCTGTGACCAGATAGCCTGCTTTTGCTATCGCGTCAGCATTGACGTGCTCATTACGGATAAAACGATAAGCGCCTTCCATATCGGCGGGGGATTGTGTAATAGACACGAATGGCTTTCCTGGATCGTTTGCTAAGGTTTCCGCTAACTTTACCAGACGTGTGGTTCGGCGGGGATCCCCTAAGTCGGCCTGACCAAAAGTACTTTTTGCCCATTGTGCATTGTTCATCAGTATTCACCTTTAGATTAAGTGAAAGATCTGATCGGAAAGCGTGCGGAGAGTTCAAAAAATCCCCCAGTAAAAACCGGGGGATTTGTGTATAAGAGACAGGCAGTGGCCGGGTATCAGAGGCAGGAATTGCAGCGTTACTTAGCGAAGTTCGCCGCAGCAAATTCCCAGTTCGCCAGGGCCCAGAATGCGTCCAGGTAAGTTGGGCGGGCATTGCGGTAGTCGATGTAGTAAGCGTGTTCCCACAGGTCAACTGTGATAATTGGCGTTACTGCCGCGTCCTGAATTGGCGTGCCGGCGTTGCTGGTGTTGACGATATCCAGGCTGCCATCCGCTTTTTTCACTAACCAGGTCCAGCTGGAACCGAAGTTATTGACCGCTTTGTCATTAAAGGCAGCTTTAAAGGCATCGAAAGAGCCCCACTTGGCGTTGATGGCATCGGCCAGGGCGCCAGTTGGTTGACCGCCACCATTTGGTGATAAGCAGTGCCAATAGAACGTATGGTTCCAAACCTGAGCTGCGTTGTTAAATACGCCACCTTCGCTGTTACGGATAATTTCTTCTAATGACTGGCTGGCAAAAGGCGTGCCTTCAATCAGACCATTCAGCTTAACGACGTAGGTGTTGTGGTGCTTACCGTGGTGATATTCCAGGGTTTCAGCAGAAATATGCGGCACTAAAGCATCTTTTGCGTATGGTAAGGCGGGTAATTCAAAGGCCATTGTAGCTCTCCGTTCGTTGTTTAAAGTGTCTGCATGGCGTAGACTACAAAACCTGACTAAAATACTCAAGTTTTATACCTGCCGGCCTGCGTTTGCCTGCGATCATTATAGCCGCAGGCGCTGTTGTTGGTTCAGACAATATTGGGCACTTTCTGCAAATCTCAAGTGCGGGCGAGGGGAAGAAGGAGTAAAATAGGCCAACTTTCATCTTAATCCGAGAGGTAGTAATGGAAACGTTAGACAAAATCAAACAACAAATCGCCGACAACCCGATCCTGTTGTATATGAAGGGTTCGCCAAAATTCCCCAGTTGTGGCTTTTCGGCTCAGGCGTCACAAGCGCTGATTGCCTGTGGTGAGCAGTTTGCCTTTGTCGACATTCTGCAGCATCCGGATATCCGGGCCGAGCTGCCAAAATACGCTAACTGGCCGACTTTCCCGCAGCTGTGGGTCGAGGGCGAGCTGATTGGTGGTTGTGATATCGTGCTGGAAATGTTTCAGCGTGGCGAGTTACAACCGCTGATTAAAGCCACGGCTGAAAAGTTTAAAGCCGAACAGCCAGCGGCGGAATAAACCTTCAGTAAGACACGGCATATCCGTTATGCCGTGTTTTCAGTCTCTTCGTCCTGTTCCTCATCGGCCGGTAGCGCATTGCTTAGTGGCCAGCCTCCCAGTTGCTGCCATTTATTAACGATGTAACAGAACAGCTCCGCGGTACGCTCGGTGTCATACAGAGCGCTATGGGCTTCTTTGGTATTAAAGGCAATTCCCGCCTGTTGGCAGGCCTTGGCCAGGACCGTTTGTCCGAGCGCCAGCGCCGCCAGGCTGGTGGTATCAAACGAAACAAAAGCATGAAACGGCGAGCGTTTATAATTTAAGCGGCTGATGGCGGCATTAAAAAAGCCTTGGTCAAAAGCCGAATTATGTGCGACCAGCACAGAGCGCTGACAGCCGGCGTCTTTTTGCGCTTTGCGCACGGCTTTACAAATTTCAGTAATGGCCTCGCGCTCAGGCACGGCACCGCGCAGCGGGTTGAAGGGATCGATGCCGTTAAATGCCAGTGAGCTGGCGTCCAAATTGGCGCCGGCAAAAGGATCAACATGAAAATGCAGGGTTTTGCCGGGCTTTAACTGGCCCTCTGCATCCATTTCCAGCAGATTTACCGCAATTTCGAGCAAGGCATCGGTTTTTGGATTAAAGCCTGCCGTTTCGACGTCGATAACAACAGGGTAGTAGCCGCGAAAACGCTGGGCTAATAGAGAAGCGCTTTTAGTTGCGCCTGAAGCCGTGGCCTTTGTCGCAGCAGAAGGTGTTGAGGTCATAGAGTCACCGTAGCAGTCAGAGGCCGGCATTATGCCAAAAAAAATGCGATAGGTCTTGTTTTGGGCATAATGCTTGCTATGGTCGTTACGAAGCGGGAGGTTCTTTTGCAAACAATGGGGCAGTACATGCGGGCGATAACGCTAATCTTTAGTATCAGTGCGGTTTTGACGGCAAGCCAGCTGGCAGCAACTCCCAGCCAGTGGCGTCAATATTCCGCCACTATTGAGCAATCGCGTTGGCAGCTAAGCAGTAATACGCCTCTGCAATGCCAGCTGGAGCATGAGATCCCGAATTTTGGCAAGGCGGTGTTTCGCAGTGCTGCCGGTAAAAGTCTGAATATGGACTTTGAATTACAGATGCTGCGCCGGCCTGATAGTTATGGTCTGGCGGAGGTGCTGTCAGTACCCCCGCAGTGGCGTGCCGGCGAAAAAACCAAAACCCTGGCCAGTATGCGACTGTTAAAGCAGTTTAATGGTGATTTACCGAAGAAAACCGCCTGGACCTTGCTGACCGAACTGGAGCAGGGTTTTAGTCCGACCTTTTATTATAGTGATTGGTACAGCCCCTATGATAAGGTGGTGGCGGCTCTGAATCCGGTGCAATTTCCAACTCAGTATCAGGCCTTTAGCCACTGTATCGCCGGTTTGTTACCCTATAACTTTGAAGATATTGCGTTTACGGTATTAAGTTATGAGAGCGGTGGTGATCAACTAACCCGAGAATCACGTCGTCGTTTAAGCCAGATCGCGGAGTATCTGAAGTACGATCAGGAAATTGAGTCGATTGATCTGCAGGGCTATACCGACAGCTTTGGCGGACGTTGGATGAACGAGCAGTTATCGGTACAGCGGGCGCAGAAAATTAAAGATTTCTTAGTTGCTGCCGGCGTCGCGCCAGAAAAAGTGCAGATTGAAGGCTTTGGTGAGCGTCGTCATGCCGCGCCGAACGACAGTGCTCTGGGGCGGGCAGTTAACCGCCGTTTAGTATTGCAAATGGCAAAGCCCTAAGGCGTGTTAACCTTGGCAACAATATTAAGCTGCAAGCGTCAATAAGCCCTGATGCAGGCTTCGACCTTGCCGTCTGTTTAACGTCGCTCCACCATCAAGGATACATCGCGCCAGCCATTGCGCTCGGCGATAATCACGCGGATTTGCTCACCGTTACGCAGAAAATTTAGCTGTAGCTGACCTGCCACGACTTTCTGCAGGCTTGGTTGCCCGAGATGCTGCTGGTAAAAGCTGAGTAATTCTTGCTGACTGGCGCGGCTGTAAAAGTGCAGCACGGCCGGCAGCTTTTGTTCCAGTCTCAGCTGTTCACGGGCATCGGCCGGCAGT
This sequence comes from Alishewanella jeotgali KCTC 22429, assembly GCF_000245735.1. GTDB lineage: Bacteria > Pseudomonadota > Gammaproteobacteria > Enterobacterales > Alteromonadaceae > Alishewanella > Alishewanella jeotgali. Next base: position 72,822 of record NZ_AHTH01000048.1, read on the forward strand.
GGGATGCGCTGAAACTCGGTAGCTTGCGCCTTCCCGATACTGAGCAGGCAGCTTGCCAATACCAGCACGGCGAAACCTAACTTACGACCAGACATAGTAATTCCTTGATTAGTTTCCTGTAATAAAAACTCTAGCAAATAATTAGGGTCAAGTCGCCGCTTTTTTGCTAAAGCGCTCTGGGCTGAGTAAGTTCGCTGTGCTCTGACTAAGCGGCCGCGGTTCACCGCTGATGGCAGCGGCCAAGTATTCTGCCAATAGCGGTGCAAACAGCAAGCCGCGGGCACCCAGACCGACATTTAGCCACAGCGGCGCAGCTTTGCGGTTGTCTGCTAACCGGTAGCGACCGCAGAGTGGCAGATGATCCGGCACTGTCGCCCGAAAGGCAGCTTTCGCAGAGTGTACGGCCAGTTGGGCAGACCAATCAGGCGTCTGTAACTGTTGCCGCAGCTCGGCAATATTTTGGGTATCGTCTGCATCCAGTAACTGCGCCGTTTCTGCTGTGCGATCAAAGGTGGCGCCAATACAGTGCAGTCCTTGCCAGGCAGGCGTAAGATAGCCTTTATGACAGATCACGGTACGCAGCGCCGTCAGACCCGGGGCTTCGACATGGCTAACCTGACCGCGTACCCGATTTACCGGCAGAGCGGCAAAGGGGGCTAAGCGCGTCAGCTCTGCACCGTTAGCGATCAGCAGCAGTTGTGCGGTGAGTGTCGTTGTCGCGGTATGCAGTCGCCAGCCATCCGAGAGGGCTTCAAGTTGTTCCACCCGGCAATTAAACTGGCTGCTAAAGCCTGGCTGGGTACTAAGGTAGCGCCATAATGCCTGACAAAAGGCTTGCGGTGCCAGCCAACCGGCCAGCGGCAAAAAGATGCCGCCCTGCTGCAAACTCACACCAGCGAACTTAGTGGCAGCGGCTGCATCGACAAATTGCAGTAACTCCTGTGGCCAGACCGCAGCCTCTGCCATTTTCTGTTGCCGCTCAACCAGTTGTTCTGTGCTGGCCAGATGCAGCACACCACAGTAATCCAGCGGAAAGTCTAAGCCCAGTTGCTGACAGTGCTGATAAAACTGCCGCGCTTGCCAAAAGGCCTGACAGTGAAATAACCCCTGTGGCGTGAGCTTAACTGGCAAATTCGGATAAAGCGCACCCTGGCGATTATGTGAAGCACCCTGGGCGACTTCGGCATCAGCACAAAGCAAGTTGACGGCAATACCCCGGCGCAGCAGGGCATAGGCCGTGGTTAAGGCTGCCAGACCACCACCGATAATGGTGACAGGATCACTAACAGGATTGCTGTGCTGCCTGTCGGGGGATAACGACTCCGCCGGCTGTGGATGCCAGGCAATCAGCATTTCGCGCTTTTTACCAAAGCCTTTTACTTTGGCAATCTGAAAGCCCGCTTCGCTTAGGCCGCGTTTTACCACCCCGGCACAGGTAAAGGTGGCAAGGCGGGTGCCGGGATAACTTAAGCGAAATAGCTGCTGAAATAATCCCGGTTGCCACATATCGGGGTTTTTCGCTGGCGCAAAACCATCAAGGAAGATTGCATCGACCCGATTCTGCTCCGGCACTGTCGGCAACAGTACATTAACATCACCCAGCCACAGATCCAGCATTACTTGGCCCCCATCCAGCAATAGTCGATGACAGCCCGCGGTGGCCGGTGGATAGGCGGCCAATAGCTGTTGGCAAAGTTGGGCTAATTCAGTGTGTACACTTAATGCCTGTGTCAGATCGGCGCGGCTTAACGGGTATTTTTCAAAGCTACTAAAATACAGCCGCTGACACTGAGCATCCGGATACTGGCGGCGATACTCCCGAAAACGTTGCCAGCAGAGTAAAAAATTGGCACCGGTACCAAAGCCGGTTTCTAAAACATGAAACCAGGGGCGGGCATGACTTTGCCAGCGCTCAGGTAACCCGTTTTGCTGCAAAAACACGTAATCCGTTTCCGCCATGCCGCCATCGTTGGAAAAATAGATATCGTCAAAGTCAGTGGCAACCGGGGTGCCTTGCTCATTAAAGTGGATCCGGGCGTGTGATAGGGCAGACATAACAAACCTTTGGCAAAATTTCATCTTGTAGTTTACCGCAGCCTGAAGCAAAATTGAAAACAGAGTACAGCTGTGCGCTGAAAGCAGACCAGTTTCGCGGCGAAAGTCCGTAGAATTGCGGTATTAATTCTGCGGCCTGACTGGGCGGCAGCATGGCAAAGATAATTTTTAACATTCAGTACCTGTAACGACAGGCATGGGGAGTAAGCATGAAAAGAGCGGTGATCACCGGTTTAGGCATTGTATCTAGTATCGGTAATAATCAGGCTGAGGTCTTGGCCTCGTTAAAAGCCGGTAAGTCCGGTATCAGCCGCGCCGAGGAATTTGCAGAGCTGGGTTTAAGATCGCAGGTATGGGGCAATATTAAACTGGACCCCAGCGAACTGATTGATCGTAAAGCGATGCGCTTTATGGGTGATGCTGCTGCCTATGCCTATCTGGCGATGCAGCAAGCGATGCGGGATGCCGGTTTAAGCGATGAGCAAATTTCGCATCCGCGAGTTGGTCTGGTTGTCGGTTCAGGTGGTGCTTCGTCAAAAACTCAGGTTGAAGCGGCCGATATTCTGCGTGAAAAAGGCGTAAAACGGGTCGGCCCCTATGCCGTGCCGAAAACCATGTCCAGCACCTGCTCGGCCTGTCTGGCTACGCCCTTTAAAATTAAAGGCGTCAACTATTCCATCAGTTCAGCCTGTGCCACCAGTGCACACTGTATCGGTCATGCGATGGAACTGATCCAACTGGGCAAACAGGATATTGTGTTTGCCGGTGGTGGTGAGGAAGTGCACTGGACGCTGGCGATGGAGTTTGATGCGATGGGCGCCTTATCCAGCCGTTACAACGACACGCCAGAACTAGCCTCGCGTACCTATGACGCCAACCGTGATGGTTTTGTCATCAGTGGTGGTGGCGGTATCGTCGTGGTTGAAGAGTTAGAGCATGCGCTGGCGCGCGGTGCTACCATCTATGCGGAAATTGTCGGTTATGGCGCGACGTCAGATGGTTATGACATGGTGGCACCAAGCGGCGAAGGCGCCGTACGTTGTATGCAAATGGCGATGCAGGGCGTGGACGCACCTATTGATTATCTGAATACTCATGGCACCAGCACCCCGGTGGGTGATGTCAAAGAGCTGGGCGCGATCCAGGAAGTTTTTGCCGGCAAAACCCCGGCCATCAGTGCGACTAAGGCGATGACTGGTCATGCGCTGGGTGCGGCCGGTGTGCATGAGGCCATTTATTCGCTGCTGATGCTAAAACATAACTTTATTGCGCCGTCGATCAATATCGGTGAGCTGGATGAGGCGGCTAAAGGTCTGGATATCGTGACCCAAACCCGCGACGCAGTCTTAAATACCGTGATGTCGAACAGCTTTGGCTTTGGCGGCACCAATGCCACCTTAGTAATGCAACGCTACAAAGGGTAATGCAACGTTACAAAGGGTAATGCAACGTTATAAAGCGTAATGCAACGCCATAACGGCTAACCGCAGCTGTTATCACTTAAGGCGCTGACATCAGCGCCTTTTTTCTTGCTCAAGTTCAGTTCTTGCGACACGACTTTTCTTGCTAGAATGCACGCATCCGAACAACGGGGCCGATAATGAACATTTACGCTGATGAAAATATGCCGCTGGTGCGCGAGTTTTTCGCCGACCTTGGCGAGGTGACGACCTTTGATGGTCGTAACGTACAGGCTGAGGTATTACGCGAAGCCGATATCCTGCTGGTGCGTTCGGTGACGCCAGTCAATGCCAGCTTGCTGTCGCAGAATAACCGCTTACGTTTTGTCGGCACGGCCACTATCGGTACTGAACATGTTGATACGGATTATTTAGCTTCCCGGCAGATTAGTTTTAGTTCGGCGCCCGGCTGCAATGCCCAGTCGGTGCTGGAATATGTACTTAGTAGTTTATGGTTTCTGGCTGAGCGTTATCAGTGGTCATTGCCGCATAAAGTGCTGGGTATTGTCGGGGTCGGTAGTATCGGCCAGCGTTTAGCAACCGCGGCAAAGGCGCTGGGGATCCCGCTGCTGCTCTGTGATCCGCTGCGTGCTGCGCAAGAGGCGGATTTTCCACATACCGATTTTGCCACCTTGTGTCAGCAGGCCGATATCATTAGTTTTCATACCCCGCTTGAAAAAAACGGGCCTTATCCCAGCTACCATTTATTGGATGCCGAACACCTGGCGCTGCTAAAGCCCGACTGCGCCCTGATCAACGCCTCGCGTGGCGCCGTGATCGATAATCAGGCGCTGCTAACGGCGCAACAGCGCAAACGTCGGCCGCTGGTGCTGGATGTTTGGGAACAGGAGCCGGATATCTTGTTACCGTTGCTGCCTTATTGCGATCTGGCTACAGCTCATATTGCCGGTCATAGTGTCGAAGGCAAGGCGCGGGGCACTGAAATGCTGTATCAGCGCTGCTGTGAACTGCTGCAACAGCAGCCCCGGGTGAGTCTGGCTGCGCTCTTGCCGGTGCCAGCAATGGAAAAACTACAACTTTCCGCTAATTTTGGGCTTCCAGATGTCCAAAATCTCGCCAGGATGTTATATGATGTGCGGCGGGATGATGCCTTGTTCCGGTATCATATAACAGGTAACGGGTTTGACTGGCTCAGAAAGTCTTATCCTGCGAGGCGCGAGTACAGTGCGCTACAACTGAGCGGCCCGGCTTTACCGGCCTGGCTTGACTCTTTAGGCTTTAGTCGTCAGTAATTAAGAGGATGCATCGCATGGCGTCGCAATACAATGTCGCAGTCTTAGGCGCGACCGGTCTGGTCGGCCAACATTTAATTGAAATTCTGGAGCAGCGTGATTTTCCGGTTGCGCAGCTGTTCCCGTTGGCCAGCAGCCGCTCGGCCGGCGGTACTGTGACTTTTAAGGGTAAAAAACTGACGGTGCTGGATGCTGAAACCTTTGACTGGAGCCAGGCGCAGATTGGTTTATTCTCCGCCGGCGGCAGTGTCTCGGCGATTTACGCCCCTAAAGCCGCGGAAGCGGGCTGTGTGGTGATTGATAACACCTCCCATTTCCGTTATGAGGCAGATATTCCATTAGTGGTGCCGGAAGTTAACCCAGAGGCCATTGCCGATTACCGTAACCGTAATATTATTGCCAACCCCAACTGTTCAACGATTCAGATGTTGGTGGCGTTAAAGCCAATCCATGATGCTGTTGGCATTAGCCGGGTCAATGTGGCGACTTATCAGTCGGTCAGTGGGGCCGGACAATCGGCAGTGGAAGCCCTGGCCAGCGAAACCGCGCAGCTGATGAACGGCCGGCCACTGGATGAGAAGGGGCAGTTTGCCCGGCAAATTGCCTTTAATGCTATTCCGCAGATTGATGTGTTTCTGGAAAATGGTTACACCAAAGAAGAAATGAAGATGCACTGGGAAACCCAGAAAATTCTGGGCGACAGCAGCATCGCCGTTAATGCCACTGCAGTGCGGGTACCGGTATTCTATGGTCACGCCGAAGCGGTGCATATCGAAACGCGGATGCCGATTTCGCCAGAGCAGGTGAAAGCCTTGCTGGCCAATGCGCCGGGTGTGGTATTACTGGAAAACAATGCCGACTTCCCAACCCAGGTTTGCAGTGCTACCGGTAAGGATGACGTCTTTGTTGGCCGCATCCGTCAGGATTTATCACATGAAAATGGTATAAATATGTGGGTTGTGGCCGATAACATTCGTAAAGGTGCTGCCACCAACAGTATTCAGATCGCCGAAGTGCTGATCCGTGACTATCTGTAGTCAGATAATCGTAAAGTAGTATATTACTGTTACAGGCCGCATTTGCGGCCTGTTTTTGTTTTGGCGGTGATAACGGCAACGGTGCTTGGTAACAGAGGCTCGCCTCTGGTCAGTTTCGTGCATCTGCATTATAGTTGTCGGGCTGACTTTGAGAATGATGGAACGCTGTTTGCATAGCTCTGAAATAAAGTTTGGCTTAATGACGTGAGTCTGGTTGCTCGGCTAAGGAAAACTGATGCCCGTTCGTATTTTATTAGTATTGTTGCTTGTCAATTTTTCGACGTTTGCGTTCTCGCAAAGTACGCCAACGCAGATCCGTGGCCCGAAAAGCAGCGATAATGCCTTTATCCAGCAACAGTTTGGCCCGCTAACGGCCAGCGATACCCTATGGCGGATTGCCGAGCAGGTTAAGCCCAACGATAGCGTGACCACCTATCAGGTGATGTACGCGCTGTTTCTGAAAAACCCTGGTGCCTTTAATGACGCTAACTTTAATCATTTACGGCCGGGCGCGATCTTAATCCTGCCAGATTTGCGGGAAATTCGCAGTGTCGATGCCGAGCAAGCCAGACGTAAAGCCGAACTGGATGATCAGGCCTGGGCGGAGCGTACCCGCCGTGAAGCAGAGGCCAGAGCCCGGGCGCGCGAGCAAGCCGCTAAACCTAATCAGGTGCAACAACAAGCACTGACCGAGTTAAATACGCTAAAAGATAACTATCAAAGCTCAATGCTATTGATTGAAGGCATTGCCCGCGAAAATGAGCAGTTACGTGGTTCTCTTGGTCGACTGCAGCAAGAGTTAGAGGGGTTAAAGGCTCAGTTGGCGGAAGATAGCCTGTTGCAAACGCAACTGAACCAATTACTTCAACAACAGCAACAGATCTTGGCTGAGCAGGAGCAACGCCGGCTCGCAGAGTTAGCTGCGCAGCAGGCGCCGCAGAGCACCCTGAGTCAACTGATGGCTAATCCACTTACTTGGGCGCTGGCTGCATCAACGCCAGCGTTGTTGGCTTTGCTGGGGCTGTTATTCTGGATTAAACGACGGAGTAAGAAGACGGAAGAAGTCATAGCGGCAGCAACAAAAGAGCCTGTGGCTACTGCCGGCTATCAATCGCCAGTTCCACCTTTGGACAATAGTCAGGATTTTGACGATAGTTTGTTCACTTTGGATGATAGTTTGCTGGATGACGCCTTTGAGCCTGCTGTTACGCCGGGTAAATCGACCCCGATGGGCGATGATGAATTGCCAGATTTCAGTGATGATATTTTATTGGATGAGCTTGACGAGCATGATCCCCTGCAAACTGACTTACTAGACGATGTCCAGGGTGACTCCTTCAACCTAGATGATGGACTGACAACCCTTGATACCGCGGAAGCCAGTACTGCTAAGGCTGCAAATGAACTGCACTTCGATGCCGACAATATCTTATCTGACACAGATTTAGCTTCTCTATTAGCTGCAGATGATGAGCATGAAGAAGTTATCGAGTTGGCGGATACTGAGAATATACCTGAGCCAGAGTTAGCCGAAGCAGACTCTGACCTAAGTCTGACAGATCAGGACGATATCGATAATCTGCTGGAAGAGATCGAGCTGGATTGGCCTGAAGCCAGCTCAAGCGAGATTGAGCCGGCTCAAGAGCAGCTCTCAAATCCTCTGACCCTCTCGCCTGAGCCATCCAAAGCGCCATTGGAAGTGGCTTCTGAACTTGAAGAGTCGAGAGATGCGCTGATGGATACGACTTGGGATGATGAACTTGGGTTAGCGGCATCTGACGACATTAAATTTGACAGCAGCGAGTTGGAAGCGTTTGCCGAGCAATTAGCTGCAGAGGAATCCTCACCGCTATTAGAAGATGATCTGATCCAAAGTGAGGATGAGGAAATGTTGCAGCGCGAGCTCGATGACATTTTGGTTCAGGCCGCAGAACAGAATGTAAGCATCGATCAAGCCAATGAATTTGCAGTCGAACCATCACAAATCCCTGCGAGTGACAGCGAACATCAGGACTCAGCCGGCGATACTGCAGAGGCTGAGTTAGAGTTAGATGAATTTCCCTTGGAGCCAATTACTGGTTTAACCGATGTGGATATTGAGCAAGATACGGAGTTGGAGGCAGAGACTGAGTTAAATCTGGACTTGGCCGCTGCCGAAGACAGTAGTGTTATTCGACCCACTGAGGCATCGCTATCGGTGGAAAATCCGAGTCAAATGCTGGAAGAATATCCGGAGCTTGACCTCAGTGATTTTGATCCAGACGATGAGCGTCAGTTAGAGGCGCTTTCCAGACAGTTGGAGCAATTAACAACAGATCCTGACGAAGCGTCGAGTAAAGATTCAATAACGGAGCTGACTCCTGAGCAATTCAATCTCACAGATCTGGAAAACGCGCAGTTTGAGCAGTTACTAACTGAGTTAGAGCAAGTTGAGCCAGGTGTCAATGCGGACACTGATGCCGAGTCTGAGCTGCTTGATAATGCGAGTAGTAGCCTGTTTAACGCCGAGGCGAATGGACTGCAGCATGAAGCTATTTCAGAGCAAGATTTTGTTGAAATTGATAATTTGTTATCGGCGCTGGAACAACCTGATAACGACGACAGTCGTTTTGAACAGCTGAATGTGGATGTTGGCTTGGATGAATTTGCCGATATTATCGGTGAACATACCAAGATGGATGTTGATCAGGAAGATAATGGCTTCGCCGCCAAGTTAGATTTGGTACGGGCTTACATCGAGATGGATGAACCTGAAAGTGCAACCCTGCTGATTGATGAAATCCTGACCTCAGCGGCACCTGAGCATGTTAAGGACGAAGCACGTCAGCTGCGGCCAGAGTAGGTAACTGACGCTCGCTGGGTTATACTAGCCCCGAATTTTAGTAGGGGCCAAGATGCGGATAGCCTTAGGAATTGAATATGACGGCAGCAGCTTTTATGGCTGGCAACGTCAGCGCGAAGTTAATAGCGTGCAGCAGGAACTGGAAACGGCACTTGCCAAAGTGGCCAATCAGCCAGTAGAACTCTTTTGTGCCGGCAGAACTGATGCCGGTGTGCATGCCACCGGTCAGGTGGTGCACTTTGATACCGACGCGGTGCGGGATGAAAAAGCCTGGGTGATGGGTACCAATGCCCAGCTGCCGGATCAAATTGCCGTGCGTTGGGCCAAGGTTGTACCGGATGACTTTCACGCCCGCTTCAGCGCCACGGCGCGCCGTTACCGTTATGTAATTTACAATCATAAACATCGGCCGGCTATTCTGCGAGCCGGGCTCAGTCATTATCATCAGCAGCTGGATATTGCGCTGATGCAACAAGCTGCGCCGGCTTTGTTAGGTGAGCAAGACTTCAGCGCCTTTCGTGCCATCCAGTGTCAATCGAAAACGCCGTTTCGCAATGTGCATCATCTGCGCATTGAACGCTTTGGTGACTATATTGTCCTTGATATCAAGGCCAATGCTTTTTTACATCATATGGTGCGGAATATTACCGGTAGCTTATTGGAAATCGGCATGCGGCGGCAGCCACCTGTGTGGTTGGCACAACTGCTGGCCAGTCGGGATCGTACCCAGGCGGCAGCAACGGCGAAAGCGGGGGGCTTGTATCTGGTTGAGGTCGATTATCCCGCGCACTATGCGATACCGCAGGTTGAGCTGGGGCCGTTATTTTTGCCACCGACCTGAACGCTGGGTAGCACGGCGCACTACTAAGACCAGTTTTATGTATTCTGCCCTGCTTGATTTGTGTTTTAATAGCCGCATTTTCGCCATTTCGATGGTTTTAGCGTATTTTTTGCCCGCATAAGCCGGCAATCACCAAATTAGGAAAAGGTTATGAGTTGGTTAGAAAAAATTCTGCCCAGAACGTCATCGTCAGATCGCCGTAATATTCCGGAAGGGGTGTGGACCAAGTGTACCTCTTGTGATGCGGTACTGTATAAAGCCGATCTGGATCGTAATCTAGGGGTTTGCCCGAAGTGCGATCATCATATGCGGATCTCTGCCCGCAGCCGTTTACAGCATTTTTTTGATACGCACTCAACTACCGAGCTGGCGGCTGAGTTAGAGCCGCAAGACTTATTAAAGTTTAAAGACAGTAAGAAGTATAAAGATAGGATTGTCGCTGCCCAAAAAGAAACCAATGAAAAAGATGCGATGGTAGTGATGCACGGCACCCTGCACGGTATGCCTGTGGTGGCGGCGTCTTTTGAATTTGAATTTATGGGCGGTTCGATGGCTTCTGTCGTCGGTGCTAAGTTTGTCGCAGGCGTTGAATATGCGCTAAAACATAAAATCCCCTTTGTCTGCTTTTCTGCCAGTGGTGGTGCCCGGATGCAGGAAGCTTTGTTCTCGCTGATGCAAATGGCGAAAACCAGTGCTGCGCTGGCCCGGATGAGTGAGCAGGGGCTGCCTTATATTTCGGTATTAACTGACCCGACTATGGGTGGTGTTTCGGCCAGTCTGGCGATGCTGGGTGACATCAATATCGGTGAGCCCAAGGCACTAATTGGCTTCGCCGGTCCGCGCGTGATCGAACAAACCGTACGCGAGAAACTACCGGAAGGTTTCCAGCGCAGCGAATTCCTGTTGGAGCACGGTGCTATTGATATGATCGTTGACCGGCGGAAAATGCGCGATACAATTGCCCGACTTTTAGCGAAGTTTATGCAATTACCTGCTCCACAGTCGGAGTAATGCATTCCGGAGAGTTATGTCTGTCCAGCCGTTGACCAGCCAATCGTGCCATAGCCTGGCCGATTGGCTTTGTTATATTGAACAAAGCCATCCTATTGATAAAATTGAACTGGGTCTGCAGCGGGTAACCGAAGTTGCCAGCCGCGGTAACTTAGCTGCTTTGCCTGGCAAGGTTATCCTGATTGCCGGCACCAACGGCAAAGGCACCACAGCGCGCACCCTGGAGCAATTGCTGCTGGCGCAGGGTTATCGGGTAGGCGTATACAGCTCACCGCATTTACTGCGCTTCAATGAGCGTTTACGTATCGATGGCCAGGATGTGGCAGATGATGCCTGGCTGAGTGCTTTTCAGCAGGTCGAAAGCTTACGCCAGGATATTCCGCTAACTTACTTTGAATTTACCACCCTGGTGGCCTTTACCATCCTGCGTGCGGCGCAGCCGGATTTTTGTTTGATTGAAGTCGGCTTAGGCGGCCGCCTGGATGCCACTAATATCGTTAATCCTGATATCAGTGTTATTACCACCATCGATTTGGATCATCAGGCATTTCTGGGGCCGGATCGGGAAAGTATCGGGCGTGAAAAAGCCGGTGTCTTCCGCGCTGATAAAGTTGCTGTTTGTGGTGACCTGCAGCTACCGCAAAGCGTCAGTGCCGTTGCACTGCAGACGCAGGCTAAGTTGCTGCTGATCAATCGCGATTATTATTATCAACAACAGGCAGATAGCTGGAGCTGGCAGGGACAACAGCAGCGTAGTGGTTTACCGATACCGGCGGTGCCGCTACAGAATGTTGCTACGGCGCTGACGGTACTGGAGCAACTGGGCGTATTACCTGAGTCGGCGTTATTGGCAGAGGCGTTACCCAGGCTTAGCCTGCCCGGACGTATGCAGTGGCTGCAACAACAACCGGCAGTACTGCTTGATGTGGCGCATAATCCGCAGTCGGTGGCTTATTTGGCGAGCCAGCTACAACAACTGCGCCAGCGCTATCCGCGGCTGATTGGCCTGGTGGGTATGCTGAAAGATAAGGATTTGCCACAGGCGCTACTGCCCTTGACGACCTGTATCGATGAGTGGCATCTTGTCAGCCTGCCCGGTAATCGGGGAGCCAGTAGTGAGCAACTGGCAGCGGCGCTAGACACGGTATTACCGACCGTGCAGGCAACGCAACATCAGGATGTGGCCCAGGCATTTACCCAGCTTCGTGATGCCATGGCCGCGACGGATTTGCTGGTTGTTTTTGGATCTTTTGTTACTGTTGCCGGCGTATTGGCGCTGTCGCGGGAGGAAGAATGAGTGCAAAATTTAAACATCGCTTGCTTGGTACCAGTATTTTACTGATGCTGGCGATTATATTTTTGCCGGATCTGCTGGACGGTCAAAAGCAGGTGGTGAAGGATGATTTTCAGGTCATTCCAGAGCGCCCGGAGTTTGCAGGCGTGCAGCAGGTTACCCCTTTTGATGACAGTGCCTTAACACAAGCACAAACCGTCACAGAGCTGCATACGGATCAAGATGAGGTGCCGTTGGACGAACAAACGGCCAGTCGGCCGGAGTTGCCGTCACAGCAATTTGCGACTGTGACTGTTGATGCGGCAGGGCAAGCGCAAACTCAGACTGCAACAACTCCGGCACCTACTACGGTAAGTCAGCCGGCGGCTAACCCGCCATCAGCTTCCACGCCAGCGCTGAATCAGGCTGCCTGGGTTGTCAGAGTGGGCAGTTTTAGTAACCGTCAAAATGCCAATGCTCTGGTGACCAAGTTGCGCCAGGAAGGTTTTGCTACCTTTACCCGTGATATTACTAACGCCAGTGGCCAGCAGCTAACCAGTGTCTTCGTTGGCCCGGAAATTCGCCGTGAAAAGCTGGAGCAGGGATTACCTAAGCTACGCCAGCTTACCGGCGTAGAGCGGTTGGTGATTAGCAATTACCAGCCAGCGGAAAATAATTAGCTATTGCACGGCGCAATTTGGTAGAATGCGCGCCGTCAATAAGCATCCTTTGGTAGCAAATGAGTTGGATTGATTTCAGCATTCTGGCGATCATTGCCTTATCCGCCGTGATAAGTCTGGTCCGGGGCTTCGTAAAAGAGGCTATCTCGTTGACCGTCTGGATCGCCGCCTTCTTTATTGCCAGCTCTTACTATCCGCATCTTGCCAGCTTTTTCACTAACCTTACCGACGACACCATCAGAAACGCCGTAGCGATCGCCATTTTGTTTATCAGCGCACTGATTGTTGGTGCTTTAATTAACTATCTGATTAGCAAGCTGGTGCAATCGACGGGACTGTCCGGCACCGATCGACTGCTCGGGCTGATTTTTGGTGCCCTACGTGGCGTGCTGGTAGTCAGTGCGGTGTTATTTTTTGCTGATGCCTTCACTCCGGCTGCCAGCAGTGACTGGTGGCGACAATCGGTATTGATCCCCGAATTTGGTTTTATCATTGAATGGTTTTTCGAGTATTTGCAAAGCCATTCCAGTTTTATGCAAAAGCCCTAGCCGGCGAGGAAATTTCAATGTGTGGTATTGTTGGTATCGTAGGTAAGTATCCGGTCAATCAGGCCTTATATGATGGTCTGACAGTGTTACAGCACCGTGGGCAGGATGCAGCCGGTATTGTTACGGTGGATAATAATACCTTGCGCTTACGCAAGGCGAATGGCCTGGTTAAAGATGTTTTTGAAACCCGGCATATGCAGCGCCTGGCCGGTAAAATTGGTATTGGCCATGTCCGCTACCCTACCGCGGGCTCTTCCAGCACTGCAGAGGCACAGCCGTTTTACGTCAATAGCCCCTTCGGTATCGCTCTGGCGCACAATGGTAACCTGACCAATGCGCATGAACTGAAAGACGAAATTTTCCGACTGGCGCGCCGCCACGTAAACACTACCTCTGACTCCGAGGTATTATTGAATGTGCTGGCGCATGAACTGGCAGTGCAAAGCAGTATGCAGCTGGAGCCAGAGCAAATTTTTAAAGCCATTGCCAATGTGCACCGTAAGGTACGCGGTGGCTATGCGGCAGTCGCTCTGGTGATCGGTCATGGCCTCATTGCCTTCCGCGACCCGAACGGCATCCGGCCACTGGTAATGGGTAAGCGGGAAACACCGGCGGGTACTGAATATATGGTGGCGTCCGAGAGTGTGGCGCTGGATGCGGATGGTTTCTCCGTGCTGCGTGATATTTCGCCGGGTGAAGCGGTGTATATTACCGAGCAGGGCGAGCTGCACAGCCAGCAATGTTCAGAAAACCCAAGCTATACCCCCTGTATCTTTGAATATGTGTATTTTGCGCGGCCAGACTCGACGATGGACAATATCTCGGTGTATGCCTCCCGCGTGGCGATGGGGAAATATCTGGGTGAGAAAATCAAACGCGAGTGGTCGCATCTGGATATCGATGTGGTGATCCCGATCCCTGAAACCAGTAATGACGCGGCGCTGGAAATTGCCAGTGTCCTCGGTTTACCGTATCGTCAGGGCTTTGTGAAAAACCGCTATATCGGCCGTACCTTTATTATGCCGGGACAAACGCAGCGCAAGAAATCGGTAAAGCGCAAGCTGAATGCGATCTGGCAGGAGTTTAAAGGTAAGAATGTGTTATTGGTTGACGATTCGATCGTCCGCGGTACTACCTCTGGCCAAATCATCGAAATGGCGCGGGAAGCTGGGGCCAAAAAAGTATACTTTGCCTCTGCCGCGCCGGAAATTCGTTTTCCGAACGTCTATGGTATTGATATGCCATCGGCTAATGAGTTGATTGCGCATGGCCATGACGTCGAAAGCATCTGTCAGATCATTGGTGCCGATGGTCTGATTTTCCAATCGCTGCCGGATCTGATTGCCGCGGTGCGTAGCGAAAACCCGGATATCAAACGTTTTGAAACCTCAGTGTTTGACGGCCATTACGTCACCAACGATATCGATCAGGATTACCTGAACCGGCTGGATCAGATGCGTAGTGACGATGCTAAAGCAGCTTCAGTCATGTCAATGGCTTCACATCTGGAAACCTATAACGAGGGTTAAGCTAAGTAATGGTTTTGATGCTCAGCACTGCAATCAGCAGTCTGCGCTGAAAAAAATAAAAAACGGCTGCCATTGGCAGCCGTTTTAGTTAATACCTTGTCTTAGCTTATTGCGTTATTCTCATTAATATCAGTGTGTAAAGGCCGGGCCATAACCCGAGCTCCACAAGATGGCGGTAGACGCCAGTACTACAACCAGTAATACCAGACCGCACGTTACCACCGAGCTGGCATAAATAAAACCACGTTCTTCCGGGATATGCATCAGGATCGGTACCCCGACATAGAGCAAATACACCGAATAGGCTAAACCAGCCAGACCAACCATCATCACAAACCACAGCTCAGGATATAGCGCGGCTAAACCCACCATAAACAGTGGCGTTGAGGTATAGGATGCCAGCTCCAGCGTTTGGGTATAAGTGGGTTCAGCACCGAAGGTGTGGGCCATCCAATGTGCTAACAATCCCAGTGCAAAGACACCGGCGATCAGGGCGATATACATTGCCACTGCCATCAAGCGTGCGCTTTCGGCGGTTAAAAAGATTCTTTCACCCACACCGATGCTCCAGCCCAAATGTACCGCCGAATAGTAGGCACAAATAGAGGGTATCAGCGCTACCAGCAAGATATGGATCATGCTATAGCGGAAACTTTCGTGTCTGGCATCAATAGTATGCCACTCTTCTTTCGGGTGGGCATACAAGCCCCATAAATGGTTTAGTATCATAATTATTATCCTTATTACTGCAAAACTGCACCCTTGTCCGGGCAATAACGCAGTTGCCCGTAGTTAAGTTATGACTGATGGTCAGAACTTCGTCAAGCCTGGCGTTGAATTTTTAAACACCAGCGAAGCAGGCTATCGGAAGCTGCTGGCGGCGCTGTAACCGATTCGGTATACTTTGCCGCTGATTTTTAGAGCGGTTATCTGATGCAAAGTTGCGAATATCAACAGCTGTTGGCACCGATCCAGCAGTTTCTTGGCTGTGTTACCCCTGATGCCTGGTTAGTACAAGCGGCGAGGCCCGAGTCTTTGCCGGTATTGCTGACAGATCATCTGATCTGTGAGTTAAAGGCGGCGCAATCTGCGATGTTTTTAATTCGTCGCTATGCAGTAGATGAGCAAAGCGCTGAAGCCTTATTGCAATGGCTAAAGCCATACGAAGATTTTACCTACCGCCAGCTTGGCGACTGGCAGCAACTGGCCGAACATAAGCTGAAAAAGTCGATGCTACCCAAAGCCAGCTCGGCCTATGGGCAGGATCTAATTGATAAAATGGTGCTGTTAATTAAAGAAGAGCTGCACCATTTTTATCAGGTACTGGAGATCATGCAGCAGTTCGGCGTACCCTACGACAAGATCACCTCCAGCCGTTACGCCAAAGGTTTGCTCAGGCACGTCAGTACTTTTGAGCCAAATGCGCTGGTCGACAAACTGATTTGTGGTGCCTTTATCGAAGCGCGTTCCTGTGAGCGTTTCGCCCGCTTAGCGCCTTTATTGCCTGCTGCAATTGGTGATTTTTATATTTCGCTGCTGCGCTCGGAAGCGCGCCATTATCAGGATTACCTGAGCTTGGCACAGCAGATTGCCGGTAGCGATATCAGTGCGCGGGTGGCGTTTTTTGCCGGGGTTGAAGCCGAGCTGATTTTAAGCCCGGATACGGATTTTAAGTTTCATAGCGGGGTACCGGCCGCAAGCCTGCAAGCGATCGCCTGAGACTAATCAGGAGGTAGCGGGCAACGGATCAAATTCCAGTTGCCACTGTTCGGCAGTGACTTTCAGATAGCTGCTTTGCGTATACCAGTCCCCCAGCACGTAGCGCTCAGCTGCCTGACCATTGACTTGCAGCTGATGTACTGCCGGTCTGTGGGTATGGCCATGGATCAGTTTCTGCACGCCAAATTGCGCCATCACTTTTGGCACTTCTTCTGGTGTCACGTCCATAATGCTGGCGGCATCTTGTCGCATATATTGCGCTTTCGCTTTCGCACTTTTCTCGCGGGCTTTACGGGCAATCCGCTGTCGTATGCTAAGTGGTAACGACAACATCAGTGTCTGCCACCAGGGCTGATTCCACCAGCGGCGGAATTTCTGATAGGCTAAATCCAGGGTGCAGAGGCTATCGCCATGCATAATCAACGTAGGGGTACCGTAGAGATCAATCACCTGCTGCTGCGGCAATAAGGTGATGCCGGCTTTATTGGCGTAGCGCGCTTTTAACAGAAAATCACGGTTGCCGTGAATAAAGAATACCGGCAGCTGCTTACTGACCGCCTGCAGTGCGGCAGCAACCTCTGCCAGTAACGGCTCCGGATTATCATCACCAATCCAGACTTCAAATAAATCACCGAGAATATAGAGCGCATCGGCTTGCTGCGTTTCAGCAGCGAGGAATTGCAAAAAGGCCTGAGTAATATCAGGCCTGTCTGCTGCCAGATGAAGATCGGCAATAAAAAGCGTATACGCCATCTGCGCCAATACCGCTTAGGCGCTATGCAGCTCAGCGCGCTCGATTACGACCGGCTCTACTGGTACATCGGCATGGCCGGCGAAACGACCAGTACGCACTTTACGGATTTTATCAATCACGTCCATGCCTTCGATCACTTCACCAAATACACAGTAACCCCAGCCTTGCATGCTCTCTGAGCTGAAATCCAGGAAGTTGTTATCGGCGACGTTGATAAAAAACTGGCAGGTGGCTGAGTGCGGATCGCTGGTACGAGCCATCGCAATGGTGCCTTTTTTATTCGAAACCTTGTTATTGGCTTCGTTTTTAATGGGTTTCTTGGTGTCTTTTTGATCCATATCCGGGGTAAAACCGCCGCCTTGGATCATAAAGCCGTCAATTACCCGGTGAAAAATGGTACCGTCGAAAAAGCCATCTTTTACATAGCTTAAAAAATTCTCAACAGTAACGGGGGCCTTGTCGGCGAACAATTGCAGTTTAATTACGCCAAAATTGGTATGTAAGCTAACCATAGTATAGGGTCCTGTCAGGTTAAAGTGCGTCTATTCTAGCGCAGCCGCCGTGATAAACAAAGCAAGGATAGCGGGCCTTGTCCGGCAATGTTACACTAGCTCCCTTTTTATCGGGCCAGCAATTACGAGGAAAGCATGCTGCAGATTTACAACACCTTAAGCCGTCAAAAAGAAGTCTTTACCCCTATTACGCCGGGCAAAGTGGGCTTATATGTCTGCGGTATTACCATCTACGATTACTGTCATGTTGGCCATGCCCGTACCTATGTCGCTTTCGATGTGATTAACCGTTATTTACGGTTTTGTGGCTATGATGTGACCTATGTACGTAATATCACTGATGTTGACGATAAAATCATTAAACGCGCGGCGGAAAATGGTGAAAGCTGTGATGCGTTAACAGCCCGTTTTACTCAGGCTATGCATGCTGACTTTAATGCGCTGGGCTTGCTGCCGGCAGATATTGAACCGACGGTAACTGGCCATATGCAGGAGATTATCCTGATGGTGCAGCAGCTGCTGGATAAGGGCTATGCCTATATCGCTAAAGACGGTGATGTGCTGTTTGATGTCAGCAAGTATCAAGCTTATGGCGCACTGAGCCAGCAAAACCTGGAGATGCTGCAAGCCGGTGCCCGGGTAGAAGTCTCGGATAGCAAAGACGATCCACTGGACTTTGTGCTGTGGAAAACGGCCAAGCCGGGTGAGCCGTACTGGCAATCACCGTGGGGCAATGGCCGACCGGGCTGGCATATCGAGTGTTCGGCCATGAGTGCCAAACATTTAGGCGCGCATTTTGATATTCATGGCGGCGGTTCAGACTTACAGTTCCCGCATCACGAAAATGAAATTGCCCAGTCGACCTGTGCCCATGGCCATAAATACGTTAATACCTGGATCCATACCGGTATGGTACAGGTTGATAAAGAGAAGATGTCCAAATCGCTGGGTAATTTCTTTACCGTCAAAGAGGTGCTGGCGCAGTACAATGCGGAAGCCGTACGTTACTTCTTATTATCCAGCCAGTACCGTAGTCAGCTGAATTACTCAAAAGAGAATCTAGAGCAGGCACATGCGGCGCTGGGACGGTTATATAATGCGCTGCGGGATATTACGCCGGCAACTCAGGTCGATTTAAATAATGACTATGTCACACGCTTTAAAGCGGCGATGGATGATGATTTTAATACGCCGGAAGCCTTACCGGTGTTATTTGAACTGGCGCGCGAAGTAAACCGTTTTAAAACCACTGAGCCGGCCAAAGCCGCTGAGTTAGCTGCGGTGTTACAAACTCTGGCCGGCGTGCTGGGGATTTTACAGGGTGATGCCGAAGCCTTCTTAAAATCCGGCGCTTCGGATGATGAAGTAGGGCAAATCGAAGCCTTAATAGCGAAACGTAACGCCGCCCGTGCGGCGAAAGATTGGGCGGCAGCCGATGCAGCCCGCGCCGAGCTGACAGCGCTGGGGATAGTGCTGGAAGATAAAAACGGTGTCACCAGTTGGCGTAAAGCGTAAAGCCTGTCGCCACAGCCAATAAAAAACCGCTTTACTGCGGTTTTTTTATTGGCTTGATAAATTAATGCAGCTTAGCTGGCGTCGTGATAGAGCTCACAGGCTTCCAGAGTATTTTCAATCAGGCTGGCAACGGTCATTGGGCCGACACCACCCGGTACCGGCGTGATATAGCGGGCATGCTTAACCGCATTGGCATAGTCGACATCGCCGACCAGTTTACCGCTATCCAGACGGTTGATACCGACGTCGACCACTAAAGCACCAGGTTTAACCCAGTCACCCGGAATAAACTCCGGCCGGCCGACCGCCACCACCAGTAAATCGGCGCGCCGCACCTGCTGCTCCAGATTTTTAGTAAATTTATGGCATACGGTAGTGGTACAGCCTGCCAGTAACAGCTCCAGCGCCATCGGCCGGCCCACGATATTAGAGGCACCAACCACCACCGCATCCATACCTTTGATATTGACCCCGGTGCTGTGCAGCAGGGTCATAATGCCTTTCGGCGTGCAGGGACGCAGTGCCGGCATCCGCTGTGCCAGGCGGCCGATATTATAGGGATGAAAACCATCAACATCTTTTCTGGGGTCAATCCGCTCTAAAATGGCTGACGCATCTAAACCGGCGGGCAGGGGCAGCTGAACCAAGATACCATCGACGCTTTGGTCGTGATTTAACTGATCAATTAAATCGAATAATTGCTGTTGGCTGGTATCTGCCGGCAAATCATAGGACACCGAGTGAAAACCCACTTCCTCGCAGGCTTTACGCTTGCTGCCGACGTATACCTGCGACGCCGGATCCAGACCGACTAACACCACTGCCAGACCTGGCGCACGCTTACCGGCGGCAACCCGTGCCCGAACCTGTGCTGCGACCTTATCTTTTGTTGCCTGGGCAACGGCTTTACCATCAATAATTTGTGCTGTCATGCCTGCTGAATTCCCGCCAGTTTTGAAAGCAGTATTTTCGCACAGCAGCCAGTTTTCTGCCATCCTTGATCGGCAACCGCCGCTTTTTCTCGCTTTAGGTTCAAATAATCGCCAATCGGCTGAAATTAGCAAAAAATAGTTTGACGCTACAGGTCGCGGGCGTTAATATTCCGCCCCGTTGCAGCAGTGCAGCATAGTCGGTGATTGGCGCAGCTTGGTAGCGCACTTGGTTTGGGTCCAAGGGGTCGCAGGTTCAAATCCTGCATCACCGACCAATTTAAAACGGTTAGGTAGCGCACTTGGTTTGGGTGCTCTCGATCCAACGGGTCGAAGTTTCAAATCCTGCATCACCGACCATTTTAAGATAGTAGTAAGCGCACTTGGTTTGGGTGCTCTCGATCTAACAGGTCGAAGGTTCAAATCCCACATAAGCAACTACTATCTCTATCCCAGATAGGCGTACATTATGCGCCCGTAGCTCAGTTGGATAGAGCAACGGCCTTCTAAGCCGTGGGTCATAGGTTCGAATCCTATCGGGCGCGCCATTTGGCGAAAAGTTTCTAAAATGTGGTGGTTGTAGCTCAGTTGGTAGAGCCCCGGATTGTGATTCCGGTTGTCGTGGGTTCGAGCCCCATCATCCACCCCATCCCCCTTTAAGTCGGTGATTGGCGCAGCTTGGTAGCGCACTTGGTTTGGGTCCAAGGGGTCGCAGGTTCAAATCCTGCATCACCGACCACTTTATTTTCCCACAGCATTACTGAATTTACTGTTGGCTCATAGCATTATTGAATCCTCGTATTCGTTTTATTGCCGTTTATAAAATTTAAATTCCGTATTTCCACAGTCCGGATCAAAGCTTCCGGCGGCAAGCACACCGTACAACTTTGACGGGACACGCTGTGGATACATCCCTGTACGCTTGCATTTTTCATCCCTGAAAAATACAGTCCCTTACAAAGTGCACGGAATGCTTGCCACCTCGTTCACTATAGCGCTACCAAGAGTTCTTTCAGGGAGTATTCATGACATTCACCGAGCTTCGGTCGGAAATCGCTAGTGCAGAAGCCTCTGCCGAACGAGGCGGTAAATGCATAGTACACTTTGACCGGGGACGTCTTTCGCATGGATGCGAAAGAGACAAATTCGTCGGGAACGAATTTGAACAGCGCTTGCGCTGGCCCGCAGGGTAAACTTCAGGATGAAGTTTATAATTCCCCATGGATGGGTTCACGGCGTGCCCCGGCAAAGTTGTACGGCGCGTTTAGCCGCCGGATGCACCGAGCTAGAACCTGCGTAACGATGAGCAGCAGCGTTGAGATTGGGGCAGCGCCCTTAGCAGGGTAGTAATTTTCTCCACCGGCTTCAAGGATCACATCCCTTTGCCCTTTCAGCCTCCGCAGCATCCCTGCTGCTGTTACGAAAATTCTACCGCAGCTAAGGGCTTAACTAATATCGTTGAGTCATGACGACTCTCAGAAATCGAACGAGGTAGTAAGCATTCCGTTGATCCACACCGCTATACCCAACATTTCGCAAATCAATACCAGACTAAGCTGCCCACCGATCCTAGGCGGCACTCAGCCCGCAACATAGCCACTAAATTTGTAATTTAATTACAGTTTTCCGCTATTCCTATCGTCTATTAAAACAGCAAAGATTTTGTGGTTTGATGCTAAATTTATGAATAATAATGCTTATGTTGAAACGTGAACGCGATGCAAATTGTAACCAAGGTGGTGCCGGGTTACAGTTTTTGCTAGAATAGCCAGCGGAACAACCAATGGAGGAGTTATGCTTAAGCCATCCTGGCGCAGGGTAGTACTGAAAGTCGGCAGTGCCCTGATTGCGCCGGACCAAGATGGATGCAGCGAAAGATATTTGCGTCCTATTGCCGAATTTATTCAACAATGTCGTCAACTTAACCGGGAAGTGATCCTGGTTTCTTCAGGTAGCGTCGCTGCCGGTCGCCATCATTTTCAGTTTCAACATCAGCGGGTGCCAATCGCACTGAAACGGGCTATGGCTGCTGTTGGTCAAACCGAAATGATGAATTTCTGGAGCCGCTGCTTCGATTTCCCCTGTGCCCAGGTATTACTGACCCATGGCGATCTCAGTGATCGGGTGCGGCATATTAATGTTAAAAATACCCTGAAGCGGCTGTTAGATCATGGTGTTTTACCGATCGTTAATGAAAACGATACTATCGCTACCGATGAGCTGAAAGTCGGTGATAACGATAACCTGGCTGCGATGGTCGCCAGTGTGGTTCAGGCTGATGCCTTAATTATTTGCTCAGATGTGAATGGTTTATATACCGCCGATCCAAACAAAGATCCCGCCGCCAAACTGATCCCGGAAGTAAGGCAAATTACCCCGGAGATCTATGCGTTGGCAGGTGGCGCCAGCTCGCGGGTCGGTACCGGCGGTATGCGCACCAAAATTGAAGCGGCAGAAAAGGCCACCGCTCAGGGGGTGGATACTCTGATTGTCGATGGTCATCAGGCAGCAACCTTTCAGTGTCTTTTAGCGGGTAACAATCCGGGCACTATTTTCTATGGTCAGAAAATACCCTTACCGGCTAAAAAACATTGGGTTAGACATACCCTGCGTGCCAAAGGCGAAATTTGGGTTGATGACGGCTGTGTTGATGCGTTGTGCCAGCATGGCGCTTCATTATTGAGCAGTGGTATAGTGCGGGTGACGGGCGATTTCGCGCCGGGCGATGCAGTGATTGTGCGTTGTTCAGTTAGCAAGCGCTCGATTGCCAAAGGGGTTAGCCGTTTTAGTGCCAGCCAGTTATTTTCGATCAAAGGCCAGCACAGTGAAAAAATTGCCTCTTGCCTGGGTTTTTGCCCCAATGGCAGTAATGCGGTGATCCACCGCAGTGAAATGATGTTACTGGAGAAATTATGATTAGCGATGTTGCGGCCAGTTTAGCCGCCGGTGCCGCTCAGGCCGCCAAAGCGGTTGCGACCTTGAGCACCGCTGAAAAAAATACGGTATTACAAGCTTTTGCCGACAAGATCCGCCTGGCTACGCCTACCATTCTGGCAGAAAACCGGGCTGAAGTTGCCGAAGCGGCGGCGAATGGCACCAGTGCAGCCATGCTGGACCGTCTGACCTTGACCGCAGAACGTATTGAAGCCATGGCGGCGGCCATTGAGCAAATTATTCAGTTGCCGGACCCGGTCGGGCAAAGCCGCTTTATCGAGCAGCGGCCAAATGGTATTCAGATTAGTAAGCGCCGTATTCCGCTGGGCGTAATTTGTATGATTTATGAAGCCCGGCCGAATGTCACGGCCGATGCCGGGGCCTTGTGCTTTAAAGCCGGTAATGCGGTGATCCTGCGTTGTGGCCGTGAGGCGATTAAAACCAGTCTGGCGATTGCCGGTGCGATGCGTCAGGCATTAACCGAGCATCAGTTGCCGCCCGAGGTGTTGACGATAGTGCCGGATCCAGATCGTAACCTGCTGTTAGCCTTGTTAAAGCAGGAAGAGTATATCGATTTAGTGATCCCGCGCGGTGGTGAGGGCCTGATCCGCTTTGTTACCGAGCAGAGCCGCATTCCGGTGATCCAACATTTTAAAGGTGTCTGTCATCTGTATGTTGATAAGGCCGCCGATCCGGCCATGGCGCTGAAACTGCTGTTAAACGGTAAAGTACAGCGTCCCGGCGTCTGTAATGCGCTTGAGGGGTTGTTAGTGCATCAGGCGATTGCGGCCGACTTCTTACCATTGGCTGCGCAGGCACTGGCCGAACATCAGGTTAAGGTGCATGCCTGTCAGCGCAGTTTGCCTTACTTTAATGGTGCTTCGCCGATTGCTGATGACGAATTTGGTCAGGAGTATCTGGCACCGGAGATTGCAGTACGGGTAGTGGATGATTTGACTGCGGCTCTGGCACATATTGATCGCTTTGGCAGTCAGCATACTGAAGTGATTTGCACCGCTGATCAGGCCGCAGCTGACCGCTTCCTCGCCAGTGTAGATACTGCTGTAGTCATGCATAATGCGTCGTCGCGTTTTTCTGATGGTGGTGAGCTGGGGCTGGGCGCAGAGATTGGCATCTCTACCAGTAAATTACATGCCTATGGCCCGATGGGACTGGAAGCCTTGACCACTGAAAAATTTGTGGTCCAGGGGGAGGGGCAGACGCGCGGCTAACGGATCGAAATAAATCTGACTTGTTGTCGCAAAAAATGCAGAAAAAACGGGCTTTTCGTTTAACGAAAGCCCGTTTTTTATTAGCTCTTACAAACACTTAAAGACTGTAAATTGAAGGGCTCGACTCGCGGCTTCTAGCCCGCTATAATGCCGCGTCCAATTATTAACAGGTCAGGTTCATCCTAAGTTTGTCGACACCCGGCCAAGACAAAACGGCGTATCCAAGGCGCCTGACATTGAATTTGAGGTAAAACGATGCAAGTTTCTGTTGAAACCACCCAGGGTTTAGAGCGCCGTGTAAATATTACTGTGCCGGCTGCAACATTAGATAACGAAGTAAAAAGCCGCCTGCGTGACGTCGCAAAACGTCAGCGTATCGATGGCTTCCGTCCTGGTAAAGCGCCTATTTCAATCATCCAAAAACGTTTTGGCCTAGCGGTACTGCAGGAAGTGGCGTCTGAGCAAATGCAGCGCGCTTTTTACGAAGCCATTATCGAACACAAATTAACCCCAGCTGGCGCGCCAACCTTTGCACCAGAAGCGCTGGAAAGCGGTAAAGATTTGGCTTTCACTGCCACCTTCGAAGTGTATCCGGAAGTGACTGTTGCTGCACTGGATAAAGTGGAAGTGACTAAGCCAGTGGTTGAGATCTCTGAAGACGATCTGAGCAAGATGCTGGAAACGCTGCGCAAGCAACACGCCAAGTGGGAAGCCTCTGACGCCGCTGCTGCTGCCGGTGATCGCGTAACGATTGATTTCGTTGGTTCTATCGACGGTGAAGAGTTTGAAGGCGGTAAGGCCTCTAACTTCGTACTGGAGTTAGGTCAGGGCCGGATGATTCCAGGCTTTGAAGATGACATCATCGGCAAAAAAGCCGGTGAAGCGGTAACTGTTAACGTGACTTTCCCAGAAGAGTACCACGCTGAAAACTTGAAAGGTAAAGCTGCCAGCTTCGCCGTAACGGTAAACAAAGTTGAGCAACAAGTACTGCCTGAACTGAACGACGAGTTCGCAGCGCTGTTTGGTTTAACTGAAGCCACTGTTGACGCACTGAAAGCTGAAGTGCGTAAAAACATGGAACGCGAGCTGAAGCAAACCATCAAAGGTAAAGTGAAAGAGCAAGTTATCAAAGGCTTACTGGCAACTAACGAAGTTGAAGTACCAAAAGCCCTGATCGCCAGCGAAGTTGACGTACTGCGTCAGCAAGCGATGCAGCGTTTTGGTCAGAATGTAAATCCAAAGCAATTACCAGAGCTGCCCGCTTCTCTGTTCGAAGAGCAGGCGAAAGATCGCGTTAAAGTCGGTCTGTTATTGGGCGAAATCATCAAGACTAACAGCCTGAAAGTTGACGAAGCTAAGGTACAAGAGCTGATCGATAACGTCGCTTCTGCCTACGAAGATCCGGCTGAAGTTGTGGCTTACTACAAAGGCAACAAAGAGCTGATGCAAAGCATGCGTAACGTGGCTTTAGAAGAGCAGGCGATCGAAGTGGTGCTGGCAGCTGCTAAAGTAACTGAACAAGCTGCTGCTTTCGATGAGATTATGAACCCGAAGGCCGCTAACTAAGATTGACTTCTTAGGCTGGCACGGTTTTAATGGCTCGGACACCTGTTCGGGCCATTTTATTTTGTGGCACCGCTATTTTCGACACCTTACAGCTTTAGAGAAGGGATCCCAGATTATGCCAATGTCTCGTGACATGAATGAGATTGTCAACGCCTTAGTACCCATCGTCATTGAACAAACCGCCAAGGGTGAACGCTCTTTTGATATTTACTCGCGTCTGTTAAAAGAGCGGGTAATATTCCTGACTGGTCAGGTTGAAGACCATATGGCGAATCTGATTGTCGCCCAATTATTGTTCCTTGAATCTGAAAATCCGGAAAAAGACATCTATATTTATATCAATTCACCGGGCGGTTCGGTCACGGCGGGTTTATCGATTTATGATACGATGCGTTATATCAAGCCGGATATCGCTACTGTGTGTGTTGGTCAGGCAGCAAGTATGGGCGCTTTCCTGTTATCCGGTGGTACCAAGGGTAAACGTTACTGTTTACCTAATGCCCGGGTGATGATTCACCAGCCGTTAGGGGGTTTCCAGGGCCAGGCAACGGATTTTGAGATCCATGCCCGGGAGATTTTAAGTATCAAAGAGAAGCTAAACCGCTTAATGGCGGAACACTCAGGCAAGAGCTATGAGCAAGTGTGCAAGGATACCGAGCGCGATAACTTCTTAAGCGCGCAGCAAGCCTTGGACTATGGCCTGATCGATGCCATATTAACGCAGCGGGATGCGAAATAATTTAAAGCAGGCCGGGTTTTGGCCCGGCTGGTTGAACAAGAGGTAGTTACATGTCTGATCACCGCACTGACGGCGATAAGAGCGGCAAATTACTGTACTGCTCTTTTTGTGGCAAATCACAGCATGAAGTGCGTAAGTTGATCGCAGGGCCACAAGTTTATATTTGTGATGAATGCGTTGACCTATGCAACGATATCATTCGGGAAGAGATTAAAGATATCTCGCCGAAGCGTGATACCGAAAAGTTGCCGACGCCGCGCGAGATCCGCAAACATCTGGACGATTATGTGATCGGTCAGGAGCATGCGAAGAAAGTTCTGGCGGTAGCGGTCTATAACCACTACAAACGCCTGCGTAGCATCCAGCAAAAGCAGGATGTGGAACTGGGTAAGAGTAATATTCTATTGATCGGTCCTACCGGTAGCGGTAAAACGCTGCTGGCTGAAACCCTGGCGCGTTTACTGGATGTGCCTTTTACCATGGCCGACGCCACCACATTAACCGAAGCTGGTTATGTTGGTGAAGACGTGGAAAATATCATTCAGAAACTGCTGCAAAAATGCGATTACGACGTCGAAAAAGCGCAGCGCGGTATTGTCTATATCGATGAAATCGACAAGATCTCCCGCAAGTCTGATAACCCGTCGATTACCCGTGATGTGTCCGGTGAGGGGGTACAGCAGGCGCTGTTAAAGCTGATTGAAGGCACCATTGCGTCGGTACCACCGCAGGGCGGTCGTAAGCACCCACAGCAGGAGTTTTTGCAGGTTGATACCTCAAAGATCCTGTTTATCTGTGGTGGCGCCTTCGCTGGTCTGGACAAAGTTATTGAACAGCGGATGGCGAAAGGCTCAGGTATTGGTTTTGGCGCTGAAGTGAAAAGCAAAGAAAGTAGCCGCAGCCTGACCGAAAGCTTCCGCGATGTAGAACCGGAAGACTTAGTGAAATACGGCCTGATCCCGGAATTTATTGGCCGTCTGCCGGTAGTTGCTACATTGACCGAGCTGGACCTGGATGCGCTGATGCAGATCCTGAGTCAGCCAAAGAATGCGCTGATCAAGCAGTTTGCTGCCTTGTTCGCGATGGAAGAGGTCGATCTGGAGTTTCGCGATGATGCCTTAAAAGCCATCGCCCAAAAAGCCATGGACCGTAAGACCGGTGCCCGGGGTCTACGCTCTATCGTCGAAGGCGTGTTGCTGGATACCATGTACGAATTACCGTCGATGCAGGATGTCAGCAAGGTTGTTATCGACGAGACAGTGATCCGCGGTGAGAGTCAGCCCATACTTATCTACGAGAGCAGTGAGCCGGCGGTAGCCGAATCGCATTAAAAAAGGGAGCTGCAAAGCTCCTTTTTTATCTGATGAATTGAAGTTTCCGGAAAAAGCCCCATATACTGGCTTATATCGCCTGCAGTTATTAATTTCGAGAGCTATTTCATGACCACAGAACACCAAGAAACCTTGCATATGCCGGTATTGGCATTGCGGGATGTCGTTGTTTACCCGCATATGGTGATCCCACTTTTTGTTGGCCGGGCGAAGTCTATCAAGTGTTTAGATGCGGCGATGGACAATGATAAGCAGATCTTTTTAGTGGCACAAAAAGACGCCACTCTGGATGATCCTACCGAAAAAGATTTGTATCAGATCGGTACCGTTGCCACTATTCTGCAACTGTTAAAACTACCGGATGGCACCGTTAAGGTGTTAGTTGAAGGCGGTAAGCGCGCAAAACTGAGTAAATTTACTGAGACCAAAGACAGCTTTGCGGCCTTTGTCGAGCTGGTGCCAACTCAGGACATCGATAGCCGTGAGCAGGAAGTATTCCTGCGTTCGGCAATTAACCAGTTTGAAGGCTATATCAAGCTAAATAAAAAGATCCCGCCTGAGGTACTCACTGCGCTAAGTGGTATCGATGATGCGGCCCGTCTGGCTGATACTATGGCGGCGCATATGCCGCTGAAAGTCGAAGATAAGCAAAAGGTACTGGAGCTGACGGACGTGACCGAACGCCTGGAGTATCTGATGGCGATGATGGAGAGCGAGATCGATATTCTGCAGGTCGAGCGCCGCATCCGCAGCCGGGTGAAAAAGCAGATGGAGAAAAGCCAGCGCGAGTACTATCTGAACGAACAAATGAAAGCAATCCAGCGCGAGCTCGGTGAGCTGGAAGATGCGCCGGATGAGTTTGAAACCCTGTCGAAAAAAATTGCTGAGGCGAAAATGCCGGCTGAAGCAGAAGCCAAGGCTAAGGCCGAGCTGCAAAAGCTGAAAATGATGTCACCGATGTCGGCAGAGGCTACAGTGGTGCGCAGCTATATTGACTGGTTAACTCAGGTGCCGTGGCAGACACGCTCTAAGGTAAAGAAAAACCTGGCCGCCGCTGAGCAAATCCTGAATGCTGATCACTATGGCCTGGAAAAGGTCAAAGAGCGCATTATGGAATATCTGGCAGTGCAGCAGCGGGTGAACAAGTTAAAAGGGCCGATTCTATGTTTAGTTGGTCCGCCGGGTGTCGGTAAAACCTCGCTTGGGCAATCTGTTGCCAAGGCAACCGGCCGCAAATATGTGCGGATGGCCTTAGGCGGCGTGCGGGATGAAGCAGAAATCCGTGGTCATCGCCGTACTTATATCGGCTCGATGCCGGGTAAGATCATCCAGAAGATGGCAAAGGTCGGGGTGCGTAACCCACTGTTCCTGCTGGATGAAATTGACAAGATGGCATCGGATTTCCGCGGTGATCCGGCAGCGGCGCTGTTAGAGGTCCTGGATCCGGAGCAGAATGGCGCCTTTAGCGATCATTACCTTGAAGTTGACTACGATCTGTCTGATGTGATGTTTTTCGCCACATCCAATAGCCTGAATATTCCGCCGGCCCTGCTGGATCGGATGGAAGTGATCCGGCTGTCTGGTTATACCGAGGATGAAAAACTGAATATTGCCAAACAGCACTTGGTACCAAAACAGGTTAGTCGCAATGGCTTGAAGCCATCCGAAGTGTTGATTGAGGATAGCGCCATTATCGGCATTATCCGTTACTACACCCGTGAAGCCGGGGTGCGCAGCTTAGAGCGGGAAATCTCGAAACTGTGTCGTAAGGCGGTAAAGCAGATCCTGCTGAATAAAGGCTTAAAGCAGGTGGTGATTAACGACGCTAACCTGGAAGAGTTCTTAGGTGTACATCGCTTTGACTATGGGAAAGCGGAAGACAGTAATCGCATTGGTCAGGTTACCGGCCTGGCCTGGACTGAAGTTGGCGGCGACTTACTGACCATTGAAGCGGCGGCAGTAGTGGGTAAAGGTAAGCTGACTTATACCGGCTCGCTCGGTGATGTGATGAAAGAATCCATTCAGGCGGCGATGACAGTGGTGCGTAGCCGTGCTGAGGGGCTGCGGATAAACGAAGATTTTTACGAGAAACGCGATATTCATGTGCATGTGCCGGAAGGGGCAACGCCAAAAGATGGCCCCAGTGCCGGTATTGCGATGGTCACCGCACTGGTCTCCAGTTTAACCGGTAATCCGGTACGGGCTGATGTCGCTATGACCGGTGAAATTACGCTGCGCGGTGAAGTGTTACCTATTGGTGGCTTAAAAGAAAAGTTACTGGCCGCACATCGCGGTGGTATAAAACGGGTATTAATACCTTTTGATAATGTCCGCGACCTGAAAGAAATTCCGGAAAACGTGAAAAGTGCGCTGGAAATCACGCCGGTAAAATGGATTGAAGAGGTGCTGGAAGCCGCATTGCAAGAGCCATTGGCACGGGTAACGGTGCCAAATACGGCAAAAAATGCAGCAAAAAGCAAAAAAACCGAAAAAAATCCGGTTTAGGGGCTTTTCATTCCCGTTGGCTGTGCTAAGTTATGGACAGTTTCGGCTAAGCCCTTGTGTAGCAAGGGCTGTAGCCTAAGCCAAAAAAATTAGTTTTAATGTTTCTGCTGCTTGCAAGCAAGGTCTTTGCTTGTTATAACAAGCAGGCAAGGATTAAACCTAATAGCTTGTAGTTGTAGAAAATAATAACAATTGAAGGGGATGATATTGTGAACAAGTCTCAACTGATCGACAAAATTGCTGCGAATGCAGATATTTCTAAGGCCGCAGCAGGTCGCGCGTTAGACGCGTTCATCGACGCTGTTACCGAAGCTCTTAAGGAAGGCGACTCAGTAGCTCTTGTCGGTTTTGGTACTTACAGCGTACGTGAGCGTGCAGCCCGTACTGGTCGTAACCCACAAACCGGTGCTACTATCCAAATCGCTTCTGCGAAAATTCCTTCTTTCAAGCCAGGTAAAGCGTTAAAAGACGCAGTTAACTGATAGAATTTCCGTCCGGCGCGCCGGGGGAGTTCCGCAAGCCAGTAGCTTAGCTCAGGCTTCTATAAAAAAGGCGCATCTGTTAAGATGCGCTTTTTTTTTAACACAACTTTTGTGTCACGACATAACAGAGAAAGCGCAACGATGTTAGAACGAATCAGAGAAGGCTCACAGGGTATGACCGCCAAGATCATTCTTGGCCTGGTGATCCTGACATTTGCATTAGCAGGCGTCGGCGGTTACCTCAGCTCACCCCGTGAGGCGATAGTCGCCGTGGTGAACGGCGAAGAAATCAGTCAGGCACGCTTTGAGCAAGCGTTGCAAAGTGAACGCTCGCGGATGCAGCAGCAGTTTGGTGAAATGTACGACATGCTGGCTGCTGACCCAGGCTATATGGCCAATTTTCGTAGTGAAGTGTTAGAGCGGCTGATTGACGACACCCTGCAAAAGCAATTTGCCCGTCGTTTGGGCTTGCGGGTAGGCGATGATCAGGTGCGTGCTGCGGTGGTGAATTTGCCGGATTTTCAGGTTGACGGTGTCTTTAATAATGACCGTTTTATTGCCATTCTGCGTCAGGCAGGTTATCAGCCAGCTGAGTTCCGTGAACTGATCCGCGAAGATCTGTCAGGCAGCCAGCTGATGCAAGGCCTGCTGGGTAGTGAGTTTGGTTTAGCCGGTGAGATTAATCAGCTGCTGGCGCTGCAACAGCAAACCCGCGACATCCGCTACCTGACGATACCGGCTGAGCGTTTCCGTAGCCAATTAAACCTGAGCGAAGAACAAATACAAAGCTATTATCAGCAGCAAATTGCGCGTTTTATGACGCCTGAGCAAGTGGCGGTTGAGTATGTGGAGTTATCAGCAGCGGCTCTGGCAGCGGATATCGAAGTAACTGAGCAGCAGGTGGCTGACTACTATCAGGCTAATCAGGCGCGCTTTGGCAGTGCCGAACAGCGTGAAGTTGCACATATTATGTTGGAATCCGAGCAGGATGACAGTGCACTTGAGCAACAGGCTCAGGCTTTATTAGCTGAGTTGAAGGCGGGTGCAGATTTCGCCGCCCTGGCGCAGCAGCATTCAGCGGATACCTTCTCAGCTCAAAACGGCGGTGAATTAGGTCCGTTAGTCGCCGGCCAGATGGATGCGGCTTTTGAAGCGGCGGCGATGGCATTAGCGGCAGAAGGTGAGCTGTCGGGAGTGGTACGTAGTGAGTTTGGTTATCATATTATCAAACTCAGTAAATTTACCCCTGCGACAACCAAGACCCTGGCTGAGGTGGCAACCGAAATCCGTAATCAGTTACAGGCCGATCAGGCCACAGCACTGTTTTACGATCTGCAGCAGCGACTGGCGCAAACCGCTTTCGAACAGCCGGATAACCTGGAAGATGCAGCCGAAGCTATCGGAGTCAAGGTCCAGCACACGACTTTATTTAGCCGCGACACTGCACCGGCCTTATTGGCGCAACCAGCGGTATTAAGCCGCTTGTTTAATCCGACCTTTATTGCTGAGCGTTTAAACAGTGATGTGATTGAACTGGCGCGGGATCAGGTATTGGTCGTGCGGGTGAAAGAGCATCAGGTTGCCCGCACCCTGCCACTGGATGAAGTACGCCCAGAGGTTGAAGCAGCGGTACAACAGCAAGAGCTGGCCAGATTAACCGCGGCCTATGCGGCTGAGTTACTTGCAGCGAAAACGGATCTGGACAGTCTGGCAACTCAGGTTGCGGTAACCATTAATGACCATCCGGCAACCCCGCGTTTTGGTGGCGCTCTGGGTACTGAGATCCGTACCAAAGCTTTCGCTATGCCAAGACCAGAAAGTGGCGCTACCAGTCTGGATTCA
The DNA here is from genome assembly GCF_000245735.1 of Alishewanella jeotgali KCTC 22429. Taxonomy (GTDB): domain Bacteria; phylum Pseudomonadota; class Gammaproteobacteria; order Enterobacterales; family Alteromonadaceae; genus Alishewanella; species Alishewanella jeotgali. The sequence continues at coordinate 105,411 of NZ_AHTH01000048.1, forward strand.
GTGCAACTGGCCAATGGCGATGTGGCTCTGGTAGCGGTATCAGCAGTAACGGACGCTGAGATCAGCAGTGTACCGGATGCTGGTCAGTTGGAAGCTATTGCCCGTCAGCAGGCAGAGCAAAATTATCAGGCGTTACTGGCAGTACTGCGGGCTGATGCGAAAATCAGCCGTCAACTGCGCAATACTACCCAACCTGACGATATTTAAATCTCAGCTAGTACAAGCCCCGGATATCCGGGGTTTTTTTTTGATTATCACACACTCTGCTATTGAGTGTCGCAGCTGCCGATACTATCACCGTTTAGTTGGCAATATTGCAGACTAGTTTCAACATCCAGCCCCAGAGTAAGGACGCCAAGCTGACGGCCATCGGCAGCGATTACCGGGATACTAAGCTGGGTTAGAAAGCGTGCGGTTGAGGCATCAAACTGTACCTCATCCAAAAAGTAGCTTTGCTTAGTGCCGAAGACTTGCTGATATTTCGCTTCGTCACCCTGCCAGAAATCTGAGGTGATCTCGCTGATGGCAACGTTACGGCCCTGTACATCCATCAGAATAATTTCTGCAACTTGGCCGGCAGAGCTTTGTTGAAATTGTTGTAGTTGTATGGAAAGCGGGCTTAGTAACATTTGCTTTGCCAGGGTCGCGATACCCAGTTCCACTTCTTCGATCCATTGTTGATCCTGTTGCAGGATCTGCTGTTCGGTCCACAGCTGCTGCTTGGCAGCGAGTAATGCCTGCTGCACATCCTGACGACGGCTTAGTGCCTGCGCCTGCGGCAAAAAGCGCTGCAGTATTAACTGCTGTTCCTGCGGTGAGAGCGCAAAGCTCTGTTGGCTGCAGCCAGCGATCAGGGCGTTAAAGCGACTGAGAAACTGTGGTCTGAGTTGCAAAAACTGATTTGAGAAGTAAACCCCCAACGGCACATAACGGAAAAAGCGTAGCTGGTAGTCGCTTTGATTCAGACCCAGCCGTGCAGCGTTTAATTGAAATACCTCTAAGTCCATCAGGATCCGGTCTACGCGCTTTAATTGCAGCAGGCGGACCAGTTCCTCATCGGTATTGACTTCGGTAGTCACGGTTTCTGCCATCAGTTGAAACCATTTTTGCTGGTGACTGCCGCGCACCGCCCCCAGCGCCTTTTCCTGACCGGCCAGTTTTACCGACTGAAGATGTTCAATCCAGTACCAGTTTTCCAGATACAGCGGCGCTGAGAGTTCGCCAAAGGGTTTCATTTCGCTGAGCAGAATAGCGCTAAAATAGCCGTCAAGGCGATTTAGCCGGACTTCCTGCCGCGCTCTGAGCCAGGGTAAACTTACTAGCTGGTAGGGTTGTTGCAATCGTTGGAAAATGCAGTCTATCTGCCGCCGGCTGGCATCCTGATTATCCAGTGGCATATTGGTGCCCATCTGTGCCGGCGTTATGGTCTGGATGCTGAGAATGAAAAGTGCTGTAAACATAAAGTATCCTGCAAGCGCAACTATCCCTGAGTTGTAGTAGGGCGTGTTAACGTTTGCTGCTTGTTTTTGCAGCAGACGTTAACACGCCCTAATTATAGCTGTACTTTAGAGCAAGCTATTGAGTAATTTACGGGTGTAGTCATGGCGCGGCGCACGAAAAACCTCGGCCGTGGGGCCATAATCCGTTGTTTCGCCTTCTGACAATACCAACATATCATCACTCAGATGCTGTACCAGCTGCAGGTTATTGGTAATCAGCAGATAGGCCAGATCGTTTTTTTGCTGTAATTCCAGCAGCAGATTAACGATTTGGGCGCGCAGGGATGGGTCCAGTGCCGACAGGGCCTGATCAAGAATTAACAGCTTGGGATCGAGGATCAAGGCTCTGGCCAGTGCCACCCGTTGTAGCTGCCCGCCGGAAAACATATGTGGATAAAACTCAGCATGTTCGTCTAATAAACCAAGCTGACGTAGTGTCTGGCGGATCTTGGTGCGGCGTTGCGTCGGGTCGAGAATGGTGCTGAACCGTAGTACATCTTCCAGCATCTGACCGACTTTCTGCAATGGGTTCAGTGATTGACTGGCATCCTGAAAAATAAAGCGGATCACATGGTTATACTTTTTATAGTGGCTGATCTCCACCGGCTCGCCAGCCAGGCGGATCACCCCGCTATCCGGTTTTTCGATCCCAACCAGTAACTTCGCTAGGGTACTTTTACCCGAGCCGGTTTCGCCGACTATCGCCAGGGTTTTACCAGACTGCAAACTAAAGCTGATATCGCGTAACGCCTGGATCCGTTTACGCCGGAATAAACCTAAATGCTTGACGTAGGTTTTAGACAGCTGTTCAACTTCGAGTAAGTTACTCATTTATCACCTTTACCCAGCAGCGGAAAATGACAGCTAAAAAAATGATTTTGTAAGCGTTCCTGCTGCGGTGTCTTTACACATTCCTTGCGGGCATTCGGACAGCGGGGGCCGAGCCGACAACCGATAGGCAAATGCTGTAACGTTGGAATGCTGCCATGTAGGGCATAGAGCGGACTTTTGGGGGCCAGCTCGGGTTGAAACTCCGGTACGCTTTTAATCAGGGCGTCGGTATAGGGATGCAAAGGCTGTTGCAGCAAGCTGGCAGTGTCACCACTTTCGACCAGTTGCCCGCAATATAGGACGCTTAAATTTTGGGTATAACGGGCAACGCTTTCCAGTTCATGACTGATCAGCAGCACTGCCATACCTTTTAACTGATTAAAACTGGCCAGTAACCGAAATAGTTGTGCCTGGGTGGTGCTCTCCAGCGCCGTGGTGGGTTCATCGGCAATTAGTAGTTTCGGGTTTTTCGCAATCGCCATCGCGATCATAATTTTTTGACACACCCCTTCTGATAACTGAAACGGATAACTTTGCATCACATTTTGATGATCGCGGATCCCAACCTTGTGTAGCAGGGCAATAGCGCGTTTCTTACGCTCAAAGGGTCTTTGCCACCAACGACTCTCCAGCAGATGGCTTGGGATCGCCTCTTCCAGCTGCTCACCGATTTCTGCGGTCGGATCCAGGCTGCGGCTTGGCTCCTGATAAATCATGGCGATGTCGCGGCCGATAATCTGTCGCCGCTGCTCGCTGCTGATCCTGAGTAAGTCTTGCCCTAACCAGTTAAAACGGTCAGCATGCACATGCCAGCGCCGGTTTAACACGCCGACAATGGCCTTGGCCACCAGACTTTTTCCCGAGCCGGACTCACCGACCAGGCCACGGGTTTCGCCCTCTTTTAATGACAAATTGACCCGGTCAACAGCCCGGATCAACCCATCCGGGGTCTCCAGCTCTATGGTCAGGTTTTTAATATCCAGTAGTAGCATCAGCCTTCCCGCCTGCGTTGCATGGCGATTTTCAAGCCATCGCCGACCAGATTAACAGAGAGTACAGCAGTAAAAATCAATAAGCCTGGGATCGCAACGCTGGCCGGCGCCAGATAAATCAGATCCAGCGAGTCATTGATCATCGCACCCCATTCCGCAGTTGGCGCCTGGGCACCCAGGCTGAGAAAGCCCAGCGCCGCGATATCTAAAATGGCGGTGGATAAGGCCATGGAACACATAATGGTGACTTTCTCCCAAATATTCGGGATCACCAACCGGGTCAGAACCTGCCAGTTATTGGCGCCGTCCAGCCGGTAGGCGGTAACGTAGTCCTGCTTCAGTTGTTCAGCAATAGCATTACGAATGCCGTGTACAAATTGTGGCAGTAGCGCCAGACTAACAGCCCAGGCGGTGTTCGCCAGGCCGGGGCCTAATACCGCGACAATAATAATCGCCAATAGTAGCGACGGGATGGTCAGGATTAAATCAAGTAAATGATTGAAAAAGCTTGATTTAACGCCACGGCTCATTCCAGCCAGTGCGCCCAGTGCCAGACCGGCGATTAAGGCTCCCAGCACCGTGACCAGTGCCAGACCGAAGGTATAGGTAGTACCCTTGAGCATTCTGGACAGCAAATCCCGCCCCAGATCATCGGTACCAAAGGGATACTGTACCAGACCTTGTTCTGACCAGGACGGCGGTAACAGTAATAAATGGTCGGCCTGCAGATAGGGGTCATGTGGTGTCAGTAGCGGCGCCAGAATACTCAGTAACAAAAAACCGGCAAACAAGGCCAGGCCAAACAGGGCACTGTGCTGGCGCGCAAATTCACGCCACAGCTGCACCAGAGGGGAGCGGTTATTTTCTTCAAAATACAAGCGAAACTTCTGCATCTTAACGCTTCCTGGCCAGCGGGTTGAAGAACGTATGCAGGATTTCGGTCAGCATATTAACCGTAATCACCAGTACCGAAATAATCATTAATCCGGCCTGGATCGCCGGGAAATTGCGCTGATAGATGCTGTCGATCAGCCAGCGGCCAATACCAGGCCAGGAGAAGATCACTTCGGTTAGCATGGCAAGCGTGATCAGGGTGCTAAACTGCAGGCCGATTTGCCGGATCACCGGTAACAGGGCATTGCGCAGACCATGGCGGTACAGCACCTGCAAGCGGCTTAACCCCTTGGCTTTTGCGGTTTTAATATAGCTTTGCTCCCAGACATCCAGCATCGCATCGCGCACAAAGCGGATCATCACAGTGGTTGGAAAGGTCGCCAGCGCTAGTGTGGGTAACAGCAAATGCCGCAAGGCATCCTGCAGCGCCGCCTGGCGGTAGCTGACATCGGACAACAGAATATCGACCAGCATAAAACCGGTTTGCGGCGGGATCTCGTAGAGCACGCCAAGGCGGCCACCGGATGGAAACCAGCCCAGACCCACTGCAAATACCATAATCAGCAACAACCCCCACCAGAATATTGGCAGCGAATAGCCGGTAATGGCTATGGCTGAGATCGCTTTACCGATCACACCATCTGGTTTGATTGCCGCCAGAATACCAAGCGGTATGCCGACAAAAAAGGATACCAGCAGGGCGTAGCTGGTTAGCTCCAGCGTTGCCGGTAATACCTGCCTGATCTCAGTTAACAGCGGTTGCTGGCTGGCGAGAGAGAGTCCCCAATCGCCGTGCCAGAGGCGCTGAATAAAAGCCAGATACTGCTGTAAATAGGAGCCATCGAGCCGGTATGCCAGGGTCAGCTGTTCGCGTGTGCTGTCATCCAGATAGCGTAAACCGGAGAAGTTTTGTAATGGATCGCCGGGAAACAGGTAGCCGAGGCTAAAGGCGAAAATACTTAAACCTAGTAATACGGTGCCAAGTAAAAACAGCCGGCGCAACAGGTAAATCGTCATGGTTGCACCCGTCTGGCCTGAAATAAGGCAATACCACCATAGGGGTTAATGCTGACGCCCTCTACCTGCGAGTTCAGCGCCTGGATCCGCTGCGAATGCGCCATAGCAACCAGAGGGAGCTCGTTATGCAGATATTGTTGGGCTGCCAGGTAGTAACTACGTCTTTGCTGCTGATCGCTGGTCAGCAGCGCCTGATTAATCATGCGGTCAAAGACCGGATCACACCACAGGGCCCGGTTAGAGCCGCTGTCTGCGGCTGCACAGCTAAGCAGTGGCCGGAAAAAGTTATCCGGATCGGCATTGTCCGCGGCCCAGCCAATCAGTACGGAATCATGCTCGCCCTGGCTGAGCCGGCGGCGGAAAGCATTCCACTCGTAGCTGACAATGCTGGCATTAACCCCGATCTGCGCCAAATCGGCCTGCAGCAACTCAGCCATTTTCAGCGCATTGGGGTTGTACAAACGTTGTACCGGCATCGCCCAGATGTTCATATTAAAGCCATTGCCATAACCGGCCTCGGCCAGCAGCTCGCGCGCCCGTTGTGGGTTATATTCATGTAACGGAATTTGCGGGTTAAAGGCCCAGGAAGTCGGCGGCAATACGGAGCGGGCAGCGGTGGCCTGATTAAAATAAACGGCTTGCAAAATCGCCCGTTGATTGATCGCCAGCGATAACGCCTGGCGTACCTTAACATTGTCAAAGGGCGCTTTGCGGGTATTAAAGGCCCAGAAACCGACATTCATACTGGTGCTTTCCTGCACCCGGACATCAGGCCGCTCGGTGATTAGCGCCAGCTCGGCCAGTCGCGGGTAAGCAATAATGTCGCACTCATGGGTTAACAACTTGGCCATTCGTCGGGCGTTATTCGGCACTATATCAAATACCAGCTGTGCCATCGCTGCTTCCCCACGCCAGTAGTTGGCATGCCGGTAAAAGCGCACCAGAACATCCTTTTGGTACTCGCGGAAGAAAAACGGCCCTGTACCAACCGGCAGACTATCAATTTGTGCCGGCCGGCCGCTGGCCAGTAACTGCCCGGCATATTCAGCCGACAGAATAGCGGCAAAATCCGTGGCCAGATTGGACAGGAAAGAGCTGTCGGGCCGGCTAAGCTGAAACTGCACGGTAAGCGGACCCGTTGCCCGCACTTCGGTTACCAGAGCAGTCCAGTCAACACTCTGAAAATAGGGATAGACAGCACCACCGACAGCATGGAAAGGATGGTCTGGCTGTAAAATACGATTAAAAGTAAAGACCACATCGGCTGCCTGCAATGGTCTGCTGGGGGTAAAATAATGTGTCTGATGAAACTGCACATCGGGTCTGAGCTGAAACTCATAGGTTCTGCCGTCGGCAGAGCGCTGCCAGCTGCTGGCCAGAGCCGGCAGCAGATCGCCACTTTGCGGGTCAATATCCAGCAGCCGGTCGTACAGTTGCTGGCTGATAATATCAATGGTGGTGCCAGAGGTCACCCGCTGTGGATTAAAATGTTCCGGTGAGCCCTCTGCGCAATAGACTAAACCGCCCTCACGCAGCGGGCCCTGATCCCGGCTGCAGCCGCCGAGCAGGGCAACACAAAGCAGGCTTAAACAAGACAGATATTTCACTGCTGACTATCCAGTAACTGATATTTTTTCATATACCCCCTGAGCTGATGATAGGTCAGTCCCAGCACATCGGCGGTTTTTTTCTGATTATACTGACAAGCTGCCAGTGCTTGCTTAATTAAGCGCACCTCAAAGTCCTGCGACAGCGTTTTAAAATCCAGGTTGCCGGAAAAATCAAACTCTGCGGCAACGCCTTGTACTGCCGCCGAGCCGGGCTGTAGGGCCGATGCCAGGGGCTGCGTTGCCTGCGGTAGCGGCTCAGATAGCACCCGGCTCACTGGTGCTTTGATCCTTTTCTGAGGCCGGTAGGCTGATTCAAAGGGGTCGAGCTGAATAGTATGTACCGGCACATAGCCATTATTGTTGCGGTATACGGCGCGCTCAACCACGTTTTTCAACTCCCGTACATTACCGGGCCAGTCGTAGTCCAGCAGCGTTTTCTTAGCTTTTTCAGTAAAGCCGCTGAATAACTCCAGCCCCAGCTCGCGTGCCATGTTGATGGCAAAGTGCTCCGCCAGCAGCAGAATATCCTCCCGGCGCTCGCGCATCGGCGGCAGAGTGATCACATCAAACGCCAGACGGTCCAGTAAATCTGCCCGAAATTCGCCTTGTTCTGCCATCGAGGGCAGATCTTCATTGGTGGCGCAGACCAGGCGCACATCCACCCGCACCGGCCGGCTGCCACCAACCCGCTCAAATTCACCATATTCAATAACCCGCAGCAATTTTTCCTGCACCATGGCCGGGGTATTGGCCAATTCGTCCAAAAACAGGGTGCCGCCATTGGCGCGCTCAAAGCGGCCCTCATGGCGTTTACTGGCGCCGGTAAAGGCACCGGCTTCATGCCCGAACAGTTCGCTTTCTAATAAATTTTCGTTTAAGGCGGCACAGTTCAGCGTAAGATATTGTTGATCCCAGCGCTGCGACAGAAAGTGCAGGCGGGCTGCAATCAGCTCTTTACCGGTACCGCGCTCGCCAATGATCAGCACCGGCTTATCCAGCGGCGCCAGTTGTGACACCTGATCCAGCACGTTTAAAAAACTGTTGGCCTGGCCTAGCAGGTTATCTTGTTGGAACTTCCTATTCATGAGCAGCCATAAGTTAGCGAAAATTACTAATAAATAGTGTATTTCATAACGTGACTAAGCGATAGTTGAATTTTAAAATAAAAAATAATGTTATATTTCAACTAGTTAATCTGATTTTGCAAGTTGGCAAGAAACCTGAATAACAAAAGGTGTCGATGTCAGTCATCATTAAACAGAGGTAATTATTATGGGTATTTTTTCACGCTTCTCCGATATCGTGAACTCCAATATCAACGCTTTACTGGATAAAGCGGAAGATCCGGAGAAAATGGTCCGCCTGATTATTCAGGAAATGGAAGATACACTGGTCGAAGTCCGCTCTTCTTCAGCGAAAACCATCGCGGAGAAAAAAGAGTTACAACGCCTGATCAACCGGCTGCAGGAAGAAGCCGCAGACTGGCAGGCGAAGGCCGAACTGGCATTGTCAAAGGAACGTGACGATCTGGCACGCTCTGCCCTGATTGAACGGGAGAAAGCCAGCGAACAAGCCGATGCAGTTGCCCGTGACATTGCTAATCTGGATGAGCATATCAGCAAGTTACAGGACGAAGTCGCCCAGTTACAGGAAAAGCTGGCCGATGCCAAAGCACGGCAAAAGAGCATGTTAATGCGCCGTCAGACCGTTGCTAACCGTCTGGAAGTGAAGAAAACACTGGATAGCAACAAAATTAACGATGCGATGTACAAATTTGAGCGTTACGAGCAGAAAATTGATACGCTGGAAGCTCAGGTTGAAGCCTATGATTTAGGTAAGAAATCGTTAAAAGACGAATTTGCTGAGCTGGCTGCGCAAGACAAAATTGACCAGGAACTGGCTGCTCTGAAAGCCAAAATGCAGAACAAAGACGCCTGAGTACAGGCGTCCTTTTTGAAGGACTAACGAATGGATATTCATGAGATTATTTTTGTGCCACTGATCCTGTTTATGATCTTTGTGGCACCGCTGTGGGTGATTATGCACTACCGCAGTAAAAATAAGATTAAACAGGGCCTGAGTGATGCTGAGTTGAACCAGTTGAACGAGTTGACCGTCAGAGCTGAGAAAATGGCCGAGCGGATCAAAACCCTGGAAGCCATTTTAGATGCCGACAGCCCAAGATGGAGGAATCAGCATGGTCAGTAAAAAGCGTGAACTGTTACGGGACGACGAGAACGGCAAAATCGCCGGGGTCTGCGCCGGTATTGCGGATTACTTCGGCTGGGAATTGTGGCTGGTGCGGATCATTACTGTCTCGGCGTTCTTCCTCGGCGGTGGTGGCATTGTACTGGTGCTCTATATTGCGGCCTGGGTGGTGCTGGAAAAAAAGTCGAAAGCGGCTTTTGCCGCCGGCTCGACTGAGGCTAGCCAGGATTATGCCAATAAGCCGGTGGAGTTAAAAACCCGGGTTTGGCAGCGAGGTGAGTCACCACGTCAGGCGTTGCAACACCTGAATCATCAGTTTAACAGCATGGAGCTGAAATTGCGGGATATGGAGCGGCATGTCACATCCAGCCGCTTTCAGCTGAACCGTGAATTTAATAACCTGTAACCCCTGACTGTCGGACTGCGCATGAGTTGGTTGGAAAGTATTCAGTATCACGGCCGGCAACTTGGCCATCGCACTCTGGACCGGCACCTGCGGCTTGGCGTTACCGGGCTGAGCGGTGCCGGCAAAACCGCCTTTATCAGTTCACTGGTGCATCAGTTGACCGTCGGCGACCAAACAGCGCATCTGCCTTTTTTTAGCGTGCTACAACAGGGGCGTTATCTCGGTGGCCGGCTGGCACAAAACCAGCCGCTGGCGATCCCCCGCTTTCCGTATGAGCAGAATTTACGCTATCTGAGCGCTGAGCCAGCGCAATGGCCACCGTCAACCACCGGCTGGAGCCAGCTTAACCTGAGCTTGCGCTACCGCCCGCAGGGCGCTATTCGGTCACGGTTGCAGCAACATAGCGAGCTGCAGCTGGAAATTATTGATTACCCGGGAGAATGGCTGCTCGATTTGCCGCTGCTACAGCAGGATTACCGGCAATGGTCAACATTTTGCTGGCAACTGTTTCAACAGCCACACCGTCAGGCCAGCAGTGTGGCGTTTAAAGCACTTTTGCAGCAGTGTGATTTACAGAGCCTGTCTGAGGTACAACTGCAAGAGCTGACAGAGAGTTACCGCAGCCTGCTGCTGCAATACAGTCAGCAGAGCGGTTGTTATCTGCAGCAACCCGGTCGGTTACTGATCCCCGGTGAACTGGCCGGCGCGCCGATGCTACAACTGTTTCCGTTATTGCCGGAGCAACTGGAAACAGATTCGCCGCTATTGCGTCGCATGACCGAGCATTATCAAAGCTACTGTGATTATGTGATCAAGCCTTTTTACCGGCAGCATTTTTCAAGGCTCGACCGTCAGGTGGTGCTGGTGGACTGTCTGGCTGCATTAAACGCCGGTTACAGTGCGGTACAGGAGTTACAGCAGGCACTCGGCTTGATAATGCAAAGCTTTCGCTATGGCCCGGCCAGCTTGCTAAGCCGGTTATTTCAGCCGCAGATCAGCAAGGTACTGTTTGCCGCCAGTAAGGCGGATCATGTGACGCCGGACCAGCATAAGGCCCTGACGTTATTGCTGCAGCAGTTGTTGCAGCAACCGATCAAACAAAGCGTCTATGCCAGTGCGGCCACTGAAGCGATGGCGATTGCAGCTGTGCGCGCCAGTCAGGCTGGCTTTGTGTTGCAGCAGGGGCAACGCCAGCCTTGTATCAGCGGCCGTGATCTGGCAACTGGCGAGCCGGTGACCCTGTATCCGGGCGAAGTGCCGGCGCAGATCCCGCCGGCCGGTTTGTATCAGCAACATCAGTTTCAATTTCCAGCCTTATTGCCGACAACGCAGGCCGCCGCCTTACCTTTACCCCATGTCCGGATGGATCATGTGCTGGAGTTTTTGCTCGGAGACAAACTACGATGAAACCCTTAAAGTCGGCCCAGCATTTTAGTCAGGAGCAGATAGCAGCAATGGAGCTCCCGAAAGCCCGTCAGCAGTTAGAACCCCAGCCGCTGTTACCGCTGGATGACGTGGCGCCGCCAGAGCCTTCCGCCTCCAGCCGGTTCAGTGTGTTATGGTTGGCGGCAATGTGCGCCTTGCTGGCGTTAATCTCACTGGGGCTTTGGCAGTGGACAGCCTGGCTGACACAGCAATGGCAGCAAAGCCTGCTGGCCGGTACTCTGGTTAGCCTGTTTAGTGGCGCTGTGCTGACCATCCTGTTGGTGCTATGTTACCGCGAGTGGCGCTTGTGGCGGCAGCTGCAACGTAATCAGCAGTGGCAGCAACAGGCGCAACGTATTGCGGCGAATGTACAATTTGGCGAGGCCTTACCGCTTTGCGATGCCATTTTGCGCGCTTTGCCGCCGGATGCGCTGACGCAAACTGCAATAGCTGACTGGCGTGCTGCGATCAAGCCTGAACACAGCGATACCGAGATCCTGACCTTATTTGAGCAGCAACTGCTGCAACCCTTGGATCGGCAGGCGCAACAGCTGATCTGGCGCGGTGCCACCGACAGCAGTCTGGCTGTCGCGATCAGCCCGTTCGCGCTGGCGGATATGTTACTGGTGCTGTGGCGCAGCAGCCGGATGTTACGCCAGCTGGCCAGGCTCTACGGCGCACCTGTTGGCCAGTTGCGTAGTCTGGTATTAATCAAGCAGGCGATAGCAACCTTACTTTGGGCCGGCAGCTCAGAATTGGCGCTCGACATGGCGGCGGATGTGTTAAGCAGTGAATTAACGGCAAAACTCTCTGCCCGGGCCGGGCAAGGCGTGGTTGCCGGTTTATTGGTGGCGCGGCTGGGCAATATCGCCATGATGCAATTACGGCCTTTACCCTTAGCGCAAAGTCAGAAAATTCAGCCCGCACAGCTGGCAAAAGCCCTGGTTGGACGTTTTAGCCCGGCTGAGCCGACTGCCAACAAAAGCTGATAGCGCCGTCTGCCAACAAAAGCTGACAGCGGGCACTGGTCAGAGTTTTTATTACTTCAGACAGCAAGCCGTCTGGCTTGCTTCCCATTTTAGCGTTTTCTGTTAATGCTGAATAAAGTTGCAGTCATTAGCAGAACACCCTTATGAAAAATAATAATAAACATGCTGAAACCCTGTGTATCCATGCCGGCAAAACCAAACAGCCGTATGGCGCGCTCAGTACACCGATTTACCAAACCTCGACCTTCGTGTTTGACAATGCCGAGCAGGGCGCAGCCCGTTTCGCCGGTGAGCAGGACGGTTATATTTATACCCGCTTAGGTAACCCGACTACCCGTGAGCTGGAGCTTAAGGTGGCAGCACTGGAAGGCATGGCAGATGCTGCAGCGACGGCGACCGGTATGGGCGCCGTGGCAGCCGCGACACTGGCGTTTTTACAGCAGGGTGATCACCTGATTGCCAGTAAAGCCATTTATGGCTGCAGTTTTGCGCTGTTTAGTCATCAGTTTGCCCGCTATGGTATTGAAGTCAGTTTTGTTGATATGACCGACCATGCGGCGGTGGTGGCGGCCATTAAGCCTAATACCAAAATGCTGTTTGCCGAAACGCCGATTAACCCGCATTTGGTGGTATTGGATCTGGCTTTCTTATGTGGTCTGTGCCGGCAACATAATATCCTGTCGGTGATTGATAATACCTTCCTGACGCCACTGTTACAGCAGCCGGCGAAATTTGGCGCTGATATTATTATCCATAGCGCGACTAAATATCTGAATGGCCATGGTGATGTAGTGGCCGGCATTATTGTCTCGGATGAAGAAAAAATCCGCACCATCAAATTGACCACGCTAAAAGATATGGGCGCCACTATCAGCCCACACGATGCCTGGCTGATTATCCGTGGTTTAAAAACGTTATCGGTACGGTTAGAGCGGCATTGCAGTAATGCGCAAAAGGTCGCCGAATATCTGGCGGCGCACCCGGCGGTAGCTGTGGTGCATTATCCGGGCCTGCCTGGTCATCCGGGCTATCGCTTCCTTGGTACGCAGATGCAGGCCGCAGGTGGCGTGCTGGCGTTTGAGCTCAACGCTAGTCTGGAGCAAAGCCGGGAGATGATTAACCGTTGCCGTTTGCTTAGTCTGGCAGTCAGTCTGGGCGATGCCGAGTCGTTAATTCAGCATCCGGCCTCGATGACCCATAGTCCCTATACTGCAGAAGAGCGGGCCGCCGCCGGGATCAGTGATGGCTTGATCCGGATCTCTGTCGGTCTGGAGCATGTTGACGATATTTTGGCCGATTTGGAGCAGGCACTGGCGCCGTTAACGCAACAAAGCACAAAAGTTAAGCCAAAGCTTGCGTTAAATCCAAAACAGGAACCGGAAAGCTGCTATAACTAACATGAGTGTCAAGTTATTGCAGGGAAATATCGATGAGCAATTTGCTGAATGCGGTAAATCAGCGTACCAATCTGGCCGGGCAGAATCGTTTCGAGTTGTTACTGTTCCGGCTCAATGGCCCGCAGCCTTTCGGAATTAATGTCTTTAAAGTACGAGAGGTCATTCAGTGCCCACAGTTGACTGAAATGCCTGGCTCGCATCCCTGTGTTAAAGGTATTGCGCATTTGCGGGGTGAACCGGTGATGGTGCTGGACTTAGCCGAAGCGACCACCGGCAAGGGCATAGGTAAAACCGAAAATGCCTTTGTGATTGTTACCGAGTACAACCGCAGTGTGCAGGGGTTTCTGGTATCCAGTGTCGATAAGATCGTGAACATGACCTGGGAGCAAATTAAACCGCCACCACAAGGTGCTGGTAAATCACATTATCTGACTGCGGTTACTGAGATAGAAAATAAACTGGTGCAAATTATTGATGTTGAAAAAGTTTATGCTGAAATTATGCCCGTTGATGAAGAGGTTAGTGATGATACCAAGGCCAAATCGCAGGGTTTAGCCTTGGATAAAATCCTGGTACTGGTAGCGGACGACTCCGCTGTAGCGCGTAATCAGATCAAAAGAGCGCTGGACAGTATTCAGGTTAAATCCGAGTTGGTTAAGGATGGTCAGGAAGCACTTGATTGGTTACGTAACAAAGCCAAAGAGTGGGGCGATGACGTCATCCGGCGCGTACCGCTGTTGATTTCAGACATAGAAATGCCACGGATGGATGGTTATACCCTGGCGGCAGAAATTAAAGCTGAGCCGGCACTGCGCCCGATCCATATTATTTTGCACTCTTCGTTAAGCGGTGTGTTCAACGAGGCGATGGTGAAAAAAGTCGGCGCCGATCAATTTATTGCCAAGTTTCACCCGGATGAATTATTGACTGCCGTCAATCATTGGTTAACAGCAAGTCAGCACGCTTAGTCCTGCGGGGCTGCATTGCCCCCGTCATCACCGTGAAAAGCGATTAGGGTGTAATGCTTTTGTTACACTTTAGCCGTGGCTTTTTCCGGGACCAAAGATTAACACCGTCGTCACTATCGTCTAGTATCCGCTGCATCGGCTCCCTTTTATAAAAATCAAAATACTGAGCCAGCAGCCCTGTGCTGTTAACGATCAAGACAACAGGTAGTGTATGACTAAGACCAGTAAATATGTGTCGCGCCAATCGGATGCCAACGGCATTATCCATTGGAGTGACGAAGAAAATCAGATTTGGCACGAGTTGATCACCCGGCAGCTGGGTGTGATCGAAGGTAAAGCCTGTGATGAATATATGGCGGGGCTGCAACGCCTGAATTTACCCACTGATCGCATTCCGCAATTGGAGGAAGTCAGTAAGGTATTGCGTGCAACCACTGGCTGGGAATGCGCTGAGGTGCCGGCATTGATTAGCTTTGATCGCTTTTTTGAGTTGCTGGCCAATAAGCAATTTCCGGTAGCGACCTTTATCCGGAGCCGCGAAGAATTCGACTATCTGCAAGAGCCGGATATATTCCATGAAATTTTTGGCCACTGCGCGATGTTAACCAACCCGGCCTTTGCAGAGTTTACCCATATTTATGGTCAGCTGGGTTTAGCGGCGAATAAGCAGGATCGGGTGTATCTGGCCAGACTGTACTGGTTTACCATTGAGTTCGGTTTGCTGCAAACGCCGGACGGGCTTCGCATTTACGGTGGCGGTATTCTGTCATCGCCGGGTGAAACCCGTTATGCGCTGCAATCCGAGCTGCCAGAGCGTAAGCCGTTTGATGCCTTGGATGTACTGCGTACACCGTACCGAATCGATATTATGCAGCCGATTTATTTTATGATTAACCGCATCGATGATCTGTTTGATATCGCCCATCTGGATCTGATGGCGCTGGTTGAACAGGCGCGCGCTCTGGGTTTACATGCCCCGAAATTCCCACCTAAAGAAAAGCAAGCAAGCTAGGAAACCAAGCATGACCGAATTAACTGCAATGAAATGTGAAGCCTGCCGTGCTGATGCGCCAAAAGTATCAGAGGCCGAATTGCCAGAATTAATGCGCCAGATCCCGGATTGGACGCCTGTGGTCCGTGACGGTATCTTACAGCTGGAACGCGAGTACAAATTTAAAAACTTCAAACAAGCCTGGGCCTTTCACAATAAAGTGGCCGAAATGGCAGAAGCGGAAGGCCATCATCCGGCGCTGCTGCTGGAGTGGGGCAAGCTGACCGTAACCTGGTGGTCACACTCGATCAAAGGCCTGCACAAGAATGATTTTATTTGTGCTGCCAAGACGGATGCGCTGCTGTCAGCATAAGCCTACTGTCTTATTGTAACAGGACGCCCGGTGCGTCCTTTTTTGTTCATAATTCTTTACAAAAAAACTGGTCTGTCTGCTTTAATTTACCGTATGATGCAGCATCGGTCAGGCCAGAGGTGTAAGGCGGCTATGCGTTTAGAAATACAGTGTCAAAATCGATTAGGGCTGGCGCAAGATGTCCTCAATGTGCTGGTTAGCTATCAGTTGGATCTGCGCGGTATCGAAGTTGATCCGTCGTTAAATAAGATTTATGTGTCTTTTCCAACCGTGAATTTTGAGCAGTTCCAGGAATTGATGGCCAGAATGCGCCGCATTCAGGGCGTGGAGGATGTGAAAACCACCGCCTTTATGCCATCTGAGCGTGAACATAACGAAGTGATGACGCTGCTGCGCACCTTGCCCGATGGTTTGATTGCCATTGACCTGAAAGCCAATGTTACCGTGATCAATGAGGCGGCATTAGAAGCCTTGTCGGTGAGCTACGACGCTATCATTGGTCAGTCATTGCAAGGTATGGTGAAAGGCTTTAATTTTCAGCGTTGGCTGGAGGGCGAGGATGTACTGGCGCAAACCCGGCGTTTGGAAATTCATAGTAAACGTTTTATCGCCGATATTTTGCCGGTATTGGTGCCGGATGAAACCGGCCAGGACATTTTAGCCGGGGCGGTAATTAACCTGAAATCGGAAAGCCGGCTCGGTCAGCATATGATTGCCTTTAAAAAAGGCGATGCCGAGAGCTTTAACAGTATACAGGCCAGCAGTAATACCATGCGCAAGGTAGTACGGGAAGCCCGGCGCATGGCGCAGCTTGATGCACCTATTTTAATCGTTGGCGAAACCGGCACCGGTAAAGAATTGTTGGCGCGGGCCTGTCATGCCGCCGGTGGCCGCAACGGCAAACCCTTTTTAACGGTACCCTGTGCCTCGATGCCGGATAATGTGGCCGAGTCAGAGCTGTTTGGTTATGGACCTAATGCCTTCCCCGGCACGGCTGAGGGTAAGAAAGGGATCTTTGAACAAGCCAATGGCGGCACGGTGTTTCTCGATGAAGTCGGTGAGATGTCACCGCAACTGCAAACCAAATTACTGCGCTTTTTGCAGGATGGCAGTTTCCGCCGGGTAGCAGAAGAAAAAGAAGTGCGGGTCGATGTGCGGGTGATCTGTACTACCCAGAAAGATTTACCGGCGATGGTGCAGGAGGGCAAATTCCGTGAAGATTTGTTCTACCGTCTGAATGTGCTGACGCTAAGTATACCGCCGCTACGTGATCGCAAACAGGATGTACTGCCGCTGGCGGAGTTCTTTATTGCCCGTTACGCGGCACGACTCGGCCGCAAAGCCCCGAAACTGACCGATAACTGCAGCCAGTTTTTACAGCAGTATCCGTGGCCGGGCAATGTGCGGCAGCTGGAAAACGCGCTGTATCGGGCCGTTACCCTGCTGGATGGTAACGAGCTGGAAAAGCAACATCTGCAGTTGCCAAGCTATACCAATGACTTTGGTTACCTGGAGCAGGATTTTGATGGCACCCTGGATGAGGCGGTAAAACGGTTTGAGGCCAATTTGCTACGGAAGCTGTTTCCGGCTTACCCCAGCTCACGGCAGCTGGCGAAAAAGCTCGGTTTAAGCCATACCGCGGTGGCGAATAAACTGCGGGATTATGGTATTAGCCGGAAGACTGTAAAAATTTAATTACGCTTTGTGCTGACTTCTATACGCTATTTTGGCCGCCGCTGCACAGTGGCGGCCTTTCCATTCATGTCGCTGCCGCTAAATTAGCCACTGTATCACTAATTTTACACTTGTCAGGTCAGCGCCTGATATCGCAACAATAATGCCGCCTCTTCCTTTTTTCTGGCGCTACCGCATGATAGCGCTCAAGCGCTTGGCGTCATAAATAAAAGACAGGAGTAGACACATGACCGATATGATTAATCCGCTGGGTACCGATGGTTTTGAATTTGTGGAATATACCGCAGCCGATGCCGGGGGTATTCAGAAGCTGAAAGATTTATTCAGCTCACTCGGTTTTACTGAAGTAGCGAAACATCGCTCGAAAGAAGCCTGGCTGTATAAGCAGGGCGATATCAATTTTATCATTAATGCTGAACCGAACTCTCAGGCGGAAGAATTCGCCCGTAAGCATGGTCCGTCAGTCTGTGCCATGGCATTTCGGGTAAAAGATGCGGCTGCGGCGCTAAAACATGCTCTAGCCAACGGTGCCAAAGAATATAAAAATCAGATTGGCCCGATGGAGCTGAATATTCCGGCCGTGTATGGTATCGGTAGTAGTCTGCTGTACTTTGTTGATCGCTATGGTGCCAGCTCAGTCTATGATATTGACTTCAAATATTATGATAACTGGCAGGTCGAGATGGCCAAGCATGGCGTGGGTCTGGAGGTGCTGGACCACTTAACGCATAACGTGATGCGCGGCAATATGAACCTGTGGGCCGGTTTCTATGAGAAGATCGGTAACTTCCGTGAAATCCGTTACTTTGATATTGAAGGCAAGCTGACCGGCCTGGTATCAAAGGCGATGACCGCACCTTGTGGCAAGATCCGCATTCCAATTAACGAATCCTCTGATGATAAGTCACAGATTGAAGAATTTATCCGCGAATACAAAGGCGAGGGCATTCAGCATATCGCCCTGACCACCGACGATATCTATCAGACGGTGCGTACTTTACGTGAGCGCGGCATGGACTTTATGCCAACGCCGGATACCTACTATGCCAAGGTCAATGAGCGGGTTGAAGGCCATACCGAAGATCTGGAGCAGTTAAAAGAACTGCGCATTTTGATTGACGGCGCACCGATGAAAGACGGTATTTTGTTGCAGATCTTTACCAAGACGGTCATTGGCCCGGTGTTTTTCGAGATTATTCAGCGTAAAGGCAACGAAGGCTTTGGCGAGGGTAACTTTAAAGCTCTGTTCGAGTCGATTGAAGAAGATCAGATCCAGCGCGGAGTGCTAAGCAATGCGTAAATGGGCGTCCTTTCCATTAAAAGAAGGTGATGTATCACGTCAGGCGCATGCCGATTTTCCCGAGCAGGCGATTTACGAGCGGGAAACCGGTCGTAGCGGCTTTTTCGGTCCGGCTACGCATTTCCATCACCGCCATGCACCAACCGGTTGGAGTGACTGGCAGGGGCCACTGCGTCCCCGCTTGTTTGATTTTAACAACCTGGAAGTGAGTACCGACTCACCCTGGGCAGTCCCTTTGCTGCTGCATAATGCGCATTGTAAATTCCGCACCTGGCGCTTGAGCGATAAGATGACGCGGCTGGTGCGTAATGCTGACGGCGATGAATTATTGTTTATCCATGAGGGCAGTGCCGAGCTGTTTTGCGACTATGGTCATCTGACCTTGCGCGATGGCGACTATGTGGTCATTCCACGCTCTACTATGTGGCGCTTAGAGCCGCTGGAGCCATTGCATGTGGTATTGATTGAAGCCACTAACGACAGCTATCAGTTGCCGGAAAAAGGCCTGGTTGGCAATCATGCGATCTTTGATCCGGCGATGCTGGATACCCCGAAAATCGATGATGCTTTTAAAGCTCAGTACAGCGAAGATAGCTGGCAGGTTGAGGTAAAACGCCACGGCCAGGTGTCAGTGATTACTTACCCCTATAACCCACTGGATGCCATTGGCTGGCATGGCGATTTAGCTGTGATGCGGATTAACTGGCGCGATATCCGGCCCTTAATGAGTCACCGCTATCATTTACCGCCATCAGCGCATACCACCTTTGTAGCACAGCGCTTTGTGGTCTGTACCTTTGTCCCCCGGCCAATTGAAAGCGACCCGGGCGCGTTAAAGGTGCCGTTTTATCATAATAATGACGATTACGATGAAGTGCTGTTCTATCATGCCGGCGATTTCTTCAGTCGTGATAATATCGAGAAAGGCATGGTCACCTTCCATCCGGCCGGTTTTACCCATGGCCCGCATCCGAAAGCCTTTCAGGCGGGGTTGGAGTATCGGAAAAAGTTTACCGATGAAGTTGCAGTGATGCTGGATACCCGGGATGCATTGGAAGTTGGGGAGGCGGCCCTGGCGACCGAAAATCCGGACTATGTGAATAGCTGGAAAGTTAAAGCCTGAGCGCTCAGTTAAGGAATTAAGATGAAGTTAGCAACGTTAAAAAATCAGACCCGTGATGGGCAGCTCGTGGTAGTAAGTCGTGATCTGAGCCGCTGTATTGCTATTCCGCATATCGCTGTGACCATGCAGCAATTATTGGATCATTGGTCCAGCCTGGCGCCGAAGGCGGCTGAAATGTATCAGGCTTTAAATGCCGGTACAGTGCCCGGTGAACAACCTTTTGTGCAGGCCGACTGTGAGTCGCCACTGCCGCGTGCTTATCAGTGGGCCGACGGCAGTGCCTATGTTAACCACGTCGAGCTGGTGCGCAAGGCGCGTAACGCTGAGATGCCGGAAACCTTCTGGACCGATCCGCTGATGTATCAGGGCGGCTCGGATGATTTTATCGGCCCGCGCGATCCTATTGCTGCCGTCAGTGAGCAGCACGGCATCGACTTTGAAGGTGAAGTGGCCGTGGTGACGGATGATGTCCCTATGGGCATCAGTGCCGAGCAGGCATTAAGCCGGATCCGGTTACTGATGCTGGTCAACGACGTATCGCTGCGCGGTTTGATCCCAAATGAACTGGCCAAGGGCTTTGGTTTTTTCCAATCCAAGCCGGCATCCAGTTTTAGCCCGGTGGCCGTGACGCCGGATGAATTGGGTAAATACTGGCAGGGGGGGCGCTTGCATCTACCACTGCTGTCGCATTACAACGGCATTGCTTTTGGTAAACCTAATGCTGGCCTTGATATGACCTTCCACTTTGGCGAGTTGGTAGCGCATGCGGCGAAAACCCGCAATCTGGGCGCCGGTGCTATTATTGGTTCGGGTACGGTATCGAATAAGCAAGGTACTGCCTATGGTACTTCTATTGAAGAAGGTGGCGTCGGTTATAGCTGTATCGCCGAAATCCGGATGATTGAAACCATTCGGGATGGCAAACCCAGTACCAACTTTATGCGCTTTGGCGATAGTATCCGCTTGGAAATGCTGGATGAGCAAGGCCAGAGTATTTTTGGCGCCATTGACCAGCAAGTGGTGGAGTATCAGGGGCAATGAAACTCTACAGCTACTGGCGATCTTCTGCCGCTTATCGGGTGCGGATCGCCCTGAATCTGAAGCAGCTGAGCTTTGAAACCATTCCGGTGCATCTGCTCAAAGACGGTGGTCAGCAGCATAGCAGCGCCTATCAGGCGCTAAATCCGGCTGAGCTGGTACCAACCCTGGTCGATGAGCAAGGTAGCCTGAGTCAGTCACTGGCGATTATCGAGTATCTGGATGAAACCTATCCCGAGCCGCGCCTGTTGCCGCAAGAGCCGTTTGCCCGTGCTAAAGTGCGGGCACTGGCGCTGGATATTGCTTGCGATCTGCATCCGTTAAATAATCTACGGGTGCTGCAGTATCTGACCGGGGAGCTGGCGTTGGATGAAGCGCAAAAGCTGCGCTGGATCCAACATTGGCTGACATTGGGCTTTAATGCGCTGGAGCAAAAGCTGCAGCAAACGGCTGGTCAGTATTGTTATGGTGACGAAGTCAGTTTGGCGGATCTGTGTCTGGTGCCTCAGGTTTATAACGCGCTGCGTTTTAAACTCGACCTGGCGGCGTATCCGACAATTAGTCGGGTAAACCATAATTGCCTGCAGCTGGCCGCTTTTGCACTGGCCGCGCCGGAGCAACAAGTCGACGCTCAGGTTTAATGTCCTAACAGGCAGCCAAATGGCTGCCTGTTATCAGTTTGAGCAGATTGAATACCGTCTTTCAATCCGTTAAGCTGAGAATCAGTGTTAAAAAACTCGCCTTTTTAGGACTCTAAGCAGGTTCTATTCTTCCCGAAAAATGATGGAGTTGTCAGGAGCAGGATGTCAGCGATAGATTGTTTTCAATGGTGGCGACAAGCACCCTTTGCCGCTGCACTTTTTCAAACGCTCTCTGCGGCTAAGTGCGTTGACCAATGTATCGCAGCAAATGCCGTGTTCCAAATTGTTACGGGATTGACGGAACAGCAACTAACACAGAGCCAGGCGAGTCAATTTAATCTTCGGGCCTTGTATTTTTCGGTAAATACGGGGCTGTACTATCAGGTCCACAGTTACGCACCCATACCAGGCTATCAGCTGGTTACTTTGCATCAATTACCTGATATTGCGTTACCGCAGCACAGTACCCCCGCATCGGGGGCTGACAAACTTAGCTCTATTCTACTTACGCTTTTGCAACGCTTTATTAGTGTGACGCCATCGCAGCAGCCGGCGATATTACAACAGACGTTGCAAGAATTAGGCGAGGCAGTTGAAGCTGACCGAGTCTATATTTTTGATTATGATTTTGCCGCGCAATCTTGTACAAATACTTATGAATGGTGTGCAACTGGCATCATGCCTGAAATTGAAAGTTTAAAGAATGTCCCTTTGGCTGCAATACCGCAGTGGGTCAGTACGCATCAGGCTGGTTATGAGATGTATATTCCTGACGTGCCATCGTTGCCTGACGGAGATGCTTTAAAGTTATTACTGCAACCACAAGGTATTAAAAGTTTACTGGCATTACCAATCAGAGCCGAGAGCAAGTTACTTGGGTTTGTCGGTTTTGATTCGGTTCGCCAATATCATTACTATACGGAGCAGGAAAGGCTATTATTAAGTGTGTTCGCGCGCTCGCTGGCTAATTTGAAGCATTAGGAGGTATCGATGTGGTGTTTCCCTAAACGCTGGGCGAACAGAGTATTATGCTATGCAGGTATCTTTGGTCTGCTGTTCCAACTGCTGGCCGCTGTACATGCCTGGTGGCATCAAATCCCTTTACCCCACTTTTGGTTGCTGGTAATAGCACCTTTACTGTGTTTGTTGTCCGGATTGTGGCGTCCTTTACAGGTTCAACAAGAAACTGATAGACCAAGTTAGAGCGAGTTAACGTCTGGGTTTGAACATACCTTGTACTCTGACTTCGCTAATACCCTGATCATTGAATAAAAAGTTGATTTGGCCGGGTCCTCGACTGAAATAATACAGCTCTTCATTCATTTGTAAAACAAAACGTCCTCTGGCTGTTCTGGCTTGCGGATCCCGATAAAGACTGATTTCGTAGCCGGGTAATTGTAAGTTAAACCCTTGTAGCGGCTGTGGACTAAAATCAGTAACCCAGACTTCCTGCTCATGTTGCAAAACCAACGCCAAAGAGTACTTTTGCAATGGACTGGGCAAACGTGTTGTCAGCTCACCTACCGAGAACAGGTAAGCGCCTTGCTCCCTGATTAGAGATAAAGGAAAGGCCTTCTGTTCTCGTTCACCGTTACTGAGGTGAAGACTAAGTTGGCCATCCAGCTTAAAATCTGCCTTGGCCGCTAAGCTGAATATTAACATTAATAGTAGCATCAGACGGCAGATCATAGGTACCCCCGATTCGCGCTATTAGACTGCACCGGCGTCAACTAACAGTTTTAGTTGTTGTCCAGGCTGTAGAAAGTTTTCTGTATTAATATTATTCCACTTTACAATATCTGCCACCGATACGCTGAATCGTTGCGCGATTTTCGATAACGAGTCGCCAGGTCTGACCCGATAATTTAGCGTGCGGGTTGTCGCCAGTACCAGCGGTTGCTGCTTGCTGTAAATGGTCAGTTGCTGACCTTCACGTAAAGGTGCGCCAGCGGCAAGCTTATTCCACTCCCGGATTTGTGCCACCGTCACATCATATTTTCGGCTGAGATCCCACAGCGTGTCGCCACGTTGGATCTGGTGTTTAACCGCCGTAGCAGGAGTCTGAGCAGTGGCTTCAGCTAATTGAGTCTGTTGCGCAGCAGCAGTGGTATCGCTTCTAGGGATTAACAGATTCTGGCCGATACGGATATTGTTGCTGGTCAGATTGTTCAGTTTTTGTAGTGCTGCAACACTGATGCCATAACGTTTGGCGATTGCACCCAGGGTATCGCCGCTTTTAACCTGATACGGCTGCCACTGCATCATTTTTTCTACCGGCGTTTGGGCTAACTGGGCAGAGAAATGTTCGGCTTTTTCTACCGGCAATACCAGTTGGTGTGGTCCTTCCGGCGCGGTTGCCCACTGGCTGTAGCCGGGATTTAACGCCTGTAAATCGGCGACGCTGATGCCCGCCAGCTCTGCGGCGACGGCCAAATCTAATTGCCGTCCGGCATCGACTATTGCGATCTTGGGCTCGTTAGCAATAAATTTCCAGACAATCTCAAACTCTTCCGGCCGCTGTAAAATATCGACCAGTGCCAGTAGTCTTGGCACATAGGCCGTGGTTTCTGCGGGTAAGTCCAGAGACCAGAAATCTGTCGGTAAGCGCCGCTTCTTGTTGGCCTGGATCGCTCGCATAATGCGGCCTTCTCCGGCGTTATAAGCGGCAATGGCGTTGAGCCAGTCATGCTCCAGGGTGTTATACAGATACTCTAAATAATCTAGCGCTGCCCGGGTGGATTGCACCACATCTTTACGGCCATCGTACCAGCTATTTTGCGCTAAACCAAAACGCTTAGCCGTGGCCGGCATAAATTGCCACATACCGGCAGCGCGCGAGGGCGATTGGGCATAAGGGTCAAAAGCACTCTCAACGATAGGTAATAACGCCAGCTCCAGCGGCATTTGCCGTCTTTCCAGTTCTTCGACGATAAAAAACAGAAAGGGCTGCGCCCGACCGGCAATCCGATCCAGATAACCCTGGTTATCGGCGTAGAAATTCCGGTGTTCAATAATGGGGCGTGTTTGCGGTACTTTAAAAGATAGTTGTGCCTGGATCCGTTGCCAAAGGTCTTCCAGCTCAGATGCCTCCAACAATTGCTCCTCACTGAGGCCGGCACTCCATAAGCGTTCAGCAATCAATTCGGCAGATGCTGTATCTTTATGAAAATCAGTAGCTTTAGGTTTTACTGCAGGCTGAACCGCAGTGTCAGCCGTGTTATCAGCGTTAGACCCTGTCGTACTGACACAGCCACTAAGCAGAGCCAGCAAAACTACGGCAGAGATTCTTACAGTCATAACAAGGTTCCAAATGTAAAACGACGATATTACCTGTCTGACCAGACATTGCAAGTCAGGATTTAAACTGGTCTTTAGCTTGTCTTAATAGGGTAAACAATGCCAACGCCGAGTTTTGGTTAAATTTACGCTGTAACACTATGTTTTCACAGCGTAAAAATGGATTAACTTTTCTCTCGTTCGCCAATAGCGCCGGTAGTGTAGGCTCAGATAACTGACGTTTTTGCTGGCAATGCTTTAGGTACAGCTGCAACTCGGTATTCTCTGGCTCTATGCTCAGGGCAAAGGCAATATTGGCAAGGGTATATTCGTGGGTACAGCAGAGCAGGGTATCATCTGGCAGTGCCGCCAGGGATTGCAAAGACTGATACAGCTGCTTTGCGGTCCCCTCAAATAAGCGGCCACAACCAACGCTGAACAGGGTATCACCACAAAACAGAACGGGCGCTGAATAAAAACCAATATGACCTGCGGTATGACCGGGAAGGTCGAATACCTGGCACTGCCAGTTTAGCTCGGGTACACTCAATAGATCGCCACCAGAAACTAGCTGTTCAAGCCCTTGAATTTTCGATTTTTCTGCAGCAGGGCCTATTACCCGGCAGGCTGGGTATTGTTGTTTTAATTGCCGGATACCGCCGGTATGATCAGCATGGTGATGGGTGATCAGGATCGCAGCCAGCCTTTTTTGCTGTTGCTGCAGAAACTGGATAACTACTTCAGCATCACCCGGATCGACAACCAGACAGTAGGGGTTGTGTTGCTCGGTCAGAACCCAGATATAATTATCATTAAAGGCAGGTAGCGGGATCAGTTCTGGCATTTGAAGGCTCCATGCATCGCAAAGAAGGCTGCACCTTAACATGAAACCGGCATTACGTGAAAATCAGCTGCAAGCGCCGAAACACTGGCGAAGTTTTCGTCAGGGCCCGGCCTTGGCTGCGGCACTGGAACAGCAGCTGGCACCCTGGTGGCAGCAGATTTTCGGCTACTATTTGTTAAAAGTCGGCGATCTTAGCTGCCAGTTGGCCACACCGGAATGCCGGGTGCGCCATCAGTTACGGCTGGGGTCCGGCAGTATTACCCCGGATTTGGTGGCTGAACCGGACGCCTTGCCGATCGCCAGTAGCAGTGTCGATGCGGTGTTATTGAGTCATTGTTTGGAGTTTCAGAATGATCCGCATCATGTGATCCGCGAAGCACACCGGGTGCTGGTTGCCGACGGCTATTTACTACTCAGTGGCTTTAACCCACATAGCTGGTTGGGGTTTTGGCGCTGTTTGCCTGCTTATCAGCAGCAACTACCCTGGCTGGGGCATTTCTTTAGTGCAGCCCGGATCAAAGATTGGCTGCATTTGATCGGTTTTGAAGTGATTGCCGAGCAGCGGTTCTTTTGCAGTGCCATGCTGGCACAGGAGTTTAGGCAAAACAGCTGGCAGAAGTTTAACGAACGCTTTCTAAACCTGTTTGCCTCCAGTTACTTATTGGTAGCGCGCAAACGAGAATTACCCTTGACGCCGATCCGCCCGAAGTGGCGGGTACAAAGTAGTTTTAGCCCGGCGCAGCAGGGGATCCGCGCCAGAGAAAAACTCTAGCCGACGCCTAAAACTACGCCCGCAATAGCGGGCGTGTTCTGGGAATGTAAGGGGGCTGATTTTATTCCGTCATTTGTGTCAACTGATATCCCTGATCAGCTAACAACTTCAGTAAGCCATCTTTGCCTGCCAGATGCAGGGCTCCCACCAAAACCATCACATTATTTTGCTGCAGTGTGGTCAGGGTGTTCATCCAGGCGTGGTTGCGGTCGGTCAGCAGAATGGCTTCCAGTTCGGGATATTGCTGCAGATCTTTCAAAAACAGTGCTTCAAGCTGAGCAACATCACCTTTAACCCAGGCCGCTTTCATCTCACCCAGCATAGCTTCCAGTTTATCCAGATCGTTTAGGGTCGAGCTGATCACCAGATTGGCATCGAGCTGATTCATGGCGTTTAACACCCCAAGATGCTCATCCAGGGTTTCCAGACCGGCCAGCGTCTTGTTTTGTTGCTGGCCCAATTGCCAGTAATGCATATCAACGCCGGTACCGGCGGCTCCCAGCCGTTGTAGTTCCAGTACTGACATAGTCATAGAAGCAAAGGCTGGTTTAAATTGTTCTAACGAGGTCAGTGGCCATTGCCGTTTTTCGGCTTCGGCTTTTAATTTGGCATAAACTTCTGGTGATAAGACTTGTTGCAGACTTTGCCCCGGGGCAAAGGTATTCTGCGACATCAGTTGCATCATGCCTTGCGGCTGGGTCATAGCGCCAAGATCGGTCTCAAACAGCAGCTTAGAGCTGGCATTAAAAGCGGTATCGTAGGCTTTGGGCAGCGGAAAATCACTTTCACTAAGTAGATGTACTGTACCTGCCAGATAAAAGGTTTTATCCCCTTTACTGACTTGCCAAACCGACGCGGCCGACAGCGACTGGCTGACGAATAGTAATAAAAGCAGGCTAAACTGAATCAGAAACCGCATTCTCTTGCTCCTTCTGTTAGCGGTAAGGATGAGCTGTAAGTTACCACATCAGATCATCCGGGATTTGATAGGCAGCGTAAGGGTCGTCCTCAGCCGCTACCTGGTGTTCGTGCCGGCTATTTAGTAACACTATACTTTCTGGCTGGCGCTGCTGGATCTTTTCAGCAATCTGCGCCGGCACCAGTGCATAGTGCTCACCTAAGCGGGCAATGGCTAGTAAACCACGGGTTAATTCACTATGCAACTTATCATTAACGTAAAGCCGTTTCACCAGCTTGCCATCGGTAAAGTTAAACGCCACTTCACCACTCATCTTAATCTGATTGGTTTCGATCAGCTGTTTCACCTGGGCGGCGATGGCTTTTTTCTGCAGTTCAGCCTGCTTTTGCCGGTTTAGCTCCTGATCCCGGGCGACCTGTTCCTGCCGACGTTGCTCAGCCAGAATGCTGGCTTCATTGACCACTTTTTGATTTTTCGGTGCCTGCACCCGTTGCTGATGTTGCTGCTTTTTCACGGCTTTGAGTTTCTTGGCATCAGCCAGGCCGGCTTTCAGCAATTGTTCTTTCAGGGCATTACTCATCGTTAACTTATCCAGGTGTTGCGAAAGGTGCCGCTATACTAGCGCGATGGGCGGGCGCAGACAATTAGGGTATAATAGGCGCCAGATTTTTGGAGAAAGATATTTTGCAATTTCAGGATATGGGGCTTGACCCGCGTTTGCTGCGGTCTGTACAACATTTAGGCTTTGCCCGGCCCACCGAGATCCAGCAGGAAGCCATACCGGCAGTGATGGTTGGACGCGATCTGCTGGTATCGTCAAAAACCGGCTCGGGTAAAACGCTGGCCTATTTGCTGCCGATGATGCAGCGGTTGTTAAAAAGCCGGGCATTATCGAAACAGGATGCGCGGGCGCTGATCCTAACGCCGACCCGTGAGCTGGCTAAACAAGTCTATGCCCAGTTACGACTATTCGTGGCCAATACCCCGGTGACTGCCGTGTTGCTGGTGGGAGGCGAGAATTTTAATGATCAGGAAAAGCTGCTGAAACGCCAGCCAGACATTATCGTGGCCACGCCTGGTCGCTTTGTTGATCACCTCGAGCATAAGTCGGTATTTTTACAGGGCCTGGAAATGCTGATCCTCGATGAAGCGGATCGGATGCTGGATCTGGGTTTCTTGCCACAACTGACCATCATTAATAAAGCCGCCGCTCACCGCTTACGGCAGACCTTGTTGTTTTCCGCCACGCTCGAGCATACCGACTTAGATGCGTTATCACTGGCGCTGTTAAAGAATCCGTTTCGGGTTAGTGTAAATAGCGGGCACGAGATACATAGTGATATCAGCCAGCGCTTTTATTTTGCCGATCATTTAACGCACAAAGAAGCGCTGCTAGCGAAGTTGTTACAGCAGGAAAGCCTGAAGCAATTGATTATCTTTACCGCAACCCGCGACGATGCCGGCCGGCTGGCCGAGTTTTGTCAGCAAGCCGGTTTGCCCGCTATCGGGCTAAGTGCGCGTTTAAATCAGGCACAGCGTAATAAAGTGATGCAGGATTTCGCCAGCGGCAAGTATCAGGTGTTGGTCACGACCGATTTGGCCTCGCGCGGCTTGGATCTGTTGCAAGTATCGCATGTCATTAACTTCGATTTGCCAAAACATCCGGAAGAATATGTACACCGCATAGGGCGTACCGGTCGTGCTGGTGCCAAGGGGACCGCAATCTCGCTGGTGGGGCCAAAGGATTGGTCAGCACTACAGAAAATAGAAGCCTTCTTACGACGGCCAGCAGAATTCAGTGCCCTGGAGGGGTTGGCAGCACGCTTTAATGGTCAGCCGGTAGTTAAGGTGGCGCCGAAGAAAGCCGCGCAAACTAAGCTGACTAAACCAGGTGCTGGCAAGGCAGCACGGGTAGCGGCAAAACCTGCCGCCAGCCCAGCGGACACGGGCAAGCGTTTCTTTCAGGGCGGCGATGATGGCAGTGCACCGGTGCGGCGGAAAAAAATTCAGCCGGAGTGATTATTTTTTCAACATCTGCTGCTACACTCAAAAGGTGACATAGCAAAACTTGCCATGTCGCCGGTACGGCCTGTGCAGCAACGAAAGTTCTGCTCGCTCCGGTATTTATGTTGACCACAGCATCAGCGCCACTGATAATGCGGTTGAATATCTATCAGCTCGATTACCTGGCCGGTAATATTTAAGACGCCGGAGCTCCGGCAAACTTTTGTTTAAGTAAGAGAATGTTATGTCACAGTTAATTTCTGGTACAGTGAAGTGGTTCAACGAGGAAAAAGGTTTTGGTTTTATCGCCCGTGACGGCGGCAAAGACGTGTTTGTACACTTCCGCGCCATCAACGGCACTGGTCGTAAAACGCTGGTTGAAGGTCAGAAAGTAACTTTCGAAGTTACTGAAGGTCAAAAAGGCCCACAGGCTGAAAACGTCACTGTTACCGGTTAATTAGTCTCGTTTTTGTAAAAGAGCCGGCCTAGCGCCGGCTTTTTATTGCAGCCGACTTTATTGCCGGTTTAGTTGGCACTGCTGCTATGCTTTAAACCTGCTGGCTTAACCAGGCAGACAGACTGCACTATTATTAAATTCATTAGGATGCGTTAGCGCCACCTCAAATGGCAGACTTAACTGCTCTTCGCACTGTGTTTTAAAGCCCAATTGCAATCCCAACAAGCGAATACCCTGATCCGCGCGTCTTTGCCAGGCCTGTGTTAACAGCTCGTTTAGTAAAACCGGATCCAGATGCTGGCTTTGCGTCTCGACTGTGGTCAGCCGAAAATCACTAAACTTTAATTTCACGCCGATTTTGGCCAGTAAATGCGCCTTGCCGCTTTGCTCGAGCCGGCGTTGTAAATCCGGCAATAACTGTTGCAGCATCTGCTGGGCGTCAGTTAGCTGGTGTAAATCGCTGGCCAGGGTCCGCTCCACTGCAACCGATTTGCGCTCCCGGCTCGGTTGCACCTCCCGCAGATCGATACCCTGACAGCGCTCTAATAAACTGGCAGTTTGACTGCCGAACTCTTTGAGTAGGGCGCTTAGTAACGGCAGCGGCACTTCACCACCCGGCGGTACAATATCGCGGCAAAATTGTAGTCCCAGCCTGGCCAGCTTCTCTGCTGCCTTGGGGCCGACGCCGGGAATTTTGCGTAGCGGTAGAGCGGCGACAAAGTCGGCTACCCTAGCCGGCGTTAACACAAAAAGCCCATCCGGCTTATTTTCATCACTGGCAATTTTTGCCAGAAATTTATTTGGTGCCACCCCGGCGGAGACGGTCAGACCGGTTTCCGCGAACACGCTACGGCGGATATCTTCGGCAATCAACGTGGCGCTGCCGGCAAAATGTGGGCTGGCACTGACATCAAGATAGGCTTCATCGAGAGATAAGGGCTCGACTAACGGCGTGTAGCGCAAAAAAATCTGGCGGATCTGCTTACTGACTGCCTGATATTTATCCATATTGCCGCGGACAAAAGTCAGCTGCGGGCAACGTTTTAACGCCTCATGACTGGACATCGCGGAGCGCACGCCAAAGGCCCGCGCCGGATAATTACAGGTGGCGACGACACCCCGTTTACCGTCACTGCCGATGGCGAGCGGAATATCACGCAGCCGCGGATTATCGCGCATCTCCACGGCGGCGAAGAAGCAGTCCATATCCAGATGAATAATTTTCCGCGTCGAAGTCATCGTTACTTAAAATACTGTATGAATAGCCAGTAATGTAGCCGATGGCCGCGGCTTTGGCAACTTTGCTGCACATTTTTAGCGCGCTAATACGGCGCCGGCGGCAGATTTGCTTTTTCAGAAGTCTGGATGGCTGTTTTTTCGGTGCAACAATTTTTATTTCAGGGTAGAATAGCCGCCAGTTTTTCAAACTGTCGTTAACGTTAAGCGTGATAGCCGCGCCCAGGAGAAAGCATGTTAAAGCGTGATATGAATATTGCGGATTTTGATCCGGAATTATGGCAATCCATGGTTCAGGAAACTGAGCGGCAGGAGGCTCACATTGAGCTGATCGCGTCAGAAAACTATGCCAGCCCCCGGGTGCTGCAGGCGCAAGGTTCACAATTAACCAATAAATATGCTGAAGGTTATCCGCACAAACGTTATTACGGCGGCTGTGAATATGTGGATATCGCGGAAGATTTAGCCATTGCCCGCGCGAAAGAATTATTTGGTGCCGACTACGCCAACGTACAACCGCATTCAGGTTCACAGGCAAACTCAGCAGTATTCCTGGCCTTATTAAATGCCGGCGATACCATTCTTGGCATGAGTCTGGCCCATGGCGGTCACCTGACCCACGGTGCCACAGTTAGTTCCTCTGGTAAGCTGTATCATGCAGTACAGTACGGTCTGCATCCTGAAACGGGTGTGATTGATTATGATCAGGCTGAAGCGCTGGCGTTAGAGCACAAGCCGAAGCTGATTATTGCCGGCTTCTCGGCTTACTCAGGTATTGTTGACTGGCAGCGCTTCCGTGAGATTGCGGATAAAGTCGGTGCCTACCTGATGGTGGATATGGCGCACGTTGCCGGTCTGGTGGCGGCGGGTCTGTATCCCAACCCGGTACCTATCGCCGATGTGGTGACCACCACCACCCATAAAACCCTGGCCGGCCCTCGTGGCGGTCTGATCCTGGCCCGGAAGAATGAAGCCATTGAGAAGAAACTGAATTCAGCGGTATTCCCGGGCGGACAGGGTGGCCCGTTAATGCATGTGATCGCGGCGAAAGCGGTAGCCTTTAAAGAAGCGCTGCAGCCGGAATTTAAAGTTTATCAGCAGCAGGTGCTGGTGAACGCTAAAGCCATGTGTGCTGAGATGATCAGCCGTGGCTATAAGATTGTATCCGGTGGTACCGAGAACCATCTGTTCCTGATGGATCTGATTGATAAAGATATCACCGGTAAAGATGCCGATGCCTGGTTAGGGCAGGCGCATATTACGGTAAACAAGAACTCAGTACCGAACGACCCGCGTTCGCCATTTGTTACCAGCGGTCTGCGCATCGGTACCCCGGCTATTACCCGTCGTGGTTTTAAAGAAGCCGAAGCACGTTTAGTTGCTAACCTGATTTGTGATGTGCTGGATAGCCGTGGTGACGAGGCGGTAATTGCCAAGGTACGGGCTCAGGTGGCTGAAGTCTGTGGCCGCTTCCCGGTTTATGCCTAAGGCATAACTCGTGCTATGCTATGATGGCCGCTAATGCGGCCATTCTTTTATGCAAAGCGCCGGCTAAACAGGCTGTTAGCGCCTTGTCCTGAACAGTTAGCTAGGGGGTAAAAGGTCAGTATGTATTGTCCCTTTTGTAATGCCGATGATACCAAGGTCATTGACTCGCGTCTGGTCGCCGATGGTCATCAGGTGCGCCGTCGTCGCGAGTGCCTGGCTTGCCACGAACGCTTTACTACCTTTGAAGCGGCAGAGTTGGTGATGCCACGAATTATTAAACGTGACGGCTCCCGTGAACCCTTTAATGAAGATAAGTTACGCAGCGGTTTATTACGCTCGCTGGAAAAGCGGCCGGTGGCGACCGAACAAATTGAGCAGCTGATTAATAAAATTAAATCCCAGCTCCGGGCTACCGGTGAGCGGGAAGTCGCCAGTAATTTGCTGGGGAATCTGATAATGGATGAGCTGGTGAAAGTCGATAAAGTTGCTTATGTGCGCTTTGCCTCGGTGTACCGCTCCTTTAAAGATATCCGCGAGTTTGGTGAAGAAATTGCCCGCCTCGGAGAGCAATAAGGTGAGTTTTAGTCAGGCCGATCATGCTTTTATGCGCCGCGCGCTGGCGCTGGCAGCACAGGGCCGTTTTACTACTGATCCCAACCCCAATGTGGGAGCGCTGGTGGTTAAGGATGGCCAGGTGCTCGGCGAAGGCTTTCATCAGCAAGCCGGCGGCCCGCATGCTGAAGTCTTTGCCTTACAACAAGCCGGCAGCGCCGCCCGGGGGGCGACCTGTTACGTGACGCTGGAGCCATGTGCCCACTATGGTCGCACGCCACCTTGTGCGGAAGCCCTGGTAAAAGCCGGTGTCGCCCGGGTGGTGATTGCAATGCTGGATCCGAATCCGCTGGTCGCCGGTAAGGGCGTCGCCATATTGCAACAAGCTGGCATTAGCGTTGCGCACGGTTTATTAACTGAGGAAGCCAGAGCGCTTAATCCGGGCTTTTTAAGCCGGATGGAGCGGCAGCGGCCTTATCTGTATCTGAAACTGGCGGCCAGTCTGGATGGGCGTACCGCCCTGGCGAATGGCCAGAGTCAATGGCTAACCAGTGACGCCGCACGCGCTGACGTGCAGTTATGGCGGGCACAGGTTAGCGCGATTTTATCCACTGCCAGTACTGTACTCGCCGATGCGGCACGTTTAACGGTACGGCAAAGTAGCGATGCTGGCGCAGAGCCGGCTGCCTTGATCCGGCCGCTCGCCGATGGCAGTTTACGCCAGCCACTGCGGGTGATTCTGGACCGGCAGCAGCGGTTAAGCGGCAACGAGCCGCTGTTCAATGAAGGTGGTCCTGTGCTGCTGTGTTATGCCGCTGACGCCGCGCCACGTAAGTTAGCCGTGACAAGGGTAACAGTGGAACAACTGCCACTGGCGCTAAGTGCTGACGGTCGGTTGGACCTGGCTCAGCTACTAACTCGACTCGCAGCGCGACAGATTAATAGTCTGTGGACCGAAGCCGGCGCGATATTAGCGGGCAGTTTGCTAAAAGCTGGCTTAGTCGATGAATTACTGCTGTATCAGGCCCCGCTGCTGCTGGGCGAGCAAGGCCGGCCATTGGCGGTACTGGGTGATTTTCAGCAACTGGCGCAGACGCCAAAACTGGCGTTTAATGAGGTCATTAGTCTGGGGCCGGACCTGCGCCTGCGCGCCCGCCTGAGCGAGGAATAAGATGTTTACCGGTATTATTGAAGCCACTGGCACCCTGAGCCGGCTTAGCCCCAAGGGCGGCGATCTCAGTGTCACCATCCAGAGCAGTAGTCTGGATTTTAGCGACGTCAAATTGGGCGATAGTATCGCGACGAATGGCGTCTGTCTGACGGTCACTGCGCTGGGTAGCCAGTCTTTTAGTGCCGACTTGTCAGCTGAAACCTTAGCCCTGACCCGCTTTGGTGAATATAAGGTCGGGCAGTTGCTGAATCTGGAGAAGGCACTGCTGGCAACCGGGCGTCTCGGTGGGCATCTGGTGAGTGGTCATGTCGATGGGGTGACGTCTTTGCTGGCCATGGAACAAAGCGCCCGTGCCTGGCAACTGTGGTTTGCGCTGCCGGCAGAACTGGCGCCCTTTATTGCCCACAAGGGCTCGGTGACTATCGATGGCATTAGTCTGACCGTAAATGAAGTACTGACTGACCGATTTCGCTTAACCATAGTGCCGCATACGGCAGCACAAACTACCTTACTGACCTTGCAAAAAGGCAGTCGGGTACATATAGAGGTGGATCTGTTAGCCCGCTATATCCAGCGGCTGTTAACCACACCGGTTGCGGCGCCTAAGGGCGGTGTTGATTTGGCGTTGCTGGCGCAGCGCGGCTTTTTATAAGAAGGTTAGTTATGCAACTGAATACCCCCGCTGAAATTATTGAAGATATCCGTCAGGGCAAGATGGTGATCCTGATGGATGATGAAGATCGTGAGAATGAAGGCGATCTGGTGATGGCGGCCGAATATGTCACGCCGGAAGCCATTAACTTTATGGCCAAATATGGCCGCGGTCTGATTTGTTTAACCCTGACCAAAAAGCGCTGCAAGCAGCTTAATCTGGCGTTAATGGTTGATGCCAATAAATCGCCGTTCTCGACCAATTTTACGGTATCGATTGAAGCCGCCGAGGGGGTTACCACCGGTATTTCGGCGGCAGACCGCGCCCGCACTGTGAAAGCGGCGGTAGCTCGTGATGCCAGCCCGGCAGATATCGTGCAGCCCGGCCATATTTTTCCGTTAATGGCGCAGGACGGCGGTGTGCTGGTGCGGGCTGGGCATACCGAAGCCGGTTGTGACTTAGCGCGTCTGGCTGGCCTGGAACCGGCCGCTGTGATTGTCGAGATCCTGAATGATGACGGTACCATGGCGCGGCGTCCGGATCTGGAAGTCTTTGCCAAGCAACATAATATTAAGATTGGCACCATTGCCGATCTGATTGAATACCGTAACCTGAATGAAACCACTATCGAAAAAGTGGCAACCTGCCAGCTGCCAACGGAGATGGGCGAGTTTGAACTGGTGACCTTTAAAGATACTATCGATAATCAGCTGCATTTTGCGCTGGTGAAAGGGGAAATCCAGCCAGAACAACCAACTTTGGTGCGGGTACATTTACACAATACCTTCAGTGATTTATTACTGAGCAACCGTGGCGCTAATCTGAGTTTCCCATTGCACACTGCCATGCAGCGTATTGCTGACGAGGGCGGGGTGCTCGTGCTACTGGGTAAGCACGAGTCGACTGACGAGCTGGTGCAAATGGTGCAGAATTTCCAGGCCGAAGATAAAGGTGAAAAACCCCGCTCTGCCCCCTGGAAAGGTACCTCCCGTAATGTTGGCGTCGGCTCGCAAATTCTGGCCAGCCTTGGTGTGCGGAAAATGCGGCTGTTAAGCCAACCGAAAAAGTATCACGCGCTGTCAGGCTTTGGCCTGGAAGTGGTGGATTACGTTTCTGAATAAGCCTCTGCCAGAACGTCGCAAACTATGCTATTATGCGCGGCTGATTTTAGTGGCAGTTAACAAGTAAGGACTGGCAATGCAGGTGATTGAAGCAGGCTATGCTGCAACAGGTAAAAAGATCGCGATCGTGGTCGCGCGCTTTAACAGTTTTATCGTCGAAAGTTTGCTTAGCGGCGCCGTAGATACCTTACAGCGTGTCGGCAATATCGCCGCTGAAGATATTACCGTGGTGCGGATCCCCGGTGCCTTCGAACTGCCATTAGCGGTGCAGCGGGTTGCTGCCAGCAAAAAATACGACGCTATCGTTGCGCTGGGCGCGGTGATCCGTGGTGGCACGCCGCACTTTGAATATGTGTCCGGCGAATGTGTGAAAGGTATTGCCCAGGTCGCGATGCAGTTTGACCTGCCGGTGGCATTTGGCGTGCTGACTGTTGACAGTATCGAGCAGGCGATTGAGCGTGCCGGAACCAAGGCAGGCAATAAAGGCGGTGAAGCAGCGATGTCGGCACTGGAAATGATTAATGTGCTTGAGCAGCTGTAACAGGAAACCGGCATGAAACCAAATGTGCGTCGTCAGTCCCGCTCGTTAGCGGTACAAGGCATCTACAGCTGGCAAGTCAGCCAGAATCCGATTGCCGATATTGAACAGCAACTGTTGCTGGAAAACAATGTCAAACATCTGGATGTGCCTTACTTCCAGGATATTCTGCGTGGCGTGGTGTTACATCACAGCAAGCTCGATGAAGCCATTAAACCCTTTCTGGAACGGCCGTTTGAAGATATCGATCTGGTCGAGAAAGCCGTGTTACGGGTATCGGCTTATGAGCTGAAGTACCGCCTGGATGTGCCCTATAAGGTTGTCATTAATGAGGCGATCGAACTGGCCAAAGCCTTCGCCGCGGATGACAGCCACAAATTCGTCAATGGTATCCTGGACAAAGCCGTCCGGGTATTACGACCAGCATAACCTGCTTTATGGAGGCCGACGTAAGTCGGCTTTTTAATCTGTATGGGTGAATTTGATTTAATTGCCCGGTACTTTAGTCAGGCCGGGGCGAAACGCGCTGATACCCAAGTGGGGATCGGTGACGACGGTGCTGTACTGCAGGTGCGGGATGGCTTTGATCTGGTGATCACCACCGATACTATGGTGTGTGGCACCCATTTCTTTGCCGATGTGGATCCCCGGGCTTTGGGGCATAAGTTGGTGGCGGTGAACGTCAGCGACCTGGCTGCGATGGGCGCGGAACCCGCCTGGTTATCGTTAGCCCTAACCTTGCCGGAAGTCAACGAAGACTGGCTGGCGGAATTTGCTGCCGGTTTACATGAAACCGCCGATTATTATCACTGCCAGCTGATCGGTGGCGATACCACCCGCGGACCACTTAGTCTGACCATGATTGCCAAGGGGTTGGTGCCGCATGGTAAGGCCATTACCCGCAGCGGGGCCAAGGTCGGTGATTATATCTATGTTACCGGCACTTTGGGCGATGCCGCGCTTGGTTTAAAGTTGGTGCAGGGCCAACATCAGGTCAGTAAAAAGCATCAGGCCCACCTGCTGCAACGCTTTCATTATCCATCAGCCCGGGTCGCCCTGGGGCAGGCGCTGCGCAATCTGGCAAGCAGTGCGATGGATATCTCTGATGGTCTGGCCGGTGATTTGCCGCATATTCTGCGCCGCTCTGGCGTTGGCGCCTTTATTGATGTCAATCGCATTCCGATGTCACAGGCATTAAAAGACAGCTGCGATCAGGCCGAAGCCTTACAGTTAGCTTTATCCGGTGGTGAGGACTATGAGCTGCTGTTTACGGTACCTGAGAGTCGTCGTGGTGCCCTTGATGTGCTGTTAAGCCCCTATGGCGTGCCCGTTACCTGTATCGGCCGTATTACCGGCGCCAGTGGCAAACTGGAATTAAAAGCTGGGGAACAGGCCATTAGTTATCAACATACCGGCTTTGTCCATTTCTGATGCAAAACACAAAATTTCAGCTGTCTAAATGGCAGCATTTCTTAGCCCTGGGTTTTGGCAGTGGTTTAGCGCCAAAAGCACCCGGCACCTTTGGTACCTTAGCTGCGGTGCCACTGATCTTATTATTCAGCCAGTTAGGCACGCTGTGGTACGGGCTGTTTTTGCTATTTGGCACCGCACTGGGTTGCTATATTTGTGGCAAGGCTGCATCTGATGCCGGCGAGCATGATCACGGTGCCATTGTCTGGGATGAGATTATCGGCTTTATGCTAACAATGCTGCTGGTGCCGATTTCGGTGAGCAGTCTGTTAGTGGGCTTTGTATTATTCCGCTTCTTTGATATTGTCAAACCCTGGCCGATCCGTTGGTTTGATCAGCGCGTGCATGGTGGGGTTGGCATTATGCTGGACGACCTGTTGGCAGCAATACCGGCCTTACTGATTATGCATGCTTTATTAAAGCAAGGCTGGCTATAGGGATCCATGCTCTAGGGAGGAAAGATGCGACTGTTCTGCGGTATCTTAATGCTAATCTGGTTAGCTCCGCTGTCTGCCTACACTCCCTCTGTTTTTGACTACGATATTAAACATTGGACCAGCGCTGACGGTCTTAGTAGTAACTCGGTACGTGCAGTTACACAAGATCATCAGGGGTATTTATGGTTCGGTACTCTCTATGGCTTGCATCGCTTTGATGGCCATCAATTTGATGTCTTTACTACCGAAACCCACCCGCAACTTGCAAGTAATGCCATAACCCGTTTACTGACCGACACTGAAGGCCGGATTTGGGTTGGCACTAAAGCTGGCTTAACCTTGCTCAAACCACAAAAAATGCAGTTCGAACGTTTGCCGATTTTTAACGAAGTCACGTCAATGATCGAGTTGGCTGATGGTGACGTCTGGATCGCCGCAGATCAGTTGTTCCAAGTTAGTCAGGGGCAAGTCAGGCGTATCGAGCAAATAAAGGCGGTTGTCAGTCAGTTAGAACGATATCAACAGAAAATCTGGGTTGTGGCCGCTGAAATGTTGTATCAGCGCAATGCCGATGGCGACTGGTCGCAATATGAGCTGCCAGCCGAGTTAATGCAAACCCCGGTTTATGATGTCAGTTGGACGCAGCAAGGCTTAATGCTCGCAGCTGAGTCTGGGTTATATCGACTGACGGAAATGCAAACCGTCGTGCCGGTAGCCTTGCCTGATAATGGCAAAACGCCCGTTTATCAGGTACTAGAGGACAGTCAAGGTGCGACCTGGATCTCAGCGTATCGTAAGTTATTTTATCGGTATCAGCAGCAAGAATGGCAGACTGTCACGGTGCAAGAGCTTGGCAACTCGCCATGGTTTAGTGAGTTGTTTGAAGATCGCAGCGGGCAGCTTTGGCTAACGAGTTTCAGCGACGGGGTATATCGTGCGGGTATAACTCAGATCCGGCGCTTGCAACCCTCTACTGAATCGGTAGTGCGCAGTCTCGCTCTGACGCCGCAGGGGAAACTGCTGCTGGCCACGCAGACAGACGTCGGTATTCTGGATAAAGACGGAGAATACCAGACATTATTAACGCAGGATGCCTTGCTTGGGCAAACTGTTCATGCCGTTTATTGGCCCTCATCTGATGAATTGTGGTTTGGATTGGAACGCGGAGTATTCCGCTTGGTTCATTCTCGTCTCGAGCCAGTTTTCCCAGAGTTATTGGGGCAGACGGTTAGGGTAGTGCAAAGTTCAGTGCTTGGTGGGACCTGGATAGGCGCGCTACAGGGGCTCTATTATTTCTCAGAGGCTGGCTTAGAATACTCAGATTTGAATCAAGAGTTTGAGTCACGTCAGATTACAGCTTTAGCCGATTCCGCAGCCCAACTGGTGATTGGTACCAGCAGAGGGCTATACCGACGACAACAGCAGCGCTTAAACCGACTTGGCTCAGGTACGCCGTTATATAACGCTTATATCCTGGCGGTGATAATTTTGCCCGATCAAACGGTGTTGGCAAGCACGCTTGATGATGGCATCTTTATTCAACAGTCTGGGCAGAATTGGCAGCAACTTCACAGTGGCAATGGTTTACTGCATGGTCCGGCAATGAGCTTTTATTACCATCAATACAGCGGCTGGATTTGGATCAGCACCAGTAAAGGTATTTTCCGCCTAGAGCGTGCCAGTTTGCATAATGCCGCTAAAGACGGCTATCGCATTGAGGAAATTTTGTCACCCTTTGATCGACAAATGGGGTCGTTGTCCAGCCGTTGCTGTAATGGCGCCGGCCAGTCAAAAGTCGCTTACTGGCAGCAGCAGCTGTGGTATCCCACCTTAAAAGGGGTCGTAGCTGTGCCTGAGCAACCGGCTGGTACTATCATGCCCCCGATTCAATTACAGTTAAAGCAAGTGAGTAGTCAGCAGCGATATCCGCTTGGAAATGCAGATCGGCGTCTGGTACTAGAGCAATATGAACGTAATTTGACTATTAGTTATACGGCCCTCGAGTTTAGCAGGCCAGAGAGCCTCGAATTCCGCTACCAATTACAAGGTTTCGATACGGACTGGCACCAGGTAACTGAGCGACGCGAGGCTGTATATACCAATTTACCACCGGGGAGTTTCGAATTTGTTGTGCAGGCAAAATATCGTCATCAAGGGTGGCATGATGCGACACAAACGCAAATACAATTGGTGATCCCTCGTCGTTTTGATGAAACTCTGATATATCGTTTGTTATGGTTATTACTCATTATTAGTTCGTTATATGGATTATTCTGGTTATATCGACAAAATACCTTACTGAAACAAGAGCAGCTGGAGCGTCTGGTAAGACAACGCACTCAGGAGTTAGAAAACTCGAACCAGCGACTAAATGAGCTAAATGAAGAGTTGCAAAAACTAACGCATCGCGACAGCCAGAGCGGTTTACGCAATCGCAGGTTTTTGTTGGAACAATTGCCAAAGGATATTGAGCATTTCCAGCGCAACAGTCAAACTTTGCAAGAACAAGGAAAAAGTATTGCACTGCTGGTGCTACAACCACAGGCACTAGAGCCTCTGGTTCAGCAATATGGTAAGGGTATTACCGACAGCTTATTACAGCAGTTTACTGCGGTGTTAAGTCGCGAAACACGGGGTTCGGACTATGTTGTCCGACTGGAAAACTGGCAATTTGTGGTGGTTTTCCGGGATATCACTGTGGCGCAAGTTGCGCCATATAGCAAACGGCTGGTCGAGCAATTATCTTCGGTGTTAATTCAACCGTCTACGACCGTTGAAAAATTGGCGTTAGATGTATTCGGTGGTTACGCATTTTTCCCATTACCTTTACTTGGTGGCCAATTATTAGGCTGGGAGTCATCGTTGAAGCTGGCTACACTCACCGCGCAACAGCTAATGCGAGCAGGACAAAGTGGTGTTGGCTGCTTAAAGTTTGCCGATCAGTTGGATGCTTTTGAATTTGAAGAGAGTGCAGATTTGGAGCTTCAGGTATTACGCCTGCAGGCCGAGGGATTGATTTGGTTAGATGTTGAGTGAACCGGAATGCCTCTGTCTCGAGGCATCCGGTGCAATGAAAGTCAAACCAGCTGGCGCGCTGTTGCCATAATACCGGCAGAGTCCAGTCCCAGTTCGGCATAAATCTCTTGTTGCGTCCCTTGTTTGATAAACTCATCAGGTAAACCGAGATTAACGATACGACCAGTATATTGTTCTCTCAGTAAGAACTCATTGACCGCTGAACCCGCACCACCCATGATAGCGTTGTCTTCAACGGTAATAAAGGCTTGGTGGTTCTGCATCAATTGTTTCAGCAATGCTTCATCTAAGGGTTTGACGAACCGCATATCTACCAGGGTTGCATCTAACTCTTCTGCAACACTCTGGCATGCAGAAAGCAAGGGGCCGAAGGCGAGAATAGCAAGCTTATGCCCGTGACGAACGGTATGTGCTTTTCCTATTGCGATTAGTTGCATCTGATC
The DNA here is from genome assembly GCF_000245735.1 of Alishewanella jeotgali KCTC 22429. Classification (GTDB taxonomy): domain Bacteria; phylum Pseudomonadota; class Gammaproteobacteria; order Enterobacterales; family Alteromonadaceae; genus Alishewanella; species Alishewanella jeotgali. The sequence goes on from NZ_AHTH01000048.1 coordinate 147,224, forward strand.
TGTAACAGCTATACCTGTGCCGCTGCCGCGAGGATACCTTACTGCAGCAGCTCCGTGATATTGGTAGCCGGTATACAGCATCATACGACATTCATTTTCGTCAGAAGGAACCATAATGACCAAGTTAGGAATACAGCGCATAAAGCTGATATCGAAAGCCCCCTGATGAGTCGGTCCGTCTGCACCGACAATACCGGCGCGGTCGATTGCGAATAAAACATCCAGCTGCTGCAAAGCAACATCGTGAATCAGCTGATCATAGCCGCGCTGTAAAAAGCTGGAATAGATAGCGACTACTGGCTTTAACCCCTCAATCGCCAAACCCGCAGCTAAAGTAACGGCGTGCTGTTCGGCAATGGCAACATCAAAATAGCGCTTCGGGAAGCGTTTTGAGAATGCCACCAGGTCTGAGCCCTCTCGCATCGCTGGCGTAATACCTTGTAAACGCTCGTCCTGCTCAGCCATATCACAAATCCACTGGCCAAATATATTAGAAAAGGTCGGTTTGCCCACCTTTTTATCTGGTTGCTTATGCTGAGTTGGATCAAATTTAGAGACAGCGTGATAGCCAATAGGGTCAGCTTCAGCAGGGGCGTAACCCTTACCTTTTTTGGTGACGATATGCAGCAGTTGTGGTCCTTTTAAGGCGCGCATATTTCGTATCGTATCAACTAAACCCAGCACATCGTGGCCGTCAATAGGCCCAATATAGTTGAATCCCAGTTCTTCAAAAAAGGTTCCCGGCGTCACCATGCCTTTAAAGTGTTCTTCTGCCCGACTTGCTAACTCATGTAAAGGCGGCATACCGCTGAGTATTTTTTTACCACCCTCACGCAAACTGGTGTAAAAGCTTCCTGATAAAATCCGGGCAAAATACTGATTTAAGGCGCCAACATTCTCGGAAATCGACATCTCGTTGTCGTTCAGAATAACCAGCATATCAGGTTTAACTTCACCTGCATGATTCAGGGCTTCAAACGCCATACCAGCAGTAATAGCGCCATCGCCAATAACGGCTACAACTTTACGTTGACTCTTGGCCTGGCGTGCTGCAATCGCCATTCCCAAGGCTGCACTGATGGAGGTACTGGAGTGTCCTACTGACAGCACATCATATTCACTCTCTTCGCGAAAAGGGAAAGGGTGTAGACCGTCCTTTTGGCGAATGGTATGCATACGGTCACGGCGCCCAGTTAAAATTTTGTGTGGGTAGGCCTGATGGCCAACATCCCAGATCAGCCGATCAAAGGGCGTATTGTAGACATAATGCAGGGCGACGGTTAGCTCTACGGTACCCAGTCCTGAGGCAAAGTGGCCACTGCTCTGGCTGACCGTTTTCAATAAAAATTGGCGCAATTCCTGGCTCAGTTGCGGTAATTGTTCCTGTGGCAACTGCCTGAGTTGCTCGGGCAGGTTAGCCTTGTCCAGTAGCGGATAATCCGTCATATCAATATGCATAGCTTGGTTACCACATGCCTTGGTTAAAACGTTCTGGCGATTATATAGTGGGCAAAGGCCCTGAGTTCACTGGTGTCCCCCGGTAACTTATCTAGTGCTGTTAGTGCAGCTTGATAAAGTTGCCAGGCTTTCTGTTTAGCGCCATCTAGCCCTAGTAAAGCGGGGTAAGTTGACTTATTTGCTTTTAAATCAGAGCCTTGGGGCTTGCCAAGTGTTTTTGTGTCACCTTCGATATCAAGAATATCGTCTTGTACCTGAAATGCTAGTCCCAGTGCACTGGCAAAAGTGAGCAAGGCATGCAACACGGCTTGATCCTGACACGGGCTGCAGTAATAAGCCAGTTTGACACTGCATTCAATTAGGGCGCCGGTTTTCAGGCGGTGCATCTGCTCCAGTTTATCTAACTCAATCGGCTGATTGGTTTGCGCCAGGTCTATGGCCTGGCCTGCACACATTCCTGCCGCTCCGGCGGCCTTTGCCAATGCTTGCACCATCTTAATTTGGCTGGTGCTGCTAACGTGTTGATAAGGATGACTGCTCAGCACCTCAAAGGCGAGAGCTTGTAAAGCATCTCCAGCCAGAATTGCCGTAGCCTCGTCAAAGGCTTTGTGACAGGTGGCTTTACCGCGACGTAAATCGTCATCATCCATCGCTGGCAAGTCATCATGGATCAATGAATAGGTATGTAGAGCTTCAATTGCCATGGCTGGCGCGTCTAAATCTTCCAGTCTGGCACCTAGCAGCTGACCGGTGACGTACACGAGGTAGGGGCGGATCCGTTTGCCACCAAGCAATAAACTATAAGACATTGCTGGCTCCAGCACGGCCGTATCCGGCAGCCCCTGTTGCATAAGATATTTAAGTTGTTGTTCCAGGCGTTGCTGAAACAGCGGTAAACTGGCGGGGGTCAAGTTAGTCTCCTGCCTGCGGGGTAAAAGTAGCCAGTTGCTCTTGCTGCTGCTGTTGTAACAGGATTTGCACTTTTTGTTCGGCACTTTGTAATTGAAGTTGGCTATGTTTAACCAGCGCAATGCCGCGCTCAAATTGGTTAAGCGCTTGCTCCAGAGTCAGTTCACCTTGTTCCAGCTGTTGCACAATCTGCTCCAGCTCCTGCATGGACTGCTCGAACTGCAACGAATCTGCGTTTTTTTTACTCATGCCACTCCCCAAAAACTGTGCGCAACCTTATCGTAGCAGGCTATTATGGTCAATGCAGCGGCGCTTGGAAACGACTAAATTGGTATTTTGTGACGATTTATTGCTTAATGTTCGCTAGCATAGGTCGATAACTGTACGTTGCCTCATATAAAATACTTAGCCAGCAAGCTGAAGTGGCCGCCAAGGTATCTGATTGTTAAGGAGTAAGAAGTGGATTTAGCGACGCTAATCGGAATGTTAGGAGCCATCGGTTTCATAGTGATGGCGATGGTTATCGGCAGTGCCGGTGATCCTGGGATGTTTGGCGACCTGGTCTCGGTACTGATTGTTCTTGGTGGTTCAATTTTTGTTGTGCTGTCTAAGTTTCCGTTGGCGGGTTTCTTAGGTGCAGGTAAAGCTGCGGTCAAAGCATTTGTGTTCAAAATTGAATCACCTGAAGAGCTAATTGAAAAAGCAGTACAACTGGGAGATTCGGCGAGAAAAGGTGGTTTTCTCGCGCTAGAGGAAGCCGAAATACCTAATGCTTTTATGCAAAAGGGCATTAACATGTTGGTCGATGGTCATGATGCCGATGTAGTAAGGGCAACCTTACAGAAAGATATAGCGTTAACGGAAAAGCGCCATGAAAATGCTATCGCCGTATTTAAAAGTCTGGGCGATGTGGCACCGGCAATGGGGATGATTGGTACTCTAATCGGTTTGGTGGCAATGCTATCCAATATGGACGATCCCAAAGCGATAGGTCCGGCAATGGCGGTGGCCTTGTTGACCACGCTTTACGGTGCTTTTATTGCTAACGTTATTGCCATTCCACTGGCCGACAAACTGGCCATTCGCAATCAACAGGAAAAACTCAATAATATGTTGATCCTGGATGCGGTGCTGGGTATTCAGGATGGACAGAACCCGAAAGTGATCGAAGGGATCCTGCGCAATTATTTGGCTCAGGGCAGACGTGAGGTCGCCGGAGAAGCTGCATGAGTGATAGCGAACAAGAGTGTAAATGCCCACCGCCAGGTTTACCCCAGTATATGGGTACCTTTGCCGACTTGATGGCGCTGTTGATGTGCTTCTTTGTGCTATTACTGGCTTTCTCCGAAATGGATGTGTTGAAGTTTAAGCAAATTGCCGGCTCGATGAAGTTCGCCTTTGGTGTGCAGAACAAAATTGAAGTGGATGATATCCCAAAAGGGACTAGCGTGATTGCGATGGAGTTTCGACCTGGTCGGCCGGATCCGACGCCGATAGAGACCATCCAACAGCAAACCATAGAAATAACGCAACAAATGATTGAGTTTCAGGCAGGGGAAGAAGACTCAGCTGGTGGGCGGCAGGAACAGCGGGATGATCAAACCGGAGGTCAGTCCGCATTAAATGCTGAGGAGCAGGAGGCGGCCGAAGCCCTGGCTGAAGCAGCACAACAACAATTAAATGAGACCGTTAAGAAACTGGCTGAAGAGCTGGAACAGCAAATTGTAGATGGTGCGATAGAGTTGGAATCTTTGGGGCAGCAAATTATCATTCGTATCCGGGAAAATGGTTCCTTTCCGTCTGGATCCTCTTTCCTACAACCAAGGTTTAGACCTATCGTGCAGCAAATTGGCCGGATGCTGGTGGATATTCCGGGTGAAATTACCGTCAGTGGTCATACTGATGACTTCCAGGTCGCGGATGAGCTGCATCTGAATAATTGGGATTTGTCGGCGAAGCGGGCGGTATCGGTTGCGACCGAATTGCTCAGGGCACCAGGTTTTGACCGTAATCGCTTGATCGTGGTAGGGCATGCCGATACCAGACCACTGATGCCCAATAATAGCGAGCTAAACCGGCGTCGCAACCGGCGGGTAGAAATTGCCATTATGCAAGGTAAGGCTAAAGAATCTGAGCCTGTCAGTTTACAACCGGTAAGCCCACCTTAGGCGAACCTTTTATCGTCTACACAGCCAGCACAGTGCCTTGTTCGCACTTCGCTGGCTTTTTCGCTATAATACGCGCCATTTTTTGCTACTGACAAGCCATCATGCTGGAATTTATTATCAAGCTGCACCCGGAAATCTCGATCAAAAGTAAATCAGTGCGAAAACGGCAGACCATGCTGTTGGAGCGCAATCTGAGAACTATCCTGAAACAACTGGATGAACAGGTAGAAGTGCTGAATAACTTTGACCACCTTACCGTGCGCAGCCAGCAGGCAACAGCGTCACTGCGCAGCCAGATGATTGAACGTTTGAGCTGTATTCCTGGTATCGTCAGTTTTTCCCAGATGCAAACCCGACAGTTTACCGATCTGCACGATATTTTTCTGCAGGTAGCGGCGGTTTATGAAGCTCAGTTGCCGGGCAAGACGTTCTGTGTTCGGGTCAGGCGACAGGGGAGCCACAGTTTTAGCTCGCTGGAAGCCGAGCGTTATATCGGTGGCGGGCTGAACCAGCGGGTCGACAGTGCCAGGGTGCAACTGAAAAAGCCTGAGCTGACGATTAAGCTGGAAATTAAGCAGGATCAGTTTTTATTGGTCAGTGAAAGTTTTGCCGGTATGGGCGGTTTCCCGCTGCCGTCGCAATCTGATGTGCTGTCCTTGATCTCGGGCGGTTATGATTCAGCGGTAGCCAGCTATCTGATGATCCGCAAGGGGTTACGCACGCACTATCTGTTCTTCAATTTAGGTGGTGCAGCGCATGAGACTGGCGTGCGGGAAATGGCGTTCTATCTGTGGCAAAAATACAGTTTGTCGCATCGGGTGAAATTTGTCAGTGTTGATTTTGCGCCGGTAGTGACCGAAATTCTGGAGAAAGTGGAATCCGGCCTGATGGGCGTAGTGTTAAAACGGATGATGATGCGTGCCGCCAGTCAGGTAGCAGCAGATTTAGGCATCAAAGCGCTGGTAACCGGTGAAAGCATCGGTCAGGTTGCCAGCCAGACCATTGCCAATCTGGCGGTCATTGACCGGGTTACCGATACGCTGATCCTGCGACCACTGATTTATCAGGATAAGCAGGAAATCATCGACCTGGCAAAACAGATCGGTGCTGAGGAACTGGCCCGTACCATGCCGGAATACTGTGGCGTGATCTCAAAAAGCCCGACCGTCAATGCCGTGCTGTCTGAGGTGGAGGCGACAGAAGCGGCCTTTGACAGTGCCATCTTGCAGCAAGTGGTTCGGGACGCCAAAATTCTGGATATTCGCACCGTCGAGTATCAGGCTGAGCAACAGGCCCGTACCGTTGGGGTAGAAGATGTCTTGCCTGCGGATGCGGTGGTGCTGGATATCCGGTCACCGGATGAAACCGAGGCTAAACCCTTGCAATTGCATAGCCACCAGGTACAACAGATCCCCTTTTTCCGTCTGGCATCGCAATTCCCGCAACTGGATCAGAGCAAACAGTATTACTGTTATTGCGAACGCGGCGTAATGAGCCGGCTACAGGCCTTACTGCTGCAGGAAATGGGTTATCAAAATGTGGCGGTGTACCGGCCTTAAGCCGTTGCGGCAAGCGCTTGCCAGAGTTTCTGATTCGCAGGTACCGCCAGGCCATGCCTGGCGGCGGTTTGCACAATAAAGCCGGTAATAGCAGACAATTCGGTACGCCGGCCCGCTTTCACATCTTGCAACATCGATGATTGATTTGCTGCCGTTGCTGCGATGACCTGATAAACCAGAGCTAGGGTGGCGTCCAGTGACAGAGCAATGCCCTCGGCAGCAGCCACTACACAGACTTCTGCCACTATAGCCTGCAGCTGAGGTTGAAATTCAGCATCCGCCAAAACTCCATTTTTGCATTGCAATAATGCCGTCAGTGGATTGATTGCAGCATTAACAGCAAGTTTGCGCCACAGCGCTGGACGGATATCTGAAGTCAGGGTTAAAGGGCCTAACGCGATGTTCAGCCAAGACGTTACTTCTTTGGTATAGGCCTGAGCTTCGGGATTTAGTGGTGCCAGGATGCTGCTGCCAACCCCAGTATGACTGACACCAGCTGGGGTTCGTAATGCTGCCTGGCTGGTGCTGAGAAACCACAAAGCTTGTTTCGGCCCCACCAACTGGGTTAAAGCGGCGAGATCTGGCATACCATTATGGCTGATTACCAGCTGGGTACCAGGATTCAATGCAGGCAGCAACTCATCCAGACAAGAGAACAGTGCGTACGCTTTTACAGGAACCAGCAATAACTGGGCAGGCAGGCGTGACGCCTGAAATCGCAGAGAATGAAGAGCGCCGTCTATTGCCTGATAGTCAATCGCTAAAGGTACTGACTGGCGCAGCCACAAACTTACCTGCCATCCAGCCAGCTGCAGGTTGCTGGCTGCCAGCAAGCCGATGGCACCCTGGCCAACTATGCTGCACTGCGGCTGCGTGGTCGCCATTGATGCCATAATTTGCGGCCCAGGTAAAATGCTAACACACCGGCCATATCGGCAACCCAATCCCAGATATCACCGTGTCGACGTGTAAAGTATTCTTGCACTACCTCAATTAAAGCACCATAGATAGCAAGTAACAAAAATAGCTTCCAAAAGACCAGCCGGAAGCCTTTAAAAAATAGCCAGCTTAGCACTAAGAAAATCAGGAAATGTGCCAGTTTGTCCAGATTAGCTACACCAAGCCCAATTCGGTGACCACTCAGCTCAGCCAGGAAACCGAAGGTTGATAGCAGCAGCACAAAACAGCATAACACTTGATAAAAGGATTGGGGCACGTTACAACCTCCGCGAAAGTCGCTCGGATTGTAACAGTTTTCTGGTTATAATCGCCAGTAAACCGCATACAGGAGAATAAGATGCCGTCCTTTGATATTGTCTCAGAAGTCGATCAGCAGGAAGTGTTGAATGCTGTTGATAATGCCAATCGGGAATTACAAACCCGCTTTGATTTTCGCGGTGTCACCGCTGAATTTGCGTTAAAAGACAAAGTGGTGACCCTGACCGCTGATGCCGAGTTTCAGCTGCAGCAAATGGTAGAGATTTTTCTGACTAAGGCTGTGAAACGCGGTATTGATATCCGTTCATTCAAAGAGGGGAGTGTCACCTTCTCCGGTAAAACCTGTAGTAAGACCTTGAATCTGTTACAAGGTATTGAAACCGAGATGGCGAAAAAATTGGTTAAGCTGATTAAAGACAGCAAAGCCAAGGTACAGGCTTCGATCCAGGGGGAGCAGGTACGGGTGACCGGCAAAAAACGCGACGACCTGCAGGAAGTCATTGCATTGGTACGTGGCGCCGAGCTGGAGCAGGCGTTTCAGTTCACCAATTTCCGTGATTAAGCTTCAGCCATCCAGAAGTCTATTGACATTCTGAGATTACGGCGTAAACTGCGACGGCTTTTATCTTCGGATAAAAGCCGTTTTTATTTTCAGGTGCCCTGGCAGATGCTGCCGAGGGTTAAACGGGAATCTGGTGTAACACCAGAGCTGCCCCCGCAACGGTAAGTAACTGTACCTGTTTCTAATGCCACTGTCGCAAGATGGGAAGGCGAAGCAGGTGGTGGCCCAGAGCTGCCAGGTAACAAGCCCGGAGACCGGCCTGACAATCCGACCAACCTGATGCAATGTGCGGTGGGCACATTGGGAGATGCTATGTTGCAATTTCGTCTGGCAGCACCGCTGCTACTTACGCTTTGTTCAGCCACAACTATGGCTGAGTCTGTTGAACGCATTAATATTCACGCCAGCCGCACTGCCTTAGCAGAAGCCGATGTACTGGCCAGTATCTCGGTGCTGGAGCGTGAAGATATTCTGGCCCGGCAAGCTGCTGACCTACCAGCTTTATTGGCACAGTTACCGGGCATTAACCTGTCGCGGGATGGTGGCCGTGGCCAAAGTACCGGTCTTTATCTGCGCGGCGGTAATACCGGTTACACCCTGGTGTTGATTGATGGTGTGCGTGCCGGCTCGGCTACCACCGGTGCCAAAGCCCTGAGTATGGTTCCGCTGGAATTAATTGAGCGGATTGAGGTGATCCGTGGACCCCGCGCGGCCTGGTATGGTGCCGATGCACTCGCTGGGGTGATTGTCATTAGCACCCGCCAGGGGCAGGGCGCTGAGCTGCAACTGAATGCCGGCAGTTACGGTCAGGCCGCTGCCGATCTGGCACTGGGCCAGCAATTAGGGGCGCTGCAGTTAAACAGCGCTTTCGGTTACAGCCGGGCCGACGGTTTTGATGTGCGGGATGGTCTGGATCCGGATCGGGATGGCTATCAACAGCGTTTTGCCAAATTTGCTGCTGCCCTGACCACGGTAGCGGGGGACTTTAATGCCCAGTTTGATATTAATTCCGGCACCTATCAGTATGATACCGCCTGGGGAACTGAAGATCAGGGCGATGTATTGCATCGCAGCTATATTTTCGGTTGGCAGTATGCTGCCGACCAGCTGCAACAGCAGGCTCAGCTTAGCCGTAGCCTGGATGATGAGACCAGCTTTGGTCCAGACTCCCGTAGCCCCTTTGTCACCGAGCGTGAGGAGTTTAACTATCAGGCCAACCTGGCATTGAGCGAGGCACTGAATTGGTTAGCGGGTGTTAACTGGTATAGCGAAGATGTACAGCGCTCGGGTGTCGGTTATCTGGAAAGCCGGCGCATCAATCGGGCGCTATTCAGTGGTGTGCATCTGAAGCAGGATAGCTGGTTACTGGAGGGCTCGACCAGGCGCGATCTGACCGACCAATATGGCGCCAATAATACCTGGCAACTGGCGGCTGGCTATCGTTTTGCCGAACATTGGTTAGTACGGACCAGCCGTGGTGCGGCCTTTAAAGCGCCGACCTTTAATGATTTATACTATCCGGGCAGCGGCAATGCAGAGCTTGCGCCAGAGCGCAGTATCGCGGATGAGATTGCGGTTAGCTATCAGGTTGCCAATGGTGGTTTTGAACTGGCCTGGTTCGAAACCCAGGTGCAGGATCTGATCCAGTTTGATATGACCAGCTTCCGGCCGGAAAATATCAGCCGGGCGCGTTTGTCCGGTGTCGAGTTTGCCGTGACCGCAGAGCTGGGCAGTTTGACCCAACAGCTGGCCTATACCTTGTTGAATACCAAAAATCAGTTAAGTGGTCAGCGTTTGGTGCGCCGGCCCAAACATACGTTACACTGGCGATTAGAGCAGCAATGGCAGGCGCTGAGCGCCTTTGTGACAGCGGATTATCAGAGTGATACCTATCAGGGCGATTTTGCCAGCCGCAGCGAGCTGGGCGGCTTTACGCTATGGGGGCTGGGCCTGGCCTATCAGCTGCAACCTGCGCTGACGCTACGGGCCAAAGTGGATAACCTGCTGGATAAACAGTATCAAACCAGTGACGGTTACAATACCGCCGGTGTGAATCTGAATCTTAGCCTGCAATACCGCTTATTCTAAGCGATATGGTGCGCCCGAGGCCGTCGTTATGACGGCCTTTGTTTTAGCTGAGCTAAAAACTGCTGGCGAAACTTCTGCAGCTTCGGGGTGATGATCCAGTGGCAATAGCCTTGTTGCGGATTCTGGCGGTAATAGCCCTGATGATAGGCCTCTGCCGGATAAAAGGTACTGGCCGGACTGAGCTCGGTGACGATAGCGGCATCAAACAGACCGGCCTGATTGAGCTCGCTAATAAAGGCCTCCGCCTGTTGCTGTTGGCTGCCGCTGTGATAAAAAATGACTGAGCGGTATTGGCTGCCAATATCATTGCCCTGGCGGTTTAGCTGGGTCGGGTCATGCAGGGCAAAAAATACCTGACAGAGCTCGGCAAAGCTGATGCGCTCCCGGTCATAGCTAACCTGCACCACTTCGGCATGACCGGTCTGGCCACTGCAGACACTCTGATAATCCGGCGCTGCGGTATGGCCGCCCATATAACCACTGAGCGCGCTGTGCACGCCCTCAAGTTCATTCAGTGCTGCCTCCAGACACCAAAAGCAGCCGGCGCCAAAGGTTGCTACTTCGTTTGCCATTTTTGATACTCCCTGCACTGTGATCTGATCATCTACCTTAAGTTTAACGTAAGTAACACATTATTAGTTTAGATGGGAGCAGTAAAAGATGACGATCGCGGTAGTCGGTGCCGGTATCGCCGGCCTGGCTTGTGCGAACCGGCTGCAACAACTGGGCAAGCCGGTTCAGCTATTTGATAAAGCCCGCGGGCCGGGTGGGCGTATGACCAGTAAACGTAGCGCTGAAGGGTTATCTTGATTTAGGTGCGCAGTATTTTACCGCCCGGCACCCGGCTTTTATGGCACAGGTTCAACAATGGCAACAGCAAGGCGTGGTTGCGCCCTGGTTGGCTGCTATGTCGCAGTTTGTGGCGGGTAAACTGCTGCCATCTCCGGACGCTCAGCTGCGTTTTGTCGGTGTGCCGGCGATGCATAGCCCACTGCGGCAGCTGGCGCAGGATCTGGATATCCGCTACCAATGTCAATTACAACGGATCTGGCAGCAAGATCATTATTGGTGGCTGCAGGATAGAACAGGCCAGGACTATGGCCCTTTTAGCCAGATCGTACTGACAGTACCACCTCAGCAAGCTGTGGCAATGTTGCCAGCTGAGTACAGCACACTGTTACCACAACAGATATTGACCCCCTGTTGGGCGGTTGATTTGCAATTGACAAGGCCAAGCGGTAGCAATGTTGGCGGGATCTTTGTCAAAGACCCGCAACTGCCGTTGTCCTGGCTTTGCCGGCAAAATAGTAAACCCGGACGGGCAAGCCCGGAGCATTGGTTATTGCATTTTACGGCAGCCTTTAGTCAGCAGCATCTGGAGCAGCCGCCCAGCTTCTGGCAGGACCTTGCTGTCGAATTGCTGGCTAGGGTTCTGGCACGGCCGGTCGAGGTTACTGCTGCTATCTGTCATCGCTGGCGCTTTGCTCAGATTGCGGAGGTTGCACAGCCAGTACCGCCGGTTAGTCTTGCAGCTGGCCTTTGGCTGGCCGGTGACTGGTTGCGCGGCGGAAGGGTAGAAAATGCCTGGTTAAGTGGTACTGAGGTGGCGGAGCAGATACAAAATGACTGAACACTGGTTAATTATTGGCGCCAGCGGCGGCATTGCGCAGGGCCTGCTACAGAATTTATTGGCTGCCGGGCATCAGGTGTCGGCGATCAGCCGCCAGCCGTTAGCTGAGCCGATATCCGGTGTGAGCTGGTACCAACTACAGAGTGCAGAGCAGGGCGCAGCGGACGCGGTTTTGACCAGGATTTTTCAGCTGTCCGTTACCGCCGTTGTGATATGCCAGGGCTGGTTGCATGGCGATGGGCATTTGCCAGAGAAAAGTCTGCAGCAAGTAAGCCGAGAGGCGCTGCAGCAGAGTATGGAGATTAATCTGTTTAGTCCGGTTTTCTATTTGCAGGCGCTGCAGCCCTGGCTACAGAAACAACCGGGGATCCGAGTGGCGGTACTCAGTGCTAAGGTCGGGAGTATCAGTGATAATCAGCTCGGTGGTTGGTACAGTTACCGGATGGCGAAAGCGGCGCTGAATATGCTGGTACGCTGCGCCAGTATTGAGCTTGGCCGCGTGAATAAAACCGCAGCGCTGTTTAGCTTGCATCCGGGCACCACCGACAGTGCTTTGTCGGCACCTTTTCAGCAGCGGCTGCCGGCTGGGCAATTGCAAAGCGCAGCGGCAACGGCCGAACGTTTGCTAAGCGTGATCCGGCAAAGCCAGCCGATGGACTCCGGTTTGCTGCTAAACTGGGACGGGCAGCCGATCCCTTTTTAATGCTCTGATGCGGCACAATAAAAAACGGGAGCACCAGGCTCCCGTTTTTTATTATCGTTCTTAATCCACCTCCTATGGAAGTGGATTTTTACTTACGCCAGTTAGGGCTTTGCAGGCGAGTTATCGCTATCGATAGCGCCTGGTACCACCTCATCAGCCGCATGTTCGTCCGGCGCTGCCGCCTCCAGCCGTTCCAGCTCACGACTTAATGCTTTCGGTGAGCCAGTGTTGCGGGCAATCGCAATATAGGTCACAGGCACTACGTAGAGCGTTAGCAGAGTCGCAAAGGCGACACCGCTTAAAATCACCATACCAATTACCATTCGGCTTTCTGAGCCCGGGCCTGTTGCCAGTACTAACGGCAAGCTACTCATCACCGTAGTAAAGGCGGTCATTACGATAGGGCGTAGTCGCTGCGCAGCCGCGCGCTTTACCGCCTCTTCAAAGGCGATCCCGGCATCACGCAGCTGGTTGGCGAACTCCACAATCAGGATGCCGTTCTTCGCCACTAAGCCTATCAGCATCACGAGTCCGATTTGACTGTAGATATTCAGTGTCATGCCAGAGAAATACAGACCCGACAGGGCACCAACCAAACCAAGTGGTACGGTGATCATAATCACCAGCGGATGGATAAAACTTTCAAACTGAGCCGCCAGTACCAGATAGGTGATAATCAATGCCAGTACAAACACCAGTGCGGTTGATTTGCCACTTTCCTGGAACAGTAAAGACTCGCCTTTATAATCAATGCCGACCGGTTCATTGATTTCGGTACGGACGATAGTCTCCAGATATTCCAGTGCTTCCCCCAGACTGTAACCCGGTGCCAGACCACCGGTAATGGTAATGGCGCGCATCCGGTTATAGCGGTTCAGGCTGGAGGCCGTCGCTTCTTCACGCAAGGTCACCAGGTTATCCAGTGGAATTAACTCCCTGCTGCTGTCTGAGCGGATATACACATTGCTGATTTTACCGGGGGCGCGGAAGTCATCGTCCAGACCTTCGATAATCACATCATATTCCCGGCCACGGTCCAGGAAGGTAGTCACCCGCCGGCCACCCAGCATCGCTTCTAAAGAGCGACCAATTGCCCCAACTGAGATCCCCAAATCGCCAGCCCGATCTATGTCGATCTCTACCAAAACCTGTGGCACTGTTTCTTTATAGTCATGGTCCAGCATCAGTAAGTTTGGATTTTCTGCAGCTTTGCGCAGAATAATATCGCGCCATTGCGCTAGCTCTTCGTAGGTATTGCCCTGAATTACAAACTGAATTGGCCGGTTTCCACCACCGCCGCCACCTAAGCCACCACGCATAAAGGTGAAGGCCCTAACATCTGGCAGTTCGTTTATTTTTCGGCCAATTTCAGTCACTAGCTCCTGAGTCGGTCGTTTACCGTTATACCAGTTCTCGGTGCCCACAATGGCAATACCGCCACTGTTACCCCAGCCTGGTACCCGGATCAGCATTCGTGTCAACTGACCGTCCTGGTAATAAGGGGTCAGGATATCTTCAATTAACCGCATATTGCGGCTATTGCTCTGATAGCTGGCGCCCTCAGCCGGACTCATCATTACAAAGAAGGTGCCACGGTCTTCCTGCGGTGCCAGTTCGCTTGGTAACATCCGTACCAGTTGATAGCTGGCCAGGAAACACAGCGCCACGACGATTAATACCGGCCAACGTGTGTTGCAGACCACCGCTAACTGCCTCTTATAGGCGGCTTCCAACTTAGCAAAAGCAGCGTGCAGCCAGGTACCCAGCTTACTCTCGCGTTTGCGGTGACTCAGGATTTTCGAGCACAGCATTGGAGATAACGTCAGGGCTACCACACTGGAAAACGCCACCGCTGCTGCCACCGCCAGCGCAAATTCAGTGAATAGCTTACCCAACTGACCCTGCATAAAGACCAGCGGCACAAAGACGGAAATCAGTACCAGGGTCGTGGCAACCACCGCAAAACCGACTTCCCGGGCACCGCGATAGGCTGCCAACAGCGGCGCTTCACCCTGTTCAATCCGGCGGTAAATATTCTCCAATACTACGATAGAGTCATCCACCACTAAGCCGATGGCTAACACCATCGCCAGCAAGGTCAACAGGTTAATGGAGAAATCCAGGGCAAAGAGCACTGTTACCGCTGAAACCAGCGCCACCGGTACGGTAATAGCCGGAATAAAGGTGGCTCTGATATTGCCGAGGAATAGGAAAATCACCAGTATAACCATGCACATGGCGATGCCAAGGGTGTTATAAACCTCTTTAATCGACTGAGCGATAAATACTGAGGAATCGTAACCTGGTTCTATTGTCATGCCGGCTGGCAGATTAGCTTTAATTCGCTCCATTTCCGCCCGGGCATTCCGTACTACTTCCAGGGTATTAGCCTTGGACTGCTTGATGATACCGATACCCAGAATATTCTTGCCATCGCTTCTGAACTCGCCTTCTTCATCTTCGGCAGTCAGCATAACATCAGCGATTTCCGATAATCTAACCAGATAATTATTGGCGCCCCGTTTAACGACCAGTCGCTCGAAATCCTGTTGAGTGCGGAAAGAGCGTACTACCCTGACGGTAAAGTCACGGTCAAAAGATTTGATATTACCGGCGGGAAGTTCGACATTCTCTGCACGGAGAACCGCCTCTACATCCTGAACTGTCACGCCACGGGCGGCCATGGCATCTCGATCTAGCCAGACCCGCATTGCATAGTCTCTGGCACCACCAAACTGCAAACGGGCTACACCATCGACGACTGAAAAGCGTTCTGCAATGTAGCGGTTGGCATAATCAGTCAGTTCAAGCGTGGTCATATTGTCGCTATTCAGCAAAAACCAGGCAATGGTGTCTTCGTCAGCATTGGCTTTAAATACCTCTGGCGGATCGGCCTGATCCGGTAGGTTATTCAGCGCCCGGGAGACCCGCTCGCGCACATCGTTAGCAGCTGCGTCGATGTCTCGCTCAACGTTAAACTCAATAGTAATGCTAGAGCGGCCATTGCGGCTGCTGGAGTTAATATTTTTAATGCCTTCAACGCCACTGATTCGGTCTTCCAGCATTTGGGTGATTTTGCTTTCGACAATTTCAGCAGAGGCGCCAGGATAATTGGTATTAATACTGACTATCGGAGAGTCGATATCCGGATATTCCCGTAGCGGTAGCATGGTAAAACAGACAATACCGAATATGACTAACAGTAAGTTCACAACAGTGGCAAATACCGGGCGCTTGACAGAGGTATCAGATAACCACATAACTAGCCCTCGACTTTGCTGATGGTGACGCCGGTACGTACTTTCTGTACACCTTCAATAATGATTTCATCACCTTCTTGTAGCCCAGCAACTACTTCTACCCAGCCTGGGATCCGTTGTCCGATCTGGACTTCCTGCTGCCGGACTCGGTTCTCGGCATCAACAACAAAGACGTATTGTCGGTTTTGCTGAGGGACCAGTGCTTTTTCCGACACTCGCAGCACTTCTCTATTTTCTAGTTGTAAGCGCACATTCAGCAACATACCGGGACGAAGCAAGATTTGTTCGTTATTGATTACGCCGTGCACCGTGACTGAACGAGTGACCGGATCCAAGCGGGTATCTATGGCCGAGACTTCGCCAACAAAAGCGCGGTTACCATAAGCGACGTTGGTTACGGTGACCGGCATGCCGACAGCAATCTCAGCTAAATGACGCTCGGCAACGCTAAACTGGACCCTTAGTTGCTGCATATCGTCTAGGGTTGAGATTACTGTACCTGCATTCACAAAGGCGCCACGACTGACTTGTCGTAAACCTAAATAGCCGGTAAAGGGAGCCCGGATAGTCATATCCTGCAACTGTTTGCGAGCCGTATCTAACTGCGCCAGTGTACTATTTACGCGGGTGAGTTGTTCATCCAATAAAGATTGAGCAGTTGCTTGGGTTGTCGCTAGGTTTTTTAAGCGGTCAAGCTGACGTTTTTGTTCGCTTAACACGGCCTCTAGTTCTGCGACCCGAGCTTTTTGTTGCACATCATTTAAGCGAGCAATAATCTCGCCTTGAGCAACCTTCTGACCTTCGTTAACGTTGAGCTCTATCAGAAACTCACTGCTTGGTGCGATCAGTTGAATCGAGTTATTGGCGATACCGGTACCTATGGCACCGACTTCTCTCGTCATCGTCTGGCTTTGCACTATCGCTGTTTTGACCGCGATAGGGCCGCCAGGCCCTCTGCTATTGCCATTTGTTTGCTGAGATTGCCAATAAAGGAAGCCGACAAAGCAGAGTAAAGCGGCTAAGATAAACCAAATCAAGCGCGAATGTGATGAAGACAAGGTAACTCCAGCTAATCATAAAATAAACTGATAGTATTGTATGGAAATAAACGACAAGCAGATTTCCTGTTATCGCAGTAAGGGCGCTATTGGTCGTATCACAGCGCTGTAGCGTATCGTAAATCCGTACTGTGCTAATCTGTAGTAGTACCAATTTTATTGCAAGGTAACGATTTTTGTTTGAGGTAGTTATGACCATGCAGGCATTTTCCGGCTCAGCCAGTCGCGGCGGAGCTCGACTCATCATCACCAGCGGCGTAGTTTTTATATTACTGGTGTTTTACACCTTAGGGTTTGCTACCAACTTCAGCGCCATATTGGCCATAGCTTATATTGCTAGTGCTATGGGCTTGTTTATTGGTTGGGCCAAGTTGGCTGAGCCGCCTTTCAGTTTACTTTGCGAATCACAAGGTATTCGATATCAGCATCGTGTTGGTAGCTTGTTATTACCCTGGTCTGCATTTAGCTTTTGCGCAGTTCCCTCGATAGAGGGGAAGCAGCTGGCATTTATTGGATTCAAAATTACTAACTATGATCTACTGTTACAGGGCTTACCGGTGAGACTTGCCGTACGGATGATGACTGAGCAGCGGGCGCTTTATCTTGAAGCAGTCAGGCAGAGCTGTAGCTCCGGACAGTGCGCATCGGACTTACTGCGTGAAAAAGATTCATTCAAAACGCAGTCTGGACAGTATAGTGGCGTAAAAGCCATCTTTGCCCAACGAATGCAACGCTTAGCGCAAGCGAGTGGCTTCGAGTTGCTGGTGCCTGTGAATGTAGGTGCTGAGCAGGCAGAGCAATGGTGTCGGGATATTAACAAAAATCGTTTGCAACAGTTACAACAGTTACAACCGTCAAACTAGACAGTGGGATGGTGCTGTATCATAATATGCTAAAACGAGAGTAATGGCAGAGCAGTAATGAATAATTATGAAAAAGCCTTTTTGGTCAGTGGCCGAAATACCATCATTCATAAGAACAAAAAACTCGATCTGATTATTGTCAATGATGACCAGGATCCGCCTCTTATCGTAACACGGCACGGCGTGAAGAAATTTGACGACGCAGTTCCAGCTAGTCGGCTGGAAGCTAAAGAGCGCTACATGGAGTTGGTCGATGTTTCCAGCGTAGAGGTATTTGGCGAAACCAAAACCTTGCTGTTTATTCAGGCATTAAACAACAAAGAGTATAAAGTCGATTACAGCAAAAGTGATTCGGATATGTTTATTCGGGTACACCAGGATAACTATATCTGACTTTTTAGTGGTACCTTCCCGCACTATTATGCCCTGTAGCGAATCAGGGCTTGCCTTTAGCCAAAATTTTTGGTTCAGTAGTAGTTATTTTGTATAGTCTTGTCTGGTTATCGAGCTGGGTCCTGCGAGGAGCGGGATCTTTACGCGTTAACAGGCAACCAAGGTACTATTTCCCTGAAGTAACGGGACGAGGCAATGGAATTTACTGAGCACGATAATAAAATTACGATAAAGGTGCCGGTTACTGCGGATGCGATCTCTGCAACCATAGTTAAGCAGGGTCTGAGTGAAGCTGGCTTTAGCCGGTGCTTACTCTTGCAGAATCAACTAGATAACCTCCTGGCAGAGTATCAGCAATTTCAACAAAAAGTAAAAGCACTGACCTTGGCTGAAGGTAGTAAAGTGTTGAGCTATGTTATTGCTGAAAAGCGCAATGCCCAACTCAGTTTTGAACTTTCTGACGACAAAATGATCGCCACTGCAGTAATCACTGCAGCCTATGGTGGTGCGCCATTATCCGCAAATGAACTTGTTAAAGCGGCTCAGCAATTAGGGATCGTCTTTGGCTTTAGTAAAGATAATATTATTCATCTGGTACAACAAGCGAGCAGAGCAGAGCCAGGCGGTCGTTTAAAAGCCGAAATTGCACATGGACGACCCGTTAAAGATGGTATCAACTCACGCTTCGAACCTCTCATCTCAGATATGGTTAGACGTCGCAATCAACCCTTGATCGAGTCTGATGCCAAAGCTGACTTGCGTGATTTTGGTGCCATTCCCTCGGTTGCCAAAGGTCAGCCGTTAATGCGACGTTATCCTCCGACAAGTGGAGAGGCGGGTGTGGATGTCACTGGTCAGCAAACCGCTCCCGTTCCGGGTTCGGTATTGGATTGGCAGCTAGGGGATGGCGTCGAAATCAGCTCTGATGATCCCGATCTGCTGTTAGCGGCTCAGGATGGCTTGCCCAGAGCCATTGATAACGGTGCGACCGTAGATGATGTGTTTACCGTTAAAAATGTTGATTTATCGAGCGGTCACATCGTTTTCAAAGGGGCGGTGGTCATTAATGGTAATGTGACCGCTGGCATGAAAGTGATAGCCGGTGGTAATGTCTTTATCAAAGGTGTGATGGAAGGTTTGCTGGTTGAGGCTGGTGGCGATATTTCTATTAGCGGCTCTATTATTGGGCATCAACTCAACAACCCTTCAGCTGACGCTGAATACAGTACAGTGCTAAGAGCAGCTGGAGACATTAATTGTCATATCGCACAATATTCAGCATTCTTTTGTAATGGGCAGCTTCATGTCAGTAAATATCTGATGCACTGTGCGGTAGAAGCGGAAACTGTGGTAGCCGGCACAGTAGATAAACCGCAGGGTAAAATTGTTGGTGGACACTTGCTGTTGGGGCAGGGCTTGAGCTGTGGTCAATTGGGGTCACCGTCCAGTGGAGTTGTGCATATAAGCCTGAATCGTCACTTAACGCCGATGATGCAACAACAAGAAACGTTGCGCACCCAGCTCAGCCAATGTAAGGTCTCATTAGCTGATTTAAAAGAGCGGATCGAGAAGCAAAGAAAATTGCTGGCTGGTCAAGCTGATGAGCTCGTGCAGCAGCTGGAGCAAGATTTTGCCGAACAGCGACAGTTGGCTCATACCCTAGTGCAGGAAATTCGGAGTTTGGAAGAACAGAAACTGAAAATCCTGTCGCAATTGCAGGTTAAGGTATCACAACAATTATTTTCGGCCGTTGAGTTTTTGTTTGGCAAGGAAGTGATCCGTAGTCGCCGCGAATATGGTCCATCTTTGATTGTCATGCAGGATGGCCACCCCACTATTAGCCCTTTATAACCACCGATGCGACTAACTTGTCGCTGACTGCGATAGCGGTAGGTGTGCTGTTGCATTTTTTTTTCTAAGCTGTCTATTGGTTTTCGGTATGAGAGTACACAGTGCGCATCCTTAGCTTAATATTATTACTCCTTGTCAGTTTTTCTGTCACCGCGGATTGCAATATGGCCTTCCGCTATGGTGTGCTGATCTCTCCGGATCAGATCCGCATTATGCAAAATAACCGCACTTTCGTTCAAATCAATGAAGATAAACAACTTTTTATCAAAGGCGAATGGTTTGAGCTGGAAGATGATTCGCAACAGTTACTGCAGCTCTATGCCCAGGGCTTACGCCGTTTTGTGCCGGAAATTGTTAGCCTGGCGGTGGATGGCGTTGAAGTTGGCTTATCCAGTATCGAGGCGATGCTCGCCGGCGTCGGTAATAAGTCGCAACAAGCCGAGTGGCGCGCACTGATCCGGGAAACCACCTTTCAATTTTTATCGCGCTTTGTGCGCACCGGCGATCACTTTTATCTGGCACCACAAAGCTTAAATGAGCTCGATAACTTCCTTAACGGCGAACTAAAGCCGCAGCTGACTATGCTGGCACGGCATACCGTTGGAGCGGTTTGGGGCGCGTTGCGCGATGCACTGCGGCAATCGGACAGCAACTTTGAAAAGGCCGATAGTCAGGACTGGCAGGCAGTGAATCAGCTGATGGATAAAATTACCCTGGGTATGGATCAGAAAATGGTCGAGTTGGAAGCCAAGTCCGCGCTGTTTTGTCAGCGAATGCGCGAGCTGGATGACATCGAAACCAAGCTGCAGCAGCAACTACCTGAGCTGGCTGAATTTGATGTAGTGGTCGAAAAAGCGCCCTAGCTCGTGTTGAGTTTTTAGCTTAGACCACACCATACTCATCGGTCAGCGATAACGGCATCGCATTGTCCACTTCGTCACTGATTGCATCCAGCGTTTTCTCGGCTTCCTCCAGTGAACTGACCTCTGCAATATGGAACAGCGCCTCGCCTTCATTCACCAGCGGCAGGTTAGTGCGGCCGATAATCACCCCGGACAGCGTCGCCGTAACCGCAACCTCAAAGTCGGAATAAGGCGAATAGATATGCGCCAGCAGATCGCCCTGCTGTACCGTCTGCCCCAAGCTGACATAATAACGGGCGATGCCATCATGCTCGGCCCGCACCCAGCTGCTCTTCTTCGAAAACAGCGAGCGGGTTTTACCGAGTCGCTTGCCGCGACTTAGCATACCCAGTTGCTGCATCACATTGACGATACCGCGTACGCCAATCTTAATGGACTGCTCATCAAAGCGCAGCGCTTCGCCAGCTTCATACAGTAAAATCGGGATCCCTAAATTGTTGGCTGTGCCGCGCATGGTGCCATCGCGGCTGGCTGCCTTGATAATAATCGGCGCGTTAAAGCTTTCCGCCATACTCAGTGCCACCTTATCCTTGGCACTGGCTCTTACCTGTGGCAGGTTGCTGCGATGAATGGCTCCAGTATGTAAGTCTATGGCATGAGTACATTTACTGAGGATTTGTTCGGTAAACTGAAACGCCATCCGGCTGCCCAGGGAGCCTTTCTCACTGCCAGGAAAACTGCGATTCAGATCCCGTCGGTCCGGTAAATAACGCGACTGCTGCACAAAGCCGTAAGTATTAACAATGGGTACCACCACCAAAGTACCGCGCAGCCGGTTCAGGCGGGGGACCTTCAGTAAGCGGCGGCAAATTTCGACACCGTTAATTTCGTCACCATGTAGCGCGGCTGTAACCAGTAATACAGGGCCATCCTGACGGCCATGCACCACATGAGCGCCGATATTCAATTCGGTATGGGTATAGAGCTTACCAAAAGGGATGTCTACTACCGCCCGGCTGCCGGCCGGGATCTGACTTTCACCGAGGAAAAAGGGGGCGCGTAGTTCGGACATTAGCCGGTTCCTTTTGTTCTGGCCGGTTTGCGGCTTTTTTGGCTGAGCACCCGCTTCTCCAGATGCTGGATAATGGCAGCGGCAACGTCTTTGTTGGTCGCCGCTTCAATACCTTCCAGGCCGGGTGAACTGTTGACTTCCATCACTACAGGGCCGTGATTTGAGCGTAATAAATCGACTCCGGCAACATCCAGCCCCATGGTTTTCGCGGCAGCCAAGGCGGTACGCCGCTCCTCTGGGGTCAGACTGACTTTGGTTGCGGTACCGCCACGATGCAGATTAGAGCGGAACTCGCCGGCTTTCGCCTGGCGCTTCATCGCTGCAACCACCTTGTCGCCAACGACAAAGCAGCGGATATCAGCGCCATTGGCTTCTTTAATATACTCCTGCACCAGAATATGTGCATTAAGCCCCATAAAGGCATCAATCACACTCTCGGCCGCGGTACGGGTCTCGGCCAGCACCACACCGATGCCCTGAGTTCCCTCCAGTAATTTAATCACTAAGGGTGCACCGCCAACCATCTCAATCAGATCCGGAATATCGCCGGGCTTATCGGCAAAACCGGTGATTGGCAAGCCAATACCCTGGCGCGCTAACAGCTGCATTGAGCGCAGCTTATCGCGGGCGCGGCCAATGGCGACAGATTCATTTAGCGCGTACACGCCCATCATTTCAAACTGCCGCAGTACCGCAGTGCCGTAAAAGGTAATAGAGGCGCCAATACGGGGGATCACCGCATCAAAGCCTTCTAACACTTCCCCTTTGTAGTGAATCGAAGAGCTAATGCGGTTAATATTCATATAACACATCAGGGGATCGATAACCCGTACTTCGTGCCCGGCTGACGTTGCCGCTTCAACCAGACGTTTAGTGGAGTAGAGTTCAGCATTGCGCGATAAAATCGCTATTTTCATATGGGCTCCGACGCGGCCGGTAATAATGGCCAATAGCGGCATTATTATGCGGCCGTGGGAGCGCCGCAAGAGATCATAAGATTATATTCGTTATTACCACCATTTCAGATGTTTAAACCAGATCAGACTGCCAAGGCCCACCGCCAGCATAAAACCCAGGGTAAGATAATACCCCCATTCCAGCTCCAGTTCCGGCATATTGCTAAAGTTCATGCCATAGATCCCGGCGACAAAGGTTAGCGGGATAAAGATACTACTCACCATAGTCAGTACCTTCATCCGCTCGTTGATTTGATGTGAGGTGGTCGACAGATAGCCCTGAACCAGATCGCTAAGCTGGTCATAATACATCTCGGTCATCGAATGCAGCCGTTCAAACTTTTCATAAAAGTCGCGCAAATCGGCCAGCGCAAAACGCCGCAGCAGACTATGCTGCTCCTCGAACAGGGCATCAGCAAAGAGATCTTTTTGATAGGCCAGGTTGCGACTGACTTTACGCAATACGGAGCGATAACGCATCATCATCGTCATCAGCTCGTCATTACCTTTGTGTAACATCCGATCTTCCAGCTCACCCAATTCATCCTCAAACACCAGTAATTTTTCCAGATAACTGGCGGATACAGTCAGGGTCAGCTGTTTTACCCAGTCACTGATTGGGTTATTACCGGGCTGTGTTAACTGCGGCTGTAGTTGACTACGCAGCAGCTGCTGGCTGCAATGCAGCTTAGTGATTAGAATATCCTGACTAAAGAGCAGGTTAAGCTGGGCATTTTCAGTCAATTCGCTGAAATCAGCGTCGGCATAAGCGCGCAAAATCAGTAAATTAAAATCACCCACCGCTTCAAATTTTGGCGGGTGCCGCGTTTTGCTAAAGTCTTCGGCCATGGTAGCGGCGATGCCCAGGTCCTGCAGCAGTTGTTGCTCTTCTGCTGCGCTGGCTTGTTGTAAATCAAGCCACAGCGGCGGCGTATGCCGCGCATTCGCTGGCAGGCGGCTGACCTGCTGTTGTTGCCAGCCTCCCAGCTCGGGATCATAATAATTGACGCTGATCATCCGTTATCCTCCATGGCGAGTGCCGTACCACCAGGCAGTACGGCTGATGCCCACTGCTATTTAGGCGCGTTTGCTGGCGATATAATCTTTTACCAGTTGCTCTAATACATCGAGCGGTACAGCGCCATTTTTTAGCACCACATTGTGAAACTCGCGGATATCAAAGCGCTCACCCAGTTCGGTTTTCGCCAGCTCGCGCAGTTCCAGCAGTTTGATCATGCCCACCATATAGGCGGTGGCCTGGCCCGGCATCACAATATAACGCTCAATGGCTTTTACCGCATCGCCTTCTGGATTAGGGGTATTGTCGACCAGATACTGGATCGCTTGTTCACGGCTCCACTTTTTAGCGTGAATACCGGTATCGACCACTAAGCGGGCGGCACGCCATAATTCCATCGCCAGCCGGCCAAAATCAGAGTAGGGGTCCTGATAAAGGCCAATTTCTTTCGGTAGCAATTCAGAATACAGGCCCCAACCCTCAATATAGGCGGTTGCACCACCAAAGCGGCGGAATTTCGGAATGCCGTCCAGCTCCTGCGCAATAGCCAGTTGCATATGGTGGCCCGGAATGCCTTCATGATAGGCCAGCGCTTCCAACTGATACTTTGGCATATCGCTCATGCGGTACAAATTGGCGTAATACACGCCGGGGCGGCTGCCATCCATCGAAGGGCGTTGGTAAAAGGCTTTACCCGCGGTTTGTTCGCGAAATGGCTCAACTGCTTTGACTATCATCTCTGCCTTGGGCTTAACCAAAAACAGCTCGTCCAGCCGGGTACGCATATGGTCAATGACGGCAGTGGCTTCAGCCAGATAAGCCGCACGGCCCTCCTCGGTATCCGGATAGTAAAACTGTGGCGCCTCGCGCATAAACACAAAAAACTCCGCCAGATCGCCGGCAAAGCCCACCTGCTGCATAATTTGCCGCATCTCGCCATGAATGCGCTCAACCTGTTTGAGCCCCAACTGGTGGATCTGCTCGGCACTATAATCGGTGGTGGTCATCCGGGCCAGGCGGTTTTGATAAAAGGCCGCCCCATCCGGGAAACGCCAGACGCCATCATCGGTACCGGCTTGCTGCTCTAATTGCTGTAAAAAGCTGATCAGACTGCGATAGGCCGGCCCTACACTGGTAATGAGTGCCACTCTGGCTTCATCCAGCAACAGCTTTTGCTCGTGCTCTGATAACGGCAGGGCTGCCACCTTGCTACTAAAATCTGCCAGCAGAGTACTGTCACCCTGCTCTGAAAACGGGGCGCCCTGCAGTAGATTTTCGCTGGCCGAATATAGGTGCGGAAATACAAATTTCGGTACTATGATGCCGGCTTCGGCACTTTGCGTGAGCAGGTGCTGTAACTGACGGAATAATTCCGGCACCGCATTTAGCCGGGCGATATAGGCTTTGGCATCGTCGACGGAGTCGATTTTATGTTGATTGATCAATAGCGCCGGCACCTGCGAATGCACGCCAAACATCTGATTCACCGGATAGCTGTACAGGCGCCAGCGCGCATCTTCCAGCATTTCCTGTAGCTGCTTGTGCATTAGCTGATAACTTAAACGGCTTTGTGGATCCAGGGCGGCAACATCAATCGCTCCCAGTAAGGCCAGATGCTGGCGGGTGAGTGCCAGTTCTGCTTCGAACGCCGCATCAGACAGATCCTGCCATTTATCATAGTCATCTTTTATGCCGAGGCTGGTTTGTAATACCGGGTTGCGCTGCACCCGCTCGTTAAAGATTTGCTCAAACAGCTGATTCGCCCGTTCATTCATATCCACCTGTTGCTGTGCAACCGTCGGTACTACGGCGCTGGGTTCAGCCGTTTTCGGGCCGCAGCCACTGATTAGCAGACTACCGAGTAGCAGCGGCAGGGTAGCAGTTCGGAAAGTCAAATGTTGTCGCATAACAGACCTCTGTTTGGTTATTTAAATAAAGAGTGTCAGTAAATCATTCAGATAGCGGGCACCTTTGGCCGTAATTTGCCAGTGACCCGGGCTTAGCGTCAGTAATTGTTTGTGTTCGGCTTCAGCCAAGGGGCCACTGATAACACTCAGCGGCAAACCGGTCAGGGCGCTAAAGTCACTGATCGGGCAGGGCTCCAGTAAGCGAAAGCGGTTCATAAAAAACTCAAAGGGCCGGTCTTCCGGCTCGACCTGGGTACGCTCGTCCAGATAGCCGCGGCTTAAATCCATATAGCCCTTCGGATGTTTAATCTTTACTGTACGCAAAATACTATTGCGGCTGGGCAGGGTGATTTTACCGTGGGCACCACAGCCAATGCCCAAATAATCGCCATAGCGCCAGTAATTCAGGTTATGCCGGCACTGATGGCCGGCTTTACTGTAGGCTGAGGTTTCATATTGTTGATAACCGGCTGCAGCCAGCAGCTCAGCGCCGTGCTGCTGAATATCCCATAACAGCTCATCCTCAGGTAACACTGGTGGCCGGCTGGCAAAGGCAGTATTCGGCTCAATCGTCAGCTGATACCAGGATAAATGCGGAGGGTTAAGGTCGATGGCTTGCTGCAAATCAGCCAGGGCGCCTGCCAGTGTCTGACCAGGCAAACCATGCATCAGATCCAGATTAAAGCTCTGCAGTGGCAGGGTCGCAGCCAGCCGCGCCGCGGCTTTGGCTTCTTCGGCATTATGAATGCGCCCCAGCGCGCTCAGTTGCTGCGTTTGAAAACTCTGCACCCCAATCGAAAAACGCGTCACTCCGCCAGCGACATAGCCGGCAAAGCGCTCCGCTTCAAAGGTGCCCGGATTGGCCTCCATTGTCACTTCTAAATCCGCAGCGACAGGGAGCCGCTGTTTAACCCCGTCCAGAATTTGGGTGATGCCGGCCGCGCTAAATACACTGGGGGTGCCGCCGCCGATAAAAATGCTGCTAAGTTGGCGGCCAGCGACCAGTGGCAGATCCTGATCTAAATCGGCCAGCAGGTGCGCAATATATTCCTGCTCCGGGATCCCTTGTTTCACAGCATGGGAATTAAAATCACAGTAAGGACATTTCTGAATACACCAGGGAATATGGATATAAAGTGATAGCGGCGGCAGGCTTAAACTCAAAGCGCGCGCTCCTTAACCTGCAGCGCGGCCACCAGTTGTCGCAGTGCCTGCCCACGATGGCTTAGCTGTTGCTTTTCTGCTTTGGTCAGTTCGGCTGCGGTTTTGCCAAGCTCAGGCAAATAAAACACCGGATCATAACCAAAGCCGCCATTGCCGCTTTGCGTCAAGGCAATTTCGCCTTGCCAGCTACCGTGGCAAATTAGCGGTGTCGGGTCTGCAGCATGTTGCAAATACACCAAAACACAATGAAAAGCAGCTTGCCGATCACTGGCAGTGATGCCGGTCATTGCCTGCAGCAGTTTGTCGATGTTGGCCTGATCGCCAGCGCCAACACCGGCATAGCGGGCAGAGTAAATACCGGGGGCGCCGCCCAGGGCCGCAACCGCCAGGCCTGAATCGTCGGCAATTGCCGGCAAGCCGGTGATCCGGGCAGCATGGCGGGCTTTTAAGATGGCATTTTCAACAAAGGTCAAACCGGTTTCGTCGGCATCGCTTACGCCCAGTGCGGTTTGTGGCACAATGTCCAGCGCAAAGGGCGCCAGCATTGCCGACAGTTCTGCGACCTTACCGGCATTACCGGTGGCCAATACCACTTTTTGCATCAGCAAGTCCTATTCGGTATAGAGTTTTTGTTCAAAGTTCAGTTGCTGACGCTGATTACCCTGGCGGATATCCAGGCTAAAGCGGAACTGCTCTTCATTACGAAATGGCATGACGGCGATATAGTAAATGGCCTCGCCATCTTTAATTTCGCGAAAGGTCAATTCACGTTGCTGACCGAGTAAGTTGCGGGCAATACCACTGATCACCACTTGCTGTGCCTGCTGGCTTTGGCTATCCAGTACCGAAATATTAATAATGGCGTTGCTTTTGTTGCGGCTTAAATTGGCGGCCCGCGCCACTTCCGGCGTTAAGAAGGTCGAGTTAAAGGCGATATAATGCACATCCCAGTTACCCAACTGTTTCTTTTGTTCAGCCTGGGCGTTTGGGGTTAACAGCAGAGCAAGCAGCAAAGCGCTAATCAGCTTAAGTAATGGGTGCATAATGGGACTCCTGTTAAACAAATCTTAGCCAGTCGCTGAGCAGAATATTAATAAACTGCAGGGCGACCAGTACCACCAATACTGACAAATCCAGGCCGCCCAGTGGCGGAATAATCCGACGAACCGGCGCTAAAAAGGGTTCAGTTAACTGATGGAACACCCGTTCCATCGGGTTTCGGCCCTGACTAAACCAACTCATAATGGCCCGGATCACCAACACCCAAAACAGCAGGTTCAAGGCTTCTTTTAGTAATAACAGACCGCCTAACACAAAGCTGACGCCAAGATTAAGTGACGGTGAAAACACCAGTTGCAGCACAATAAATTTGGCCGTGGCAATCAGATAGGCTAGCAGTAGGGTGGCGGTGTCTAACTGACCGAGGCTGGGGATCACCTTGCGTAATGGCAATACCAGCGGGTTAGTGGCCTTGACCACAAACTGGCTAAACGGATTATAAAAATCGGCCCGCGCCAGCTGTAACCACAGGCGGAGCATTACCACCATCAGATAGAGCGTAAAGGCGGTATTAATAAGAAAAATTACTGCATTCATCAGATCACTCCCTGCTTAAAGCGTTTTCGCCATTTCTTCTGCACGGTCAATTGCCGCCTGCATCGCCGCAGCGACCATCTGTTCTAAGCCGGCAGCGCTGAAGCTACTAATGGCTTCATGCGTGGTACCGCCTTTTGACGTCACTTGTTGCCGTAATTCGTCGAAGCTGTGGTCGCTTTGTAGCGCCATGGTGGCTGCACCGAGCGCAGTTTGAGCGATCATCGCTTTCGCCTCGCTGCTGCTAAAACCGAGTTGCTCGGCTTTTTGCTGCATAGCTTGCATAAAATAGAAAAAGTAAGCCGGGGCACTGCCGGTTGCGGCGATAATATGATTAATCTGTGCTTCGTGCTCTAACCAGACCCGCAAACCGGTGCCGCTGAAAATATGGTCAACAAAGGCGCGCTCGTAGTTGGAGCAGCGACTGGGGAAGAGCCCTGTTACGCCCAGGCTCACCAGCGCCGGCGTATTCGGCATCGCCCGTACCAGGCGGATATCACCTAACCACTGTTCATAGCGCGCTACCGGTAAACCCGCCGCCAGGGTGATAAACAGCTTCTCCTGACATTCTGGTGCTTCGGCCAACAGTTGTTCGCACACCTGCTGCATCATTTGTGGTTTGACCGCCAGCACTATCACATCAGCCCAGCGGGCGGCCTCAATATTGCTGAGGCTGGTGGCAATCGCAAAGTCAGCCTTAAGCGCAGTCAGCTTTGGTTCACTGCGATTGGCTGCCAGAATATTTTCCGCCGGATAGCCGGCTTTTACCATAGCGGCGATGACACAACGTGCCATATTACCTGCGCCGATAAAGGCGACCCTGTTGTCATTCATGCTTGTCATAATTCCTTGCGCCAAAAATAGCCGTACCTAATCTTATCATAGTTGCGCCATATCGCAGAGCCAGTGGCCAGTCATCGGACATTCCCATCGATAATTCAACAGCTTGAGGATAGTGCTGCTGCAATAAGCGCGAGAGTTGTTGCATTTGGGCAAAGTCCGCTTCCAGTCGTGCCGGGTCGGGCTCCGGAATCGCCATCAGTCCACTGAGTGTCAGGCCAGGCAGAGTGGCGACGACAGCTGCCAGCGGCAGCATCTGCTCTGCAGTGATACCTGCTTTACTGGCTGCGGCGCTGATATTAATTTGCAGTAACACCTTTAACGGCGGCAGATGCGCCGGGCGCTGCTCGGACAGGCGGCGGGCGATTTTCTCGCGCTCAAGGCTGTGTACCCAGCTGGCGGTTTCTGCCACCAGTTTGGTCTTATTTGACTGTAACGGTCCGATAAAGTGCCACTCCAGCTCACCCAAATGGGTAAGCGCAGTGGCTTTAGTGGCCAGTTCCTGCGGATAATTTTCGCCAAAGCGCCGCTGACCGGCAGCATAGGCCGCTTCAATATCTGCCGCAGTCTTGGTTTTACTGACCGCAATCAATTTTGGCGCCGGCCATTCGCTGGGCCGGCTTTCGCTGAATTTGTGCAGTTGCTGATAGGCGAGGGCCAGTTGTTCTGCTATGTTATTCATCATAAATAGGTAAATTGGAGAGCCTGGTAGTGGATATTACCGAATTATTAGCCTTTAGTGTTGAACATAAAGCCTCAGATTTGCACCTTTCTGCCGGTGTACCGCCGTTGATCCGCGTTGATGGCGATGTGCGCAAACTGAATATTCCACCGCTAACCCATAAAGAAGTCCATGCGCTGGTTTATGAAATTATGACCGACAAGCAGCGTAAAGAATACGAAGAACGGCTGGAAGCGGATTTCTCATTTGAAATCCCCAATTTAGCCCGCTTCCGGGTTAATGCTTTTGTGCAAAACCGCGGTGCGGCGGCGGTATTTCGCACCATCCCCAGCGAAGTCCTGACGCTGGATGATTTGGGCGCGCCGGATATTTTTAAAACCATTGCTGAGAATCCACGCGGACTGGTGCTGGTTACCGGGCCCACAGGCTCAGGTAAAAGTACCACCCTGGCGGCGATGATCGACTATATCAACAGTACTCGCTTTGACCATATTCTGACCATTGAAGATCCGATTGAATTCGTACATAGCAACAAGTTCAGCCTGATTAATCAGCGTGAAGTGCATCGCGATACCCATAGTTTTAGCAATGCCCTGCGCTCAGCGCTGCGCGAGGATCCGGATGTGATCCTGGTCGGTGAGTTGCGGGATCTGGAAACCATTCGTCTGGCAATGACGGCAGCAGAAACCGGTCACCTGGTATTCGGTACTCTGCACACCACCTCAGCGCCTAAAACTATCGACCGGATTATCGACGTCTTCCCTGGTGAAGAGAAAGATATGGTGCGCTCGATGTTGTCTGAATCATTAAGAGCCGTTATTTCGCAGACGCTGCTGAAAAAGGTCGGTGGCGGTCGGATCGCGGCACATGAAATTATGGTTGGGGTCCCGGCGATCCGCAACCTGATCCGTGAAGATAAAATTGCCCAGATGTATTCGGTGATTCAAACCGGCGCCGCCCATGGCATGCAAACCATGGATCAATGCTTGGTAAACCTGGTAAACCGTGGTTTGGTCACACAGAAAGACGCAGCGGCCAAAGCCCAGGATAAGAATACCTTTGGCGCCATGGGCCGAATCTAGAGGTAGGTATGCAACTAGTTGATTATTTGAAAAAAATGGTTGAAGTGAAAGCTTCAGACCTTTTTGTTACCGCAGGCATGCCGGTGGCGGCCAAAATCAATGGCGAGCTGACACCGCTGGATGACAAGGCGCTGACCGAGATGGACTCGCTGGCGCTGGTGTTGTCAGCGATGAATGAAAAACAGCAGCACGAATTTAATACGCAGAAAGAATGTAACTTTGCCATTCATAACGATGCCGGTCGTTTCCGGGTGTCGGCTTTCTGGCAGCGTGATAAGGCCGGTATGGTGATGCGGCGCATTGTGACCACCATCCCCAATGTCGAAGATCTGGGGCTGCCACCGATCATGAAAGAAGTGATCATGACCAAAAGGGGCCTGGTACTCTTTGTTGGCGGCACCGGTACCGGTAAGTCGACGTCTCTGGCCGCCCTGATTGGTTATCGCAACAAAAATGCCCGTGGTCATATCCTGACCATTGAAGACCCGATAGAATTCGTGCACGAACATGGTCGCAGTTTAATTACGCAACGTGAAGTGGGTATTGATACCGAATCCTTTGATGCTGCGCTGAAAAGCTCACTGCGTCAGGCGCCGGATGTGATCCTGATCGGTGAAATCCGTTCGCAGGAAACGATGGAGTTTGCGCTCTCTTTCGCCGAAACCGGCCATCTTTGTATTGCAACCCTGCACGCCAACAATGCGAACCAGGCCATTGACCGTATTATGCACCTGGTTCCAAAAGAGATGCACGATAAGCTACTGTTTGACCTGTCGTTAAATCTTAGGGCTATCGTTGCTCAGCAACTGGTACCGACTGCAGACGGCCATGGCCGGGTAGCGGCGATAGAGGTGTTACTGAATTCGCCGTTCGTGGCGGACTTAATTAGCAAGGGCGAAGTCGGAGAGATTAAGAGCGTGATGGCTAAGTCACGCGAGCTTGGTATGCAAACCTTTGACCAGGCACTGTATGACCTGTATCAACGCGGCACCATTAGCTACACCGACGCTATCCACCATGCTGATTCTCCGAACGATTTACGTTTGATGATTAAACTGCGCAATAACGAGGTTAAGGGTTCGGGTTTCCTGTCTGGTGTGACGCTGGATGGGATGGATAAAGAATAGTGAGGTAAGCAGATGTCTTTACTGGCTATTATGACCCCAAGAACCAGACTGGTGACGACAACCGGGGAGGCTAATCTGGCATCATTGCGGGCGGTCTTTAGCCAGGCCCGTTTCCAGCATGTGCCAGTGGTGGACAGTATGGATCGTGTGGTCGGCATAGTGTCCGTTAAAGACTACTTTAAAGAGTTAAGCCCGATGATGGAGGCGGCCAGCGAACAGGCGATTGGTTTAATGATGCGCAGCCGTAAAGTGAGTCAGGTGATGTCGGCTCCGGTGTTTACCGTTGCACCTGAAACCAGTATCAGGCAAGCGGCCAGCACGTTGGTGGAGCGCAATATCAGTTGTTTACTGGTTACCGATGCGCAGCAACGCCTGTTGGGGCTGGTATCCTGGAAAGATCTGATGAAGGCCGCCTTACTGGCTAAACCAAAGCCGGCTCAGCCACCGGCATAACGCTGCTTTAAAATCATGACCCGTTCGATATAGGCGGTCGTTTCGGCGTAGGGCGGTACACCGCCAAAACGCCGGACTGCACCTGGTCCGGCATTGTAGGCGGCCAGCGCCAGTCTGAGATCGCCATCGAAGCTCTGCAGTAACTGTTGCAGATATAAGCTGCCGCCACGGATATTCTGCTCTGGCTGGCTGGGGTCCTGTACCCCAAGCATAGCGGCGGTTTCCGGCATCAGCTGCATTAAACCCTGAGCGCCGCGCCGCGAAATGGCCTGCGGATTAAAGGCCGACTCGGCATGGATCACGGCCCGGATCAAGGCTGGTTCTAGCAGCAACTCGGCGGCAACCTGTTCAATCACCCGTGTAAAGCGGCGCTGGAACAAGGGCGTGGTATGCCAGTTAATTGGCGAGCGCACCGCACAGGCAAAGCAATCAAACCGCAGTAGCTCATACTGCTGATCAACAGGTGGCCGGTCGGAAAAAACGGCAGACCCATCCTGACGTAGGCTTTTATAAACCAAGATCTGTGGCGCCGTTGGCTTGCTAACAGGCATAGCGGTGCTTTGCGGACTTAACCGCTGTACCGGTTTTGCGTCATCTGCTGCTAATGGCTGCACCAGCAGTGCCAACAGCAAAGGGGACCACTTCAGATTGCTAATCAAGCTACCCTTTCCTTAAAGACTCCGTTTTAAGCGGGCCGCCTGATAGCGCAGCAGCACCGCCACGCCAATAATAATGACAGGAATAGCGAGACTTTGCCAGCGCTCGGCGTTAAGCCCAGGCCACCAATATTGCAAGCTGCTCAGCAGCTTAGCCGCCAACTGCACGGCGTAATAACTGATGGCAACCAGCGAAAAGCCCTCCACCATTTGTTGTAGTTTTAGCTGCAGCTTGGCTTTTTGCTCCATTGAGCTTAGCAGTTGCTGATTTTGTTGCTCCAGCTTCAGATTCAGCCGGGTGCGCAACAACTCAGTACAGCGCCCCAGGCGGCTGGAGAGCAGTTGTTGCCGGCGCTGCACCGCCTCACTGGTACGGTAGGCCGGGGTGAGGCGTTTTTCGGTAAAGTCCTGCAATGACAAATGATCCGGCAGTGGGCTTTCCTGCAGTGCCTTTAGCCTGTCCTGCGTCAGCTGATAATAGGCTGCGGTAGCCTGTAAGCGGTTGCTGTTCTCGGCGATCAGCCGCTCGGTCGCGGCGGCCAAACCGGTGATATCATGCAGCAACTGTTCATCGCTGCGTTTTTGCAACTCGATACTCTGAGTTAGGCCTGCCAGCTGCAATTCCAGTTCGCTTAATTTTTGCAGGCTCTGGCGGGCCAGCGGCCAGCCGAGCAGTGACAGCTTACGGTAATTGCCGAGATCAAACAGCTGTTGTGCCAGTCGGCCAAGGGCATCGCCGGTTAAGCCTTTACTTAATAGCAGCATCCGGCCGGCACCTTCGGCATGCTTTTGAAAGTCAGTCCAGATCCGCGCCCGCCCAGTCGCTAACTCGCTGCTGATACAGTTATCGGCATTAAAACTTTGCCGGATCAAGCTCTCAGCGGGTGGCTGCTCTGCGGTCAGAATAGTAAGCTGCACAATGCGGAAAATCTGTCCGGGCAGCTCGCTGAACCAGTCGCGGCTGGGCAAAAAGCTAAGTGGATCATCAAACCAGGGGTCGGCCATGCCGGGGCGGATAAAGGTATAGCTGGAGAACTCGCCATGCCGCTCCCAGCGTAGCCATAGACCGTACAGCGGCAGCGTCAAATCCTGGGCATTGTCACTCAGCTGCTGACCTTGCTGCTGTGCCAGTTGCTGCATTTGCGACAGCTCCAGGCTACGTAGCGCCGGGCTAACGGTCAGCATAAAATGACACAGCCGGCAGGGGGCGCTAACTGAGCCAAAGGTTCGCTGCTGCAATTCTTTATCCAGTACATCGCGTAAGGGATGATTACGGCGGGATAAGCTTTCCATAGTGCACTCCGCTGTGGCTGAGATCATTAGCTTAACGGTAGGTATCGAAGCAGGTACTGTGCCAGCTTGGCTATGTTGACGCTTGGTGATGACAACGCCTTAACAAAACGATGAATTTGCCAAGACAATCGCCTTACTCAGAGCCGGTTTGCTAATGCCTGCTTGCGCCAGAAGCAGGCATTTTGCCTGTTTTCGGTGCAATCTGGTCAACACGTCGTGGCAAAGCTCAACACGCAGTGCCGGGAATGGCGTAAAATAATGCTAATCAGGTAATAAACAGGGTAGTTATGCAAAGCAACAAGGCCATCTGGCTGGCAGTCGCCAGCGTATTATTGGCGATGGTCACCATTCAAAGTGGGGCCTCAATTGCCAAACAACTGTTTCCGCTGATTGGCCCGGCAGGTACGACGGCGCTGCGGGTCGGCTTTTCAGCCTTGATGCTGTGGCTGGTATTCCGGCCCTGGCGGCAGTTACCGCAGGGGCGCAATTGGCGCGCTGTTATCGTCTATGGCGCTTGCCTCGGCGGGATGAATCTGCTGTTTTACCTGGCGATTGCCCGTATTCCACTGGGGATTGGTGTGGCGCTGGAATTTACCGGCCCTTTGGCGGTGGCGTTATTCACCTCGCGGCGCAAATTAGACTTAATTTGGGTCGCGCTGGCGCTGGGCGGTATTTTGTTACTGTTACCGGATATGACCAGTGTCGATGCGTTGGATCCGGTTGGTGTGATGTTAGCGCTTGCCGCCGGTGCCTGCTGGGCCGGTTATATTCTATTTGGTCAGCGCGCCGGTAATCTGGCCTCGGGTGGCATTACGGTGGCCCTTGGCATGACAGTGGCCGCTGCCTTTTTAGTGCCGATTGGTCTGGTCAGTGCCGGTAGCAGTTTATTCAGCTGGCAGGTGATCCCACTGGCTATCGCCGTAGCGGCGCTGTCCAGTGCCTTACCCTATAGTCTGGAGATGGTGGCATTAAAGGCGCTGCCAGCCAAAAGTTTTAGTGTACTGATGAGTATGGAGCCGGCGATCGCTGCCTTGGCTGGTTTTTTATTGCTGGCGGAGTTGCTCAGTGTCACGCAGTGGTTAGCGATCTTACTGGTGATCAGTGCCTCTTTGGGCAGCACCTTAAGTAAGACGAAAGAGAGCTAACCGCGTTATCCACTTTAAGGCTGCAGTGGCGCATCGCTGAACTGAGCTAAGGCGCTAGCATAAAAAAGCGGCCCGAGGGCCGCCTAGTTGAATGAGTCGAATGAGTTGAATGGTTTACGACTTACTGCGCAGCGGTCTGATCAGCGGCGACGACCGCATCCGGTTGTTGCCGGTAGTCACGGGCCAACAGCAAATACATCGCCGGTACCACATAGAGGGTAAAGAAGGTACCAATGGTCATACCGCTGGCAATCACCACCCCCATTGCATAGCGCGAGGCGGCGCCGGCACCGGTGGCAACCAACAGCGGGATCACGGCCAGTACTGTTGCCGCTGTGGTCATCAGAATAGGACGTAGCCGCAGCGCAGTCGCTTCCTCAATGGCATCGCGTTTTGATTTGCCTTCCTGCTGCAGCTGGTTGGCAAATTCAACAATCAGGATCCCGTGCTTGGCAATCAGACCGACCAGTGTCAGCAGACCGACCTGGGTGTAGATATTGATACTGGTAAAACCCAGACTGGTAAAGATCAGGGCGCCACAGACACTCATCGGTACTGTTACCATAATAATAATGGCATTTTTGTACGATTCGAACTGGGCTGCCAGTACCAGGAAAATCACTATCAGCGCAAAGAAGAAGGTAATCACCAGTTGCTGGCCTTCCTGCTTGTACTGCCGCGACTGGCCGGCGTAATCAATGCTAAAACCTGCCGGCATCACTTCAGCCGCGATATTATCCAGCACCGCTAAGGCCTCACCCAGGGGCACGCCAGGACGCGGCACCCCGGAGATTTTCACCGCATTCAGCTGCTGAAAACCGCGCAGGGCTTGCGGCTGTACCGATTCCTGTAGGGTTACCAGCGTCGATAACGGGATCAGTTCGCCTTGCTGGTTACGGGTATAGTAGTCCTTTAACTGCGCCGGATTTAGCCGCTCACTGCGCTCAATTTGCGGAATAACCCGGTACGAGCGGTTATCCAGCGCAAAGCGGCCGGCGTCGGCACCGGCCAGTAACGAGCCCAAATCTGCCGCCAGTTGCTGCATTGATACACCCATTAAAGCGGCCTTTTCCCGGTCGACCAGCACGGTTTGCTTCGGTTTATCGATCTTTAAATCGCTATCGACAAAGATAAAGCGACCTGACGCCATCGCCCGGCCCAGCACTTCCTGTACCACTTCCTGCAGCGCAGCAAAGGGTTGGGTCGAGCCAATAATAAATTCAATCGGGGTACCATCACCGGAAGAGGGCAGCGAAGGTGGTACCAACGCAAAGGCATTCAGGCCCGGAATACCGGCCAGATGCGGCTGAATATTCTGCTCCAGTACCTGAGCGGTAGTGCGCTCGCGCTGATCCCAGGGCGCCAGTACAAAGCCGGCGATAGCGGTATTGGTACCGCCCATGCCGTTAATGATAAAGACGTTGCGGATCTCCGGTGCCTGCTCCGGTAATTGATTCAGCTTAGCGGTATTACGCTCCAGATAATCCAGGGTGGCAAAGCTGTCCGCTTGTAAAATCGAGAACACAAAACCCTGATCTTCAGCCGGTTCCAGCTCGGACGGGCTGGTAACAAACAGGAAGTAGCAGGATACCAGCACTATGGCAGCAAAGGTCAGTACCACCGGCATCGTATTCAGTGTGTTGTGTAACTGGCGCTGGTAAGCGGTGCGCAACTGCTCAAAGCGCGCATCCAGCCAGGCTTCCAGGGATTTTTCTTTTTTACCGTCAGCGCTGTGCGGTTTCAGAATATAGGCACACATTACCGGTGACAGCGTCAGCGCCACCACGCCAGAGAGGATCACCGAAGCGGCCAGTGTAAAGGCAAACTCAACAAACAACACCCCGGTTAAACCGCCAACAAAACCTATCGGCAGGAATACCGCCACCAGCGTGGTAGACATCGAGATAATCGGCCAGGCCAGTTGTCGCGCGCCCATAATGGCAGCGTCGATGCGGGAGTGGCCCTCTTCGATAAAGCGGTGAATATTTTCCAGCATAATGATCGCATCATCGACCACGATACCGATCGCTAATACCATCGCCAGCAGCGTCAGCAGGTTAATCGAAAAACCCAGGATCCACATCAGGAAGAAGGTGCCGACCAATGACACCGGAATGGCCACGGCGGGGATAATGACGCTGCGGATCGAGCCTAAGAAGGCGTAAATCACCAGTACGACTATCACCAGTGCCAGCACGATAGAGATCACCACCTCGTCAATGGCGTTTTCAATATACTCGGTTGAGTCATACGGAATATCGGCGTCCAGACCCTGCGGCAGCTGCGGGATAATATCGCGATCCCAGACCTTGCGTACCTCCGCAATCACATCCAGGGCGTTAGCATCCGGCGAAATCTCAATACCCATAAAGGTCGCGGCCAGACCATTAAAACTCACGGAGCTGTCATAACTTTCCGCGCCCAGCTCGACAGTGGCGACATCGCTTAATCGTACTACCGCCTTACCGTCACTGCTGATAATCAGCTGTTTAAATTCTTCCGGTGAGCGCAGATCAGTTGCTGCATTCAGATCGACGGCGACCATCTGCCCTTTGGTGGAACCCAGCGCCGCCAGCACATTGTTACCACGCAGCGCAGCATTAACATCCGAGCCGGTCAGGTTGTAGGCGGCCAGTTTCACCGGATCCAGCCAAATCCGCATCGCAAAGGTGCGGGCACCCAGAATTTCGGCGCGTTGCACCCCCGGAATCGTCGCCAACTGGGGCTCCACTACCCGCACCAGATAGTCGGTGATCTGGTTATTACCCAGCACTTCGGAATAGAACGACAGATACATTGCCGCCACGTTCTGGCCTACTTTGAGTGAAATCACCGGGTCGCGGGCGTTTTCCGGCAGTTCCGAGCGAATTTTATTCACCTGGGCGGCGATCTGGGTCAGGGCTTCGTTCGGGTCATAATCGAGCCGTAAAAAGGCCTGAATAGTACTGACGCCGGATACCGAGGTGGAAACCAGATAATCAATGCCCTCGGCAGCAGCAATTTCCCGTTCCAGTGGCGTGGTAATAAAGCCCTGGATCAAATCGGCATCGGCGCCGACATAGACAGTGCTGACGGTAACGACGGCATTTTTAATTTCCGGGAACTGCCGCACATTCATCTCTGAGATAGCGCGCAGGCCCAGCAGCAGGATCAGCAGACTGACCACACTGGCCAGGATCGGCTTTTTAATAAAGATATCGGTAAAGCGCATACTGCAATCCTTACTGGTTAGCCGGCGTTGGGTTTAATTCAGCGCTGGGCGCGGCCGAACTGTTTTCCACAATATTTACCGCGGCGCCATTGCGCAGCTTCAATAAGCCAGAGGTCGCTACCTGTTCACCAGGCTCCAGGCCTGCGGTCACGGCAATCAAATCACCACGGGCTTCGCCGGTGCGGATAAAGCGCTGTTGCGCTACCTGTTGACCGTCCTGTTCGGTAATCACAAACACTGAGTTGCCATAAGGATTAAACTGCACTGCTGTTTGTGGGATCAGGGTAACAGTGTTGGGTTCACCTGTTGTCATACTAACGCGGGCAAACATACCTGGGCGCAGTAACTGCTCTGGGTTAGCAAAGGTGGCCTGCACTTCGATACTGCGGCTTGACTCGCGAATACCTGGTGCCACCGCCGTGATTTCACCAACAAATGCCTGTTCAGCATAGGCATCCACCCGCACTGTTAACGGCTTACCGACTTCAATCAACGCCAGTTGCTGCTCGGGCAAGGTAAAGTTCAGATAGATAGGATCCAGCGACTGCAAACTGACGACAGGGGTGCCGCCAGTCAGTAACTGTCCGAGACTGACCTGACGAATACCGGCCACACCATCAAAGGGCGCAACCAGCGATTTTTGCGCAATCCGTGCCTGCTGTGAGGCGACAGCAGCGCTCGCCTGAGCGGCTTCACTTTCGCGCCGACGCAGGTCCAGCTCCGAGACGCCTTTATCGCGGAACAGCCGTTCCAGACGGCTTTGCTCCAGCTTTGCCAATTGCTCAGCGGCCTTTAACCTTGCCAGCTCGGCCTGATCAACACTGTCGTCCAGTTGCACTAACAGCTCACCTTTTTTAATCAGGGCGCCATTCTCAAAGCGAATGCTGCGGATAATGCCACTGGCTTCGGTGGTAAGCTCGGTGCTGTTAACTGCAGCAAAGCTGCCGATGGCATTGACGGCAGGTTGCCAGGCATCACGGCTAACAGTGGCTGCGGTAATAGCAGCCGGTGGCATCGGCATATTGTCGAAGAATTGATTCATAAAATAATTACCGACGGCTTTAAAACCAAAGATACCGCCGAACAGCACTGTTACCAGGACAAGCATAATAATCATACGCTTAAGCATGATGTCTCCTTACAAGGGCAGGCGCCCGATTAACTAAAACTAAAAATCTGTTACACATTGAGCGGGTCCACATTAAGCGGGCACAGGTGATGAAATAACTGCTCAACGCGTTGTTTTAAATCCTGAATTTGCGCGGTCAAGGTTGCTGTATCGGTAATATCCAACAAGGGTTGCCACTGCATACCATTTAATAGCAGATGCATATGGCGATAACGTTGCAACGAATCTTTGTTTAAGCCAAAGGCTTCAAACAAGCCAGCGGTTTGTTCCAGATTGTGACTGCCACAGCAGAGCGCCCAGGGCGCGATTGACAGTTCCAGTGCTGAGCACTGATGATCGGGTAGTTCACCGGCGTCAATGGCCGCGCGCACTATGCCGCTTACCAGCGCGGACAGCGGCTTGCTATTATCCAGGATCAGCTGCCGGCGACTAGCAGAGGCGTTTTCCCAGACCACTTCGGTAAAGACATATTGTTCCAGCCTGGCATGGCTGGGGTGATACTGGCGCGCCAAATCTTCTGCGACACAAAGTGCCAGGATTTTGTTGCGGTGTGGGATCGCCAGTGCCGCTATCTGTTCAAATAACCGCAGTTGGTTGCAACCGTTGCGGGCCACTAATGCCAGCAATAAATCTTCTTTCGAACTGAAATGCTGATACAGGGTGCCGGTCGCGTATTCACAGGCTTTCGCCAGTGGCGCCATCTGCAGTTGCAAAATACCATCGCGGGCAATCAACTCAGCGGCTTTATCCAAAAACAATTGTTCACGGGCGGCGCGCTGGCGTTCTTTACGTTCGTTTACCGTCATAGGATCTGTAGCTCTTATAAACAGGTTCGAATTATGAACCTGATTCAAAAAATGAGCAAGGCTCAAATTATCTACCGCGTAAAAAGTTGATCCAGCTTGCTACCCAGAGCTGAAAAATTCGCTATAACTATCAACAACACGTTCAAGCCAAGGAGTAGTAATGACTATTAACACTGTCGCTGAATTGATGACGCCCGATCCGTTATCGGTAAAACGGGATGCCACCCTAAAAGATGCTCACGATCTGATGCGGGAGAAAAATATTCGCCATATCCCGGTGATTGATAGCAATGGTGAATTGATTGGTATGTTGACACAAAAAGTCATGATTGCCGCAGTGATGAGTCTGCTGGCGAAGTATGGCGCTACTGCGCTGGAGCGCAAGGAGAAGCAGCAGTTAGTAGCAGAATTAATGCTCACTGATTTTGCCACCGTTACCCCGGAGCAAAGTCTGCAACAGGTGGCTAGTTTCTTTGTGCAAAATCGGCATGGGTGTTTACCGGTGGTCAATGCCAATAACAAACTGCTCGGTATTCTGACGTCGTCGGATTTTGTGCGCCTGGCCGCAGAATTGCTGGAACAACGCACATAAAAAAACCTCCGCCGCGGCAGAGGTTTTACTGTTAAGTTAGCGCAGCAGGCTTAGCCTGAGCGGTGAGTGTTTGCTTATAGTACACCCATTTCCTGCAGCAAATTGTCGGCTTTGTCGACGATTTGCATCTGCCACAACATAAAGCGCAGATCGACCTGGATTGAACGGGTATTTGCCGGGTTGAAATCCCAA
This sequence comes from Alishewanella jeotgali KCTC 22429, assembly GCF_000245735.1. Taxonomy (GTDB): domain Bacteria; phylum Pseudomonadota; class Gammaproteobacteria; order Enterobacterales; family Alteromonadaceae; genus Alishewanella; species Alishewanella jeotgali. Next base: position 188,725 of record NZ_AHTH01000048.1, read on the forward strand.
TCTGAGATAATCGAATCCAGGGTACCATCAAAGGCTAAGCCAACAAATTCACCCTTGCTATTCAGGATCGCCGAGCCGCTGTTACCACCGGTAATATCCAAAGTAGCCAGATAGTTTACCGGTACCGAGTTCAGGCTGTCTTTGCCATAAGCGCCATAGTTTTTCGCTTTGATCGCATCCAGCTGATTTTGTGGCGCATTAAACTCGCCCTCGCCGGTGGCTTTGGCGGTAATACCACGCAAAGTGGTAAAGGCGGTCCAGGCATTACCATCTTCGTTACCATGACCACGGCCCTTAACATTACCAAAGGTCACCCGCAGGGTGCTGTTGGCATCCGGATAAACGGCTTTGCCCTGCGATTGCATAAAGGCAATTTTTGCACGCATATAGCTGGCGTATGCTTGCTGGATCTTACCGGCTAGCTCTTCCTGCTCGGCTTCACGTTTCAGATCCGCTTTATACAAGGCCACGGCAGCTTTAACAAAAGGATCCTGTTTGCCAGCAAAATCCTGTGGGCTGGCGCTTAACAGGGCCAGTCGCTCAGCCTGGTCGGTCAGCTTAGTATTGGCATACCAGCTGTCGATCAGCGCAATTAAGGCAGCTTCTGACATATTGTCCTGAATACCCATAGCTTTATCAAAGTCAGCATTACGCTGCTTTTTCGGCTGGGCGGCATATTTTTTCAGGTTATGCAGATCCAGGGCTTTTTCAACCTTAACGTCAAAGGTTCTGTCCATACCGGCCATAAAAGCCTGGAAGCGCGGCAGATCGCGTTGTTGGAAGCCTGCTTTACGTTCTGCGTCTGGTTTAGTGCTCTCATTAGCCAGCCGGTAAAGGCTGCGGGCTGTGCCCAGCAAACGTGGCGTGGCATTAGCCAGTAAGAAATTACTGCGGCCTTCCGTTTGCTGTTGCTCTAACAGCTTTTCGATGGCGGCTAAATCTTTGGCATAGGCTTGCTTGTTGGCACGATCACCGTTGACCCAGTTTTTTAGCGCCTGATGTTCGGCCTGCTTACGCTGTAAAAAGTCGCTTTGTGCATAGCTATCCAGCATACCCTGGCGATTTTTCAGCACGTTATTTAAACCAGCGACCCGACTGGCATATTTTAGCGCCGCATCGCGATCATTGGCGGTTTCACGGCCGATAATCTCTAACAACTCACCCAGATACTGCACTGTAGTGGGGTAGCTCCAGTCAAAGGTGTCGGCAACTTCTGACGGTAAGCGGTGGCGGTTGGTGCGGCCGGGATAGCCCAGTGCCATCACAAAATCGCCTTCTTTTAAGCCGTCTTTAGCCAGTTTCAGGTGGAAGTCTGGGGTGTAAGGCACGTTATCTTTATGGAAGTCGGCAGACTTACCATCCGGGCTGACATAGGCGCGCAGGAAGCTGTAATCGCCGGTATGGCGTGGCCACATCCAGTTGTCGGTATCGCCACCGAATTTACCAACGCCTTCAGCCGGGGCATGCACCAGGCGGACATCTTTAATTTCCAGCTGCTTAATCAGGTAGTATTCCAGTGAGCCATAGAATGCTGCCACGGTACAGCGGTGACCAGCATCTTGCTCACAGTCAGCAACGATGGCTTTCTGATTTGCTTCGATAGCATCAAGACGTTTTTTGCCGGTTAATTTCGCGGTCTTAGCATCGATAACGCGCTCCGTCACGTTATCTACGGCCTTGGTAACAAAGATCCGGCTACCCGGTGCTGCTGGTACTTCTTCAGCCAGGGTTTTGGCTAAAAAGCCATTTTTAAGCAGATCATTTTCAGCGGTAGAATTATGCGCAATGCTGTTATAGACACAGTGATGGTTAGTGGCAACCAGACCCTGTGGTGAGACAAAAGAGGCTGAGCAACCGCCCAGACTGACGATGGCAGCCATTGGGAATTCGGTTAGTTTGGTCAGGTTAGCCGGATCCAGTTCCAGACCAGCCGCTTTTAATTGGCCGGCAATTTCTGGCAATTGTTGTGGCATCCACATGCCTTCATCAGCAAAGGCCAGGCTGCTGGTCATTGCCAGTAACAGTAAGGTTTTTTTCATAGAATTATTCTTTATGGTTATGAGGAAAAAGCACGCCATCTTCCGCTCTGCCAGCGCGCCTTGTCAAGGGACAGACATTTTCTGTTACAAAATGCCCGCTGCTAAAATAGGTGAATGTTTGAGTTTACAGTTTTCAAGGTGTGTCAGGAACTGTGAAGGTCAACACGCGCTGGTTTCTGTCAAAGCTAAATCTGAGATCTAGCCACTATACCAGCAAAGCTGCTGCCCGCTTTGCTGCTTAGCCTGGTACATGGCGTTGTCGGCCCGGCGCAGGATTTCGTCAGCGAAATCCTGCTCACCATGAAACAACACCATGCCGATACTGCAGGTACACTGATAGCAGGTATTGCTCTGGTCGGTCAGGGTGAAGGGTAATGCCAATTGCTCAGTAATTTTTTCTGCCAGTTGCTGTGCTTGTTCTCTTGCTTGTGCAAATTCAGCAAGTAATTCCGGTAATAAAACAATAAATTCATCGCCACCCAGGCGGGCCACGGTATCGGTTTGTCTAACCAGGCTTTGTAACCTTATAGCAAATGCCCGCAACAGCAGATCACCGGTTTTATGGCCGTAGAGATCGTTCACCGGTTTAAAATTATTCAAATCCAGAAACATCAGGGCGCCATAACGGTTGCTGCGTTTACTTAACGCTAACGCCTGCTGCATCCGTTCATCCAATAGCCGGCGGTTTGCCAGCCCCGTCAACTCATCATAAAACGCCATACGGCGGATCTTTTCTGCCAGCAATGAGCGGCTGATCGCCAGTTCTGCCAGATTGCTAAAGGCTTGCATCTTTTGGGTGAATTCCGCATCGGGTCTGGCGACCTGGCGTTGATAAATACCGAAGGTACCCAGTACCCGGCCATGGGCAGTTTTTATCGGGATTGACCAACAAGAGCGCACATCAGCCAGCGCAACCAACTGTTGGTACTGTTGCCAGTTAGGGTGAGTTAGCAGATCCTCCGCGATCAGCATTTCGCCATTATAAGCCGCGGCGCCGCATGAGCCGGCAAAGGGACCAGGCTTTAACCCGTCTACCGCCTGATTATAGGCCTCAGGTAACGAAGGTGCTGCGCCGTGGCGTAACACTCCGCTTTGTTGGTCAAGCAACAGGATCGAGCACAACAGCTGTGGATACTGCTGCTCAATTTGTAGCACTAACTCTTGCAGTACCTGGTGTAGCGGATCGCCCTGACTAATCATGCTCAGGATTTGATTCTGCATTTGTAGCTCAAGGGTACGGCGTTTAACCTGTTGTTCAACCTGATCCAGCAGTTGCTGGCTGAGAAACTGGTTATAACTGAGCTCGGAAATTTGTTCGGCCATTGAACTGATTAAAGCCAGCATCGGTGGGATCTTGTCGGCCGGAATTATCGGCAGCTGCATAATCGCAGCCAGATAGCTGTCTTCATCAAACTGGTTTGCTTTAGCCTGTTGTCGGAAATAGGTTAGATCGGGTGCTTCCTGAAAAAACTGACCAATAAAAATATTCGCCAGATAGCGGCCATTTACCCGCACCGGTGCGGCGCAATCGGTTAGGCCGTTATGACAGCGATAAATCGCCTGTTTTTGTTCGGTTAGTAGTTGCGTCGCGAGCTGGGTATCGCTTTGTAAACAGCCTTTTAGGGTTTCAGGTTGTTGCCGGTGAAAATGCAGGCAGGCTTGCTGCCAGTTTGATGAGGCCAGTACCTTACCCTGTAAATCAATCAGCGCTATGGTCACGCCCAGCGCCTGCTGGAAATTTTGGAACACGGTATGTAAACGATGTAAATCCAGCGTTTTTTCTAACGATAAGCCGGATACTTCTGGTTGACCAGGTAAGGAGAGGTTCCATTTTATAATCAGCGGATCGGTAATGGGGCTATCAGAACCGCTGCTATGGTCAGCATTTGCCATTTCAGGAGTTACCTGTTGCCTAAGCTATGCTGTTGCACCTTGTCGGCAGCATGTAACTGCCGACATTGGACTACAGTGTTTAAGGTATAGCACAAATCAATTCTTTTGGCGGAAAAACAGCTGTTTTTTCCGCTTAGCCTGAGATTACTGTCGGCCGACATCTTAACGATGCCGTTGCTTTAAAATCGCAATCACATCGGCCAGCTCCAGCTGTTGGCTGCGTAGCAGTACCAGCAGGTGGAACAGCAGATCAGCGGCTTCGTTTTTCAGCTCTTCGCGATCACCAGCCATCGCTGCCAGTGCCGATTCGACGCCTTCTTCACCGACTTTTTGCGCGATACGTTTCACGCCTTTGGCAAATAAACTGGCGGTATAGCTGCTTTTCGGATCAGCACCCTCACGGCTTTTAATCACTTGTTCTAAGTCATATAAAAACGCCAGCTGTGGGCTATTGGTATCAGTATCATGCCAGCAGGTTTCGGTGCCAACGTGGCAGGTTGGCCCTTGCGGCAGCGCCAGTACTAACAGGCTGTCACTGTCACAATCGCTGTCGATACTGACCAGCTGCAGGGTATGACCCGAGCTTTCGCCTTTGGTCCACAGTCGCTGCTTGCTGCGGCTAAAGAAGGTGACATTGCCGCTTTGCAGCGTATGCTGCAGCGCATCCGGATTCATATAGCCTTGCATTAGCACCTTGCCGGAGATGGCATGTTGCACTATCGCCGGTAACAGTTGGCTATCGGGCCAGCTTAGCTGGTTGATTTGCTCAGGATTCATTTACTTGTCTCGTATAGTTTGCTTATTGCTGAGCTCATAAATAGCTATTTATGAGCTCAGCATAAATGAGTGCTAACTCGCTTTTAAAGGAGCGAAGGCTACATCCAAAGTATCAAGCGACGAGACCTGACTGCTAAGCAGAGCGTCTTTGGCATGGATGCCAAAGAGGAGCCTACATGGATGTATTTACGGCGTCTCTGCGTGTAGTCAGGTCTCAAAGCCACGCCAAAGCTCTGTGCTCCGTTACCCGCTAAGACTCCGTACATTTTTTCTGCGACACGCCATAAACCATCCTTGGGGCTCGATTGTGAATGTCATCCATGACATTCACCTTGCAGGCCAGCAAAGCTGTCCAAATTCTTTCCTGAAGAATTTGTCCGGCCATCCATAGCCTCCAACGGTCGCAGAAAAAAGTACATACGCCTTAGCTTTTTACCGGTTTATGCTCGGGTTTTGCTGCTTCGTTCAAACGCTCAAGGCCGAATACTAATCCCATCGGCAATTAACTTCGCTTTTAGCTCGCTGATCTGAATAATGCCTTTATGAAACACACTGGCCGCCAGGGCGCCATCGACATCTGCGGTGCTAAACACCTCGGTAAAATGCTGCATAGTACCGGCGCCGCCACTGGCAATCAGCGGTACCCGGCAGATATCGCGGATACTTTTTAGCTGCGCTAAATCATAACCCTGCCGCACGCCATCCTGATTCATACAGTTCAGCACAATTTCACCGGCACCTAAGCGCTGCACCTCGGCGACCCAATCGCGGGTCAGCCACTGGGTTTTTTGGGTGCGGCTCTCATCACCGGTAAACTGATATACCTGATATTGGCCGGAGGCGACATCAAAAAAGCTGTCGATACCGACCACAACGCATTGCTGGCCAAAGGTCGCATTCAGCTCGGCTATCAGCTGTGGGTTGGCCAGGGCTGGGCTATTAATCGACACCTTATCGGCGCCCATTTCCAGAATTTTGCCGGCATCGGCAACCGACTTAATACCGCCTGCGACGCAAAACGGGATATCAATGACCTCGGCTATGCGCCGGACCCAGCTTTTATCGACCACCCGGCCATCACTGGAGGCGGTAATATCATAAAACACCAGCTCATCGGCACCTGCTTCGGCGTAGCGCTGCGCCAGCGGCACGATATCGCCGATAATTTCATGGTTACGAAATTGTACGCCTTTGACCACCTTGCCATCGCGCACATCTAAACAGGGAATTAACCGTTTTGCCAGCATGCGATCGCCTCCTGCAGTGTAAATTTACCTTCCAACAGCGAGCGGCCTAAAATCACGCCGGCCACACCGGAGCCAATCAGCGCCTGAATATCACTAAGCGCGCCAATACCGCCGGATGCCTGCCACGCCAGTTGCGGGTACTTGCTGCACAGCTCACGATACAAGGCGACATTAGAGCCACTTAAGGTACCGTCTTTGCTAATATCGGTGCACAGCACATGTTTAGCGCCGGCCGCGATATAGCCATCTAAAACCTGTTCCAGCGTGACACCGGACTCTTCAATCCAGCCATGGCTGGGCAGGGTTTTTTCGCCTTTGGCATTAATGGCGACATCCAGCGCCAGCACGATCCGTTCACCGCCGTAGGTTTTGATCCAGCTTTGTACCAGTGCCGGTTCACGAATGGCTAAGCTACCAATCACGACGCGGCTGGCACCGGCGGCCAGTAAGTCTTTTACGTCCTGCTCAGTACGCACACCGCCGCCGACCTGAATTTGCAGTGGCGACTTGGTCATCAATTCAGTTAACAAGCCAAGCTGACGTTTGCTGGCATCTTTGGCACCGGATAAATCCACCACATGTAACAGCGGCGAGCCGGCTGCGGCGTAGCTGTCGCGCAGGCTAATGGGGCTAAATTCGTACTCGGTGGTTTTATCATAAGCGCCCTGATACAGGCGGACGACCTTGCCATCAATAAGATCTATTGCCGGAATAATCACAGCTGCCACTCCAAAAAGTTTTGTAATAAACGCGCCCCAACCTTGCCTGAGCGTTCCGGGTGAAACTGGGCACCGGCGACATTGTCTTTGCCAATTACCGCAGCAAAGTCAGAGCCATAATGACACTGCGCTAAGCTGTATTGGCTGGGTACCACCGCAAAGCTGTGCACAAAATACAGATAATCTTGCGCAGTAAAGCCCTTTAACAGCGGATGCTGGCTAATGCTATGCAAGGTATTCCAGCCCATATGCGGTAAGCGTAAACCGGCGGCGTTAAGCGGTGCAACTTCGCCGGGAATTAAACCCAAACAAGCCACATCACCTTCCATACTATGGGCGGTCAGCATTTGCATACCCAGACAAATACCCAGTACCGGCTGTTGTAAGCCTTGTAAGGTGCTGATTAAATCACGCTCAGCCAGATTATGCATCGCCGCTTTAGCGGTACCGACGCCGGGTAAAATTACCCGTTTAGCTTGTTTGATGATTGCAGCGTCAGCGCTGATCACCGGCTCTACGCCTAACCGTTTTACCGCAAAATACACCGAGCTGATATTGGCACAGCCGGTGTCGACAATAACCAGCTTGGCCATTACAGCACTCCTTTTGAGCTTGGCAGTGCTTCACCGCTAACGGTAATGGCTTGACGCAGGGCGCGGCCAAAGGCTTTAAATAACCCTTCGACCATATGATGCTTATTGCCCGGGGTAATGCTCAGGTGCAGCGACATCGCCATCGCATCGCTCAGTGAGCGGAAAAAGTGCGGTACCATCTCAAGGTTCAAACCACCGACACTGCCTTCGCCCAGTTCGGCGTTAAAGACAAACAGCGGCCGGCCGGATAAATCCATGACACATTCTGCCCGGCACTCGTCCATTGGCAGCACAAAGCCAAAACGGTTAATACCACGCTTATTGCCCAGCGCTTGCCTTAATGCCTGACCCAGCGCCAGGGCGGTATCTTCCACGCTGTGGTGATCATCAATATGCAAATCGCCTTTTACCGCAACCTGCAACGAAAAGCCGCCATGGGTGGCAATTTGCTCCAGCATATGATCAAAAAAACCCACGCCGGTGTTAAAGCTGTTGTTGCCGCTATTATCCAAATCAACCTTCACCTTGATATCGGTTTCGCGCGTCACCCGGCTGACTTCAGCTTTGCGGCCACGGCTTAACAGTTGTTTGGTGATCTCGGCCCAGCCCAGCGTGTCGCGGTTATATTGAAACGACGGTAGACCCATATTTTCGGCCAGCTGCACATCGGTCAGCCGATCGCCAATCACATAGGAATTGGTAAAGTCGATTTTGCCTTGTTGCAGATAGTCTTTTACCAGGCCCAGTTTCGGCTTGCGGCAACTGCAGTTATCGCTGTCAAAGTGCGGACAAATCAGCACATCGTCAAACTGGATCCCTTGCGAGGTTAAAAGCTGCATCATCTTATTGTGCGGCGCATCGAAGGTGTCACGCGGAAAGCTGCTGGTACCCAGACCATCCTGATTGGTCACCATCACCAGCCGGTAACCGGCCGCCTGCAATTTTAACAAGGCCGGCACCAGACCTGGCTCATAAGCCAGTTTTTCCAGACTATCCAGTTGCTTGTCAATTGGCGGCTCTTCCACCATGGTGCCATCGCGGTCGATAAATAAAATAGGTTGGCCACTCATGCGCTTACTCTCTTATTCGCTGAAAAATAGTTAAGCATTGCCTGCTTGAGGCGCTGCATCTCATCCGGGTTGCCAATAGATACCCGCACCACCTGGCTTAAACCCAGCTGCGAGGATTGATTGCGGATCAGGATATCCTCGTTAATTAATGCGGCGACGCAGGCCGCGGCATCAGCCACCTGCAACAACACATAGTTGGCATTGCTGGGCCAGACTTTTTGTACACCCTCTAAGCCTCGGGCAAACTGGCAAAACTCCTGGCGCAGCTGATTAATGGTCGCCACGCTTTGCTGCATTTGTGCAATACCCGCCGGAGCTAAAGCCTGAGCGGCGATTTGCGCAACCGGCTCGGCGATAGGATAAGGCGCAATCAGCTTTTTCAGGGCGTTAATTACCTCAGGGGCGGCCAGGGTAAAGCCACAGCGTAACCCGGCCAGGCCAAAGGCTTTGGACAGGGTACGCAGTATTACCAAATGCGGGTAACGGCTTAGCAGTGGCACCACAGAAGCACTGGGCGCAAATTCAATATAGGCTTCATCGACGACAACCAGCGCCTTACCCTGAAACTGTTCCAGCACGGCGATAATTTGCTCGCGCGGGATCAGGTCGCCGGTCGGGTTATTCGGGCTACAGATAAATACCAGCTTAGGCGTGGTGGCAAAGATACCGGCCAGATCCAGCTGCTCGTTATTCACCAGCAATACCTTGTTGACGGCGGTTTGATTACTCTCGGCGCTAATCGCATACATGCCATAAGTGGGCGGACAAATGGTAATGCTATCTTGTTTGGGTTCACAAAAGCTGCGGATCAGCAGCTCAATGCCCTCATCGGCACCCCGGCTGACCAGTACCTGCTCTGGCGCGACACCGGCATAGGCGGCATAGGCATCAATGACGGCTTTGGGCTGACAGGACGGATAACGGTTAAAAGTGCCATCCAGCTGATAGGCCGGAGCCAGCGCATTTTCATTGGCATTAAGCCAAACCGCACCGCCACTCATGCTGCTACGGGCTGAGGCATAAGGCACTAAGTCCTGTACCAGTTGCCGGGCCAGATCGCTGACGCTGTTATTTTTGCTGTCTTTGGTGTTAGTGCTATTGATCGTATTTGTTGTGCTCATCATGCTGCTCTGCCTCAATTCTTGTCTTGTGCTGCGCTTTCTAAAGCCGCTAGGCGCAGCCGTACGGCATTGGCGTGCGCTTCTAAGCTCTCTGCCTCGGCCAGCGTAACAATCGCCGGGCCAATATTGCGCATGCCGGTTGCCGACAAGCGCTGCACTGTGTAGCGGCGGAAAAAATCAGTTAGCGACAAACTCGACACGGTACGGCTATAGCCATAGGTTGGCAGCACATGGTTGGTGCCGCTGGCATAGTCACCGGCCGACTCCGGCGTCCACTGACCAACAAAGATGCTGGCGGCGCTGGTAAATTGCGCGGTTAAGGCTTCGGCATTGGCGGTTTGCACAATTAAGTGCTCCGGCGCATAGGCATTGGTCACGGCCACTGCCGTGGCCTGATCCGGCGTTAAAATAGCGCGGCTGTGCGCCAGTGCCTTGGCGGCAATCTCTTTACGTGGTAAGGCCGCCAGCTGTGCTGAGAGCTGCAACTCAACCTGATCGATCAGGCTCTGGCTATCGCTGACTAAAATGACCTGTGAATCCGGGCCATGTTCGGCTTGCGATAACAAGTCGGCGGCAATAAAGGCCGGATTGGCCAGCGCATCGGCCAGCACCAGTACTTCAGACGGGCCGGCAGGCATATCAATCATTGCACCACGCGGATCCTGACTTACCTGCTGCTTGGCTTCTGTCACATAACGATTGCCGGGGCCATAGATTTTATCGACCTTGGCAATGGTCTCAGTGCCATAGGCCAGCGCGGCGATCGCCTGGGCGCCGCCGATAGTATAGATCTCGGTAATACCACAGAGGTTAGCGGCATAGATAATTTCTGGTGCAATATCCGTCGCGGCCGGTTTGCCCGGCGGAGTGACCAGCACCGCACGCGGACAAGCCGCTAATTGTGCCGGTACGCCAAGCATCAGTACCGTGGAAGGCAGCGGTGCGCTGCCGCCGGGAATATAGAGGCCAACACTTTGGATCGGCTGATTCTTTAGCTCGCAAATGACGCCGGCGCTGGTTTCAACTTCGATATCGCGCGGCAGCTGGGCGGCGTGAAACTTGCGGATATTGTCATAGGCCAGTTCAATTGCAGCTTTGCGCTCCGGACTCAGCTGACTTAACAGCCGTTGTTGTGCTTCGAGGCTTAATTGCAGCGGATTATTATCCAGTTTGTCAAAGCTGGCACTGTACGCCCGTAAGGCGGCATCACCTTCGCTTTGTACCTTAGCAATAATCTCGCGCACCTGGGGTGCCAGGGCTGCGGCATCCGGCAGCGCCGGGCGGGCTAATGCCTGTTGTTGTGCAGAAGAGTCTAACGTGGCCCAATCGATACGCTGCATGATGTTACTCCATCATCTTCTCAATCGGCAGCACCAGAATAGAGCTGGCGCCAAGTGCTTTTAACTGCTCCATGGTTTCCCAGAACAGGGTTTCGCTACTGACCACGTGAATGGCGACCACATCGTTATTCCCCGCCAGCGGTAACAGTGTTGGGTTTTCGGCGCCAGGTAACAGTGCAATCACTTCATCTAAGCGGGAGCGTGGTGCGTGCAGCATAATGTACTTGCTTTCATTTGCCTGCATCACGCCCTGAATGCGTGGCATCAGTTTTCTAATCAGTTTTAGCTGACCGGCATCTGTCAGACCTTTGCGCTGAATCAATACCGCTTTGCTGCGGTAAATCACTTCGGCCTCTTTTAAACCATTGGCTTCCAGCGTGGCGCCGGTAGAGACCAGGTCACAGATCGCATCGGCCAGGCCAGCACGCGGTGCCACTTCTACTGAGCCGGTGAGCATCACGATGCGGGCATTGACGCCTTGTTGTTTTAAAAAGCGTGCCAGTAAGCGCGGGTAAGTAGTGGCAATCGTTTTGCCATCGAGGCTTTGTACACCCTGGTAGTTTTCTTCCTGTGGTACTGCAATCGATAAGCGGCAGCCGCCAAAATCCAGTCGTGCCAGCACTTCATAGTCGAAGTTTTCCTGATCTAACTGACGCTGCAGCGACACTTCTTCCAAGACGTTTTCGCCGATAATACCCAGATCACAGACGCCATCCATCACTAAGCCCGGAATATCGTCATCGCGCACCCGCAGAATATCAATCGGCATATTTTCGACATGGGCAATTAGGCGCTGTTCACGTAAGTTAATTTTTAAGCCACAGCTGCTAAACAAGGCTTGCGAGTCCACGGACAGCCGCCCGGATTTTTGCATCGCGATACGTAAACGTTTACTTTCAATGGCCGGACTCATAAGTCACTCCTGATAGTCGAAAAATAAAAAACCTGAAAACAAAAAACCCCGTGGCACTGGCCTGCGGGGTTTGATATGACAGTATCCACCGGAGGCCTTAGCAATAGCCCTCCGCCTAAGCCGGAAGGCTAGGTGCTATGATGATGGTGCAGTGATACAGTGAACAGTGTCATGGGTTAATCCTGTACGTTAGATGCTATACAAGTTACTCCTGGCAAGCCTTGGTTGCAACTATTATTTTCAGTGGCAAATACGGCAATTTTTTTTAATTTGTTTATTAATCAGTGATTTGTATTTTTTCGGCTTGTTTCGCATTAAAGTTTATCAGTGTTTAAAGTTCAAGACTGGCAACTAATTGCCTGTTTTGTGGTCAGGTTGTATAGGTAATATTGCTGATTAAAGTTTAGGCTAATGCAGTCGATAACAGTATGGTATTGCAACTTAACACTTTACGGCGGCCACCTTTTTAACACAGGCAGGAGGAATGATGGACGTTTTTATGCCCTTTATTCAACGCACCCCGGGAACCCCTGTCGAACAGGATCCACGGCAGGTGCTGCCTGTGTTTAAAGAAGCCCGGCTGGAGCCGCTAAAACGCAATGAGCAAAAGTTTTTAATTCTGCGCCGCTTTGCCAAAAAAGCGCAGTCAGATGACTTTCCGCCAGCACCCTACACCACGCCAGAGGAAGAGCAGCACGTCGATAAAGATGGCCATGTAGATATTTTTATCTGATTTTCGGCGCTGACAAGGCATAATAGCCGGCAATTGCTTTGTATTTTGCTTCTTTCTTCGTCTGGTTGAAGCCTTATTACTATTCTGGAGCTGCTGTGCTGCGTTATTGTGATGCCGTTACCCGAGGTACTGATGTCGGCTAAGGTCAAACATGCCTTTGCCGAACAGGGCACCCTGGCAAAACAGATCCCGGGCTTTAAGCCGCGTGCGGCGCAGCTGGAGATGGCACAGGCCATAGCAGAAAGTATCTCGGCCAATGGTGTTTTGGTGGTGGAAGCGGGTACCGGTACCGGTAAAACTTACGCCTATCTGGTGCCGGCACTACTGTCCGGTAAAAAGGTGATTTTATCAACCGGCACCAAAAACCTGCAGGAGCAGCTGTACTTTCGCGATCTGCCAACGGTATTACAGGCGCTGGCCCTGCCGGTAAAGACTGCGCTGTTAAAAGGGCGCGCAAATTATTTATGTCTGTTTCGCTTAGAGCAGCATTATCAACATATCCCCAGTGCTGATCCTGAGCTGATTAATGACCTAAGCCTGATCAAAAAATGGGCCGCGGAAACGCAAAGCGGTGATATCGGTGAGCTCAGTTATATCGCCGAAGACTCGCGGGCGCTGCCTTATGTCACCAGTACCACCGATAACTGCCTGGGTAAAGACTGCCCGGTGTATGAAGACTGCCATCTGCTAAAAGCGCGCAAAGAGGCACAGGCAGCTGATCTGGTGGTAGTCAATCATCATTTATTTTTTGCCGATCTGGCGCTGAAAGATACCGGCTTTGGTGAGCTGTTACCTGACATGGAAGTGGTGATCTTCGACGAAGCGCATCAGATCCCGGATATCGCCAGCGATTATTTTGGTGAGCATTTCTCCAGCCGGGTGTTGCTGGATCTGTGTAAAGACTTAGAGCAAATCGGCAAAACCGAACTGAAAGATCTGATCCAGCTGAGTAAAGCCGCCGATAAACTCTCCAGCCTGACCCGCGACTGGCGGTTGCAGTTTGCTGCCGATCCGGCGCGTGGCAACTGGCGGCAGGCCTATCAGCAAACTAGCATGCAAACGGCAGTGATCCGTATTAATGATGCGCTGGAGATGCTGTATCAGATTGTAAAAAGCAGTCTTGGACGCAGTCAGGCGCTGGATAACTGCTATGAGCGGCTGGCGCAGCTGAAAAGTCAGTTACCGAAGTTGCTGCAAACCGAACAAAGCGGCGTCAGTCTGTGGTTTGAAACCAGCCGCTTGCACGTGACGCTGCATTTAACGCCGCTGAGTATTGCCGATAAATTTCAAAAACTGGTATTTGCCGCTGAACGCAGCTGGATCTTCACCTCGGCCACGCTGTCAGTAGATGAAGGCTTTGCTCATTATCAACAGCAAATGGGCCTAGACGGTGCCCGTACGCTGTTGCTGGAAAGCCCTTTTGACTATGCGCAGCAGGCACTGCTCTGTGTGCCACGGTTTTTACCCGAGCCACATGAGCCGGCGATGGCGCATGCTTTGCTCAGTTTAGCTGTTCAGCTGATCCAGGCGAATAACGGCCGCTGTTTCTTTCTGTTTACCAGCCATCGTATGCTGCAGTGGATGGCGGGCGCCTTGCCAGAGCAGATCCGCCAGCCGGTGCTGGTGCAGGGCAGTACCGGTAAACGTTTGCTGCTGGAGCAGTTTGTGCAGCTGGAAAATGCGGTGTTATTGGGTACCGGCAGTTTCTGGGAAGGGGTGGATGTCCGGGGCGATACCTTAAGCTGTGTCATTATCGACAAGCTGCCCTTCGCTTCGCCGGACGATCCCTTGCTGCAGGCACGCAGTGAAGACTGTACAATGCGCGGCAAAGATCCGTTCGCCGAGGTACAGTTACCCCAGGCGGTGATTACGTTAAAGCAGGGCGTCGGGCGGCTAATTCGCGATGTCAGCGACCGCGGTGTGCTGGTGATCTGTGATAACCGGCTGGTGACTAAGCCCTATGGCGCTACGTTTTTAAAGAGCCTGCCACCGATGCGCCGCAGCCGCGATCTGGCTGAGGCCTGTCAGTTTTTACATGCTATGCAACAGGATAAATGATGAAGTTTTTAGCCCTGGATACCTCTACCGAAGCCTGCTCAGTCGCTTTAGCTCTGGATGGCCAGATCTTAGCGCTGGATGAAGTTTGCCCGCAGCAACACAGCAAACGCATTTTACCGATGGTACAGCAGCTGTTAGCTGATACTGGCATCAGCCTTCATCAGTTAGACGGTATTATCTTTGGTCGTGGCCCCGGCAGTTTTACCGGTGTCAGGATTGGCGTGTCCGTTGCCCAGGGCCTGGCTTTTGGCGCAGATTTGCCGGTATTTGGGGTGTCAACCCTGGCTGCGATGGCACAGGCGGCGGCAGTACAGCAAAACGCCACAGAGGTGATTGCCGCTATTGATGCCAGAATGGCGGAAGTGTATATCGCAGCTTATGCGTTAGATGAAGCAGGGTTAATGCAAGCTATAACGCCGGAAATCGCGGCTAAGCCGGCCGCTTTACCTGAGGTTTTGACCTCACTGTCTTTTACCTCTCAGGTGTTGGGGGTGGGTACCGGTTGGCAAACTTATCCGCAGGCACTGCAGCAGCTGGCGCCAGCGCTAATTGCTGATTCGATTCTGTACCCGTCAGCGCAGTTTATGTTGCCCTTTGCCAGCCGAGCCTGGCAGCAACAGTTATTTGTCAGCGCCGAACAGGCCGAACCGGTCTACGTACGTGATGAAGTCACCTGGCAAAAACTCCCCGGCCGCTAACTTAGCTACACGTCTCCGGTACCGGTAAGACCTCCTTCCGGTACCGGAGTGCAGTGGATAACAATATATTTTCTGCGTTTACTGCGTGCTAATTTGAATACTTACTGTTGTATATTTAGCCCATTTACCCGTCATGCGTTCTTTAAAGGGCAGTTTACTGCGTTCAATTTGCTCCAATAGGAACTGTTGGTAGGATTGATTATCACCGTAGCGGATAACGGCAACATGCACTGTGCTGGGGGCATCTTCACTGAATTTACTTTCAATTCCGTAGTCGCTTGGCACGACCTCATCCGGATAGTTTCCTTGTAGCGGACCAAGAAAAGATTGAAAGTACTGAGTGCCATCAGTGAGCCTTGTCTGTGCATAAAAATAAAAGGTGTTAAAGCCCTGTACGCTACCTAAATTGTAGTTAGTGTGCGAAGCAAGCAGATCCTGACTTAAGAACTTTTCCAGCGCCTGATGAGCATCATTAAAAGGAACCGTGAGTGCTAAGGTACTTGTTTGTGGCAGTGAGAGGTTATTTCGTTGCGAAACTGAATGCCAGATAGTACCGTCACTGGTGCTTTGGAATTTATTCTCAGCAGCTCGAATTGTTACAAAGTCAATGCCGTCGAGTTGGTTAAATAAATAGACTTCGTTACCGTTAACTCGCGAGCGTGCGTTAAAGCTACCAGTTTCTGTGTAATGCAACTCCGTTAGGCTCGCGTTACCGCTGTTCAAGGTTACCGGGATAACCGCGACACCCTGATTCAGTGCTATGGCAATCTCCGTTGCAGGAGAGTATTGCCTGATGCTGCCTGCCGCTGCATTCATGCCGCCGCTATTTGCAACGGCAGTAAGTAATGGCCAGTTGCCATTCGGTGCTCGGCAAAGTCTGACTTGCTCAAAAAGTACCTCGTTAAACGCAATCTGATTTTTCCGTTGTTCTGCGCTCTGATACCCGGTTAATTGCACTGAGGCTGAATTCAGCTCACCTATTGGCGATGACACACGCACATCAGCCAGTTGGCACTCGCAGCCTTCAGCCGTTTGTCCTGGAATATAAAACTTACCTAAGTCACGAATAGGATGCTGTGCCATTGAGCTGACATTGAAGGCTTTTGCTGCGTTATTAAAAGTGATAACACTGACGTTTGCCGTCGAGCTATTGCTAATGGTCGCCGAAATTCTCCCTGCAGAATCGGCTTTGTGACGGCTTAATACACGCCAGTTTTGGTCATGGACTAGCAATTCAGCATGAGTTGCAACCCGTTCTGTGCCGCACTCTGTTTGTTGTACCACTACTGCTTGGAAGGTTTGGGTGGTGCCTCCACTGCCGGTTGGTGGTGCTGGATTGCTGTTATCATCGCTGCCACCGCCACAAGCCGATAAGCAAGTCGCTGCTACTATGCTGCATAAAACACGGGTGTAATTCATTTGTCATCCTTATACGCTTTTGTTAATTCCAATTTTTAGAGCGATGCTCTGGCACTAATATCTAAATTAGCACATATTATCACCTAAATGACCGAACAACAGAAAGACTAATGGGGTTACTAAATGCCCCTTTAGAGGGATGCAGGGTCAGGTCTTGCTTTTTGCCGTTCGGTAATAATTTGCAACGTGAACAATAGAAAGTTGACATTAGCGCCTAATAATTGCCTATAATTAGGCCAGTTATTACTATGTAGCGGCTTATATGAGCATTAACGCCAGCAATAATATCAATGCCAGCAGTTTGCTGAACCCGGCGACGAATCGTCCACAGCCGGTGCGGCAAACTACGCCTGAGCGCCAAGCTACAGAGGCGCAAAGCACGCAGCAAGCGGCAGGGATCCGTGTTGAACGGGCAGTGATTGAGCGTTTGGATAATGAACGTGAGGCCGAGCGCAATCGGCAAAACTTTCGCGATAGCAGCGAACCCCGTAATGAACGGGCGATAGCCGCCTACCAAAGCCTGCAAAATGAACAGCGCCGCAGTGAAGTACAGGCGATGCTGGGTGTTGACCTCTACGCCTAACTTTTGTCTTCTGACTAATTTTTGAAATAGCCATCAATATCCATTTCTTGATGTGGTACGCCGATTACATCAATACAACGGCCACTAATGAGATAAAAAATTATATGCTGACCTTGTGGAAAACTGTAAAAGCCATCAGCAATTTCCGGGCGGGCTTTACCTAGATGCGGGTTGGCCGCTAGCCAGGCAAAGCGTTGCTCAAGTTGTTTTAGATAGAGGTTACGCTGAGCACGCCCCCATGATGCTTCGGTGTAGCGGGCGATGTTAATTAAATCTTCTTTGGCTCGTGGCGTAACCCGGTACAATGCCGACTTGGTTTGGCTCATCCGGCGCTGGCATCCAATTCCGCAATTAGCTGGTCGACGCTAAAGTCCTCAACAAACTGTCCCTCTCTGGCTTGCAAGGCACCCTGAGCTAAATGTGCACGTAAGGCTTCAAGTTTTGCCTTACGTTCTTCAAGCGTTCTCAATGCATCACGCACCACTTCACTGGCCGAACCGTAGCGACCGGTTGCAATTTCCTTCCTGATAAAGGTTTCCCAATGCTCGCCCAAACTCAAACTTGTCGTTGCCATATAAGGCCTCTTATATTCATAAGTGATAATAATGAATATAATCTTGAAGTGTGTAAATGACAAGCAGCCTGGCTATTTTCAATTGTTTTGCGTCATAGCCCCACTGAACTGTTCGCTATACTTTACGTATAAGCTCCAACTGAAATGGAGTATTTATGACCTCAACGATTTTAATTACCGGTGCCAGCTCTGGCATTGGCCGCGAAACCGCACTGCATTATGCCCGTAATGGCTGGACGGTTTATGCGGTGGCGCGCTCTGCAGATAAGTTAGCAGAACTTTCAGCCGAGGCGCCGCAGCGGATTGTGCCGGTAAGTCTGGATCTGACAGACAGCTCAGCCTTAACCAGCTGGTTCGCCAAGCTGCCGACTGAGCTGCGGTTCGATGTGGTGCTGCTTAACGCCGGTAACTGCGAATATGTAGAGGCGACTAACCTTGATATCAGCGCTTTTGAGCGGACCTTTGCGCTCAATGTGCTGGCTGTGGTGCGGGCGGTAAAAGAGGCACTGCCACGGCTTAGCGCCGGCAGTACCCTAGCCATCGTCAGTTCGATGGCGCATTTCTTCCCCTTTACCCGGGCTGAAGCTTATGGCGCCAGCAAAGCCGCAATTAGCTATTTCGCCGATAGCTTACGGGTCGATTTAGGTGAAACCGGGATTAAGATCTGCCTGATTGAACCGGGTTTTATCGATACGCCACTTACCCAAAAAAATGACTTTGCGATGCCGTTTTTAATGCCGGTCGCTCAGGCCGCGGAGCGCATTTACGCGGGTATCGCAGCCGGCAAACCGCGGCTGCGCTTTCCAAGGCGCTTAAGCCTGATGCTCAAGCTGTTAAGCGCTTTGCCTTATGGCCTGCGGATTAAATTGGCGAACCGGATGAAACAACAATGAGCGCCGCCGTGTCTAAGCTTAACTGGCGGGCTATTATCGGCTTTGAGCTGTGCTGGTTTTTGCTGGTGTATTTCCAGCAGCTGGCATTCTGGCCGGTACTGGCGTACCTGCTTTATGGCTTGTGGCGTCTTGTTGGCACGCGGCGACGGCTGGCTGTTGTGATTATTGCGCTACTGGGTATCGCGCTTGACTCAGCGCTAATCCAGCTGGATATTTTAAGTTTTGCCCTGCGCGACAGCCTGCCACTGTGGTTCTGGTTACTGTGGGGCATCTTTGCGCTGGCGGTGGTGGAGCTGTTGGCCGATTTTTTACAAAAGCCCTGGTTAGCTTTTGTATTGGGGGCAGCCGGCGGGCCTTTATCCTATATCGGCGGCGCCGCCTTGAGTGGCGGTGTGCTTAGCTTCCCGGCAGGCTACCTTTCTTATGGAGTATTAGCGTTGATTTGGGGCGGTCTCGCCGTCCTTTATGGTCAAAGCAGGAGGTTTTATGTTTAGAGTATCAGCATTTGCATTATTGCTGGGACTGGCAATGCCGGCTGCGGCCTTACCGGATCTCACTACAGTAGGCGAGGGTAGCTATCGCTACTTATTCTGGCAGCTATACGATGCGCGGCTGGCGACGGTCGATGGCCGTTTTGTCGATTACCAGCAAAGTACCCCCTTGCTGTTGGAGCTCACTTATAAGCGCAAAATCAGCCGCGATCAGTTTATTAAAGCCACCGTCGATGAGTGGAAAAAATTGGGGCAAAGCAGCGCTGAGCAGCAGCAACAGTGGGCCGAGCAGTTAAAAAACTTATGGCGGGATGTAAACAAGGGAGACAGCCTTGGCGCTGTATTATTAGCGGATAATAGCGTGGAGTTCTATTTGAACGGCCAGAGCACTGGTGTGTTGGCCGATCCAGATTTTGGGCCGGCATTTTTTAATATCTGGCTCCACCAGAACACCAGCGCGCCCGAATTACGGGCGCAGCTAATTGCCGGCGAGTAAGACTTACTCGCTGGCTTTAGGGGTTTGATTGGTACTGATATAGCGGATCAGCTGTTTGGCGATATCGGTATTATCCATAAAGCCGCGGAAAGCCTCGCTGTATTTACCATAGGCCATTACCGGCACATCGGCGCCGGTGTGGCCGCCGGTGGTCCAGCCGGTATAGGAATACTTGGCAACCAGTCTGACCGCAACGTCACGTAGATCTTTTTGTTCTTTACCACGAGCGGCCAGCAACTGCTGTTGTTCTTCATCGGTAATATTAACACCGGTCAAGGCTTGCCAACGTGCCAGCGCTGCCTGTTCGCTGTCTGCCGCATTCATTTCATCGGCAATCCGGCGGCCGGTTGCTTTAACACCGCGCACCACCTCGGGTAACCATAGATATTTACCATCGGCACCCAGAGACATACCACCCGTCTCATGATCTGCAGTAATGACTAACAAGGTATCCGGGTTAGCATCTACGTAGGCTTTTGCCACGGCTACCGCCTTGGCAAAGTCGTGCATTTCGGCCATAGCGCAGGCGATATCATTATCATGACCACACCAATCGATTTGGCTGCCTTCAACCATTAATACAAAGCCTTTCTCGGCCGGGCTTAATAGTTCTAACGCTTTTTGCGTCAGGGTGGCGAGTTGACTGGGATGTTCTGAATTTAATGCAGCCGGCAGACCGATTTGATCCAGCAGCGCCAGCGCTGGCTTAGTGGTCAGCTGGTTTAGATCCTGCCAGTTATCGGCATACTGATAGCCTTGCTGTTTAAATTCAGCAACCAGATTGCGGTCATCACGAATAAAGTACGAGGTGCCGCCACCTAAAATCACATCGGCCACTGGTTGGCCATTAATCCGGTAATCCAGGTACATATCAGCAATAGCTTCGTAATTACGACGATGTACGTTATGGGCAACAAAGGCCGCTGGTGTGGCATGGTTCACCTGCGAACTGGCGACGATACCATTGGCTTTGCCTAAGCGCTTGGCCAGCTGCATCATGGTGCCAATCGGAATATGCTGGCGGTTTACTGAAATCGCGCCATTAAAGCTTTTTACACCGGTCGCCAGCGCGGTGGCACCTGCTGCAGAGTCGGTAACCAGGGTGTCATCGTCAGGATAGGTACTGGAGGCGCCAACCAGTAGTTGATCAAAAATCGTCTGCTGTACCGGCCGCTCGCCTTGGTTCAGGTAATAACGATAGGCGGTTAAATAGGCCGGGCCCATGCCATCACCAATCATATAAATAATATTTTTTGGCGCAGCGACAGCGGGTAAGGCCAGGAAACAACTTACAGTTAACAGCAAACGAAAATGCATTAGATAACCTTTTTGCAAACAGGGAGGGAACCTGTAACAGTGTAAGAGATCCAAGCTATTGAACCAAGCGCCTTGCGGTCAAGCGGCAAAAAACCGTGTTTTGCTGGACTTTTAGGCAAAAGCAACGCTATCTTAAATTCAGCTGGTCTGCGTTGCAGACTCACTGAAGTCTCTAAAAGGTTGTAGTGATGAAAAAAACAATAACAAGCATCCTCACCGCTTGCTGTCTCTTAGCCACTACTACAGTGGTCCAGGCTGAGCCATGGCGAGCCCGTTTAACTGAACTGGCAGAAGATCCGGCACGTGGTGCGGCAAATCTGCATCGCAATCAGTATCGTAATCCGGTAGAGACGTTACTGTTTTTTGGTATTGAGCCACAGATGTCGGTACTAGAGCTTTGGCCAGTGCGCGGCTGGTATACCGAGATCCTGGCGCCCTTTGTCAAAGAGCAGGGGCAACTGACGATTGCAACCTTCCGGCAGGATCTGGGTAACAGAGCCGATGCCAAGATGCAATTCTGGGCCAGACTCAGTAGCAGACTTGAGCAACGGATTGACGAACAAAGCGAACACTTTGGACCTGTGCGCCGCATTGTGCTCGACCCACCGCAGCTGTTGCCTGCGCCTGCGGACGGACAATTTGATATGGTTTTAAGTTTTCGTAATGTGCATATCTGGAACCAGGAGGGGCATTTACTGGCGACCCTGGAGCAATTATATCGGGTGTTAAAACCCGGTGGTATTTTGGGGATGGTGGAACACAGAGCCGCTAAAGTTACTGAGCTAACCAGTGTCGCCAGTGAAGGCTACACCGACGAAGCCTATTTAATAGCCGTGGCGGAGCGGGTTGGGTTTCAGCTGGTGGCTAGCAGCGAGATTAATGCCAATCCGCGCGATACTAAAAACCATCCGAAAGGGGTTTATACTCTGCCACCAACTCTGGCGCTTGGACTTGAGCAGCGCGATTACTATCTGAGTATTGGTGAAAGTGATCGCATGACTCTGAAATTTATTAAACCGGAGCAGCCAGAAGCGGGCCACTGATTGTGTGTTGCCGGCTTTTATGGGATGATTAAGCTAGAGTAAAAGCTCCAAAGCTGTACAACAATAAAGTCGCCGGATGTCCCGTTCAGTCGGGCTCCAGGCAGGCACGGTATAACAATTATTAAGGAGTAGACGGTGGATAGAGTCTGGTTAAAGCGTTACCCCTCAGGTGTACCGGCGGAAATTAATGCCGATCATTATTCATCCTTGTTAGATATTTTTGAGCAGAGCATTGCCAAATTCGCTGACAAAGTTGCCTTTGTTAATATGGGCAAGAGCATCACCTATCGTGAATTAGATCGGCAAAGCCAGGCTTTTGCTGCCTATCTGCAACACGAGCTGGGCCTGAAAAAAGGCGATGCCGTGGCCATTATGATGCCCAACTTGCTACAATACCCGGTAGCATTAATGGGTGTGCTGCGTGCCGGTTGCAGCGTGGTAAACGTCAATCCGCTTTACACACCACGTGAGCTGCAACACCAGTTAACTGATTCCAAAGCCCGCGCCATTGTTATCGTTGAAAACTTTGCCCATACCCTGATGGCCGTGGAAAAGAACATCCAGGTTGAGCATGTTATTCTGACAAAGATGGGCGATATGCTGGGCGCTGTTAAGGGCACCCTGGTCAATCTGGTGGTAAAACACCTGAAAAAACTGATCCCGGCCTACCAGCTGCAAAAATTTGTGCCCTTTAAGCAGGTGCTGCAACGCGGCGCTGTTTTAAGCTGGCAAAAGCCAGTAATGAGTGGTGCAGATATTGCCTTTTTGCAGTATACCGGCGGCACTACCGGTGTTTCTAAAGGCGCTATGCTTACTCACCGCAATATGGTGGCAAACCTGGAGCAGGCCAGTGGCTTTCTCGATAAATTCCTCGATGAAGGCAAAGAAAATGTGGTTACTGCCTTACCGCTGTATCATATCTTTGCGCTGACGGCGAACTTCTTTGTTTTCTTTAAGCACGGTGGCACTAACCTGCTAATTACCAATCCGCGTGATATGCCCAACTTTGTCAAAGAACTGGCTAAGTTTCCCTTTACTGCTATTACCGGGGTAAACACTCTGTTTAATGGTCTGCTAAATACTCCGGGCTTTGCTGAGCTGGATTTTAGCCGGCTGAAGCTGTCGTTAGGCGGTGGTATGGCAGTGCAAAGACCGGTAGCAGAGCGCTGGAAAAAAGTCACCAAAACCCGACTGCTGGAAGGCTATGGCCTGACCGAGTGTTGTCCACTGGTAACCTTAAGCCCCTTTGATCTGGATGATTTTAATGGCAGTATCGGCCTGCCGGCACCTTCAACCGATATCCGGTTGGTGGACGAAAACGGCAACGATGTACCTCAGGGTGAAGCCGGTGAGATGATTGTACAAGGGCCACAGGTGATGCTGGGCTATCTGAATCGGCCGGAAGAAACGGCCAAAACCATCAAAGACGGCTGGTTATACACAGGTGATATCGCCACTATGGACGCCGATGGCTTCTTCTATATCGTGGATCGCAAGAAAGATATGATTCTGGTCTCGGGCTTTAACGTGTTCCCGAACGAAATTGAAGAAGTGGTTGCAATGAGTGAAAAGGTACTCGAAGTTGCAGCTGTCGGGGTACCCAACGAGACGACCGGTGAAGCGGTAAAAGTTTTTGTGGTGAAAAAAGACCCGTCATTAACCGAGCAGGAAGTGATTGCGCACTGTAAGCAACATTTAACCGGCTATAAGGTACCAAAGCTGGTAGAATTCCGCACTGAACTGCCAAAAACCAACGTAGGTAAGATCCTACGCCGCGAACTTCGCGGATAATAAAAAAAGCCGGCAGCCGCCGGCTTTTTTGTTTTAGAGAGCACAAGATGTCGTTACTTAGCACCAATCAGGCACTGGCGGAGTTTTGTCAGCAGGCCCTACAACAACCCTTGCTGGCACTGGACACCGAGTTTATCCGGCAAAGTACGCTGTATCCGAAGCTGGGGCTGATCCAGCTTTACGACGGGCAGCAGCTAGCACTGGTCGACCCACTGTGTATCACCGATTGGCAGCCATTACAGCAGTTATTAGCCGCGCCTGATGTGACTAAGATCCTGCACTCCTGTACTGAAGATTTGGAAGCGTTGGCGACGATCGGCATTCAGAGTATTCAGCCGTTATTCGATACCCAGCTGGCGGCAGAGATCCTGGGCTGGGGCGGTAGCATGGGTTATGCGCGCTTAGTTGAGCAACTGACCGGCGCTATGCTGGATAAAAGCGAATCCCGTACCGACTGGCTAGCCAGGCCGCTGGCGCAGAAGCAGCTGGACTATGCCGCCAATGACGTCAAGTTTCTATTGCCGGTGTACCAGAAATTGCTGCAGGAGCTTGGTGCAGGGCAAAAATTGACCCTGTTACTGGCCGAAGGGCAGCAATTACTGGCCCGGCGTCAGCAGCAACTGCCTGCCGAGTTCAAATACCTGGAGATTAAAAACAGCAGTCAGCTTAACAGTCGTGAGCTGGCGATTTTGCGTGAGCTGGTTAGTTGGCGCTATCAATATGCCAGCGCAAAAGATTTGGCGCTGGGGCTGGTGGTAAAGGATGCGCAGCTATTTGAATTAGCTAAACGCAAACCTGGCTCGGTTGAAAGCCTGTTGAATATTCCGGGGATGTTGGCCAAGGATCTGCGCCGCCACGCGAAAATTTTGATCGAGCTGATTCAAACGGCAAAGCAGTTGCCCGCCGAGCAATGTCCGCAACGCTTTTATCATCTGCAAAGTTTCTCCGGTGAAAAAGTGGTGCTGGCGGAAATTGGTCAGGCAGTAAAGGATGCTGCCGCAGCCGCTGATATTCCGGCGTCTTTTCTGGCAACACGGCGTCAGTTACACGAGTATTTTAACTGGTGCTGGCGCGTTAGTGATGCCGAGCGCACCCTGCTGCCTCTGCCGGAGTTCCTTAGCAGCTGGCGTCAAGCGCTGCTGCAAAGCCATTTGCGGCTACCTGCTCATGTTAATGGGACAGCCGCTACGTAATTTTAACCTTTTTAGATCAGATTATTTTTTTCAATAAACCATTCAGTTTTTTGCGCCGGGCAAAGTTGATCCTGCGTTTTTTTGCCGGCGTAAGTTTTCCTCGCAACTATTAACTGAAGGGTTAGAACAATGAAAAAAGTCATCTCACTCTCAGTCGCCGCTGCAATTCTGGCGACTCTAAGTGCTTGTAACAGCAGCAGCGATCCAGTAGTGGTACCACCTCCGCCGCCACCACCACCACCACCGGTTGTAGTCGATGCCACCTTGCGGGTTATCCATGCGTCATTTGATGCGCCTGATGTGAATATCCTGGTGGGCGGCGAACCCGTTGTACAGGGTTTGGCCTATGGTCAGAGTTCAGATAATTTTGAACTCGCTCCGGCAACTTACAATGTTGCGGTACAGGCTATTTTACCCGGTAACGAGACTGCAACGGTGATAGGCCCGGTAGATCTGGCTTTAGCTGAGGCAACCAATTACAAGGTTTTTGCTGTTGGCTTGGTTGCGGATGAAACGCTGGAGCCGCTTATCGTCACCTCTGATGTGAAGGACTTAGCTGCAGGAAATGTTCGGCTGCAAGTGGTGCATGCGGCATCAGCTGCACCCACAGTTGATATTCATGTCACAGCGCCTGATGCTGCTTTATCGACGGCGTTGGCAACTCTGGATTTTAAAGACGCCACTAATGCTCTGGATGTTCCTGCCGGTAATTATCGCGTTCGTATTACGCTTCCTGGTGAAAATACAGTGGTCTTTGATTCTGGTCCACTTGAACTGGCGGGTGGTACCGATCTGGTTGTAGCTGCAATCAATAACAGATTTTCAGGTGCCTCACCTGTATCCCTGTTGGCTGTCACACCAAATGGTGACGAAATCGATATTAAAGATGTGGATACCACTGCTTCAGTAAGAGTGGTGCATAACGTATCAGATGCACCTGCCGTAGATATCATTGTCAACGACGAGTTGAAGCTAGTAGAAGCGCTGGCATTTCCTGATTTCACGGATTATGTCGGTGTTGCGCCTGATACTTACAATGTTAAGGTAGCTGCCGCTGCGGACAACAGTATCGTCGTAATTAACGAAGATCTGGAGTTGGAGGCAGGTGCCTTCTACAGCGTATTGGCGGTTGGTGCTTTGGGCGAGAACAGCATTGAACCTCTGGTGCTGGCGGATACGCCGCGTCGCATTGCTACCGAAGCCCAGGTTCGGATTGTACACGGTTCAACTCTGGCGGGCGCAGTAGATATCTATGTTACTGCAACTAACGATATCTCAGAAGCGACCCCAGCATTTAGTAATGTGCCATTCAAAGCTGAAACCGGTTATGTGTCTCTGAACGCCGGTGAGTATGTCGTAACCGTAACGCCGACTGGTACTAAAACTGCAGCCATCGGTCCGATAGCGCTCAATCTTGATGCAAACAAAATCTACACCGCTATCGCCCGGGATGGTGAAGGCCTGACAGCAGATGTTGGGTTAATTTTGATGGACGACTTCGTCACTCAGGATTAACGCTGGCGCTTTGCCACAACAGCTGGCTATGCCAGCTGTTGTCTTTTTCGCAATCAAAAACAAAGCCGCGTATAATCCGCCATCTAACTGGCGGAGTAGCTATGGCGTTAACACGAGAACAGCGATTAGGTGGCGCCTTTGCCGCCAGCGCTTATACCCTGTGGGGCATAGCCCCGCTGTATTTTAAACAAATTGATTTTATTCCGGCACCGGAAATTCTGATCCACCGTATTGTCTGGGCTTTTCTGCTATTGCTGTTGATCCTGTTACTGTTAAAGCAGGGGCGTGACACGCTGGCAGTCTTTGCCAAGCCTAAGCTGGTGGCCTGGTTACTGCTGTCATCTGTGCTGCTTGGCGGCAACTGGGGGCTCTTTATCTGGGCTGTCAATAACAACCATATGTTAGACGCCAGTCTCGGCTACTATATTAATCCTTTGCTGAATGTATTGCTCGGCATGCTGTTTTTAGGCGAGCGTTTACGTAAGCTGCAGTGGTTGGCGGTGGTTCTGGCATCGCTTGGTGTACTGTGGCAAATCATTGGTTATGGTGCTGTCCCCTGGATAGCCTTGGCGCTGGCCAGCTCCTTCGCTGTTTATGGTTTACTCAGAAAGAAGCTGGCAGTGGATGCGATTAAAGGGCTCTTTGTCGAATCCTTATTATTGTTGCCGTTAGCGCTCTGGTATTGGTGGGCTTATGCCGAGAGTCCGGCCGCTAATTTGCTGGCTAATAGTGCCGGCCTAAACCTTTATCTGGTCGCTGCCGGCCTGGTCACAACGGTGCCGCTGCTGTGCTTTATCGCTGCTGCCCGGCGCCTACAGTTATCTACTATGGGCTTTTTTCAGTATATCGGGCCAACCCTGATGTTTGTCTTTGGTGTCTGGTTATACCGGGAGCCCTTTGCAGTGGAGCGACTATTTACCTTTGGTCTGATCTGGCTGGCACTGCTCTGCTACAGCCTGGATGCCTGGCGGCATAATGTCAGAAAACGGGCATAAAAAAAGCCAGCTTAACGCTGGCTTTATCGGACCAGGTACGGTTAACGGCTGGTTTTCAGCTCGGTATTAAATACAATACCGTGCTGTTCAATACCAAAACCAAAACCCAGCTGCATATTGCTGTCCATCATCCGCTTCAGCTCATCTGGTACCGGTTGGCCGGACATTGCTGCCGCATCAGACAGGGCGCTGAAAAACTGCTTATAGTCGGCGCCTACAGCCATAATGCCATTCTTGGTCAGTTTTTCGCTGGCCAGCTGAGTGGCCTGAGCCTTAGCTTTATCCCCAACATACAACATCAGATGATTGGCACTGGCTTTTAAGCGCAGATCCAAACCCAGCATAGCAGCTGGCGGGAATACCTCGCTGACGGAAATTTCTTCACCTGCAGCCGGTAACTGGATACCTGCTAACATTGGCGCCATCGCGATAGCATTCGCTGCCAGCGTTTGCGGATTATCAGCAGAAACCGTGACCAATGCATCGGCCTGATTTGGCTGACCGGTCGCCGGATCCAGACTAAAACCGTTAATAGTGACTGAGAACCCCTGTAAACCGTTGGCGGCCATCCCGGCCATCGCCAGCATCATCAGTGGGTTTTGTGCTTTCATCTGTTCCTGCACGGCAACCAGTGGCTCACAGCTGACAGATAAATCCGTCATACCTGCCCAGATCTTGCTGACGGACGGGGTTAACTGGCTGATTTCGGTTCCCAGTGCCAGATAGAACATCGAGCTGTGCACCTTGCCATTCAGAGCTGCAGGGATAAAGCCCTGTAAGCCTTGTAAGCCTTCTAACGCGACCTTGCTGCTGGTTGGCAGCAGCATCTTGCTGCGGATATGGAACTGGCCGTTAGCCTGGGTCACCAGCTCGCTGTCCATCACCATACCAGGCCAGGTTTGGGCGAGCATCTGCATATCTGTGCGGCAAGCCGGGGTTTGCCAGCTTTGCAAAGCTTCTGGCATTTCACCGTTAAAGGTCAGTTGCAGATCACGCGCCAGTTGGTTACCGTCAGTAGTGGTCAGCGCCAATGCCAGCTGTTCGGTGCTCAAAAAACCCAGACCATCGGTTTTCAGTTGATACTGCTTAACATAGTTTTCCAGTTTGCCACTGTTCGCCAGATTTTTCGCCGGCTGTTCCAGTGCCAGACTTTGCAGGCGGTGTGAGTCTGATAGCGCATGGTGGTGCAGGGCAATGGTCGCCCAGCCACGTTCTGTACTGACCAGTAATTCAAAACCCTCTGGCGCGTCGTCAGGGCGGTAACGGCGGAAGCTATGGCCGTTCAGACTGGCGTCCTGATAGCTCAGACCGCTGCGTTGCCCCAGATTATCCAAAAAGCTTAAAAAAGCCTGTTCATTGGCCAGTTCCAGCCGAACCACCGGTGCTGCACCAACCAGATAGAATAAGGAGCGCGATGCATTGGCAATACCGGTTTCGCGTTCAAACTGCTCCGGGCTGCCCAGCGCATTAATAAAGCCTTCAAACAACGCCAGCGCAAACTGACCGGCGGCCGGGGCCTGTTGTTGTAACACTGCTAAACCCTGTTGCAGGTCTTCGCCACTCAGGTAGTCCGGTGTAATGCCAACGGTAGCCAGATAACTGACCATATCCAGCGCTTTAAACTGGCCGGAAAACAGCACCGTATCAGCCGGTACATAGGCCAGCTCGGCATGAAAAGCCTGGCTGTCCTGTTTACTCAGAAAATAATAACCGGCGGCGCCGGCGGCAACCACGGCGGCGGCAATCAGGGTCTTACGCATTGTCTGCTCCTTTGACAGATAAAAAGTGAAAAGCGCCTGTTAGCGCTTTTCGTCAGGGAAGGTGATGTTTAATTCCAGTACAGATAACTCATCACCACGTTGCTCCAGTGATACCGCGACCTGGTCGGCCGGAATATCCACATATTTGCGGATCACTTCCAGAATGTCGCGCTCCAGCTGGGGCAGGTAATCCGGCCCGGAGCGTCTTTTCCGCTCATGGGCCACAATAATTTGCAGGCGCTCTTTGGCAGTGCTGGCGGTATTTTTTTTAGTTGAACGAAAATAATCCAGTAACGACATCAGTTAGCCTCCAAACAACCTTTTAATAAATCCTTTTTTCTCCACCGTCAGAAAACGGAATGGCACTGCTTCACCCAGCAGACGTTTTACCGTGTCCAGATAGGCCTGGCCGGCGTCACTTTCTTCATCCAGAATAACTGGCTGGCCTGAGTTCGAGGCATTTAGCACCGCTTGCGACTCTGGAATCACGCCCACCAGCTCAATAGCCAGAATTTCTTTCACGTCTTCGACACTGAGCATTTCGCCTTTTAGCACCCGCTCCGGGTTATAACGGGTCAGCAGTAAATGCTCTTTAATCCCTTCCAGGCCTTGTTCAGCGCGGCGGGATTTGCTCGACAGCATCCCCAGGATGCGGTCTGAATCACGTACTGAAGACACTTCAGGGTTGGTGACAACCACGGCTTCATCGGCAAAATACAGTGCCATCATGGCGCCAGATTCGATACCGGCCGGTGAGTCACAGATAATAAAATCAAATTCAGCAGACAGCTCATTTAACACCCGCTCTACGCCTTCTTTGGTCAGGGCGTCTTTATCGCGGGTTTGCGAGGCCGGCAGGATAAACAGGTTGTCGACCCGCTTATCTTTAATCAGTGTTTGTTTCAAATTGGCTTCGCCATTAATCACATTAACGAAGTCGTAGACCACGCGGCGTTCACAGCCCATGATCAGGTCCAGATTCCGTAAGCCGATATCAAAATCGACAATTACAGTTTTTTTGCCGGCTAACGCCAGGCCCGTACCAATAGCGGCACTGGAGGTGGTTTTACCGACACCACCCTTGCCAGAGGTAACCACAATAATTTTTGCCATAGTGACTTTCCTTACACTAATTCTGAAATGACTAAACTTTCGCCCTGCCAGCGGATGCAGGCCGGTTTACCCCAAAACTCGCCTTGCAGACTATGGCTTAACCAGTAATTTCCGGCTATTGAGACCAATTCGGCCTGCATGTTGTAACAGTAAATGCGTTTGCTGCTGTCGCCACTGGCACCGGCAATGGCTTTGCCACGCAGCGAACCATAAATATGAATATTGCCATCGGCAATCACTTCTGCGCCGGCGCCAACGGCACCCTTAATAATTAAATCGGCGCCCTTGGCATAGATTTGCTGACCGGAGCGAACATTCTGCTCGACAATCTTGCTATCCATTGCCTGGTGTTGTACCACCACCTGTGCCGGTGCTGAACGCTCTGGCGTGGTGCTCTGTGGTGCGGGCTCTACCGCTTTAGCAGTATTGCTCTTGCCGGCCTGCAATACCGCTAAACCGGCTTGCTGGGCAGCCACTTTTTGTGCGGCATTGGCACCTGTTACCCCGACCAGTACCAGCTTTAACTCGGTAAATAACTGTTTTAGTGCGATAAAGTCAGGATTGCTGTCGTTATCTTGCAGGTTAATAACAATGGGTGCCTGGTAAAAGAATGCTGGCGCCTGCGCCAGTTTAGCCGTTAACAGGGATTGCAGACTGCTGATGCTAAGATCGGAGCAATGTAACACGGATAAAGGGAATAAACTGCCCTTTAATTCTAAGGAGTGTTCAGACATAAAAGTTCAGCGCTTTTACTATTATTATTACTGCTGTCGCAGCGAGAATTTTTCTGCGTCCGACAAGCTCTGTCGTTACGCTTGATCTGCGGTTCATGTTATAGTCTTGCCATCTGTTAGGCAAGTTGATGAAGTAGTTTTATTCTATGTTATGTGCGGTATATCGCAGCCCACGAAAAGAGGGCACCTACCTGTATATTGAAAAGCGGGACGACTTTAGCCAGGTACCCGCCCCCTTACTGGACACGTTCGGGCAACCGCAGCTGGTGACAGTGTTAAATCTGGCCAAACGGGAACATTTAGCCCTCGCCGATATTCAAAAGGTGAAAGCGGCGCTGCAGCAGCAAGGCTTTTACCTGCAATTACCCCCACCAGTAGCTAATCTGCTGGATGAGCATCGTGCGGCTTTGCAGCAAACGACGCTCAGCAACAAGGAGTCAGAATGAAAAAGAAGCTTATTGCCAGCCTGCTGCTGGCAGCCGGTTGGTTCAATGGTCAGAGTTTGGCCGAAGAAGCAAAACCGGATTTTCAAAGCTATACCGCAGCCCTGAAAGCCGAAGCGCAGAGCCGCGGCTATGATCAGGCGTTGCTGGAAGCCGTGTTTAGCAGCCTGCAATTTCATGAGCGGGTGGTCAGCGCTGACCGCAGCCAACCGGAAGTAGTCGAAACGCTGGATACCTATTTGCCGAAGCGGGTCAGTGAAACCCGGATCCGCATGGCGCGCGAACGTTATCAGCAATATCAGCCACAGCTGGAAGAAATTGGTAAGCGCTACGGCGTGCAACCGCGCTTTATCGTAGCGTTATGGGGCCTGGAGAGTAGCTTTGGTCGCATTCAGGGCAACTATTCGATCCCCTCGGCGCTGGCAACGCTAGCCTATGAAGGCCGGCGTGAAGCCTTTTTCCGCACTGAGTTTTTCCATGCTCTGGATATTTTAGCGCAGGGGCACATTGAACTCGATAATATGAAAGGTTCCTGGGCCGGCGCCATGGGGCAAAGCCAGTTTATGCCAAGCTCCTTTCTCGCCTATGCCCAGGATGGTGACGGTGATGGTAAAAAAGATATCTGGACTAACGAGCTGGATGTATTTGCCTCTATTGCCTATTACCTGAAACGCCAGGGCTGGAATAACAGCCTGACCTGGGGCCGCGAAGTAACATTGCCGGCCGGCTTTGACGCCGCTCATGCGATTCAGCGTGGTAGCCTGGCGCGTAATGAGTGGTTAAGCCGCTGGGACGCTTCAGCCCGTAGTATGGCCGACTGGCACAAGCTGGGGGTACGGCGCTTAAATGGTGAAGCGCTGCCGCAACGCGAAATCAACGCTGCTCTGGTGTTACCGGATGGCCCGAAAGGCCGTGCCTTCCTGGCGTATGATAACTATAAAAGCCTGATGCACTGGAACCGCTCTTACTATTTTGTCACCAGTGTTGGTTATCTGGCAGATCTTATTGTGGCGGAGCAAAGTTAATGTACCAGCATCAGGATTGGCAGGGGCAGGCGCTTGAGCTGCCGCTGGGTAAGGTTGTTTGTATCGGGCAAAACTACCAGGATCATATTGCCGAAATGCAAAGTAAAACGGCGCCCGAAGCGCTGTTTTTTATCAAACCGGCCACCTCGCTGGTGCCGCTGGCGCCGGCTTTTAGCATCCCAGCCGATCGCGGTGAGGTGCATAATGAGCTGGAGCTGGCGGTATTGATCGCCAAACCGTTGAAAAATGCCGGCTTTGCTGAGGTTACTGAGGCCATCTGGGGCTATGGGCTGGCATTGGACCTGACGCTACGCGACGTGCAGGGGCGTTTAAAACAACTGGGGCGGCCCTGGGAAATTGCTAAAGGTTTTGATGGCGCCTGTCCGATGTCACCGCTGGTGCCCAAAGCACAAGTACAACATCCGCAACAGCTGGATTTTAGCTTGCTGGTGAATGGTGAGCTGCGCCAGCAGGGTAACAGTGCCAATATGATCCGCGGTATTACCCAACTGATCAGTGAAATGAGTCAGCACTTTACCCTGCTACCCGGCGATCTGGTGCTGACTGGCACGCCGGCTGGCGTTGGTCCTTTGCAGGCTGGCGATAAGCTAAGTGTGATCCTGGCCGATCTGCTGAAAATAGATAGCCGGGTTGAGGTATAAATGAGCCTGACCGAACGCTTCTGGGAGCAAAAAAGCCTAGGCGAGATGAACGACGCTGAGTGGGAAGCCTTATGTGATGGCTGCGCCAAATGCTGTCTGAACAAGTTTATTGATGATGACGAGGAAGAAGGCCCGACCGCTGAGCTAAAACAAGGTGAAGAGGTGGTTTTTACCAATATCGCCTGCCGCTATCTGAATAGCCATAAATGCGAATGTACCCAATATAGTCTTCGTACTGTGTTGGTGCCGGATTGCATTAAGCTGACCAAAGACAATCTGAAAGACATCTTCTTTATGCCCAACAGCTGTGCCTATCGGCGCTTACATGAAGGGCGTGGTTTGCCGTCCTGGCATCCGCTATTAAACGGCGGCAAGAAAAGCCTGATGCATAAAAAACAAATGTCGGTACGC
This sequence comes from Alishewanella jeotgali KCTC 22429, assembly GCF_000245735.1. Taxonomy (GTDB): domain Bacteria; phylum Pseudomonadota; class Gammaproteobacteria; order Enterobacterales; family Alteromonadaceae; genus Alishewanella; species Alishewanella jeotgali. Next base: position 222,384 of record NZ_AHTH01000048.1, read on the forward strand.
AACAAAACCATCTCAGAGGATATGGTGGATCTGGATGATTTTGAAGACTATATCGTTAGTTGGCCGTTAAATGATCTGGATTAAATGATGAGTGTGGAACAATCGATCATTGCTGACAGTGAGATCCTGAAACAACTCAGCGGTTATATGAGCCCAATGATGGTGCAGTTAGGTTTGTCACTGCTAGCGGTACTGGCTTATATCATCGTCAGTCGCCGGCTGGTGCCACTGATCTATGCCTTGCTGGCCGGTGGCCGGATGCGGCCGGAGATGAATAAAAGAGCCATAGTGGTTTTCCATATCCTGCTCATGCTGTTGCTACTGGTAGTGCTAAGCATTATCTGGGGTGTGGATATCCGTGGTTTGCTGGTACTGGCCTCCTCAATTATCGCGGTAGCCGGTGTCGCCTTATTTGCGTCCTGGTCGCTGATCAGCAATGTCACTGCCTTCTTTATCCTGCTGGGGCAGAAGGACTTTGCCGAAGGCAGTAAGGTCAGGATCATTGATGGTAATAATGCACTGGAAGGCGATATTGCCGAGATCCATTTGTTTAACACCGTGCTGCGCACCAAAGAGCAGGAGCGGGTGATCTACCCGAATAACCTGATTGTATCGCGGCCGGTGGTGATTATCAGTGCGGCCCCGGCGCCGGTGCGTAAAAACATCGATGTATTGGCAAAGGCCGAACGTTGGCGTAAAAAAAATCTGCAAAGTCAGCCCGTTAATCGAATTAGCAAGTGACACTGGCAGACAAAGCCGGTAGATTTGTCGTTAATACTCTAATCAGCTCAGCACAGCCGGATGCGCTTAAAACAGATCAAACTGGCAGGTTTTAAATCCTTCGTTGACCCCACTACAGTGCCGTTTCCGCAAGCGATGACGGCCATAGTGGGGCCAAACGGCTGTGGCAAATCCAATGTGATTGATGCGGTGCGCTGGGTGCTGGGCGAAAGCTCGGCGAAAAACCTGCGCGGTGATGCAATGACCGACGTGATTTTTAACGGCTCGGCGCAGCGCAAACCGGTGTCGCAGGCCTCCGTCGAGCTGGTATTTGAAAATACGCAGGGCCGGCTGGCCGGCAATCTGGCGGATCGCAGTGAAATTGCAATCAAGCGCGTCGTGACCCGTGATGCCCAGTCGTTGTACTTCTTAAATGGCAGCAAGTGCCGCCGCCGCGATATTACCGATATTTTCCTTGGCACCGGCCTGGGCCCCCGCAGCTATGCCATTATCGAACAGGGCATGATCTCGCGTCTGATCGAATCTAAACCGCAGGAGCTGAGGGTCTTTATTGAGGAGGCCGCCGGCATATCCCGCTATAAAGAGCGGCGGCGCGAAACCGAAAACCGCATTAAACATACCCGGGATAATCTGGATCGCCTGACCGACGTGCGCGAAGAGCTGGGTAAAAATATCGACAAACTCAAGCGACAGGCGGCTACCGCACAGCGCTATAAAGAGCTGAAAGCGCAGGAGCGCACACTGCGTGCCCAGCTGACAACGATTAAATGGCTGGGTTTTAATGACACGCTAAACAAGCTGGAACAGCAGCTGCGCGAGCAGGAAACCGAGCTGCAGAAATATCAGGCGGCGCAGGCGGGCGATGAGCGGGTGCTGACCGAATTACGTGAACAAGCCAATACTGCACGGCAACAGCAGGAGCAGTGTCAGCAGCAGTACTATCAGTTGGGTAACAGGATCAGTGCGCTGGAGCAGCAAATTGTTGGCCAGCGTCAGCAACAACAGTTACTTAGCCAGCAGATCCAGCAAAAGCAGCTGAGTCTGGCCGGTTTTCATGAGCAACAGCAGCAGGAGCAGCTGCAACGCGCCGAGCTTGAAGCGCAGTTGGAAGAGCTGATACCGGAACTGCTACTGTTGACTGAGCAGCAGGAAGAGTTACAGGCACAATTGCTGGAAGCGACGGAGCAGGCAGCCGAGACACAACTTAACTGGCAAGACTGGCAACAACAGCATTATCAGCGCCGCGAGCAACTGCAGCAGTGGCGGCTGCAGCTGCAACATTGGGCGCAGCAACAACATCAGTTGGCCGCACAGCAACATAAGTTAACTGAACAGCTGGCCCGGCTGGAGCCTGAGCAGGCAGAGCAAGAGCTGGCGCTGGCAGAAGCCCGGCACCAGGAGCTGGCAGAGCAAGTCGCCGCATTGCAGCTAGAGCAGGCTGAGCTTACTGCCGCCCTGGCGCAGCAGCAACAGCTGAGCGCGCAGGCAACCCAGCAGCGCCAACAGTGGCAAAACCAACAGCAAGTGTTGAGAATAGAGCATCAACGTCTTAGCCACAGTCAGCAACAAGCCAGCAGCAGCGGGCCTTTACTGGCAGAGCAGCTGCAAATTGCAGATGGCTGGGCGCTGGCTGTTACGCTGGCACTGGGCGCATTACAACAGGCTGAGCTGGCTGCTCATACGGCGGGCAAAGCGCTGTATGTGATCGCAACGGCTGGCGACAACGCGGCGCCGGCTAATACCCTGGCCAGCGTGGTGCGCTCAGGGGTATATCCGGATTATTTCCGGCAGATTTTATTGGCGGCGGATGAAGCGCAGGCGCTAACGATGCTGACACAGCTTAAGCCCGGACAATCGGTGATCTGTGCTAAGGGTAAATGGTTCGGCACTAACTGGGGCCAGCAAAGCCAGGCGTCGCTGACCGATAGCCGTTTGTTACGCCAGGAGCGGTTACAACAATTAGGGCAGGAGTTAGCTGTCGTTGAGCAGGAGCTCGCAGCAGCTGCGGCAGCAGAGCAACAACAGCTTGAATTGCAACAACAGGCACAGCAGCAACTTAGCCAGCTTAATGCAGCACTCAGCAGCCAGCAACAAGCCCGGCAGCAACAGCATACGGTGGTGCAGTTAAAACAGCAGGCGCTGCAGCAATTAAGGCAACAGAGCACACAGCTGCAGCAGCAGTTAGCAGAATTACAGTTACAGCAACAGGCGCTGGCGGCAAGTGCAGAGCAAACCGAACTTAAGCTTGCAGAGGCGGAGCAAGAGTATCAGCAGGCGGTAACGCAGGAGCAGCAGTTACAGCAGCGCCAGCAACAGGCCAGGGCGCAGGAAGAGACGTTGCGCCAGCAATTGCAACAACAGCAAGGTCAGCACAGCCAGCTGCAAATGCAGCAACGGCTCTGTCAGCAGCAATTGCAAAGTGTCGAACTGAGTTTAAGCCGCGCGGCTTTGCAACAACAGCAATGGCTGGAGCAACTGGCCGAATTGCAGCTACAGCTGGACGAACAACAGGATCCGGCACTGCAACTGCAAGAGGAGTTACAGGAAAGCTTGCTGCAGCGCAGTGACGCCGAACAGGCGCTAACCAATGCTAATCAGCAGTTGGCTGCCATCCAGCAACAGATCCGTGAGCTGGAGCAGGGACAAAGCGGCATTACCCAGCGTTTAAGCAGCCAGCAAAAAGCGCTGGAAAATCTGCGGCTGGATGCGGAAGGCTACCGGATCCGCGCCAATAATATGCTGGAATTGTTGCGTGAGCAGCAGGTGAATATGAAAGAGGTGCTGGCTGAATTGCCGGCCGATGCCGATGAAGCACAGTGGCAGCAACAGCTTGATAAAACCGTGGAGGCAGTTAGCCGGCTTGGCGCCATTAACCTGGCAGCGATTGAAGAGTATGAGCAACAGGCCGAGCGCAAAGCCTATCTGGATGCCCAGCATCAGGATCTGACTTCGGCGCTGGACACGCTGGAAACCGCGATCCGTAAGATCGATCGCGAAACCCGGCAACGCTTTAAAGAGACCTTTGATCAGGTGAATGACGGCTTAAAACAGCTGTTTCCAAAGGTGTTTGGTGGCGGCAGTGCCTATCTGGATCTGACCGATGATGACCTGCTAGAAACCGGGGTCAGTATTATGGCCAGACCACCGGGTAAAAAAAACAGTACAATTCATTTATTATCGGGTGGTGAAAAAGCCTTAACCGCTTTATCATTAGTGTTTTCAATATTTAGACTTAACCCGGCACCGTTTTGTATGCTGGATGAGGTTGACGCTCCGCTGGATGATGCCAACGTAGGGCGCTTCTGTAATCTGGTGCGGGAAATGTCGGATACCGTACAATTTATTTATATCAGCCACAATAAAATTGCCATGGAAATGGCCGCGCAATTGATGGGGGTGACGATGCAGGAACCCGGTGTGTCCCGCGTGGTCGCAGTAGATGTGGATGATGCTGTCAAACTGGCAGTAGCCTAAAAGAGCAAAAGGTATAACAAATGGCTAGCGAGTTGCGTTTGGTATTAATTATTATCGGGGCCCTGGTGTTGGGCGGCTTGTTTTTGCATGGTCTGTGGACGGTGCGAAAAAACAGTAACAAGGTACAGCATCGCTATCATCCGGAGCAGGACAGCAAAGACGAGCGTCCGGGTGAAGGTTTTGACGAATACGGTATTGGTCAGGTTAGGGTGGTAAAGGGCGCCGGCAAAGGCAGTGCCGAGCAGCGCACCAAGCTGCACCCAAGCCGTACTGCAACCAAACCCACCAGCCGGCCAATTGATGTTAAGCGTCCGGCTGAGCAAACCGACTTATTTGCTGAGCCGAAAGAGCCGGTGTTTAATTTCTCGGCCTTAGATGAGCCGAGTATTCCGGAGCAGGATGAACTGCTGCCGGAAGATACCGATTACGGTTACGATGAGATGGCGGCCGACGAGCCGGCAGACGACGCCGCTGCTGCCCCCTCAGAAGTGCTGATCCTCTATGTACTACTGCCTGAACAGAAGGAAATCCGCGGTCAGGAGTTGTTATCGGTGTTAACCATGCTGGGCTTTAAATACGGCGATATGGACATCTTCCACCGACATCAGGACAGTGCCGGTACCGGTGAGGTGCTGTTTAGTCTGGCCAATATGTTTAATCCCGGCACCTTTGATATTGAGCGCATGGACGAGCTAAGCACCCGTGGTCTGAGCCTGTTTATGACACTACCCGGACCGGGTGAACCGCTGCAAAACTTTAACCTGATGAATAACGCTGCGAAAAAGCTGGCGGAAGAGTTCGGTGGTCAGGTGTTAGACGGTCAGCGCAGTGTGCTGACGGTGCAAACCGTGCGGCATTATGTCGAGCGGATCCGCGAGTTTCAGCGGCAACAACTGATCCGCGGTTGATTGCCAGGCTTTAATCTAACGGCAGGATTATCCTGCCGTTTTTGTTGGTGAGTTTGCAAATGATGTCTCCTGAACAGCAAATCGCTCAGCTGCGCCGGCAGCTGGAACAGTATAACTATCAATACTATGTGTTAGACGCTCCCAGTGTGCCGGATGCCGAATACGATCGGCTGTACCGCGAGCTGCAACAACTGGAACAGCAGCATCCAGAATTGATTACCGCCGACTCACCAACACAGCGGGTTGGTGGCGCCCCCTTAGCCAAATTCTCCCAGGTTAGCCATCAGGTACCGATGTTATCGCTGGACAATGCGTTTGATGACAGCGATTTTCAGGCCTTTGTAAAACGGATGCAGGATCGGCTGGATTTTGCCGGCGATTTTAGCTTTTGTGCTGAGCCTAAGTTAGACGGCCTGGCGGTCAGTATCCGTTACGAACACGGCGTGTTAGTGCAGGCGGCAACCCGCGGCGATGGCAGCACCGGCGAAGATATTACCGCCAATATCCGCACCATCCGGGCGATCCCGCTGCGCTTAACCGGTGAAGTACCGCCGGTACTGGAAGTGCGCGGCGAAGTCTTTATGCCGCTCTCTGGCTTTGAACGGCTGAACAACGATGCCAAGGCACGCGGTGAAAAAGTCTTTGCCAACCCGCGTAACGCCGCCGCGGGCAGTTTACGGCAGTTGGATCCGGCCGTTACCGCGAAAAGACCGCTGATGTTTTATGCCTATGCGGTTGGTCAAGTAGATGATCCCGAGTCACGGCTTAATAACCGCTGCCATTATCAGCGCCTGCAGCAGCTAAAAGACTGGGGCTTGCCGGTATGCCCGGAGATCCGTCTGGTTGAGGGTACAGCGGCAGCGCTGAGCTACTATCAGCAGATCCTGGCCAAACGCGCGGCGCTGCCTTATGAAATTGACGGTGTCGTTATTAAGGTCAGTAATCTGGCGCAGCAACAGGCGCTGGGCTTTGTCGCCCGCGCGCCGCGCTGGGCCATTGCCTTTAAATTCCCGGCACAGGAAATGCTAACCACCTTACTGGACGTGGATTTTCAGGTCGGCCGTACCGGCGCTATCACCCCGGTCGCGCGGCTGGAGCCGGTTAATGTCGGCGGAGTGATGGTTAGTAATGCCACACTGCACAATCAGGACGAAATAAACCGGCTGGGCGTACAAATTGGCGATAAAGTGATAGTGCGCCGCGCCGGCGATGTGATCCCACAAATTGTTGCCGTCGTTACCGAGCAGCGCCCGGCACAGACAAAGCCGGTAATCTTCCCCGAGGCCTGCCCGGTCTGTGGTTCAGCGGTGGAGCGGGTGAGTGGTGAGGCAGTGGCCCGCTGCAGTGGCGGTTTATATTGCGCGGCACAGCTGAAAGAATCGCTAAAACACTTTGTCTCGCGCAAGGCGCTGGATATTGAAGGTCTGGGCGATAAGCTGGTTGAGCAGTTAGTAGAGCAGCAACTGGTGAAAACACCGGATGCGATCTTTGACCTGGATATGCCGTCCTTAGTTGGCCTGGAGCGGATGGGCGAAAAATCAGCACTGAAGTTGTTAAATGCCATTAAAGCCGCGAAAAGTACCACCTTGCCGCGCTTTATTTATGCCTTAGGGATCCGGGAAGTGGGCGAGGCGACGGCGCTGAATCTGGCTAATCATTTTGCCAGCCTGGATGCCCTGATGGCCGCCAGTATCGAGCAGCTGTTAGAGGTTAGCGATGTTGGTACTGTCGTTGCTGAGCATCTGTATCATTTCTTCCGCGAGCCGCATAACCAACAGGTGGTCAGCGCCTTACTGGCGCAGGGCCTGCATTGGCCGGCGATAGCACAGCAACAGGTTACTGAACAGCCGTTAAGCGGCCAGACCATCGTATTAACCGGTACTTTGAGCAGTATGGGCCGCGATGAAGCCAAGGCGTTATTACAGCGGCTGGGAGCCAAAGTCTCCGGCTCGGTGTCAGCGAAAACCCATGCCGTCATTGCCGGCGAAAATGCCGGCTCGAAACTGGCGAAAGCCAGTGAATTACAGGTACCGGTCTGGGATGAGCAACAGATGTTGGATTTGTTTAAGCAGTATGGAGTCAGCCCGGATGCCTGATTGGTTAGTTAGCTTATTACTGGACTGGGGCGCCTTGTTTCGCCCCTATGTGCGCGATGAAAAAAATAAGCGACAGGCATGAAAGACTGGCCTCTGCTGGATAAATACGGTCTGACGCCGATACCACAACGCTTTTACTGGTTGCTGGCGCTGCTGCTGCGCCCTTATTTAAGCTGGGTACTAGTCCTGACCTTGCCGCCGCAGCAAAAGGATTTACTGAAACTGTTCTATCCACAACAGCAGGACTTTTTGATCGCCTGTGTCATTGCCTTGCCGGTACTGTTGGTCGTGGCGGCATTAAGTCAACGTAGCGATAAACGCAGCGCCGCCTGGCGCGCCATCTGGCGTGCTAGCCGCTGGTTACTCTTATTTAGCTGCGCGGCCGATTTGGCTTACAGCCTATATGATCTGCCCGCCGATGTGATTCTGGATGCGCCCTGGCGTTTGGTTTCGGTGATTGGTTTGGGGTTGGGGGTATTCTGGTTAATCCGCTCGAAAACCTTGCCGCGGATCTTTAGCGAGTGGCCGGAGCCGGTAGAGAAGTAACACCCGCCTTCAATACTTTTGATCTTGCTCTTAATGTCACACTTCGTTTACATTGGCGCCTTGTTGGAAGTTTGCAAGGGATTGTGATATGCGGTTGCTATTTTGGGTGTTACTGGCTTATGCCTTGTATTTTCTGGTGCTTGTAGCATTTGATCTTGTGACGACGCCGCTGACTTTTATGCTTTGGTTGTGGGTGGGGCTTGGATTAATCCCCGTTACTGTTATTGTCAGCTTTCTTAAGTACAACCTGCTGCAGGCACTAGGCTATTTAATATTAGGGCCACTGCTATTATTTACCTTTGTACGCACCATCCCGGGTTATGAGTTCTCCGGCTCTCAAGAGCCTTCAAATTTGCCTTCTATCAAGCCGGGCGACATAGTTGTGGCAAAGATAACTAACATTGCGCCATCAAGAGGTGAAATGATTACTTTTAAGACGCGGCAACCTGCTCAGTATGAATATACGCGTAAACGTGTGCATGGCATACCAGGTGATAGTATCTTGGTGTGTGACGGCGTAACCTATGTCAATAATTTCCATTTCTCAGTGGAAAATAATTGGCAGCCAGTTGCATTTGATCCTGCTAAAAAATGTAACAGCCAGCGCAGTCGTTATTTTCTTGATGAAAATGAGTTCTTTGTATTGGGTGATAATCAGCAAAACAGCTTTGATTCCCGAAACTTCGGCCCAATCCAACGACAGCAGATAAGACATACTGCGTTATATGCTATTCATGCGGATAGTCCTTTTTGGGGATCGCCACATGTAACTTTTTTAAAGGATAGCTTTGTTATACCTGAGCGTTAAACGAGCGAACGTCAATGTTGTAAAAGCAGAGGGACAGTTACCGGTTGAGAGCATGGTTTATGCACACCAGAGTGCCTATGATGCTGCACTGAATTTAAGCACGAAACAAACAGACTCCTCACCTTTTATCGAGTTTATGCTGGATGTCATTTTAGAAACGCTTATTAGTGCAACAACGACCAGTACCCCGCAAGTTACCCCGCAAGTCAAAGCCTTGCTTGATGTACTGACCAGTGCAAATCAGCCGTTGAGCAGTGGGGAATTACAAAGACAGCTTGGGTTAAAAGATCGGGAATCTTTTCGTCTAAGTTATCTGCAGCCAGCACTCGCTGCGGGGGTAATTGAGATGACATTACCAGATAAACCGAACAGTCGGTTCCAGGCTTATCAACTTTCAACAAAAGCCTAAGAATCTTTACCATAGTCCCTCAGAACTAACACCTCAATACGGCAAGATTCTCCCCGCAGTAATAATACTGATTGTAATGTGATTGATTTTAAAACAGTACTGGGACGCGGAAATGAAACGTCACTCTTATTTACCCATGCTTTGCATCATATAATCTACTCAGCCGTTCATTTGTAACGGCTGTTGCTTGCTTTTTAGCTGTTCATAACGACGTTGCTGCTCAGGTTTAAGGGTGGCGCCGGCGACAACCAGCTCACATTGTTGCAGCAAACGATAACGTAGATCTGGCGCGCACAGAGGTCTTGGGCTGGTTAGCAGGGTTTGCAGTAAGTTTAGTGCAATACCGGCATTTTTTGGCATCACCTTGTGTGCCAGAGTGAAGGCTTCAAACGCCTGCTCCCAATGTCCGCGTTGATAAAGCTGTACAGCACTGTTGTTAAGCTCGCGCGGGCCTTGTTGCATTTGCCGGCGTTCAGTGACTTCCTGTTGCAAATAGGCGCCCAGCAGCGGATCGGGTTGTTGCTGTTTACAGTGCTGGCTGATTTGGCTAAACAGTTGTTCGGCCGCGTCGGTAAGCCCCACCTCATGCAGCGCCTTGGCCTTATCCAGGGCGTCTTCCAGCGAGGTGATCGGCTGATCGGTTTTCAGATCGCGTAGCAGCGCCTTGGCTTTATCTTTGTGATCTTGCAGGTAAAGTAAGCGTGCCTGGAGTACCTGCTGTTGTTCTGAAAGAGCCTGTTTTGAAAACTGCTTCTGTAAGGTTTGTAAGCTCTGATTCGCTTGACGATTCAACCGGCTGTGCTGTTCTTCGCTCTCACTGGCTAGCGCAAAGTCGATACTTGCCCGGGCAAGATTTAGATATAAGTCGGGTTGTTCGAAAACAGAGTATCGCGCATATTTGACCATATCTTTCGCAGCACGGTACTGCGTCTCATAATCATGGTTTAAACGAGATAGCTGCAATAATTTCTGCTGACGAAAAAGATTACGCGGTGCTAAGTCTGCAGCGTCGATAAGATGTTGTTGCGCCCTCTGGTAGCGCTGCTGTTTAAATTCGAGCTCTGATAATAAATCCAGAGCGAATAGTCTGCTCTCGGTGCGCAGCAAAAGAGATTCTAATTCTTGTAAGGCGAGCTCTTCGCGTCCTTGTTGCACATAGCAACGAACTAATCCCATTTTCGCCCAGCTAAAGGGTTGAATATTTAGCATGGCCAAAAAAAAGTGCTCAGCTTCAGCAAACTGATGTTGAGTCAGCAAAATATCGCCTTTTAGCTTCAACATTAACGGAAACCATTTCCGCTGGCCTGCATCTGCTAACTGCTCATCAATAAGTTGAACCGCAGTATCGTATTGTTGTGTGTCGATTAACTGATACAGCGGGCGGAGTTGATGCTTTCGTTTAAGAACTCTCTCAATTCTTAGTTGGAGATCTTTGATAACAAAAGGTTTTGCAAGAAATTCATCCGGTTGTAGTTCTATAACACTGTGCACCAGAGTCGGGTCAGTTTCGGCACTAATAAAAATGATTCCGGTGCTTAGCTTGTGTAATCCGGCTAACTTTAATTCCTCAAATAATTGGAAACCGTCTTTTTTGCCATCAGCCTGATTATAAGAACAAATAATTAGGTCAAACTTGTTTTCCCGGCACAGATTGAGAGCAATTTGGGGCTTGTCAGCAATAATAGTGTTTTGGTACCCCAACTGTTCGAGAGAGTAGCGCAAGTAACTTTGTGATAAAGGTTGCTCATCAATAATCAGGATGCGTTCGTCCCGCTTGGGTACATTTTCCATTACAGGCTGGATCCGAGAACTTCGTCTAAAGCTACTATAGCAACTTTTTGCCTTGAGTTAACCGGGCAGGATCAATAAATAGGCGATTGCGCACTAAATCTGTACTCTGTATTTACCACTTTGTTCAAGATCTTGCGGCCAGAAGGATATTTTCCGTGATGCCTCACCGATATTGGTCAAGCCCTTAGCTGCGGTAGATTTTTCGTAACAGCAGCAGGGATGCTGCGGAGGCTGAAAGGGCACAGGGATGATCCTTGAAGCCGGTGGAGAAAATTGCTACCCAGCTAAGGGCGCAGCACTGATCTGTGCGCTAAGTATCGGAACTTGGTGGATTGTACTGGGTTCGAACCAGTGGCAACCGTGTTTTTGTAAAAAGCGGGTGGTGCTCTCCCGGTTGGGATAACAATCTATTGGAACTTTTGCTTAAGAGTTTTGGTGGATTGTACTGGGTTCGAACCAGTGACAACCGTCTCTTCGTAAAGAGAGGGCGGTGCTATCAACGACTTTAAAAATTTGGTGGATTGTACTGGGTTCGAACCAGTGACCCCCGCCTTGTAAGGGCGGTGCTCTCCCAGCTGAGCTAACAATCCATGGGAGTATCGTAAATCGGGGCTTTGGTGGATTGTACTGGGTTCGACCCAGTGACAACCGTCTCTTCGTAAAGAGCGGGCGGTGCTCTCAACGATTTTAAAAATTTGGTGGATTGTACTGGGTTCGAACCAGTGACCCCCGCCTTGTAAGGGCGGTGCTCTCCCAGCTGAGCTAACAATCCATGGGAGTATCGCTGTGTAGAATATTGGTGGATTGTACTGGGTTTAAACCAGTGGCAACCGTCTTTTCGTAAAGAGCGGGCTGTGCTCTCACCGATACTTCTAAATTTGGTGGATTGTACTGGGTTCGAACCAGTGACCCCCGCCTTGTAAGGGCGGTGCTCTCCCAGCTGAGCTAACAATCCACGCTGCGATGGCGCACATTATAGGGAGCGTGATTTAGCTGTCAACTTTATTTTCGGGCAAAGCGCGCTGTATGCCGCAAAAGTAAACAGCATAGTGAAAAAAACCAGCTTTTGCCACTACGCCTCGGGTGCATCCGCCGGCGTGGATTGTTACAATACCGGCCTCTTAGCTTTTTGCCTGTCTGAATTGGAAAAATTATGTCATTAGTGACCCGTTTTGCACCCAGCCCAACCGGCTACTTACACGTAGGTGGCGCCCGTACTGCTTTATACAGCTGGCTATATGCCAGAAAAAATGGCGGTAAATTTATTCTGCGTATCGAAGATACCGATCTGGAACGCTCAACCCAGGAATCGGTAGACGCCATTTTAGAAGGTATGCAGTGGCTGGGACTGGAGCACGACGAAGGCCCGTACTATCAAACCAAACGCTTTGACCTGTATAAAGAAGTGGTGGCGCAGCTGTTGGCAGAAGGCAAAGCCTACAAGTGCTTCTGCACGGTAGAGGAGCTGGACGCGATGCGCGAAGCGCAAATGGCCGCCGGTGAAAAGCCAAAATATAACGGTATGTGGCGCGATCGCACTGATCATCCGGCCGACAAGCCTTATGTAATCCGCTTTAAAAACCCGCAGGATGGCGTGGTCGTGATTGATGATATGATTAAAGGCCGCATTGAAATTGCCAATGCTGAGCTGGACGATCTGGTAATTGCCCGCAGTGACGGCACCCCAACCTATAACCTGACCGTGGTCGTCGACGACTGGAAAATGGGCATTACCCATGTGATCCGTGGTGACGACCATGTTAATAACACCCCGCGGCAGATGAATATTCTGGCTGCACTGGGCGCTGAGATCCCAAAATACGCGCATGTACCGATGATTCTGGGCGACGATGGCAAGCGGTTATCAAAACGTCACGGCGCTGTCGGCGTTATGCAATATCGCGATAACGGCTTTCTGCCGCAGGCACTGATCAACTATTTAGTTCGGCTGGGGTGGTCGCATGGCGATCAGGAAATTTTTAGTCTGGACGAGCTGGTACAGCTGTTCGACCTGTCGGCTTGTAATCGTGCCCCATCGGCCTTTAATACCGACAAGCTGATCTGGTTAAATCAACACTATATGAAAACCCTGCCGGCAGAAGAAGTCGCCAGCCATTTAGCCTGGCATGTTACCGAGCAAAAACTGGATATCAGCACCGGGCCAAGTTTAGCGCAGCTGGTGCAGGTACAGGCCGAACGGGTTAAAACCTTAAAAGAAATGGTGGAAGTCAGCCGCTATTTCTATGAAGACTTTAGCAGCTTTGACGAAGCGGCCGCCAAGAAACATTTAACTGCGGCAGCGGCGGAACCTTTGGCATTGTTACATGCCAAACTGGCTAAGTTGACCGACTGGCAGCCAGCGCTGATCCATCAGCAAATTACCGATACCGCCGCCGAACTGGCGCTGGGTATGGGTAAGGTGGGGATGCCGCTACGGGTGGCAGTAACAGGTGGCGGTAATTCACCGGCGCTGGATCTGACGTTACAACTGATTGGTCAGGCGCGCAGCCTGGCCCGCATCGAGCAGGCGCTGAGTTTTATTAAGCAGCACGCTGTCTGATGCACCGGCTCAGACCCGGTCTGAGCGGATACCTTAAGATGTGATAACGCCTGCGAGTTCAGGCGTTTTTAATTCACTTTGCGTGTAGATTAAAAAAAACTGAATATTAGATTAAACATGCCTGTTTTTTTATTGTTAGTCGTGGCCTTGCTGGCGTTTCACGTCAGTGCCAATGAAGCGCCGGAAGAGGCCGAGCCTCTGGTGCCTGAATTACAGAACCTGGGGTTACTTGGCACCCTTACCGGCGATATTGAGCTGGGCTTTTTGTTTATCGATGGCAACACCGATGCACGCGGCTGGCGAGTCAATACTGAAATGGTGCATGAAAATGATTATTTCCGGAACCGCTATAATGTGCAGGGCCGGATCCAAAAGAATCAGTTTACCAACAGTGAAACCGGTGAAGTGCGCACCGAGGCCACAGTAAAACGCTATGCGTTGTCAGGGCAGAGTAACTATAAGTTTTTAAGCGGTTCTACCTCGTTCTTTGGCCGCGGTGCCTATGCCTACGATATGTTTGGTTCATTCCGGCAGGTCGGCTCGCTGGCAACAGGTTATGCCAACCGGGTGTATCAAAAGCAGGCCAACTATCTGGATCTGGAAACCGGCCCGGGTTTTGCGTATCGCGAGGGCGCTTCCGGCAGCACTTCTAAGGGTTTGATCTGGTTTTTGGCACTCAACTTTGAGCAGGAAATTTACAAAGGCAGCCGTTTTCGCCAAACCTTCGAAGGCAATGTGTCGGTCGATGGCGAAAACTCGGCTTATACCAGCCGCAGCGCTTTAACCGCGCAAATTAATGGCAGGCTGGCAATGCGTTTAAGTTTCTCGGTGAGCCACAACTCGCGGCCTGAAGGCAATTTGCAAACTACTGATACCGAAACCTCGGCGTCGCTGGTGTATCAATTCTAAGCAGTTTTTTGTAATCAATCTTTAACCAAAAAGCCACCTGGATGTCATTTGGCTTTCACATAGTCATGTTCCAATTTCTGCGCCAATATTATAAATCACGCAGGAACCCTGACCATGACACAACCTAATCTCCCTGTTCAAATAGATAACTCCGGCCTGGAGCCCATCTCTAATACGTCTGTTAATCCGAGCTTTGGCGAGGTATTAGAACAACGGATGGCGCGGCGCAGCTTTTTAAAAGGCAGTTTGGCAGCTGCCGTGTCCGGTATTATGGGCGTTGGCTTAACCGGCTGTAATAGCAGCGATACCGCTGAGCCTTTGCCACCTGTTAGTGTGATCCCGGCACCGGCTTTTTTGGGTTTTGCTGCTATTTCGGCCAACCGGGTTGATGGCATTACCGTACCGGCGGGCTATAGCGCTAAGCCTTTCCTGGCCTGGGGTACTCCTATCACCGGCACCTATCCGAATTTTCTGGCGGACGCCAGTAACACAGCGGCCGAGCAGGCGATGCAAATGGGCATGAACCATGATGGCATGCATTTTTTCCCGATTGATGTGCGCAGCGGTGGTAACAGCTCCAGCGAAGGCTTGCTGGTGATGAACCATGAATATGTAGAGCCGAATGTGCTGCATCCGCAAGGACCGTTATTACCACGCCCGGCGGAACAGGTGGCCAAAGAGCTGGCGGCGCATGGTGTCAGTGTGGTGCATATTGAAAAAGCGGCCAATGGTGACTGGCGGGTCGTCAGTAACAGCCCTTTTAACCGCCGCATTACCGGTGAAACCCCCATGGAGCTGGCAGGCCCGGTACGAGGCCATGCCAAGGTAGTGACCAAATACAGTCCGGATGGCAGCCGCACCCGTGGTACCTTAAATAACTGTGCTCATGGTTACACGCCCTGGGGCACCTACCTGACGGCGGAGGAAAACTGGGCTGGCTACTTTATGAATAGCGATAGCACCCAGGTTCGCGAGCACCGCCGCTATGGCGTCGGCAGCAGTAACGGCCGTTATTTCTGGGAAACGGCTACGCCAGCTGCAGATCGCTATCAGCGTTTTAATGCATCGACATTAGCAGCCAGTGCCGCTGAGGATTACCGCAACGAACCCAATACCTTTGGCTGGATCGTTGAAATCGACCCCTTTAATCCGGACAGTGTGCCGCAAAAACGCACCGCCCTGGGCCGTTTTGCCCATGAAGGTATCGTCTTTGCCAAGGTCACCGAAGGCGAGCCGTTAGTGGCTTATTCCGGCGATGATGCGCGGGATGAATATATTTACAAGTATGTGTCGAAACAGCCGTACTTCCGCAATACTGCCGGTGGGCATCTGCTGAATGACGGTACCCTGTATGTCGCCCGTTTTAATGCCGATGGCTCTGGCGACTGGCTGGCGCTGGATATTAATAATCCCGAGTTTGCTGCCAAGGCCGCTTTGGCCGGCGTAAGCTTTAGCGATCAGGCGGATGTGTTGCTTAATACCCGCCTGGCCGCCGATATCGCCGGTGCGACCAAGATGGATCGACCAGAGTGGGGCGCAGTGCATCCGGAAACCTCGGAAGTGTATTTTACCCTGACTAACAATACTAACCGCACTGCAGCGCAGGTTGATGCAGCCAACCCGCGCGCCAACAATGCTACTGGCCATATTATCCGCTGGAAAGAGCGCGGTACCCTGGCCTCAAGCCAGTTTAACTGGGATATCTTCCTGCTGGCCGGTGACGTTGGTACCGCTACGCCGGGGACCAACCTGGTATTAACGGCGGATAACCACCACGCCAGCCCGGACGGGCTGTGGTTTGATGATAATGGCTTACTGTGGATCCAAACGGATATGAGTGGCTCCCAGCAAAGCAGCGGCCCTTATGGTAACAATGCCATGCTGGTTGCCGATCCGGTGAGCCGGCAGATCAAGCGTTTCCTGGTGGGGCCAACTGACTGTGAAGTGACAGGGGTGATTATGACGCCGGATCAGCGCACTATGTTTGTGAATATCCAGCATCCGGGCGATCGTTCCAGCGTAACGAACTTTACCAGTAACTGGCCGGACGGTGGCAATAGCCGGCCGCGTTCAGCGACAGTGATTATTACCAAAGATGACGGTGGTATGATTGGAACCTAAGGTGCCCGATTATTGACAGCACTAATAACACAGGGGGCCTTGGCCCCCTGTTCTGTTTCTAATATGACTCAGTAAAAACTTAGTGTAATACCCGCGCTCTTAAGGTGCCCGGAATGGCTTTTAGCTCATTCAATGCCAGTTCGTGGTCGGCCGAGTCAATATCAATCACCACATAACCAATTTCCTGCACAGTTTGCAGGTACTGGCCGGAGATATTGATATTATGCCGGGCAAAGGCTTCGTTGATTTTGGTCAACATACCTGGCTGGTTTTTGTGGATATGCAGCAGGCGTGAGCGGCCTTTATGCTCAGGCAGCGACACTTCCGGGAAATTCACCGCCGACAGGGTCGAGCCGTTATCACTGTATTTCACCAGCTTACCGGCGACTTCAAAGCCAATATTCTCCTGCGCTTCCTGAGTCGAGCCACCGATATGCGGCGTTAAAATCACATTATCGAACTGGCGCAGTGGCGAGATAAATTCTTCGTCGTTGCCTTTAGGCTCTACCGGGAATACATCGATGGCGGCGCCGGCCAGCTTTTTGCTTTGTAACGCGCTGGTCAGAGCATCGATATCAACCACAGTGCCACGCGAGGCATTGATCAGGATAGCACCGTGCTTCATCAGCTCCAGTTCGGCTTCGCCAATCATATTTTTGGTTTGTGGCGTTTCCGGCACATGCAGGCTGATCACATCGGAAGTCTTCAGTAAGCTGCCTAAATCTACCTGTACCGCATTGCCCAGTACCAGCTTGTTTTCAATATCGTAAAACTGCACCCGCATACCGATATTTTCGGCCATAAT
This sequence comes from Alishewanella jeotgali KCTC 22429, assembly GCF_000245735.1. Taxonomy (GTDB): domain Bacteria; phylum Pseudomonadota; class Gammaproteobacteria; order Enterobacterales; family Alteromonadaceae; genus Alishewanella; species Alishewanella jeotgali. Next base: position 239,552 of record NZ_AHTH01000048.1, read on the forward strand.
GCCAAGCTGGGTACCGATATGGCCATAGCCGATAATACCGAGCGTTTTACCGCGTGCTTCAAAGGAGTTGTCGGCGGTTTTTAACCACTCGCCACGATGAGCTGCGGCGTTACGCTGCGGAATACCGCGCAGTAACATAATAATTTGTCCCAGCACCAGTTCAGCCACCGAGCGGGTATTAGAAAAGGGCGCATTAAACACCGGGATAGCGCGTCTTAAGGCCGCATCCAGATCCACCTGATTGGTACCGATACAGAAGCAGCCGATCGCCACCAGCTTAGAGGCGGCTTCTAACACCTTATCGGTAAGCTGGGTACGTGAGCGAATGCCGATAAAGTGGGCATCTTTAATCCGCTCAATCAACTCGTCTTCCGGCAGCGAGGTTTTCAGATACTCGATATTGCTGTAGCCGTGATCTTTAAAGGTTTGTACGGCACTCTGGTGCAGGCCTTCCAGCAGCAGGATCTTAATTTTGTCTTTTGCCAGCGAAAATTTTTCCATGGTCACTTCTCTTGTGCTTAATATAAATGCTGCCCGGTTGTCTTCACTGCCCCTTAAGCGGGGCTATTGTTATAAAAACAGTTCTATCAAAAGCTTTGCTTAGTATTAGCGCAGTACCTGAGTACCCTCAGCGCTACCTACCAAGACCAGATCGGCGGCGCGAGCGGCAAAGATGCCATTGGTAACAACACCAACGATATTATTAATCTGCTGCTCCAGCGCTAACGGCTCGCTGATATGTAAACCGTGCACATCAATAATCAGATTACCGTTATCGGTGACCACGCCTTCGCGTACTACCGGTTTACCACCCAGTTTTGCCAGTTCGCGGCTGACATAGCTGCTGGCCATCGGGATCACTTCAACCGGCAGTGGGAACTTGCCCAATACCTCAACCTGCTTGGTGCTATCGACAATACAGATAAAGGTTTTGGCGACGGCGGCGACAATTTTTTCGCGGGTTAAGGCGGCACCACCGCCTTTAATCATCTGCTTGGCGGCGTTAATTTCGTCGGCGCCATCAACATAGACGCCAAAGCCGCTGATGCTGTTTAAATCCAGCACCGGAATGCCCAGTGCCTTTAAGCGGGCGGTAGATTGTTCAGAGCTGGAAACGGCGCCGGCGATTTGATCTTTGATCTCGGCCAGAGCGTCAATAAAGTGGTTTACGGTAGAGCCGGTGCCGACACCGACAATGGTCTGTGGCTCGATATAGGCCACGGCGGCGCGGGCCGCGTTGCGTTTCATTTCATCTTGCGTCATGGAGGGTTCGCTTTATGCGTTTAGCCATAAAGATGGATAGTATATCGGCTGCCAGAAAAAAAGACAGTGTTAGTTAGTGCGGATAATTCGCGATAAAAAGCCGTGACTAGAAGCGTAGCAGCCGGCTGCCGGTCGCTACCGCATGCAGAGGCTGATCCCAGGGCTCGACTGGTAACTGCGGCACTTGTTGGCAATCATGCGCCAAACCGATTAGCCGGCAATGATGATTGGTAGCTAACTGCGACAGGGTACGGTCATAAAAACCGCCGCCCATGCCAAGGCGTTGCCCGAGATTATCGAACGCAACTAAAGGGGTAAAAATCAGATCCAACTGCTGTACCGGCAGTAGTTCAGCGCAGTTTAGTTTTGGCTCCGGAATACCAAAGCGATTGGGTAATAGCGGCGTAGTTGGCTGAAAGTGCTGAAAAATCAAATAGCCGGCACAAAACGGATGCAAAATAGGTAGGTAGAGGGTTTTGCCGGCCTGCCATAAGGCCTGGATTAACGCCGTGGTATCAATCTCGCTGTCATTACTCAGATAGAGCGCGATATGTTGCGCCGCCAATACCTCAGCACAGGGGAGCAGTTGCCGCACTAATCCGATAGCAGCGTCCTGCTGCGCCTGAGCGCTTAGCTGTTGCCGCCGGTTACGGATTTCAGTTCGTAGTTGTGCCCGATTTAGCAATGCAGAATCCTTGCTGTCAGGAAGAAGAGAGAGTGCAGAAGTGTTCTCCGAAGTTGCCGTGCCCTGTATCAGCCCTTGAACCCAAGGTTCAAGGCGGAACGCCAATGGCCACCGTAGGCTTCCCGGTACTAGCCGGGCCTGCACAAAAGCGACGCAGAAACATCCCTTAATAAAACAATTATCGGCTCAGGGACATCGACAAAACACGAACAACCCAGAGAACGCCCTCAGTATAACACCGCTTTTATCGCGATGAGAAACAAAGCCCGGCAAAAAGCGGCCAACTGCTGCTTGTTTAGGCACAGGTTGGCGTGGCTCTGTAGCAGTGGTAGCATAAGCAGATATAAGTAAATAAGGGGCACTGTATGCCATTATCACTGGTACAAAGCTATGAGCGCTGGAGCGCAGCCCTGGATGCAGCCTATGTGATGGCTTCTGCTGCAGAATTGCATGGTTTAATCAGTGGCCTGCTGTGCGGCGGTATGCCAGCCGATGCCAGCGAGTTTTTGCCGGTGCTGCACGACTTTTTAAATGACGGTCAGGCCTTGCCTCAGGCGCTAAAAACCGACGTGCAGCAGCTGATCAGCAATACCTCACAAAGCCTGAGTGCTGCCGACTATGATTTCGCGTTGTTGCTGCCGCATGACGATGATGCACTGATCGAGCGGCTGGAAGCGATGGTGGAGTGGGCGCAAGCGTTTTTAGTCGGTTTCTCGGTACAACAAACCGATTTATCGTTATTAAGCGAAGAAGTGCGCGAGGCCGTGAATCAGCTTAGCGAAGTGACTAAGGTTGACCTTAGTACGCAAGACGATGCCAGCGCCGAAGAAAACGAAGAAGCCTATTTCCTGGTACTGGAACATATCCGGCTGATGGTGTTTAGCTGCTATAACGAAGTCGGGCAGCGGCCGGCGGTAAAGGGCCCTTTAAATAAAACACTACACTGAAAGCTAGTGTACTAAAATTGGGCAAGTTACTACCTGTACCCGAGGAAAGAGATTAGATGCCAACTTGCTGGATCATTGCTGGCCCGAATGGTGCAGGAAAAACGACTTCATTCTCAGTGCTACTTAAATGCGAGTGATGAGCCGATATTAATTTTCGAGCAGTCGCAAAGTAGTCGAACAGTGCATGATCAAACCTTGTTCAAATTGCTGTTAGAGGAATCGTCAAATGAAAACTGAGCAACACGTCGAAGTACTTACCACAACAACGCACGATTCTCTGCGTCAGGCGGTAAAGAATGCATTGGACAAGAAACGAAAGCTTGGCCAATACAGTGTGCAATGGCGTAACAACAAAATTTTATTAGATGGTAAGGATTTACCATCCAGCGAACAGAGTTCTTAAGCTGATGCAAATCGAAGTCTATGAGCAGCGGCGTCAGCAACTGCTAGCGCAACTGCCAGAGCGCTCTGTGGTATTACTGAGTGCAGCCGCCGAGCAAACCCGCAGCCGCGATACCGAATATCCGTTTCGCCAGCACAGTGACTTTTGGTATTACACCGGCTTTAACGAACCTGATGCCTTACTGATCTTAACTAAAACCGCCGCGGGCGAGTGTCGCAGCTTGTTGCTGTGCCGTGACAAAGACCCTTTTGCTGAAATGTGGCAGGGCCGGCGGCTGGGGCCAGCTGCCGCACTGACTACCCTGGGTTTAAATGCCGTTAGTCTGAGTGAGCGTAGCGCCAGCTTGCAGCAGGCATTAAATGGCATGCAGGCGGTGTATCTGAATTTAGGTGATGAACCGGCATTACAGCAGGAAGTGCTGACCATTATGCAGGGGCTCAGACAGCGTGAAAAACGCGGTGAGCAGGCGCCGGTGGCGCTGATGGACCTTAGGCCTTATAGCAGCGAACAACGGCTGATTAAAAGTGCCGATGAAATTATGCTAATGCGTCGCGCCGGCCAAATCAGCACTCAGGCCCATCATCGCGCCATGCGCTTTTGCCATGCCGGTGGCTGGGAATATCAGTTAGAAGCCGAGATCCTGCATGAATTTGCGCTGCATGGTGCCCGTTTCGCGGCCTATAACACCATAGTCGGCAGTGGTGAGAATGGCTGTATTTTGCACTACACCGAAAATAGCAGCCAGCTGACTGACGGCGAGCTGGTATTAATTGATGCCGGCTGTGAGTTACAGGGCTACGCCGCTGATATTAGCCGCACCTTCCCGGTAAATGGCCGTTTTACCCCGGAGCAGGCGGCACTGTATCAGCTGGTACTGGATGCGCAGTTGGCTTGCATCGAAGCCGTTAAACCCGGTTGCACCTTTGCCCAGTTAAATGCCATTGCCGAGCAGGTGCTGACCAAAGGGCTGCTGGAATTAGGTATTTTGCACGGAGATTTGACCGAGCTCATAACCAGTAAAGCCTGTAAGCAGTATTTTATGCATGGTATAGGCCATTGGCTGGGGCTGGACGTACATGATGTCGGCGCCTACAAGGTCGCTGGTGACGACCGGCCGTTTCAACCCGGCATGGTGCTGACGATTGAACCCGGCCTTTATATCGCTCCGGGTAGCGAGGCGGCCGAAAAATGGTGGGGCCTGGCAATCCGGATCGAAGATAATATTCTGGTGACCGCGGACGGCCATGACAACCTGACTGCTGGCTGTGTCAAAGCCCTGGCGGAAGTGGAAGCCCTGATGGCCAATCGTTAGCCTGGCGCTCTGACAGTAATCAGTAACAGCACAAATACACAACAAATAAGGTAAGCCGTGCAAGTAACAAGCACTACCACAGTCGATTTTGATCTGGTGATTGCCGGTGGTGGCATGGCCGGCTCGATGCTGGCGCTGGCATTATTAAGCCAGGCGCCGGCATTAAAGGTCGCCATTATCGAGCAGGCTGAAACGCCGGTATCCAAAGCCAGTTTTGATAGCCGTAGTATTGCGCTGGCGGCGGCCAGTGTCGAATTATTACAACGCTGGCAACTCTGGCCGCAACTGGCCCAGCAGGCCTGCCCAATCAAAACCATTGCGGTATCCGATCGTGGTCATTTTGGCAAAACCTGGCTCAGTGCCGACGAATACCGTTTGCCCGCCCTGGGGCAGGTGATCGAAGTGGAGCATATTGGCGCAGCGCTGTATCAGGCGTTAGCGGAGCATCCGAATTTAAGCAGGTTGCAGCCGCGCAGCATCGCCGCCATCGACAAACAGCAAGCTTGGCAACAGCTGACCTTAGATGACGGCAAGAGTGTGAGTACCCGCTTACTGGTGATCGCCGAAGGCGGTGCTTCCAATACCCGGCAGCTGGCCGGTTTTAGTTTAACGGAGCAGCCTTATCCGCAAGCGGCCATTATCGCCAATCTGGCGCTTAGCAGTGCGCATCAGCATAAGGCGTTCGAGCGCTTTACCGAGCATGGCCCTATTGCCTTACTACCACTGACCCAAAACCGCTATTCGCTGGTCTGGACGGTACCGCCGGAGCAGGTGCCGCTGTTACTGGCACTCAGTGACAGCGAATTTTTAGCGCAAATTCAACAGGCATTTGGTTATCGGGCCGGCGTCTTTACTGCAGTGGGCAGCCGCGCCGCTTACCCGCTGGTGTTAAAGCAAAGCCAGCAGGTAGTGAATCACCGCACCGCACTGTTAGGTAACAGCTTACATAACCTGCACCCTATTGCCGGCCAGGGCTTTAATCTGGCACTGCGAGATATTGCCTGTTTAAGCCAGCTGCTGGCAGAACAAGGTTTAGCCGATGCCGGTGGCTATGCGCTGCTGCGTGCCTATCAGCAGCAACGCCAGGCCGACATGCAGCAGGTGATTTGGCTGACCGACGCCTTAGTGCGCACCTTTTCTAACCGCTCACGCCTGGTGGCGCTGGCGCGTAATCTTGGCCTGACGGCGATGCTGCTGTGCGATCCGCTTAAGACGCCACTCGCGCGGCAAACTATGGGTTATGGAACTCGTTATGCAAAATCTTGATGTCACCATCGTTGGCGCCGGTAGTGCCGGCTTAACCCTGGCGCTGTTATTGGCAGAGCAGGGCCTAAAGGTGGCGCTGGTGGAAAAGGGCGCTGAGCCACTGCCGGCAACCCCTGCCTATTTACGGGTAAGCGCCCTTAATCCGGCTTCACAACGGGTGCTGGCCCATTTAGGCGTGTGGGATGGTATAGCCGCGCAGGCCGCTGCTTATCAGCAGATGCAGGTGTGGGATGCCGACAGCTTTGGCCGCATTCATTTTGCCGCCGAGCCACCACAGCCGGCAGATCTAGGCTGGATCTGCGATAACGAAGCGATTCGCCAGCAGCTGTATCAAAAAGTACAGCAACAGCCGGCGATCCACTGTTATTTCGCTGCCCAAATTCAGCAGTTAGTGCAATCGGAACGAGAGGTGCTGCTGCAACTGAGCAGTGGCGAGATCTTACTCAGCGAATTACTGGTTGGCGCCGATGGCGTAAATTCATACGTGCGCCAGCAGCTACAGTTACCCCTGACACACTGGGACTATCAGCAGGATGCGATAGTGGCGGTGATCCACTGCGACGAGCCACACCAGGCGACGGCGCGGCAGGTGTTTTTACCGACCGGGCCGCTGGCGCTGCTGCCGCTGCCGCATCCTAAGCATTGCTCTATTGTCTGGAGTGCTGAAACCAGCCGAGCCAGCGAACTGATGGCGCTGGATGATGCTGCCTTTGCCCGCGCCCTAACCGCTGCCAGCCAAAGTGTCTTGGGTTGTTTAACGCTGGCAACAGCGCGCAGTGTGCATCCGCTACGGATGCGTTATGCCAGTGACTGGGTACGTGGCCGTGTGGTGCTGGTGGCCGATGCAGCACATAGTATTCATCCGCTGGCCGGGCAGGGCATGAACCTGGGTTTAATGGATGTGACTGCCTTGGCTGAATTGTTAGGCAAACAACAGCAGGCGGGTAAACCACTATTTGCCCCCCGCGTGTTACAGGCGTATCAGCGTTGGCGTAAGGCCGAAGCGCAAAGCATGATCGCGGCGATGGAAGCTTTCAAACGTGGTTTTAGTAATGAGCAGCCGGCATTAAAATTTTTGCGCGGCGCAGGTTTACTGCTGGCAGATAAACTGCCTTTTGTTAAACAGCAGCTGATGGCACAGGCGCTGGGTAATAGCGGTGATTTACCGGCTTTAGCCAAACCAAATTGAGAGCTCTTAACCGGATTAGTCTAAGCCAAGTCTTGAAGGCATGGATGCCTGAATGAAGCCTACAGGGAGGTATTTACGGCGTCTTGGCGTGATTAATCCGGTTACGGGCACTGAACCATATTGCTGTCATAAATTTGCCTTAGTTTTTTTGGTAACCCCGGCTGTCGCATTACAAAAAGTAATCCAAATTGGGCTGTTTGCTGGCGGGGGTATCGGGTATAATCGAGCAGTATTTTTTAGTCAGACTGGTAGCAATATTGCGTAATAGGCTGATAACAAAGGTTTATTAGCCAAGCTCAATATTAAGCTGCCGGCCCGCATAATAAACAGGAAAAAATAATGGCTCAAAAAACCGCGTTACACGCCAGCCATCTGGCTGCTGGTGCGAAAATGGTCGATTTCTTCGGCTGGGATATGCCAATTAACTACGGCTCTCAGATTGAAGAACACCACGCCGTCCGTCAGGATGCCGGCATGTTCGATGTGTCGCATATGACCATTGTTGACTTAACCGGTGCCAATACCCGTAACTTCCTGCGTTATTTATTAGCCAACGACGTTGCCAAACTCACTACCCCCGGCAAAGCCCTGTATAGCGGCATGTTAAACAGCACCGGCGGCGTCATTGACGATTTAATCGTGTACTTCCTGCAAGAAGATTTCTTCCGTTTAGTAGTGAACTCTGCCACCCGCGAAAAAGACTTAGCCCATATCAACGCTGAAGCCAAAGCCTTTAACGTTACGGTAACCGAGCGCCCGGAATTTGCGATGATTGCCGTGCAGGGCCCGAATGCCAAAGCCAAGGTGGCAACCTTGTTAACGGCGGAGCAGCAAGCTGCTGTCGCTGGCATGAAGCCGTTTTTTGGCGTGCAGGCGGGTAACTTATTTATCGCTACCACCGGTTATACCGGTGAAGACGGTTACGAAATTGCGCTGCCAAACGAGCAGGCGGCAGACTTCTGGCAACAGCTGGTAACTGCCGGCGTCAAACCCTGTGGTTTAGGCGCCCGCGACACCCTGCGCTTAGAAGCCGGCATGAACCTGTATGGTCAGGATATGGACGAAACGGTATCACCACTGGCCGCCAATATGGGCTGGACCATCGCCTGGGAGCCTAGCGATCGTAACTTTATCGGCCGCACCGCGCTGGAGCAGGCCAAAGTCGCCGGCACCGCTAAGCTGGTGGGTTTGGTGATGGAGCAAAAAGGTGTATTGCGCCATGGCCAGAAAGTGATTACTGCTGCCGGTGAAGGTGAAATTACCTCTGGTACTTTCTCGCCGACGCTGGGCTTTAGTATTGCGATGGCGCGGGTACCTGCCGCGACCGGCGATACAGCAGAAGTGGATATTCGCGGTAAACTGGTGCCGGTAAAAGTAGTAAAACCGGCCTTTGTGCGCATGGGTAAAAAACTGGTCTAAGCTTTATAGCTGGCCAAAAATAATACAATAACGATGCCGGCCTGCTGCCGGAAAGACCAGAGAGGCTTCACCTGGCCGTGCCTGTGCTAACAGGGCGGCAGGTGGCAAGAACACACAGCTAAGGAACTTACAATGAGCAACATTCCTGCAAACTTAAAATACGCATCCAGCCACGAATGGCTGCGCGCTGAAGGCGATGGCATCTACACCGTAGGTATCACTGAGCACGCTCAGGAATTACTGGGTGATATGGTATTCGTAGAATTACCGGAAGTGGGCGAAACGGTAGGCCAGGGCGATGATTGCGCCGTTGCAGAATCAGTAAAAGCGGCGTCAGATATTTATGCGCCGGTTTCAGGTGAAATTGTTGCCGTAAACGATGCCCTGAGCGACTCGCCAGAGCTGGTAAACAGCAGCCCGTACGAAGATGGCTGGATGTTTAAGATTAAAATCGCAGACGAAGCTGAGCTCGGCGCCCTGTTAGACGCCGCCGGTTATCAGAGCGCGATTGACGAAGCTTAATATTACGGCAGATCCTGCCACCCTAAAGCCCCGTAGATAACGGGGCTTTATGTTAGAAAGCACTACCAGGATAATGAGCATGACCCATACCGCTGTGAAAACCCTGACGCAACTTGCGAAACACGACGAATTTATCCAGCGCCATATTGGCCCGGATGCTGCCGAAACTGCGGCTATGCTGCAGGAACTTGGCGTAGACAGCATCGAGCAGCTGATTGCGCAAACCGTGCCGCAGAGCATTCGCCTGCCAAAACCTTTGGCCATTGGCGACAGCCGCACTGAAGTAGACGCCCTGGCGTATTTAAAGGCTGCTGCGTCTAAAAATAAAATGTATAAGTCTTACATTGGTATGGGTTACCACCCAACACTGACCCCGCACGTGATTTTACGTAACGTGCTGGAAAACCCGGGCTGGTACACAGCGTACACGCCATACCAGCCGGAAATTGCCCAGGGCCGTTTAGAGTCGCTGTTAAACTTCCAACAGTTATCTTTAGACTTAACTGGTATGGAACTGGCCAGCGCCTCGCTGCTGGACGAAGCAACCGCCGCTGCCGAAGCCATGGCCCTGGCCAAGCGCGTGACTAAGAGCAAGTCTAACCTGTATTTTATTGCCGACGACGTGCACCCACAAACCATCGACGTGGTAAAAACCCGCGCCGAAATGTTTGGTTTTGATATTGTGGTGGGTAAAGCCAGCGAAGCGGCTGAGCAGGACGTATTCGGTGCCTTATTACAGTACCCAACCACTAACGGTGATATCCGTAACGACAGCGCCTTAATTGCCGCGCTGCAGGCGAAAAAAGCCATTGTTGCAGTAGCAACAGACCCAATGGCGTTAATGCTGTTAAAAGCACCGGGCGAGCTGGGCGCCGATGTCGTATTAGGCTCTATGCAGCGCTTTGGTGTGCCAATGGCCTTTGGTGGCCCACACGCTGCCTTCTTCGCGACCCGCGATGCCTATAAGCGCTCTATGCCGGGCCGCATTATCGGTGTGTCGAAAGATCGCCGTGGCAATCAGGCACTGCGTATGGCAATGCAAACCCGCGAGCAGCATATCCGCCGCGAAAAAGCTAACTCGAACATCTGTACTGCCCAGGTATTACTGGCCAATATCGCCTCCTTCTATGCCGTGTATCATGGCCCGCAAGGCTTAAAAGATATCGCCGAGCGCATTCACCGCAGCGCCGATATCTTCGCTGCTGGCTTAAAAGCCAAAGGCGTTGCCCTGGTGAATAGCCACTGGTTCGATACCGTTACTTTTAAAGTTGCTGATCGCGCTGCTGTTGTTGCCCGCGCCTTAGCAGCCGGTGTTAACCTGCGTACGGACGTGGCCGATAGCCTGGCGGTAAGTTTTAGCGAAGCCACTCAGGCTGGGGATATCGCACAGCTGTTTGATATCGTGTTAAGTGCCGGCCATGGTTTAGACGTTAACGCCTTGGATGCACAGATCGTTGCTAATGGCTCAGCCTCTATCCCGGCCGACTTAGTACGCACCTCTGCCGTATTAAGCCACCCGGTATTTAACCAGTATCACAGCGAAACTGAGATGCTGCGTTATATCAAAAAGCTGGAAAACAAAGACTTAGCGCTGAACCACTCGATGATTTCGTTAGGTTCATGCACGATGAAACTGAACGCCACCGCTGAGATGATCCCGATCACCTGGCCAGAGTTCGCGTCTCTGCACCCGTTCGTGCCACGCGATCAGGCCGAAGGTTACTACCAGATGATCAACGAGCTGGGCGACTGGCTGGTTAATATCACGGGCTACGACACTATCTCGATGCAGCCAAACTCAGGCGCTCAGGGCGAGTACGCCGGTATGGTGGCGATTCGTAAGTACCACGAAAGCCGTGGCGAAGGCCATCGTAATATCTGTTTAATTCCGGTATCGGCGCACGGTACTAACCCGGCTACTGCGGCCATGACCAACTACGAAGTTGTGCTGGTAGACTGCGATAAGTCAGGCAATATCGATATGACCGACTTAAAAGCCAAAGCCGCCGAAGTCGGCGATCGCTTAGCGGCCATTATGGTGACTTACCCGTCTACGCACGGTGTATTTGAAGAAACCATCGCCGAACTGTGTGAGGTGATCCACTCCTACGGCGGCCAGGTGTATATGGACGGCGCCAATATGAACGCTCAGGTGGGCTTAACCTCGCCAGGCTTTATCGGCTCAGACGTATCGCACCTAAACCTGCACAAAACCTTCTGTATCCCGCACGGCGGTGGTGGCCCGGGTATGGGCCCAATCGGCGTGAAGAGCCATTTAGCGCCGTTTTTACCTAACCATGCGGTCGTAAAAATCGACGGCACCGGCGCCAGCAATGGTGCTGTATCGGCAGCACCTTTTGGTAGCGCCGGTATTCTGCCAATCAGCTGGATGTATATCGCGATGATGGGTAGCGAAGGCTTAAAACAAGCCACTGAATTCGCGATCCTGAACGCGAACTACGTCGCCAAGAAACTGAACCCGCACTTCCCGGTGCTGTATGTTGGTACTCATGGCCGCGTAGCGCACGAATGTATTATCGATATTCGGCCATTAAAAGAAGCCAGCGGTATTACCGAGATGGATATCGCCAAGCGCTTAATGGACTTTGGTTACCACTCACCGACGATGAGCTTCCCGGTCGCTGGCACGCTAATGATTGAGCCAACCGAATCAGAAAGCAAAGCCGAGCTGGATAAGTTTATCGAAGCGATGACGACCATCAGAGCCGAAATTGCCAAGGTAGAAGCCGGCGAGTGGACAGTGGATAATAACCCACTGGCTTACGCACCACACACCATGGCCGACATTCTGGACCCAAGCTGGGATCGTGCCTACGAGCGCACCTACGCCGCCTTCCCGGCGCAGTTTGTGGCAGAAAACAAGTTCTGGCCAACGGTTACCCGTATCGACGACGTCTACGGCGACCGGAATTTGATGTGTTCATGCCCAAGCCCGGAGGCTTACCGGTAATAAGTGTAAACGCCAGGCTAGTTACTGGCGCTTTAGCTTAGCAGCTAGATGCTAAACTGAGCAGGGCTGCAATGTAATACTGGCAAGAAGTGTGAAAAGCCAATTAAAAAGCGACCAGAGCTGGGTCGCTTTTTGCTTTTATGAGCCGTCATGATTAAAAGCCATTTGTAGCTAATCTTTAAAGAAACCACTTACCCGGCTTGATTGAGCAAAATTTAATGTTAAAACAGAAATTGTAACCACGGATAGCCAACTAATAGTAACACGGCAAGGTACAACAGACCGAAAATGGTGCCAAGGCGCCAATAGTCGTGTGCCGGCAAATAACCACTACCAAAATAAATCGGGCTGGGGCCTGTGCCGTAAGGGGTCAGGATGCCCATTAAGCCTAATGACGTTACCAGTAATAAGCTGAAGATCAGTAAATTCATGCCGGGTATCGCGGCACCGATAGCCAGCGTCACTGGCAGTAATGCAGTAGTATGTGCTGTGCTGCTGGCAAATAAGTAGTGCAATAGATAAAAGGCTATCACTAAGATCAGTGTAGCAGCAACGGGTGATAAATCGCCCAGCCATTGGCCACCTAAGACACCCAGCCAACGGATAAAGCCGACATCAGATAAGCCTCCGGCCAGAGTTACCAAGGTCGCAAACCACACCAGCGTATTCCAGGCGGCCTTATTGCCGGTAATATCTGACCAGTCCAACACTTTGGTATATAACATTAAACAAATCACCAGTAAGGCAGCTAATGCCGGCTCAATATATTTACCGGCAAAGATCCACAGTACCAGGGCTAAGCAAACAAAACTGACCAGTAACCACTCTTTTAGCTGCATCGGGCCAAGTTTAGCCAGCTCTGTTGCGGCCCAGCGCGGGACTTCTTCATTGCTTTTTATGGTTGGCGGGTAAAACCAATACGCCAGCAAAGGGGTTAGTAGCAGCAGTATCACCCCTACCGGTAAAAATGCTAATGCCCAGGTGGCCCAGCTAATACTAATATCTATTTGGCTTTTTACTAAGGCGGTGGCCAGTAAATTGGGGGCTAGTGCTGATAAAAACATTGAGCTGGTGACACAGGTTGCGGCAATGGCGACCCACATCAAATAAGAGCCAATCAGCCGGGCGCTTGGATCATTAGGTTTGGAGCCATACAGGGCCGGCAGGTTAGAGATAATAGGGAAGATGGTGCCGCCACTTCTGGCCGTGTTAGACGGTGTAAAAGGAGCGAGCAATAAATCGGCAAAGCTGATCGCATAACCAAGGGTGAGGGTGTTTTTACCCATTTTCTTTACCAGCAATAAGGCTAACCTTTTACCAAACTGCGTTTTTTCGTAGCCTGCGGCAAACATAAAGGCACTAAAAATAAGCCAAACGGTAGAGTTACCAAAACCGGCAATGGCCCAGCGAAACGCTGTACCCGCACTATTAAAGTTAGTCGTGGCTAACTGCGTTGGGCTAAATAACACCCATGGCGCTGCAATAGCCACCAACACCACTGCCGATAAACCTACCACGGCGCCCGGCAGGGGCTCTAAGATTAACCCGGCTATTACTGCCACAAAAATAGCAAAAAAGCGCCAGGCATGTGGATCTAAGCCGTCAGGCACCGGTAATAACAAAATTAACATTGCCAATAACAGCGGCAGTAGTGCTTTCGACCAGGCTGGCATAAGGTTTCTCCAAAGTGTATATAAACTTAGCTTAGCAAGGAAAATGCAACTTTGAGCTGCCAAAATCAACTTAGCCTGATCTATCACAAACAATTGCGGCTGCTGAAGCTTCGCTGTCAGCGTTTTCGCAAGTGATCCTTCGACGTCAGATCCCAAACGGTCGGACGGAAATTGCCAAGGTAGAAGCCGGCGAGTGGACTATAGATAATAACCTAACATCGATTTGATGCTGATCGATATATGCTTAGATGTGATCAAAAGTTTTCAATGTATAGCAACGCTGCAGCTTTTTGAAATTGACAAATCCAGCCAGTGGTCGGTAATGCCAGGAATGTTGAAATTGTCGATTATCATTAACAGGGGGAGCGCTGTTTAAAAATGGCATAGGTGCAGTACACCTCGCTGGGATATTGCACGAAGATTATCTGCAGCCACTTGAGATGAGTGCCAACGAGCAGGAGTAACGCCGTAATATCAGAACAAACAAGCTTATCGAAGAGCGCTCAACTCTTGCCTTATAAAAATTAAGTATTGGCATTACATAAGAATGTCGTGCAAAAGTGGTAAAGTCTTGATAAGGTTATAACTGATATCAGGGCATATACATCGAAAATGCCACATCATCTAAGATGTGCAATTTACCTGAGTGATCGCTACTGAAGCATCAGCTCCGGAAACATTTGGCTGGCGACAAGCTGGAGCCTTTGCAGCGCGCATGCCGATGTAGAGCCGGTGATTAACGTGCTGTGTTCGTACCTAAAAAATTAACTGATAAGTAAGATGACATACCGTGATAAGTAACGATGCACTAGCCAGAACACCGCTAAGCAAAATGCTGATGGCATTATTGCTGGTTGTGCAGTTGCTATGTGTCGTTTCCAGCGCTTTTGCGGCTCAACACTCTGCTGATGATATTCATCATCAAATATTATGGTCGGATACTGCAGAAGTTGTGGCAGCAGAGCAATCAGCATTTACCGATGCCTCAGTGCATACTGGTTGCGACTATTGTAGTCATTGTCATGCTCATATTGGCTTGTTTAAGCCATTACCGGCTTTGCCGGTAATGACTAATGAACTACTGGTATCTTACCTGAATGATTTCCCCTCTTCCTCTAAACTAAGCATTTACCGCCCACCCATCAGCTGATTCTGTTTTTCTGGTTTTTACATTACCAATAACAGGATTTTGCTATGTTTTTAAAATCAAACACTATGCGCTTTGCTGCGTTTGGTTTGCTGGTTGCCAGTAGCATTCTGCTGCATCAGGCAGTGGCATCTGAAGCTGCAACAGCGGATTTAACGCTGCAACAAGCAGCGAAAAAGGTGTTGCAACAACACCCACAGCTCCAGGTATTTGATTGGCGCTTAAAAGCGGCTGCCGGGCAGCAACAACTGGCTGAACTGAACCCAGGCTATGAACTGGGCTTGCAGGCCGATAATGCCTTTGGCACGGGGGATATGTCGGGTGTTAAAAGCCTCGAAGTTACGGTGTCATTATCTTCAGTGATTGAACTGGGCGATAAGCGCCAGGCCCGGATGGCGGTGTCCAGTGCAAATCAGGAATTATTGCTGGCACAGCGCCAGGCGGCCAGCCTGGATTTACTGGGCGAGCTGACCCAACGCTTTGTAACCGTGCTGACATTGCAGCAGAAAATGGCACTGGCGGCACAAACCGTGAGTATGACTGAGCAGGCTTTAACGCTGGTAACGCAGCGGGTGCAGCGTGGTGCAGCACCGGAGGCCGAGCAACTAAGGGCGAAAGTGGCCTTTAAGCAAGCACAGTTGCAGCATGGCTTACTGCAAACCGAGCTGGATAGCAGCAAGTTAGCGCTGGTCAGTTTATGGGGGGCGGAACAAGCTGATTTTAATCAGGTTAGTGGTGATTTATTTCAGCTGGCGCAAAGCCCATCCTTTCAAACACTTTATCAACACGTGCTGGCAACCCCCACTGTGGAGGTTTTTGCCGCCCGGCAACGCTTGCGTGATGCTGAGCTGACACTGACGCAAAGTCAGTCAGCCGGTGATGTCCGCTGGCAGCTTGGTGCCATGCGCTCACAGGAAAGCCGTGATTTTGGCTTGGTTGCCGGAGTGTCGGTGCCCTTGTTCAGTAAACAGCGTAATCAGGGGGCGATAACTGCGGCGCAGGCAGAGTCTCAGGCGGAACAGTTTGAAAAAGAAACCGCCTTGCTGGATTTACGCGCCCGCTTGTATCAGGCCTGGCAAACTCACCGTTACAGCAGTATGGCAGTAAAGGATATGCAGCGCGATATTCTGCCGCTACTGGAGCAGGCACTACAACAAACTGAAGACGCATACCGCCGTGGCCGTTATGGCTATGCAGAGTGGATTTCTGCCCGTCAGGCACTACAAGACGCTCAGCTTGAGTTGGTTAATGCTGCCAGTACCGCACTGAGTAATCAGGTGCTGATTGAGCAGCTTACCGGTGTTGCGCTTGCGGCATCACCTCTTGCCATAACCACATCCACTCAGCTTATCACTACTGAATCAGGATCTTCCAAATGAAATATTCCGCGTTATTCCTTGCATTACTGATTGCTCAGGGTATGGCTGTTGCACCTGCTCAGGCCGGGCCGGGCCACAGCCATGATGAAAAGCCGAAAACGGCGCAAATAAACAGTGCTCATGCCCACGATGATAGCGGGCACAATCATGGCAGCGATCATGATGATGATCACGATGAAGCCGCAACGATTGATGCCGACATGGCAAAAAGGGTAGGGATTGAGGTGGCGACTGCCGGTGCTGGTACCATTGAACGCCATATTCCGTTATACGGTGAACTGGTGATCCCTCCTAACCGGCAAGCTCAGGTGCGAGCCCGTTTTCCCGGCATGATTACCCAGATCAGGCCTACCGTGGGCGACACAGTGAAAAAAGACGAGGTGCTGGCGCTGGTGGAATCCAATGACAGCCTGCGCACTTATCCGGTAACCGCGCCGATAGCGGGGGTGTTATTACAGCAATATGCCAGTCAGGGCGAATACACAGCCGGTGAAACGTTATTTTCACTGGCAGACAGCAGCATACTGTGGGCTGAGCTGAAAGTATTCCCGGCCGCAATGGATGAGATAAAAACGGGTTTGCCGGTGCATATTGAAGCTCGCGGCGGCAGGGTTGATAGTCAGATCACCCATATTTTGCCGGCCTCCGGCCAGCCTTATGTATTGGCGCGGGTTGAACTGGATAACAGCAACGGCCGTTTTTCTGCCGGAGAGCGGGTCAGTGCGCTGGTGGATGCTGAAATCATAGATGTTTCTCTGGTGATAGATAACAAGGCCTTACAGGATCTGGAAGGTAAGCAGGTGGTGTTTGTGCGCGAAGGCAACCGCTATGAACCGCGGCCACTGCAGCTAGGCCGCACCGATGGCCGCTTTACGGAAGTGCTGTCTGGTTTGCATGCGGCTGAAGAGTATGTGGTGGTAAATAGTTATCTGATTAAGGCCGAGATCGAAAAGGCCGGCGCAGCTCACGAACACTAAAAATTTGCCTGGCTAAGCTTTGGTTCTGCGGCGTTAAAACCGGCTCAGCATGCTCATTTACGGCATGTAAACTGCGCTGCTGAGTCGTTTTTGCCTTGCGTAACCTTTACTCGCTCAGGCAAATGAGAAGGAGATAAACATGATTGAAGCTATCGTTCGTTTCTCGATTGAGCGACGGTATCTGATGCTGGGCCTGATCTTGTTACTGATTGGCGCCGGGCTGTGGAGTTACCAGCGATTACCTATCGATGCGGTACCTGATATTACCAACGTACAGGTACAAATTAACACTGAAGCGCCTGGTTATTCACCTCTGGAAGCCGAACAACGGATTACCTTTGTGGTGGAAACGGCGCTTTATGGCTTGCCAAAACTGAAATATACCCGTTCGTTGTCACGTTATGGTTTGTCACAGGTAACGGTGGTGTTTGAAGAAGGCACCGACATTTACTTTGCCCGTAACCTGCTTAATGAGCGGCTTGGCAGTATTAAGAATGCGCTGCCTGCTGGGCTGGAGCCGCAAATGGGGCCCATTGCTACGGGTCTTGGTGAAATATTTGTTTATACCGTCGATGTTAAACCCGGCGCTACCGATGCAAATGGCAAACCGCTAGATGCCATGTATTTGCGTGAAGTGCAGGACTGGATTATCAAACCGCAACTGGCGCAAGTACCCGGTGTGGTTGAGGTTAATACTATCGGTGGTTATGACAAACAGTACCATGTGATGCCTGATCCGGCAAAAATGCTGGCAGTGGGTATTACGTTGCCGCAACTGTCAGAAGCACTGCTTAGCAATAATGCTAACCGTGGTGCAGGTTACATTGAGCGTAATGGCCAGCAATTACTGGTACGTTCGCCCAGCCAGCTCAGTACTATCAGTAGTATTGAAAATGTGGTGGTGGCGTTAAATGGCTCAGTACCTATCCGGATAAAAGATGTGGCAGAAGTAGGGCTTGGCAAAGAGTTACGTACCGGTGCCGCCACCCGCGATGGCCACGAAACCGTAATGGGTACGGTGATGATGCTGCTGGGTGAAAACTCGCGGACCGTTGCCCGTGATGCTGCGCAAAAGCTGGAAGAAATAAAAGCTTCATTACCGGAAGATGTGATTGTTGAAGCGGTATATGACCGTACCACGTTGGTAGATAAAACCATTGCGACTGTGCAAAAAAATCTGCTGGAAGGGGCATTACTGGTCATTGTGGTACTGTTTGTGCTGCTGGGTAATATCCGCGCTGCACTGATTACTGCTGCAGTTATTCCACTGGCGATGCTGGCAACGATAACCGGCATGGTGCAGCAGGGCGTATCGGCAAACCTGATGAGCCTGGGGGCACTGGATTTTGGCCTGATAGTTGATGGCGCGGTGATTATTGTCGAAAACTGTATCCGGCGCTTAGGAATGGCACAACATCAGACCGGCGGTTTGCTGGTACTGCGCGAACGCCTGAAAGTGGTGTTTGAAGCCACCACTGAAGTGATTAAACCCAGCTTGTTCGGCGTGGCGATTATTACGGTAGTTTATATCCCTATTTTTGCCCTGACTGGCGTTGAAGGCAAAATGTTCCACCCGATGGCTGCCACTGTAGTAATGGCCTTGCTGGCAGCAATGGTACTGTCACTGACTGTGGTTCCTGCCGCCGTTGCCGTGTTTATGAGCGGTAAAATCAACGAACAGGAAAGTCGGGTTATCGTGGCGGCTAAATCACTGTACCGGCCAGTGTTGTATGCCGTTATCAAGCTACGTTTATTGGTGGCGAGCTTGGCAACCGTGCTTGTAGCTGTGTGTTTGTGGCTGGCAACAACGCTCGGTTCCGAGTTTATTCCACAGCTGGATGAAGGCGATATTGCGCTGCATGCTATGCGAGTCACTGGTACCGGGCTTAAGCAGTCGGTCGAGATGCAGGAAGTGCTTGAACAACGGATTAAGCAGTTTCCGGAAGTGGATAAAGTTTTTGCGAAGATTGGCACGCCAGAGGTGGCAACCGACCCGATGCCGCCCAATGTGGCTGATAATTTTGTAATTTTAAAACCACGCAGCGAATGGCCGGATCCACGTAAAACCAAAGCGACGCTTGTTGCTGAAATGGAACAGGCGCTGGAGCAACTGCCCGGTAATAACTACGAATTTACCCAGCCGATTCAGATGCGTTTTAACGAGCTGATTTCTGGTGTGCGTTCGGATGTAGGCATTAAAGTGTTTGGTGATGATCTGGATGTACTGTTACGCATTGCGAACCGCATTGAGCAGGTTGCTAATAGTATTAGCGGCGCTGCCGATGTAAAAACTGAACAGGTATCCGGTTTACCGGTACTGTCAGTCACGCCAAAGCTAACGGCGTTAGCCCGTTACGGACTAACGGTTAGCCAGTTTCAGGATATTATCGCCACGTCGATTGGTGGCAAAGAGGCTGGGGTAATCTACGAAGGTGATCGCCGGTTTCAGCTAATCGTGCGTTTACCGGAGCAAATCCGCAGTGATATTGATAACCTATCATGGTTACCTATTCCAACACCGGATGGCGGTTATGTACCGCTAAATGAAATTGCCACGCTGGATATGCAAAGCGCCCCGGCACAAATCAGCCGCGAAAACGGTAAGCGCCGTATTGTGGTATCGGCCAATGTGCGTGAGCGTGATCTGGGTAGCTTTGTTGCCGAGCTCAAACAGCGGATAAGTACCGACGTCAGCCTGCCAGCCGGTTACTGGCTGGATTATGGCGGGACTTTTGAGCAACTGGAAGCCGCCAGTAAACGGCTGGCAATCGTCGTGCCGGTGACCTTATTACTGATTATTGCCTTGTTGGTGATGGCGTTTAACTCGCTCAAAGATGCGCTGATTATCTTTACTGGTGTGCCACTGGCATTGACGGGCGGCATACTGGCACTGTGGCTGCGGGGGATGCCATTATCCATTTCCGCAGGCGTGGGCTTTATTGCGTTATCGGGCGTTGCAGTGCTGAACGGCCTGGTGATGGTATCGTTTATGCGGCAGTTGTGGCAGGAAAAAGGCGATTTACTGTATGCCGTGGTAGAAGGTGCCTTGATCCGGTTACGCCCGGTATTGATGACCGCACTGGTCGCCAGCCTCGGCTTTGTACCAATGGCGCTGAACACCGGCACCGGCGCAGAAGTACAACGTCCGCTGGCAACCGTGGTGATCGGCGGTATTATCTCGGCTACTTTGCTGACATTAGTGGTACTGCCGGCGTTATACCACTGGCTGCATCAGAATGACCAAAGGTTAGCTGATTAGATCGTTGTCATCCTCAATAATGTGGCAAGCGTTACCGCGGGATGACCCTATCGGGTATCCCGCGCATGCTACAACCGCGTTATCGCTTGTTCATGTAGAACAACTACACATCACAAGCTCTGCCTTGTATAAACACCAGCCAAACAGCTGCAAAAACAAGCCACAAACGTCAACATGCCCTAAGGT
>NZ_AHTH01000047.1 GCF_000245735.1 Alishewanella jeotgali KCTC 22429
ATAAAAAAGCGATAAAAAGGCCAGCAAGGCCATTTTCTTGATGTTTTGCGCTACCGCCGCCAGTAAACACTGCATCTGCACTTTCGCCAGACCACGGAACCGTGCATAGCGATGGCCATGATGCTGTTTTGCGTCTGCGAAGCTGCGTTCAACCGTCTCTTTTCGTCGGTTGTAAATCTTCTTACCCCACGGACAGCAGCCGCAAACCACTCACATGCTCTTTATCCTCTTCCCAGACATGCCGGGTTATCGTTTTCTTATACTGCTTGTTCTTCGTGCAGTCCTGACGTAGCGGGCAATCCTGACACACTTTAGGGTTAGATTGATAATGCCGGTAGCCCTGACGGTCTGTCGTGCTGTAAGTCAGGATTTCACCTTGGGGGCAACGATAGGTATCGGTTGTTTTATCGTAGGTAAATTGCTTCTTCTTAATCGGATTAGCGGTGACATTGGGACGACGGTAGGCAATAACCGGTGCAATTTGCCGCTCCCGGATTAAATGGCAAAGCGGTGCAGTAAAGTAGCCCGCATCCAAACCAACGGCTATCGGACTAAACTTAAAGCGCTCAAGCTGACGGTCTAATCTGGCCAGATAGGGCTGGCTATCATGCACATTCCCCGGCGTCACGAAGGTATCCGTGATGATGCCGTGGCGGCCATCCACGGTGCGATGGTCCAAGGTAGAAGAAGCCCTGTGGTTTGCCTTCCCGCGTCATAAAGCCACTGTCAGGGTCGGTTGTGCTGACCTTTTGATTTTTGGTTTCGGGCTCCTTCGAGTCATCTTGCTTCAGTGGCGCTTTGCCATGGGCTAACCGGTCCTCTTCAACCGCCTTGTTGAGCTCAGCGATATACGCCGATGCACTGACCGCCACCTCTTTGTTCACCGCCTTGCGCTTATTGGCATTGGCTTTTAAATGTGTGCTGTCAGTGTAAAGCGTGTGACCACCAATCAGACGCTGCTCATACGCCTGTTCAACTATCCGGTCGAAGATACGCTGAAACACATCCGTGCCGTTAAAACGACGAATACGATTCTGGCTCAGCGTGGAGGCATCAGGCACTTTCTCGGTTAATCCCATCCGCAAAAACCAGCGATAAGCCACATTAACCTGAATTTCCTGTACCAGACGACGCTCACTGGGAATGCCAAACAGATAGCCGAGGATCATCATCTTAAACAAACGGACAGGGTCAATCGGCGGACGGCCATTATCTTTGCAGTAGAGATGTTCGACTTCAGCACGAATGAACTCGAAATCAATGGCGGCATCGACCTTGCGAACCAAATGGTTCTTCGGTACCAGCTCTTCGAGCGTGACCATTTCTAACTGATATTGTTGAGGAGAGGGAGTTTTGAGCATGTTGGTTAGCCTTCAAATCAACTAACCCTATTAGATCAAAGTCCTGGATCGGCGTCCAGGACTTTGTCAGCAGTCTGAGCCGGGTAAACCCGGCTCTTAATCTGTACTTTGGTAACGAAAAAGCACTTAGACGTTAAAGCGGAAATGCATCACATCGCCATCTTTAACAATGTAATCTTTACCTTCCAGACGCCATTTCCCGGCTTCTTTGGCACCGGCTTCACCGTTGTACTGTACGAAGTCATCGTAAGACACCACTTCTGCACGGATAAAGCCTTTTTCAAAGTCAGTATGGATCACGCCAGCAGCTTGTGGTGCTGTGGCTCCGACAGCAACAGTCCAGGCCCGTACTTCTTTGACACCGGCCGTAAAGTAGGTGTGCAGGTTTAACAGTGAGTAACCACCGCGGATCACACGGTTCAGGCCTGGCTCTTCCAGCCCCATATCGGCCATAAACTCGGCTTTTTCTTCATCATCCAGCTCGGCGATTTCTGATTCGATAGCGGCGCAAACCGGTACTACGATGGCACCTTCTTTGGCTGCGATGCCGCGCACTACGTCCAGATGCGGGTTATTGTCAAAACCGTCTTCCAGTACGTTGGCGATATACATGGTTGGCTTAATGGTTAAGAAGTTCATATAGGCAATCAGCGCCTTTTCTTCTTTATCCAGCTCCAGCTGACGCAGCGTTAAACCGTTTTCCAGGTGGGCTTTTACTTTTTCCAGCACTGCCAGCTCGGCTTTGGCGTCTTTATCGCCGCCTTTGGCTTTTTTCTGTACCCGTAAAATCGCACGTTCGGCACTGTCCATATCCGACAGCACCAGTTCCATATTAATGGTATCGATATCGTCAGCCGGGTCAATTTTTCCGGCAACATGGATAATATTTTCATCGTCAAAGCAGCGCACCACATGGCCGATAGCATCGGTTTCGCGGATATTGGCCAGGAATTTATTGCCTAAACCCTCGCCTTTAGACGCGCCCTTTACCAGGCCGGCGATATCGACGAATTCCATGGTGGTGGGGATTACGCGTTGTGGGTTAACGATTTGCGCCAGTTTATCCAACCGCAGATCCGGTACCGGGACCACGCCGGTGTTTGGTTCAATGGTACAGAACGGGAAGTTAGCTGCTTCGATACCAGCCTTAGTTAAGGCGTTGAATAAAGTAGATTTGCCGACGTTAGGTAAACCTACGATGCCACATTTAAAACCCATGAATGTATCCTTTAATCTGCGGTGGGGCCAGCTTAGCTGGCCTGAAAGCTGTGTAAACGGCTCTGGGCTTTTACCAGACCGTCGCGTGCCAGTATAGCAAAGCAGGCAACAGCTTCCTCTATGCTCTGGTCGATCAGTTTTTGTTCGCTGGCAGGAGCCTTACCCAGTACAAAGCCAGTAACCTGATCTTTGTGGCCCGGATGGCCGATGCCTAAGCGCAAACGATAGAAATTCGGATTATTGCCCAGTTTGCTGGTGATATCGCGCAGGCCGTTATGGCCGGCATGGCCACCGGCGAACTTGAATTTAGCACTGCCCGGCGGTAACGCCAGTTCATCATGCACTACCAGAATTTGCTCCGGCGCCAGTTTATAAAACTGTGCCATAGCCAGTACGGCTTTGCCGCTTAAATTCATATAGGTAGTTGGCACCAGGAGTTTGTATTCCTGCCCGGCCAGCATAAATTTGCCGGTCAGACCAAAAAATTTGGCTTCGGGTTTCAGGTTACAGTGATAGGTGCGGGCAAGTTGCTCTACAAACCAGACACCGGCATTGTGCCGGGTGTATTGATATTCGGGGCCCGGATTACCCAGGCCCACGATTAACTGTACAGCAGGCTGAACAGTATCAGACATTACTCAGCGGCAGCGTCTTCAGCTTTACCAGCTGGCTTATTCACAGAAACCACTGGCAGGTCATGACCTTCGCCTTTGGTTAACTGAACAAACTTAACGCCTTTTGGTGCTTTGATATCAGACAGGTGCAGGGTAACGCCTACAGCGACATCAGCCAGGTCAACTTCGATAAACTCTGGCAGATCCTGTGGTAAACAGGTGATTTCAACTTCGTTCAGACCGTGAACAACAACACCGCCTTTCTTCGCAGCAGCATCTTCGTTCAGGAAGTGTACCGGAACAGTAGTGTGCAGCTCATGGCCAGCTTCTACGCGTTGGAAGTCAACGTGCAGAATTTTTGGCTTGAACGGGTGACGTTGCATTGCTTTCACGATAGCTTTAACTTCTTCACCGCCAACGCTGATAGTCAGGATGTGAGAGTAGAAAGCTTCGAAGCTTTGTGCTTTTAACAGCTTAGCGTGATCTAAAGTGATAGACAGTGCTGGCTTATGACCACCGTAGATGATCGCTGGCACTTGGTCAGCATGACGCAGGCGGCGGCTCGCACCTTTCCCCAAGTCGTTGCGGACTTCTGCATTTAACGTGAAAATTGCATCAGACATGATGTACTCCAAAAATTAGAATTTGTTACGGCTTGCGACCAGCCATAACCTGTTGCCCCTTTAAAAGGCGCGACATCTTACCACCAGCGTCGTTCTGCTGCAAACAAAAGTGTTTTGTCTACAATTTCTGAATTACTAATTTACTTAACAACTTGCTTACGTTACATTTGAGAAAAATAAGGAGGTTGTAGCAATGTGGAAAGCAATTTTGGGGTGTGTGGTGTTGGCTGTGATGTTCAATCTGCAAGCAGCAGCACCTGATATTGGCGAGATCCCGGAAAACCATTTGGGAGCCACCCTCGATGGGAAAGATGTACTGTTGGAAAATTATCAAGGTAAAGTCGTGGTGATCTCCTTTTGGGCGTCCTGGTGTGCACCTTGCTTAAAAGAATTGCCGGTATTAAATAGCATTCAGCAGGATGTTGGTCAGGATCTGATGCAAGTGATCGCCGTTAATCACAAGGAAGATCGTAAACGGTATCGCAGATTGCATAAAGTCATGTCAGAGAGTTTAACGTCTTTGGTGTTTACCCACGACCAACGAGGCCGTATTGGTGATGCTTATGGTGTGGAAGCTTTGCCGACATTATATGTAATAGATAAAACGGGTAAGGTGGCATACCATAAGGTTGGCTTTGGCGAATCTTCTATAGATTCTATCGTTGATATCTTGAATGTCGAATTAGTCAAATAAGCTTCGCTAAGGATGCAACGCCATACTTAGAGAAAACCAATAAAAAAGGCAGGATAACCTGCCTTTTTCAACTTTAGCTTGCGGCTTAATCAAACATCGCCGAAATCGATTCTTCGTTACTGATACGACGGATACACTCTGCGATTAGGTCACTTAACGTCAGCTGCCGTACTTTAGGAATGGCACGCATCGCCGCAGACAGTGGGATAGTATCGGTGACGATCAGCTCATCAATCACTGACTCACTGATAATTTCCGGCGCCCGGCCTGAGAAGACCGCGTGGGTAGCATAGGCAAATACCCGCTTGGCGCCTTGTTCTTTCAGCGCTTCCGCTGCTTTACACAGGGTACCGCCGGTATCAATCATATCGTCAACAATAATACAGTCACGGTCTTTGACGTCACCGATAATATGCATTACCTGGGATACGTTGGCTTTTGGCCGGCGCTTATCGATAATCGCTAAGTCGGCGTCATTCAGCAGTTTAGCTACCGCACGGGCGCGCACTACACCACCGATATCCGGCGATACGACCACCGGTGCTTCAAGGGCTTTTTTGCGCATATCGTCCAGCAGTACCGGCGTCGCGAATACATTGTCTACCGGCACATCAAAGAAGCCCTGAATTTGCTCAGCATGCAAGTCGACCGTTAATACCCGGTCCACGCCAACGCTGGATAAAAAGTCGGCGACTACTTTGGCGGTAATAGGTACCCGGGCTGAACGTACCCGACGATCCTGACGGGCATAACCAAAGTAAGGAATCACTGCTGTGATCCGGCCGGCTGACGCGCGACGTAAGGCGTCAACAATGACAATCAGTTCCATCAGATTGTCGTTAGTAGGGGCACAGGTAGACTGGATAATAAAGACGTCTGAACCGCGTACATTTTCGTTGATTTGCACACTGACTTCGCCATCACTGAAGCGACCGACAGCGGCATCTCCCAGTTTGATGTAAAGACGGCTGGCGATTTTGTTGGCAAGATCTGGTATGGCGTTACCAGCGAAAACCTTCATGTCGGGCACGGTAGGATCCTCAGGGCAGTTGTGAGTCCGGTTTAATCATAAAAGCCGCTGTCGAGTATAGTTGCTGCCGGAAAAAATACTCCGGCAACGGCTAAACTGAATGGCGGCTCGAGTTGCTGTAAACGGTATCAGTTAAGGCCGCAAATAAAGGCGACGTATTAACCCCTCTGGCGATAAAGCCCCGACAGTTTGCCGGCAGGTTCGCTAGGGCATGCTGAGCACTGGCCGCGTCCGGAAATTCGGCGAACACACTGGCGCCAGTACCCGTCATTCGACACGGCGCATATTCTAGCAACCACTGTAAGGTTATTGCAACAATCGGATACAGCCGTTCGACCAGCGGCTGGCAGTCATTCTGCCATGGGCTGCTAAGTAGCTCTGTCAGGCCGATCTTAGGTGTATCTCTTTTTAAATCAGGATGTTGGAATATTGCTGCCGTACTGATATGACAAGCAGGTGTGACGACCAAATAAGTCTTTTCCGGCAGTGAAACCGGCTGTAAGTGCTCACCAACCCCTTCGGCAAAGGCCGTTTGGCCGTGCACAAAGACCGGCACGTCGGCACCCAGTTTCAGACCCAGTGCCGCCAGTTCTGCGGTAGTTAATTGCAGCTGCCATAACAGGTTAAGTGCATGCAAGGTGGTAGCCGCATCCGACGAGCCACCGCCCAGGCCGCCGCCCATAGGCAGGTGTTTTTCCAGCCGGATCTGACAACCGGCCGAGGCGCCCGCCAAAGGTTTTAATAACATGGCTGCGCGGTATATCAGATTATCCTGCCCGGCCAGCTCGGCGATATCACAGGTTAAGCTAATTTCACCACTCTGGTTCGGGGTAAAGTGCAGTACATCGCCGGTATCGAGCATTTGAAACAGCGTTTGCAGATTATGATAGCCATCATCGCGGCGGTCGGTGATATGCAAAAATAAATTCAGCTTGGCCACAGCGGGTAAGGTCAGGGTCATAGCTGCCAGCTCCGGATCACCAACCTGACCTGGGTATCGGCACTGTGCAGCTGCAATTGCCGGGGTAAAGATAAGGCATCATCAAAAAAACTGCGGTAGGTCAGTTGCCAGCGAATGCCGGTGCTGTCAGTCAGGGTAAAACTTACCAGGCGGCCAGCAGCGTCGTATTTCAGGTCAGTTGCCGAGTCACCCGGCAGGCCGCGTAACCATAGCGCCATATCGTGCAGCGGAATCGACCAGCCAGCCAGTTGCCACAGTAAATTACTGGCATCAGCCGCCTGATAGCGCTCGCCACGCACCAACAGTTCGGTCAGCTCGCTACTGGCCGTCAATTCAAACAGGCTGATACCCAGCATATTGGCCAACCGTGCCTGATAAGCAGTGGCATCCTGTTGCTGCCAGCGCAAATTGCCATTGACGGTTTCGGCCGGAGATTTAATACCAACCGAGGCCTGTACGGTAAAATTCTCGAGTGCCGCTAATTGTTGCTGCCGCTGTGGCTGCGGTAATACTTCGGCTTTGCCGGCTAGCGACTTAGTGCTGCTACAGGCGCTGCTCAGCACTAATACGGCCAGCAATACCAGACTTTTCAGATATAAACTCAAGCTGTGATCCTTTGCTTATCTGCTTTTGCTTTTCTTAGTTCGGGCTTTTTCGTACAATTCGCCCCCTATCCCGATATGATACAGGTGAACACCATTTTTGCACTAGGCATTAATCACAAAACGGCACCGGTGGCGCTGCGCGAGAAACTCGCCTTTGCACCCGAGCAGGTGCCGGATGCATTGCACCAGCTTGCCAGCAAGCTGGAGATTAGCGATGCGGTGATTTTGTCCACCTGTAACCGTACCGAACTGTATTTTAGTGGTGCTGCCGAGCAGGCTGAGCAGGTACTGCACTGGCTGGCCGGCTTCCATCAGTTACAGCTGACAGAACTGCAACAGCATCTGTATCTGTATCAACAGCAGGACGCAGTGAATCATTTAATGCGGGTGGCTGCCGGCTTAGATTCACTGGTGTTAGGTGAGCCGCAGATCCTGGGGCAGGTGAAGCAGGCCTATAATCAGTCACGTCAGGCCGGCACCATTAACCCACAATTTGAACGGCTGTTTCAGAAAACCTTCGCCGTCGCCAAGGCCGTACGTACTGAAACGGAGATCGGCGCTAACGCCGTCTCAGTCGCTTTCGCTGCCGTCAGCCTGGCAAAACAGATTTTCGGTAAGTTAGAAAAGGTACGGGTGTTGCTGATTGGTGCCGGCGAGACCATTGAACTGGTGGCCCGGCATTTAACGGAGCAGGGGGCAACCAGTCTTAGTGTGGCTAACCGCACCTATGAACGTGCCGAAGCTCTGGCGCGACAATTTAATGCGCAGGTGTTAACCCTGTCGCAGGTACCGGCCCGCTTGCATGAAGCCGATATCGTGATTTCTTCTACCGCCAGCACCTTGCCGATTGTTGGTAAAGGTATGGTTGAGCAGGCATTGAAGCAGCGGAAGCATAAGCCGATGTTTCTGGTCGATTTGGCGGTACCGCGGGATATCGAAGAGCAGGTTACGGAGCTGGAAGATGCCTATCTTTATACCGTAGACGATCTGCAAACCATAGTGGCGGAAAACCTGAATAACCGCCAGCAGGCGGCAGAGCAGGCCGGGGTGCTGGTACAAAGTGGCAGCGCTGAATTTATGCAGTGGCTGCAGTTACAGGATAAGGCCGATTGGCTACGTGATTACCGGCAGCGCTGCGAAGAAGTAAAAACCGAGTTATTAAGCCGGGCGCAAAAGCAACTGGCCGCCGGCCAGGAACCGGAAAAAGTGATGGCGGAACTGGCGAATAAACTTAGCAACCGCCTGATGCACAGCCCCACCCGGACTATCCGGCATTTATTACAGTCTGAGCAGCCAGAGTCGACAGAGCTGGTCAAACTCCTTATTGATTTATAAACAGGTTTTAATCCTAAAATGAAAGAATCGGTATACCGCAAGCTGGAAGGTTTGGTTGAGCGTTACGAAGAGGTCCAGGCGCTGTTAAGCGACGCCTCGGTGATTAGCGATCAAAAGCGCTTTCGCGAATTGTCCAAAGAATTCAGCCAGCTGGAAGAGTTAAGCAAGGCATTCCGTAGTTATCAGCAAGCGCAGGAAGACTTGCTGATGGCCGAAGAAATGCAAAAAGACAGCGATCCTGAGATGCGCGAAATGGCGCAGGAAGAATATAAGCTGGCGAAAAGCCGCATTGAGCAGCTGGATACGGATTTGCAGATCCTGCTGCTGCCTAAGGATCCGAACGATAATAACAGCTGCTTTCTGGAGATCCGCGCCGGTGCCGGTGGTGACGAGGCGGCGATTTTTGCCGGCGATCTGTTCCGCATGTATAGCCGTTTTGCCGAGCGGCAGCGCTGGCGGGTGGAAATTGTCAGTGCCAATGAAGGCGAGCACGGTGGCTTTAAAGAGGTGATCGCCAGTGTGCAAGGCGAGGGCGTTTTCGGCACCCTGAAATTTGAATCCGGTGGTCACCGGGTGCAACGGGTACCCGCCACCGAATCGCAGGGCCGGGTACATACCTCGGCCTGTACTGTGGCCATTATGCCGGAAATCCCGGAAAGCGAAGCCATTGAGATCAATCCGGCCGATCTGAAAATTGATACCTACCGAGCCTCTGGCGCCGGTGGTCAGCACGTAAACCGTACCGACTCTGCTATCCGCATTACCCACTTACCCTCTGGCATAGTCGTTGAATGTCAGGATGAGCGCTCACAGCATAAAAACCGTGCCCGTGCGATGAGTGTGCTGGCGTCGCGCTTACAGGCGGCAGAAGATGAAAAGCGTCGGCTGGAAGAGCAAAGCACCCGCCGCTCATTAGTGGGCAGTGGCGACCGTTCAGAGCGGATCCGCACCTATAACTTCCCGCAAGGCCGTTTGACCGATCACCGGATCAACCTGACCATCTACCGCTTAAATGAAGTGATGGAAGGGGAGTTAGAGCAGGTGATTGAACCGCTGAAACACGAGCATCAGGCTGATCTGCTGGCGATGCTGGCTGATGAAAACCGCTGATGACCTTGCAGCAATGCGTGCAGCTACTGAGTCAGCAACTCGGGAGTCTGAGCGATAATCCGGCACAGGAAGCACGTTTATTGCTGTGCCATCTGCTGGGCTGCAAGCCCGGCTATCTGTATACCTACCCGGAGCGGGAAATCACTGCCGCTGAGCAGCAACAACTGCAACCGTTGGTGCAGCGGCGGCTGCAGGGAGAGCCTCTGGCCTATATCTTTGGGCATTGGCCCTTCTATGGTCTGGAGCTGGCTGTGGCACTCTGTACTCTGATCCCGCGGCCGGATACCGAAATATTGGTTGATCAGGCGCTGGCTCTGGATTTGCCACCACAGGCGCAGGTGTTAGATCTGGGTACCGGTACCGGCGCTATCGCTTTGGCACTGGCCGTCAACCGGCCACACTGGCAGCTAACCGGCGTTGATCTTAATCCGGATGCCGTTGCGCTGGCACAGCGTAATGCCGCTGCGCTGCAAAGCCGTAATAGTCGTTTTTTGCAAAGCAGCTGGTTTAGCGCCCTTAGCGGCCAGCGCTATGATCTTATCGTTAGTAATCCACCGTACATAGAAGCAGCCGATCCGCATCTGGCGGCACTGAGCTTTGAACCTCTGTCAGCCTTGGTGGCGGCAGAGCAGGGTCTGGCGGATCTGGCACAGATTATTGCCAGCGCGCCGGCATATTTACAGCCCGGTGGCTGGCTCTGGCTGGAGCACGGTTATAACCAGGCTGAGCAGGTACAGCAGTTACTCAGCGTTGGCGGATTCTCTCAGGTCAGTTCAGTGCGCGATTATGGTGGTAACTGGCGCATCAGTGGCGGTCAGTTCCTGCCTCGCGATAACTGAATAAAAATGTTAAATATTTTGACCTGACAAAAAATCCGGCTTATAACAGTAAGATAAGGTTGCCGGGAGCGTGTCATGTCCGATGAATTTTTGTTTGCTGCTGAGCCTGAAGAGCCGCATCAGGTCAGTAATGGTTGCTGGAAAGTCCTGATTGTTGACGATGAACCTGAGGTT
The DNA here is from genome assembly GCF_000245735.1 of Alishewanella jeotgali KCTC 22429. Taxonomy (GTDB): domain Bacteria; phylum Pseudomonadota; class Gammaproteobacteria; order Enterobacterales; family Alteromonadaceae; genus Alishewanella; species Alishewanella jeotgali. The sequence goes on from NZ_AHTH01000047.1 coordinate 10,565, forward strand.
CATGCCGTCACCCGGTTGGCGTTAAATGACTTTAGTTTTCAGCACAAAAAGCTGGAATTTATCAGCGCCTACTCCGGTGCCGAAGCCAAAAAAGTCCTGGCAGCTCAGCCCGATATCGCGGTGGTGCTGCTGGATGTGGTGATGGAAACCGACGATGCCGGTTTACTGGTCGCCAGCTATATCCGCGAAACCCTGCATAACCATTTTGTGCGCATTATTCTGCGTACCGGCCAACCTGGTCAGGCACCGGAACGGCAGGTGATTGTTAATTACGATATTAATGATTATAAATCCAAAACCGAGCTGACCGCACAAAAGCTGTTTACCGTGATGATGTCGAGCTTAAGGTCCTACCGCGATATTATTTCACTGGAGCAAAGCCGGCAGGGGCTGGAGAAAATTATTAAAGCCTCGGTCGACCTGTTCTCATCGCACTCAATGGAGCAGTTTATTGACGGTGTGCTACAACAGCTCACCTCAGTGCTCGGTTGTGATGAAGATGCCCTTATCGTTAGCTCGTCTCTGGTCGCCGGCAATATTCAAACTACCGACCCGCACGATCTGGTGGTGTTTGCCGGTCAGGGCGAGTTTGAAAGTAAAGAAGGAAAGCCCATTAAGGATGTGCTGGACCCAAGCTTACTGGAAGCCTTTGAGGCGGCGTTAACCACCAAGGATATTGTTTATCGCGATAACTATCTGGTGGCCTATTGCTGCAGTAAATTCACCCAGGGCTCTCTGCTTTATGTCTCAGGCTTGCCCGGCCCGGTTAATGAAACCCAGAAAAAGCTGATTGAACTGTTTGCGCAGAATGTCCAGGTGGCATATGAAAATGTGCAGCTGCAACATGAGGTGGAAGATACCCAGCGCGAAATCGTCTATCGCTTAAGTGAAGCGGTAGAAGTGCGTTCGGTCGAAACTGGCAATCATGTGCGGCGTATCGCCTTTATTTGTTACGAGCTGGCGAAAGCCTATGGCTTGTCAGAGCTGGATGCCGAAAAACTGATGTTTGCCTCGCCGTTGCATGATGTCGGTAAAGTTGGCATCCCGGATACTATTCTAAATAAGCCGGCACATCTGACTGACAAAGAGTGGCAGGTGATGCAAACTCACGCCAGTATTGGTTTTAATATTCTGAAAGATTCCAAGCGATCTATTGTACAAGCCGGCGCTATCATTGCCCGGGACCACCATGAAAAATGGGATGGCAGTGGTTATCCTGATGGCAAAAAAGGTGAAGAAATTCATATTTATGCCCGGATCGCCGCCCTGGCTGATGTTTATGATGCGCTGCGCCACCGCCGCTGTTATAAAAATGCATGGACATTGCAGCAGGTACTGGCCGAAATTGAGCAACAAGCTGGCAAGCAATTTGAACCCAAACTGGTGGAAGCGTTCAAGTCGATAGTGCCCAAGCTGGAAGCAATTTTACAAAAATACCCGGATGCGCATGACGCAGACGGGGTATAATCCGCAGCGAGTTAACCGAAACACGTGCAGCCGGTGCCGCTATCACTGGCCCGGCTGACACGCCGCATTTAGGATAGTTGTTATGTATATGGCGTTTAAACACCTGCATCTGTTACTGGTTGCGCTTAGCGTAGCCTTGCTTTGTCTGCGCTTTGCGCTGCGCGTCAGAGAGTCTGGTTTGTTACAGCAAAAATTCCTGAAAATTGCCCCGCATGTGGTGGATACGTTTTTATTATTATCAGCCGTCGCGCTGATGTTTACCATTCAGCAGTACCCCTTTGTTGATGCCTGGCTGACAGAAAAAGTACTGGCGCTGCTTGCCTATATCGCGCTGGGCTACTCGGCGTTAAAAGGCCGTACTGCGGCAATCCGCTGGTTGTCGTTCTTAGGTGCTTTAGGTTGGTTGGGGCTGATGGTGCGGGTTGCGCTGAGTAAAACACCGTTGTTTTTACCTCTTTAATGTTAATAGCGAACAGGTTGAATTATGTTGAATAAGGTGGTCCAGGTTGCCGGCATTGATGTCGCCAACGATAAGCCCTTTGTATTGTTTGGCGGTATGAATGTGCTGGAATCCCGTGACTTGGCACTGACCATTGCCGAGCATTATGTGCGGGTGTGCGAGAAATTACAGATCCCCTATGTGTTTAAAGCCTCCTTTGATAAGGCAAACCGCTCGTCGGTGCACTCTTATCGTGGTCCGGGTTTGGAAGAAGGGCTGCGGATTTTCGAAGAAATTAAGCACACCTTCAAGGTACCTTTGATTACCGATGTGCATGAGCCTTATCAGGCGGCGCCGGTGGCCGAGGTCGTCGATGTGATCCAGCTACCGGCTTTTCTGGCGCGGCAGACCGACTTAGTGGTCGCGATGGCAAAAACCGGTGCCGTGATTAACGTTAAAAAGCCACAATTTCTGGCACCGCATGAAATGCGGCATATTCTGAAAAAATTTCAGGAAGCCGGTAATGAGCAGGTCATTCTGTGTGAGCGTGGCTCTTGCTTTGGTTATAACAACCTGGTGGTCGATATGCTGGGTATGGACGAGATGAAGCAATATGCGCCGGTAATTTTTGACGCCACCCATGCGCTGCAAAAGCCGGGTGGTCGCGAAGATTCGGCTGATGGCCGGCGGGCGCAGGCAGCGCAGCTGGCACGCTCGGGTATGGCATTAGGCCTGGCCGGACTCTTTATTGAAGCGCATCCGGATCCAAATCAGGCAAAATGTGATGGCCCCTGTGCCTTGCCGTTGGCTAAGCTGGAGCCCTACCTGCAACAGATGCAGGCGCTGGATCAATTAGTAAAAGCTTTTGCCCCCCTCGATACTGCAGCGACAACATAACTCTCAGAAACATAGCGAACTGGGGCTTAAATCCCTTGTTCGCTATGTTTAATAAAAGCAACGACTTGTTCATAATCGCTCTGTAGTTGCAGTAAAACTTCACGAAGTGCACTCCAGTCTGCTGTTTCTGCAGCCTTTTCCAGCTGTAAGGCTTTTTCTGCCAGTTGCGTTGCCCCAACGCTCTTGGCCATTGCTTTTAACTGATGTGCCAGCGAGCGAGTTGCAGTGCGATCATGCTGCAACTGTTGCTGCTGTAAGTTAGCCATTAAGGGGGTGGCCTGGGCAAGAAAATAGTTTAAATACTCTCGATGCTTAATTGGGTCATCTCCAAGGAAACTGCTCAAAGTTGTGAGACAAATGGCTGGAGGTGACACCTTAGCCGATGCACCGGTCACTGTTGGTGTATCGACAGCGGTGATAGCCGGTAAAGGCAGCCAACGCTGCATAACACTCTGTAATGTAACCAGTTCCAACGGCTTTGTAATATAGGCGTCCATGCCGATGCTTAAACATTTTTGTTCTTCGCCCTTCAAGGCGTTAGCTGTAATAGCAATGATACGCGTGAAATCGGCGTCATCTGGCCGTTGTAAACCCTCTTTTCTAATCGCCTTTGCCAAATCATAACCACTGAGGTTAGGCATATGCAGATCGGTTAGTACCAGAGGGTAATGATACTGCCGCCACTTCTCCAAGGCTATTGCGCCATCATCTGCAACTTCAACGGCGTAACCTAAAGCATTTAGTTGTTCAACGATAACGCGTTGGTTCATCAAGTTATCTTCGGCCAGCAGTACCAGTTGTCGCGCCTGACGTGCAGTTTCAATAGCAGGGGCTCGGTGTGCTGTAGATTGATAGTGATGTTGTATCGGTTGCTGTTGAACTTTGCGCCCTGAGATTACCAATAAGGCATCAAGTAGCTGACTGCGGCACAGAGGTGAGCTATGCAAATAGAACAGATTATCGAAATGGGTATCTGATAGCTCAATTTGGTTGGTGATAACAACAAATTTAACCTGTTGTAGTTTCGGATGCGTAATCAGGCTACTCACGTCTTTCGGGGAAATCTGTTCGTAGGTTGCATCCAGTAACCACACTGCCTGTTGTTTGGCCGGCAAAGCTTTAAAATGCTCAGCTCTATTCAACAGAGCCTCAACACTGTTAGCAATATCCAGCTCAGCACCCGAATAAAGCAAATAATCGCACAGGTGTTGCTGATTATCACTGTCCTGAGTAAATAAACAAATGAAAATGCCACGCAGACTATCTTTACTAAGATAGCTGACTTCATCCGAGCGGCGCATCGGCAGTCGCACACTAAACTCGGTACCATGGCCCGGCTCACTATGAACATTGATTTCACCATACATTAGCGCGGTCAGACGCTGACATATCGACAAGCCAAGACCGGTACCACCGAATTTCCGGGTGACCGAGCCCTCAGCTTGATTAAATGGGTGAAATACATAATTAATCTGCCGTTGCGTCATGCCCCGGCCATTATCAGATACCCGCAGTTGTACCTGAGTAAACTCCAAATTCTCTTCAACCAGTTCCGCACTTACGATTACAACCCCTGTTTTCTCTGGTGTTGTTTCGGTAAATTTGATCGCGTTGCCAGCTAAATTATAGAGAATTTGCCGTAAGCGCACAGGATCGCCAATTAAGCCGTCAGGTAGCCGCGGGTCAATATAAAGTTTCAGATCGATCTGTTGTTGGTAGGCAACAGAAACCAAAATCCTGCCAACCGCTTCAATAATTTCAACTAGCGATACTGGTAGCTTTTCTAACTCGAGCTTACCGGCTTCAATCTTCGAAAAGTCTAAAATATCATCCAGAATTCGCAACAACGAGAACGACGACTCGCGAATGGTGTCTGTCATTCTGAATTGTGAGGTGGAGAGCTCAGTTTTACGCAACAAATCTACAGTACCGATGATACCATTCATTGGAGTACGAATTTCATGGCTCATCGTTGCCAAGAATGTAGACTTGGCTTCGTTGGCCTTTTCTGCCGTTAACTTAGCCGTTTCTAACGCATCGGTGCGCTCTTTAATGCGGTGTTCAACTTCCTGTTTGAGTTGTTCTATACTTTCCTCAGAGCTTTGCAGTGCTTGTCTGCTTTGCTGTAGCTTTCTAAATAAAATATTGATTTTATTTGCTAACAAGCCGATGTCGTCTTGTTGGTGACTATCAATGCTGCCAGTGTATTGATTACGCTCCAGAGCATCCTGACACCCTCTAAGCAAGGGTTGTAAGCGGTGCCTGATAGACTGTGAAACGGCATAGCTTATACCCAAGACTAAGAGTAAGCCGACAAACAAGCTGATGCCAAATGAAAAAATTAGGGGTATCAGATCCTGTTCAGGTAATTGCTGTACGTAGATCAATACTTTATTCGGGTGTTCTGGTAATACCCTGCTAACTTGTAGGATATCTTGTGTGATTAGCGCCTGATTCTGTAGCGTAGGGCTGGGTACAAAATTTGGTAAGTTGTCGGTGTTGTATAACAGCTCGAAACCCTGACTACTCTGCTGGTACAGATATAAGGCTCTATTAGGCTCATTATTACGGGTTTGCAGTAATAATTGCTGGATACTAGTTGGTTGTTCTTGATGCAACGCCGGCGTGATTGCTTGCACCAGAATCTGAGTATCTGCTGTTAAACGTTGTAACAGTTCTTGAGCACGTTGTTGTATCGGGATGCTAATCCAGTTAAACATTAATGCCTGAAGCAGCAAACAAAGCAGCAACACTGCGGATAAACGAAGATAAACTGGTTTAGTGAAACTATTTCTATCCATGTTCTTTCCGGAAAAATCTAAGCTCTTTGCAGGCTTATGTAAAGGGAACTCGCGCTATATTAACAATATTTCTAACCCAAAAGCAGTATTAATTTTTATTCGGAATGGTTGAAAAAGTTGCGCTTTGGCTAATGAATAAGCTGTCGGAGGGCTTTTCTAAAATATCTGTTGACTTGAGATCGCAAAATCCGTTTAATACGCGGCATTGCCCAGATAGCTCAGTCGGTAGAGCAGCGGATTGAAAATCCGCGTGTCGGTGGTTCGATTCCGCCTCTGGGCACCATCATTTTAGGATATGGTGCTAACGATATCCCAAAGCGTGTCGCAGCCGCTTTAGCTCAGTTGGTAGAGCAACTGACTTGTAATCAGTAGGTCATCCGTTCGACTCGGATAAGCGGCACCAACTTGTTTTGCCCAGATAGCTCAGTCGGTAGAGCAGCGGATTGAAAATCCGCGTGTCGGTGGTTCGATTCCGCCTCTGGGCACCACTAATGTAAAACGCCAGCCTAGAGCTGGCGTTTTGCTTTTTAACTCCCAAGGCGTCATCTTCGATTACTCGGCACATCCTGTGCCTCGCCCTGCGGGCCAGAGACTAAGAAGCAAAAATTCCCGTTCAGTGAAATAGGCAACAGGTTACTTCTTTGTTAAGCTCAGTGCGTTTTGCCAATAATCACAAGAATATCGGAGTCCACCTAAATGAAATATGCCGTTACCCTGCTGGCTGCTGCGGTACTGACCGCTTGCGGCGGCCCGAAGCAAGAAGTGAAACCGGAGCAAACCGTGACTGTTACCCAACAGCAACAACAGTTGAATTACCCTGTTACCGCCAAAGGCGACGTGGTAGACACCTATTTTGGTACTCAGGTGGCCGATCCATACCGCTGGCTGGAAGATGATCGCAGCAGCGAAACAGAAGCCTGGGTGAAGGCGCAAAACCAGACTACCTTTGATTATTTAAAGCAGATCCCGTTTCGTGACCAAATCCGCGACAAACTGCAACAAGCCTGGAACTATGAGCGGGTAGGGGCGCCGTTTAAAGAGGGCGATTACACCTACTTCTATAAAAACGACGGCCTGCAGAACCAATTTGTACTGTACCGCCAGAAAGACGGTGGTGAGGTAGAGGTATTCCTGGATCCGAACACCTTTAGCGCCGATGGCACAACGTCGCTGGCCGATATCCGCTTCTCGCGTGATGGCAAACTAGCGGCTTACGCTATTTCAGAAGGCGGTAGCGACTGGCGTAAAGTTATAGTAATCGACACCGAAACCAAGCAGCAAATTGGCGATACCCTGACCGATATTAAATTCTCCGGTATTGCCTGGGTCGGTAACGACGGCTTCTTCTACTCCAGCTATGACAAACCGGATGGTAGCGAGCTGTCAGCCATGACCGATCAGCATAAGCTGTACTACCATAAGCTGGGCACACCACAAAGCGCAGATAAAGTAATTTTTGGTGCTACTGACGAGCAGAAGCACCGTTATGTTGGCGCCAGTGTGACTGAGGATGACCGCTATTTGTTAGTGTCAGCGGCGGTATCAACCTCTGGCAACAAGCTGTTTATCAAAGATTTAACTCAGCCGGATAGTAGTTTTGTTACCATTTTGGACGATACCAGCTCAGATACCGATCTGGTGGACAATGTTGGTGATACGCTGATCCTGGTGACCAATCGCAATGCCCCTAACCGCAAGGTGGTAAAGGTATCGGCTAAGGCGCCACAGCCAGAAAACTGGCAGGATCTGATCCCGGAGACCGAACATGTACTGCGTATCAGCAGCGGTGCTGGCTTCCTGTTTGCCAACTATATCGTCGATGCCATTGCTAAGGTAAAACAGTATGACTACGACGGTAAGTTAGTGCGTGATATTGAGTTACCTGGTGTCGGTAGTGTCGGTGGTTTCGGCGGTAAAAAAGACGCCGATACGCTGTATTTTAGCTTTGCCAACTATATTACACCGGGCTCTATTTATGCCTTTGAGCCAAAGGCCGGCGCATCGAGCCTGTATAACCAGCCGAAAGTGAACTTCGACCCCAGCCGCTATGTATCAGAGCAGGTATTCTATACCTCGAAAGACGGCACCAGGGTACCGATGATTATCAGCTATCGCAAAGACTTAAAACGCGATGGCAGCAACCCAACCATTCTGTACGGCTATGGTGGCTTTAATATCAGCTTAACACCGTCATTCAGCGTGGCAAACGCCGTATGGATGGAGCTGGGCGGGATCTATGCCGTGGCCAATATCCGTGGCGGTGGCGAATACGGTAAAGAATGGCACCGTGCCGGTACCCAGCTGCAAAAGCAAAATGTATTTGATGACTTTATTGCCGCAGCCGAGTACCTGCAGACCGAAAAGTACACCTCACCGGCCAAAACCGCGGTACGCGGTGGCTCGAATGGCGGCTTACTGGTAGGTGCGGTAATGACTCAGCGGCCAGAGCTGTTTGGCGTCGCTATTCCGCAAGTTGGTGTACTGGATATGCTACGTTACCATACCTTTACTGCCGGCGCTGGTTGGGCATACGACTACGGTACCTCTGAGCAATCTGAGGACATGTTCAAATACTTACTGGGTTATTCACCGGTGCATAACGTGAAAGCTGGCGTTACCTATCCGGCTACGATGATCACGACGGCGGATCACGATGACCGCGTAGTGCCGGCGCACTCCTTTAAGTTTGCTGCCGAACTGCAGGACAAAGCCAGCAAGGCGACGCCGCAGTTGATCCGGATTGATGTCAAAGCCGGTCACGGTGCCGGTATGCCGGTATCGATGGTGATTGATCAGGCCGCCGATATTTACAGCTTTACGCTGTTTAATATGGGTTACAGCAGCCTGCCGCAATAAGTGGCAGTAAAAGTACAAGGGCGCCTGCGGGCGCCTTTTTTCGCGGCGAAAGAATTGCCAAAAAACGGCAGAAAGAGTAAGCTGCGTGCCCTTTTTAATTTATGGTTTCGCCACCACCTCTAATAGTGATCTAGCAGGTTTGGGAGTATCCAGATGGCAAAAGCAGTGATTTTAGTGCTCGACAGTTTCGGCATTGGCAGCGCGCCGGATGCGGATAAGTTTGGCGATAGCGGCGCCAATACCTTTGCCAGTATTGCCCGGGTGTTTGCAGAAAAAAAACAGCGCCCGTTGGCTATTCCTAACCTGACGGCACTGGGGCTGGCAAAGGCCGCCACCAGCGCTACACCCGGTTTATCGCTGGCAGTACCACCAGCTACCCGCATTAACGGCGCCTTTGGTTATGCCCGTGAACTCAGTAGCGGTAAAGATACGCCAAGCGGCCACTGGGAAATTGCCGGGGTACCGGTGTTATTCGACTGGGGCTATTTTACCGAGAAGACCAACAGTTTCCCGCCGCAGCTTATCGAGGAGCTGTGCCGCCGCACTGGTGTCAGCGGTATTCTGGGTAACTGCCATGCTTCGGGGACCGATATTCTGGTCAAACTCGGCGATGAGCATATAAAAACCGGCATGCCGATCTGCTATACGTCGGCTGACAGTGTGTTTCAGGTTGCCGCCCATGAAGAGCATTTTGGTTTAACCCGCTTGCTGGAGTTTTGCCAGGTCGCGCGTGAGCTGCTGGACCCCTACAACATTGGCCGGGTGATTGCCCGCCCCTTTACCGGTGACAGCGCCCAAAGCTATGCCCGCACCGGTAATCGCCGTGACTATTCGGTATTACCACCGGCCCCGACAGTACTGGATAAACTGGTTGCTGCCGGCGGCCAGGTAATCAGTATCGGCAAAATTGCTGATATCTATGCGCATCAGGGCATTAGTAAAAGCCTGAAAGCCACCGGCCTGCCAGCCTTAGTGGATACCACCTTAGCGCAGATGGCAACGCAAAGTGCGCAGAGTATTATTTTTACCAACCTGGTCGATTTTGACCAAAACTTTGGCCATCGCCGTGATCCCCTTGGTTATGGCGAAGCCTTAGAGTATTTCGACAGCCGCCTGCCGGAAATTTTACAGGCCTGCGACGATGACACCCTGGTATTACTGACTGCCGATCATGGTTGTGACCCAACCTGGCCGGGCACTGAGCACACCCGTGAATATGTACCTGTGCTGCTGTTCCGTAAGGGCATTGGCGAGGTGGATTTAGGCGAGCGACAAAGCTTTGCCGATATGGGCCAGACCCTGGCTGACTTTTTCGGGCTGGATGCACTGGCATACGGCGACTCCTTTTTAGCACAATTACAGTAAGAGAACTTATGGCTACTCCACATATTAATGCGCCGGAAGGCGCCTTTGCTGAAACCGTTTTAATGCCTGGCGACCCGCTGCGTGCCAAGCATATTGCCGATACGTTTTTGCAAGATGCGGTATGCGTTAATACCGTGCGCAATATGTTCGGTTACACCGGCACCTATCAGGGTAAAAAAGTCAGTGTGCTGGGCTCTGGCATGGGCGTGCCGTCAATGTCGATTTATGCCACTGAGTTAGTAAAATTCTACGGTGTAAAAAACATTATCCGCATTGGCTCCTGTGGTGCTTTGCCGCTGGATGTTAAAGTGCGGGATGTCGTCATTGGTATGGGGGCCAGCACCGACTCGATGGTTAACCGCAACCGCCTCGGTGGCCTGGACTTTGCGGCGATGGCCAGCTTTAGCCTGCTGGAAAAGGCGGTTGCCGCCGCCCGCGCTAAAGATATCAATGTGAAAGTGGGTAATGTGTTTACCTCTGATCTGTTCTACAACCCAAGTGAAACCCTGTTTGATACGCTGGAAAAATACGGCGTACTGGCGGTGGAAATGGAAGCCGCTGGTCTTTATGGCGTAGCCGCCGAATATGGCATTAATGCGTTAGCGATTTTCACGGTAAGCGACCATATCCGTACCGGCGAAGCGTTAAGCGCCGAGCTGCGCCAAACCAGCTTTAACGAGATGGTTGAAGTGGCACTGGGCTGTTTGTAATTCAAAGGGAATACGCGTTATGTCACTGACTACCAATAAAATGTTTTATGTGTCGTGGGAAGCCTTTCACCGCGCCACCAAAGAGCTGGCACGCCAGTTACTGGGCCAGAACTTTACCGCTATAGTGGCAGTAAGCCGCGGTGGCCTGGTACCGGCGGCGATTATCGCCCGCGAGCTGAATATCCGGGTGCTGGATAGCATCTGTGTGGCGAGTTACCAGCACGACAAGCAGGGCAGCCTGAGCGTGCTAAAAGATGCCTCGCTGGCAGACTCTGAGCAGCTGCTGATCGTCGATGATCTGGTCGATACCGGTGAAACGGCCAAAGCGCTGCGCGAGCGTTTTCCTAAAGCGCGCTTTGTGACGGTGTATGCCAAGCCGCAGGGTAAACCGCTGGTGGATAACTATGTTACCGATATCGAGCAAGATACCTGGATCCAGCTGCCATGGGATATGGAACTGGCCTACAGCAAGCCGCTGGCAGAGGAAGTATGAGCCCGCAAAGCGTAACGCTAACGCTGCCGGATTGGATTAACGACGTGGTCGACTGGCAGCGCAGCTATCAGCACGATGACGAGAAAATGGCGTTAGCCATTGAGCTGTCGCGGCAAAACGTACTGCGTGGCACTGGCGGCCCCTTTGGCAGCGCTATTTTTGACTGCGACAGCGGTAAGCTGTTAAGTGTTGGCGTAAATCGGGTGATGCCGCTGCATAACTCCAGCGCCCATGGTGAGATGGTCGCCATTATGCTGGCCGAGCAGGCGCTGCAAAGCTTTAGCCTGAATGCCGACGGCGTTAAACGCGAGCTGTTTACCTCTTGCGAGCCCTGCGCCATGTGCTTAGGCGGCACCCTGTGGAGCGGCGTAAAGCGTTTAGTTTGCGCCGCCACCGCCGAAGACGCCCGCGCTATTGGCTTTGACGAAGGCCCGGTATTTGAACCCAGCTATCAGTATCTGCGCGACGCCGGCGTCGAAGTCGTGCGCCAGGTACAACGCAGCGCCGCCGCCCAGGTACTAAAAGACTACCTAAACCACGGCGGCACCATCTACAACGGTTAACCGCTCTCCGTTTCAGCTCCCAGCTTCCCGTCTCCGGTACGCTCGCCGTACCGGAGACGCGATCTCAATTAGCACGCCAAGCTAGTATCGTTATAACAGCTGCGATAACGGGCTTTTTACCCCACCCGCACCACGATTAATGACATGCGTATAAATTTGGGTAGTACGCACATCGGCGTGACCTAGTTGCTCCTGTACAGTGCGGATATCTGCACCTGATTCTAATAAATGAGTGGCAAAGGAATGACGCAGCGTATGGCAGGTTACATTTTTAGAGATAGCGGCTTTACGAGAGGCTATTTTAATTTCCCGCCTTACGCAGCTCTCGTCCAAATGGTGACGGCGTAACAACTTTGAATCAGGATCAATACTCAGTTGCATGGAAGGAAACAAATACTGCCAGCCAAATTGCCTGGGAGCCGAAGGATTTTTGCGAGCTAACGCGAAAGGCAGCCAAACACCGGAATAGTCCGGATTGGCGAGATCTGCCTGAAAATATTGTAAGACAAACTGACTTTGCTGTTTAAGTGTTGGAACCAACTCTGGTGCCAAGGTTACGCGACGATTCTTATTGCCTTTACCTTGCCATACCATGACCGACAAGTAATCGTAATCAATATCCTGCACTCGTAACCTTACCGCCTCCATTAAACGTAAACCGCTACCATACATCAACTGGGCTAATAGTTTATAGCGCGGTTCAATAACTCTTAATAACGCTGTTACTTCAGATCGAGTGAGCACTACCGGCAATTTAGGGGAAATTTGTGAGCGATTAAAATTCAGGTTTAATGACAGTGGTTGCTGTAATACCTTGTTATATAAAAACTTAGTGCATTAAGTGCTGTGGCTTGTGTTCTGGGCGCAACATTACGCTGATTACTTAAGTATGACAGGAATTTCTCAACATCCTCATCACCAAGCTTAGACGGATGCTGCTTTTTGTTATAGAGGATATACATCTTAATCCAGTACAGGTAAGCCTCAACGGTCCTTTTGGCGTAGCGGTGGGTGTACATAAACTCAGCAATATATTGTAAAAAGGGAGAAGACATTTCCCGCTCCTTAAAATAAATTTAAATGTATTTATATACAGTGGTTGGTAAATTTATTGTTATCAAGTGAATCTCAAGGTTAAACCCTGCTTTCCCCAATACAATTTAATAGCGACAAAAAAAATCTGTTGATTTACGGTATGTTATTAGATAGGGTTAAATCATTTACAAAAGATAGAAGGGCGTTTACATGGCTGGAAAGCGTGGGCGTTCCAAACTACAAAGCTGTTGAACTTGCCGGGCGGAGCCCGGAGAAGCCCTTACTCCGTTCATTTTTTCAATCGTAGAACTGGATAAATAACCAGTGTCTGTCTACGCTTTTTTCTATGAGCAAATGGAGCATTCAACGCCTGCTGCAGGAGCACCTTGAGGGTTATCGGCAGCAATACGGCATGACGTTACATCAACATAAGGCAGCGCAAAGCCTGATGGCGTGTCGCACGGCGCGGATGGGCAGCCATGCCCAGTATTGCGAAGCCGGACACCTACAGGGCGTGTATTACAACAGCTGCCACCACAGAGCCTGCCCGCAATGTCAGGCGTTAAGCCGCGAGCGCTGGCTTGTATCCCGAGAGAGCATGCTGCTCGATAGCGTGCATCACCACTGGATTTTCACCTTACCGCACCAGCTAAACCCGTTATGGCAATTCAACCGAGACTGGTTTCAAGATGCGTTGTTTAGCGTGGTGAGTGCCACATTAAAGCAGCTGACAGCCGATCCGGTCTATCTTGGTGCGAAACCCGCCTTCCTGCTGGCACTGCACAGTTGGGGCCGTAAACTGGATTTGCATGTTCGGCGTCAACTATCTTGGCCGGTTCGCGTCAATTATGATGGCCGGTTAGGTTTTCGCATTTTATCTGGCTCCAGCCTGTTTTAACTGATGTTGTTTTCGATAGCTTTCCCCTTCTAATTCTATAATTGTCGCGTGGTGGATCAGCCGATCTATGGCCGCTACCGTCATCATGCTGTCCGGGAAGATCTGATCCCATGCACTAAACGGCTGATTGGCTGTAATGATCAGGCTGCCGCTTTCATATCGATGCGCGATAAACTCAAACAGCACCTGAGTTTCTGCATCGGTTTTTTTCACATAACCAATGTCATCAATGATGATCACCTGATACTTATCCAGCTTGCTCATCTCGCTCATCAGATCCAATTCGCGCTTGGCTTGTTGTAACTGCTGTACCAGACCGATAGCCGGAAACAGTTTGCAGCGTATGCCTTGTTCTATCAGCCGGTAACCCAGTGCATTGGCCAAGTGGGTTTTGCCGGTGCCACTGGGGCCTATCAGCAGGATGTTATCGGCATGATGCGCCCAGGACAGCTCTTGATGCAACTTAGCGATCAGCGCTTGATTTGCCCGGCTGAGCACGCTGTTATCCAGAGTGCTTAAGGTTTTTCCCGGTGCCAGCCTCCCTTCGCGTACCCAGCTTTGTGTACGCCGTGTAAAGCGCTCAGAGAGCTCGTATTCGCATAATGCCGCAAGGTAGTCACTGTGCGACCAGCCTTTTTCTACCGCGGTTTGCCAGAGTTTTTCATAGTGTCTGACGAACGCCGGCAGCCGTAATTCTTTGAGCAGTAATGCAACGGAGGAAGTCAAAATGGCACCTCCACATCGTGTTTCGCCTGGGCCTTCAATGACGTTAGCAGCGCATCATAACTTTGCAGGCTGTGCTGCTGACTCTTCAACTCAGGCGCACGTTGTGGTGTAAAGAAGCGCGCCTGGATAGCCTGGGTACTCTCAAATTGCCCCGCTCTGGCCTGCTGCAGCAGGGCTTCACCCAGCGCGTGTTCGCTATCATATTCACAGGCCAACCGTAGTACCGTGACGATCCATTTACAGGCCTCCTGTGCCGGTAAGGCATCATCCACTAACTGCCACAGCTCACGGTAATTGTCGTCAGGTAAGATGTTATCCCGCAGCTGCGAGAAACGAAACGCCTGCGGTTTAGCGGCCAGTGAGCGGATAATATGCCGGTAGTTGATACAACGTGCACGGCTTTGGCCGGGGGCCGGGTAAATTCGTGGCAAGGTCAGCGCCACTTGCTGGCCCACATAGAGCACCAGTTTGTCATGATACAGTCGTACCTGCAGGCGCTCGCCAATCAGTCGTGATGGCACGCTGTACACCACCCGGCGCACTTCAATGGTGGCACTACGGGTGACTTTAATGCTCAGTAAGGTGTAATCAGCAGCACCATACTCTGGTAAGGCCTGCAGGGCTTGCTGCTCTTCTAAAAAGCGGCTGCGTGAGCGCTGGTTTAGCTTGCCGACGATTTGATCAATAAAGGCCTGGTAGGCTTCGATACTGTCAAAGTCACTGTGGCCGCGAAGGAGCAGGTGCTGCGCCAGACGGCGTTTAAATGAGCCATTAGCGCATTCCACCACGCCATTCTCATGCGATTGCCCTAAATTATTCCTTGTCGGCGTCATGTTGTAATGCTCGCACAAGTCCTGATAGGCATCTGTCCAAACGTTTTGTGTATTGTTTCTGGCGGCACTGAGGCTATCGGTGCGGTGCTCCACCGGACAGCCACCGGCCTGCGTCAGCGCACGCTGTAAGCCGGTAGATAAGGCAGAATAACTCTCACCCCCCTGAACCACCGTCACTGAACGCCAGCCGCTATAAGCGAGTCGGAACTGATACAGTAAATGGGCAAAGGGCTGCTGCTTAATGGTAACCGGGCTATCAGGATGAGTGAAATCGGAGAAACCCTGTAAACCGGCTGGGGCTTGCTGGCGGAAGATAACCTCTTTCTCCGGGCCATGTAGCGCTTTCCACTGCTTAACCCGCCGCTGCAGGGTGCGCAAAATGCGCTGGTCATATTGGTCTGGGTAGTGCGCCTGCAAATGCTCCAGCAAAGTAATGGGCGTGAGCTCGGGCTTGGCGTTTAACAGCACAACCAATTCGGTTTCCCATACAGCTTCCAGTAGATCTTCGCGGGTGCGCCAATCTCTATCAGCTTTAACGCGGGGTAAGGTGTTGGACTGCTCAATACGTCGGGCAGTTCGGGTGGAAATGGCAGACTTCGCAGCAGCGATTTCTTGAGTCATGCCTTGTTGGCGATGCTGCATATACAGCTCCTCTTGTCGGTGGGTGATGTGTTGTCCAGGCACCTTGAACTCCGAACAGAAAACAAGGTACCTATTGTGACACCCAACCGGCCAAGATAATTGTCGTCAACCGGTCATCCTAATTGTCGCCGAACACATCCGCATCTCCATTGCCTGATAGCAGATGGAGGCCTGGATGAGGCAGGTAGCTGGCGTAAGCCCAAACGAGCGCGTTTTCTGCCCGCGCGGGTGATGGCGCAACAGGTACGGGGAAAGTTATTGGCACGACTTCGACAGGCTTTGCTCTCAGGGCAACTGCGCTTACCGGGCAGTGATGGCATGCAACACTGGCAAAACTTGTGTAACAAGCTGGGCCGGATAAATTGGGTAGTGCATTGCTGCAAGCCGTATGAGCATGGTCATGGTGTTGCCAAATATCTGGCACGTTATGTCAGTGGAGGCGCCTTTCAGAACAGCCAGTTACTCCGTGTTGGGAAAGGGAATGTGTGGTTTGGGTACCGCAATCATCGGACACAACAGCGCGAAACGACGTATTGCACAGTAAATGAATTTATCCGGCGTTTGTTGTTGCACCTGCCGGCGCCAGGTAAGCCGATGTTGCGTTATTACGGGTTGTATCATGGAAGTTGTTTGCCGTTGCTGAACCGGGCTAGAGAGCATTTGGGTCAAGCCGTGGTGATTAAGCCGCCGGCTTTAGACTGGTTAACGTTTATCAGTAAGTTTGCGGAGCTGCCGCGATGTTCACAATGCGATAGCATTTTACAGAGCGCGGTGGCGCTGAAAAAAATGGTGCATTAAATAAGGTAGGTATGATCTGAGCCTTTAACCGGGAGGATAAAGTGCGGCCGCAAATCAGTTTATGGTACAAAAGCTAGAGATATAATGATTGCCGTATTGTAATAAAAACGTTTAAATGGGTAGAGTGAAACGACTTTAATGACAGAACAGACGGCGTGATCCCCACAGGCAGGAGAACGGCAAGTTCAACAAGACGATGAATCAGGCGCTGGCTGGCATTTGTGTAGCATCCTCAGTTCAGGATGTTTTTTTAACGCCGATGTGGCGCCTATTATCTAAGCGTTAGCTGTGCAAGAGGAGCTATTTATGCTGGCGAATAGGCAAGAGTTAAACGCAAACTATGAACAATCCTTGTTTAGTGCGTTCACAAATTACCAGTTTGTCGAGTCATTACTTCGAGACTATATTGTAACTGCTTACGCGATTATAAAAATTAAAGTTTCCTTCTCAAATGTTATGGCTTTCGAATACAGTAAAAAAGATATTGAAACATTTGGGCTTGATAGGTTAAACAGTACATTCAAAAAGCTATGCCATAATAAAGCGCTTAGTGCGGCAATTAAGGAAGTTAGCCAGATAAGAAATGAATTAGCTCATGAAGCATTTTTTCAAAAATTCAAGGATCAGCTCAGCGAGGTCAGTGATGAACAGCTTTTTGAAAAAACATGCAAATTTTTAGACTGCAGAAGTAAGCTAGAGCCAATAATTACTAAATTGCTTAGAGAGTTAAGTCTAATCCAAGCAGAACTAAAATCTCTGTCTGGTTAATGTGATTACCAGTATCTAGTTCAACGTAAAGTGCCCAAAGTGCAAGCGAATATCTGTGTTAGCTCGCGTTGTGCGTTGAAATCAACTAAGGAAAGTTTCATGAAAAAGTTAGTGTCAATAATTGAGAATACTAGACCAGCTTACACAGCTGAACCGGTTACCAATGCAAAAGGTGTGATCGTAGAAATCTTGCTGGAGTCTATTGTTGCGTGGAGGGTTTCATATGATGAGTCAGATGATAGTGATTCGTCGTTTGCTGAGCCAATAACAATTCAATGTGGCTTGCCTTCGGAATACGCGATCTACTATTCCGATTCGGAACGTTGGTCAATTCCAGGAATAACTTCTGATAAAGGCTTAGATAAACTACTTATCTACTTCAGTCAAAATGCAAAAAAGAAAATGTAAATGCTAACAAGTTGCTAAATTTCGTTCCGGCCACAAACAGCGTGGCCTCCACTGGACTGCCTACGCTATGCTGCGGCAGCCAATTAGCAAAGCGTTAAGCAACGCGCATACAAGGGAGTGAAGTTTGGAAATCGTTTTATTCTTTATTTTAGATGTCGTGGTCAGCGGTTTCTTTTTATGGATTGCGGGTAAAGTCACGACTGTTCAAATCGGTTTTAAAGAGGGCTTGATTTGTATAGGAGCTTCATCAATTCTTGCTTTAATCCCTGGTGTAGGTTGGATTTTATCGATCATTGCCTTTTTCTATCTGCTTAAAGACTTTACAGGTGCAAATGTATGGCCTGATTTAATTTTACTGGTGCTAGTGACAAAACTTTTTAGCTTTATTGCATTCGTTGCTTTGGGGGTGATGTGAGGCTGCTTAACAAACGCCATCAAAACGCCACTGCGTGGCTCGATTCGCAACAAGTTGCTCGCGTTTTTGGCGGGCGTTAAATTTCAAGGAAACATCATGCAAGAGTCGAGGAAGCTAGAAGACTATCTGGTACAGAGGCCGAAGCCGAAGGGTATAGACGTGCTCTGTGGTCTGAAGCATTTCGCTATCATAACCTACGCTGTTCCAGCGGATAGGTTCAAAGGGATATTCCCAGACCGATTTCGACTCGATGTTGTAGAAATAGACGGCCAAGATATGGGGTTAATATCAGTAGTGCCTTTTATTGATGTTGATTTCACTTCAGCCGTGTTCCCCTTCCCGAAATTCAAAATGGGGCAAACAAACTATCGTATTTATATAATCGATACTGAAACTGGTGAGCGTTGCGTATGGTTCCTTGGCACAACGCTTGATTCGTGGACTTTGATGGTTCCTAGATACCTATGGAATTTGCCATGGCATGCAGGAAGGATAAGCTTTGATTGCTCCCTGAACGAATCAACCGGATTGTATGAAAAGTACCGGATGGAAACATCATCCAGTTGGGCTGAGGCTTCAGTTGAATTGGTACAATCAGAATCTGACGAACTAGATTTTCCTGGATTCCCTGATGTTGAGTCAGCATTAGTTTATCTTACACACCCTCTTGCTGGCTTTTATTATCGAAGAGACAACAAGCTAGGTACATATCGGGTGTGGCACAAAGAGCTGGAGGTTAAACCAGCCAAACTAAAGTCGGCTAATTTCAGGCTTTTGTCTGATTTGGGTATAGTTAAGGAACTAGAGCAAAGCGCCCCTTATAGCGTGTTAATAGAGCCAATAAATGAATTTACCATCTATTTGCCACCTACCGTTATAGGGTGAAAATTTAACAAGGCCAGGCACGGCGACGTCTTTTTCGTTGCGGCTTCGCCTTCACTACAAAGCCGCGTGTGCTGGCTGCGTTATAAGCCCTAACTTTTTGGTAATGCGATGAAAAAATATATTATTGGTTTCCTTGCTGGCTTTTTTATTACGACTTCAGCATGCTTTGTTGTGTTGCCAGTTGTACTAGAAGACAAATTTAAATTTGGACATGGGACAGGTTTTGCTGATGGACTAAGTGCTGTAGCAGATGAACTGGAACAGCATTATGGTTTATATACAGAAGCTGATGGACCATATGAAATAGTGTATGACATAAAAACTACAAGAGTTGTCATTATTGATGTTAGTGGCGTTAAATCTATAAAAGTTATCAAGTAGGCTGCTTATAACAATCGCCATCAAAAACGCGCCCGCTGGGCGACTCGCAACAAGTTGCTCGCGTTTGTGGCGGGCCTTATGCGCCAAGTATCGGATTAACATCCATACTTTTATTAAGAATACGGATGATTTTAATTTGTTGGCTGCCGATCTGTTGATAAAAGATGATGTAGCTACCTTGAGGGAATTTACGATATCCGATTCTGATATCATCGCATGTTTTACCGATGTAGGGGTTTTCTGCTAAAAGCCAAAATGAATCATCAAATTGTTTTAAATAGATATTTCGTTGCTCTTTTCCCCAGCGACGCTCGGTAAATAATGCGATATCTCGCAAATCAGTTTTAGCAGCAACGGTGAGATTAAATGGCTTCATCGAAAGTTTTTACTATCAAGTTCATTGATAAAACTATCGAGGTCATATTCTGCGTCACCGCTCTGTTCGCCTTCGACAAGTAGTTGACGCAGTGAGTTAAGTTTGGTTTCTTGGTTTTCGAGTAAGCGTAGCGCTGAGCGAATGACTTCACTCGCTGAGCCGTAACGCCCACTTTGGATCTGGCTTGCAATAAAGCTCTCAAAGTGTTCTCCAATAGTAATACTTGTGTTCTTGGCCATGTGTAGTTCTCCGGATACCAAAAGATACCTAATTATGGTATTGAGTGGGATTGTGAGCAAGACGCATAACAAACAAATTTTATCGCCAGCAAAAAACGTTGGCTGCGACGTCAACCCGTTGCGCAGCAAATCTGGGCGTTAACTTTCAAGAGGTTTGGATGCAGTTGAGAGACTACTATGACAGCATTCGACAGAAAACACTTAAAGAGTTGACGTTGAGCGGGCTAGCTTTCATTCACCTTAACGGGCGTGATTCAAATGAAATTTAGGGTGGAAGGCTTCTGTCAGCGTTGCCAGTTGTTATCGGGGAAATCCATATTTGCGAGTTGTTATCGCTCGTGTGCTATTTATTGGGGAACATTGATGACATCAAGATATCTTAGATTACTTATTACATTATTTTTTTTCGTTAGCGGTTATAGTTGGAGTAATGAGATTTATACCACAAAAGCTACGATTGAAGAGTTTTATACTGATGATGTAATTAACGACCACACTTGCAAGAGAGTGAAAGAGCTTGGTAATTCGACAGTCTCTGAGCAAGAATGTCGTGCGGCTTTAAGTAAGGTTTATGATAAATGCGCAGAACTTGCACTTACTTATTTTGGTGAAGTGCCGAATTCACCTGATCAAGCCGAGGAGCTTGTAAAAACCTTGATGTTGTGTCCAATTGCCTTGCAGCTGAATCATGAGGCCTATATAACTGATGCAGGTGTTCGCTACCGTTCATTGAAAAAATAATGGAACAGAATCACAGGCCTGTCTGGAAAAAGACCAATCCAAAGTTGATTTTGCAAGTGCGCTTTAACAAGACTAGTCAGGAAAGTTTTTTCACCGCGGCTTCGCCTTCATTGCAAAGCTACGCGTGTAGAAAGCGATAGAGGGCCATTTATGCACCCAGTTTTATTCGGCGTTTTCATCATAGGGACACTGCTTTTCTTATGCTATGTTGTCTACATTACTATAATGAGAATGGTTCAAGACAAGGTAGAGAGAGAAGCCGCAATAATTGACGGAATGGATATTGAACTCTCCCCAGGGGTTGTTGATGATGAACTGATACAAAAGCCCGGTTTGTATATTTTTTCAGGTGACAGTGATAGAACCAAATTGGTCTGCGAGAGCCCGACTTTAGAAATTATCGAAATACTCGTGAAATCGAATGACTGGACTGATATATCTTTTGTCATCTTAGCGTTTGGGCAAGGAAATTATATTGAGGTGAGTGGGTCGCTAGATGAAGGCTTTTCATCGTGCTACAAAGATGGTGACCATGAACTGTTCGCAAACACCTCTCCAGAATCTATTCAGGAGATGACAGATATATTTTGCGATTTTCTTCAAAATAAAAAAACTGCGGTTAAGAAATATGGCTTTTCTTAATATTGCCTTTAACAAGATGCATCACTCAAGGTCTGAGACCTCACTCTAACACGTTCGCATGCAGGCGCGGAGCACCAGGAATATCAAAGGTACTTAAACTCGAAATTAGTATTGAAAATTGCTCGCGCGGAACGATGTTAGATACAGTGGTAAAAATTGCTGAATTTGAACTATTTGCTAACGACGCTATTCCTGGATTATTTAGATTGGTGTCTGGTAAAGAAACACCAACTTACCTAAAATATATTTAAAATATATCAGAGCATTGCATGTAGTAAACTCCTGGCAAATGGCTCAAGTCGCTTGCTTCAAAATAAGCCGATTGCGTCGTGTCGCCGACAACCCGCGGCGAGACCGTGCTGCTGACATCAAATAATAAATCTTTATAAGGACGTAAAAATGAAATGGGTAGTTTTAGCTGGTGTTTTCATGCTGACTGGCTGCAGTGTCACCTCTAACCAACCTGCGACTGGGCACGCTGTTACAGCATCAGATACCATGGAGATTATCAGACATGCGGCTGCCTCTGCGCCAGTGGGAGTGACGGGCGAATATGTATTAAATATTAAAGCCGCCGGCAAACAAGGCCCTGTTGTGTATCTGAATACAGAACTCGACTATCGTGACCAACGCAACGTCACAGTTGCTTTGCACCCCAATATTATCCCGTTATTAAAAGCGCAGTACGGTGTGACGCCGGAAGAGTTTTTTATCGGTAAAACAATACGGGTAAAAGGGGATGCACAACGCGTCAGAATTGACTTTATCAATGCTCAGCGCCAACCGTCAGGTAAATATTACTTTCAGACTCATATCCGGGTAGCAGATATTTCGCAAATCGAGGCGGTTAAGGAAGGCGTTTGATAAGGCGTATTACTCGCTGCTGGGGGCAACTCAGATGGTTAGTTGCGAACTGGCAGGCTTATCGGTTATCTCATTGCAATTCGGTCTACATGCAATGGCGCGACGGTTCAATTCGCGGTGTTATGGCATTTTCTTGCAAAACGCAGTTAACTAAGCAAAGAAGTCATGACATCTGGAAAAACTTCCTAAGCTATATGGATGGCACGCCAGCTATCTTACCGGAGCCCGACACATCACTTTAATTTTTATAAAGCGATTTAAATGGATTTTAATGGTTTTATCTCAGAACAGACGATATCGCCTTTATCCAGCGCTACAATATTAGTATCCGTTACTTTATAAAATAGCAGGAGCTAATTATGTCTTGGTTGGAGCGCAAGTGGTGGTTTATGTCTATCACCTCTTTCCTCGGTTTTATTGCTACATTGCTGCTATTCAAAACAGCGGAATATTCGCTGCCGTTTTACAGCGGCAGCGCTTTATCGCAGTATGCGGTATTCTTTGCAACGTTCTTTTGCCTCCAACGCGCGCTCTCGCTGGGGATTTGGCTTGCAGTGCTGGTGTTTAACCCAAAGATCGCAATGCGTGAGGATTAATCATTTTTTGCGTAAAACGTTGCCGTATGGCACTGTGCAAATTCAGTGAACCGTCTAATTTGTGATTAGACATTCCGGATAAAGAGGCATTCTGCTGCTAATAAATACAGGGTGGCGGCAATATGTGGTGTTGTAGCCGCACTTGCCCATCCTGGCTGTATTGTATTGGGGCGCTTTATTTCAATCTGAGGTATGGCATTACGCAAATAGCGTGTCGCTAACCAGGCATTAGAGTAAATCTGTAAAAATATCTATAGTTATTGAAACTAATGTGTTGATTGGAAGGAGGAACACAACGTGGCCACAACTGCGCAAACAACAACGGCTCCACCAAATATCAATATTACGGCAGAATACTTGCGGCTGATAGAGGGGGCCGGTAGATTACTTAATTATGCAATACATAGCCTTCAGCAGCGTAATAAATCCGGCACCGACGATTTGCAAATTTCAGCCGACTTAACCATTGCAAACTTAGTGTCTGTGCAGGCACAGACAGCTGTGTCCTATGCGGCGTCAAGGCTTGACCCTGTTTCAGTAGCGGCACTCGGATATGAGCTGCGCTATATTAACGCCAATCTTCCGAGTGACCACACGTTCCTCCTTACCGACGAAGCAAACCTGGACGCTGCAGAAGATGCAAAAACGGGAAAAGACAGTTTGGAAGACCTGCTCGGCAAGTGGTTACCGAAATGGCTAAAAAACTTGCTTAAGGTGCTCAATGAGCTGCTTTCTATCGCCTTCAAGGCTTAATAACCGGCTTATGCACGGGCGCTGTTCTGTCGGTTTTTTTGTGGTGATGACCACGAAAAATTCCGTCTGTACTCTGTTGCCCTGGCGTTACATTATGCAGTATGGAGACTAAAGCTTTGAAGCCTCGGATTTCTGTTATCACACTCGGCGTAGATAACCTGGAGAACGCGGTCAGGTTTTACCGCGACGGTCTCGGGTTGCCGACAGCAGGCATTGTTGGAAAGGAATTCGAGTATGGGGCTGTTGCGTTTTTCGATCTCAGTGCTGGTCTTAAACTGGCACTTTGGCCGAGACAGAGCCTTGCGCATGACTCGGGATTACCACTGCAACGTCAGAGTGCAACAGCATTTTCTATCGGGCACAATGTGATGTCTAAAGCCGAGGTTGATGCTGTCATGGTGCAAGCTGAACATGCAGGCGCCAACATTGTTAAACCTGCAGCGGTAACGTTTTGGGGCGGTTACGCTGGCTATTTTCAGGATCTTGATGGCCATTTGTGGGAGGTTGTTTGGAATCCGCAGCTCCTGCCGGAGCAAGATGCCTAACCATCGGCTGTTATTGTCACAACAGCGCGCAGTTTATTCTTGGAGGAAAGTTGAAAAAAAGTTTTAAATTATCCCTGGCTGTCTTTTTAATCGTTGCATTGACTGCCTGTTCTCATAAAACGAAAAATGCCGTTGACTGGGATGTACTCCGACACGATATCGAGGCTTTAGCAACAGTGGCAACACGCTGTCTTGAGCAACAAACGACAAAATCTGATGCCTGCATTGATTTCGTCAGGCAGTACAAAGCTGGTGGTGCTGACAACATTAAAATATTTAGTGAAAATGCAACTGAGTTTCTGAAGCAAGATTTGGAAGCAGGGCTTGTCACCACGCAACATTTCATCGAGATTAGTAATGCATTTTTGTTCGTAGGTGGGTATCAACGACCACAATAATTGGTTTTGGTGTTCCCAAAACCAAAATATCGCGTTAACGTTTTTGCGGTCATGCCTGGCATGGTTTCAGCATGATTGCTGCAGCCAATATCACTTCATAACCCGCTAGAGAAGAAACCAGATGCTCACCAGACGAGATTTTCTACTTAGCTGCGCCGCCTCAACAACCTTGCTGGCTATACCGGCAATGGCGGCTACGACTGCCGCCAATGTCTCCGCCACCGGCCTGCCTTCCCGCCGTTTTGATGCTGCCCAAAGGTTACAGGCGCTTGAAGTAGGCCATGCCCGGCTGGGTGTATGCTTGCTTGATACCGCAACCGGCGAAGTTAGCGGTAATCGCATGGATGAATACTTTGCTATGTGCTCAACCTTTAAGCTGGCACTCGCCGCGGCCTATTTGCGCGAGGCGGATCAGGGCAGGCTAGATCTGGACGAAATGTTGCCATACTCTGAAGCTGACCTGTTACCCTGGGCACCGGTAACGCGTGAGCATCTGGCCAAAGGTGGTATGACTATCATAGCTTTGTTGCAAGCCGCCCAGCAGTTCAGCGATGGCGTTGCCGCCAATCTGATGGTGAAACGCTTGGGGGGCCCCGCTATGGTTACCGCTAAGTTTCGCGAAATGGGCGACAATATCACCCGGCTTGATCGCTATGAACCTGATCTTGGCTTAGTACTGTCGGCAGATCTGCGTGATACCACAACGCCGCGGGCGATGGCGCAGCTGGTGCAGCGGATAACCTGCGGTGAGCTGCTGCAACAAGACTCGCGACAGCGCCTGCTGCAATGGATGGAAAGCACCAATACTGGCTCGAAACGGCTGCGTGCCGGCCTTCCTGCCACCTGGCGTAGCGGTAATAAAACCGGAACCGGGCGGACCGAGGGCACGACCAATAAATATAATGATATCGCCATTACCTTTCCGCCGGGTCGCAGCCCAATTATTATCGCGGCGTATTTTGATAGTGGCGAATATACCGGGCAAATTGAAGATCGACATCAGGCTGTTCTGGCTGATGTGGGCCGGATCGCCGCTGAGTGGGCTTTGGCCTAGCTTGCTATACCAAACTAAGCAGGAGTGTGTATGCGGTACTTTGTAGGGTGGGGCAGCTTGCTGCTTATTGTCAGTATGCAGGCGGGCTGTAGCAGCATTCCTGTGTGCCGCACTGTTACTCCTATTATTCAGGCCGGCGATCCTGTGATCACGGCGCTGGCTGCTGAATTGCAGCGTGAGCATCTGGCCGGTACTTTCGATGGCCTGATATTGGTTGTGCAGGGCGAACAGGTGGTTTTTAAAACTGCCTATGGCTGCGCTGATCGGGGCGGAGTTATCGCAAATCAGTCGGCCGTGATCTCCGATATGGGCTCTATCGCAAAAACCTTTACCGCAGCGGCGGTGTTGCAGCTGGCGCAGAGCGGGCAGCTTAGCTTGTCTGATACCCTTGCACACTATTACCCCACGGCGCCTGATGCCTTAAAGCCCATTACTATCCAACAACTGCTAGGGCATAGTAGCGGTTTAGATAATTTCCATAACGATTCTGACTTTGAGGTAATGGACAAGGCGCAAGCCGAAGCCCGTATCTTAGCATTACCGCTGCTTGCCAGGCCGGGTGAAAAAGTTGCTTACTCTAACGCTGGCTATACCTTGTTAGCGGCTATTGTTGAAACAGTAAGCGGGCAGCCGTTTCAAACCTATATTCAGCAGCAGCTGCTAACACCACTCCAGTTAGATAACACCGGTTTTTATCAGGATCGCCGGCTGGCGCAGGCTAACCTTGCCCGCGGTTACGGTGGTGATGCGCAGGGTAGCACCACCTATGAAAAAGGTCTTACCTGGGCACTGGTGGGGGCCGGGGGGATGGTTAGCTCCATCGATGATTTGCAGCGCTGGTCGATGGCCCTTAAACAAGGCAGTCTCTTTGCTGCCGGGGCACCTAATTTGGTATTTAGCCCGGCAAATGAACGCTGGCTGCTCGGTAGCCTGGCGCAGACAAGCAGCGGCGACGAAGTGATTATCCAGATGGGCGGCAGCACTGACTATGGCTACACTGCCCTGATCCAGTTTATACCCGAACGGGATTTACTGCTGGTGCTGCTACTTAATGCGCATAACAACAAATATGCTAATGCTACCCATCATCGGCTAAGCAGAGAGCATATGCTACCAATTCTGCTTAGTCAGGCTGCACCTTTCACTGATATTTAAGTCGACAAGTTTTACGCTTTAACAGGAGCACAGGTTTGATGGATAGAATAACCGAGGCAGAAATAGCGACTAGCGTTAAAAAACATTACGGTATGACGCTACTGATAGCAATGGCGCCACTTATGATCTCACACTGATACTTAGCATCTGCAGGAGGATAAATCTACGATGACAGACGCCGCTAACACTGTGGCTGGTTCAGCCACAGGCAGACGCTGGTTGTGGCAGCTGGTTGCCTTGTTGTCATTAGGCCTGTCAGCCGTGGTTTTGCTGGTAGTGATAGGAACCTGGCGTGATCCAACGGCTAGTCTGCATGCAGCCGTCAGTGCAGCGCTCTGGACAACCTTTGGGCCGCAACTGCTGTTGCTGAGCCTGATATGCATAGTATTAAGTAGCTTTGGCTATCGCTTTGGTGCACGACGCGCCGGCATTCTGGCCTTGACTGCTGCGCTGTTATCTTCTGCCGGCTGCGGCTATATTGTCGCCCGGATAGTGGCGGCAACCTATGCGGCCGGTGGTTCGGTGAACCTGGTTTCCGCTTTGTGGTTAAAGCCAATGCAAACAACCGGGCCTGATCAGAGCAGGCTGTTGTCAGAGCGCGATGGCCAGCAATTGCGGGTTGCTATTTATCAGGCAAAAGCAGAGCACAACAAGGCTCCTGTTATGCTCTATATTCATGGTGGCGGCTTTATGACTGGTTCCAATATCGAAACCGATGCCGATCTACGCTGGTTCGCCGATCGCGGTTGGCTGGTGTTTAGCGTTGACTATCGTTTGTGGCAGCAAAATTTGGCAACCTGGGATCTGGCCGCGCAGGATATTAGTTGTGCCGCCGCCTGGGTCGCACAGCATGCAGCCGGTTTTGGCGGCAATATCGAACGGCTGGCGCTACTTGGTGACTCGGCAGGAGGCAATCTGGCGATTAATTATGCCTATGCGGCGGCGCAGGGGCGGCTGCGTTCGCCGTGTGGCGACGAGTTGCCTGTGCCACAGGCGGTGATCGTGCAGTATCCGGCTGTCGATCCGCTTGCAATCTATGAGCATGGCTTTGCGGTTCCCGGCTTTGAGCCAAAGATGCTGCTTCGTGGCTATCTGGGCGGTGATCCTTACCAGTATCCTGAGCGGGTACAGAGTGTCAGCTCGTATAGCTACCTTTCAGCGCTGGCTCCGGCGACGCTCATCATCGCGCCTGAGCAAGATGGGCTGGTTCCGGCATGGTCAGTGTACCGCTTTGCCGATTATGCCCGACTGGCGGGTGTCGATATTGAATTGGTGCGGTTACCTTTTGCCAGCCATGTTTATAATCAACTGGCAGCAAACTCGCTGGGTAATCAGGCCCGATTGACGATTACGGCGAGGTTTCTTGCTGAACAAGGCTTGGCGCCACAGGGCCAACGCTGAGTCGGACGGGCCAGGGGGCCGGGTTTGATTGCGGAGCGGCGCGAACTATTTAGCTTGCAGCTTAGTGGCAATAAACAGGGCTTCGACTTTTTCCCGCGCCCAGGGGGTTTTACGCAGAAATTTCAGGCTGCTTTTTACCGAGGGATCTTTTTTAAAGCAATTTAGATCAATCTGTCGGGCTAAGCCATCCCAACCATAGTGTGCGGCCAGTGCCGTGACAATCTGTTCCAGTGTTATGCCGTGTAGCGGATTATTGGCCTGGGTCATATTCGTTCCAAAAAAATAGCCACTCAAGGTGGCTATCTTAACAGTTCAGGTGGTATTACCAAAGCGCTGTTACAGCCGCTCTAATACGGCCTGGGTAAAGTCGGTGGTACCGAAGCTGCCGCCCAGATCGCGGGTAGTGCGGTCGCCGGAGGCAATCACATCCCGCAGTGCGGTCAGGATTTTCTCGGCTTTATCTTTCATTTCCAGATATTCCAGCATCTGAATTGACGCCAGGATCACTGAGCTGGGGTTAGCCAGATTTTTACCGGCGATATCTGGCGCACTGCCGTGCACAGCTTCAAAAATAGCACAATCTTTGCCGATATTGGCGCCCGGTGCCATACCTAAGCCACCGACTAAGCCAGCGCAAAGATCGGATAAAATATCGCCGAACAGATTGGTTGTCACGATAACATCAAACTGCTGCGGGTTCATCACCAGCTGCATACAGGTATTATCAACGATCATTTCCTGGGCTTCGATATCCGGATACTGCTGTGCCACTTCGAGCGCCGTTTTCAGGAATAAACCTGAGGTCGATTTCAGGATATTCGCCTTGTGTACTATGGTGACTTTTTTGCGCTTTTCACGGCGGGCCGTTTCAAAGGCAAATTCGGCGATGCGGCGTGCACCTTCTTTGGTGACAATGCTGGACGCCATCGCCGTTTGACCGTCTTCTGACAGGGTCTGACCGTGACCTGAGTACATCCCCTCGGTATTTTCCCGGATGGTGATAATGTCGATATTCTCGTAACGCGCCTTGGTGCCTTTAAAGGAAATTACCGGCCGTACGTTGGCGTACAGGTTGAATTTTTTGCGCAGCGTAACGTTAATTGAGGTAAAACCTTCGCCTACCGGCGTAGTTAACGGGCCTTTTAAGGTGATTTTATTGCGGGCAATCGCATCCAGTGTCGCCTGTGGTAATAACTCACCGGTTTTTTCCAGTGCGGTTAAACCGGCATCGACATACTCGTAGTTAAAATCACAACCGGCCTTCTCTAATACCTGAATGGCGGCTTCAACAATACTTGGGCCAATGCCATCACCTTTGATGACGGTAATCGTTTGCTTACTCATGGGGATCCTTAGCTGCAACATTTTTTTAATTTATGGCCAGGCTGGCTGGCGCTGAACGGCAGGATTATAGCAAAATCGTGGCCTGCAAGCCAGTTTGGCGGTCAGTCTGACTAGTCAAATCATTAATAAGCATTATTCATTTAATGAATAGTGCGACTTAGTCTAACGGACAGACAGGTTCTGCCAGCGTTACCAGCTGTTGTTGCCATTCTGCCAGGGTTTGAGGGGGTAGCTGTAATACCGGTGTGACGCGCTGGAGCAGAGTGGCCGTTACCGTTTGACTTACCGGGTAAAGGTAAAGACTAAATGTTAACTGCCAACACAGGCGCAATACCAGGCCGTAATGCTCCCGTGTATTGGTGTGGGGCAATTCTGCCGGTCGATATTGCTGCAATACTGCCTCTGCCCAAAGAGGCAGTTGATAATGCTGCAGTAAGGCAGCGCTGAGCCGTTGGCTGCGAACTGGTTCTAGCAAGTATTGCTGTGCTAATTCGGGTAGTAACCAACATTGTGCGGTGCTGCGACTAACAGGCACAGCGTTAAGACTAGGGTGGTGCCAAAGAGGTGCACTGCAGCAAGCGGCGATAACCCCAGCCTGCTGCGAGTTGATTGGCTGAGGTAGAAAGTGGCCGAGCAACAATAGGCTCTGTTTGA
Organism: Alishewanella jeotgali KCTC 22429; assembly: GCF_000245735.1. GTDB lineage: Bacteria > Pseudomonadota > Gammaproteobacteria > Enterobacterales > Alteromonadaceae > Alishewanella > Alishewanella jeotgali. The sequence goes on from NZ_AHTH01000047.1 coordinate 40,707, forward strand.
ACACCTCTTGCAAGGCAGATAAAAAGGGGTGCTGACTATTAGCTTGCAGCTGTAAATACTGCATTAGCTCGGCATGGGCAACAGCCAGCGGCAGCTGGTTCTGCCCAAAAATAGCCAGCGCATGACGTATGCGGTTAACTAAGGTCTGTTTTCTGTTGCTATTACTGGCGTTGTCCAGCAAGTACTGCACCAAAATCGGTTGCTTTTCCAGTAACCTCACTTGAGCGTCCAGATCCTGATAATCGAGTTTCTGCAAAAGAGAATGCTCTAGCAGGTCTTTCGGTGTTGGGATTGCTCGATTGGGTAAGGCTTGGATTTGTATGCGATCCAGCCAGTGTTGTGGTAATAATCGGGCTGGTGCTAACAGCTGCAGCTCAGTGACAGCGAGTCGGTGTCCTTCAGTAGCAAAGCGTTGCTGTTCAGGCCAATATTGCAGGGCCAGGCAGTCATGGGCATCGCGCTGAAAAATCAACCAGTGACGTCCCACGCTGTCTAGCGCCAGGCGGCCGCAATAAAACAGAGCAGGCCCCAGCTGCACGAGTTGGTTGAGCTCGGCGAGTACGGTTTCATCTGTCGAATGCAGGATGAGCTCAACAACAATCTGATCCAGCGCTTTACCCAGTTGCTCAGACTGTTGTAATTGTTGGCCCAGTTGTAAGGCTAATGTCAGCAGAGGACTATCGTGGTGTACTTGCCAAGGGCGGCGTTTTTGAGTTGTGTGATAGCAACCTGCCAGCAGATTAGTTGTTAAACCGCCGATGTGGAGCTTTTTAAGTTTGGCGGCCAGGCGTAACGCTGCAGGGATCTTATGTGCTTCGTCACTACAGCCAGCCAACAGGGCTGACACTGCGATGGCATCACGACGTGCGGCAGGCCAGTGTTTCAATTTGCTCCATAAGGTTAACAAGACCCAACTTTTCAGTGCTCTGGACGGCGCTAAAGCCAGGTCGGCAGGTAGTATGGCTAATTGCGCCATAGCTGCGCCAAGTTGTTGCGTTGCAAGCTGTTGCAGCTCAGTATTGAGTTCAAAGGTAAGTTTAATACAACTCTGCAGCGCAGCTGCATCCTGGGCCTGAGCCAGTAATTGCGACAGGCGTTGCAGTTGTTGGTAAGCGCGTAGCCAGTTAACGGAGATCGGGGACATCAGACTTTTTCGCCCGATACTGACGCACGGCCTCTTCACCAATTGCTGCTAACTGTCGCTCAATAAACAGGAGTGCAGTGCATTCGTCTGTGGTGGTGATGCCATCGGCTGCTTTGCGATGGGTGCGGTAATACAGCAATTGATATACTTGATCTTGGTGGCGAAAAGCCTCGGTAATATCCGGGCTTCCCAGGCGGCTAATAAGATGCTCCTGTTGCACCGGGGCTTGGTCCTGAAGTCGGGCGATGAAGCGAGCATTAAAAGCTTCGCGATCCATCCAATTCATTTTTGACGGGTCATCAGGGTAAAAGCGGACTACCAGATACGTTACCAGCAGGTACAGCAGGATGCCCGTGAGCAGTAATAGCAGCAGTTTGAATATTTTCATCAAGTTGGCTCCGGCAATCTGATATCTTGCAAATTTAACCCCAATTCTAAATTGGTTTGTAATGCCAGTACTTGAGTGTAAATTAAAATATCGTGCTTTTGGTCGAGGATTTTTTGCTTTAGTTTTTTAGGACAATCCGGATGTAGTAATGCCTGATTTAAACTGGCACCCAATTGCATCAGTTCTTCCGCACTTTTGGGGCCGACACCGCTCACGCCTGGGATATTATTGGTGCTGTCGCCCACCAAAGCCCACCAGCTAAGTAACTTATCAGGCGCAACGCCGAATTTTTGCGTGACCTGATTGGCATCAATAAAATGGCGGGCAAAGGCGTCATAGATCAGGACGCCTTGCGTTAGCAGTGGTAAGTAGCCTTTATCAGTAGAAACGATAATGGCTTCCTGCTGGTGTAGCCTGACTTTGTTGGCAATAGTGGCAATAACATCATCAGCTTCAAATTCAGCCTGAAGAAAACACCGCATACCGTGCTGTTCGGTATCTTCCATGAGCAAAGGTAAAGCGGCGGCCAAAATAGCCGGCATAGGTTTGCGATTAGCCTTGTACAGTGGACATAGTTGTTGTCGCCAGCTGCTATGTCCACCGTCAAAGACCAGCAGCGCATGGCTTGGTTGTAAATCTTGGCGTAGCCTTTTCAGCGCTTGGCTCAGAACCTGGCGAGTATTACTGATGATTTGTTGTCGGGTGGTTTCTGCAATTTCTTCCGCTAACGGCAGGTATGGTCTCTCCTGCACCGCATATAAGCGGCGGATCAAGTTTAATGCATCAATCAGTACCACCCGTGCCATTTTTAACGCTCGATCCGATAACAGGGCTCATATTTGCTACCTGGCAATTTCATACGCCCTTGTTCTACAAATGCCTGAAGCAATTTATCCATCATTTGCATCAGCCGCGGTTCACCACTGAGCACAAAGGGACCATGTTGACGGATAGCCCGGATACCCTCATCTTTTACATTACCAGCGACGATACCAGAAAATGCCCGGCGTAAGTTTGCCGCCAGTCTGGCTTTATCTTGATCCAGGTGCAAGTCCAGTGCGGCCATATTCTGATGATTTGGGATAAAGGGTTGCTGAAATTCCGGCTGGATTTGCAAGGTCCAGTTAAAGTGATAGGCATCACCGACCGTCTTGCGATAGGTTCGCACCTCCTGACAGCCGGTTTTTAACCGCTTCGCTACGGCTGCCGGATCGTCGATAATGATTTCGAACAGATCTAAAGCGGCTTTACCCAGCGTTTGCTCCACAAAGTGGGCGATTTCAGTAAAGTAGGCCGCACTACTAGCCGGACCGGTTAGGATCACTGGTAACTGCTGTGCCTGATTGCGCTCATCCAGCATAATCCCCAGCAGGTATAACAGTTCTTCAGCGGTGCCGACGCCACCTGGGAAAATAATGATACCGTGCGCCACCCGGACAAAGGCTTCCAGCCGTTTTTCAATATCCGGCAGGATCACCAACTCGTTGACAATGGGGTTCGGCGGTTCGGCAGCGATGATACTTGGCTCAGTAAGGCCCAGGTAACGACCGTTACGGATCCGTTGTTTGCTATGGCCGATAGTGGCACCTTTCATCGGACCTTTCATGGCGCCAGGGCCGCAACCGGTACAGATGTTCAGACCACGCAAGCCCAGTTGATAGCCAACCTCTTTTGTATAATCGTATTCGATTTCTTTAATAGAGTGGCCGCCCCAGCATACGATCATGTTTGGCTCACATGTCGCATCTATGGCACGGGCATTACGCAAAATGTCGAATACGCTATGGGTTAGATGAGCGGCGTTGTTTAAATCTAACGGATTAGCCGCAGCGCTGTGGCGCGTATGATAAAACAAAATATCCCGTAGCACGGCAAACAGATGCTCATGAATACCTTTGATAATTTGGCCATCGACAAAGGCACTGGCTGGTGGATTGTTCAACTCAATTTTGATACCACGTTCGCGGCTGAGTAAGTTGATGGAAAAATCCTGATACTGCTCATAGATTTCTGCTGAACTGTCCGTTTCACTGCCAACGTTTAGTACGGCCAGTGCACAATTTCTAAATAGCTGAAAGGTCTCCCGTTCAGTATTCTGTTGCAGGCGTTCGACTTCCAGTTGTGAGAGTAAATCCATGGCCCCGAGAGGGTTTAAATGCACTTGCATCAGCTTGCTCCTGTTATTTTGGCCGATAGTCAACGGGTAACTACCCGATCCCGGCCAGCCTTTTTGGCTTGATAAAGTGCCTGATCTGCTCGTTCAAACGCAGTTTGTAACGAGTCCCCATGCTTAAGTTGGGTTGCACCTAAGGATATGGTGATAGGGACACTTTTATTTTTGAACTTAAAGGGTATCGTTTTAATTTTTTCCCGGATCAGATTCAAGGGCTCTGCCAGGTTGCTCAGTTCGGTATCGGGTAACAGAATAACAAATTCCTCGCCACCATAGCGGGCGATAAAGTCGGTTTTCCTGATGGCTTGTTGTAAGGTTTTTGCGATAACTTTTAAGGTTTTATCCCCAGCGCTATGGCCATAGTTGTCGTTTATAGTTTTAAAGTGATCAACGTCAGCTAATACAATGCACAAAGGTGTGCCAAAGCGTTGCCAGCGTTTAAATTCTAACTGCAGACGCTCGTCATAAGCCGCCCGGTTAGCGATTCCGGTGAGGCTGTCTCGCAAACTCCGAAAGTTTTGTTCGGCGATGCGTTGCCTGAAACCTTGGGCTTCTTGCTCCAGCTCTTTGACTTTTTGCTCCAGCGCCGAGAGGATTTGCTGGATCTGGGTACGTTGTTGCTGCTCGAGAGCTTCACGTTCCTGTAATGATTGTGTTAGCTCGGTCATGCGTGAGACAACCAGTTGTTTTAGTTGCTCAAGTGATTCGGCCTGCTGGCTTTGTGTGCCTAAATGGTCAATTTGGGCCTCGATTTTCTGATTAAGCTGCGCCAGCTTAGCCGCCAAATGTCCGGAGTTTTGTAGGGAAGACTCAACAGCTTGTTGCACACTGGCCAGTGCATCATTCAGGCGTAATAAAAAGTTTTCAGCTGACAGACGTTCCTGATTAATGCCCCGAACAATAATCTGAATAGTACGGATACAGGCGTCCAGTAACGCTTCTATTGATAACTGTGTTAACAGGCTACTTTTCAGCTCGGCAATCTCGGTTGCACTGTTGCCACTAAAAGACAGTTCGCTGAGTAAATTAGTTAAATCATGGGTGATCTGGCGACACAGATGCGCCAGGCGTTGTGGTTCAAGGTCCTGCTGCTCCGATTGTTGTCTGGTAGCCAGAGTGTGCTGGTACAGTTGTGTCAGTTGAGTGAGGTGCGGTAAATAAGTATGGATAGTCGGCGCCGGTTGCTCAAGCTGGCTCAGCAGTTGCCGGAGATCTCTGCGCAGTTGATCAGGCAGCCCCTTTTGTTGTTGTAATAAGCGTCCTGCCTGAGTTAATTCAGATTGTACTTGCCGCAGCGCTTGTTGCTGACGTTGCTCAAGGTGTTTGATATGGTCGCTGGTCTCGTCAATAAACGGCAGCAACTTCTCCAGATCCGCATTGCGGCCTAATTCAACTCGGAGCTTTGCCAAGCGGTTGTCCAATTCAAGGTCTACACCTTTACTTAGAAAGGATAAGCGATGGACAAATTGTGCCAGGAGTTTAAATTGCTTTTCGTAGGTATATTCCAGAGCTTTACGTGCGCTAATGGCTTCACTAAGTTGTTGTTTCAGATCTTGCTCTGACATATTCATCTGAATTCTGCTTTCCCGACAACAGCTGCTGATACTGCAGTATATCTTGCTTGATATTAATACGATAGTTGTTCCTGCTGTCAGCGCAAGGCAGTATCGCATCTAAATTATCTGGCGGTCGGTTGCGTTGGTTGCTGTTGATGAGGTTATTAATCTGATGAGGAGTGCGAAATAACGTCAGCTTAACGTAGATAAGAAAAACAGCGCCATTGGCGCTGTTTTCAGACTGCTGACAAAGTCCTGGACGCCGATCCAGGACTTTGATCTAATAAGGTTAGTTGATTTGAAGGCTAACCATCATGCTCAAAACTCCCTCTCCTCAACAATATCAGTTAGAAATGGTCACGCTCGAAGAGCTGGTACCGAAGAACCATTTGGTTCGCAAGGTCGATGCCGCCATTGATTTCGAGTTCATTCGTGCTGAAGTCGAACATCTCTACTGCAAAGATAATGGCCGTCCGCCGATTGACCCTGTCCGTTTGTTTAAGATGATGATCCTCGGCTATCTGTTTGGCATTCCCAGTGAGCGTCGTCTGGTACAGGAAATTCAGGTTAATGTGGCTTATCGCTGGTTTTTGCGGATGGGATTAACCGAGAAAGTGCCTGATGCCTCCACGCTGAGCCAGAATCGTATTCGTCGTTTTAACGGCACGGATGTGTTTCAGCGTATCTTCGACCGGATAGTTGAACAGGCGTATGAGCAGCGTCTGATTGGTGGTCACACGCTTTACACTGACAGCACACATTTAAAAGCCAATGCCAATAAGCGCAAGGCGGTGAACAAAGAGGTGGCGGTCAGTGCATCGGCGTATATCGCTGAGCTCAACAAGGCGGTTGAAGAGGACCGGTTAGCCCATGGCAAAGCGCCACTGAAGCAAGATGACTCGAAGGAGCCCGAAACCAAAAATCAAAAGGTCAGCACAACCGACCCTGACAGTGGCTTTATGACGCGGGAAGGCAAACCACAGGGCTTCTTCTACCTTGACCATCGCACCGTGGATGGCCGCCACGGCATCATCACGGATACCTTCGTGACGCCGGGGAATGTGCATGATAGCCAGCCCTATCTGGCCAGATTAGACCGTCAGCTTGAGCGCTTTAAGTTTAGTCCGATAGCCGTTGGTTTGGATGCGGGCTACTTTACTGCACCGCTTTGCCATTTAATCCGGGAGCGGCAAATTGCACCGGTTATTGCCTACCGTCGTCCCAATGTCACCGCTAATCCGATTAAGAAGAAGCAATTTACCTACGATAAAACAACCGATACCTATCGTTGCCCCCAAGGTGAAATCCTGACTTACAGCACGACAGACCGTCAGGGCTACCGGCATTATCAATCTAACCCTAAAGTGTGTCAGGATTGCCCGCTACGTCAGGACTGCACGAAGAACAAGCAGTATAAGAAAACGATAACCCGGCATGTCTGGGAAGAGGATAAAGAGCATGTGAGTGGTTTGCGGCTGCTGTCGTGGGGTAAGAAGATTTACAACCGACGAAAAGAGACGGTTGAACGCAGCTTCGCAGACGCAAAACAGCATCATGGCCATCGCTATGCACGGTTCCGTGGTCTGGCGAAAGTGCAGATGCAGTGTTTACTGGCGGCGGTAGCGCAAAACATCAAGAAAATGGCCTTGCTGGCCTTTTTATCGCTTTTTTAT
>NZ_AHTH01000046.1 GCF_000245735.1 Alishewanella jeotgali KCTC 22429
ATTTGTTGTGTTTTGTGCTGTGGTTATTGTTCCGGCGGAAAATTTGCCTTTTCACAATAAAACGTATAGATGTCTGGAAATATAAACGGCTTTATCTTGATTGTTAAGCGGCAATCGTATAGAAATATCAATAGTAGTTATAAGGCTAATTTATTATCGGTGATGCCGGTTCTGCGTCATACTGAAAGCAGAATGGGAAAATAGTGCAGGATTTACCTATGGTTGCAGATTTACTCGCGGAAGCGGCAGGCCTGATGCTGATTGGCATGATCGCGGTTTTTACCTTCTTATGTTTACTGGTACTGCTGCTGAAGCTGATGAGTTACAGCATCCAGCGCTTCTTCCCGGTGAAAGTGGCTGACAAGGTCACCCGGGTTGAACAGTCGGCCAGTGATGGCGTCTCACCTGCGGTGGTAGCAGCCATTAGCGCTGCTGTGCATCAATATCGTCAACAACAATAACCGACCAAGAGGATAATGGCATGACGAAGCCTTTACTATTAACAGAACTGGTGCTGCGTGATGCACATCAATCTTTACTGGCCACCCGCTTGCGGTTGGAAGATATGCTGCCGATCGCCAGCAAACTGGATCAAGTCGGCTACTGGTCTGTTGAATCCTGGGGCGGCGCCACCTTTGATGCCTGTATCCGTTATCTGGGTGAAGATCCCTGGCATCGTATCCGTGAATTAAAGAAGGCGATGCCAAATACCCGCCAGCAGATGCTATTGCGTGGACAAAACCTGTTGGGGTACCGGCATTACGCTGATGATGTGGTGACCCGATTTGTTGAGCGGGCGCATGAAAACGGCGTCGATGTGTTCCGGATTTTCGATGCGATGAACGATATCCGCAACCTGCAAACGGCAGTTCAGGCCGCGATTAAAGTGGGGGCGCATGCCCAGGGCACGATTTCTTACACCGTTAGCCCGGTCCATACCATAGATAGCTGGGTCGATATGGCACGACAGCTGGAAGATATGGGCTGCGACTCAATTTGTATTAAAGATATGGCGGGCTTGCTGAAGCCTTATGATTGCGAGGAGTTGGTTACCCGCATTAAGGAGTCGGTGAAGATCCCACTGGCGATGCAATGCCATGCCACCACAGGTTTGAGTACTGCGACTTATCAGAAAGCGGTGGATGCCGGTATCGATATGTTAGATACCGCCATTTCCTCGATGAGTATGACCTATGGCCATAGTGCAACCGAAACCTTGGTAGCGATTACCGAAAACACCGAACGTGATACCGGCCTGAATATGGAATTGCTGGCAGAAATTGCTGCCTATTTCCGTGACGTACGGAAGAAGTATGCCCAGTTTGAAGGTTCGCTAAAAGGTATTGATGCCCGTATTCTGTTGGCACAGGTGCCTGGTGGTATGCTGACCAATATGGAAAGCCAGCTGAAAGAGCAGGGCGCACTGGAAAAATTGGACGAGGTATTAAAAGAAATCCCTCGTGTGCGTGAAGATCTGGGCTATATCCCGCTGGTGACACCCACCTCACAAATCGTTGGTACTCAGGCGGTATTGAATGTGCTGACCGGCGAGCGCTATAAGAGCATTACCAAAGAAACCGCTGGTGTACTAAAAGGCGAATATGGTGCGACGCCAGCGCCGGTAAATACGGAGCTGCAGCAAAAAGTGCTGGCGGGTGGTAAGGCCATTACCTGCAGGCCGGCCGATGTGTTAACGCCAGAGTTGGATAAACTTACCGCCGAACTGACTGAACTGGCCAAGAGCGAGCAAATTGATTTAGCTGCGGCGCAAATTGATGATGTGTTGACCTATGCGCTGTTCCCGCAAGTTGGCCTGAAATTCCTGAAAAATCGTAATAATCCCGCCGCCTTTGAACCTGCGCCACAAGCTGCCAGCAGTAAGGCTGCCGCGGCGCCGGCGGTAAAAGCTGCGCCTGCTGCCGTTCAGGGCCCGGCCAGCTACAGCGTGCGGGTTGATGGCAAGGTGTATGAAGTGGAAGTGGCACCCAGTGGCGAGCTGAGCAGTATCAAACCAGTGGTTTCTGAGAATATCCCGGGCAGTGCTTCGGTTACCGGTAGCACCACCTTAAATGCGCCCTTGGCCGGTAATATCTGGAAAGTCGTTACCAAAGCCGGTGCCGCGGTAAAACGTGGCGACGTGGTGATCATTATGGAAGCGATGAAGATGGAGACGGAAGTGCGGGCAGTAGCCGATGGTGTGGTAGCGAAAATTCATGTTGCTGCCGGAGATGCCGTGTCAAACGGCGATGTGCTGATCAGTTTTGACTAGGACAGCGTTAAGTAAGGATCGGAAATGGAAGCTTTGCAAACGCTGGTTGCCTCAACCGGCCTGGTGAATTTTAGCGCCGGCCAGGTGGTGATGATGCTGGTGGGTTTGATTTTGCTGTATCTGGCGATCGCCAAAGGCTTTGAACCGCTGTTATTAGTGCCTATTGGTTTTGGCGCTATCCTGACCAATATTCCGCTAGCCGGCATGGGTGAGCCTGGTGGCATCCTCTATCTGTTTTATGAAATGGGGATTGCCTCTGGCTTGTTTCCACTGCTGATCTTTCTGGGCGTAGGCGCTATGACCGACTTTGGCGCCCTGATTGCCAATCCGCGAACCATGTTTCTCGGCGCCGCCGCCCAGTTTGGCATCTTTGCCACCCTGTTTGGCGCCATCGCACTGAATTGGGTGCCGGGTTTAAGCTTTACCCTGAAAGAGGCCTCAGCTATCGCCATTATCGGCGGTGCTGACGGGCCAACGGCGATCTTTCTGGCCTCGCGGCTGGCGCCGGATCTATTGGGGGCTATTGCTGTAGCTGCCTATTCCTATATGGCACTGGTGCCGCTGATCCAGCCGCCTATTATGCGGGCCCTGACTACAGTAGAGGAGCGGAAGATCCAGATGACCCAGCTGCGGGTTGTCAGTAAGCGCGAGAAAATTGTGTTCCCGCTGTTACTGCTGATCCTGACCATTTTATTGTTACCCACCGCAGCACCGTTAGTCGGGATGTTCTGTTTGGGCAACCTGATGAAAGAATGTGGTGTGGTCGACCGGCTCAGCAAAACGGCGCAAAACGAGCTGATTAATATTGTCACCATCTTCCTTGGTCTGGCAGTTGGCTCACGCTTAAGTGCGGACAAGTTCCTGACCACGCAAACTCTGGGGATCCTGGTGCTGGGCATGGTGGCCTTTGCTATCGGTACTGCCGCTGGCGTATTGATGGCCAAGCTGATGAATAAGGTTTCCAAACAGCCGATTAATCCGCTGATTGGTTCTGCCGGCGTGTCAGCTGTGCCGATGGCGGCCAGGGTATCGAATAAACTGGGGCTGGAAGCCGACCCGCATAACTTCCTGTTAATGCACGCCATGGGACCCAATGTGGCCGGCGTCATAGGCTCTGCGGTCGCCGCCGGTATTTTGCTGGCGCTGGTAGGTTAGTCCGCCCAGTCTCATTGCCGAGTCATCTTGCATAAAACCAACAGCCCCGTTCCGGGGCTGTTGGTTTTTTACCTGGTGAGCATTTTAGGTTTTCTATTGCGCCAAGCCTTACCTGGCTGCGATGTCCTGACAGCCTGACATTATCAAATGTATACTGCTGTCAGGTGATAATCAGGGTGCTGTTTGTATTCTGTCCGCTGTCTGGCGGGCTGCCAGATATTGTTGCTGCTGCTCGGCTAACTGGCTTAGCAGTCGGGTCGCATTCTGGCTAAATTGCTGCTTCGCCTGGCCGGTTAACGGTGTGGCCTGAGGTAACTTTACGGTACGCGGGTTGCGGTGCACCCCATCAACAATAAACTCATAATGCAGGTGGGCACCGGTAACCCGGCCGGTGGCACCTAAACGGCCAATGGTTTGGCCCTGGCGCACCCGTTGTCCGCTTTTCACGTCACGGCGTGACAAATGCAGATACTTGGTCACGATATTATTCGAGTGCTGAATAAACACATAGTGGCCGTTAAGCTCATTATAGGCCGAGTGCGTAACCCGGCCATCGCCGGCCGCCATAATGGGCGTGCCGACAGGCGCCACATAGTCAGTACCATTATGGGCCCGCACTGTACCTAATACCGGATGTAAACGGCGTGGATTAAAGTTGGAGCTGACATACTGGAAACTGACCGGTGCGCGTAAAAACGCCTGGCGCATACTCTGGCCATCCGGTTTGTAGTAGTTACCATCGGTATGCAGTACGGCCTGATAATGCTGTCCCTGATTGGTAAATTCCGCGGCCAGGATGGTGCCGCTCCCCAGCGGTTCGCCGTCGAGGAATTCTGCTTTTAACAACACGGCAAAATGATCGCCGGCGCGCAGATCCAGCGCAAAGTCAATGTCCCAGCCAAAGATCCCGGCCAGTTGCATAATCTGGCCTTCTGATAAACCCGCCGCTAATCCGGCCTGCCAGAAACTGTGACGAATTTCACCGGCCAGAAACTGTTGCTGCCGTTCGACCGGTTTACTGACTTCGTTGGCAACAAAGCTGCCATCGGGTTGGCGACTGATCTCCAGGCTTTGCAGCCGGTTGATGGCATAGCGTAGTTGCTGTAATTCACCAGTCTGATCCAGGCCGAATTCCAGTTGCTCGCCCGGAAATAAGCGGGTCAGGGTACGGGTTTGCCGGCCCAGATCGAGAATTTGTTGCATGCTTTGCTGGCTGGCACCGGCTTTACGGAACAAGGCCGATAAAATATCGCCGGATTGTACTGTTACGGTTTGCCAGTTTAACGCTGGTGCGGTGTTTTCGGGCTCGTTGGGCTCAGAGATAGCTGTTGCATTGCTGGCTGTAGTTGCATTAGCCGCGGTTGGTGCCTGGGCGCGCTGCACACTATCCCACTGTAATTTAATCACCGCATCCGGTGTATCACTATTACGAGATGCCGATGCCTGCTCTGACGGGATCAACAAGATCAGGGCCAGTAAGACAGAAACCACAAGGATCAACAGACGGTGGCGGGAAGGTAATTGCGAGACCAGTTGTTGCATCGGGAAATACCATCGAGTTGAAAATGCACAAAAACCGAGCATAAACCCTTTTTTTCGGTGATACCAGACTTTTCTGCATTTCGTCATGGCGGAACATCAGCTAGAATGGCTGTTCTATGAGCGAAAAAGCAAGATTGCAGGAGTATAAAATGGCCGATTGGGCACAGGCATTAGCAGAGCTGAAACGCGGTTGCGAAGAAATTCTGCTGGAAGAAGAGCTAATTGCCAAATTAAAAGAAGGCAAGCCGCTGAAGATCAAGGCCGGCTTTGATCCTACGGCTCCTGATTTGCATTTAGGCCATACGGTACTGATTAATAAATTGCGGACTTTCCAGCAGTTGGGCCATGAGGTGATTTTCCTGATCGGTGACTTTACCGGCATGATTGGTGATCCAAGCGGCAAAAATGTGACCCGCAAGCCGCTAAGCCGCGAGGATGTGCTGGCAAACGCCGAAACTTACAAAGAACAAGTGTTTAAAATTCTGGATCCGGCGAAAACCCGGGTTGCCTTTAACTCGCAGTGGATGGGCGAGTTGGGTGCAGCCGGTATGATTAAGCTGGCGTCACGCCAGACAGTAGCGCGGATGCTGGAGCGCGACGATTTTAAAAAGCGTTTTGCCAACAACCAATCAATCTCGATCCACGAGTTCCTCTATCCGCTGGTACAGGGCTGGGACTCAGTCGCACTGGAAGCCGATGTTGAGATGGGCGGTACCGATCAGCGCTTTAACCTGCTAATGGGCCGTGAGCTGCAAAAAGAAGAAGGGATGCGGCCGCAAACCGTGATGATGGTGCCATTACTCGAAGGTCTGGACGGCGTGCAGAAGATGTCCAAGTCGCTGGGCAACTATGTCGGCATTACTGATGCCCCGAGCGAGATGTTTGGCAAAATTATGTCGATTTCTGACGATCTGATGTGGCGCTACTATGATTTACTGAGCTTTAAACCGCTGTCAGAAATCCAGCAGTTAAAGCAGGATGTGTTAGCCGGTGCGAACCCGCGTGATGTAAAGATTTTGCTGGCCAAAGAAATTATCGCCCGCTTCCATGATGAGGCGGCTGCTGAAGCGGCGCATCAGGACTTTACCCAGCGTTTTAGCAAAAATGCCTTGCCGGATGATATTCCGGAAGTGCTGCTAAGCTGCGAGGGCGAGACGATGCCGATTGCCAATTTACTAAAAGAAGCCGGTTTGGTTGACAGCACCTCAGAAGCGATCCGGATGATTAAGCAAGGTGCGGTGAAATTAAACGGTGAGCAAAAGATTGAAGATAGCAAAATGGATGTTGCTAAAGGCAGCAGCCAAATTTATCAAGTCGGTAAACGTAAGTTTGCCAAAGTAACCTTGCAGTAATGACCGGCCTGGCAGCGAATGTCGTCTGTCAAAAGTAGTCTTTTCAACACAGCCGGTTGTTTAACGCCGGCTGTGTCATTTTTGGTGCTGGCATTGGGCAAAGTCCGGAAAAAGAAGCGGTGGAACGGTATGTTAGGACGTTTATTATTTAGCGGTTGCCTGTTGCTTAGTCTGGTGGCTTGCAGTTTGTCGCCGCAAGCTCCCAGCCGCACCGTTAGCGCAGCCGAGCAACTTGTTCTGGCCGAGCAGCGTGGTCAGTTGGTGTTGCATTGGCCGGAGCAGCGCAGTGAGCGTGTTGCGGTAAATAATAAACGGCGTTTTCTGGCTTATGCCGGTCAGGGGGAAATGCTGGTTGATTTGCAGCAAGCCCAGCAGCTGAGTTTGCAGGTTAACGGCAAGACACTCACCTTGCACGCCACAACTGAACATAAACCGCTGCGGGTCGATCTTTCCAGGCTAACCCGCAATGGTGAAAATCGGCTGGAGCTGATTAGCGTTAGCCCGGCTGATGCCAAAGTACTAATCAATATCCCCTATCCAACGCTACGTACTAATTTAGAGCCTTATACTGCAGCTTTTGCTCAGGTCGACCAGCTAATCGAACAGGAAATAGCAAAGGGTTTTCCCGGTGCTGTGCTATTGGTGGTAAAAGACGGGGTCATTATCAAACACAGTGCCTATGGCTATGCCGAGCGCTACCGGGCCGATGGTTCACTGCTTAGCCAGCCGCGGGGGATGCAAACCGATACCCTGTTTGATATCGCCTCAAACAGTAAAATGTATGCCACTAACTATGCGCTGATGCGCCTGGTCAGTGAGGGCAAGCTGGATGTGACTAAGCCGGTGCAGCATTACCTGCCTGAGTATCAGGGCGACGGCCGTGAGCAGCGCACAGTCAGCGACCTGCTGTACCACACCGCCGGCTATGCGCCCGAGGTACATTTTTTCCGCCCGGATAATCGCCATGGCCCGCAGTTTTATTCGTTAAATAAAGCCGATACTGAGCAGCTTATTCTGACTCAAGTTCCGTTTGCCACTGAGCGTGGTGTGGCTGCAGTCTATAGTGATGTCGACTATATGCTGCTGGGGATGCTAATTGAGCGACTCAGTGGCCAGCCACTGGACCAGTATCTGCGTGAGCAGTTTTACCAGCCGCTGGGATTATTCCGAACCCTGTTTAATCCGCTGCAGCATGGCTTTACGCGCGATCAGATCGCTGCCACTGAACTTGACGGTAATAGCCGCGGCGGCCGGGTCAGTTTTCCGGCCAACCGCAGCGGCGTGATTGTTGGCGAGGTGCATGACGAAAAAGCCTTTTATTCGTTTCAGGGGGTAGCAGGCCATGCAGGTTTATTTAGCACTGCTGAAGAGCTTGCTGTGTTAATGGCGTTAAGTTTACAAGGTGGTGGTTATGGCTGGCAGCAATTTTTCACCCCGGCAACTTTGGCCCAGTTTAAAGCACCGTCACCCTATGACCATCGCTTTGGCTTAGGCTGGCGCACCGCAGTGCAGGGCGATTTAAACTGGCATTTTGGCGCCTATGCCAGTGACAGCGCTTACGGTCATACCGGGTGGACCGGCACTGCGACCGTGATCGATCCGGAACAGCAATTATTGGTGGTGCTACTTACCAATAAAAAGCACAGCCCAATCGTTGCCGAAGGGGAGAGTTATTACTTTAGCGGAGATCGCTTTGAAACCGGACGATATGGCTCCATATTAACCCTTATTTATCAGGCTTTACCCTAAAAGGACCGACTATGTTTTTGATTGACCAGCTTATCCTCGTTGCCTCTGTGCTGATTCTACTGGGTATTCTGTCCAGTAAGCTGTCGGCACGGTTGGGTTTACCGATGCTGGTGCTGTTTTTATTAGTCGGAATGTTAGCCGGAGAGGAAGGGTTTGGCCGTTTAGCCTTTAACAACCCGCAGTTCGCGCACGCGGTTGGCACCATTGCACTAGCCTTTATCTTGTTTGATGGGGGCTTGCAAACGCCGCTAAGTGCTGTGAAAAAAGTCTGGAAGCCAGCATCGATTCTGGCAACCCTCGGGGTATTGGTAACTGCGCTGATTACCGGTGTCGCGGCCAGTTATATTCTGCCAATCAGCTTAATGGAAGGTTTGCTGATCGGCGCTATCGTCGGTTCAACTGATGCAGCAGCGGTATTCTCACTATTACGTAATGCCGGCATTAATCTGAACGAGCGATTGAAGTCGACTCTGGAAATTGAGAGTGCCTCGAACGATCCGATGGCAATTTTCCTGACTGTCACACTACTGGAAGTGCTGGTAAATGGCTTAAAACCCGGTGTTGGCGTATTGCAGCTATTCTTTTTACAGATGGGTGGTGGCGCCCTGGTCGGCTTATTGATTGGTTATCTAACGCTGCAACTGCTGGACCGGATCCAACTGCAGGCAACCGGCTTATATCCGGTGTTAGTAGCGGCTGCCGGTTTACTATCCTTTGGTCTGGCGGCTAATCTCGGTGGTAGTGGCTTCCTGGCCATCTTTATCTGTGGTGTGATGATTGGTAATAACAAATTTGCGTTTCAGAAAACGACCTTTCTGTTCCATGATGGTTTGGCCTGGCTAAGCCAGATTATGATGTTCGTGATGTTAGGGTTACTGATTAACCCCAGCTCACTGCTGGATGTTTGGTGGCAAGGG
This sequence comes from Alishewanella jeotgali KCTC 22429, assembly GCF_000245735.1. Lineage (GTDB taxonomy): Bacteria > Pseudomonadota > Gammaproteobacteria > Enterobacterales > Alteromonadaceae > Alishewanella > Alishewanella jeotgali. Next base: position 8,985 of record NZ_AHTH01000046.1, read on the forward strand.
TTACTGATCGCCGCAGTGCTAATTTTTGTCGCCCGACCATTGGCGGTATTGCCGGTGCTGAAATGGTTTGGCTTTTCACTACGGCAGATGACTCTGGTGTCCTGGGTTGGGCTGCGTGGCTCAGTACCGATTATCCTGGCGATTTTTCCACTAATGTATGGCTTGCCGGGTGCGGAACTTATTTTCAACGCGGTGTTTTTCGTGGTGTTAATTTCCGCAACCTTACAAGGCTCCACTCTGGCTTGGGTTGCTAAAAAGTTGGATTTGATTGAACCGGTAACAGCCAAGCCAGCGGCAACACTGGAAATTACCGCCTTAGGGGATGTTGACGCCGAAATTGTCGAGTACACCCTGGCAGCAGGATCGAGAGCGATCAATCGCCGCTTGTCCCGGATGGCCTTACCTGAGGGGGTGGTGGTTGCCATGATTACCCGGCAGGAGCAAATTATTCCGCCGCGAGGTTCAACGGTGCTAGAGGCTGGTGATCATCTGTTTGTGGTGCTGAAAAAAGATTATAAACCGATGCTGGAGCAAATTTTTTCTGAGCCAGGTTTTATTAACCCTGAATTACCCACTACGCTAAGGTTAAAAGGGGCGAGTCGGTTTAGTGATCTGGCTTGGTGTTATAACCTGGATTTTACGGGGCAGGATGCTGAGCTAACATTGGATGAGTATTGCCGGGAAAAACTGAGCACTGAGGTTGTGGCTGGAGCTGAGGTAATTATCGGCGCGATAAAATTAACTGTGGATGAAATTGTCGGTAACCGCATTACCACAATACGACTGGATACCCGGCTGGAAAGCGATTAAACGCCCGATAACGCATAGCGGCGAACTGGTACGCGTCGGCGGCCTGGACGAAAAGCTGGATACTGGCATTGCCATTATGCTGGATGTAGAAAAGGCGCTTGGCCTGACCGAACATATCAAAAAGCTGGAACAGCAAAAGCCGCTGGACGCCTGATAAGCAGCCGTTAGCGGCCGTACGCTAACTAAGCAACCAATACACCACCGGCAGGGTCACTAAGCCAGCCAGAATACCAAAACCGATCACGCCGCTGACTAAGCGTGGCGCCAGACCTGCCATAATGGCGATAGCGCCGGCCGAAATCATTGGCGGCATCGCCGCCTGAAAGATACTGATTTGTACCGCCAAACCTTCCTGCCCCAAGGCGCGCCAAATTAGCCAGGCACTGATTGGCATCAAAGCCAGTTTGATGCAGAGCGCGCTAATCAAAGGTGATACTTCACTTTTACTAAAGCGGAAACTGAGCTGAAAGCCAACCGCAATCATCACCACCGGCACCAGGGTCGCAGCCAGATTATCTACCAGTGATACTGCCAGTGGCGGCAGACTAAAATCCCGGATCAGCAAGCCAACGATCAACGCAATAAAGGATGGAAAACCAATAATCTTCAGCAAAATCGCCTTGGGTGTTGGCTTGGCCATCGTTGGGCTATAGATCGCCGCTACGATAGTGACATAGGTAGCCAGCGCAATAAAGGAGCCAATCTGGTCATACACCACGGCATAAGGCATGGCGGTTTGACCAAACAGCGCTTCGGTCATCGGAAAGCCGAGAAAAGAGGTATTGCCCAGCGGCAGGATCACCAGCAAAGCCCCGGTGACTTCGCGGGACCAGCCAAATAACCGGCTGAGTAGCAATACTGTGGCCACCACCACCAACAGCAGCAACCAGGGGGTGACAGCCGGGATCAACAGGGCAAAGGAGAACTCCAGCAACTTGATATTTTTCAGGATCAGCGCCGGTAATGCCACATAGAGCACATAGATATTCAGCACTAAACCACTGTTGTCCGGCATGGCGGGTAAACGGCGTAACAGTATGCCAATAAGCAAATAGGCCAATACCAGGTAAAAATTTTCCATCTTCTACTCGCTGTTGGTTAAAAGGGCAGAGCGCGAAATTAACTGTTCTTTAGCGGCTTTACTGAGTTGCTTAACCTGATACTCCGCTTTACTGGCACTGGCGCGACAGGGGTAAGGCTGTTGATAAACCAGGGTCAGCGGGCCCTTACCGCGCAGCGACTTAGCGCCACCGGCTAATTCGCCCCGATGTTGGCGCAGGCGCCGCACCGGATCGGTACTAATGCCGGTATAGAGTTGCCCTTGTGCGGTACGGATCAGATAAAGATACCAGTCGGACACGGCATCATATCTCCGGCGCCGTCGCCCTGCTATAATAGCCGGCTGACACAGCTTGACGAAAAACTAGTTCGGAACATCGCATGCAATTTCAAACCCTGGCTCTGGCAGAGCCTATTCTACGTGTTTTAGCTGAGCAGGGCTATCAGGCTGCTACGCCAGTGCAGCAGCAAGCTATCCCGCCGATCCTCAGTGGCAAAGATGTGCTGGCTGGCGCCCAAACCGGTACCGGCAAAACGGCGGCTTTCACCTTACCATTGCTGCAACAACTGCTCAATGCGCCGAAAGTCTTACAACCGGCCCAAGTCAGAGTATTGGTATTAACGCCCACCCGTGAGCTGGCGCAACAGGTATTTGAAAGTGTGCAAACCTATAGCCGCTATTTGTCAGTGCGTGGTGCCGTATTTTATGGCGGGGTGTCAATCCGGCCACAATATGATGAGGCTGAGCAAGGGCTGGATATTCTGGTCGCCACGCCGGGGCGTTTAATTGATCATCTACATCAACAGACCATTGATTTAAGTCAGCTGGAAGTGTTGGTGCTGGATGAAGCAGACCGCATGCTGGATATGGGGTTTATTGTTGATATTAAACGTATTATGGCCAAGTTACCGGCACAGCGGCAAACCCTGCTGTTTTCGGCGACCTATTCCAAAGAGATTAAAATTCTGGCCGACGAGCTGTTAAATAAGCCGGTATTAATAGAGGTGGCCACCGCTAACGCAACTGCAGACCGCGTCACCCAACAAGTTTATCTGGTCGATCGTCATCGCAAGCGCGAATTGATTTCGCATATGATTGGCATGCAAAATTGGCCGCAGGTGCTGATCTTTGTCCGCACCAAACATGGCGCCGACCGGCTGGCGAAACAACTGCAAAAAGACGGCCTGACCACAGCTGCGATCCATGGCGATAAGGCGCAGGGGGCAAGGCAACGTGCACTGGATGAATTCAAACAGGGTAAGGTGCGGATTTTAGTGGCGACCGATATTGCCGCCCGGGGTTTGGATATCAGTGAGTTACCCTATGTGGTGAACTACGATCTGCCACAGGTTGCCGAGGACTATGTCCATCGGATTGGCCGCACCGGGCGCGCTGGTTTAAGTGGCGTAGCGGTCACGCTGGTGGGGCCGGATGAACTCGGCGCTTTGCAGGATATTGAAAAACTAACCCAGCAGGTGCTGCCAACCCAGATCGTACCGGGTTATGAGCACGACCCCAGTTTTCAGCCACCAGAAGAACAGCTGGCGCGTAAACCGGGGCAACGCCCCGGCGCACGGCAGGATGGCCCGGCGAAAAAGCAATCTGCCGGCAAACTTAAAGCCAAACTCAGAGCTAAAGCACTGGGTAAGGCCTAACAACACCGCGACACAACAGTTTCACAACAGCGGCGGCAGCGGGTGCGGCCGCTACTGCTTATTCAATCAGACTTAAAATATCTGCCACCAGATCATCCATTGCCAACAACAAGCTTTACAGTAATAAGGTTAATTCATAGAGAAGCTTTTGCACATTTTGCCGGCTATCCATTAGCAGTAATAGCTCAAGCGGTTGCTGCTTAGCATCCACCTGATAAAACAACAGATTATGTTTATCCAACTGCCATTGCCGGTATTCCGTTAAGCCGAGCTTGAACAAGCGTTCGCTAATTGGCGCAATCAGTGGCTGTGTGGGTAAAGTCGTGGCGATTTGCTCTTTAATGCTCGCCAGCGTTTGATGCGCCAGTTCTGCGGAATACTTTTCAGTTAAAAATGCCTGCAACCTTTGGCGGGATAAACGAAACAGTGGCGAGGCGACCAGCGTGTAGCCACTAGTCAAAGGCTTGCTCCAGCGTTAATGCCTTATCTTGTAATGACTTTTCGGAAAGTTTTAATAATTTCAGTAAAGCGAGGGTATCCTGCTGGAATTGATAATCCTGATAGGATTGCACCACAAAAGCCGGCTTACCGTTTTTGGTGATCAGCAGCTCTTCCTGTAGCTCCAGCGTATTGGCATGTTCTTTCAGGTAGGTGATGGTCTCAGTTTGCATTGGCAGTCCTTTAAAAGACTTTTTTCAGACTGATTCAGCTTAGCAGAGCGTATTGCAATCGGCAAATAGCGAGCTAACTGCGATAGAGGGTTTTGATTAGATGAAAGCCAAACTGGGTTTTAACCGGCCCTTGCACACTTAACAGCGGCCCTTTAAAGACCGCATCGTCAAAAGGCTTGACCATCTGGCCTTTACGAAACTCACCGAGGTCACCACCTTTTTTACCGGACGGACACAATGAGTGTTGCTTTGCCAGTTTGCCAAAGTCGGCGCCTTGCTCCAGCTGCTTTTTCAGCTTTTCCGCTTGTTCGCGGCTTTTTACCAGAATATGTAAGGCGCAGGCTTTGGCCATGGTCGTTACGCTCGCGATTAGCCAGCAGGTTGCTGCTGGGTGATACAGTGAATATTACCGCCGCCCAGCAGGATTTCCCGGCCTGGTACCGTCACTACCTGATGCGCCGGGAACAGCTGCTGCAGGATCTCTGCTGCGATCTGATCGTTAGGATCATCAAAGGTGGGCAGAATTAAGCCGCCATTACATAAATAGAAATTAATGTAAGAGCCGGCCAGACGGGCATTGGCTTCGCGAGGGATCGCCGCCATTGACTGATCAACAGAGGCATATTCTTCGGCTTTGGCGATAATCGGCGCCGGTACCGGCAGCTTATGCACCTTAATTTTGCGGCCTTTTGCATCGGTACTGGCCTCTAAATAGTCCAGCGCCGCCTTACTGCGGGCATACTGCGGATCGTTTTCATCGTCAGTCCAGGCTAACAATACTTCACCGGGTTTGACAAAGCAGGCCATATTGTCGACATGACCGTCAGTTTCATCATTAAAGATGCCGTCTTCCAGCCACAGTACTTTTTCAATGGCCAGATGCTCGCGCAGCATGGCTTCAATCTGTTCGCGGCTTAAATGCGGGTTGCGGTTGGCATTTAACAAGCATTCGGCTGTGGTCAGCAGGGTGCCTTCACCATCGACATGAATAGCGCCACCTTCCAGCACAAAGCCCTCGGTGCGGTAGCGCGGCAGTTGCTCAATGCCAAGAATTTTACTGGCAACCTGATCATCGCGATCCCAGGGGAAATACAGGCCACCATTCAGGCCACCCCAGGCGTTAAAGGTCCAGTCCACACCACGGACTTGCCCTTTACCATTGGTAACAAAGGTCGGGCCGGTATCACGGCACCAAGCGTCATTATTGGAAATTTCGACCACCCGGATTGGGAATTTGGTATTGGCCTGGCTTAGCTGGGCGTAGGCATTGGCATATTGTGCCGCCGATACGCCAACCGATACCGGTTCAAAGCCGGCGATGGCTTTAATTACGGTAACAAAGGCGGCTTGTGCCGGCTTGGCACCTAAACGCCAGCTGTCAGTGCGCTCCGGCCAAATCATCCAGGTTTGCTTATGCGGCGCCCACTCGGGCGGCATGCTAAAACCGTCTTGTTTTGGGGTAGAGGTTAGCGTTTGGCTCACTTGCTGTTCTCCGGGTTGATTTTGCCGTCTTTGGTCAGCAGCGTATCGTAGATATCGATGCGACGGTCACGGAATACGCCCCAGGCGCGACGAATGGCGGCTACTTCGTCTAAATCAAAGGTATGGACCAGAACGGCTTCGTCAGTTTCGTTCGCTTCCTGTACCTTGGCACCGCTGTGGTCAGCAATAAAGGAGCTGCCATAGAAGGTAATGGAGAAATCGCCCTCGGTTCAGTACCAATGCGGTTAGATACGATCACCGGCGTTAAGTTTGCCGCCGCATGACCCTGCTGCGTGCGCTGCCAGTGGTCACGGGAATTAATAGTGGCATCATGCGGCTCACTGCCAATGGCAGTGGGGTAGAAAATCAGCTCAGCGCCCAGCAGTGCCATACTACGGGCACACTCCGGGAACCACTGATCCCAGCAAATACCGACGCCCACTTTGGCATAACGGGTATTCCAGACTTTAAAACCGGTATCGCCCGGGGTGAAGTAGTATTTTTCGCTGTAACCCGGGCCATCCGGAATATGGCTCTTGCGGTAAATGCCCATATTGCTGCCATCGGCATCCAGCATCACCACAGTGTTATACAGGCAGTTGCCGGCACGCTCATAAATACTGATCGGCAGCACCACTGCCAGCTCTTTGGCAATCTTGGCAAAGTGTTTTACCGCCGGGTTTTCTTCTACCGGCACGGCAAAACCTAAATACTCAGGCTTTTGCTTTTGGCAGAAATAGTTACGTTCGAACAGTTCCTGTAACAGAATGATTTGTGCTCCCTGAGCCGCCGCCTGGCGCACCAGTTTTTCCGCGCGGGCGATATTTTCTTCGACATTCCAGCCACCAATCATCTGGGTAGCAGCAACCGTTACATTACGCATCAGATCTCTCCAAGTCAGCAGTGATAAGTCCGGTCTACAGGGTACCGGCGTATATAGCCGACATCAGCTTTGCCAGCATGTCGGCTATCGCTTTGCCGCCGCGGCGTAGCCGGGCAACAGGGCGCGCAAAATGCCGCATTTTCAGTCAGCCGTCAATCTTTTTTCGGCTTATTTGATCTGGCTGTTTTGCACGCTACAAAATTGTTGTTAACCTTAGCAAAATTTTACCGGAATTACTTGCCGCAGTGCGGTAAAAGCAGGACAAAAAGATGCAAAATCTAATAACCAGCGATGTGGTGATCAGCGGCGGCGGTATGGTCGGTGCAGCCCTGGCTGTTGCACTCAGTCGCTTAGGCCTGTCGATTACCGTGCTGGAGCGCCAGGCGCCAGCGCCGTTCAATGCGCAAAGTGCGATTGATTTGCGGGTGTCGTCATTAAATCTGCGTTCCGAGCGCTGGCTGACAGCTCTCGGCGCCTGGCAAAACCTGCAGCAAATGCGGCTGTGTCCGTATCAATATTTACAGGCAGGCGAGGGCAGTGCGCAGCTGCGCTTTGCTGCCAGTGAGATTGGCGAGCGTCACCTTGGCCATATTGTCGAAAACAACCTGGTACAGCTGGCGCTGTGGCAGCAATTTGCTGAGTCAGTCACGGTACTGACTGACTGTGAAATTACTACGCTGCAGCAAGACGAGCAGGGCGTGGAGCTAACGCTGAGCGATGGTCGTGAGCTGCAGTGCCAGTTATTAATTGGTGCCGATGGTGCTCAGTCTAAAGTGCGGCAGCTGGCACGCATCGGTACGGCCGGCTGGCAATATCAGCAAGCTTGTCTGGTGGCCTATGTCGATACGCCCTATCCGCAGCAGGATATTACCTGGCAGCAGTTTTACCCCAGTGGCCCGCGCGCCTTTTTACCCTTACCCGGTGCGCAGGCGTCCTTAGTCTGGTATGACGAAGCCGCCAAAGTTAAACAATTGGCGGCGTTAAGCCCCAAAGCTTTAGAGCAGGCCTTTATTGAGGCGTTTCCGCCAGAGCTGGGCGCGATTAAGCTAAAAGGCTCAGCCTGGTTTCCGCTGGCGCGAATGCAGGCGCAGCAATACGTTAAGGGCCGGGTGGTATTAGCCGGCGATGCAGCGCATACCATTAATCCGCTGGCCGGGCAGGGGGTGAACTTGGGCTTTGCTGATGCGATGTTATTGGTTGAACAGCTGGCGGCGAATTTAAGCGCTGGCAAATCCCTCACGGATGCGGATAGTTTACAGCAGTATCAGCGGCAGCGGCGTATGCAGAATACGCTGATGATGGGGGCGATGGATGTGATTTATCAGACCTTTTGTCGGGAGTCGGCGCCGCTGTCGTTGTTGCGACAGCAGGGGCTCAGGTTAGCGGCCAAGGCAGGGATGGCGAAGCAGTTGTTAACTAAGTATGCCGTGGGGAATTCGGTGTTTTAAACCTGCTGCCTAGACGCCATAGTTTTAGATGCTGCCCGGTGCACTGAGTTAGAACCTGCGTAATGATTAGCACCAGTAGCGTTGAGGTTGGGGCAGCGCCCTTAGCTGGGTAGTAATTTTCTCCACCGGCTTCAAGGATCACATCCTTGTGCCCTTTCAGCCTCCGCAGCATCCCTGCTGCTGTTACGAAAATTCTACCGCAGCTAAGGGCTTAACAAATACCGGTGGGGCATCACGAAAATATGCTTTTAGTGGCACTATCGTGAACGAGGTGGTAAATGCATAGTACACTTTGACCGGGGACGTCTTTCGCATGGATGCGAAAGAGGAGCCCCCAGGGACGGGTTCACGGCGTGCCCCGGCAAAGTTGTACGGCGCGTTTAGCCGCCGGATGCACCGAGCTAGAACCTGCGTAACGATGAGCATCAGTAGCGTTGCTCCGCTCTTGACGCTGCAAAATCTATATGTGTGCTAGTTAGCCATCGTGATGCTATGAAATTTAGCCAAACGCCAAAAAGCGAAAACCCGACACATGGTCGGGTTCTCTAAATAATGGCAGGGGCGGCTGGATTCGAACCAACGCATGGCGGGATCAAAACCCGCTGCCTTACCGCTTGGCTACGCCCCTACAGGGAATTCTGAGTTAATGGCAGGGGCGGCTGGATTCGAACCAACGCATGGCGGGATCAAAACCCGCTGCCTTACCGCTTGGCTACGCCCCTGCAGAAACTACAGCTACTTGTTTAGGATGGTGCGGAAGAAGAGACTCGAACTCTTACGCCTCGCGGCGCTGGAACCTAAATCCAGTGCGTCTACCAATTTCGCCACTTCCGCATGCATGAGAAAAGTAAAGTGGTGGCTACAGCGGGAATCGAACCTGCGACCCCAGCATTATGAGTGCTGTGCTCTAACCAGCTGAGCTATGTAGCCACGTAAACTTGTCCTAAGCAAGTGGCGCGTATTATGCTGATCTGAAGAAATAGCGTCAACCGTTTTTTTCGCATATTCCGGTTCTGCCTGCTTGTTTGCCGAATTTCTATGCAGTAGGGCTGGAATAGCGTGAAAAGCTTAGCAAAAGATAGCAAAAAGCCGGGTAAACCCGGCT
>NZ_AHTH01000045.1 GCF_000245735.1 Alishewanella jeotgali KCTC 22429
TCTTCTTCTGAGCTGATAGCTTTCACCACGCCGGTTTCCAGGATCACTTCTTTTAGTAATTCGTTCGCGATCACATCCAGTTTTTTCTGGGTTTCGCCCTGTACGTTTTCCGACAGCGTGGAGCCCAGTACACCGGCCAGTTCGCCCTGACCGACGCGGAAGGCGATTTCGCGGCAGGCCGCCAGGATAGTTTTTAACAACGAGATCAGATCCGGATCCACGCCATCTTGTTGCAGTACGGGTGAGATGCGACGCATTATAGTAGGTCCTTGTTATATTTTCGGGTAAGACAGAGTCAGACCGATTAAGCTTTCGTCCGGTACAAGTGGCGAAATCTCATTCAGTCTGGGTTATTTTAAAGAATTTATTCTTAAATTGCAGTTTTGATCGCAGCTTATTCTGCATTTGCTACAATAAGCCCCTGCTTAACAGAGAAGTACATTATGCATATTCATATTCTGGGGATTTGCGGCACCTTTATGGGCGGTATCGCAGCCCTGGCCAAAGCCCTTGGCCATCAGGTCACAGGTTCCGATCAACAGGTTTACCCGCCGATGAGCACTCAGCTGGAACAGCTGGGCATCAGTCTGACTCCGGGTTATGATCCCGCACAGCTGGAACCCGCCCCGGATCTGGTGATTATCGGTAATGCCTTATCGCGTGGTAATCCGGCCGTTGAGTATGTGCTGGAACATAACCTGCCTTACACCTCAGGCCCACAGTGGTTATCCGAACAGTTACTGCAGCAGCGCTGGGTACTGGCCGTTTCCGGCACCCATGGTAAAACCAGCACCGCCAGTATGTTGGCCTGGATCTTAGACTATGCCGGTCTTAAGCCGGGTTTTCTGATTGGCGGTGTACCGCAAAATTTCGGCGTTTCTGCCCGCTTAGGTGAGGCGCCGTTCTTTGTGATTGAAGCCGACGAATACGATACGGCATTTTTTGATAAGCGCTCCAAATTTGTGCATTACCGGCCGCGTACACTGGTGATCAACAACCTTGAGTATGATCATGCGGATATCTTCCCGGATCTGGCGGCGATCCAGCGGCAGTTTCATCATTTGTTACGCACCGTGCCAGCTTCAGGGCTGGTGTTGTCACCGGAAGCGACACCTGCCGTCGCCGAGACGCTGGCTATGGGCTGCTGGAGCCAACGTGAAGCCTATGGCAGCGACTGGCAGGCCGAGTTATTAACACCGGATGGCAGTCAGTTTGCGCTGTATTGGCAACAGCAACAGGTGGCGCTGGTAAATTGGTCGCTCAGTGGCCAGCACAATGTTGATAATGCGGTAATGGCGATTGCTGCCGCGCGTCATGCCGGGGTACCGGTTGGTGTTGCAGCCGAGGCCTTAGCCAGCTTCGTGGCACCAAAACGGCGGATGGAGCTAAAAGGCTCTCCACAAGGTATTGCCATCTACGACGATTTTGCCCATCACCCCACCGCTATTGCCACCACGCTGCAAGGCTTGCGGGCGAAAGTGGGCCAGGCGCGGATTATCGCCGTATTAGAGCCGCGATCTAATACCATGCGCCTTGGTGTGCATCAGGCGGCTTTGCCGCAGGCGCTGTTAACGGCAGATCAGGTGTTTTTATATGAGCCACGCAATGCCGGCTGGTCGATGGCCGAGCTGGCCGCGCGGCTCTCGATGCCGGCCAGTGTCTGTTATGACATTGCTGAGCTGAAAGCCAGTATTCTGGCGCTGGTGCAGCCAGGCGATCAGATAGTAATAATGAGCAATGGCGCCTTCGGCGGCATTCATCAACAACTACTGGAGGCGCTGAGTTAAGCGTGGCCAGTCGATAGGAAAGCCAATGATAACCAGCAAAGAGATTACTCTGGCCTTTAGCGGTGCCTCGGGTGCGCCCTACGGTTTACGTTTATTACAGGTATTGTTAGCGCAGGGCATTAAAGTGCATCTGCTGATGTCCAGTGCGGCGCGGGTGGTGTTTGCCACTGAGCAGCAATTGCAGTTAAGTGCTGCGCCGGAGAAATGCGCACAGCAGCTGGAACAGTACCTGCAAGCTGCACCCGGCCTGTTAAAGGTTTATGGTAAGGACGATTGGTTTTCACCGGTTGCTTCCGGCTCGGCGGCGCCGAAACAGATGGTGGTTTGCCCCTGTTCTACCGGCAGCCTGTCGGCTATCGCGCAGGGCGCCAGTGATAACCTGCTGGAGCGTGCCGCTGATGTGGTGATTAAGGAAGGTGGCAAGCTAATACTGGTGCTGCGGGAAAGCCCACTCAGTGCCATTCATCTGGAAAATATGCTGAAGCTAGCCCGCCTTGGCGTCTGTATTATGCCGGCCGCGCCCGGTTTTTATCATCAGCCGCAGCAAATCAGCGATTTGGTCGACTTTATGGTGGCCCGGGTCTTGGATCAACTGGGCTTAGCGCAACAGTTAGTGGGGCGCTGGGGCTATGACTCGCGACAACAGCAAGCAGGAGAATAGCGTGACGCTGGCACTGGACATTAAAGACTTACATAAAATCTATCGCAGCGGTACGGTCGCACTCAGTGGTATCGATTTACAGGTACAGCAGGGCGATTTTTTTGCGTTGTTAGGGCCAAACGGTGCCGGTAAAAGTACCACCATCGGTATTATCAGTGCGCTGGTCAATAAAAGCCGCGGGCAAGTTAAGGTATTTGGCTTTGACCTGGATACCGAGCTGGAAGCGGCAAAAAGTCAGCTCGGCCTGGTGCCGCAGGAATTTAACTTTAATCAGTTTGAAACCCTGCTGCAAATCGTAGTCAATCAGGCCGGCTATTATGGTGTGCCGCGTGCGGTGGCCTTACAACGTGCTGAGAAATATTTAGGCCAGCTGGGGTTATGGGAAAAACGTCATGCCCGGGCCCGTGAGTTGTCGGGTGGCATGAAGCGGCGGCTAATGATTGCCCGGGCACTGATGCATGAGCCAAGGTTGTTGATCCTCGATGAGCCGACGGCCGGTGTCGATATTGAGCTAAGGCGCTCAATGTGGGAGTTTTTACGCACGATAAATCAGCAGGGCGTGACGATTATCCTGACCACCCATTATCTGGAAGAAGCCGAGATGCTGTGTCGTAATATCGCCATTATTGATAAAGGGCGGATTATCGAAAACACCAGTATGAAAGCGTTGTTATCCAAGCTGGGTAAAGAAACCTTTATTCTGGATCTGGACCAACTGCCGGACAGCCTGCAGCTGGCTGACTTTGTCTGGCGTAAGTTAGATCAACACAGTCTGGAAGTGGACGTAGAGAAAAGTGCTGGCTTAAACCCGATCTTCGAACAACTTAGTGCGCAGCAGGTAAAGGTGTTATCAATGCGGAATAAAGCCAACCGGCTGGAAGAGCTGTTTGTCACCTTAGTAGAACATGGCAGAGGACAAGCAAAATGACAGCTCGCTATCTGATTGCGTTACAAAGTATTCTGATCAAAGAGATTACGCGCTTTATGCGCATTTGGGTACAAACCCTGGTGCCGCCGGCCATTACCATGAGCCTGTATTTTGTCATTTTCGGTAGCCTGATTGGCTCTCGGATCGGCGAGATGAACGGCTTTAGTTATATGGAATTTATTGTTCCCGGCCTGATTATGATGTCGGTTATTACCAACTCCTACGCCAATGTGGCTTCGTCGTTTTTTAGCGCCAAGTTCCAGCGTAATGTCGAAGAGCTACTGGTAGCGCCGGTACCCAACTATATTATTGTGCTCGGTTATGTTGGTGGTGGCATGGCGCGCGGTATTCTGGTGGGGCTGATCGTGACGGTGCTGTCGCTGTTTTTTGTTACCATCAGTATTTATAATCTGGCGATTATTATCTTAACCGTGGTCTTGACCTCGATGTTGTTCGCATTGGGAGGCCTGATCAATGCCGTCTATGCCAAAACCTTTGACGATATCAGCATTATTCCAACCTTTGTGTTAACGCCCTTAACCTACCTGGGCGGTGTCTTCTATTCGCTGACACTGTTGCCCGGATTCTGGCAGCAACTGGCGCAACTAAACCCGATTGTCTATATGGTGAATGCGTTCCGCTTCGGCTTTCTGGGCTATACCGATGTCAACTTATGGCTGGCGCTGGTGGTCGTGCTGAGCTTTATCCTGGTGTTATTCAGTTATGCGATGTATCTGATCAACAAAGGCATTGGTTTACGCAGTTAGCGGCGCAATAAAACAGACGCCAGAAATTAGCAGACATTTTTCGGTGGTTGCAGTACAGTTGAACGCTTTGCTGCGTATAAACGCTGATAAGGTTACAGCAGGTAACGACAGGCATGAACGACATCATTAAACGCCAGGCCACGGCTTCCGAAGAAGCGCTGTGGCGTATTTTTACGATCCCGGAAGCGCCGGATTCGACCCTTAGTATTATCGAACAAAACCTGTCGCAGAATCTGGCCGGCTTTTTAAATGAAAGTATCGTAGCGGTGGAAAAGCCGTTATGGCAGATTGAGCGGGATTTTCAGGCGTTCCAGATCCCGGAGCAGCCGTCCTTTGTTTCTGATTATACCGATACCATTATGCAAAAGCTGGTGGCGCACTCAGTACATACTGCGGCGCCCAGTTTTATTGGTCATATGACGTCGGCCTTACCCTATTTTGTGCTGCCGCTGTCGAAAATGATGGTGGGTTTAAATCAGAACCTGGTAAAAATCGAGACCTCAAAAGCCTTTACCCCGCTGGAGCGGCAGGTATTGGGCATGATGCATCATCTGGTGTATGGCGAAAAAGACGGCTTCTATAAAAAGTGGATGCACAGCGCTAATCATTCGCTGGGTGCCTTTTGCTCCGGTGGTACCATTGCCAATATCACTGCGCTGTGGATTGCCCGCAACCGCTTATTAAAACCGGACGGTGACTTTAAAGGTATCGCCAAAGAAGGCTTGTTCCGCGCGATGCAGCATTATGGTTATCAGGGGTTGGCGATAGTGGTGTCAGAACGTGGTCACTATTCGCTGGGTAAGGCCGCAGATGTGTTGGGTATCGGCCGTGATATGGTGGTGTCGGTCAAAACGGACGCCAATAACAAGGTGGACACTGCCGAAATGCGTCGGGTACTGGCCGACCTTGCGGAGCGTAATATTAAAGTGCTAGCCATTGTCGGCGTTGCCGGCGCCACGGAAACCGGCAATATCGACCCGTTAAATGAGCTTGCCGATCTGGCCGAGCAACAACAATGCCATTTCCATGTTGACGCCGCCTGGGGTGGCGCGACCTTATTATCAGCTAAGTATCGGCATTTGCTGGCTGGTATTGAGCGTGCAGACTCTGTGACCATCGACGCCCATAAGCAGATGTACGTACCGATGGGCGCCGGTATGGTGGTATTTAAACACCCGTCGACGGCGAACGTGATTGAACATCATGCCGAATATATTTTGCGTAAAGGCTCGAAAGATCTGGGCAGCCAGACGCTGGAGGGCTCAAGACCCGGTATGGCGATGCTGGTGCATGCCTGCTTACAGGTGATTGGTCGCCAGGGTTATCAGATCCTGATCGACCGCAGTCTGGAAAAGGCCCGCTACTTTGCCACCCTGATTAGCCATAATATCGACTTTGAACTGATCACTGAGCCGGAGCTCTGTATCCTGACCTACCGCTATGTGCCGGCGCAGGTGCAAAAGGCGATGGCCAGTGCCAGCCCGGAGCAGCAGCTGCGCTTTAATGAACTGCTTAACGGCCTAACCAAGTTTATTCAGAAGCGGCAACGCGAAGAAGGTAAATCTTTCGTCTCCCGCACCCGGCTAACCCCCGCCCGCTACCAGCGGCAGGAAACCATAGTGTTTCGGGTGGTATTGGCTAATCCGCTGACCACAGAGCAGATTTTGCGTGATGTGTTAGTGGAGCAGGATCAGCTGGCACAGCAGGATAAGGAGTTTTATCCTAAGCTATTACAATTGGCGGCGCAGCAATTGTACGCTTAGTCGGGCGTTGGTTTATTGTCGTAAGGAGCTTGGGATGGCAAAAATTTGGTTAGTGCTATTGCTGCTATTGACGGGCTGTCAGCAGGCGTATTACGCGACGATGGAAAAAGTCGGTGTCCATAAAAGGGATATTTTGGTCGATCGGGTCGAGGGCGCGCAGCAGTCGCAGCGTCAGGCGCAGGAGCAGTTCAGTTCGGCGCTGGAGCAGTTTTCGGCTCTGGTCAAATATGATGGTGGTGATTTACAGCGGCAGTACAAGCTCACTCAGGCTGAATACGATGCCTGTGAAAAGTCAGCACTGGATGTGAAAAATCGTATCGATGCCATTGAGCAGGTCGCTGAAGCACTCTTTAAAGAGTGGCAGCAGGAGCTGAACGAATACAGCAATCAGAGCCTGAAGCGTGATAGCGAACGCAAACTTAGCCAAACCCGCCGCCAGTACACCAGCTTGTTAGTGACCATGCGTCAGGCCGAAGCGACGATGCAACCGGTGTTATCGTCATTAAAAGATAATGCGCTGTATTTAAAGCATAATCTGAATGCCCAGGCGATTGGTGCGCTAAAAGGCGAATTTGGCAGTATTGAGCGCGATATCAGCCGGTTACTGACCGAGATGAATAAAGCCATTGCCGAGTCAGAGCGTTTTTTAACCACCCTTAAGCAATAATCCCGCTATAAACGATAGCAACAGCACTAAGCAGGCTGGCCAGGCCATAACAGAGGACCTTGGCCAGCGGCCCTTTAGCCAGCTTTAAATCATGCAAACCATGATGCACGCGGTGCATAGCATGAAATAGCGGCAAACAAATGGCTGCGCCAGCGAAAGCCAGACCCGCTAAGCCCCAGAAACTCTGTAACAGTTGCTGAACCCGGCTATAACTGAAAGCCGCTTCTGGCAATAATCCGAGTGGGTAGAGCAGGCCCAGGGTTAATACCAGACCCGGAATCACCATTGCAAAGCAGACGCCACCGGCACTAAATAAGGCCCACCAGATCGGTTCATCTGAGCGTTTTGGCTGATTCATCCGATAGCTCCAAATAACCAGAGTAAGAATAGCGCGACCAGCAGGGTGCCGAGCCACTGGCCGGCAATCATCAGTGGTGCCGGCAGTAGCGGCATCACCCGTGGGAACAGTTCAAAAAAGGTTTTAGCATGATATAAGCTGGCCAGCAGCACCAGTGCATTCAGCGCTATCACCCAGGGCTGCGCCATAAACGCCAGCCAGCTTTGATACTGACTTTCTCCCTGACTCAGGCTGTAAAGCCCCGCCAGCAGGCAGCCACAGAAAAACAGCAGTGGCAGCACAGTGGCTTCGCGCAGCATATAGCGCAGAAAAAAGCTATGTTTTAGCCACCAGCTGCGAGAGAGCGGTTGCAGATAGGGGCGGCGGGCGCCGGCAGAGTCTGGCATAGGGCCTCCTAAGGTTTAAAGATGCTGATCAGCATATCGGTAGCCGAGGCAACTTTGCCCTGATTGACGGCCGCTGCCGGATCCAGCTGCTTCGGACAGACATCGGCACAAAAGCCGACAAAGGTGCAGGCCCAGACGCCGTTTTTGCCATTTAGCTGCGGCATGCGCTGTGCTTTGCCTTGATCGCGGCTGTCGAGGTTATAGCGCTGTGCCGTGACAATAGCCGCTGGCCCCAGAAATTCCGGATTAAGGCCAAATTGCGGACAGGCGGCATAGCACAGGCCACAGTTAATACAGCTGGAGAATTTCTGGTACTTTTTCAGCTGCGCCGGCGTTTGCCGGTGCGGTTCAGTGTTTTGACTATCATTAATCAGATAAGGTTTTACCGCTTGCAGATGGTCTAAAAACACCGCCATATCGCTGATCAGATCTTTCTCAATCGGGAAATGGTCCAGTGCGCTAATCGTCAGTTCAGCCGGATAATCGCGTAAAAAGGTTTTACAGCCTAGTTTCGGGATCTTATTCACCATCACGCCGCAAGAACCGCAAATCGCCATCCGGCAGGACCAGCGAAAGGCCAGCGTCGGATCCAATTGCTGCTGAATATACAGCAGTGCATCCAGCACCGAGGTGCTGTGATCAAAGGGCACCTGATAGCGCTTTGCGCTGGGTGCCTGATCTTGCTCGGGATTATAGCGCTGAATAATTATGGTTTTTTCCATGCTCAGGCTCCTTGCTTAGCGGCAGCACCGTAGACGCGGGCCGCCGGTGGCAGGCAGGTGATCCTAACCGGTTGGTAACGCAGCGCAACACGGCCATCCGCTGCCCGGTAAGCCAGGGTATGCTGTAAAAAATCCTGATCATTACGCTGGGTCAGGCCCGGATCCAGCCGTTGATGCGCGCCGCGCGATTCTTTACGCGCCAGCGCGCTTTCACAGAGTGTCAGTGCCACCTCCAGGCCGAAACTCAGCTCCAGATACTGGATCAGCTCAGCGTTAAACACCTTACTGTGGTCGCTTACCTTCAGCCCGGCCAGCTGTTGCTGTAACGATACCAGGGTGGTGCGGCATTGCTGCATACCTTGTTCATCGCGATAGATACCACAACCTTGCTCCATCGCCAGTGTCATGGCTTTACGCAGGCTGGCGATGCTCTGTTGCTGTTTGCCACCGAACAGACTGGCCAGTCGCCGTTGTTGCGTTTGCGCCTGCTCTGTCGCTGCTGTTGATTGGCTACGCGGCATCGGCGGTAGGCTTTGCGCGGCATGTTCGCCGGCGGCTTTACCAAATACCAGTAATTCGGTCAGTGAGTTCGACCCCAGCCGGTTGGCGCCATGCAGGCCGACCGAAGCGCACTCACCGACTGCATATAAGCCGCTAATGCTGGTTTCACCTTGCAACTCAGTCAGAATGCCGCCCATGGTATAGTGCACTGCCGGGCGAATGGGGATCGGTTGTTGTACCGGATCGATATTGACGTAAGAACGCGACAGTTCACAGATAAAGGGCAGCCGCTCGGCCAGTTTCTGTACCCCGAGATGACGTAAATCCAGATAGACGACAGCATGCCCCTGATAGTCAGCGGTAAGTCCGGCTTGTTGCTGCTGCCAGAACGCCTGCGACAGTTTATCGCGTGGCCCCAGCTCCATATATTTGTTTTGCGGTTGGCCCAAGGGCGTCTCCGGGCCCAGACCATAATCCTGCAGGTAACGATAGCCGTCTTTATTCAGCAGAATCCCGCCTTCACCGCGGGCAGCTTCGGTGATCAGGATGCCGGAGCCGGGTAAGCCGGTGGGGTGGTATTGCACAAACTCCATATCCCGTAGCGCTACACCATGCCGGTACGCCAGCGCCATACCATCACCGGTGACGATGCCGCCGTTGGTATTGTAGTGAAACAGCCGGCCTGCGCCGCCGGTAGCCAGTATCACTTTCGGCGCCAGGATCTGGAATAGTTCGCCGCTATTCAGTTGCAGCGCCAGCACCCCCAGCACCTGCTGTTCACTGACTAGTAAATCCAGCACGAAGAACTCATCCAGCCGGCGGATGGCCGGATATTTCATTGAGGTTTGAAACAACGTATGCAAAATATGAAAGCCGGTTTTATCGGCCGCAAACCAGGTGCGTTCGGTTTTCATGCCGCCAAAGCGCCGCACCTGAATACTGCCATCGGCTTTACGGCTCCACGGACAGCCCCAGTGTTCCAGTTGCACCAGCTCCTGATAAGCGGCTTTAACAAAATGTTCCACCACCAGCTGGTCAGCCAGCCAGTCGCTGCCGGCAACGGTATCCTGAAAATGTGCGTCCAGACTATCTTCGGCCAGCGTGACGGCCGCCGCGCCACCTTCGGCTGCAACCGTATGCGAGCGCATCGGATAGACTTTGGATAGCAGACTAATGCGGGCATCCGGCCTGGTTTCAGCAGCAGCAATAGCGGCGCGTAAGCCAGCACCACCGCCGCCGACCACAATAATATCCGTTGTTATAATCTGCATCCTGCCTCCGTGATTAATTGCCGCTGGCGGCCCAGTACAAACCGGCACTGAGTAGTAAGGGATAAAGATGGCACAGCAGCACATTCAGGCCAAGGTAAGGTGCCAGCTCGCGTGGTTTATCTGCCAGCCGGAAAATGCCAGGCAGAATTTTCAGCAACAGCGGCAAACTGAGTAAGCCAAGTAAGCTCTGCCAGGGCAGCGCACCCAGGGCAACACCAAGCAGCAGTAACAGATAGCTGGCAGCAGCCAGCAGACTATAAACACTGGCACTGTGGCTGCGGCCAATGACAATCGGCAAATGCCGGCGTCCGACCTGCCTGTCGGCTTCGACATCCGGAAACTGATTTAACAGCAACAGGTTGGAGACCAGCAAACTGATAATGGCGGCCAACAGCCAGGCTGCCATGCTGACTTGCTGTGCAAATACCCAAAACGCGCCCAGCGTCATCAACAAACCAAAGCCAATGCCTGGCGCCAGCAGGCAGGCCAGTGGTGAGCGGTTCAGATATTGGGTATAGGCGTAAATAATCAGCACACCCGGAATACCAATCAGCAGCAGTTGCCAGCCATGCAATAAGGTGAGGTAAAGTCCGCCGGCGATCAGTAATGCTAAGCTGATCACGGCAATCGCCAATGCGGCGTAACTGGCAGCCGGATTAGCCACCAGAGTACCGCTACCACCGCTAAAGGGCGTGCGTTCGGTCAGAAAATCCAGACCGGACTTAAAATCAAAATATTCATTAAAGGCATTAACGCTGATATGGGCACAGAGCGCCAGTAAGGTCACCAATAACAGGGTTGGCCAGCCAGGTGAGGCGCCGGCTTGCCAACTGGCGGTGGCGGACAGCAGGATGCAAACTAAGGTCAGGGTTAGAAAATTTGCCCGGCTGACGCCTAGCAGGGTGTTAAGCACTGATCCGCTCTCCATTCACGCCATTCTTAGAAGCAGCATAGCGGGTTTTGGGCGGAAAAACTTTGATCTCAGCGGTCTTTTCTACCAAAGACCGAGTTGTTGGCGCGCTTCTCCTGGCCAAAGAGCCAGTACCGGGTGCTGCAAGCCGGGCACCATTGGCTGTAAATCAGCGACAAACTGGCGGCATAAGGCCGGTGCGCCATGATTATCCGGAGTATGAAAGTAGCAGTAGGGAGTTTTACCGGCCTGCAGCCAGTCGGCGACTTTGCGTAACCAGGGTTGATAATAATGCTGGTTGATGCTGGCATCATCACAGCCGATAAAGCGGATCACCGGTTGGGCGCTCAGACAGATTGCATGTACTGGTAGCCGGGGCTTTTTTTGTTGTGCATCCAATAGCGCCGGACTGCGGGCCGGCACACTAAACAGCGCCCGGCTATCGAGCACCACCCGTTCGCATTGATACTGCTGTAGTAAGCGGTTTAAGCTGATTTCGTGTGCCGCCTTATCGAAGAAGGCCGGATGCCGCACTTCAACGCACAGCGGGTAATGCGGGCGAAGCGTAGCAAGTTGCTGTTCCAGCCAGGGCAAGGCGTGCGGGCCGGTACTGGCCGGCAGTTGTAAATGCAGCATACCAAGCTTATCCCCTAACACGCTGAGCGTCTTTAACCAGGCCAGGATATCATCTGCTTGCGTTGTCGCGCTGTTATGCGAAAAACGCGACGGCAGCTTTAACTGCAGCCGGAAGTCAGCAGGCAAGGTCGCCGCCCAGCGCTTGAGGGTGGCGCTGTCCGGATCGGCATAAAAGCTGGTATTGCCCTCGACGCTGTTAAACACGGTGGCGTAATGGGCGAGAAAGTCGCTGCTGCTGGTACCTTGCGGATACAGGCTGCCACGCCAGTGTGGATTAGCCCACAGCGGGCAGCCCAGGTAGAGCATTTACACTTCCAGATTATCGATCAGCCGGGTGCTACCCAGTTTGGCTGCCGCCAGGATCACTTTTGGCTCATTGGCGTCATTGGCCAGGGCTAAGGTCTGACGATGGCTGATATTCAGATAATCCGGGATAAAACCGGCCGCCTGTAACGCCGCTTTGGCGTTTTGCTCCAGCTCGCGGTAAGGGGCGGCAGCAGCCAGGATCTGTTGTTTTAGTTGCTGCAGGATCTGATATAACGCCGGTGCCTTGGCACGTTCCTCTGCCGTCAGATAACCGTTACGCGAGCTGAGTGCCAGACCATCCGCCGCGCGCTCAGTCGGCACCCCGATAATCTCAATCGGAAACGACAGGTCTGCCACCATCTGGCGGATAATCGCCAGTTGCTGATAGTCCTTCTGACCAAAACAGGCGACATCCGGTTGCACCAGATTAAACAGTTTCGCCACCACGGTGCTAACGCCGCGGAAATGACCGGCCCGGCTGGCGCCACAGTGTAAATCGCCCAGTTTCGGTACTTCGACAAAGCTTTGTACGTCCAGCCCGTGCGGATACATGATGGCCGGCGTGGGCGTGAACAAGGCGGCACAGCCATGTGCAGTCAGGCCTTGCATATCAGCCGCCAGGGTACGCGGATACTTGTCCAGATCTTCGTTCTGACCAAATTGCATCGGATTAACAAAGATGCTGGCAATCACCACATCGGCATGTTGGCGGGCGATATCAACCAGCCGGAAATGGCCGGCGTGCAGATTACCCATCGTTGGCACAAAGCCAATGCGTTTACCGGCTAAGCGCCAGTCGCGGATTTGCGCCCGTAGCGCAGAGATCGATTCCAGGTGCTGCATTATTGAAAACTGTGCTCTTTTGCCGGGAAAATGCCGGCTTTCACTTCACTGACATAGGTTGTTATGGCGCTACGGATGTCACCGGTTTGCGCCAGATAATTTTTGGAAAACTTTGGGATATAGCCACTGCTGATGCCAAGTAAATCATGCATCACCAGTACCTGACCATCGGTGACGTTGCCGGCACCAATACCGATCACCGGAATGGTCAGCGCCTGAGTAATTCGCTCGGCCAGCGGCTGTGGAATACATTCCATCACCAGCAGTTGCGCACCGGCTTCCTGCAGCGCCAGCGCTTGCCGGACCATGGCATCGGCTTTTTCCGCGGTTTTACCCTGCACTTTAAAGCCACCAAACAAGTGGACGGATTGCGGCGTTAAGCCTAAATGACCACACACCGGCACGCCGCGCTCGGTCAGGGCTTTGATGGTTGGCAGTAAAAAGTCACCGCCTTCTAATTTCACCATATTGGCACCGGCCTGCATCAGCGGCGTCGCATTATGCATCGCCTGCTCCGGCGTGGCATAGCTCATAAAGGGCATGTCGGCAATCACAAAGGCATCGGGGGCACCGGCGCGCACCGCCCGGGTGTGATAAGCGATATCGGCGGTGGTAACGGGTAGTGTATCGCTATGACCCTGCAGTACCATGCCCAGCGAGTCGCCAATTAGCAGCACATCGACGCCTTGCTCGGCAAAGAGTTTGGCGAAGCTGGCATCATAAGCCGTTAACATGGTGATTTTGTCACCTTGTTGCTTCATTTTTTGCAGTACGGCAGTGGTAATTTTCGGCATTTTGATCTATTCCGACAGTGAGTCCGGATGCGCACCTTCGCACAAAGTGGCGTCAGTCGCAAGGAGGTTGCAGTGGCGTCAGGCCATTTAGTGGCACCCGTTGTAGCAGGCTCTGTAACGTTACGCCATCAGGTAAAATTAAATCCGGTGCCAGCTCGGCCAGCGGATACAACACAAACTCCCGCAGCTGCATACCATAGTGTGGCACAGTCAGCTCGGGATGATCGATTTGTTGCATGCCGAATAACAGGATATCTAAATCCAGGGTGCGGGGGCCCCAACGCTCGGCTTTGCGTTGCCGGCCATGCGCAAGTTCGATCTGCTGTAAGGCGTGCAGTAACGCCAGCGGCGTTAAACGGGTATCCAGTGCCGCTACCGCATTAACATAATCCGGCTGATCCTGTGGCCCCATCGGTTTGGAGCTGTAAAGGCGCGATACCTGCACCAGCCTGGTTTCGGGCAGTTGTCCAAGGGCTGTCACCGCGGCCTGCAGCTGCGCCACCGGTTTCACCAGATTGGCGCCCAGGCCAATATAACAACGTTCAGCTGCCAGCATTATCAGTATTGCCAGTTGGCGCTTTACGTTTGGTACGCCGGCGTTTTGGCCGCTCGACACCGGCTTTGCCGAGTTGATTAATCAGCTGCAGCTTGCCGGCTTCATCGGTAAATTGAAAACTCTGCCACCAGTTTGCCAGTGCAGTCAGTTCACCGCCCTCGGCTGCGGCTCTTAGTTGCAAAAAGTCAAAAGCGCCGCGGAATTTATTTTGTTCCATCAGCTTAAAGGCACGACGACCAGCGCGTTTTGGCAGCCGGCTTTGTAAGATCCAGATATCGCGCATTGCCAGACTAAAGCGTTTCGGAATGGCAATACTACGCTGCACGTCATCCAGCACTTCGGTCATCGCGATGCTGAGGGCATCATTTTCATTCAGGCCACTCTCAATCAGCAGCGTCTGGGCCCGCACTTCTACCGGGTACCACAGCATGGCGGCAAACACAAAGGCCGGCGTCACCGGTTTGTCCTGCGCGACCCGCTGATCGGTATCCTGCAAGGCACGGGTGACCAGTTGAAAGGCTTTACCTTCCGGTTCCTGCTTTAACAGTTTTTCCAGCTGCGGCAGTAATACCTTAAAGACTTTCAGCTCACGCATCAGCATAAAGTTGTCGAAGCCTTTGCCGGCCAGCCACATCTTAACCAGTTCATCAAACAGCCGTGGCGCCGGGATATTCTTTAGCAATACCGCCAGCTCAGGGATATCGCGCGCCGTATCCGGTGCGATTTGCATATTTAATTTAGTGGCAAAGCGGATGGCGCGCAGCATCCGTACCGGATCTTCACGATAGCGGGTTTCCGGATCGCCAATCAGTTCAATGCGCCGCTCGGCGATGCTTTGCATGCCGTTGGCAAAATCATAGATAGCAAAGTCTTTAATCGAGTAGTACAGCGCATTGACGCTAAAGTCGCGCCGCTCGGCATCTTCTTCAATGGTACCATACACATTATCGCGCAGGATCTGACCGTGATCGCTGAGGCTGGCGATCTTGCTGCTATCTTCCTCGTCGTCAACGCCACTGTGATGGCCACGGAAGGTGGCGACTTCAATCACTTCGCGGCCAAAGACCACGTGTGCTAAGCGAAAACGGCGGCCAATCAGCCGGCAGTTGCGGAACACCTGCTTAATTTCTTCCGGCTTGGCATTGGTGACCACATCGAAATCTTTTGGCTGTAAGCCAAGCAATAAATCACGGATACAGCCACCGACCAGATAGGCGTCGTAGCCCGCATCTTTGAGCCGGTACAACACTTTCAACGCATTCGGGCTGATATCTTTGCGCGAAATGGCATGCCGATCACGGCTAATCACCTGCAAGGGCGGCAAAACTGAAGAGGGCACCGGGTTGGCGCTGATAGCTTTAGTCGCCGGGGTTTTGGCAGCTTTAGCCGGCTTGCCACTGCTCGGTTGGGTGGCAGTTTTGCTCAGCTTACGGCGGCAAAAATCAAGCACTCGCGAAATAATGATATGTCTCCTAAAAACCGATACGGCACTTTGGCCGAAAAACCGGCGTATCATACCCGAATTGCCGGAAAATGAGAATGTAAGGCCGGCGGCAAATTTATCAGGCAAAGTCAGGGCAGCGCACTTCCAACTGCTGCGGTACCTGACGTAATTGCCAGTTGCCAAGTGCCCAGGCTAACAACTCGCTCACCGGGGCACCGGCAAGCTCTGCCGGCGGCGGATGGCCAAGTACAGTTAAGGCCGCCGCCATACTTTGCGTCAGCGGCCAATCTTGCAACGGCCTGGCATGGTTTTGTTTACTCAGCTTCTGGCCAGGTGCTGTTACCGCCAGCGGTAAATGGCCATAGTCAGGCGCTGCTGCGCCCAATAACCAAAATAAGTGCTGTTGCCGGCTGGTCATCGTCAGCAAATCGGCGCCACGGATCACTTGTGTAATGCCCTGATCCCAATCATCCACTACCACCACCAACTGGTAGCTAAACAGACCATCCCGACGTTTTACCACATAGTGCTCGGCGGCCAGGGCGGCGTCGATCTGCTGCGGGCCGAAGACCAGATCGCTAAAGCCGGTTGCAGCCGGGCTGCAGAGTCGCCAGGCTAACGGCTCAGCAGACAGTCCGAGGTACTGACAAGTACCGGGATAAATCCCACCGCCATCGCTAATTTGTTTACGGCTGCACTGACAACCATAGATCAGCCCTTGCTGGCGTAGCTGTTGAAAAATGCTTTGGTAACGTTCCAGCCGCTGGCTTTGATACCAAATCTCGCCATCCCACTGCAGACCAAAGCTTTCCAGTGCCGTTAAAATGGCGCTGTCGGCGCCGGGTTGGGTGCGCGGGGTATCGATATCTTCGATGCGCACCAGCCAACGGCCAGCCTGACTCTTTGCCTGCAAATAACTACCCAGGGCAGCAATTAAGGAGCCAAAGTGCAGCGGACCAGAAGGGGAGGGAGCAAAACGGCCGGTATAGCCGGCCGTGTTTTGGGGGGAAGAGCTGGCGTTTGCCAAGGGATAAGACCTTAACCGCCTAACTGCTTCTCTTTGATTTCGGCCAGGGTTTTACAGTCGATACACTGATCGGCAGTTGGCCGCGCTTCTAAGCGCTTGATACCGATTTCAATGCCGCAGGTATCACAGTAACCGAAATCGTCGTTCTCAATTTTTTGTAGCGTTTTTTCAATCTTTTTCAGCAGTTTACGTTCACGATCCCGTGCGCGCAGTTCTAAGCTGAATTCTTCTTCCTGCGCGGCCCGATCTACCGGATCCGGGAAGTTAGCGGCTTCGTCGGCCATATGGTTCTTGGTACGGTCAACTTCTTCCCGTAACTGTTGGCGCCAGGCATCGAGAATTTTGCGGAAATGCTCCAGCTGCTTCGGGTTCATGTACTCTTCCCCGACCGCCTCCTGATATGGCTCAACACCGGCCAGCGCCAGCAGCCCCAGGGTTTTGTTGTTATTGCCCTCTGGCATGATTCTCTCCTGTACAATACCGCCAAGCAAAAAAGATGGCGGCTATAGATAGCAGAATATTAATGCTATCGCAATCACTATTGAAAAACCGCGGAAGTATACAGACTGAGCAGCCATTCGTCACTTTATTTTCAGCAGCCGCTCTGTGTTACAATGTTCAGCATCAGCCTTGCTAAGAAGCCGACAGCCCCCTATAAACGGAGTAAAAGATGGAATCGACCACTAATCTGTTACACATTTCACTGACTCAGCAGCCAGCCGCTGCTGCCTTTGGTAAAGCCAGCCTGACCCCAAGCAGCCAGGGCTATCAAATTCATGTTAAAGCCGGTGATGAGCTGCGTAGTATTCAAAAAGCTGCCCGGCAGCTGGATAACCTTGGTCTGACCGAGGTGCAGTTAGCGGGTGACTGGTCGCTGGAAGCGCAGTGGGCCTTTTATCAGGGCTTTATTAATGCCAAACGCTTTACCGGTGTTAATTTTACCGGCGATGCCGCAACAGTAACCCGTCTGCAGCAGCTGGTACGTTGTTACAGCTTTGCCCGCGGCCTGATTAACCAGACGCCGGAGCAATTATCTCCTGAGTTACTGTGTCAGCAGGCGGCAGCTTTTATTCAAGAGGTGGCAGGTGACGGCAAGGTTTCGCAGCAGATCCTGCTCGGTGAACAACTGCAACAGGCTGGCTGGCATGGAATTTATCAGGTTGGTCGCGGCAGCGATCGTGCACCGGCGCTGCTGGAGCTGGACTTTAACCCGACCGGCAACCCGGATGCGCCTGTTGCTGCGGCTTTGGTCGGTAAAGGCATTACCTTTGACAGTGGCGGTTATTCGATTAAAGCGACTGAAGGCATGCTGACGATGAAATGTGATATGGGTGGTGCCGCGACAGTCACGGCAGCGCTGGCGCTGGCGATCCTCGGTGGTCTGACGCAGCGGGTCAAACTGATCTTATGCTGCGCCGAAAACCTGATCAGCGGTCATGCTTATAAGCTTGGCGATATTATTACCTATAAAAATGGTACCACAGTAGAAATCGTCAATACCGATGCCGAAGGCCGGCTGGTACTGGCGGATGGTCTGCAACTGGCGGGCGACAGTGGTGCCGGGCTGATTATTGATGCTGCAACGCTGACCGGCGCTGCGCAAACGGCGGTTGGCACCGAATATAATGCCTTGTTTGCCTTAGATCAGGTACTGGCACAGCGGGCGCTGGCGTATGCGGCGGAACAACAGGAACTGACCTGGCAGTTACCGCTGGCAAAATGGCATCAGCAGCAATGCCCGTCACCTTATGCCGATACGGCCAACAGCCGGCCGGTCAAAGGTGGCGGTGCCGGTGGCGCCAGTAATGCTGCCGGCTTTTTAAGTCGCTTTGTACCGAATGACGGTCAGGGCTGGTTGCACTTTGATTTAGCTGCCGCTTTTAATGGCAGCGCCAATGCCTATTGGGCGGCCGGTGCCACCGGTCAGGGCATTCGTACTATTGCCGCTACCCTGTTAGCGGAATTGTCAGCCTGAGTGGCGGCGGCAGCTAGCGCTTAGTGTGCTGCCGCTGTCTGAGAGAGCTATAGCTTGTTACCTGTTGTAGAGATCCTGCCTAAGCTGTGCCAGATCCTGGCACAGCAAAACCGCGTCATCTTGTCGGCGCCACCGGGTGCCGGTAAATCGACGTATTTGCCGCTGTATCTGTTACAGCAGCCGCAGTTTGCCGGTAAGAAGATCCTGTTGCTGGAGCCGCGCCGCCTGGCGGCACGCAGCATTGCTGCCTATCTGGCACAGCAATTGGGTGAGCCGGTCGGTAAAACAGTGGGCTATCAAATCCGCCAGGACAGTCAATTTAGCGCTACTACCCGGCTATTGATTGTGACTGAGGGCATTTTAACCCGAAAAATTCAGCAAGATCCGCTGTTATCTACGGTGGATTTATTAATATTCGACGAATTTCACGAACGTTCGCTGCATGCCGATCTGGGGTTAGCGCTGGCGTTAGAGGTGCAGCAACTAAATGAACAGTTAAAGCTGCTGGTGATGTCGGCGACGCTGGATTGTCAGGCATTGCAGCAGTATTTGCAGGCGCCGCTGCTGCAAAGCGACGGTCGCAGCTATCCGGTTGAGATCCGCTATCAGCCGCCGACGCCGGTGTCGAAAGAACCGCTGGCATTACAGGCCGCTAAGCTGGCATTGCAGGCTTATCGCCAGCACGGCGGCAATCTGCTGGTATTTTTACCCGGTCAGGCCGAAATTCAGCAGGCCGCCATTTGGTTACAGAGCCAGGGCTTGCCGCCTGAGCTGCGAGTCTGGCCCCTGCTCGGTAGCCTCAGCCTGGCGCAGCAACAAGCCGCTATTGCCGCGCCACCGGCCGGCCAGCATAAAATTGTGCTGGCGACTAATCTGGCCGAAACCAGCTTAACCATTGAAGGCATTACCGTGGTGGTAGACAGTGGCCAGGCGCGCCGGGCCAGCTATCAGGCGCGTAATGGCCTGACCAAACTGGAAACCGTTGCCATTAGCCAGGCTGCCGCGGTGCAGCGCGCCGGTCGCGCCGGTCGTTTGGCAGCGGGTATTTGCTACCGGCTGGATACGCCGGAGCAATGGCAGCGCCGCCCGGCTTTCGAGCCGCCGGAGATTGAACTGGCGGAATTAACCCAGCTGCGGCTGGAGCTGGCCGTCTGGGGTTGTCAGCCAGAGGCGTTAAACTGGTTAACGGCCCCGGCCAGCGGTAATCTGGCCGCGGCGACGGCCTTATTGCAGCAACTACAGGTGCTGGATGCCAAAGGGCAGCTTAGCCGCTATGGTCGTGAACTGTATCAGTTTGGTACCGATATCCGGCTGGCCAGTATGTTGCAGCATGCCAGGCAGCTGGAAAAAAGCACCGCCGGTGCTGGTTGGCTGGCCGCCTTGTTAGCTGCCTTGCTGGAAGACAGCCGGCCCGCTACGCAGGACCTGTATCAACAACTCGCGCTGTTACAGCAGCGGCGGCCACCTTTTGCCAGCTTATACCCGCAGGCCGAGCAGTTTGCCCGCAAGCTCGGCGTGAGCAAGCTGACGACCTTGCCACTGCAATTGCTGCCAACCTTATTGCTACGCGCCTTTCCGGATCGGCTGGCGCAGCGCCGTGGTCAGGGCTATTTACTGGCCAATGGTTGTGGCGCGGTATTGGCGCCGGATGATCCCTTGTCGGGGCAAGCCTTGTTGGTGGTGAGCAGCAGCCGAGACTATCAGCAGCAAAACCGCATTAGTCAGGCGGTGGCGATTACGCTGGACGAAGTACTGGCGGACTGGCCTGAGTTAAGCTGGCAAGCTTACAGCGGCTGGGATGAGCAAAAGCAGGCGTTTTTTAGCGAACAGCAACTGCGCTTTGGCCAGTTAATCCTGCAGCGTAGGCCGGCGCAGTTACAGCTGGACCCCCAGCTCAGACAGCAAGCCTGGCTTGACTATCTGCTGCGTAAGGGTTTGCAATTATTGCCGTTTAACGACCATTGCCGGCAACTGCAGCAGCGGCTGGCGCTGGCGCGCACTGTGGACAGCAGCTTACCGGATCTGAGCGATGCTGCCTTACTAACGACCTTATCCGTCTGGCTGGGCCCCTACCTTGGCGAGCTGAATAAGCTGACGGAGCTACAACAACTGCCGTTATACAATTTACTGTGGCAGCAGCTGAGTTACCGGCAGCAACAGCAACTGAACGAGTGGTTACCGGAACACTGGCAAACCCCAGCTGGCTCCAGAGTCAGTATTGATTACACCCTGCCGGGTGGACCGGGTTTTTCAGTCAGGGTTCAGGAAATGTATGGTCAACTCGTTTCGCCGACGGTGCTGGCCGGGCAACTGGCCCTGACGCTGACGTTGCTGTCACCGGGGCGGCAGCCGCTGCAAATTACCCGCGATCTGGCGAGCTTCTGGCAACAAGCCTGGCCTGAGGTAAAAAAGGAAATGAAAGGGCGTTACCCTAAACACTATTGGCCGGACGATCCGGCGACGGCGCTGCCGACCACCAAAACTAAAAAAGCGATGCAGTTATGAGCCGAAAGCGCAGCAAAAAAGCCGTATCCAGCAGCCGTCCGGGCCGCTGGTGGCGCCTGATCTGGCAAACCAGCCTGAAACTGGCGTTGGCGCTGGTACTCGGGCTGGGCATTTATCTGATTTATCTCGACAGTAAGATCACCAGTACCTTCTCCGGCCAAAAATGGCAGATCCCGGCACAAATTTATGGCCGCAGCCTGACCCTCTATCCGGGCCTGTTTCTAACCCAGGCCAATCTGGTGCGGGAGCTGGAGCAATTGCAGTACCGGCGCAGTGACCAGCTAACCGGTCCCGGGCAGTTTAATGTGCGTGGCGGCAGCGTTACCATATTCCGGCGCGGCTTTGTTTACCTGGAGGGCGAAGTCCCCGCTGAACAGTTTAGTGTTGAGTTTAACCGCAATGGCGTTAGCCGTATTGTCCGCCAGAATAGCGCGGTTGATTTTGCCCGGCTGGAGCCGCAATTGATTGAACATCTGGTGTCGGCTGAGCAGGAAGACCGCGAGCTGGTCAGGCTGGAGCGGGTACCTGAGCTACTGAAAGAAACCTTATTGCTGGTTGAAGACCGTGATTTTTATCAGCACAGGGGCGTTTCCCCCTTATCGATAGTGCGGGCTTTCTTCGTCAATCTGAGTGCCGGGCGCACAGTGCAGGGCGGTTCTACCCTGACCCAGCAGCTGGCAAAGAATATGTATCTGACACAGGACCGTACCCTGTGGCGGAAAATCAACGAGGCCTTTATTGCGCTGGTGCTGGAATACCGCTTTAGTAAAGATCAGATCCTGGAAGCCTATCTGAATGAGATCTATCTGGGGCAAAACCATAATAATGCGATCCACGGTTTTGGTCTGGGTAGCCGCTTTTATTTTGGTAAACCGCTGGCCGAGCTAAATCCGGAACAGTACGCCTTGCTGATCGGTATTGTCAAAGGTCCGGGCTTTTACGACCCGCGCCGGTTTCCACAGCGCGCGCAACAGCGCCGGGATCTGGTGCTGCGGTTGATGTTTGAACAGCATTTGCTGGATAAAACCGCCTATGAGCGCGCCATTGCGACACCACTTAGGGTGATTGAACGCGGCCAGTTCCTGAATGCCAATTTCCCCGCTTATCTGGATGCCGTGCGCAAAGAGTTGCGGCAACTGAACCTGGATAGCCGGATGTTGCATAGCGGCATTAAAGTCTTTACCTATCTGGATCCGCTGGCGCAAATTCAGGCCGAGCGCACAGTGTCCGATACGGTGCCGGCGATGAACCCGGAGCTGGAGGCAGCGATGCTGGTCGTTGATTATCAGCAAGCGGCGATTAAGGCGTTGGTTGGCAGTAAAACCGCTGGTTTCGCCGGCTTTAACCGGGCACTGGATGCCCGCCGGCCGATTGGCAGTCTGGTTAAGCCACCGATTTATCTGGAGGCATTGGCACAGCGCGGTCGTTATACACTGGGCACTATGCTGGACGATAGCCCAATCAGTCTAAGGAACAATAATCAGGATTGGCAGCCGCAAAACTTTGATAAAAAATTCCGCGGTGACGTCTCTCTGCTGCGCTCCTTGGCCGACTCACTGAATGTGCCAACAGTGCGGCTCGGTTTGCAGCTCGGGCTGCCAAAGGTGCAGGACAGTTTGCGCCGGTTGGGGCTGGAGCGGCGGGTCAATTTGTATCCGTCAGCCTTACTGGGCGCTATTGATTTAAGCCCCTATGAAGTCACCCAGCTATACCAGACTATTGCGAACAATGGGGTGCATCAGCCATTAGCCACAGTGCTGGCACTGACCGATCAGCAAGGTAGCGCGCTCTATCAAAGATCACAACAGCCAAGCCGGCGTTATCCGGTGGAAGATATTTATCTGCTGCACTACGCGATGATTGAATCAACCCTAACCGGCACCGCCCAGTCGCTGGCGCGCAGCTGGCCCAGACCGACTTTTGCCGGCAAAACCGGGACTTCCAGTGATTACCGCGACAGCTGGTTTGCCGGTTTTGACCAGGACACTCTGGTAACAGTATGGCTGGGCCGGGATGATAATAAGAGTACCGGCCTGACCGGTGGTACCGGCGCCTTACGCTTATTTGCCGATTATTTCCGGCAGAAAGGCAGTCAGAATCTGATCCGCTATATGCCGGAGCAGGTGGAATGGCAGCGTTTTTCGACCAAAAGCGGTTTACCGGTGCCGGACTACTGCCCCAACAGCTGGCTGTTACCAGCCCATAAAAACTCGCTCTTGGGTTTAGCGGATTGCGATTAAGCTGAGAATACCAAAATAAAACGCCAGCATAGCGCTGGCGTTTTGGTCTAACCCGATTACTGTTAGCGGTTTATAATGCCGAGAAAGCGTAGTCGGCCGCAGCGATGGTTTCCTTTAAGTCCTCTGCGCTATGGGCCAGCGACAGGAAGCCGGCTTCATAGGCAGAAGGCGCCAGATAGATCCCCTGTTGCAGCATCAGATGGAAGAAGCGTTTAAAGGCGTCGATATCACAGCGGGTGGCTTGCTGGTAGTTACTGACCCGGCCTTCGTTGGTGAAGAACAAGCCAAACATACCGCCGACCTGATTAAAGCTCACCGGTACAGCATGTTTAGCTGCAGCCTGAGCTAAGCCTTTAATCAGCTGGGCGGTTTTTTCGGTTAATGCCTCGTACACCCCCGGCTTGCTGATTTCAGTCAGGGCCGCTAAACCCGCCGCCATTGCAATAGGGTTACCGGATAAGGTGCCGGCCTGATACACCGGGCCCAGCGGCGCCAGATGTTGCATAATCTCTTTTTTACCGCCAAAGGCACCAACCGGCATACCGCCACCGATGATTTTACCCAGTGTCGTCAGATCCGGTGTTACGCCGTAATAGGCCTGAGCACCACCCAGCGCAACGCGGAAACCCGTCATTACTTCATCAAAGATCAGCACACTGCCGTACTCGTCACAAAGGGCGCGCAGCCCCTCTAAAAAGCCAGGCTCAGGCGGAATACAATTCATATTGCCGGCCACCGGCTCGACGATAATACAGGCGATCTGATTACCCTGTTCGGCAAATAACTGCTGAATTTGCGGCAGATTATTAAACTCGCAGGTCAGGGTATATTTGGCAAAGTCTGCCGGTACGCCCGGTGAATTGGGTACGCCCAGCGTCAGGGCGCCAGAGCCGGCTTTAACCAGCAAGGAATCAGCATGACCATGGTAACAGCCTTCAAATTTTACGATGGTATCGCGACCGGTATAACCGCGCGCCAGTCGGATTGCGCTCATCGTCGCTTCGGTACCGGAACTGACCATCCGCAGCATTTGCATACTGGGCACCAGTTCAGCGACTTTTTCGGCCATGGTCACTTCCGCCGGACAGGGCGCACCAAAGCTTAAGCCATTGGCTGCGGCACGAATCACAGCTTCGCGGATCGCCGGATGGTTATGGCCCAGTAACATCGGGCCCCAGGAGCCGATATAGTCGATATAGCGTTTGCCATCGACATCAAACAGGTAGGCACCCTCGGCTTTGGCGACGAAGAAAGGCTCACCGCCAACGCTTTTAAAAGCACGCACCGGCGAGTTAACCCCACCCGGGATAGTGCGCTGCGCGCGTTGAAATAATTCAGATGATAAAGACATAATAATTCCTATAACCGCTTATTTATTGGTGTACCAAGGCACAGTGCACTCGTAGTCCTGTACCAGATCCTGTACGCCTAAGGTCAGCGCAAACAGTGCCATCCGCACCAGAATACCGTTATCCGCCTGGCGGAAGATGGCCAGATTTGGATTCAGGTTTAAATCATTATCCAACTCGTTTGCTTCCAGCCGCGAGTCGCGCGGCAGCGGGTGCATAATCACGGTATTGGATTTACAGTGCCGGGTGTAAATTTCCTGGTTCAGCCGGAACTTGCCGCGGTACTGATTGGCCTCGGCTTTAGAGGGGAAGCGCTCTTCCTGGATCCGGGTCTGATAGACGATATCGGCATTCAGATTGCCTTCCAGTTTATCGGTAATGGTTAAGCGGTGGCCGGCATTATCCAGGGCACTGACCACTTCATCCGGCATCGCCAGCTCTTGCGGCGAAATCAGGGTGATCTTGAGGTTGTTATACAGTGCCAGCAATTTAGATAACGAATGCACGGTACGGCCAAACTTCAGATCGCCGACCATCGCAATATGCATACCATCAATACTCTGGCCCGAGGCCTGGAGTTCGCGTTCAATGGTAAACAGGTCCAGAAGGGCTTGCGTGGGGTGCTCATTGGCACCGTCGCCACCATTTAATACCGGTACCCGGCTGCCCTCAGCAAATTCTGCGACAGAGCCGGCCTGAGGATGGCGCATTGCTATCACATCGCTGTAACTGCTGATCACCCGCGCGGTATCATACAAGGACTCACCTTTGGATAAGGCGGAGGACTCCATACCGGTGGTTTCGCGGACTTCGCCACCTAACAGGTTAAAGGCACAACCAAAGCTGACCCGGGTGCGGGTACTGGGTTCGAAAAATAAATTACCAAGGATGGCACCATCCAGAACTCGGGTGCGTTTCTTCCGACTGGCATAAGGTGCCATTTTGCGGGCGATCTGAAAAATATACTGGATATTGTCACGGTCGAACTGTTTGACCGACAGAATATGCTGACCTTTAAAGCTCATCGGGATGCTCACTTGTCGTAGGGCTGGGCAAAACGGCTAGCTGATTATACGACAAAGCCGCTGTCGGCTAAAGCGGCTTCAGTATCGCTAATATAATTATCGCCAGTAGCAGCAGTACCGGCAGTTCATTAAAGATGCGATAAAAACGCGCCGAACGCCGGTTGCGATTATGTTTAAAATCGGCCAACAGCTTAAAGCAGTAGCCATGATAGAGATACAGTATTGTCACCAGTAGTAGTTTGTAATGCAGCCAGCTACTTACCGCGAACCAGGCCCGGCCATAGCTGACGATCAACAGCAAGCCAAATACCAGTGTTAGGATGGCAAAAGGTGTCACAAAGTACAGTAAGCGCCGCTCCATCACCTTAAAGGTGGCATCGCAGTCCGGGCTTCGGGTTTCGGCATGATAGACAAACAGCCGTGGTAAATAAAAAATACCGGCAAACCAGGCCACCATAAAAAACACATGCAGGGCTTTGTAAATCAGGATTAGCGTCATATTAAATTATTCTGTTTAATCAGCAGGGCCCGCAACTGGTCCCAGCGGATAATGCCAATAGGTTCGGTTGGATCTTGCTGGTAAATATACACCAGCCCTTCACGGCGATCTTCCAGTTCATGCAACACTTCAGCCATGGTTGCCTGATGTGACAAGCCTTTTACTGCGGCATACTGAATACTGCTGTCGCCACTGAGTGATAAGCTGACATCATATTGCGCAGTATAAAACTGCACACTATCACCTTCATGGCGCTTGATCAGTAACTGTTGCGGTGGTTGGAGCTGCGCTAATACCTGACGCACGTTGTGTTCATCGGGATCGGCCAGCAGCTGATAATCCTGAGTTAACACCGCCAGTACCCCGACTTTTTGCAGCACGTCATCCGCCGGTGACAGCTTATAGGGCAGCTGCATAAAATCGAGCTGGGTCATAAAGATGGATTTATTATTAAAAAACTGCACCGTGGTGACATAGGCGGTAACAATCACCAACATGGCCGGCAACACGATTTGCTGGTTTGCCGCCAGCTCCATTACTGCCACCAGCGCTGCCAGGGGCGCATGCAGGGTGGCTGCCATCAGGCCAGCCATACCTAATACCGCATAGGTGCCCGAGTTACTGGTGTTATCAACCAGCACCGCCGGTACAATCGCCAGGATGGTACCCAAAACGACACCCATACCAAAGATCGGACCGATAATGCCGCCGGGTACACCCAGACCGATGGCACAGAGCGTCAGAATCATTTTGCCAGCTAATAATAGCAATAACAAATGCACTGCAGTTGGGCTGTCGATGGCAAACTGGATAGCGCCGGTTTCTGCGCCCATCGCATGGGGAATAACATAGCCAACCGCAGCGGTGATCACGCCCGCCAGTGCCAGCCGCAGCAATAAGGGCCAGTTTTTGAACCATTGCAGCATCCGCATTAAATTACGGTTAAATAACCAGGCAAAGGCGCCAATCACCACCCCACAAAGCACCAGATAGGGAAAATGCCAGACACTAAGACTGATAATCTCCAGCGCTGCCAGTTCTTTATCGTGGCCAAATACCAGCTGGGTCGCCATGGCACCGACGACGGAGGCGAGCATCACCGGAATAAAGACATGAATACGGTATTCACGCAGTACCACTTCCATCACAAAGATCATCGCCGCCAGCGGGGTATTAAAAGACGCCGCTATCGCGGCAGCAATACCGCAACCGGCCAGAATACGTACGCTGTTGTAAGGCAGCTGCAGATAGCGGCCAACAGTACTGGCACCATAGGCGCCAAGATGTACCGACGGGCCTTCACGGCCGACCGAGAAACCGCTGGCCAGTGCCAGAATGCCGCCAAAAAACTGATTCAGAGTATTGCGAAACGGCATAATGCCGTAAGCTGTTTTGATGCGGTGAATGACAAAAGGAATCCCAAGCCGGTAGTGTTTATAGCCGGTTGCCAGGGCGATTAAGCCAATTAAGGTAGCGCCAAGCAGCGGTAACAACCAGCGGTACTCGGCACTGATGCTGCTAAAGTCGTCGCTGTGCTGCAAAAAGAAACCCTGGATGCCGATAATCGCCAGCCGGAATAGAATAATCAGCAGCGCCGCAATCAGCCCGCCCAGCATTCCCAGCAGACAGAGTTGTAACGAAGTTTGAGGAATCGCCAGCCGCCGTTGTAAAGCAGGTAGGTGATCTTGCCAGCGCCGCATAACAAAGATTCAGTTTTTAGTTTTAGTGTCAGAAGTTTAACACAAAATTTGTCCGCTGCGTGTTTGCTATGACTGCTGAGGGAGTGCCCCTGGCAGGCAAAACCCGCGGCGCAGTTAACAGGTGACCACCCGGAATACTTGAATAAATTAGTCAGGTATTAGATAATCCACACTGTTGTAACCCGGTTGGAGCCATCATGTCTGAAATGCAAATCCCGTTAGAATTTACCGATGCTGCCGCCCGCAAGGTTGCTGCTCTGGTGAGCGAAGAGGAAAATCCTGAACTTAAATTACGGGTCTATATTACCGGTGGCGGTTGCTCGGGTTTCCAGTATGGTTTTACCTTTGATGAAAAGGTAAACGAGGGCGACCTGCTGATTGAGAAGCAGGGCGTAGCCATGGTGGTTGATCCGATGAGTCTGCAATACCTGATGGGCGGTGTGGTCGATTACACCGAAGGCTTGCAGGGCAGCCGTTTTGTTGTACAAAACCCTAACGCGACCACCACCTGCGGTTGCGGTTCTTCGTTCTCCGTTTAATACCCCTGATCAGCCGTTAACGGTTGGTCAGGAGCAGCAAGCCCCATAACATCAGCCCCAGGACAGCATTAAAGGCGATAATATAACTAAAGCCTTTTATGCCCTGTTTTAGCGGGATCTGATAGTGTCTGAGAAACAGGTACCAGCCCAGACACATCAGTATCGGTAATAGAAACAGCAGTCTTACCATCAGTGATCTCCTGTGCCCTTTAGATGATTTTCTGACCCTGCGGTCTGTTTTTTGTCGCGCCAAGCTGTACGCTCGTCGCAAGCTATGATATTAATTAAGACACCACATATTTTACGGCCGGCTTAGTTCGGTCTGGAGTCAGGTGCAGGACGCAGCGATATCATAATTAAAACAAAGCGTAACACGCTGGGAGAAGAAAAAAAATGAAAGGTACAAAAAGCGTTATTTCGGATGAGAATAAAAAGTTGTGCGCCTGGCTGAAGCAACAGCGCCAACTAAAGAAACATACGATGCGCAGCTTGTCCGAGCTTCTGGGTACGCCACATTCCTTTATCGGTAAGGTGGAGAATCAGGAGCGGCGGCTGGATGTGGTGGAATTCGTGCGGTATTGTCAGGCGCTGGAAGTGGATCCGGCAGAGGGACTCAGGCAGGTTACCAGTAATTAATCTTCAGCAAAGCAACAGGCCGCATAATGCGGCCTGTTGCGTTTTTGGGCTAGGTTGAGGTTCGTTGCTGTTCACGTTGTTGTAATTTCTTGCCGACAATCAACAATAAGCACAAGCCGGGGATCACCATCAGCGCGGTGATCACAAAGAACAACGCCCAGTTACCTGCTAAGGCATCGACTAACTCACCACTGAAGGACGCCAGCGTAGTGCGGCCAAGATTGCCTAATGACGCCAGTAAGGCGTACTGCGTAGCAGTAAAGGCGCGGCCGGTTAGCCAGGTTAAGAACGAAACAAAGGCCACTGTAGAAAAGGCTGCGGTAAAGTTATCCACCAGAATAGCGGCAATAAACAGCTCCGGTTTCGGCCCTGCCAGTGCAATCCAGGCAAACATCAGATTGCTGGCTGCCATCGCTACACCGCCGATAAAAAGGCCACGGATAATACCAAAACGGATATTGATGGCGCTACCAATCAGGGTAAAACCAATGGTCGCCACCCAGCCAACCAGCTTGGAGTATTCTGCGATCTGTTCGTTGCTAAATCCCACTTCTTTATAAAACTGGATCGACATCCGGCCCAAAAAGGCTTCACCAATCTTAAATAAGAACACGAAACTCAGGATCAGGATGGCCAGTTGCCAACCGTTACGGCGGAAAAACTCCACAAAGGGTTCAAATACCGTAACCGATAGCCAGACCAGATAGGGTTTGCCGGCAGTGCGGCCCAGTGATGCCTGATAGCGCGCGGCGGCAGCTTGCTGTAACTGCTCACGCTCTGTGTTTGGTTCGCGGCTTAGCAGGGTAAAGATCATCAACAAAGCGATCAGCGCGGCCATACCCAGATAGACCGCCGGCCAGCCATACTGATCAGCATGGCTAAACGCCAGATAGCCCGGCAGTGAATAGCCGGTCCACCAGCCAATTACTCCCATCGCTGCCGCCGGTGCCACCCGAATGGTATCATCGCCAATCAGCTCAATCCGGTAGGCGTCGATCGCCACATCCTGGGTAGCAGACGCCAGGGCAATGGTCATCGCCAATAATGAGGTAAATAGCAGGCTTTCACCGGGGTTAGTGTAGGCAATAGCCAGCGTGGCTAACAACATCAGGCTTTGCATTAGCAGGATCCAGCTGCGTCTTTGTCCCAGGTAGCGGCTAAGCAGTGGCAGCTTGATCCGATCTAACAGCGGCGCCCAGAGAAAATTCAGTGCATAAACCACAAAGATGGAGCCAAAATAGCCGATAGCTGCCCGGGACAGGCCTGCGTCGTTCAGCCAGCCACTCATATTGGAGCCAATCAATACCCAGGGAAAGCCGGAAGCACAGCCCATAAAAAAAATAAACAGCAACCGGATATCCTGATAACTGGCAAGCGCCTGGCGCCAGCTTTGTGCCGCACCTTGTTGTTTTGAGAGCATAAAAAAACCTTGCAGAGAATTGAGGCTGACCTTAACAGAGACTAAGGCGGCGGCAAAGCCTTTTGGTTGCAGAAAATTAGCTTAAAGTGGGCGTAAACCAACGCAATCGGCCGGGCGCTGGCCTTTGCCGGCCAGATAACCGAGGCAGTGTTGCAGCCGGCGCTTCAGTTGTCGGTCAGCACGTAATTGCTGTTCCGGCCAATATTCCAGTTGATGCAGCAAATGCCAGAACACCCGCTCCTGATAACTGGGCGGCCAGGCAGGGCGTACCGGCAGCGCAGCCCATTCCTCCAGCGTATCCCAGATAAACAGATGCAATTCTGCCTGCGGCAATTGACCACGCAAAAAGCGTGAGGCATAAAAAACCAGCTGGCGGGATTTTTGCTCAATAAAACCTTGCGGCATTTTCCTGCTCCGGTCTGCTGACCTTTGCCACAGTATAGTGCAGAAACGCTGACCCTGCTGGGCCAGCGGCGTTTTTTCTAAAGCTTAATCGGGAATAGGATAGCGTCTTGAGGCTGCTATTCCTGCGGCAGCAGTACGACCATTTTCAGGATAATCGGCTCTTTTGGTACATCCGGCCAGCCCAGTTGCTCTGAGACTTCGGTTTCGATTTGTTGAATTTTTTCCAACACATCCATGCCGGAAACCACCTGACCAAACACTGTATAGCCCCAGCGACTGCCAGGATCCAGGCTTGGGTTATCGTTCAGATTAAAATAGAACTGGCTATCAGCACTGTGCGGATCGCTTTGTCTGGCCATAGCAATGCTGCCCAGCTGATTTTTTAAGCCGTTGCCGGATTCATTAAAAACCGGCTTTAAGGTCTCGATGGCTTTGAAGTCCGGGTTATAGCCGCCACCCTGCAGCACAAAACCTGGGATCAGGCGGTGGAACACCGTATTGTTGTAACTGTTCTTCTTCACATAGCTAAGAAAGTTATTAACCGTTAATGGCGCCCGGCTGCGGTCCAGCTCGACCACGATGTCGCCATGCGAGGTCATTAGCTGCACTTTAGGAAACAGATTATCCGGTTGCATAAACTGCCCGGCTGATAAGGCCGGGCTTAGCAGCAATAAGCAGCAAAGCAGAATACGCATCTGTGACCTCCGTTAATTCAGGGCATCTTTCCAGGCCGGGTCCTGCAGCAGCTGATTTAATACCTGCTCGGTAAGTACCCGTAATTCGCGCTCAACGGCAGCCAGGTCAACTTTTAACGGCGAGGTAAAGTTACTGTCGCCGGCATAGGACTTGGTAAAGGAGCCATTATCACTTTGGATAAAAACCGTCATTGTTACCTGGTTAGTGACCTGATGATCCAGCGGCCGTTGAATTACATTAGATTGCAATTGATTGATCTGGATTTTCATCTGTACCGGACTCTGGCTATTCAGCGTCGCACCTTTTTCCTGTAACGCAGCGGCTACGGTTTGTTCCAATTGGGCGCGCACATCATTGCTGGTGCGGTAGTGCTGTTCATTGCTGCCCTGGCGGATGGTCAGCGTCTGAGCTCTGGGGCGAAGATCGACCAGTGCAAAACTAAATACCTTGCCGTTTAGCTCCATTTGCTGCGGCCAGAAGATCTGGGGTGCCACAATAAAAGACGGCACCTGGGTGGCACAGCCAGCCAGCAGTATTGCCAGCGTCAGCCATAAATAGCGCATAGTTAACTCCTTTTGGTGGACTCTAGAATAATAAATTTCGGGTTAGCCGCTAATTGCCGGCAATTACCAAAGCATTTTGCCAGTTGTTGACGGTAAGGCAAATGGCGGTTG
Organism: Alishewanella jeotgali KCTC 22429; assembly: GCF_000245735.1. Lineage (GTDB taxonomy): Bacteria > Pseudomonadota > Gammaproteobacteria > Enterobacterales > Alteromonadaceae > Alishewanella > Alishewanella jeotgali. The sequence continues at coordinate 31,991 of NZ_AHTH01000045.1, forward strand.
GCGACAATTCTGATTTTACCACCGGGTTTTAATACCCGTTTGGCGTCGTAAAACATCTGACTGGCAATATGGGTGGTCACTGCCGCCTGCTGATGAAAGGGTGGATTACAGAGTACCCAGTCGGCACTGTTATCGGCTTGCTGGCTCAGACAATCATCGACCACAAAGCGGCAACGCGATAGCGCGGCAGGAAAATTTTCTGCCACACTGAGCCGGGCCGATTCGACGGCCATATAAGATTCGTCCGTCAGTAGCAGCTGACAGTCTGCTTGCTGCGCGAGGAGCTGCAGGCTTAACATGCCGTTACCACAGCCTAAATCAATGACTTGTTGTCCGGCTGTGACCGTGGGTAAATGTTGCAGAAAAAAGCGGGCGCCGATATCCGGTTTGTCGCGGGCGAACACATTGGCATGATTCACCAGCATAAAGCCGGTTTCAGGCAAGGGCCAGCGGCTTGGATAATCCGGGGCAGTATGTGGTAATCCCGGCTGCCATTGGCAATCCAGGTAACGGCACTTGCGCAGGGTTAGCGAGGCCTGAGTCGGACCGATATAGCGGGCAAAAATGGCCAATACGTTGCGGTGAATATCTTTGGCTTTGGCGGCAATCAGCAGCTGGGTATTGGCGCTGAGTACCTGACTCAGTGCTGACAGTTGCCAGGCCAGATAACTGTGATTAGCCGGTAGTTTTAGCAATACCAAATCGGGGGCAGCGGGCAAGCTATCCAGACTGGTCAATTCGGTAATGCCTTCCAGCGTCAGGCCATTTTGTTGCCGGTTATGGCGGCAGGCCTGCTGGGCGATATAGGAGTCTTGCACCAGATATTGCTGACTATTGCCAAGCGCGCAGGACAGAGCACCAAAGCTATCATTTAAAATCAGGATCTTGGCGACTCTGCCACTGGCGGTGATAGCGCTTAACGCGGGTAGGGCGCGATCCAGTAACAGTTCATCAGCGGCATCCCAGGCCTGTAAACTGTGATTAGGCTGTTGTAGTGGCCAACGTGCCAGTTGCAACTGTAAGTCAGCGCGGGTAAACAGAGTATTCATAACAACCTATTCAGAACAAAGAGGGCGCTATTTTGACACGGGCTACCCCCAGCGACAACCGCAATCAGCAACGGCAATATTTTAGTTTACCGCAGGCCGAGCTGCAGCTTTGGCCGGCATTTTTGCCGGCCACGGCGGCAGATCAACTACAGCAAGTGTTAAGTCAGCAGTTAGCCTGGCAGCGTGCCAGCATCCGGCTTTATGGTAAGGCGGTGCCAATCCCAAGGCGGCAGGTGTGGATGGGGGAACCCCACTGTCAATATCGTTACTCGGGCACTGACTTTTTACCGGAGCCCTGGCATCCGGCCGTCAAATCGCTGGCGTCGCAGCTAAGTCAGGCCTTGCAGCTGCCGTTTAATTGTGTGTTGTTAAATCAATACGCCGATGGTCAGGATCATATGGGCTGGCATGCTGATGATGAGCCGGAACTGGGTGTCGCGCCGCAAATTGCGTCGGTCAGTTTGGGCTATCCACGCCGCTTTGATTTAAAGCATCGCGAGCTGGGCTGTCAGCTGCAGCTGATGCTGCCGCATGGCAGCTTGCTGTTGATGGCGAGCGAATGTCAGCACTACTGGCAGCATCGCTTACCAAAGCAGGCGGCGGCGAATACGGAGCGGATCAATCTGACCTTTAGATACATAGCGTCAAAATAATTATTTTTATAATGCCGTTATCAGCTTAGCCAAGATCCAACCGCTGTAGCTTGATCGACTGGGGACAAAGCGGTCGGCTTTGACTAAAATTAAGTTCAGGACGCCAACAGGAGCTGGACAAGATGTTAATCCATACTGCAATAGAGCAAAAATTACTGGATGCTTTTAACCCGATTCATCTGGACGTAGTCAATGAGAGTGCCAACCATAATGTGCCGCCGGGTTCGGAATCGCATTTTAAGGTGGTGATTGTGACCCCGCAGTTTGAAGGCATGCGCTTATTACAGCGCCACCGTGCCGTAAATGCCATTGTCGCGGAAGAGCTGGCTGAGAAAATCCATGCCCTGGCTTTACATACTTACACGCCGTCGGAATGGTACGAATATTATGCGGAAAAGCCGCCGGTTTCGCCGAAGTGCTTTGGTGGCAGTAAAGCCGAAAAAGCGTCCTGAGCACGATTTTTGCTGATCCGACCTGTTTTTAGCGGTAAAGTTTTACACTAGCGACACTTTTCATAAAGACAACAACAGGATTGGCTATGGTTATTCAACCAAAGATTCGTGGTTTTATCTGTACTAACGCACACCCGGTTGGCTGTGCGGAGCATGTAAAAGAGCAAATTGCTTATGTTAAGCAGCAGGGGCCGGTAAGCGGTGGTCCAAAGAATGTGCTGGTGATCGGCGCCTCTACCGGTTATGGCCTGGCCTCACGCATTACTGCCGCCTTTGGTTCAGGTGCCGCGACCCTGGGTATTTTCTTTGAAAAAGAACCGACTGAGGGTAAAACCGGTTCTGCTGGTTGGTATAACACTGCCGCCTTTGAAGCTGCTGCCGATGCTGAAGGTTTATGGAACAAGCACTTAAACGGCGATGCCTTTACCGATGAGTTAAAAGCCAAAGCGATTGATTTGATCCGTCGCGAAATGGGTAAAATTGATCTGGTAGTCTACAGTCTGGCCGCTCCACGGCGTAAGGATCCGGTGAGCGGTGAGGTTTACAGCTCGGTACTCAAACCTATTGGTCAGGCTTACACCGCCAAGAATCTGAATACGTCGAAGCGTGAAATTGAAGAGGTGTCGGTAGAGCCGGCTAATGACGAAGAAATCTTTAATACCGTTAAGGTGATGGGTGGCGAAGATTGGGAGCGCTGGCTGGATCAACTGCACGCCGCCGGTGTGTTAGCAGACAACTGTCAGACGGTTGCTTATACCTACATTGGTAAGGAACTCACCTGGCCAATCTACGGCAAGGCGACAATCGGCAAGGCAAAAGAAGATCTGGATCGTGCTGCCGCTGCCATTACCGCTAAGCTCAGCGCGCAGAAGGGTAAAGCCTATGTTGCGTCATTAAAAGCCCTGGTGACTCAAGCCAGTTCAGCTATTCCAATTATGCCGCTGTATATCTCGCTGTTGTATCGGGTGATGAAAGCTGAGGGTACCCATGAAGGCTGTATTGAACAGATTAACGGTTTGTTCCGCCAGGGCTTATATGCGACAGCCCCGCAACTGGACGATGCCGGCCGGTTACGGATGGATGGCAAAGAATTAAGCGATCATGTGCAGCAGGCAGTGAAAGACTTATGGGGCCAGGTCACAACAGACACCATCGATAGTCTGACCGATTATGTCGGCTACCATAATGAGTTTTTACGTTTGTTCGGTTTTGGCTACCAGCATGTGGATTACGAGGCGGATGTGTCACCGCTGAGTCCATTACAGCATCTGGTCAATTAGTCGTATTGACAAAGCCGCAAAAACCGCCCAAGGGCGGTTTTTCTCTACCCCCGACAGGTGGTAATTGGCACAGAATTTTTGGTAATACCATGGATAGAAGACGGTATTAGTGCTAAAATTCGCGACTTTAATACGTGTATCTGGTTAACTTTTGTACAATTGCAGGTGGTGCAAAACGCAAACCAGGTGTGCTGCGCTGGCGCAGCTGAAAAACTAGGCCCTGTTTCTTCCCAAAATAGTAGTGCAAGTACGTATGATAAAACTCAAAAAAGGCTTGGACATTCCCCTTGCAGGCAGTCCTAAACAAGAGATCACTACGGGCAATGCCATTACTACTGTCGCCGTACTCGGCGAAGAGTATGTAGGTATGCGTCCGACCATGGCGGTCGAAGTGGGTGACAGCGTGAAAAAAGGTCAGGTGCTTTTCGAAGATAAGAAAAACCCTGGCGTGAAATTCACAGCTCCGGCAGCTGGTACGGTGAAGGAAATCAATCGTGGCGCCAAACGGGTACTGCAATCGGTAGTGATTGCGGTGTCTGGCGATGCGGCTGAGACTTTCACGCAGTATCCGGCCGAGCAACTGGCTACCCTGAGTGCAGAACAGGTAAAACAGAACCTGGTGGATTCAGGTTTATGGGTTGCCTTCCGTACCCGGCCCTTTTCCCAATCTCCGGCTATTGATAGCACGCCGCGCGCCATCTTCGTTAACGCGATGGATACCAATCCGTTGGCCGCCGATCCTGCAGTGATAATCAATGCCGATGCCGAAGCCTTTAAGCAAGGTTTAACGGTGATCTCGCGCTTAACCGACGGTAAGACCTACCTGACTAAAAAAGCGGGTAGCAGTATCCCTAGCGTCAGCCAGGTTACTGTCGCTGAGTTTGACGGTCCACACCCGGCTGGCCTGGTTGGTACCCATATCCATTTCCTGGATGGTGCTGGCGCCAAGAAAGTTGTTTGGCACCTTGGCTATCAGGACGTTATTGCCATCGGTAAGCTGTTTACCACCGGTCAGCTGCACAGTGAGCGTGTGGTTGCTTTAGCTGGTCCTGTAGTGAAAAATCCACGTTTGGTAAAAACCGTACTGGGTGCGTCAACTGCTGAACTGACAGCCGGTGAACTTGCCGACGGTCAGAATCGTATCATTTCTGGCTCAGTGCTGGCTGGTACTACAGCGCACGGTGTGCACGGTTATTTAGGGCGTTTCCATACTCAGGTTTCAGTGTTGGCTGAAGGCTTTGAAAAGCACTTCCTGGGCTGGATTGCACCTGGTGCCGAGAAACACTCAGTAACCCGTGCTTATTTGGGCCATTTAAGTCCGAAAAAGCTGTTCAACCTGACGACCACCACTAACGGTTCGTCACGCGCCATGGTACCAATCGGTAACTACGAGCGGGTAATGCCGCTGGATATCCTGCCTACGCTGTTACTGCGTAACCTGATTGCCGGCGACACTGATGAGGCAGTAACTTTAGGTTGCCTGGAATTGGACGAGGAAGATTTAGCACTGTGTACCTATGTGTGCCCAGGCAAATATGACTACGGTACCATTCTGCGCAACTGCTTGACGACCATCCAGAAGGAAGGCTAATCATGAGCTTAAAGCATTTTTTAGAGCGCATTGAGCCGCAATTTGAAAAAGGCGGCAAATACGAAAAGTGGTACGCTTTGTACGAAGCTGTGGCCACTGTTCTTTACACGCCTGGTTATGTAACCAAAAACGGCACTCATGTGCGCGACAGTATCGATCTGAAGCGGATTATGATTTTCGTTTGGTTAGCCTTGTTTCCGGCACTGTTCTTCGGCATGTATAACATCGGCCATCAGGCAGCACTGGCGCTGGCGCAAGGTTTTGCCACGCCGGATACCTGGCAGGTCGCTATTTTTTCAGCCTTAGGCGGTGAATTAACGGCTGACTCCGGTTGGGGCAGCAAGATGTTCTATGGTGCCGTCTGGTTCCTGCCTATCTACGCCGTGACCTTCGTTGTTGGTGGTTTCTGGGAAGTTTTATTTGCCTCTGTCCGTAAGCATGAAGTGAACGAAGGTTTCTTTGTCAGTTCAATCCTGTTTGCGTTAATTCTGCCCGCTACTATTCCGTTGTGGCAGGTTGCGCTGGGTATCACCTTCGGTGTCGTTGTTGCCAAAGAAGTGTTTGGTGGTACAGGCCGTAACTTCCTGAACCCGGCACTGGCTGGTCGTGCTTTCCTGTTCTTTGCTTACCCGGCACAAATTTCCGGTGATGCGGTATGGACTGTTGCTGATGGTTATTCAGGCGCCACCTGGCTGAGCAAAGCGCAGATGGGCGAACTGGACTATGCGGCTAACACCCAACTGTGGTGGGATGCGTTCCTGGGCTTTATTCCGGGTTCAGTCGGTGAAACCTCTGTGTTAGCGCTGTTAATCGGTGGTCTGGCGCTGATTTACTTCCGCATTGCATCCTGGCGCATTGTACTGGGTGTGATGGTTGGTATGATCCTGACCAGTTACCTGTTCAATGCTATCGGTTCGAACACTAACCCGCTGTTTGCTATGCCTTGGCACTGGCATCTGGTGCTGGGTGGTTTTGCTATCGGTATGTTCTTTATGGCGACAGACCCGGTATCGGCGTCTTTCACCAACCAGGGCAAGTGGGCCTACGGTATTCTGATCGGCTTTATGGTGGTGATGATCCGTGTGGTTAACCCGGCTTACCCAGAGGGCATGATGTTAGCGATCCTGTTTGCTAACCTGTTCGCTCCTTTATTCGATTTCTTCGTGGCGCAAGCCAATATCAAGCGGAGGCTGGCACGTAATGTCTAGTAATAACGACAGCATCAGCAAAACGCTGATCGTAGTAATTTCTTTATGTCTGGTCTGTGCCATCGTGGTATCTACTGCGGCGGTACAATTACGGCCAACTCAGCAAGCGAATAAAAAGTTAGATTCGCAAATCAACATTTTGCGCAGTGTCGGTTTGGTTGAGGGTAGTGCGCCAGCCGCCCGGGTAGCAGAGCTGTTTAACCAGCATATCGAGACCCGACTGGTAAACCTGAGCACGGGCGAAATTGATGCCAGCTGTGACCGCAGCTGTGCTGAGAATTTCGATTACCGCAAAGCGTTAAAAGAAGGCCGGGCCCTGGCTCAGCCTGATGACGTGGCCTCTATCCGCCGTATCTCTGAATTTGCGCCTGTGTATCTGACTTACGATACTGAGCGTAATCTGAAAGCGATCGTGCTGCCGGTACATGGCTATGGCTTATGGTCTACTATGCACGCCTTCCTGGCGCTGGAAGTCGATGGTAATACTATTATCGGTCTGAACTACTATGAGCAGGGTGAGACACCAGGCTTAGGTGGTGAAATCGAGAACCCACGCTGGAGAGCGCAGTTCGTCGGTAAGCAACTGACCAACGAAGCCGGTGAGCTGGCGTTATCTATCCTGAAACCCGGTAATGCTGATCCGCAATCTGCGCATCAGGTTGATGGTTTATCAGGTGCAACGCTGACTGCCAATGGCGTGCAGAACACCTTTACTTTCTGGATCGGTGAGAATGGTTTTGGTCCATTCCTGGCTAAAGTACGTCAAGGAGCCTTAAGCAATGGCTAATGCAAAAGAAATCAAAACCGTACTGTTCGGGCCGGTTTTTGCCAATAACCCGATCGCGCTGCAGGTACTGGGTATTTGTTCTGCGCTGGCAGTAACAACTCAGATGTCTACTGCTTTGGTTATGTGTCTGGCACTGACCTTTGTAACGGCATTTTCTAACCTGTTTATTTCGACGATTCGTAACCATATTCCGTCCAGTGTGCGGATTATCGTACAGATGACGATTATTGCGTCGCTGGTAATCGTCGTTGACCAGTTCCTGAAAGCTTATGCTTACGATTTATCGAAGCAGCTGTCAGTGTTCGTTGGCCTGATCATCACTAACTGTATCGTAATGGGTCGTGCTGAAGCCTACGCGATGAAGAGTACTCCGGGGATGAGCTTCCTGGATGGTATCGGTAACGGTTTAGGCTACAGTGTGGTACTGCTGGTGGTTGCCTTTATCCGCGAACTGGGTGGTTCAGGTTCAGTGTTCGGCGTACAAATTATGCCACTGATCAGTGAAGGCGGCTGGTATCAGCCTATGGGTATCCTGTTGATGCCGCCAAGCGCCTTTATCATTATCGCCTGCTTTATCTGGGTATTGCGGACTTTCCGCCCAGAGCAGGTTGAGAAAAAGGCTTAAGGAGTAACGCATGGAACATTATATTAGCCTGTTTGTACGTGCCGTTTTTATTGAGAACCTGGCACTGGCCTTCTTCCTCGGTATGTGTACCTTCCTGGCGGTATCGCAGAAGATTAAAACTGCCTTTGGTTTAGGTGTTGCGGTTATCGTGGTACTGGGTATTTCTGTACCGGTGAACAATCTGGTGTACGCTAACTTGTTAGCACCGGGCGCTTTAGCCTGGGCCGGTTTCCCGGATGCAGATTTAAGCTTCCTCGGCTTCCTGACCTATATCGGCGTTATTGCGGCGCTGGTACAGATCCTGGAGATGGCGTTGGATAAGTATTTCCCGGCGCTGTACAACGCCCTGGGGATCTTCCTGCCGTTGATCACAGTAAACTGTGCGATCTTCGGTGCGGTAGCCTTTATGGTTGAGCGTGATTATACCTTTAGTGAAAGCGTAGTATTCGGTTTAGGTAGTGGTGTTGGCTGGGCGCTGGCGATTACCTTACTGGCTGCAGTACGTGAAAAACTGAAGTATGCCGATATTCCGGATGGCTTACGCGGTCTGGGCACTACCTTCCTGGTAGTAGGGTTAATGGGATTAGGCTTTATGTCCTTCTCCGGCGTTCAACTGTAAGCAGTAGAGGAATAGCACCATGCAAGAGATTTATCTTGGCGTTGGCATGTTCACTGTCGTGGTACTGGCGCTGGTATTTATTATCCTGGCCGCCAAGTCAAAGCTGGTTGCCAGCGGCGACATTACCATCAGTGTTAACGGTGATCCAAGCAAAGCCATTAAAACCAAAGCCGGCGGCAAGCTATTAAGCGTACTTGCCGATAACGGTATTTTCCTGTCATCTGCCTGTGGTGGCGGTGGTTCCTGCGGTCAGTGCCGGGTACATGTGCACGCTGGTGGCGGTGAAATTCTGCCAACTGAGCTGGGCCACATCACCAAGGGTGAAGCCCGTGAGGGTTGCCGCTTATCCTGTCAGGTTAATGTTAAATCTGATATGGAGATCGAGGTAGAACCGGAGATTTTCGGCATCAAGAAATGGGACTGTACTGTTATCTCTAACGATAACAAAGCGACCTTTATCAAAGAACTGAAGCTGCAGATCCCGGATGGCGAATCTGTGCCGTTCCGTGCCGGTGGTTATATTCAGATCGAAGCGCCAGCCCACCATGTTAAGTACAAGGATTTTGATATTCCTGAACAGTACCGTGGTGATTGGGAACGCTTTAAGTTCTTTACGCTGGAATCTAAAGTTGATGAGCCGACCATTCGTGCTTACTCAATGGCGAACTATCCGGAAGAAGAAGGCATTATTATGCTGAACGTGCGGATCGCAACGCCGCCACCAAATAACCTGACGTTACCTTGCGGTAAGATGTCGTCCTTTATCTGGTCGTTAAAAGCCGGTGACAAGGTGACGATTTCAGGTCCATTTGGTGAGTTCTTCGCCAAGGATACCGATGCCGAGATGGTATTTATCGGTGGTGGTGCCGGTATGGCACCAATGCGGTCGCATATTTTCGACCAGTTACGCCGCTTAAAATCCAAGCGTAAGATCAGCTTCTGGTATGGCGCCCGCTCTAAGCGCGAAATGTTCTATGTCGAAGATTTCGATATGCTGGCAGCAGAGAATGAAAACTTCGTCTGGCATACCGCGTTGTCAGACCCACAACCAGAGGACAACTGGACAGGTTATACCGGTTTTATTCATAACGTAATTTATGAAAACTACCTGAAAAACCACAAAGCGCCGGAAGACTGTGAATTCTATATGTGTGGTCCGCCAATGATGAACAAGGCGGTGATCAACATGTTGAAAGACTTAGGTGTAGAAGACGACAACATTCTGTTGGACGACTTCGGTGGTTAATCAACCGCAAACACGGTAAAATAGGGGCGACTTGGTCGCCCCTTTTCTTTTACCGGAGTAGTAAATATGTGGTCTGTCTGTCGTTTGGTTCCGCTGTTGTTGCTGTTACTTGTGATGGGTTGTCAGCCCGCGCAGCAGGCGAAAGAGTATCAGCTACAAGGCAAGACCATGGGCACCTACTATGTGGTGAAATTTTACAGTGAACAGCAACCGGATCTGACTGCACTGCAGCAAGAGCTGGATACCGAGCTGGAACTGATCAACGATCTGATGTCGACTTACCGGCCGGAGTCAGAGCTGATGCGCTTTAACCGCCAGCAAAGCACTGAACCGGTCACGCTAACGCCACAAACTGCGAAGGTGATTGCCGAAGCAATCCGCATTGGTCAGCAAAGTGGTGGCATTCTGGATGTGACTGTTGGCCCCGTGGTGGAATTGTGGGGCTTTGGTGCTCAGGGACGCATTACTCATGCCCCGGAGCAAGCCCAACTGGATGCCATTCGTGCTTATGTCGGAATAGATAAAATTGCGTTAGAGGGGCAGGTGCTGCGCAAATTGGAGCCGCGGGTGGCGATTGATTTATCGACTATTGCCAAGGGTTATGGTGTAGATCGCCTGGCTGAAATTCTGCTGGCACATGGTTATCAGAGCTTTATGGTCGATATCGGCGGTGATATGCGGGTAGGCACAGCCAAGCCAAGCGGCCCCTGGAAGATTGCTATTGAGCGTCCGGTCAGTAGCGAACGCTCAGTGCAGCGAATACTGGCATTACAGAGCATGGCACTGGCGACATCGGGTGATTATCGTAACTACTTTGAAGAAGACGGTATTCGCTATTCACATCTGATTGACCCGCGTAGCGGCAAGCCTATTCAGCATAAGACCGTATCCAGTACTGTACTGCATCCGGATGCGATTGTTGCTGATGCTTATGCCACCACCTTAAATGTGTTGCCTGCTGACGAGGCGATTGCCTTTGCCAATCAGCACCAGCTGGCAGCGATCCTGATTGTAAAAACCGAAACCGGTTTTGAAGAGCGCTATTCTGATGCGTTCACACCTTTTTTAAATTAATCCTGAGGTAGCGTATGACGATCTTTTTGCTGACATTTGGGCTGTTTTTAGTGGTTGTGGTAGCGATGGCGGTCGGCTATCTGTTGCAGCGCAAAACGCTGGCCGGCAGTTGTGGCGGTTTAGGTGAGCTGGGCATAGATAAAGCCTGTGATTGTGATAAGCCGTGCGAAAAGCGGCAAAAACGGCTGGAAAAAGAAAAATTCTGGCAGGATAACAAAATTATCTAACTTCCTTTCTTCTTACTGCGGGCCGCGGCCAAGCGCCCCGCCGGAACTGATATGTTCGAGCAACTGTTCAAAATATCCGCCCGCCATAGCTCGGTCCGCAAGGAGCTGCTGGCCGGTCTGACGACCTTTATGGCGATGTCTTATGTGCTGTTTGTCAATCCCAGCTTACTGGCGCAGGCCGGCATGGATCATGGTGCGGTCTTTGTCGCAACCTGTCTGGCCGCTGCACTGGGCTGTGTATTGATGGGGCTGTTGGCGAATCTGCCGATCGCCCTGGCACCGGGTATGGGGCTGAATGCCTTTTTTACTTATGTGATAGTGCTGGAGCAGGGCTATAGCTGGCAGACGGCGCTGGCTGCGGTATTTTTTTCCGGTTGTTTATTTTTACTGCTAAGCATTTTTAAGATCCGGGAATGGATTATTAACAGTATCCCCTTGCCGCTAAAGTTGGGGATTGCCGCCGGTATCGGCATGTTTCTGGCGTTGATCGCGCTGAAAACGGCCAATATTATCGTCGCCAGCCCGGCAACGCTGGTTACTCTTGGTGATTTGCATAGTCCACAGGTACTGTTAGCCATTGCCGGCTTTTTTCTGATCTTTGCGCTGGCGCATCGCGGTTGGCATAGCGCTGTCCTGGTCAGTATTTTGCTGGTAACCCTGGCCGCGTGGTGGTTAGGTGACACTGAGTTTAGCGGTATCGTTGCTATGCCACCCTCGCTGGCACCGACCTTTATGCAGCTGGATTTTACGGCTGCGCTGACACTGAGCATTATCCCGGTAGTACTGACCTTACTGTTTCTCGATTTATTTGATACCTCAGGTACGCTGGTAGCGGTAACCCAAAAAGCGGGCTTGTTACAAGCAGATGGCAAGGTACCGGACTTAAGCCGTGCGCTCGTGGCCGATAGCAGCGCCAGTATGGTGGGGGCCTTGTTGGGCACGTCGACCACTACCAGCTATGTTGAAAGTACCAGTGGTGTGGCGGCGGGCGGGCGCACCGGCCTGACTGCCATCGTAGCCGGTATGCTGTTTTTACTGGCCCTGTGGTTTTCACCGCTGGCTGCCATGGTACCGGGCTATGCCACTGCAGGTGCCTTGCTGTATGTGGCGACCCTGATGCTGACCAGCTTACAGCATGTTGAATGGGATGATATGTTGCAAGCAGTACCGGTCGCCGTAGTACTGATAATGATGCCGCTCACCTTTTCAATTGCTGATGGTATAGGTATGGGCTTTATCAGTTACGCCGTACTTTGCCTGCTCACCGGTAAACTGGAACGGACTACCCTGAGTGTCTGGTTATTAGCGCTGATTTTTATGGCGAAATTTATTTTCGCCTGACTTGTGATACAGCAGGATGCTGAGTATGCTGTTAGTAGCAATAGCTTAAATTAGGGCAGGCTTAAGCCGGATGAAACTCAAGGCCACACTACTGGTATATATGCTACCGCTATTGGTGTTGCCTGTCGCTGCCTTGGGTTATTTGGCCTATCACTTCAGTACCACCTTGCAGCAACAATTGCTTTATCAGCATGTTTCTAAGCAACTGCAGTTACAGCAGCAGCAGTTGAATGAATTTTTAAATTTTCACCAAACCCGACTGTCAGTATTGAGTGCTTCCAGAACACTCAGTGAGTTTTTGACAGGTCAAAGCGCGGAGCAGCAAGTCGCAGCGCAGTCGATTTTTGAGAAGTTTCTTAGCCAGGATCACAATATTAGGGCGATCCGCTTGCTCAAACTCAATGGTGATGAACAAATCAGTGTGCCTGCAATGCAGTCCTCACCACCTCGGCCTGACCGGTTCAGAAATGAATATTTCTCGGTGCTACAGGGTATGATTGATGATTACAGCATCTTTGTCGCCCATGACGGTGATAATAGTGGCTTACAACTCTTTTTTGCCCGTAAGATTTATACTAATGAGCAGAATGCCAATCGCCAGTTATGGGGTTACTTGTTGCTCGTTACTGAGCCGACTCCCTTTATCGCGGCCGTAAATACTCCTATCACGCCCAACAGTGTTAATCTCATTATTAATAGAACTGCGACAATTGCTTATGCCGCGAATCAGGCACTGATCGGCAGTGCTTTTACACCCAGCCATTATCGTATTATTCAGCAAAGTCTGGAGCAAGATCGCTTGGTGTCAACTTTGCTACTGGGGCAGCCGAAGTTATTAGCAGGTCGCAATCTCTCTGCCGGTTATCAGTTAGTGTACGGTTTAGATGAAGCTGAGCTAACTGCGATGCAGGCTAACAGGCCGGTCTTAATTATTTTGTTTACATTGGCCATTCTGATTTTGGTACCCGCTGCGATATATCAATTGCTGATCCGACAGGTTTTAAAACCAGTGCAGCAACTTACTCTTGCCAAGACGGCTGTCGGCAAGGGCGACCTCTCTATCGTATTGGAACCGCGCAAGCAAGATGAACTGGGAGAGATGTTTGCTGCCTTTAACGTGATGGTAAGACAGTTGCGGGTATATCGCGAGCGCGAGCAGGCCTATAAGCAGCAGCTGGAAGATAAGGTGTTACATCGAACGCAAGCATTAGCTCAAGCGAATGATGATCTGGCTGCGGCCAATCAGGAGTTGATTGTAGCCCGCGAACTGGCAGAGCAGGCGAATCGCTTGAAAAGTGTATTTCTGGCGAATATGAGTCATGAAATCCGAACGCCACTGACAGCTGTGGTCGGATTTAGTCAGCAGGCTTTAAAAGAACAAAATGCAGATAAGCGAGCCGATTATTTACAGCGGGTGCTGCGCAGTAGTGAACACTTGCTGCACTTAATCAATGATATTCTTGATTTATCAAAGATCGAAGCCGAAAAGCTAGAGCTACAACCTGAGCATTTCAACTATCTTGCACTGTTAGATGAGATCTATCAGCAAACTCAGGAGCAAGCTAAAGTCAAAGGCTTGGATTGTCAGCTGCAGTTACATTTTCCGCTTCCGGCAGAACTCTATTTGGACAGTCTCAGGCTCAGGCAAGTTTTATTGAATCTGACCAGTAATGCACTCAAATTTACCCGAAAAGGAAAAATTGTATTGAGTGTGAGCTTCGATGCGCAACGGGCAATGCTATCAATAAAAATTAAAGACTCGGGTATCGGTATGTCTGAGGATGAGATCAGGCGGCTATTTCAGCCATTTGTGCAGGCTGATGCAACAGTAACCCGGCATTTCGGCGGAACCGGGCTAGGTCTGTGTATCTCAAAAAAACTAATGGAACAAATGGATGGCGATATACTGGTAGAGAGCGTTAAAGGGATCGGAAGCAGTTTTGAGTTGTCTATTCCGGTTGCTGCCAGCCCTCGTTTAATTAATGACTATCATTCGTCACCGATATCGGCGCCCGCCGCTATTACAATAAATTCAGATTTAAAAATACGTGTTCTGGTCGCTGAAGATAATCCGGATAATCAGTTATTGTTAGAGTTAATGTTGCAGCAAATTGGCGTCAAGTATGTCCTGGTTAATAACGGCCATCAGGCGGTAGAGCGTGTGCTGGTTGAGCATTTTGATCTAATTTTAATGGATATGCAGATGCCGGTGATGGGCGGAGAGGAGGCTGCTCGTTTGATTCGGCATGCCGGTATTCAAACCCCCATTATCGCTGTGACAGCTAATGTGATGACCGAGGATGCAGAGCGATACCGCTTGGCTGGCTGCCAGGCTGTCCTGGCCAAGCCAATTGAACAGCGGGAATTTGTCTCTCTGTTACAACGTTGGGAAGATCAGCTCCAACAATCTTCGCCTGACATTACCGAACAACTGATGGCTGACCCGGCTATGCAACAGCTGATGCAACAATTTAGGTTACGTTTACCTGAATTATTAGCGGAACTACAACAGCTCGCTGCTGCAAGCAATTGGCAGGCGTTAGGTTTTGCTGCCCATAGTTTAAAAGGTAGCGCCGGAAGTATGGGGTATCCTGAACTTACCGAACTGGCCGGTCAGCTCGAGCAAGCTGCTCAACATGCCATAGCTGCGAAAATTGCTAATATTTTGCAACAGATGCAGTTGGTGTTAACAAGGGCGGAACTGGTGAGCTGAGTTATATCGTGATCATACCCGTCAGGTAGAGGAAGATTAAATGAGTGCCCAACAAGCGTTGTTGACGATACTGGACCAGAAAATTCAAGCTGATACTTTGGTGTTACCGACCTTACCTGAAATTGCATTAAAAATTCGACGTATAGCAGAGCTACCCGATACGAGTCTGGCAAACATGGCTGAGGTAGTAGCACAGGATCCTGCTTTAGCGGCAAGGTTAGTCAAGCTCGCCAATAGTGCCTTCTTAGGCCGAACGATTAAATGTAGTACTTTACTGCAGGCCGTGACACGGATCGGTCTTAGTCAGATCAAACATGTTGCTACTGCTTTAGCGTTGGAACAGTTGTTTGTTTCTAAATATCCGGTGGTGCAACAACAGTTAGATAAACTTTGGCGGGAGAATATTCAGGTCGCCGCAATTTCGACAGCATGCTTAAAGCTATATCAGCAACAGCATCCGGCCACGGTATTTAGTGTTGATAAAATGACCTTATGTGGGTTAGTGCATAATATTGGTGCTTTGGCCGTGATTGCTGAAGCCGAGCGGCATCCTGAAGTATTTGGTCATCCTGTTTTTTTACATAATGTCTCGGAGAAAGTCGCGCCCTATATCAGTATTAAGGTGTTACAAGCCTGGGGGTTTGACGAAGAGTTTCAAACGGCCGCAAAAAACTGGCGGCTATGTAAGGCAAGCCAGCCACCAGAATATACCGATTTTATCCGCTTAGCTGCGATAGCCAGAGGTTATTATAAGTCTGCGGAAGCAGAAATGCAGTTGCTACAACACTATCTGGAGCAACAACTGATAGCCGTACCACAATTCGCTAAACAGCCCCAGTTTACTGAACTGTATCAGGATATTCGCAGCTTATTTACTTAGTCTGACTCTCGCATCACCTGTTGGTAAATGGCTTGCAGCGCCTGGTTCAAGCTGTCTGCCATTAGTAATAAATCAGCATCCAGCCGGGCTGCGAGATCGTCCCAGCCCAGTTCATCGTTTTGCTCCAGCAAAAGTTCAGAATACTGCAGCTGTTTAATACCGGCATCATCGGTAACAGTTAGACGAAAACCATCAGGCTGTTGTAAGCTGATGCGCGTGACCAGTTTATCTTCCAGATGGGTTTGCACTTCATCAGTGCTTAGTAAATGATTACTAAAACGTACCTTGGCACCCTCTTCGTCTGGTGCTTTTAATTCAACTTCGGTACCAGGTTGAAATTGTCCTGGTAGTTGCTGATGTTGTAGCCAAAGCTGTAGATGTTGATTCAGCTTATGGTTATCCAGCCAGGGCAGAGCGGGTAATGACCCCAATGCTTTTCGTAATAACGCCAGTACGTCTTCGGCCTTACTGGCACTGCCGGTATTGATGACCAGCCATTGCTGCTCTGCATCGTAATAGCCATGCGTCAGCGTAGAGCGACTAAAGGCTCTTGGCAATAAGCTCTGGATCAAATCCTCTTTTAAGGCTTGTTTTTCTTTACGGCTTAATGTCCGGCCTGCTTCCTGTTCTGCAGCCTCCAGCTTTGGAGCTAACTCTTCGTTAATGACTGCTGCTGGTAACACCTTTTCCTGGCGTTTGATCGCAAAGAACCAACGTTGCTGCTGCTGATGGCAAAACTGCTTGATTGATGCATGCAAAGGATAACTGAAGCCGGTACGTACAGCTTCCTGCCCACTACAAGGACTAAATTTAAACTCAGCAAAAGCTTGCTCCAGAGCAGCCAAATCGGTAGTCAAAGGGGCACTTAGACGATAAACACGAACATTTTTAAACCACATAACGCAGATTTTCCGATAACAACAAAGCCAGAAGTATACCTCGCCTTATCGGTTCAATCTTAGTTTTTTCGGAAAACAAATGTGGTAATGCAAGCCAGCACCGGGTTTACTGTCTGCTTCAATACTGCCCCCTAAGGTTTGACGCACCAAATTATAGGCGATATGAGTGCCCAGACCGCTGCCCCCCTGATCGCGCTTGGTGGTGAAAAATGGATGGAACAGTTGAGCCAGTTGTTCCGCATCTAAGCCTTTACCATTGTCTGAGTAGCGGATTTCGATATTATCAGCATCATCGATAACGGTAATACGAATTTGACCTTGAGTCATACCTTCAAAGCCATGCAGCAGTGAGTTCATTAAGAAATTTGTGAAAATCTGCGAGATCGCACCAGCGGGGCAGTCCAGAATAATATTGTCGGCGCAATTCACCTCGATCTGATGTTGGGTCTTTTTAAAATGTGGTTGCAGGGAGCGGATAATTTCTCGCAGGTAATCAGCCAGATTAATGGTCCTGATTGCTTCGCTAGTTTGATCGACAGCAATTTGCTTAAAACTGGCAATTAATTCTGAGGCCCGGCTTAAGTTAGATTGCAAAAGCTCAGTACCCTGAGTCGCTTCTGATAAAAACTCCTGCAACATGGTTGGCGTAAGCGTCTTTTGCGAAAAGGCGGTATCAAGTTGCTTTAGCCGTTCGGCCAAAAAGCTGGTAGCGGTGACACCAATGCCGACCGGTGTATTAACCTCATGGGTAATACCTGCAACTAAACCACCGAGCGCAGCCATTTTCTCTGATTGTACCAGCCGATCCTGAGCTTGATTCAGGCTGTCTATGGTGTCCTGCAGTTCCTTTTGCTGTTTTAGCAAATCCAGTTCAGTCTGCCGCCGTTGTTCAATCTCTTCCCGCAACGCCTGCTTGTTTTTTAATAGTTCCTGCTTCTGTTGCTGTAAGTCCATCATCGCCTGACTAAGCCCAGACGTTTTACGTGCGACTTCCTGTTCTAATAACAAATTCTGCTGATCGAGTTTGTTATTAGAGAGCAGCAGCTGTTGCTGGGTTTGTTTTAGCTGTTGTTGGTTATCTTGTAGGCGCTCGATCAATTTATTATAGGCGTTAGCCATTACGGCGAGCTCAACACCTTCGTCAGCGGTAATCCTTATTTTCGAACCATCCAGCTGTTCTATATCTAAACTTTCGATCTGCTGGCTTAAATCGGCCAAGGGTTCTGTCAAGTATTTCCGAAAGGCAATCAGAAATAAAATAATTAAAAAAGTGGTTTTTAGAATGGCATTGCCTACTAAAAAGTATAATCCAACTTCGATACGCTCAATCACCACTTTACGGCTGGAGAATAAGGTAACATCACCAACTTGGCTGGTACGGCCGGAGAACTCAAAAACCAGGGGAAAGGTGTAGCCGAAAATACCACTTTGCTGATCACTCAGGCTAAGTTCTTGTTGTACCAGTTGATTGCTAAAGCGTTGTTGAATATCAATATAACGACCTGATTGCGTGATAATGGTGCCGTTGTCATCGCGGACTATAACCCCCTCTATCGCAGGGATTGCCAACAAACCATCAGCAATATTTAAGGTTTGCGGAGTATTCAGCTCCCAAATAGCTCGGGTTAAACTACCAGCAAAGGTTTGTTGCAGTGTGGAAAGTTCGTTCTTAATGAAGTTCTTCGCATTATAGTATTCTGCCGCGATTTGACCGAGGGTCACAATCAACGTTAGTAAGAAATAGACCGAGAGAACCTTGGTTAGCAGCTTTTTCGACAAGCTGACTTGCGGCATGTTATCACTCTGCATAGCGTCCTGAGCAAAAAGCGATCGACTAAGTGTACGATAACGAATATGGTTGTTGTTTAAAATAACTATTTTCAGAATGTGATAATAAAAACAACTTTTGCTACTGCAGGATACCAGGTTTAGATGAAAATGTTTGCTCAGCAATTAATCCAACAGCTACCCGGTGGGGTGATGCTGTTAGATCGTCACTTCAAACTGACCTATGTTAACGATTTTATCTGTCAACACAGTGGCTTGTCGGAACAGAGCCTAATTGGTCGGGTACTGTTCCAGCTGTTTCCCGAAGTGCCACAAGACTGGTTTTGTCGTAAAGCTAGCGAAGTATTACAGCAGCAACGAGCACAACATTTAAGCTGGCAGCAACGCCTGTATCTACTAAAGTTTCCCAGGCAAAGTGTGCCAGACGCTGGGGCAATGGCACAGAATGTAAGTTTAATTCCTCTGGATACGGCGGAAGGTCATGTTTTGGCTATCTGGTTGCAGGATGCCACAGAAGCCGCGCGCCATCATGCCCAGTTGCTACTTAGCAACCAGCAGTTAAAACAGCAGGCACGTTTCGATCCGCTGACCGAATTACCGAATCGGCAATTTTGGTTGTATCAATTGCAGCTTGAGCTGGCTCGGGCGGAGCGTTATCAACGCCCCTTAGCCGTGTTATTGTTTGAACTCGAGCGTTTTAAAGCATTGAACGATCAATACGGGCATCAGCTTGGTGACAAAGTGCTACGTAGCCTGGCCCAGCAATGCAGCGAGCTGCTACGTGACAACGATTTATTGGCTCGGCTGGCGGGTGCGGAATTTGCTATTTTACTACCGGATACGGAGTTGGCTGGTGCCCTGGAAGTGGCAAGCCGGATAAAAAATTATGTTGCGCAGCTAAGTGGTTCAGAAGCCTCATTGCAGGCCAAGCTAAGTATTAGTTGCGGTATCAGTGCGCTTGCACCGGCAATTGCAGCTGATACCTTGTTACAACAAGCTGAACAAGCTCTGTATCAAGCTAAATGTATGGGGAAAAACCAAACCAGCTTTTGGCGTGGATAGCGCTGGTTCCAGTTAAGTTTGGCGGCGTTATCTCGCCCGGGTTAAAGCCTTGGCGAGAGCTCTTTCTTGAGCTTTATTGTGCTCAGGGACTATTGCCCGCTGTGGAACTCAGAAAAGGTTTGACAGACGTCTAAAAGTCTGTGCATAGTGTAGTCTATGAATATAAAAGCAGCAGTACTCACCACCATTATTACCACCACCAACCCCGCGGGGTAGGAGGTCGGCGGTGTGCTGTCTGTAAAAAGGCCCGTGACCTCAAAGGTTCCGGGCCTTTTTTTTGGCCACTTGGCCCAGGTGAACCGGCGTTGATCACGCAACATAGCGTGACAGCCGGTTGACTAACAAAGGTCTGCGATAACAAAACGACTAAAGACTTGGATGCGCGAGGAGAAATTATGAGGGTGCTAAAATTTGGCGGGTCATCGCTGGCGTCGGTGGCCAGATTTTCTGAAGTGGCGCAAATTGTGTTGCAGCAGGCAACAACAGAACAAGTCTGTCTGGTGTTATCGGCCCCGCAGGGGGTAACCAATACGCTGGTCGAATTAACCGATCTGGCCTATCTGGGAGCAGACTTTCAGTCACCGCTAAGCCAGCTTCAGCAGCGCTACCAGCAACTGTTAGCCGCGGTGCCGGGCGTCAGTGAGGCACGCCGGCAGCAGGTGCAGGCGCTGATCAACAGCCAGATCCAGCAGCTAGGCTGGCAGTTACAGGGCATGAGTTTATTAAAGTTTTGCCCGGATCATATTAAAGCGCAGATCCTCGGTCTGGGGGAGCAGTTCAGCGTGGCACTGATGACGGCCTTATTAGAGGGGCAAGGTGCGGATGTGCAGGCGCTGGACTCGGTAAAGCTGGTGAAAAGTCAGGGTGATTTTTTAAATGCCACTGCCGATGTGGCGGCGACAGCAACGGTGATTGATGCTGCTATGGCGGCGACACCTGCCAGTATCTATGTGATGGCAGGCTTTGTTTCCAGTAACGCCCAGGGCGAGACGGCCTTACTAGGGCGCAATGGTTCGGATTATTCCGCCGCCGTCATTGCTGCGGCGATCAAAGCCAGTGCCTGTGAGATCTGGACCGATGTCGATGGCGTCTACAGTGCCGATCCACGGCAGGTGAAACAAACCCGCTTAATCGATCGTCTGTCTTATGATGAGGCGATGGAGTTATCCTATTTCGGTGCTAAGGTGCTGCATCCGAAAACGATCGGCCCGCTGGCACGGGTGCAAATTCCCTGTTATATCAAAAATACCCTTAACCCCAGTGCGCCGGGCACCTGTATCGATGTGGAAGGTGATGGTGAAGCGCTGGTGAAGGGCATTTCCAGCCTCGAGCATCTGGCGCTGATTACGGTATCTGGCCCGGGTTTAAAGGGCGTGGTGGGCATGGCCAGCCGGGTATTTGCCGCCATGGCGCGCGCACAGATTTCAGTAAGCTTAATTACCCAGTCCTCGTCGGAATTTAGCATCAGCTTCTGTGTGCCGCAGCTGCATCTGGTGGCGGCGAAAAAGGCGCTGGAAGCTGAGTTCGAATTAGAATTGCAAAACAAACTGCTACGGCCATTAGCCATCCAATCCGATATGGCGATTGTCAGCCTGGTCGGCGATGGCATGCGGCAGCACAGAGGTGTGGCTGCGAAGTTCTTCGCTTCGCTGGCGCAGGCGCGGGTGAACGTAGTAGCCATTGCGCAGGATAGCAGTGAGCGCTCGATCTCTGCGGTAGTCGAGCAGCGCAGCTGTCAGAATGCGGTTAAGGTCTGCCATGAGAACTTCTTCAGCCATATCCCCAGCATTGATGTGTTTCTGGTTGGTTGCGGGGTGGTCGGCAGTGAATTACTGGCCCAGATCGAACGGCAACAAGCCTTTTTACAGCAGCGCCAGGTTAAGCTTACCGTATATGGCATTGCCAATAGTAAGCAGCTGTTATTGGCGAAAGACGGTGTGGATCTGAAAAACTGGCAGCCGGCATTGGCAGAGGCCAATGCACAGTTTTCGCTGGCGGAGTTAAACCGCTTTGTACAGGAACAGCATTTAACCAATCCGGTACTGGTCGATTGCACCAGTGCCCAGGCAGTCGCGGACCAGTATGCAGATTTTCTGGCAGCCGGCTTCCATGTCGTTACGCCAAACAAAAAAGCCAATACCAGCAGCCTGGAGTATTACCATCGCTTGCGTGCTGTTGCCCAGCAGCAACGGCGGCGCTTTTTGTATGAAACTACTGTCGGTGCTGGTTTACCGGTAATCGATACCCTGCAAGGGCTGCTAAATGCCGGCGATCAGTTGCTGGCCTTTGAAGGTATTCTATCCGGCTCCTTATCCTATATCTTTGGCGAGTTGGAAGCCGGAGTGCCGCTGTCGGTGGTGACCGCCAAAGCCCGCGCTATGGGCTTTACAGAGCCTGATCCGCGCGACGACTTATCTGGCATGGATGTGGCACGCAAGCTGCTGATTATGGCGCGCGAAGCCGGTTTAATGCTGGATCTGAGCGAGGTCGAAGTGGACTCGGTGTTGCCGGCTGGTTTTGCTGCCGGCGCCAACGTCGAAGACTTTATGGCGCAGCTGCCGCAGTTAGACCAGGCCTTTGCTGAGCGGCTGGCTGCTGCCAAAGCTGAGGGTAAGGTGCTGCGTTATATCGGCGAGATCCGCGATGGCAAATGTAAGGTCGCGATTAAAGCGCTGGCGGCTGATCATCCGCTGGCCAAAGTAAAAGACGGTGAGAATGCGCTGTCGATCCTAAGCCGCTATTATCAGCCGATCCCCTTTGTGCTGCGTGGTTATGGTGCCGGTGCTGCTGTCACTTCTGCCGGGGTCTTTAGCGATATTCTGCGCACCCTGAGCTGGCAGCAGCAGGTATAGTCTATGCAATCACATTCAACTAAGCGTTATTATGCGCCGGCCTCGACCGGCAATCTCAGCGTCGGTTTTGACTTGCTGGGCGCCGCCTTTGAACCGGTAGACGGCAGCCTGCTCGGTGATGAGCTGCTGATCCTGGGTGAGGCGGCAGAGCTCAGTTTGCAGCTAAGTGGCCGCTACGTGCATCAGCTACCGGCGGCAACCGAAGATAATCTGGTGTTTAAAGCCTTTTATGCTTTTGAACAGGCACTGGGTAAACCCTTGCCCCGGCTGCGCTTGCAGCTTAATAAACAGCTGCCGGTCGGCAGTGGTTTAGGCTCCAGCGCCTGTTCAATCGTCGTGGCTTTTTATGCCTTTAATGACTATTTCGGTCAGCCGTTTAGCCAGAGTGAACTGCTACAGTTAATGGCGGTGGCTGAGGGCGGGGTCAGTGGCAGTGTGCATTATGATAATGTGGCGCCATCTTATTATGGTGGCTTACAGTTGATGTTACCGGATAGTGCGCAAATTTGCCGCAGCTTGCCCTGGTTCGAGCATTGGCGGGTGGTGCTCTGTTATCCGGGGACAGTACTCTCGACCAAGGCCGCACGCGCTGTCTTGCCACAGCAGTTAAGTTTAACCGACAGTATCGCCTTTGCCGGTATGCTCAGCCGCTTTGTCAGTGCGCTCTACGCCGGCGATGAGCAGGATGCGGCAGCGGCGTTGCAGGATCGGGTGGCAGAACCGGCCAGGCAAAGTCTGATGCCGGAATTATTGCCCTTGCGTACCGCCTTAAGTGAGCAAGGGGTGCTGCACCTGGGGATTTCCGGTGCCGGCCCGACCGTATTTGCACTTTGCCGGGATGATGCGCAGGCCGCCACCACAGCAGCCTACCTTAATACCCATTATGCCAAGAATCAGGACGCGCTGACTGCCATCTGCCGGTTAGCGCCACAGGGCGCCAGAGCGCTCGCGGAGTAATAAAGATGATGTTAACGAATTTAAAAGTCCCAACCGAACAGGTTAGTTTTTTACAGGCAGTACGACAGGGCCTGGGCCAGCAACAAGGCTTATTTTTCCCGACCAGCTGGCCAAAGCTGGATATTGACGCTTTACTCGCTTTACCGCTGGTAGCACGCAGTACCAAAATTTTATCTGCCTTGATTGGCGATGAGCTAACCGAGGCTGAAGTCGCTCAGATGGTGAGTGCCGCTTTTACCTTTGCCGCACCATTGGTACCCGTTACGGCGCAGACGTTTTGCCTGGAACTGTTTCATGGCCCGACGCTGGCGTTTAAAGACTTTGGCGGCCGCTTTATGGCGCAGGCGCTGGCCAAAGCCCAGGGCGGGCGCAAAACCACTATTGTCACGGCCACCTCCGGCGATACCGGTGCGGCTGTGGCACATGCCTTTTATCAGCAGCCAGGGGTAGAGGTGGTGATCCTGTATCCGAAAGGCAAGATCAGTCTGCTGCAGGAAAAGCTGTTTACCACCCTGGGGCAGAATATCACCACGCTGGCGGTGGATGGTGACTTTGACCAGTGTCAGGCGCTGGTTAAGCAAGTTTTTGATCAGCAGGAGCTGGTAAAAACCTACAATATTAACTCGGCCAACTCGATTAATATCAGTCGTTTATTTGCGCAAATCTGTTATTACTTTGAGGCTATTGCCCAACTGCCGGCCGACCAGCGCTCACAAGCGGTGATAGCGGTACCCAGCGGTAACTTTGGCAACCTGACCGCAGGTCTGATTGCCAAGGCGCTGGGGCTGCCGATTAAGCGGATGGTCGCTGCGACGAATCTGAATGATACCGTGCCGCGTTACTGGCAGAGCGGCCAGTGGCAACCCAACAAAACCATTGCCACCTTATCGAATGCGATGGACGTCAGTGCACCGAATAACTGGCCCAGAGTAGAAGCGCTGTTGGCGCAGGGGGTAGTGAGCCGGACTGATATCGAGGCGGTTAAGGTCGATGAAGATGACACCCAGCTTGGTATGCGCTTACTGGCGCAAGAGGGCTATCTGAGTGAGCCGCATGCGGCTGTTGCCTATAAGGCGTTAAAACGCAGCTTGCAGCCGGGTGAGGTGGGGATCTTCCTTGGTACAGCGCATCCGGCTAAGTTTAAAGAGCAGGTAGAGAATATTTTAGGAACACCTATCGCTTTACCGGCGGCTTTGGCAAAATGTGCCGCTGAGCAAAGTTATAGCCGCGATATTCCGGCCGATTTTGCCACCCTGGAGCAGGTATTACGACAACTGGATAATCGCTGATGCAATGGCAGGACCTTCTTGGCAGTGAAAAGCAACAACCCTACTTTCAGCAAACGCTGACGGCGATCCAGCAGGCACGCGCCGGCGGCCAGGTGATCTATCCGCCGGACAGTGAAATCTTTAATGCGTTTAAGCTGACGCCGTTATCTGAGCTGAAGGTGGTGGTGCTGGGGCAGGATCCTTATCATGGCCCGAACCAAGCGCATGGACTCGCGTTTTCGGTCAGGCCGGGTGTACGGGTGCCGCCTTCGTTGCTGAATATCTACAAGGAGCTGGCGCTGGAATATGCAGACTTTCAAGTGCCGTCACATGGCTACCTGCAAAGCTGGGCCGAGCAGGGCGTGTTATTGCTGAATACCGTGTTGACGGTGGTGGCAAATGAGCCGAACTCGCATCGCGCCCTGGGCTGGGAGCAATTTACTGATCAGGTGATCCGACAGATCAGCCAGCACTGCGAGCAATTGGTGTTTTTACTCTGGGGCTCTCATGCGCAGAAGAAAGCGCGGCTAATTGACGCCAGCCGGCATCATATTCTGCAGGCACCCCATCCATCGCCGTTGTCCGCACATCGCGGCTTTCTGGGCTGTGGTCATTTTTTACAGACTAACAGCCTGCTGCGCGCCGCCGGCAAAACGCCGGTTAACTGGCACTCAGTGCTTTAACTGACCGTGTCTTAGCTGATTTAACAGATAACGAAAATGAACAACGAAAAGGGCCTGCAGTTAACTGCAGGCCCTTTTGTTTATAATTCGATATCAATCAGTTCCGGTTCAATGGTCCAATCAATGTCACAAAGCTCTTTTTTGAGCCTTTGGCGTTCTTTCAATTCCTCAATTTCCCGCCATTTGCGCTTAACGGTGCGGGTTTTCGCCGCCGGACGTTCCAACATGTTCAGTAAGTCTTCGAAGCTTTCCATAATTACGGCCTCATCTGATTGTTGTTTCTTGTTGTTATTTTCAACAAGTTTCTACCACACTTTGTGTAAAAATAAAACTAAAAAGTGACAGTACGATGACGGCGCAAAAAATAAAGGCTGCCCGCGGGCAGCCTTGCTGATGCTAAACAGGGTTTAGCGGTTTTGTTGGCGGAACAGGGCAATCAACTGCGCTGTTGAACTGTCGAACTGAGCGTCACCCTGCGCCTTAAGTGCTTGATAAATAGGTGTAGAAAGCTGCTTGCCCAGCTCAACGCCCCATTGGTCAAAGCTATTCAGTTGCCAGATCGCACCCTGACAGAACACCTTATGTTCATAGAGTGCGATCAAGGCGCCCAGATGATAGGGTGATAACTCATCCAGTAATAAAGTATTACTGGGTTTATTACCAGGTGACGCCTTATGCGGGGCTAATTCTGCTGCCGCCTGCGCCGTCATGCCCTGTGCCAGACATTCCTGATAAGCTTCCTGCTCGGTCTTACCCTGCATCAGCGCCTGGGTTTGCGCAAAGCAATGCGCGGCCAGCCGCTGGTGATGGTCCTGTAGCGGATGCGCGACCTTTAGCGGTAGCAGGAAGTCGGCTGGGATTTTCAGCTGGCTTTGATGCAATAACTGATGATAAGCATGCTGGCCATTGGTGCCGGCATCACCCCAGATCACCGGGGCGGTGACATCGCTCAATGGCTGGCCGCGGCGATCGACCGCCTTGCCATTACTTTCCATATCCAGTTGTTGCACATAAGACGGCAGTAAACGCAGATAATGACTATAAGGCAGCAGCGCCTGCGCCTGACAGCCGAAACCGTTGATATACCAGATGCCCAGTAATGCCAGGATCACTGGCAGGTTTTCGCTAAAGGGCGCGTTAAAGAAATGTTGGTCCATGGCGGCGGCACCGGCTAACAGCTGATTAAAACCGTCATTACCAATCATCAGCGCAACCGGTAAGCCAATCGCTGACCAGAGGGAATAACGGCCACCCACCCAGTCCCACATCGGCAGGATATGCTGTGGCACAATGCCAAATTCGGCGGCCGCCTGTACATTGGCAGAGGTGGCCCAGAAGTGTCGCGCGATAGCGGCTTTGTCTGCGCCCTGAGCACTAAACCAGGCGCGCAGCGCTAACGCATTTTGTTTGGTTTCTTCGGTGCCAAAGGATTTTGAAGCAACCACCACCAGTGTCGTCTCAGGCTGCAGTTGTTTGGTCAGATCGCTGACAATAGCGCCATCGATATTGCCGGCAAAGTGCAGTCGCACCGGACTACAATGATAGGGCGTCAGGGCTTCCACCGCCATTTGCGGGCCCAGCAGCGAGCCACCAATGCCGACCCAAATCAGATCGGTAATTGGCTTGCCGCTATAACCAAGGTAAGTCCCTTGGTGGAGCTGGTCGATTAGTGTCGCCATTTGTGCGCGACAGGCGCTAATCGCCGCACCGATATCCTCGCCATTTAGCCGCAGGTCTTGCAAATCTTGCTGCCGCAGCCGCGTATGCCAGACCGCACGCTGCTCGGTATTATTGATAGCGGCACCGGCTTGCATTTGCTGACACAGCTGGCGGATGCTGCTTTGGGCGGCCAGTTGCTGCAGGGTTTGCCAGCTGCTGTCGTCCAACAGATTTTTGGAGAAATCCAGCGTGATACCACAAGCTTTGGCACTAAAACGCGCAGCGCGATTTGGCTCAGCAGCAAATAACTGACGCAGCGGCTGTTGCCGCTCGGCCAATGGCTTTAATAAGGCAGTTAAACTGGCAGTCATGCGGTGCTCCCGTTACAGCTGGCTTTGGATCAGGCTTTCCAGCTTACGCTGGTCAATGGCAAATTTACGGATCCCGTCTGCCAGTTTTTCGGTCGCCATCGCATCTTCATTCAGTGCCCAGCGGAACTGTTGTTCGGTTAACGCCGCCGGTTTGGCCGACGTGACGCCTTGATCTTGCAGTTTCACTGCCAGCTCGCCCTGTTGCTGGCTCAGTTCATCCAGCAGTGCCGGGCTGATCGTCAGGCGATCGCAACCGGCCAGTGCTAATACTTCGCCAATATTGCGGAAACTAGCGCCCATCACAATAGTACTGTAGCCATGCTGTTTAAAGAACTGATAGATTTCGCGTACCGACAACACACCCGGATCGGTCTCGGCGGTATAGTCTTGCTTGGTATTGGCTTTGTACCAGTCCAGGATCCGGCCAACAAAGGGCGAAATCAGATAGACGCCGGCCTCGGCGCAAGCCCGCGCCTGTGCCAGATGGAACAGTAAGGTCAGGTTACACTGAATACCTTCCTGCTCCAGTACTTTGGCGGCCTGAATGCCTTCCCAGGTCGAGGCGATTTTGATCAGGATCCGGTCGGTGCCAATACCATTTTGTTGATACAGGGCCACCAACTGGCGCGCCTTGGCGATAGTGGCGGCAGTATCAAAGGATAAACGGGCGTCGACTTCAGTAGACACCCGGCCCGGCACCAGCTTACTGATGGCGGTGCCGACATCGACGGCGAATTTATCACTGGCTAAGGCCAGTTGCTGCGCCGGGTCCTGACTTTGTGTTTTGGCGTAAGCGATAGCCGCAGTCAGCATCGGTTTAGCAAAATCTAACTGGCTGGCATTTAACAACAAAGACGGGTTAGTGGTGGCATCCACTGGCCGGAATTGCTCGATGGCATTCAGGTCGCCACTGTCAACCACCACGGTGGTGACCGCTTTTAACTGAGTTAATAAATCTTTCATGTTATTCACTTACCATTTTGTTGGTTAATTGAGACTGATTATACGGCTAAACGGCTAAAAGTGTAGTAATAAAACAACAAATATCGTACTAAGTTCAGCCGATAAGCGGAGTGTTAGCCGGTCGACCTGCAGTATAGGTCGACCGGCTGAACAAAAGATGACAAGCGGCCGCGCTCAGGCGGCAGTTCGCGGCAGGATCCTTTGCATTCGCGCCTGGAACAAGCATAATGGCGCCCTGCGTGATCTGCAAGGGCTGCCGCGCCAGTATTAAGGTTAGTCAGTTGTTAGGCTGGCTGAATCGCGGTTTTATCTGACGGCTTGCCGATCGCCAATGCCAGCGCCTGTTAACGTTTGATTTTGGCATATCTGATTTTCTGACCTCTGTTTTTAAAGAAAAGGAGCCCCGCTTATGTTGTTGCTGGTATCACCGGCTAAAGATCTCGACCTGACTCCGTCTGCCACACCCTTAGCGGTGACTCAGCCAGCGCTGTTAGCCGAGGCCACAGCGCTGGCCGCGATTTGTAAAACCCTGACGCCGGCTGATTTAAGCTCGCTGATGCATATCAGTGACAAGCTGGCCGGCTTAAATGCCGCTCGTTTTGCCCAGTGGCAACCGCCTTTTACCCCTGACAATGCTAAAGCCGCGCTCTTTATGTTTAACGGCGATGTGTATCAGGGACTGGACGCAGCGAGCTTATCTGCGGCCGATCTGAGCTTTGCGCAGCAGCAACTGCGGATCTTAAGCGGCCTCTATGGCGTGCTCAGGCCACTGGATCTGATGCAGGCCTATCGCTTGGAAATGGGCACCAGCCTGGCGAATCCGGCTGGTAAAGATTTGTATGCGTTCTGGAAAAGCCGCTTAACCGCCCATCTGAATAGCGAGCTGGCCGCGCTGAATACCGACACGGTGTTAAATCTGGCGTCGCAGGAATATTTTAAGGCGGTCGATACCAAAGCCCTGCAGGCGCGGGTGATTAGCCCGGAGTTTAAAGATCTGAAAAATGGTCAGTACAAGATCATCAGCTTTTACGCCAAGAAAGCCCGCGGTTTAATGGCCCGTTATGTTATTCAGCAGCGGCTAACGGCTCTGGAGGGTATCCAGGGCTTTAATCTGGCTGGCTATTACTACAGTGCTGAACATTCCCGCCCTGATAAGCCGGTGTTTTTGCGTGATCTGCCGCAATAACGGCTGATAGCGCTACTTTTCGTCACTATTCGCTACTATTCGCAATTATTCGCGACTATTCTCAACTATTCGCGACTCAGTCGCCATTAAGTTGTCACTTAGCTAAAATTCGCCGCGCGTTGCGGCGTTTTTTTCGCTAAAATAGCGCTTTGTTTGTCACCGAGCGTCAGCTAATGAAATTTCCCGGTCTGCGTAAAATCAAGCATTACTTTCCGGTCTCTCAGCCCAAACCGCAATTACCCAGTCTGGATGTGCGTCCGGCGTTGGATACCTATATTGTCGGTTTAGATCAAACCATTGTTGATGTGGTTGCCAGTGTTAGCGATGAGTTTCTGGCCAAATATGATATCCCTAAAGGTTTATCGAACCTGGTTGAGCATGACAAAGCGAACCGGATTTATCATGAGCTGGTGGTCAATAACGCTATCTCCGATCATTTTGCCGGCGGCACCATCGGCAATACGATCCATAATTACTCGGTGCTGGCGGATGATAAATCGGTATTGCTGGGCGTGATGTCGGCCAATATTGCACTGGGTTCGCCTGCTTATCATTATGTGTGTCATACCAGCTCGAAAGTCGATATGAATCATCTGCAAGGGGTGGCGGGTGATATCGGGCGTGGTATTACCATGATCACGCCGGATGGCGAGCGCACCTTTGTGATTGACCCCAGTGATATGGATCAGCTGGCGCCGGACTATATTCCGACCCCCATTATTGCCGGTGCGGCGGCCTTTGTGGTCAGCGCTTATCCGCTTCGGGCAACAGGTCAACCGATCCAGCAGGCGATGTTAAAGGCGCTGGCCGATGCCAAAGCCCATCAGGTGCCGGTGGTGATGAGCCTGGGTACCCGCCATCTGGTAGAAGAAAACCGCGCCCAGATCCTGCAAACCATTCATGATTACGTCAATGTGCTGGCGATGAACGAGCAGGAAGCCGAAGCCCTGACCGGGTTCCGCGATCCGCTGCTGGCAGCCGAGGCGGCACTGGAAATTACCGATATGGTGTTGATCACCGCCGGGGCAGAGGGCTTGTATCTGTGTGGCTATACTGACGAGCGCACTAAACGCGAGAGTTCAAATCCGATTAAGTCTGCCAGCCTGGCCGATTTTAACCGCTTTGAATTTAGCCGGCCAATGCTGCGCCGGCATTGCCAGCAGCCGCTGAAAGTCTATTCGCATATTGACCCTTACCTGGGCGGGCCGGAGCGGATTAAGAATACCAATGGTGCCGGAGATGGCGCCTTGTCGGCCATCCTGCACGATATGGCAGCTAACAGCTATCATAAGCAGGTACAGCCGCTGTCGAGCAAGCATGAGTTGCCTTATCTGGCCTATTCGTCGTTTGCCCAGCTGTGTAAATATGCCAACCGGGTCAGTTATGAGATCCTGGTGCAAAATGCCCCCAGGTTGTCTAAAGGCTTGCCAGAGCGCGAAGACAGCCTGGAAGAAGCCTACTGGGAGCGTTAAGCCGCCGTGCTAGCGATCACGGCTGATATTTATCTTGACGAAGAACTGCTAAGTTGGCAGTTTGTCCGCGCTTCTGGCCCGGGTGGTCAGCATGTCAATAAGGTGTCGACGGCGGTGCTGTTGCAGCTGGATATTCGCCAGTCTGGTTTGCCAGATTGGCTGCAGCAGCGCTTGTTAAAGCTTGCCGATCATCGCATCAGCCAAAGCGGTAAGATTACGATTAAATGTCAGCAGAGCCGCAGTCAGGAGCAAAACCGTGAACTGGCGCTGGCACAGCTGCTGGCACTGTTGCAAAGTGCCACTAAAACGCAGAAAAAACGGCTGGCGACTAAGCCCAGCTACAGCAGCCAGCAAAAGCGGCTGCAAAGCAAAAAGCAGCAAGGGCAAACCAAGGCGTTAC
This sequence comes from Alishewanella jeotgali KCTC 22429, assembly GCF_000245735.1. GTDB lineage: Bacteria > Pseudomonadota > Gammaproteobacteria > Enterobacterales > Alteromonadaceae > Alishewanella > Alishewanella jeotgali. The sequence continues at coordinate 63,296 of NZ_AHTH01000045.1, forward strand.
GCCAGCAAAAGCGTTTTGACTAAGCCTGCTACACTACAGTTAATAACCAGGCACGAAAGCTGCGGCCTTTCATCTTACTGTGATTCAGCTGTTGTAACGCGGCTTTATAGGCATTGCGGCTGACCGCGACATAGGCCCGGAAATCCTGCAGCTGAATTTTACCAATTTCGGCAAACGCCAGTTTGTTATCGCGGGTCAGGGCGCCGACAATATCCGCCGGGCGTAATTTTTGTTTTTTACCGCCATCAATTTCCAGTGTCACCATGGCCGGCTGCCGCGGCTGATTGCTATTGGCGACAGGTAACGGCAGCGGTTCAATTTCAATGGCAAAGGCTTGCTCCAGCGCGGCCAATTTGTGGCTGTCGTCGACGGTATACAGCGAGCAGGCTAAACCTTCGCTACCGGCACGACCGGTACGGCCGATACGGTGAGTATGGGTTTCGACATCATGCGCCAGCTGATAATTGATCACCAGATCCAACTTTTCGATATCCAGACCGCGGGCGGCGACATCGGTCGCCACTAACAGCTGCAAACTGCCATTAGCAAATTGCAGCAGTTGCTGTTCGCGCTCGCGTTGCTCCAGATCGCCATGCAGGGCGGCGACACTAAAGCCCTGTTGCTGTAATTCACTATACAGCTGCTGTACTTCTTTGCGGGTATTGGCAAAGATCACGCAGCTATCGGGCTGCAGCGCCAGTAATAAGCGTTTAACCGCTTCACTGCGGCTATGTTGCTCCAGCAGATAAAATTGTTGTGCAATGCGTGCTGCCTGCGCCGGGCTATCGATAATGATCACCTCGGGCTGATCTAGCTGCGCCTGCGCCAGTTTTTTTACCTCCGGCGCAAAGGTCGCACTGAACAGCAGCTGTTGTTTGGTTTGTGGCAGTGCCGCCAGAATTTGCTCCAGTTCAGTGGCAAAGCCCATTTCCAGCATGCGATCCGCTTCATCCAGTACCAGTTGTGAAACTTCGGCAAGGTCCAGCCGCTGTTGCTGCAAATGATCAAGCACCCGTCCCGGCGTACCCACGATAATATGGGCACCATGTTCCAATGACAGGATCTGGCCTTTGGCTGGCACGCCGCCACACAATGTCAGCACCTTAATATTGTGAATACCGCGCGCCAGCAGACGGATTTCGCTGGCCACCTGTTCGGCCAGCTCGCGGGTTGGACACAGCACCAGACTTTGAATGCGAAACCGGCCGACATTCAGTTTACTGAGTAAACCCAGCGCAAAGGCTGCCGTTTTACCTGAGCCGGTCGCCGCTTGGGCAAACACATCTTTACCCGCCAGGATGGCCGGTAAGCTGGCGCTTTGTACCGCCGTTGCCTGGGCAAAGTTAAGCTCTTGCAGGGTTTTTAATAAGGCTGGGGATAGGGCGAAATCGGAAAAGGGGCGGCACTCAATCACAGGTATTACTCAGCTAAGGTTACGCTGACCCGGTGTCTGCGTACAGCAGCGCACTATAACACAAATTATAGAGCACAAATTACAGAGCACAAATGGCGTTGGAAATTTTGCCGCTGCAGCGCCGGGAATGACAGCGCCAGCGGCGGCTTATTCTGCCACCTGAGTAACAGGCTGCTCTTTAAAGGTCGCCAGTTGTAACTGGGTGCTGGCTTTGGTTTGCAGCATCGAGACCAGCGAGTCCCAGCGCACATTGCGCTCTTTTTCGAAGATCAGATCAAAGTTACCGGAATCCCAGTCAACAAAGTGCTGTGGGTTTAGTGAGCGATCCAAAAAATGGATCTCATAGTGCAGATGTGGTGCGGTAGAACTGCCGGTATTGCCCGAGGTGGCAATTAATTGCCCCTTGTGTACGAAGGTACCACCAGTGACTTTAAAATCCTGTAGATGGGCGTAAAGCGTGGAGAAACCAAAGGCATGGCGGATTTTTAGCAGATTACCGTAACCACTATTACTTTTACGTACCAGTTCTACTACACCATCAGCCGGGGCATAAATCGGGGTACCACGCGGCGCAGTCAGGTCGATGCCATTATGATGCTGGCGCTTGCCCAGAATCGGGTGCGTGCGGACACCAAAGCGCGACGTTCTTTTATCAAAATCCAGCGGTGAACCATTAGGTACCAGTTGCAGCATCGCCATCCGGGCGCTGGAAGTGACGGTTGCCAGATCCAGCCGGCTCTCCAGACCCTGATCATGGTTATGCTCTAATCCCAGGCTTAGTTCAATTTCTTCCAGACGCTGACTGACTAAGGCCATCTCGTCCTGCTTTAACGTCAGCTCCTGCTCCAGTGTATCGCGGGTTTCCGTTAATTGCGCCAGTTGCTGCTGCAATGCCGAGGTTTGCTCAGCCAGCAGTTGTTGCTCGGCTTTAGCCGAGTCGACGGTATACATCAGATAATGAATCACCGCAGCGGTAATTAACACCGAAAACAGCAGTACCCACAAGCCAATAACGGCATTGCGTTTCACGATATTACTGATATTGAAGTGTCGGGTACCATGTACGCTTGAGACGGAAATTATTATACGATCTTTCATCAGCGCGAATTGTTTACTCTGTAACCAGTTGTTGACCAACAGCAAAAATAGGGGGCTTTACCGGTACTGTCAAGCACTTTGTCAGTTGCGGACAGCAGGCGCCAACGCAGATTGTTGCTGGCGCCTTGATTTATTTCACATATCAGAAACACTTAATGTCCGGCGTGACCGTCGATGCCATGGGCATGACCATGTGCCAGTTCTTCCTCAGTGGCATCGCGTACCGCGATCACTTCCACATCAAACTGCAGTTCAAAGCCGGCCAGCGGGTGGTTGCCATCGACAACGACTTCTTCCTCTGACACATCAATAATGATGACCGGCTGTTCGCGACCATCCGGGCCTGAGGCACGAAAGCGCATACCCACAGCAACGTCCATCCCTTCAAACATAGAACGCGGCACGGCTTGTACCAGCTGGTCGTGGCGCTCGCCATAAGCGTCTGCTGCTGCAATGGTGCTGCTAAATTTGTCGCCGGCGGCTTTACCGGCCAGGGCTTGTTCCAGACCCGGGATCAGCGCGCCCTGACCGAACATAAATACCAGAGGCTCGCCACCGGCAGAAGAATCGAGTTGGTTACCCTTGCTATCGGTAACGGTGTAATGAATGGCGACAACTTTGTCTTGCGAAATGGTCATGCGAACCTCTTAATTGAGTGAATAAGGTAGAGCGTGCTGGCTGAGTAGCAATGGCTGCTCGCCGGCCAGCCGTAACGAATCTGCCGGTGTTATGTCATTAGGCAGCAACGCCAGCAGCCACAGCTGCCGGTTAACGTTAACCGCATTGATTACCTGGCCGATCCGGCGCCAGTTAGTATCCAGTTGTAGTTCAATGTCGGCACCGGCCACCGGTGTTTCATCGGTTTCGGCACTGAGAATATAGGCCGCTCTTTTATTGCCACCACGGTATTTCAAGCGCGCAACAGTCTCCTGACCAATATAACAGCCCTTGGTAAAGCTAATGCCATCTACCGCTTGTAAGTTAAGCATTTGTGGCACCAGTTCGCCAATCAGGGGTTGCTCTAAATAGGCCAGGCCATGGCGGATATGCTGCTCCAGCCAGAGCGTCGGCGCGGCCAGTGGCAGCTGCGCCTGTTGCAGGCTGGCCAGTTCAGTTTGCGGCAATACCAGCAAATAATGATCCATAGCCAGGCAAAGCAGGCTGAGTGCACCGTTACGCACCAGCTGACCGGCGGCTTGCGGCACCGCAAACCCCAGTTGTCGGATTAAACTCTGGCTCTCAGAGCCGGCTAAGCCGAACACAGCATAGGGTTGTTCGCTTTGGTCAAAGCTGACTTTAGAAAAGACACCAAACTTTTTCCACTGCACTAATGAGGCCTGCAATTCATCCCGAAAAGCCACGACCAGCAGATCCTCACCTTGTGCAAACAAATGAAAAACCGACCACATCTTGCCCTTGGCGTCGCAATGGGCGCCGCGCAGGAAATTGTCTGCTGTCAGTTGATTGAGATCGCAGGTGGTTTGTCCTTGCAAATATTTACGGTTATCAGGGCCGCTAATCTTCAGCACCTGAAAGCCAGGAAGTGGACTTAGGAAAGCCGGTTGAACTTCTGTTGATAAAGCTGCGTATTGTTCTGCGCTGAGCCAGGATGTCTGCATAATATGTAACGCTTAAGCTGATAATAAAAGGTAGATTGGGGCGAGGCACAAAAGCTCAACCCTGGATCCGGAATTTTGTTAAGATACCGCCAAAACGCCTAAATTGCGAGGAATCCCGATGTCTCAATTAATGAGTAAACCGAAATTACGCTGGGCCTGCCGCCGCGGCATGCTGGAACTGGATGTGTTACTGGCTCCCTTTGTCGAAGAGGGCTATGACGCCCTGACTGAGCAGCAGAAAGCGGATTTCGAGCGTTTACTGGCCTGTGATGATCCAGACCTGTTCGCCTGGTTTATGGGGCACGCCCGTTCGACCGATAGCGCCATCCAGGCATTAATTGAGTTGATTGTGAATCGTGTCCGGGTATAGCCTGGCGCTTAACACTTCGTTATTACGGCGCAGGCTGTTGCTGGCCGCCGGCGCTGCGCTGGCGCTGCTGTATTTGCTGCTGCCGTTGCAGGGCAGCAGTTATCTGCTGGCGTGGTTAAGCCTGACTGCCTGGTTTTATCTGTTATGGTCCAGCAAGGCTGCGTCCGCCTCTGCGTTATTGCTGGATGCTGAGGGTGGGCTGCGTTGGTTAGATTCAACGCTCTCTGCCGGCAGTTGGCGGCCAGGCAGTGTTATCAGTCGCTATGCTACGCTGTTATGCTGGACAGATACCCAAGGTCGGCGTCAGCAGCAATGGCTGTTCGCCGACCAGTTTTCTGCCGCCGATTACCGTAGTCTGGCGCGCTGGCTATATACCCAGCGCTGGCGACATAACCCGGATCCGGTTAAAAATTAGCGGGTTGTAAAATGCTGGGTTGGCTGTTAGCCAGTTGCTGTGGGTAATCCAGGTTGTAATGTAAGCCACGGCTTTCTTTACGCTGCATTGCGCAGCGGATAATCAGCTCCGCCACCTGTACCAGATTTCGCAGCTCCAGCAGATTATGGCTCACGCGGAAGTGGCTGTAGTAATCCTGAATTTCTTGTTGTAACAACTCCACCCGATGCAGGGCACGTTCCAGCCGTTTGTTGGTGCGAACAATGCCAACGTAATCCCACATAAAGAGTCTGAGTTCATGCCAGTTATGGGTGATCACCACCTCTTCATCTGAGTTGCTGACCCGGCTTTCATCCCAGGCTGGAATACTCAGGTTTTGCAGGTTGTTGACCGGCTGCTGCAGGATATGCCGGGCCGCAGCCTGCGCAAACACAATACATTCAAGCAAGGAGTTCGAGGCCATCCGGTTGGCGCCATGCAGGCCGGTATAAGCCACCTCACCGATAGCATACAGATTATCCAGATCGGTTTGACCATGCAGATTGGTCATCACACCGCCACAGGTATAGTGCGCCGCCGGCACTACCGGAATCGGCTCTTTGGTAATATCAATACCGACGCTTAAACATTTGGCATAAATGGTAGGGAAGTGCTCGATAATAAAATCTTTTGGTTGATGGCTGATATCCAGCAATACTGACTTGGCACCCAAACGCTTCATCTCAAAATCGATGGCGCGGGCGACGATATCCCGCGGCGCTAATTCTGCTCTTTCGTCAAAATCCGGCATAAAACGGCTACCATCCGGCCGCTTCAGATAAGCGCCTTCGCCGCGCATCGCCTCGGTGATCAGAAAATTGGGCGCTGCCGGATGATACAGACTGGTGGGGTGGAATTGGTTAAATTCCATATTGGCCACCCGGCAGCCGGCGCGCCAGGCCATCGCAATACCGTCGCCACTGGCCACGTCCGGATTGCTGGTGTAAAGATAAACCTTACTGGCGCCGCCAGTCGCCAACGCCACCGCCTGGGCCCGGATGGTTTCTACCCGGCTGGCCGCTTTATTCCAGACATAGGCACCATAGCAACGTTTTGGATCCAGCCCGAGCTTTTTACCGGTGATCAGATCAACTGCGTTATAGTTTTCCAGCAACACGATATTCGGATGCTGTCGCACCTGATCGACCAGGGTGATCTGCACCGCACGGCCGGTTGCATCGGCCGCATGCAGAATGCGTCTATGGCTATGGCCGCCTTCACGGGTCAGATGATATTTCATGCTGCCATCGCTATCCTGATACTGATCGAAGGGCACGCCCTGAGCAATCAGCCATTGCATCGCGGCCTTGGCGTGTTCGGCAGTAAATTGTACGGCGGCGGGATCACAGAGTCCGGCGCCTGCTACCAGTGTATCGTTAACATGGGACGCAATACTGTCATTTTCGTCAAACACAGCGGCAATACCCCCCTGGGCATACAGGGTCGAGCCCTCACGCAGTGGGCCCTTGCTCAGCACCAGCACCCGCCGCTGATCGGCTAATTGCAGCGCCAGCGACAAGCCGGCGGCGCCACTGCCGATAATTAAAACGTCACAAAGATGTTCATTTGCCTGTGTCATACGATACACTTAACTCTATTAATGGCTCTGAAAAATGCGCAGAAACAGCCGGTTTTACCGGCAGTGCCGGATTTAAGATCAGGTTATTCTAGCCTTTTTGTGACAGTTAGCAGAACTATTTATTCAGCTTGCAGTCATAATCAGTACGCTTGACTGGCGCCACTCAGAAACAACACCTATTGCATTACAGGGGCAGGCTCAAAGAATGAGCGAGCAAGAATTAGATTGGCAAATCGTCCAGCGGGTACAACAAGGGGATAAAGCGGCGTTTAACGTGCTGGTAAAAAAATATCAGCACCGGATCGCGAACTTAATTTCCCGCTATGTCTCTAATCACGGAGATGTTGCAGATGTAGTACAGGAAGCCTTTATTAAAGCCTATCGGGCGATACCGGGCTTCCGTGGTGAAAGTGCGTTTTATACCTGGCTGTATCGGATTGCGGTTAACAGCGCGAAGAACTATCTGGTCGCGAATAACCGTAAACCACCGGCCAGCGATGTGGACGCGGAAGATGCGGAATATTTTGAAGGTAGCGATGCCCTGAAAGAGCAGGACTCCCCGGAACGCTTGTTGTTGTCCGAGGAAATCCGGCAGGTGGTATTCGGCACCATTGATAAATTGCCTGATGAACTGCGCACGGCTATTACCCTGCGTGAGTTAGAAGGGCTAAGTTATGAAGAAATCGCTGAAGTAATGGAATGCCCGATCGGGACAGTACGCAGTCGGATCTTCCGGGCCCGTGAAGCGATAGATGCTCAGCTGAAACCTTTGGTAGGTTAGGCTAAACCCAGCAAGTACCTTGACAGGAAACTTTATGTTGTCAGAGAAGCAGGAATGGCTGTCAGAAGCCGCAGATAATCAGCCGCTAACGGCCGCGCAACTGGATGCCTTGTTGCAGCAGCGCGAGCCACAGCAGACGCTGGAGCGCTATCAGTTGATGGGTGCTATATTGCGTAATGAAGATGCCAGTGTGCTGCCGGCGGATTTCAGTGAACGCTTTGCTGCCCGTCTGGAGCAGGAAGCAACCTATCAGTTGCAACCGCAGCATAGCCTGCTAAGCCGGTTGCGCGGTACCCTGCAACAGGCTGCGAATGCGCAGTGGTTTAAGCCGGCAGCGCAGGGTGCTATCGCGGCCGGTGTGGCGCTGGTGGCGGTTTTTGGCGTACAGCAATATCAGCAGCCACTGGAGCAGGAACTGATGTTACCGACTCCGGTGCTGCAAACCCGGCCGGTAGCCGGTTTTGCGACGCCGGTCAGTTTAAGCCAGACTTCGGTTGAAAGCCGCTTCGCTGAGCAGGAGCAGCAGGCGATGCTGGAACAGCAACGACGGTTACAAGCTTTGTTGCAGGCCCACCGCCAGCAGGTGCGTTTAATGGAGCAACCACAAGCGCAGCAGGAACCGGAACAGCAAGAGCCGCGTTAACATGAACAAAGTGCTGTTATGGCTAGGCGTAGTGCTGATTCTCAGCAGCACTGTCGCCAAGGCCGATGAAGAAGGGTGGGCCCTGCTGGAGCGGGTGCAGCAAAGCGTCAGGCAGCACAATTTTGATACCTCCTTCGTGATCCTCAAAGGTAATCAGGTTGAGTCCTACCGTTGGTTACATGGTCGGCAGCAGCAAGCTGAGATTGAGCATCTGGTGCCGATGTTTGCCGAAGGTGTCGACATTCTGCGACGTGACAGCCAGGTGTATTATCTGCTTAGTGAACGTCCGGCGTTAATTACGCACAGCCGCTTTATTAAAGAACTACCAGCCTTATTCTATCAGGAACCGTCCCGTTTAAAGTCGCTGTACAATGCGGTGTTGGGTAGTGCGTCCATGGTCGATGGCCGCAGCGCGCAATTATTGCGCTTATCTGCCCATTCGGCCGCCCGCTACCACTATTGGTTGTGGGTTGACGTTGAAACCGCTTTCCCGCTGCGACTGGATACCTTAATTACCTCTGCCGATATGCAACAGGCAGCACTTGAGATCTGGCAGGTTACGCACTTGAGTATCAGCAGTGAAATGTCAGATAACCTGAAGCAGCTGTTGGAGATTGAATTACCGGATGCGACGGCCTTGACCCTGAGCCAACCGCCACAACGACACCTGCTACACTGGTTACCTGATGGCTATCAGGTGGTCGCTGAGCCACTGGCTATCCCGCAGCTGCAACCGGAAATTCAGAGTTACTGGTTGCTGTCGGACGGACTGCACCAGATCTCGGTGTTTGTACAGCCCGGTCAGCGTTTACCGGCGCAAGCCTATCGCGATGGTGCCCTGACGATTTTTGTCAAATCCGATCCGCAGCAGGACGTTACGGTAATAGGTCCAGTCAGCCTGGAAATTGCCCAGCGTCTGGCGGCAGCCGTGACGCAAAAATAATGCAGGTCGATGAAATTGCGACTGTGGTCGCCACCGAACAGCACGGGGTCTGGCTTACCACCACACCCGCCGGCAGTTGTAACAGCTGTCAGGTAAGTGGCGACTGTGGCACCGGCATTGTCGCCAAAACCTTTACCCCGCGTCAGCAACGGTTTTTTGTCAGCACTGAGCTTAAGCTGTTACCTGGCGAGCAGGTGCGGATTGGCATTGCGCAGCAAGGGTTGTTGCTGGCGGCGTTACTGGTCTATCTGTTGCCGTTGGCGCTGATGTTACTGAGCGTCACGGTGTTAAATGTCTTTTGGCAAGTGGCCGAAATCTGGTCGCTGCTGCTGGCCGTAATGGCTATGGCGCTTGGGTTTTATCTGGCCCGGCGTTATGATCAGCGGCCGGGGCAGTCAGAGCAGGTGCAGATCCTGGAAGTGTTACCGCAGCTGGCCTTGCATCGCGTGCAACCAGACTAAGCCGCTAAACACTCAGCCAACAAACATAGCAAGCTTAAGCCGGATAGAGTACAATTCGCGCTAATTTCAATACTAACCCGCATTGTCCTCCCCCTATGCCGCCGCTGTGGCTGCATTCAGGTGACAGTGCACTCAGTTTTTTGCGGATAAGATGCCAAAACTCGACCATATCAGAAACTTTTCAATTATCGCCCACATTGACCACGGTAAGTCGACCTTATCAGATCGTTTGATCCAGTTTTGTGGCGGTTTAAGTGACCGGGAAATGCAACAGCAGGTGCTGGATTCGATGGATCTGGAGCGTGAGCGTGGTATTACCATCAAAGCGCAAAGCGTGACCCTGCATTATCAGGCTGATGATGGCAACACCTATCAGCTGAACTTTATCGACACCCCGGGTCATGTCGACTTTACCTATGAGGTAAGCCGCTCACTGGCCGCCTGTGAAGGGGCACTGCTGGTAGTGGATGCCGGTCAGGGTGTCGAGGCACAAACTGTGGCTAACTGTTACACCGCACTGGAAATGAATCTCGAAGTATTGCCGGTGCTGAATAAGATCGATTTGCCGCAGGCGGAACCGGATCGGGTATCGGAAGAAATCGAAGATATTATCGGTATCGAAGCGGTCGGCGCTGTGCAGTGCTCGGCGAAAACCGGCCTGGGTATCAAAGATGTGCTGGAAACTATCGTTAAGAAAATCCCGGCACCGGAAGGCGAGCCTGAGGGCCCAACCCAGGCATTAATTATTGATTCCTGGTTCGACTCTTATCAGGGCGTAGTGTCACTGGTGCGGGTTAAGCACGGTAGTATCAAAGCCAAAGATAAAATTAAAGTTATGTCGACCGGCCAGGTGTATGAAGTGGATAAAGTCGGGGTCTTTAGCCCGAAAGCCACTAACACCGGCGAATTAAAAACTGGCGAAGTTGGCTTTGTCATTGCTGGTATTAAAGAAATTAAAGGTGCGCCGGTTGGTGATACGCTGACGCTGGCCAAAAATAGTGCCGATAAGCCACTGCCTGGTTTTAAACGGATCAAGCCACAGGTTTATGCCGGGGTGTTCCCGGTGTCCAGTGACGATTACGAAGATTTCCGCGACGCCCTGGCCAAACTGAGCTTGAATGACTCCTCGTTATTCTATGAACCGGAGAACTCCGGAGCCTTGGGCTTTGGCTTCCGCATTGGTTTCCTCGGTATGCTGCATATGGAAATCATTCAGGAACGCTTAGAGCGCGAATATGATCTGGACCTGATCACCACGGCACCGACGGTAGTCTATGAGGTGCTGAAAAAGAACGGCGAAACGATTATGGTCGATAACCCCAGTGATCTGCCAGCGACCAATGATATTGATGAGATCCGCGAGCCGATCGTGGAAGCGCATATTCTGGTACCGCAGGAATATCTGGGTAACGTTATTACGCTCTGTATTGAGAAACGTGGTACTCAAGTCAATATGAGCTATCACGGCCGTCAGGTGGCAGTGGTGTATGAACTGCCTATGGCAGAAGTGGTGATGGACTTCTTCGATCGCCTGAAGTCGACCAGCCGTGGCTATGCCTCACTGGACTACAGCTTTAAACGCTTCCAGACCTCGAATATGCAGCGGGTGGATATACTGATTAACGGTGAGCGGGTCGATGCGCTGGCCATTATCAGCCACATTGATTTTGCGCAAAGCCGTGGCCGTGAACTGGCAGAGAAGTTAAAAGAGCTGATCCCACGCCAGATGTTTGATATCGCGATCCAGGCGGCGATCGGTAACCATGTGATTGCCCGGACCACGGTTAAACAGCTACGGAAAAACGTTTTGGCCAAGTGTTATGGCGGTGACGTTAGCCGGAAGAAAAAGCTGCTGCAAAAGCAGAAAGAAGGTAAAAAGCGGATGAAGCAGGTCGGTAATGTGGAAGTACCACAGGAAGCCTTCCTGGCCATTCTGAAAGTCGGAAAATAATAAGGACAGCTAATGGCGGGCTATTTTTCAATTCTACTGGTGCTGTTAACGCTAAGTTTTGGTGTTATCTGGTTGCTGGATAAGTTTTATCTGGCACCACAGCGGCAACTGCGTCTGGCCGGTGCCCGGGCGCAGGCAAAAACTGCGCTGCCGCTGCAGGCCGAAGAGGAAATTCTGAAAGAGTCTGCTGTAGTGGAAACGGCCAAGTCGCTGTTTCCGCTGGTGGCTGCGATCACAATTTTACGCTCCTTTTTATTTGAACCCTTTCAAATCCCTTCCGGTTCGATGATGCCCACCCTATTGGTCGGTGATTTTATTCTGGTGCAAAAATTTGCCTATGATGTCAAAGATCCGGTCTGGCGCACGACGCTGTGGAGCAACAAGACGCCCCAACGCGGCGATGTTGCTGTCTTTAAATACCCGCTTAATACCAAAATTGATTACATCAAAAGGGTGGTCGGGGTGCCGGGAGATCGAATCGTCTATCGGAATAAACAGCTGTTTATCGCGAAAAACTGCGCGACTCCTGTGGTCAGTGGTTGCGGTGAGCTGCAAGCGGTACCGATGACTTTTCAGGATGAGGGCGAGTTTTATCTGGGGCCTATGCCACAAAGCCGCTTCCTGGAGCAGTTGGGCGAGGTGGAGCATCAGGTGCTGACCACGCCAATGAAACCGGAAGATTTCCGCAACTATTTCCGGCAGCGCGGTACTGATATCGAAGAGTTTATTGTGCCGGAAGGGCATTATTTTGTGCTGGGCGATAACCGCGATAATAGCGTCGACAGTCGGTTTTGGGGCTTTGTGCCGGCCGATAATCTGGTTGGTAAAGCCGTCTTTATCTGGATGAGTTTCGAATTTAGTGAAGATCCGAATAGCTGGTTACCACGCTGGGTGCCGGTTGGTGTCCGTTTTGAGCGGTTAGGCCGGATCCAATAGCGATGCCGATGCAAAAATCTTTAAGCCCCCTGATGCGTAAGCTGGGCTATCAATTTAATCAGCTGAGTTTATTGGAACAGGCGCTGACGCACCGCAGCTGCAAAGGTCAACATAACGAGCGGCTGGAATTTCTCGGTGATGCCCTGCTGGGGCTGATTATCGCAGAAGCCTTGTTTGCCCGCTTCCCGCAAACCCGCGAGGGTGATCTGACGCGGATGCGCTCTGCACTGGTCAAAGGCGTTACCCTGGCTTCTATTGCTCAGGAGTTGGGGCTGTCGGATTTTTTACGACTGGGGCCGGGCGAATTGAAGAGCGGTGGCTTTCGCCGAGAATCCATTCTGGCTGATGCGCTGGAAGCGATCTTGGGGGCTATCTATTTAGATAGCGGTATGGAAGCCTGTAAAGGCCGGATCCTTGAGTGGTTTGGTCCAAGATTAGAAGAAATTGCGCCGGGTCAGCAGAAAGACTCGAAAACCCAGTTGCAGGAATATCTGCAGGGGCTACGCTTACCGCTACCGACCTATGAAGTGATTGCCACTGTCGGGGAAGCGCACCAACAAACTTTTACCGTGCGCTGTACTGTGCTGGGAAGGACTCCTATTACCGCGACCGGTTCATCCCGGCGCAAGGCGGAGCAGGATGCTGCTGCGCTGGCTTTGGAACAATTAAAGCATGACCGTTAGTCCCTCTACTTTTGCCGGCCTGGTGGCCATCGTTGGCCGCCCGAATGTAGGTAAATCTACGCTACTGAACAAACTGGTTGGTCAGAAAGTGAGTATTACCTCGAAAAAACCGCAAACCACCCGGCACCGTATTGTTGGTATTGATACTGAAGGTGACTACCAGGCGGTGTTTGTCGATACCCCCGGCCTGCATATCGATGAAAAGCGGGCGATTAACCGTTTGATGAATAAGGCGGCAGCCACCTCCATTCTGGACGTCGAATTTGTGCTCTTTGTAGTAGAAGGCACCCGTTGGCATGATGACGATCAGATGGTACTGAACAAACTGATTGCTGCGAAAAAGCCGGTGATCCTGGTCGTCAACAAGGTCGACTTGTATAAAGACAAAGCGGAATTACTGCCACATTTACAGTGGCTGGGTAGCCAGTTAGATTTTCTGGATGTGGTGCCGTTATCGGCCGAGAGCGGTGACAATGTCGCCACTTTGCGCAAGGTGGTGCAACAGCATTTACCCCCTTGTGAATTCCTGTTTCCGGAAGATTATGTTACCGATCGCTCGCAGCGCTTTATGGCGGCGGAGATTGTGCGCGAGAAGCTGATGCGCTTCCTCGGTGATGAGTTGCCTTATGCAGTGACCGTCGAGATTGAGCGCTTTAAGTGGGAAGAAAAGCATTTTCATATCGCTGCGCTGGTGCTGGTGGAGCGCGATAGCCAAAAGAGAATGGTGATCGGCAACAAAGGCGAACGGATTAAGCAAATTGCTACCGAAGCCCGGCTGGATATGGCAGCCATGCTGGAAGCGCCGGTGTTTCTGCAAATCTGGGTTAAAGTAAAATCGGGCTGGGCCGACGATGAGCGCGCCCTGCGCAGTCTGGGCTACGGCGAAGATTAACCAGGCGATGGACGGAAGATTGTGGCCAGCTTACATCCTGCACAGCCGTCCCTATCAGGAAAACAAACTCTTGCTGCAACTGCTGTTGCCGGAGCAAGGCCGGATCAGCGCTGTCGTAAGACGGCGTAGCGGTAAACAACACCGGGCACTGCAACCCTTCCAACCCTATTTATTGAGTCTCGGCGGCCGTAGCGCGCTAAAAACCGTATTGCAGCTAGAGGAGCAGGCGGCGGCCTATCCGTATCGCGGCCGGGTGTTATACAGTGCCCTGTATTTAAATGAGCTGCTGTGCCGGCTCTGGCCTGCTGATCTTGGTTCGGATAGTCTGTTTGCCGATTACCAGCAAAGTTTAGTGGCGCTGGCACAAAGCTGCAGCGATGGCATGCTGGAGCAAGCGTTGCGGCAGTTTGAATTTGCCTTGCTCGCTGAGCTCGGGCAATTACCGGCGTTGGAGCTGGATGCGGCAGCACAGCCAGTTCAGGCTGAGCAATACTATCAATTCGCTGCCGAGCAAGGGCTTGTGCTCAGTCCTCAGGGCTGGCGCGGTGCCGCCTTATTGGCGATCGCCGCTGGCGACTGGCAACAGCCGGACGCCCTGCGGGTTGCTAAACAATTAAGCCGGCAGCTGCTCGCGCCGTTGCTCGGCGATAAACCTTTAACCAGCCGTGCTCTGTTTCAGCAACTGAGCAGCGGGCCGGCCTAATCACGGAGTTTGTTATGTCTGCAATTTATTTAGGCGTGAATATCGATCATATTGCAACGGTGCGTAATGCCCGTGGCACAGCCTATCCGGAGCCGGTGCATGCCGCTTTGCTGGCCGAGCAATATGGTGCGGATGGGATCACTGTGCATCTGCGGGAAGACCGCCGCCATATTATTGATCGCGATGTCTTTATTTTGCGCGAAACCATCGGCACCCGACTTAATTTTGAGATGGCGGTGACCGAAGAGATGTTGGCCATTGCCGGTAAACTGAAGCCGCATTTTAGCTGTCTGGTTCCTGAAAAGCGCGAAGAGTTAACCACTGAGGGGGGCTTAGAGGTTGCCGGCCAGCTTAGTAAAATTCGTGCAGCAGTACAGCAGCTGCAGGCTGATAATATTCTGGTGTCGTTGTTTATTGATGCCGATAAAAAGCAAATTGACGCCGCAGCCGAAGTGGGCGCTCCCTTTATCGAGATCCATACCGGCCATTATGCAGAAACCAGTGGTGCTGTGCAGCAAGCTGAGTTAGCACGGATTGCCGAAGCGGCTGCTTATGCGGCGTCACTGGGTATTACGGTAAATGCCGGTCATGGCCTGCACTATCATAATGTACAGCCGATTGCCGCTATTCCGCAGATGTACGAGCTGAATATTGGCCATGCCATTATCGCCCGCGCCTTGTTTAGTGGCCTGGGGCCGGCCGTGGCAGAAATGAAACGCTTAATGGTTGAGGCCAGAGGCTAATGGCGATCCGCGGCCTGGGTACCGATATTGTGGCGATCGACCGGATCGCCGCCAGCTTGCAGAAAAGTCCGCGTTTGGTCAGCCGGGTGTTGACGCCATATGAGCAAGAGTGCTTCGCTGCGCATAGCCAGCGCGAGCGCTATTTTGCCAAGCGTTTTGCGGCCAAGGAAGCCGCTGCCAAGGCGCTTGGCACCGGTATTGGCCGTGGCATTTCCTTTCAGCATTTTGAAATTCGTAATGATGCTTTGGGTAAGCCGGAGTTACAGTTAAGCGGTCATGCCGCTGAGCGGGCGAACCAGCTTGGAGTAACAGCGGTATGGCTCAGTATCAGTGATGAACAGGCTTATGCCTGTGCTACTGTAGTGCTGGAAGGCTGACTCAGTTCGGGTGGCAGCCGGGTGTCAGCCTGCAGTAACAGCGCTAACACATCCTCCAGCTCCGACAGCTCCGGCTCCAGCGATTTGATACTGGCGCCTTTTTTCAGCTGGGTTTCCAGTCCTTCCAACAGATTCTTCAGGCGTGGCACACCGCTGTAGCAACAGGCGCCATGCAGCTTGTGTAACGCATGCAGTAGCAGTTGCTGTTCGTTATCAGTGATGGCTTGCTGAATTTGCCGGCTGGCCTGCGGTAAAGATTGGATCAGCAGCTGCAGCATCTCCTGCGCCAATTCCGCTTTACCAGCGGCCCGTTGTAAGGCCTGAGTCCAGTCAATCAGCGGTACAGCCTGTAAGATAACGGGTGAGGCACTGGGTTGCGTTTTTTGCAGCGCACAGAACTCCTGCAGCGTGCAATGCAGCATTTGTTCGTCCAGCGGCTTAGTCAGAAACTCATTAAACCCCAGTGCTAATAATCTTTCGCGTTCGCCTTCCAACGCGTGAGCGGTGACGGCAATAATCGGTGTATGTTCGTTCAGCGAGCTTTGCCGGATCCGTTGGCAGGCGGTGATGCCATCCATCACCGGCATATTAATATCCATAAAAATAATATCGTACACATGCTGGGTGGTTTTCTGCCAGGCAGCTGCGCCGTCATGGGCTGACTCCAGCTCCTGTACCCGGTCGCTAAGCAGGGTGTTGATCAGTTTCAGATTGGCTTCATTGTCATCTACGGTCAGCACCCGCAATGCTGCCCGCTGTTGTTTCTCTTCGTCCGGTGCCGGTAATGCGGGTTGCGAGTAGGGTTGTGCCAGGGCTAACGCCAGTTTACGTGAGTGAGCCGGCTTGGGTAAGCAGGCGGTAGCGCCAGAGCCCAGTAGCACTTCACGTAAATTCGGTGACAGTGTATTGACCAGCAGATAGACAAAGTGACAACTGAGGCGCAGTTGCTGCACCAGCGCAATAATATCATTCACCTGATTGATGGCAACGGCACGGCCTACCAGGCCAATATCATAATGTTGCCGCGAGCTGAGTGCTTGTTGTAATTGCCCTTTGGTGGCGCAGGTCGTGACCTGCATTCCCCAGCTATTTAACAGCTGCAGGGTGGCCTCGCGCGAATATTGTTGTGGCTCGAAATACAGTACCCGCTTGTTTTCCAGCTGCGTCAGCGGCAGCGGCTCGGCAACGGTTAACTGATGCTTCTGACACTTGATAGTAAACCAGAAGGTTGAACCTTCACCGAGCTTACTATCAAAGCCGATATTGCCCTGCATCGCCAGCACCAGCCGCTTACAAATTAATAATCCCAAGCCGGAGCCCGTTTGCTGATCCTGTTGCTCTGAGATGCTGGTACCATCAAATAACCGGCTTTGCTTTTCATCGCTGATACCGCGGCCGGTATCCTTAACCGAGATATGTAAATTCAATTGTTCTTCAGACAGCGCCGTGGCACTGACCCGGATCACCACACTGCCATGTTCGGTAAATTTAATCGCATTACCTGCAATATTCATCAGGATCTGGGTTAGGCGAGCCGGATCGGCGACCACATCATCCGGACAGCCAGTTTCAAATAGCAGCACCAGCTCCAGCTGCTTGTCAAAAGCATTGGCAGCCAGCAATTCAACCGCATCGTTCAGCAGATCGCGCAGCGATACCGGCTCTGGATTAATCGCCATCCGTCCCTCTTCCAGCCGGGAAAAGTCCAGCACATCATTAACCAGATGCAGCAGGCTGTTGGCCGATTTTTGAATGGTATGCAGATAATCACTTTGATGAGGATTCAGTGGTGTTTTCAGCAATTGCCGGGTAAAACCAATTACCGCATTCAGGGGCGTGCGTAACTCATGGCTCATTTTCGCCAGAAAGTCAGATTTTTGCCGGTTTTCTTCCACCGCTTTGCGACGCGAGAACTCCAGCTGAATGTTCTGGATTTCCAGCTGTTCCATACTTTGCTGCAGATCGCCGGTCACCTGTTCAATATTTTGCTGCATTTCCTGCTCAAGGGTGTTGAGCTGACCGGCCAGCTGCAGTAAACCCTGTTGCAGTTGCTCCAGTTCGTTGATGCCAAGCGCGTAGGGCTTTAAGCGATACTGGCCATCTAATAGCTGTTGTAACTGCCGCTTTAGGCGGCGTTGTGCAGTTAGCTGCTTCTGTACCAATAATAGTCCGAACAGTAATGCCAGCAGCACAACGGCACTGACCAGTAACGCAGTATTGAGCAGATGGACTTGCTGCTGCAGCGCCAGAGGTTGCTGTTGCATCGCCAGTAATAAATAGCCAGGGCGTTCATCGATCAGTGGATTGGTCTTGAGCAGAGGTTGGTAAACCAACAGCATATCATCCTGCGGTTGATAGCTAAGCCGGGCGGGCTTTTGCTGGTGGATTTCCTGGTTGCTCAGATCGCGTTGACTGTTGCTGGTAAACAGCAGCTGACCATCAGCATCAAACAACGAGATACTGATGACTAAGGGTGAGTTAAGCCGGTGCGCATGCTCCAGTAATGCCTGCACGCCTTTGCTTTGTTGTAACAGCAATTGCTGACTACTGATAGCCAGGGGCAGGGCAATATTGGCTGCCTGCTCGTGTAAATTGCGCTGCAGATCCTGTTGCTGCTGATAGTTAAAATAGCCCCCCAGCAGAATACCCACCAGCAGGGTGGGTAACACAGCAGATAAGATTAACCAGAGGCGTAAACCTATTTTCGGCATCGGGGGTCCGCATTTATCACAATTTGGCTCAGCCGTGTCATAATGACATATCGAACGCGAAAAACCTATAAGACCCCACAAGATGGTAAGCCTGTATATAGCCAAAGCTAAACCAAGCCGCCTTGGCCAGCAAATTAAGTTGCAAATTGACAACCTGGACTATGAAGCTAACGGCATCAGCCGTTATCAGCAAAAAATTGCTTTTGTCAGTGGTGCTCTGCCGGGTGAGCAGGTGCTGGCCAGTGTTACTGAAGATAAAGCCGATTATTTAAAAGCCCGTACCATTAAAGTGCTACAACAGAGCGCGGAGCGGGTTGAACCTTTTTGTCCGAGTTTCACGCGCTGTGGTGGTTGCCAGCTGCAATACCTGAGTGCGGAGCAACAGCGCTTATATAAGCAGCAAGGAGTACAGGCACTACTTTGTCATCAGTTAGGCTTGCAGACTTTACCCTGGCAGCCAATGCTAAGTGCCGCTGACCGACACTACCGGCGCAAAGCGCGCATCGGGCTGTGGTATGACAAAAAGCAACGTCAACTTACCGTGGGTTTTCGCCAGGCAGGCAGTAAGCAACTGGCTGAAGTAACACATTGTGATGTGTTGGCAGCGCCGCTACAGCCCATTTTTGCCACCTTAAAACAGGTTGTGCCAAGGTTAAGTCGGCCCGAGTCGGTGACGCACGCTGAAGTGATTCTGGCCGACGAGCAGCCAGTTGTGGTGATCCGCCATGTCGCCGCCATGACGGCAGCTGAGCAACAAGCCTTTGTCAGCGTTTGGCCAGATGCCAGCTGGTATGGTGAAGCTGAGCCTGGAAAATTTACCAGCTGGCAAAATGCCGACCAGCCACTGCGCTATACCCTGGCAGAGCAGGGAATTAGCTTAGAGTTTGCCGCCGATGATTTTATTCAGGTTAACACTGACGTCAATCAGTTACTGGTCAGTCAGGCTGTCGCCTGGCTGGCTCCGACCGCCGAAGATACGATTCTCGATCTGTATGCCGGCATGGGTAACTTTAGTCTGGCGCTGGCGAAAAGTGCTAAATTAGTGCATGGCGTGGAAGGCTTGTCCAAAATGGTGCAACAGGCTACTGAGAATGCGCAATTAAATCAGTTGCAAAATGTGCATTTCTGGCAAGCTGATTTACATCTGCCCTGGGGCAAAGCCGCCTGGAACCAACCCATTTATCAAAAAGTACTGTTGGATCCGGCCCGCGCTGGCGCTGAAGGGGCGGTAACACAACTGTTGGCATTGAAACCGGCACAGATATTGTACGTCTCCTGTAACCCGGCTACTTTCGCCCGCGATGCGAAGGTGCTGCTGGCAGCCGGCTATCAGTTGCAAAAACTGGCTGGGGTAGATATGTTTCCGCATACCGCGCATTTGGAACTTATGGCGTTGTTCAGTCGTCAATAGCCTGAGACTCGCCGGGGCACTAGCAGAGGAAAAAACATGGTCAGGGTACGTCAGTCACATAGTCATGGTTATCACGGTGGCGAAACCTTTGAGTGGTTGTGCTCGCTGGGCTTGACGGAAAAAAAGATTGAATCGCTGCTCGACACTGCGACCTGGTTGAAACAATTACAGCTGGATGATGATAATCCGCAAGTGCGTACCGGTTGGGATATGGTTGAGATCCTGGCAGAGCTGCGGATGGATCAGGACTCTTTGGTAGCAGCACTGTTATTTCCGGTTTTTGAAGCCAATTTACTGAGCTTACCGACGATTGAAGATCAGGTTAATCCTGCCGTATCAGGTTTGTTAACGTCCGTGCAGCAGATGGCTGCGATCCGCACCATTCCGTTGAGTGTGCGTCAAAATAACGATGGTCAGCAAGCGGATACGCTACGCCGGATGTTGTTGGCGATGGTCGAAGACGTGCGGGCCGTTGTGATTAAACTGGCTGCGCAAATCTGTTATTTACGTGATGTCAAAAATGCGGATGAAGAAACCCGGGTTCTGGCGGCGAAAGAGACCAATGCCATCTTCGCGCCGCTGGCCAACCGGCTGGGAATTGGTCAGTTAAAGTGGGAGCTGGAAGATCTGGCGTTCCGTTACCTGCATCCGCAAACCTATAAGCAAATCGCCAGTTTACTGGAAGAACGGCGCCTGGATCGCGAGCAGTATATGCAGGAGTTCGTTGCCAGCGTACGGCAAAAAATGCAGGATGCCAATTTACAAGCCGAAGTGTATGGCCGGCCAAAGCATATTTTCAGTATCTGGAAAAAGATGCAGAAGAAGCAGCTGTCTTTTGATCAGCTGTACGATATCCGGGCCGTGCGGATTGTTACCGAACGGGTGCAGGATTGTTATGCTGCACTCGGGTTAGTACATACCAGCTGGCGCCATCTGCCAAAAGAATTTGACGACTACATCGCCACGCCAAAACAAAATGGCTATCAGTCGATCCACACCGTGGTATTGGGACCACAGGGCCGGCCGATTGAAATTCAGATCCGCACCCGGCAGATGCACGAAGATGCTGAGCTGGGAGTGGCAGCACACTGGCGTTACAAAGAGGGCGCTACGGCTGGTCGTACTGCTGCTAACGATGAAAAAATAGGTTGGTTACGTAAGTTGCTGCAGTGGCAGGAAGATCTGGCAGAAGGCACGGATCTGGTAGAAGAACTACGTAATCAGGTGATTGAAGATCGGGTCTATGTGTTTACCCCCAAGGGTGACATTGTTGATTTGCCAATGGGGTCAACGCCGCTGGATTTTGCTTACTATATCCATTCTAACGTCGGGCATCGCTGTATTGGCGCCAAAATCTCCGGCCGCATTGTACCCTTTACTTATCAGCTAAAAACCGGCGATCAGGTTGAAATTTTAACCGGCCGTGAACCTAACCCGAGTCGTGACTGGCTAAACCCGAATTTGGGCTATCTGAAATCCAGCCGCGCCCGCTCGAAGGTACAATACTGGTTCCGGTTACAGGATCGCGATAAAAATCTGGCCGCCGGCCGCGAGTTGTTGGATGCTGAATTATCGCGACTTAATCTGGTGCTGGAGCATCCGACGAAAGTTATTGCTCGCTTTAATGTGAATAGCATGGACGAGTTACTGGTCGGCATTGGTGGCGGAGAGATCAAGGTCACCCAGGTGGTGCACTTTATTCAAAGCCAGCAACCCAAGCATGAATTACCAGAAATTGATCCGCGTTTAAAAACCAAGCCACTGTCACAAAATAAAGCCAAGAGTGATGTGATAGTGCAGGGCGTCGGTAACTTGCTGAGCCATATGGCTGGTTGCTGTCATCCGCTGCCGGGCGATGCCATTATCGGCTATATCACTCAGGGCCGCGGTATCGCCATTCACCGCGATGACTGTGAACAGTTTAAACTGCTGCAGGACGCCCAGCCAGAGCGGGTGGTTGAAGCCACCTGGGGCGACAAGTATGCCTCCGGCTATGAGGTGGATATTCGTATTGTCGCGCATGACCGTAATGGCTTGTTGCGAGACATCACCAGCATCCTGGCGAATGAAAAAGCTAACGTCACCAAGATGAGCAGCAGTTCGGATATTAAAGAGCAAACGGCGGTCATTAATATGACGATGGAGCTGTATAATCTGGACTCGTTGAACAAACTGCTGAGTAAAATCAGTCAGATTGACGATGTTATTGAAGCCAAACGCTTTCATCATTAGGAATTTTTGTGGCAGCACCGATACAACGCTTACTGGATATTATGGCCACCCTGCGTGACCCTGAGCGGGGCTGTCCGTGGGATCTAAAGCAAAACTACGCCAGCATTGTGCCCTACACGCTGGAAGAGGCCTACGAAGTCGCCGATGCCATTAACCGGCAAAGCTTTGCTGAGCTAAAAGATGAACTCGGTGATTTGCTGTTTCAGGTGGTGTTTTATGCCCAGCTGGCCAAAGAAGATGGCCATTTTCAGTTTAACGATGTGGTAGACAGTATCAGCACTAAGCTGGAGCGGCGGCATCCACATGTATTTGCCAATGCTGCAGGCACTGTGAATGCCAATAGCGCTGAGCAGGTATTGCAGAATTGGGAAGCACTGAAAAGTGCCGAGCGCCAGCAGCAGGGCCAACACAGTGTACTGGATAATATTCCGCAGAGTTTGCCGGCATTAAGCCGGGCCAATAAGCTACAAAAACGCTGCGCCAATGTCGGTTTTGACTGGCCGGACGTGCAGGGCTGCTGGGATAAAGTTAAAGAAGAGATCCTCGAAGTGGAGCAAACTGCCAGCGACAGCCCCGAACTGGCAGAAGAGTTGGGTGATCTCATGTTTGCGCTGGTCAATGTGGTGCGCAAACACAAGCTGGATCCGGAAGCGGTATTGCGTGCGGCCAATAGCAAGTTTGAACGGCGCTTTCGCGCGGTAGAGCAGGCGCTGGCAGCCGCGGGGAAAACGCCGGCCGACAGTGATCTGGCAGAGATGGAGGCGCTATGGCAACAGGTCAAACAAGATCCCCAGTAATGCTGGTATTGGCAGCCGGCTTAGAATAAACCGCAAACTACAGCGCTTTTGATTGAGCGCTGCCTTGCCCTTTGCTATACTTTCCTCCCGTCCTGATACCAAACGCTCTTTACCTTAGCTGTACTGTTGCCAGTATTGGCAATACCGCTTTTGGCATGGTGGTTTGGTCTAATCTTTCTTACTGTGTGTCTGGGGTCTTATGGCGACAAGATATATCTTCGTGACGGGTGGGGTAGTCTCATCTTTGGGTAAAGGCATAGCGGCAGCGTCGCTGGCGGCAATCTTAGAGGCCCGCGGCCTGAAGGTCACCATCCTGAAGCTGGACCCTTATATTAACGTTGACCCGGGCACCATGAGTCCTATTCAGCACGGCGAAGTATTTGTGACTGAAGATGGCGCCGAAACCGATCTGGATTTAGGCCACTACGAGCGCTTTATCCGTACCAAAATGAGTAAACTGAACAACTTTACTCAAGGCCGGATCTACGCTGATGTGCTGCGCCGTGAGCGTCGTGGTGACTATCTGGGGGCGACCATTCAGGTCATTCCACATATCACCAACGAAATTAAACACCGTGTGGTACAGGGTGCAGAAGGCTTTGATATTGCCATTGTCGAAATTGGTGGCACGGTCGGCGATATTGAATCCTTACCTTTCCTGGAAGCCATCCGGCAACTTGGCACCGAAGTTGGTCGTGAGCGCACGCTTTATATGCACCTGACGCTGGTGCCTTACCTGGGTACAGCCGGTGAGATCAAAACCAAGCCAACCCAACACTCGGTAAAAGAGCTGCGTTCAATTGGGATCCAGCCGGATATTCTGGTCTGCCGCTCTGACCGTGCGATTCCCAACAATGAGAAGGCGAAAATTGCGCTCTTTACCAATGTTGAAGAAAAAGCCGTTATTTCATTAAAAGACGTTTCCAGCATTTATCAGATCCCGGCGTTATTAAAGTCACAGAGCCTGGACGATCTGGTCTGCCGTCGCTTCCATATCGACGCCCCACAGGCCGATTTAGCCGAGTGGGAGCAGGTGCTGTATCAGGAGTCGAATCCAACCGGCGAAGTGACCATTGGTATGGTCGGTAAATACGTCGAGTTGCCGGATGCTTATAAGTCAGTAAATGAAGCGCTGGGCCACGCTGGTCTGAAAAACCGTTTAACGGTGAATATTAAATATATCGACTCGCAGGATGTCGAAAGCAAAGGCACCGCAGTGCTGGCGGGCTTAGACGGTATTCTGGTACCCGGCGGCTTTGGTGAGCGCGGTGTGGAAGGTAAGATTTTAGCAGCGAAGTATGCCCGCGAACAAAAGGTACCTTACCTGGGGATTTGTCTGGGCATGCAGGTCGCGCTGATTGAATATGCGCGCAATGTTGCCGGTATGCCGGGGGCACACTCTACCGAATTTAACAAAGCTACGCCTTATCCGGTGGTCGGTTTGATCACGGAGTGGCGTGATGCCGATGGTTCAGTGGAAGTGCGCAACGATGAATCTGATCTGGGTGGGACTATGCGCCTGGGCAGTCAAAACTGTAATCTGAAAGACAACACCAAGGCGCGTGAGATCTACGGTAAAGCTGTGATCCAGGAGCGGCACCGCCACCGCTACGAGGTGAATAACCATTTACGACCCAAATTAGAAGAAGCCGGGCTAGTGGTTTCGGGCTTATCAGCGGATAACCAGCTGGTTGAGATGATCGAAATTCCTACTCACCCCTGGTTTGTCGCCGGGCAATTCCACCCGGAATTTAACTCGACACCACGGGACGGCCACCCGCTGTTTCAGAGCTTTGTCGCTGCGGCGCATCAGTATCAGAAACAGCAACGCGTATAACGGATCTGAAGCCGTGCGCTAAGGCACGGCTTTTTAGTTTTTAACAGGGGATTTAAGACTATGTCAGCAATTGTCAAAATTATCGCCCGCGAGATTATGGATTCACGCGGCAATCCAACCGTTGAGGCCGATGTGTATCTGGCCAGTGGTGCTATGGGGCGCGGCTGCGCACCTTCAGGTGCCTCGACCGGCTCACGTGAAGCGCTGGAGCTGCGTGATGGCGATAAAAGCCGTTATTTAGGCAAGGGTGTTACCAAGGCAGTAGCCAATATCAATGGTCCAATCCAGAGCGCGCTTATCGGCAAAGATGCTTATCAGCAAGCGGCTATTGATCAGCTGATGATCGACCTGGACGGTACCGAGAGCAAATCTAAGCTGGGTGCCAACGCTATTCTGGCAGTATCGCTGGCGGTTGCCCGTGCTGCAGCTGCAGATAAAAAGATCCCGTTGTATCAGCACATTGCCGATCTGAACGGTACCTCTGGTGTCTACAGCATGCCAGTGCCGATGATGAATATTATCAATGGTGGCGAGCACGCCGATAACAACGTTGATATTCAGGAGTTTATGGTGCAGCCGGTTGGTGCCAAAACGTTCGCTGAAGCCTTGCGGATGGGCGCGGAAATCTTCCACAGCCTGAAAAAAGAACTGCAAAAACGTGGCCTGAACACCGCAGTGGGTGATGAAGGTGGTTTTGCCCCGGATCTGAAATCAAACGAAGAAGCCCTGACCGTGATCGTGGAAGCGGTTAAAGCCGCGGGTTACGAAATGGATAAAGATGTCACGCTGGCGCTGGACTGTGCGGCCTCTGAATTCTACAAAGACGGTAAGTATGTGCTGGGTGGCGAAGGGAAGAGTTTTGATTCCTATGGCTTTAACGACTTCCTGGCTGGTCTGACACAGCGTTTCCCGATCGTCTCAATTGAAGATGGTCTGGATGAGTCAGACTGGGATGGCTGGAAAGATCTGACTAACAAAATTGGTAGCAAGGTGCAGCTGGTCGGCGATGACTTGTTTGTCACCAACACCAAGATCCTGACCCGCGGTATTGAGCAGGGTATTGGTAACTCCATTCTGATCAAGTTTAACCAAATCGGCTCGCTGACCGAGACACTGGCAGCCATCAAGATGGCAAAAGATGCCGGCTTTACCGCAGTGATTTCACACCGTAGCGGTGAAACCGAGGATGCCTTTATCGCTGACTTAGCAGTGGGTACCGCCGCCGGTCAAATTAAAACCGGTTCACTGTGCCGCTCGGATCGGGTTGCTAAGTACAATCAGTTACTGCGGATTGAGCAGGAACTGGGTGCGAAAGCGCCTTATAAAGGCCGCAGCGAGATTAAAGGTCAATAATTGACTGTCATCGGGCCACAATAGTGGCCCTTTTTGATCCAGTGCAGTAAGGCGCCCGTTCGGTGTTGTTATAATTTTAACTTCTACGGGTCATCTAAGGTCGCACTATGAAACTCGTGCTTAGTTTTACGTTTAGTCTGCTGCTGATGCTACCCAATATCGGTCACTCGCGACAGCCGTTGATTGCCGAAGTTGATTTAACGCTGATTACAGTCGAAGGGGTGCAATTGGGGATGGCGCAGGAACTGGTCCGAAGTATATTGCAACAGCGCTACAATGCGGAAGGGAGTACAGAAATTCTGCGCGCTGGTGTGCAATGTGATAAACAGCAATGTATGGCAACAGCGGTAGGTGCAGAGTTGCAGGAATTGCTACACGCGCAGTTTAACGCCCAGGGTGAATTAAACTGGCTTATTATACAACGACGCTATAAAGGCGGTGGTTCACCAGAGGAATGCTTACGCCAGGCCGAACAACAAATTGAGACCTTGCTGCAGCAGTATAGCCCGGATAATCCGCAGCGCCGTTATCGACAGCATAGTGTCAGTTTAATGCTAAACAAAGCCGGACATCCGGATCCGGCTGAGAATAATATGTATGGTTTTCGGGCGCTGATCAAATGTGATCCTTTAGCTAAGGGGACTGCTGAAGCTGAATTTGAGCTACGCGACAACAGTCGGTGATTTAACTCGTCAACTTGAGGCCGACAATTCCCAGTAAAATCAGCAGAATACTCGCAACTTTTAACACACTTAAGCTTTCGCCATACAACCAGGCGCCAAAAATTACCGTACCCACGACCCCAATACCGACCCAGACTGAGTAAGCTATGCCGAGTGGCAAGGTGCGCAGTGCTTGTCCCAGTAGCACAAAACTGGCAATCATCGCGGCAAGCGTTATAACACTGGGCCAGGGTTTGGTAAAACCAGCCGTATATTTCAGGCCAATAGCCCAGACGATTTCCAATAAGCCGGCGAGAAATAAGATAAGCCATGCCATAACAGTAACCTCTTGTTATGGGGCCGTCCCCGAATGAAAGAATGCACTGGGGTCGTCCCCAGCCAGCACAAAGTTTAGCAACCCCCAGATCCGGGTGCAAGCCTAGCTGATTTCCGCCAGATGGCTCTGTAAGTGCAGATAATGCACACTGTAATACTGTGCCTTAGTCAGGCTACCATAGGCAAAATGCGGTGCTAGCGGGCCTTGCCAGTTGATAAATTGTTGCAGCTCAAAAGTCAGCTCACGCAGTGCCACATCATTCGGTAGTTCCGGGATTAACGCCGGCGCGCCGGGGATGGGTTGATCCAGTGGGTGATGCATACTGCCGGACGCAGCAAATAAATTCAGTGCCAGTTTGCCGGCAGTATTTTGGAATAACGCGGAATAGGCTTGCGGGTAACCGCTGAGCGAATAGCGGATACTTTGCGCGCAGTGTTGCAAAATCTCGCTGACAGTCCAATTGCCCGAACTTTGCAAGGCGTCAGGCTTCAGCGCCCGTAATTGTGTCAGTAGCTGCTGTAACGGATAGGGCCGGATGGTCGCGGTAAGTTTGGCGCCAAGTACCACCACGATCGGGGTCCAGGCAGCCGCGGTAAGAAATTGACGTCGATTCATGCAGCTTTTGGCAAAAAGGGTTCAGGCCGTTAAACTAGCCTTTTCTGTCGGAGTCGTCCAGTATCGTGTCTGAGAATCTTTCATTATGGCAAAGTTATCGCCGGGCCTTGTTGCGGCCTGCGGGCGTCCGCAACAAGGCGCTGCTATTGGCACCTTAGCCGGCCATTTTATCTGCCCGGACAAGCGCAGCTGACCAGCGCGCTATTGGATAATGGTCAGCAGCCGTTTCGGTTAATGCAAGGCGCTCAGCAAAAACCCGTACTTAGCGGCGATATTTTACCGATTTAGGCTTTTACAAAAATTGAGCGATTGGCTAACATCGCAGCTATGACCATGACACCCGATGCCCAGCCGCATTTTTGGCAGGTAAGTCCGGATAACCAGACTTACACTGAACTTTGTAACGCTTTATATGAGCGTGAATTACTTCGCCTGTCACAAATTCCGGCCGCAGAACTGCCCAGCTTACCGAAAAGGTTAGCCAGCCTGCCTTTTTACATTCGTCGCGCGGCCAGTGCCATAGTACGCTACCAGCATGAACTGCAGCTGGATAGTCAGAATGCGTCCTGGTATGGCCGTCAGCTGAGTCAATGTCCGGCTAATAAACAACAGGCGGAGCCGATTGCCCGTTTTTATCAGAAAGCGGCCAAGCCAGGTTTAATAGTGCCAGTCTATGTTGAAGAGAAAACGCTGGAACATATTATGCTGGACAGTGTCGATGAGGTAGATGTGCAGCAGCAGCGCTTGCATTGTAATCAACACGGCTGGTTCAGTTTTAGTGGCATGCCACTGGAAGTGAGCAACAGTGACCGCTTTTTACTGAAGCCTGACAAAACGATGATGGCGGCAGCCTGCTGTGGCCATCAGTGGTTAAACCGGCGGAAAACGGAACCACGACTGCTCAGTTTGCGTGAGCTGTTACTTGCCAGCCGTTTAAACTGGCGCAACTTTGCCCGGCCACACACGGCACAGAGCAACTGAGATATCGCTTTGCACGCAAGCCGGCAGTCGGCATAATAGTGAAGGATTAAGCGAAGAACAAACGCATGCGAATTTTAATAGGTTTTTTATTGCTGGTGCTTGCCGCCTTACAATACCGGCTCTGGTTCGGCCAGCTGAGTATTACTGACTATTTACGCCAGCAAGAGGAAATCGCTACCCAACAAGCCAGTAACCAGGAGCTGATCAAACGCAACCGGATGTTGCTGGCAGATGTAAACGACTTGCGGCAGGGGCTGGAGGCGATTGAAGAGCGGGCCCGCAACGAATTGGGACTGATCGCTGCTGACGAAGTCTTCTTCCGGATAATCCCACAGGATCCTTAATGGCAGTACAGGCTTTTCCGGCGATTGCCGCAGTGATCCCGGCCGCTGGCGTCGGGCAGCGCATGCAGGCCGACAAACCGAAACAATATCTGCGTCTGCATGGCAAAACGGTGTTAGAACATAGTGTCAGGCCTTTGCTGGCGCTGGAGGCAGTAACTGCCTGTTATCTGGCACTGAGTGAGCAAGACCCCTATTTTGCCGCCACCGGTTTAACTGATCCGCGCATCGTGCGGGTCAATGGCGGCAGTGAGCGGGTGCATTCGGTGTTCAATGCGCTGCAACAGATTGATGCTGCACGTTACCCCTGGGTGCTGGTGCATGACGCTGCCAGGCCTTTGGTCAGAGTCAGTGATATTCAACTGTTAATTGAGCGTTGTCTGGCAGCCGGACATGGCGGCATTCTGGCGACCCCGGTGCGTGATACCATGAAGCGTGGCCGGCAGCAAGTTAACTGCACGGTAGATCGGACCGATCTCTGGCATGCCCTGACACCGCAATTTTTCCCAACCGCCGCGCTGAGACAAGCTATTGCTGGCGCGCTGGCAGCCGGGGTAGCGGTGACCGATGAAGCCTCGGCGATGGAGTGGGCACAGCAACCGGTATTACTGGTGGAAGGCCATAGTGATAATCTGAAAATTACCCGGCCGGCAGATCTGCAACTGGCGGCCTTTTATCTGGAGCAACCTCGATAATGACAATCCGCATTGGCCACGGCTTTGATGTCCATGCTTTCGGTGGTGAAGGCCCGGTCACCCTCGGGGGCGTACAAATTGACTATCCGCAAGGCCTGATTGCACACTCGGACGGCGATGTTGTGTTACATGCCTTGTCCGATGCGCTGCTGGGCGCACTGGCGCTTGGCGATATTGGGCACCATTTTCCGGATACCGATGCCGCTTTTAAAGGTATCGATAGCCGGATCTTATTACGGCGGGTGTTTGCCGAGGTGCAACAACGTGGCTATCAGATCGGCAATCTCGATCTGACCGTGATGGCGCAGGCCCCGAAGCTGGCACCGCATGTGCACAGCATGCGTGCTTGTATTGCCGCCGATCTGCAGTGTGATATCAGTCAGGTCAATGTAAAGGCGACGACCACCGAAAAGTTAGGCTTTGTTGGCCGCAAAGAGGGGATCGCAGCGGAAGCGGTGGTGTTGTTGTGTCGTCAATAATGCTTACCAGCAACGAGCAGCCCTATCTGTATGCCAAACCAGCAGTGCAGGCGGTGATCCGCACTGAGCCGGCTGACTTTCAGGTGGTAGAAGAGCTGAATTTCGAGCCCAGTGGCAGCGGCGAGCATCTGTTGCTGCAAATTGAGAAAACCGGCCAGAATACTCAGTTTATTGCCCGTGAGCTGGCACGGCTAACCGGTTTGCGGGTGCGGGATATCAGCTATGCCGGTTTAAAAGATCGCCATGCGGTGACCACGCAGTGGTTCTGTTTTAAGTGGCCGATCAAACAAGAGTTGGCCTGGCAAAACTGGCAGCTGGAAGGCTCGCGGATCCTGCAGGTCGTGCGCCACTACCGGAAATTGCGGCTGGGTGCGTTAAAGCGGAACCATTTTAGCCTTAGATTACGGCAGGTGAGCGATAGCGCTGGCCTGCTGGCACGATTGCCACTACTGGCAGAGGGCGTGCCGAACTATTATGGTGAGCAGCGCTTTGGTATTAACGGCGGTAACCTGGCCTTAGCCGAGCGTTTATTTGGCGGCGAGAGTATTCCGGATCGGCAACTGCGAGGTCTGGCCTTGTCAGCCAGCCGGTCTTTTTTGTTTAACCAGGTGATTGCCGGGCGGATCCGGCGCGGTCACTTTGCCCGCTTACTACCGGGTGATGTGGTCCAGCTGGCGGGTTCGGGTTCAATCTTTGTGGTGGATCAGGTTACGCCAGAGCTGGAGCAGCGGCTGAGCGCACAGGATATTCATCTGACCGCGCCTTTAGTCGGCCTGGGTAAAGCCATGGTGACGGCAGAGGCCGCACTATTAGAGCAACAGCTGTTAGCGCCCTGGCAGGCCTGGCAGCAGGCGCTGGAACTGCTCAGGGTTCAGGCTGGCCGGCGCAGTATGCGAGTTATCCCCGAGCAGTTGCAGGCTAGCGTGGAACAGGATGCAGTGGTGCTGCAATTTGCGCTGCCCGCCGGTTGCTTTGCTACCAGTGTACTCAGAGAGTTGGTGGAGTACCGGGATGCGGCACGCGATATCGCACAAATGGAGTCTTAAATGCGAATTTTACTAAGTAACGATGACGGCGTTTATGCCAAAGGGATCCAGGTGCTGCAACAGGCATTAATGCAAATCGCAGAGGTCACAACTGTTGGTCCGGATCGCAATTGTAGCGGCGCTTCCAACTCCCTGACCTTACTTAATCCACTGCGAACCCAGCTGTTGGAAAACGGTTTTATCGCCGTCAATGGCACGCCAACGGATTGCGTGCATCTGGCTATCAGTCAGCTGCTGGATTTTACGCCGGATTTAGTGGTGGCGGGTATTAACCATGGTGCTAATCTCGGCGATGACGTGCTCTACTCCGGTACGGTGGCTGCAGCGACCGAAGGGCGGCACCTGGGCTTACCAGCGATTGCGGTGTCACTGGCCGGACGCGATGAACAGCATTTCGCTACCGCCGCTCATGTTACTGTGCAGGTGATTCAAAAACTAAAGTCGCATCCACTACCTGCAGATCAGATCTTAAATATTAATGTGCCGGCTATTCCGTTAAGTGAACTGAAAGGTATTCAGGTGACCCGGCTGGGACGACGTCATAAAGCTGAAACCATGACCAGCACTACTGATCCCTGGGGACGGAAGATTTACTGGTACGGGTCCCTGGGCCCGGAGCTGGATGCCGGTGAGGGTACGGATTTTTATGCCATTGCCAATGGTTATGCCTCGATTACGCCGCTGCATGTTGATATGTCGGCGTATAAGAGTATGGAAACTCTGGCCAATTGGCTTAATGGGATCAGACTGTAAGATGGCGGTGGTAACGATGCGTAGCGCTCAGGTACTGGCGCAAAAGCTGCAACTGGAAGGCATCAGCGATGCCAGTGTACTGGCTGCTCTGGCGCAAACGCCGCGGCATTTATTCGTTGAGCCGGTGCTGGCGCATAAAGCCTATGAGAATACCGCTTTGCCTATCGGCCAGGGGCAAACGATTTCGCAGCCTTATATTGTTGCCCGGATGACGGAGTTGTTGTTGCAAGGCGGCAGTTCTGGCAAGGTGCTGGAAATTGGTACCGGCTCTGGTTATCAAACTGCCATTCTGGCCAGATTATTCACTCATGTCTGCTCGGTAGAGCGTATTAAAGCGCTGCAGTTTCAGGCTAAGCGGCGTTTACAACAACTTGATTTGCATAATGTGTCGATGAAACATGGCGATGGCTGGCAAGGTTGGCCAAGCAAGGGGCCGTTTGACAGTATTATCGTTACCGCGGCACCGGTGGAAGTACCGCAGGCTTTGCTACAACAGTTGACCGACGGCGGCCGTTTGGTGATTCCGGTCGGTAGTGAGCAGCAAGTGTTGCGAGTCTACCAGCGGCATGGTGATGAGTTTCAAAGCCAGGATATTGAAACAGTGCGCTTTGTACCTTTAGTACCAGGCGAATTAGCATAAAACGAGGTTAGGGCTAACATGCAGTATTTACAATGGATTATTAAAGGGATGGCGATGGGGGCTGCGGATGTGGTGCCCGGCGTTTCCGGCGGCACTCTGGCATTTATCCTCGGTATCTATGAACGTTTACTGGGGGCGATCAGTTCGGTAAACCTGACAGCATTACAATTGTTACTGCGTGGTCAGTGGCGGGCATGCTGGCGACACATAGATGGCACTTTTTTACTTTGCTTATTCGGTGGGGTGCTGGTCAGTATTTTTTCATTAGCGACCGTGATTAGCTGGTTGCTCGAGCACCGTCCTGTCCCCTTATGGGCCTTTTTTAATGGCTTGATTCTTGCCGCTTTGCCCTTACTGCTGCGGGCAGTGCGCTGGTCTGCGTTACGCGCACTGTTATTTGGCGTTGGCATTGTGCTGGCACTGCTGGTTGGGATGTTGGCACCCGTGAGTTTTACTCCGGCAACCTGGATGTTTTTTGTCGCTGGCGCGGTCGCCATTTGTGCCATGATCCTGCCGGGTATTTCGGGTAGCTTTATTCTGCTGATTTCCGGCATGTATGCCCCGGTGCTACTGGCGGTGCGGGAGTTGCAACTGGCTATACTATTGCTGTTTTTGCTGGGTTGTATCAGTGGCTTACTTGGCTTCTCCCGCTTTTTAAACTGGTTACTGAAACATTATCATGACGCCACCCTGGCACTGTTAACCGGTGTGGTAGTCGGGGCCATGTACCGGTTGTGGCCCTGGCAAAGTGCGACTAGCATGTATACGCCTGGCGGTTATGCCGCGACCTTCGGCCAGCATGACTTGCTATTGGCAACGGCTTGTTTTCTGGTAGCTATTCTCGTTATGCTGTTACTGCTTAACCTGGAAAAATTGCTGACGGGTGCTAAAACGGTCAGCACGGGCAACGCTGTTGAGCGCAGCAAGGAGTAACTTATCGTTGTCAGCAGCCTGGGAATCGTAATGCCCTCTCATCTGGCAGATAGTGCTATTTGCCGGGTGTTGCTGCTTTTACTCTGCATTTTACTCACCGGCTGCGCCGGCAAGTCCGCACCGGCGCCTGTGACTACGCTGGAGATCCGTCAGCAATCGGCGGCACAACAGCAACGTACCCAGCTTAGCGGTAACCAGTATGTGGTGCAGCGTGGTGATACGTTATTTTCCATCGCCTTTCGCGCCGGCCAGGATTACCGGACCCTGGCCAGCCGCAATGGTATAGCTGCACCTTACACCATTTATCCCGGGCAAATACTCCGTTTACAAGGTACTGGCGGCCAAGCTGTTGCCGCTAGCGGAACAAATACCCCAGCCAGCCGCCCAGCCACTACGACCAGTGCTAAATCAGTTGCAGCTAATCAGCAAACGGGTTATGGTCAAGCAAGTACGCCTCTTCGCACGCCGCCGCCGGCGGTTGGTCGGGTTAGCTGGCAGTGGCCGATCCGCGGGCCAATTTTAGCGCGCTTCTCGACCGCGGAGAGTGGGATTAAAGGGATCCAAATCGGTGGTCGTGATGGCAGCCGGATCAATGCTGCCGCGGATGGGCAAGTGGTATACGCCGGTAATGCGTTACGTGGCTATGGTAACTTAATTATCATCAAACATAACGACGATTACCTGAGCGCCTATGCGCACAACAAGCGGATCCTGGTGAAGGAGCGGCAGGAAGTGAAAGCGGGTCAACAAATTGCGGAGATGGGAGAAACCGACGCTGCCTCTACCCGCTTGCATTTTGAAATCCGTTTTCGTGGCCAGTCGGTCGATCCGCTGCGGTACTTGCCAAAATAGTATACAAATTATTAAAAATAATATTAACATGTGGCATGGATGCGCCGCAGCGGTTTTGAAGCGCTTTAGTTCGGAGTAGATGGATATGACAGCAAAAGACAATGACCTGACTGAATTTAAAGAAGATGAGATAAACGAAGAGAGTTTACTCAGTGATGATGATTTGGATCCGGAATTGCTCGAGCTGTCCGCAGACGAAACGGTGCCTGAAGATCTCTTTGTGCGGGATGACAGCCAGAAAACGCTGGACGC
The DNA here is from genome assembly GCF_000245735.1 of Alishewanella jeotgali KCTC 22429. Classification (GTDB taxonomy): domain Bacteria; phylum Pseudomonadota; class Gammaproteobacteria; order Enterobacterales; family Alteromonadaceae; genus Alishewanella; species Alishewanella jeotgali. The sequence continues at coordinate 97,849 of NZ_AHTH01000045.1, forward strand.
CACGCAAATTTACCTCGGTGAAATCGGCTTCTCGCCACTGTTAAGTGCCGAAGAAGAAGTTTACTTTGCCCGACTGGCCTTAAAGGGCGACCAGGCCGCCAGAAAGCGGATGATTGAAAGTAACCTGCGGCTGGTAGTGAAAATTGCCCGTCGCTATATCAACCGTGGTTTAGCCTTGTTGGATCTGATTGAAGAGGGCAACCTTGGCTTAATCCGCGCGGTAGAAAAATTCGACCCCGAGCGCGGTTTTCGGTTTTCGACTTACGCCACCTGGTGGATCCGCCAGACCATCGAACGCGCGATAATGAACCAAACGCGAACCATCCGCTTACCTATACATGTGGTTAAAGAGCTCAATATTTATCTGCGCGCTGCCCGCGAATTATCACAAAAGCTGGATCACGAGCCGACGCCGGAAGAAATCGCTGCTGCGCTGGATAAGCCGGTAGAAGAAGTTCGTAAGATGCTGAAGTTAAATGAAAAAATTACTTCAGTCGATACGCCGGTTGCCGGTGCCTCGGAAAAGCAGCTATTAGATGTACTGGCCGATGAAAAGGAACTCGGACCCGAGCTGGAATTACAGGATCAGGATATCCGCCAGCATTTGGTGGTTTGGTTACAGGAATTAAATCCAAAACAGCGCGAAGTCTTGGCCAGGCGCTTTGGATTGCTGGGCTATGAACCCTCAACACTGGAAGATGTGGGGCATGAAATTGGTCTGACCCGAGAGCGGGTGCGGCAAATTCAGGTTGAGGCGCTGCGTCGGTTACGGGAAATCGTCACCCATCAGGGGTTAAATATCGAGACGCTGTTTCAGGAATAAGCGGTTTTATCATCTATCGCAAAACGCCCCGCCAGGGGCGTTTTCATTTATAACAGCCTGCCCAAGAACCCGGTACTATTGATGTTTTGTCCCGTCTGTCGGATTGCGCGCAGCCAGTCAGCGGGATGAGCGATTCAAAGCCCAGATTGCTGCCAGAGCTAGCCGACGAGCAGAGCCGGCTGAGTGAGATAGAAAATCTGAGGCGCTCCGGAGTCAACGACACTGATCGTACTGGTTGTGGCAAGCCGCAGCTGTGTCAAATCGACATCCGATAGAACTTAACTTGATTATAGGTTCGTTTAAAAGAACCATTTGTTGAAAATGTATAAATTTAGTTTATTTAGTGATTTGTTTTGGTTTATTATTAATTTTTTTTAAAATGTTTGCTTTGCGGATTTCTTAATGTATAAATATGCACTTATCTTACTAACAATTCTATCTACAGCACATGCATCTAGCTTACCCGACTCAATGGTGGAAAACTCCCCTACCCCGCATGTACAGGCTATCTATAATGATTTAAGTGTTGTCGGTGCTACTTCAGGTGCATTTAGAGTAGATGAAAGCGGCGCGGCAACTTACAGCTTACCGTTGCAATTACCTAGGGGTATTGCCGGAAATACACCAGAGCTCTCGCTCAATTATCATTCTCAAGCCGGAAATGGGCTATTAGGGATAGGTTGGTCTATAGGTGGTTTGTCAAGAATAGATCGTTGCCGCCAAACGCCTGTACAGGACGGTGCATTCAGGGCTGTAACTTTGTCAAAAGACGATAGATTTTGTCTGGACGGACAGCGTTTGATGGTAGTGACGGGTATTTATGGAGCTCCAAATAGTGTTTATGCGACTGAAATTGACAGTCAAGTCAGAGTGACTGCTTTAGGTGGCAGTTTCGGGCATCCTGATCACTTTGAAGTTCGCCGTGCAGATGGCTCCATCAGCTTTTATGGTAAAACCCTTGATAGCCGATTTTTAACTTCTACGGGAAATCGCATACTCAGCTGGAGCTTAAGCGAGGTAACAGATCAGATTTCAGCTAATAGCAATCGAATACATTATCATTACAGCTCAGTGTCTGGAGAGCAATTAATAGATAAAGTTACTTACAGTGGTAACACTGTTACTTTTGAGTATGTTTACTCATTACGGCAGGACATCCCTAAAGCATTTATATTTGACAGAATGGTAATGCCCTCGGCGCTTTTAACCGGAATTAATGTTAGAAACCACGCAAATGTAAATACGTACAGCATCCAGCTTGAACACGATAATGCACCCTCATCAGGCCACAAGCGGTTAAAGTCTATTACAGAATGTGGTCTTAGTAATCGTTGCTTAAAACCGTTAATTTTAAATTGGTATGAATCATCAGGTGCCTCCATAGGCTTTCAATTGTCAGCCGCATTTTCAAGAAATATTTCTACCACAGAGCAGTTGATTTTTAGTCAACTAGCAGACATGAATGGAGATGGATTTACAGACTGGGTATATGCAACTAAAAGCGGTGACCAGTATAAAGTTTTTGTAATGTATGGTAATGGCATCAGTATGTCATCGGCACAACAGGTTTTTAGTTTCAGCATTGCCCAATCTATATTTGACAATATGATGAAACCAGCCGGTATGGAAGTATTAAAGCTGGTTGATATTAATGGCGATGGTAAAACCGATTTTTTGTTTTTTGAAGTTAACACACAGCGTGCAGTTTGGAGTGCGCGACTAAACCAATTTAATGGTACTTCAATAACAACAGATTATTACAGTGCGATATCTACAGATATAGCTATTGCACTTCATGATTTTAATGGTAATGGTTTACCTGACTTGTTAACCCACAATGGGATACGCTACAACACCAGTAAAGAGTATAGTTATAGTGGCACTTCTCTATTTGGTCAATTAAACGCTGTTTGCTACCGTAAACCCGGAGTATCTGACCCTATTAATACTCAATGCGGCTCAACAAGAATGAATTTTGGCTTTGCGCTAACTACGAGCCAGGCTTACGATTTAAACCATGATGGATTAAATGATCTTGTTATCGAGGCGCAAGATAAAGCGGTATATTTGCCTAATACCTATTGGGCAGTATTTGATGCAAAGATTAATGATGCAAATCAACTTGAATTTATGTTACGAGATACCTTGGGCGGTGAGCAAACGATAGGGAATGATTTAAAAAAGCTTTATGTCCTAGATATGAATAATGATGGTCAATCTGACTACCTTTATCATGACTACAATCGTTGGCATATAGCGTATAACAGCCAGTCTGTGCCTAAAATTCAAACGTTGGCGTTGAGTCAGCAACTTCCTAACCCTGACGACATGCATTTTATGCAATTCCTTGATTTAACAGGCTCCGGTGTGCCAGATATAGTTTATTATCACAATGGCTGGAAGATGTTAACTTACCCTTTCACATCTGGGCCAATTTCTGTTGCAGGGCCGACGATAAATACCACCACAGATAGTGCGCAGTTTGTTGATATGCGTGGAAACGGTAAACCTGCGCTTGTTGTTACAGATTTTGTCAATAAAAGAATAAGATGGTTTGATTTTGGTGTTGAGACTGAAACTTACCCGCCATGTTATCCCCATTGCTTACCCTGTACTGTAGGACCTTGTGACAATATTCAGGCGCAGCACATGCTCCTTGATGAGATGAGTCAGATACAAAGTAATCCATCCGTAAGCAATTCGCTGCAAGATAAAATTAAAGCCTTTACTACAGGTCATCAGTTAACAACGTCAATAAGTTATGGCTTTCTTAATAACACCGCTTTACAGGATGAACCGTATCAGAATCAAAGTTTCACCTCTACGCCTGGCTCTTATGTATTTAAGTTAAATGGTGCTATACCCGTTGTTTCAAAGGTGTTATCAGATACAGGGCAGGGTATTACAGGTGTAGCTTATCAATATGGTGAAGCCTTTGTTCAATCTGGTGGTAGAGGTTTTCTTGGATTTAGTAGTCTGGTTACTGTTGATTTGCAGTCTGGTGTAAAAACCAGGACACGCTACAGACTAGGTTTCCCGTACATTGGTTTACCAATGACCACTGAGCAGTGGTCGGGAAATGTGTTGCTGAGCGAATCACGTAACGTATACAGCCAGCTACCGCTTAATGGCAGCAAGACGGTATTCCCTTATGCTCATGCATCTTTTGAAGATAACTATCAGTTAAATACTAACAATACTAGCACGCTGATAAGTCAGATTAAAACAGAACAACAATATGTTGCAGTATCTGATAGCTACGTAGAACTGCGTGAAATGAGAGTGTATACCAAGGATGTAGTACACAATATTATGCGGCAAGTACTCACCGTTAATAGTTATCAACAAGATAATCTTTCCAGGTGGCTAATAAACCGCCTTACCCGCAGTACCGTAACTCATCAGCAAGGAACAGGCAGTATCAGCCTTGGTGTGGCCAGTATCAACCCTGATCCGACTAAAACTGTCGTAAGAACTTCGACTTTTAGCTATAACGGCAATGGCCAATTGGTAGAGGAGGTTATTGAGCCAGAGGGTAATAATGAGGTTTACCTAAAAACAGTACATAGCTATGACGCGGTAGGAAATCGGACAGATAGTACCGTTTGTAGCAAACATTACATAACGAATTGTGGTGTTAGTGCTCAACAGAATTTAGGTGAAAGAATTTATCGTAGTAGCACTGTTCTGTTTGATAATGATCGGCGGTACGTTACCTCTCTAGTTCAAAACGGTGTTGAGGTAGCAAAATATTCAAATTTCAATGCGCTGGGACAAGCGCAAAGTGTGACAGAAAACGGCATAGTTAGCATTCGCCGATTTAATGCCTTTGGACAGCCAGTATTTGAGCGCACACAAACTATTGCCGGTGCAGCAACGGGACAATATCGTATTATCCGCCGTAGTTATATCCGTAGCGCAGTCAATTTGCCTGCGAATGCACCATCGGGGGTTTGGTATGAGCAAGTCGAGCAAGGTGGTGAACCATTAAGTTGGTCGGTGTATGATGCAGCTGGCAGAGTCCTAGCCAGCATAACACAGGGTTTCAATAGTGGTGAGTTCCGCTTTCAGCTAGCGCAATACGATGAGTTAGGGCGGGTTACACACCAGTCTCAACCGGGCGACAACCCGAGTTCTCTGCATTGGAATGTTACCGAGTTCGACAATCTTAGCCGGATAAAGCAGGTTACAGCAGCAGATGGCACTCTTACCAGCTTTAACTACAGTGGAGCCAGTACTACTCAAACAGTGACTAATTTCTGGGCCAACGCTATTGGCCAAAGCAAAACGACTACTAAAAATGCATTTGGTGAGCTGCTGCGGGTGGTGGATGCTGCTGGTACGTTAAGATATGAGTACGATGCCGCAGGTAATCTGTTAAAAGCCACTGGTGTTGATAGCCATAGCATGGTACAGGCTTATAACAGTCGTGGTTTTAAAAAGAGCATGCAGGATCCTGATAGTGGCAACTGGCTTTACAGCTACAATGCTCTGGGTGAATTGATTAGCCAGACAGATCCCCGTAACCATATCACCCTTAGCTACTACGACGCTTTTGGCCGTAAATATAACGAAGAGATACGACATGGTCAAAGTTTACTTAGAAGCGTTAGCTGGGGGTTTAGCGATGGCATACATGCGGTTCGTGGCTTGTTAACAAGTGAAACGGTCACTGGTGCAGAGGCGGTAAACATTAGTAAGTTATTTGATTATGACTCATTTGGCCGGCTAAAAGACAGTGTAATGTTTATTGATGGTGAAACCCTAACCGAGAGCTTTACATATGACCAGTTCGGTCGTGTTTTTCAACAGTTTGACGCTAGTGGTGATAATTTTGGTCAACAATTTGAATATCAAAATGGTTACGTCAAAGCCATATGGGAAGCCCGCTATGGTCGTAGCAGCCCTAATAGTGTGCGTTATCAACTTTTTGAGGCAATGGACGCGTACGGCAATGTTACTCAAAGTCGGGCCGGTAACGGCAGGTCACACTGGCGCAGCTATGATACAAAAACTGGTCTGATAAACAGTATTACCACCTCTGGCCAGCTGCAGCAGTGGACTTATCAGTTTGATGGTTTGGGAAACCTACGAAATCGTAAAGATGCTTTACATCGGATGCGTGCTGCCAAATATCCTTATCAAATGCAAACACTTGACGAGTATTTTGAGTACGACATGCTCAACCGTTTAACAGAGGTGCGTTTGGGGAGTATCACAAGTTTATGGTTGGAATATGCCAATAATGGCAATATACGTTACAAATCAGATGTGCGATGGGACGCAGGTTTTGGGGGCACATTACCGCCTTCAGATCCGCCAGAAGACGGCATTAGTCCTCCTCCTGAAGAGGGCACTTGGACATTGATGGGGACGACTGAGTTCTCTAGAAGCGCATCTGAGTACAAATACGGCATACGGCCCAACCAGTGCAACCGGACAGCCGGGCCAAGGGCGGTAAGCCAAATCGGCACCCAAAGTTATTGTTATGATACGATGGGAAATCAAACGCGTCAGTATAGTGATGGTACTTTGGTGCGGCAAATTGATTATGGTGCTATAGGCAAACCCAGCCGAATTCGTAGCTATAACACCGATGTCGCTAATAACAGCTCACCGGGTGACAGTTTTTACACTTACGATGGCAGCCGTAATCTGGTTAAGCGGCATGTAACCGAGCAGGGCAGCACCAAAATCTTTTATCAGCATGGTGGGGTAGAGCTGATAATTGAGGGCAGTGAACGGCGCTTCCGCCGCACCTTTGCCAATGCCATTGTCGAGCGTAGCGGCAATAGCATTACCACCAGCTATGTGTACACCGACCATTTGGGCAGTGTCGATGTTATAACCAATGCTGCCGGCCAGCTGCTGGAAAAACTGAGTTTTGATGCCTTTGGTAAAAGGCGGCAGGTGTATACGGCTGCCCATGTCCCGGTGGCGTTAAGCCTGGCCTCGATACTGAACAAAACCAGCAGGGGCTTTACCGGGCATTTACAGGTAGACCATGCCAGCATAGTGCATATGGGCGGGCGGATTTATGACAGCCATATTGGTCGCTTCTTGCAAGCTGACCCGTTCGTACAGTCACCATCCAACAGCCAGAACTTTAACCGCTATAGTTATGTGCTGAATAATCCGCTTAGTTATACCGACCCTAGTGGTTATTTGTTCAAGAAGCTTTGGAAAGAGATTAAGCCTTTTGTTGGTGCTATAGTTGCAGTGGTGGGGACTATAGTTTGCCCTGCTTGTTCACCAATGCTGATAGGTGCCTTAGCCGGGGCGGCTGGTGCAGCCGCCAATGGCGGTAATATCCTCAAAGGTGCAGTGATGGGGGCATTTAGTGCACACACCTTTGGTGCTGTAGGCCAGCAATGGGCGGCCGGTACTTTTGCAAATGTGATGGGTAATGCGGTGGCTGGCGGCTTAATGAATAGCCTGCAAGGTGGTAAGTTTGGCCATGGCTTCTGGGCAGCAGGCTTTAGTGCTTCGTTTAAACCCGGTATTAATAAAATAGGCGGTGGTGAGGCCGCTTTTGCCGGACACCGCATCGCCGCTGCCGCTGTTATAGGAGGCACAGCATCAAAGATAAGTGGTGGTAAATTTGCCAATGGTGCTGTTACCGGGGCGTTTTCTCAGGCGTTTAATGGGGAAGAGCAACTTAAACGCGAAAATGCCCAATATTGGAGCAGAGTCGAACGGGCAGCACGATATGAAATAAAAAGGCTTGATGGAATGGATTTGAACACGGAAGCAGGTAGGGAGGCTTTTAAAACCTACTTGAGGCTGCATGGCTGGAGCGGGAGCCTACATGCTACGCCAATAGATCCTGAATTCAATCAATTGTCTAGGATGAAGCTTGGTTTGCGCAGTGATTTTGTAGCATTGGCTGCCGATGCTCAAAGTTATATTGTAAGAGGTACTGCAGCACCCTCTTCCTCAAGTAATATTGCAACTGGAGCAACTGTTGGTTCGTCAACTGCAAGTGATATTGGTGGAACGTTAGGCCGCACATCTTCGAAAATACTCGGCCCTGTAGGTAATCTGTTGGGGTTACATAGCTACACAAGTCAATTACACTCGGGTCCCGTAAATTATTCTTTGACGATGAGTTGTGTAGGCACCAGCTGCGGTTTAGACGATATATGGATTGGGAAGTAAAAAATGAAAAAAATCATTTCTATTATAACGTTACTTTTTATTTCATCTTGTAGTTTTGGAGATAATAGTGCTGTTAAGAAATATGAATTTATGGGGTGCAATTGGTTGATTAACGCTGAGTATAAATTTGTATCAGGCAGCTTTCAACGTGACCCACAAAATGTTAATGAAAAATTCAGAGCAATAACTTTTTATAGTGAACCATTTACTGCTGTAGATTTTGAGCACCATTCCCGTGAAGATAGCTTCGGATATCTTGAGCTGATTAGTAGTTTCAAAGTTAACGGTTTTAATATTGGCATCTATCTTGTTAAAACTGAACGTTTGTTTATGGGGGCTGAAATAAAGAATGTACATAGATGGACTTATGTAATTAAAGAGCAGTCTATTGCGTCTTTTTATAATATTGAACTTGAGGAATTTAAAGAGATAGCTACCGAATGCATCAATTTCCCGGAGGATTTGTAGATGGGTGGTTCTGTTGTCCTTGTTGTCGGAGATTTTCGCAGGGGTTAAATAGTGGACATAGTGCTAAATAGCGGTTCCAGGTTCATTCGTGTATTAGCCCCTTATTGGGGAGCAACGTAAACCCACCTCCTGCTCTGGAGGTGGATTTTTGCTTATAACACCCTTCTTAGGGACCCAATACTATTGATGCTTTGCAGCAACCTGCTCGGCCCGGCGTAAGATCCGCAGCACATTGCCACCCCAGAGCGCTTCGATTTGTGCTTTGGTATAGCCGCGACGCATCAGCTCCCAGGTCACATTCAGTGTTTCGCTGGCATCTTCCCAGCCCTGTACACCGCCACCGCCATCAAAATCGGAAGCAATGCCGACATGTTCGATGCCGAGGCGTTGCACACTATAGTCAATATGATCGACAAACTGCGCCACAGTGACATCCGGGAACTGCTTACGCAGGCTGGCCAATTCGGTATCGTAGCTATTGCGGTCCTGTTCGTTGGCATTAGCCCAGCCGTTTGGCAGGTATTTTTCACGCAATTTGCTAATCTCAGCACTGAGCCCCGGATCGAGCTCGGCTACATAGCTGCGAAAGGCAACCATCTGTGCGACACCGCCATTGGCTTTAATCGCATCAAGTTGTTCGTCATCCAGATTCCGCAGATTGGCATGCACCGTCATGGCGCCGGAATGCGAGGCGATAACCGGTGCCTTTGACAGCTTAATGGCTTCGAGCATCGACTTTTTACCCATATGAGACACATCAATTAGAATGCCATGGTGGTTTAGTTCGGCGACGAGTTGCCGGCCCAACGCCGATAACCCCGGATCCTGCTCAGCGTCATTTAGGTCGCTACGCGGATTTGAACTGCCCGAAAATTGGTTATGACCGATATGGGTAAAACTCACATAACGAATACCACGCTCAGCCCATTTCGCGACGTCTTTGACACTGTCGCCGAGCGGATAGGCGTTTTCCATCCCCAGCAGCACAATGCGTTTACCTGCTGCATGCAGGGCTTCAATTTCGGCTGCCGTTTTCGCCAGCCCAACCTGCTCCGGATAGGCACGGATCATCCGCATTATGGCCTGATAGCTATGCTCGGCGGTGGCGGCGGCTTGCTGATAAGCCTCCGGGGTCAGGGCTCCCTGACCCACATAAACGATCAGAAACACCGCATCCAGGCCACCAGCACGCATCTTGGGCAGATCGACCTGGGCTTTGGTAAAGCCACCCGGATCGAGCAGATGCGTCGCATAGCCACGGCCGATATCGACATGGGTATCAATGGTCAGAATTTGCTGATGTAAAGCCCGGGCTTCCGCTTCGGTCACGACTTTGCTTTGTGCCAGGGCAGTACCACTGAGAGTACCACTGAGCAAGAGGGCGGAGACCAGAGAGGCCAGTTTCGCTAAGCGCATGCTGCATCCTTTTTGTTGTTATTAATAAAATGGAACGACAGGAGCTTAGCTTGGAAGACAGAGTACAGCAAGTCTTAGTCAGAGCGATTCAGCTTGCCAATTCCTTGAATTAAAACAGTTAAGGCACCGGCTATCAGGCCCCAGAATGCAGATGCAATACCAAACAAACTGATACCAGATGCGGTAACCAGTAAGGTAATCACGGCAGCCTCCCGATACTCGGCATCGGCAGTACAGCTTTGTAGATTTACCGCAATAGTTCCAAGTAGCGCGAGTCCGGCCAGAGCAGCCACCATTTCGGCTGGAAAGGCGGCAAAAAGAGCAACGACTGTCGCGCCTGCCAAACCGAACAACAAATAAAAGATCCCAGCAGCAATACCGGCGACATAACGTTTGCTGCCATCAGGGTGCGCTTCATGACCACTGCAAATCGCAGCCGTGATAGCGGCTAAATTGATTGAGAAAGCGCCAAGAGGCGCGAGTAATAACGTACTAAGTGCGGTACCGCTAATCAGCGGCGAGACGGGTGTTTGATAGCCACTGGTTCGAAGTACTGCGACTCCCGGAATATTTTGTGACGCCATGGTTACCAGCAGTAGTGGTAAGCCAACACCAATTAAAGCAGATAATGAAAAATCTGGGGTAATCCAAACCGGCTCGGCGAGTGTCAGACTTACTGCCGACAGGTCAAGCGTGCCGCCAAACCAAACCAGTAATAAACCACAAAGTAATACCGCCAAAATCGCGTAACGAGGTATGAATGCTTTGGCAAGAAGGTAGGTGAGACACATCGCACCAACCAGGACTAATTGCTGCTGTAGGCTGCTGAAGATCGAAAAGCCGAATTGCAGCAAAATACCAGCTAACATGGCACTGGCTAGTGGTAATGGTATTAATTTGGTCAAACGTTCAAACATGCCGCTCAAGCCGATTAATAAACCAAGGCCTGCGGTAAAGATAAAAACGCCGGTCGCTTCCGCCAGCGTCAGACCTTGCAGGCTGGTGGCCAGCAGCGCCGCACCTGGCGTTGACCAGGCGGTAATCACCGGGGCTTTGTAATACCAGGACAAACCAATACAGGTCAGCGCCATACCGATGCCCAGTGCCAACAGCCAGGACGCCATCACGGCGTTGTCGGCACCGGCGGCGGCTGCTGCCTGAAACACAATCGCCACTGAACTGGCAAAGCCAACCAGCACCGCAACAAAACCGGCCACCACGGCCGACAGGCTCCAATCATTAAGACGCATTCTGCTGCTCATCAAATGTCCAGCTGTTGTTTCAGTTGATACAGATAATCCAACGCCTGGCGAGCAGTTAGATCATCTGGGTTAAGCTGACGCAGCTGAGCCAGCAGCGGATGCTCCGGCGCCAGTAATTCCAGTTGGGTCACAGGTTCAGGCGTCGTCGTTGGCCCGTTTTGTTCCAACTGGCGCAGTTTTTGCCGTGCCAGTTGAATCACCGGCCTTGGCACCCCGGCCAGCTGGGCGACCTGCAGGCCAAAACTCTTGCTGGCGGCGCCTTCCTGCACATGATGCATAAATACAATGCCATCACCGTGCTCAACCGCATCCAGATGGACATTGGCGACGGCAGGTAATTGCTGCGCCAGACTGGTCAGTTCAAAATAATGGGTAGCAAACAGGGTTAACGCCTGCAGTTGATTGGCCAGATAGTCGACACAGGCCCAGGCCAGACTCAGGCCATCATAGGTACTGGTGCCACGGCCAATTTCATCCATCAACACCAGACTTTGTGCGGTGGCATGATGCAGAATGGTCGCGGTTTCCGTCATCTCCACCATAAAGGTCGAGCGGCCGGACGCCAGATCATCAGAGGCGCCAATGCGGGTAAAAATACGGTCGATTGGACCTATAACCGCCTGCTCTGCCGGCACAAAGCTGCCGATGGCGGCCATTAAGGCAATCAGGGCAGTTTGCCGCATATAAGTTGATTTACCGCCCATATTGGGGCCAGTGATCATCAGCATCCGCCGTGAGGCGTCTAATTGCAACGGATTGGCAATAAAGGGCGCCTTTAGCACCCGCTCCACCACCGGATGCCGCGCCTGGGTCAGCTGAATACCGATCTGCTCAGTTAATAGCGGCCGGCAATACTGATACAGCACCGCACACTCGGCAAAGCTGCACAGCACATCCAGTTCCGACAAGGCTTGTGCCAGCTGTTGCAGCTGCGCCAGATAAGGGCTCACGGCGTCAAACAGCGCGTCATAGAGCTGTTTTTCCAGCGCCAGCGCCTTACTCTGGCTACCCAGTACCTTATCTTCGTATTCTTTTAGCTCCGGAATAATATAGCGTTCATTATTTTTCAGTGTTTGCCGGCGCACATACTCCGGCGGCACCCTGGTATCAGCACTGCGACCGGTTTCGATATAAAAACCATGGATCTTGTTAAAGCCGACTTTTAACGAACTAATACCGGTACGCTCACGCTCGCGCAACTCCAGTTGCTGTAAGTAGTCGGTGGCACCTTCAGCCAGCGCCCGCCATTCATCAAGCTCGGCATCATAGCCCGGAGCAATGACGCCGCCATCACGGATCAGCACCGGTGGTGATTCGACGATAGCGCGTTGTAATAATTCAGCCAGCTCCGGCACCGGCAGGGTGGCCTGCTGATGCTGCTGCAGCAACTGACTTTTGGCATGCAGTAACTGTTGCTGTAGCTCTGGCAGCTCGGTTAGCGCCTGGCGTAGCCGGGCAAAGTCGCGGGGCCGGGCGCTGCGCAGGGCCAGCCGGGCCAGGATCCGTTCGATATCGCCGATTTGCTTTAGTGAGGGTTGCAGCGCCTGAAAATCTTCTGTCAGTTCCTGTACCGCATCCAGCCGCTGATTGAGCTGAGTGCGGTTACGCAGCGGCGCATGGATCCAGCGCTTCAGTAAGCGGGAGCCCATGGCAGTCTGGGTTTTATCCAGCACGGCCGCCAGCGTATGCTCAGTTTGCCCGTTTAAGGTATGGGTTAATTCCAGATTGCGGCGGGTGGCCGCATCCAGTACGATAAAATCATCCGGCCGCTCCAGGGCGATACTGCGTAAATGCGGTAACTGAGCGCGCTGGGTATCTTTGACATATTGCATCAAACAGCCGGCGGCCATCAGCGCAACCGGCGCTTCCAACACGCCAAAGCTCTGTAAATCGCGGGTGCCAAATTGCTGGCACAGTAAGCGCTCGGCACTGGCCAGTTCAAACTCCCATACCGGACGGCGGCGGGCGCCTTTGCGTTCGGTCAGGTGCGGTAGACTAAAGTTTTCCGGATAGAGCAATTCGGCCGGATTTAGCCGTTGCAGCAAGGCGGCCAAATCATCGGCATGACTGACCTGATTCAGCAAAAAACGGCCACTGGTCAGATCCAGTTGCGCCAGACCAAAGTGGCTGCGACTCTCACTGATGGCACAGAGTAAATTATCCTGCCGCTCATTCAGCAACGCCTCGTCGGTCACGGTGCCCGGGGTAACAATCCGCACCACCTTGCGCTCTACCGGCCCCTTGCTGGTCGCCGGATCGCCAATCTGTTCGCAAATGGCGACGGACTCACCCAATTGCACCAGACGCGCCAGATAACCCTCAACGGCATGATAGGGCACGCCGGCCATCGGGATCGGTTCACCGGCGCTTTGACCGCGTTTGGTCAGCGAAATATCTAACAGGGCGGCAGCCTTTTTCGCATCTTCATAAAATAGTTCGTAAAAATCACCCATCCGGTAAAACAATAAGATCTGCGGATGCTGGCTTTTCAGTGCCAGATATTGCTGCATCATCGGGGTATGATTGCTTAACGCTTGCTCCGGTTTCTGGTCTGACGGCATAATGGTGCTAACACTTCCTGTTGGATCAAATATGACAGCGGAAACAACAAGCTTAGCGCTTGCCACTGAACTAGGGCAGCTATTATTACGGAAAAAAGCCAGTATCACCACTGCAGAATCCTGCACCGGTGGTGGGGTTGCCTACTGGCTGACCGCGGTAGCCGGCAGCTCGGCCTATGTTGACCGTAGCTTTGTTACCTACAGCAATAAAGCCAAGCAGCAATTGTTAGGGGTACGCAGCGCAACGCTATTACAATATGGCGCCGTCAGCGAGCAAACGGTAGCCGAGATGGCCAGTGGCGCAGCCCAGGCGGCGGGTGCCAGCATAGCGCTTGCCATCTCCGGCATTGCCGGCCCTACCGGTGGCACGGCAAAGAAGCCGGTCGGTACCGTCTGTTTCGGTTTTAGTATCGACGGGACTGTCAGCACTCAGCAATTGCATTTTGCTGGCGACCGGCAGCAGATCCGCCAGCAGGCGATTGAACATGCGCTCAGACAATGCATCTTGTTATTGACAGCCCCAACAAACTAGACTACTGTATGCTCATACAGTTGTTAAAGGCTTAACCTAATTTCTCCGGAGCGACCAATGGACGACAACAAACAAAAGGCATTAAGTGCGGCACTAAGCCAGATCGAACGCCAGTTCGGTAAAGGTTCTATTATGCGGCTGGGCGACAGCACTGCCCTGGATATTGAAGCGGTATCCACCGGCTCACTGGGGCTGGATATTGCACTGGGCATTGGCGGCTTACCTTATGGCCGGATTGTGGAAATTTATGGTCCTGAGTCCTCCGGTAAAACCACCTTAACGCTGCAGGTGATTGCCGAAGCACAGCGTAGCGGTAAAACCTGTGCCTTTATCGATGCCGAACATGCGTTGGATCCGGTGTATGCGAAGAAATTAGGCGTGGATGTCGATAAGCTGTTAGTTTCTCAGCCAGATACCGGTGAGCAGGCGCTGGAAATCTGCGACATGCTGGTACGCTCTGCCGCCGTAGACGTGGTGATCGTGGACTCGGTCGCCGCCTTAACGCCGAAAGCAGAAATTGAAGGTGACATGGGTGACAGCCATATGGGTTTACAGGCCCGCTTAATGTCACAGGCACTGCGTAAACTGACTGCCAATATCAAACGCTCCAATACCCTGTGTATCTTTATCAACCAGATCCGGATGAAGATCGGTGTAATGTTTGGTAACCCGGAAACCACCACCGGCGGTAATGCGTTGAAATTTTATGCCTCAGTACGTTTAGATATCCGTCGTATTGGCTCGGTAAAAGAAGGCGATGAAATTACCGGTAACGAAACCCGGGTTAAGGTAGTAAAAAACAAAGTGGCACCGCCATTCAAACAAGCTGAATTTATTATTCAATATGGCGCCGGTATCAACAAACTGGGTGAGCTGATTGACCTGGGCGTACAGCAAGGCTTAGTCGATAAGTCTGGCGCCTGGTACGCTTATCAGGGTAATAAGATTGGTCAGGGTAAAGCCAATGCGATGAAGTTCCTGCAGGAAAACACCGCCATCGCGGATGAAATCGAGAAAGAGCTGCGGGCACGGCTGTTATTAAAACCAGGTGAAGCCGTTGCTACTGACGATGTGATGGATATACCAGAGCCGGAAGAGCTTTAAGCTCTGCCGCATCTGATTAAAACAACAAAACTCCGGACCTGAAAAGCTCCGGAGTTTTTTTATAAGTGAATCGCAAATATTAACAAAAATGATTTTACGCCCTCGCCAGGCAAGTCCGCATCTTCTACTCAACACTCAACACTCAACATTCAACACTCAACACTCAACATTCAACACTCAACATTCAACACTACTTTGATACCTAAAGTTGCAGCAGCGGAATAGTCAGTTTCTACTGGCACCGCCTGCCGTCATCACCGCTGCGACAGACGGCTGTTGCTTTTCTGACATAGTACGGCATAATACGCCTTATTTAGACGTCTAAACGTATAGAAGTTATCAGGGTGCCAGCTGACTAACCAGACTCAGGTTCAGCATGGTGCTAGCCAAAGGCGGAGCCAGCTATGCCTATTAAAGTGATTGACCAGTTACCTGCAGTAGAAGCCTTATCAGCAGAGAATGTCTTTGTAATGACCGAGAGCCGGGCGGCCGCCCAGGATATCCGGCCGTTGCGGATCGCTATTCTGAATTTAATGCCCAATAAAATTGTGACTGAAATTCAGTTATTACGTTTATTAGCGAATAGCCCGCTGCAGCTGGATATTGAGCTGATCCGCATCGATGATCATGTCAGTAAACATACACCGGAGAGCCATTTAAACTGCTTCTATCGTTACTTTTCTGATGTGCAGGGGCAGAAATATGATGGTCTGATTATTACCGGAGCGCCATTGGGATTAGTTGATTATGAGGATGTCACCTACTGGCAGCAGTTTGGTGAAATTCTGCGCTGGGCGGATACCCATGTTACCTCGACGCTGTTTTTATGTTGGGCCGCCCATGCTGCGCTGTATCATTACTACGGCTTACAGCGGGAAATTCGCGGCGAGAAATTATCCGGTGTTTACTGGCAAGACGTAGTACAGCCGTTTAGCCCGCTGCTGCGCGGCTTTGACCAGCAATTTCTGGTGCCGCATTCGCGTTATGCGCAGGTGCCAAAACAAAAATACCAACAGCATGACGATTTACATATCCTGGCTGAAGCCGATGTCACCGGGGCCTATTTGCTGCAAAACAGCAGTGGTAGCCGGATCTTTGTTACCGGCCATCCGGAATATGATCTGACCACGCTGGATGATGAGTATCAACGCGACCTGGCGGCCGGATTGGCACCGCGTTTACCGGAGAACTACTACCGGAATAATGATCCGGCCCAGGGGCCGTTAAAATTATGGCAGGCGCACGCCTTTTTATTATTCAGTAACTGGTTAAACTATTACGTTTACCAGGCTACGCCCTTTGACCTGAATCAGATAGGCAACAGTTAATGACAGAGCTTCGTTTAACGCCACAGCAACTACGCCAGCTGCTGGCCTCACGTATTTTGGTGCTGGATGGCGCTATGGGCACCATGATCCAACAACACCGTCTGGATGAAGCCGGTTATCGCGGCGCTGAGTTTGCGGATTGGCCGTCCGATCTCAAAGGTAACAACGATTTGTTAGTCCTTACTCAGCCGGAACTCATTGCCGATATTCACCGGCAATACTTGCTGGCCGGGGCGGACATTATTGAAACCAATACCTTTAACGCCACCACCATTGCGATGCATGACTATCAGATGGCGCACCTGTCAGAGCGCATCAATCGTGAGGCGGCGGCACTGGCGCGGCGGGTTTGTGACGAAGTCACAGCTCAGCAACCCGACAAACCCCGTTTTGTCGCCGGTGTGTTAGGACCCACTAACCGTACTGCCTCGATTTCGCCAGACGTTAACGATCCGGGGTTTCGCAATGTCAGCTTTGATGAGTTAGTGCTTGCTTACAAGGAATCGACCCGGGCGCTGATTGCAGGTGGCGCCGATATTATTATGCTGGAAACCATTTTCGATACGCTGAATGCCAAGGCCGCAGCCTTTGCCGTGTTGGAGGTGTTTGAAGAGCTGCAGCTGGAGTTACCGGTGATGATTTCGGGTACCATCACCGATGCCTCGGGCCGCACGCTGTCCGGCCAAACGACCGAAGCTTTTTATTATTCGCTGGCGCATGTCAAGCCGGTGACCTTTGGCCTGAACTGCGCGCTGGGGCCGGATTTGCTGCGTCCTTATGTCGAAACCCTGGCCACCATTTCCGAAGCTTATGTCTCGGTGCATCCCAATGCCGGCTTGCCAAATGAGTTTGGCGAATATGATTTAGGCGCTGAGGCGATGGCAGCAGAAATTGCTGATTGGGCCAAACAGGGCTTTTTAAATATCGTCGGTGGCTGCTGTGGTACCACGCCAGAGCATATTAAAGCCATTGCCGAAGCGGTAAAAGATGCGCCGCCGCGGCAACCAAAAGCGGCCGATCATAGTTTTCATCTGGCCGGCCTAGAAGCCTTTGCGGTGGAGTGGTAATGCAACAGCAGGCACGATTTATCAATATCGGCGAGCGGACGAATGTCACCGGCTCGGCGAAATTTAAAAAACTGATTTTAAAAGGCGATTTCGAAGCGGCGCTGGACGTGGCGCGGCAGCAGGTTGAAAACGGCGCCCAGATCATCGACATCAATATGGATGAGGGGATGCTGGACAGCAAGGCTGCTATGGTGCGCTATTTAACGCTGCTGGCAGCAGAGCCGGATATCGCCCGGGTGCCGATTATGGTCGACTCCTCGAAGTGGGACGTGATCGAAGCGGCGCTAAAGTGTATTCAGGGTAAGGCGGTAGTGAACTCGATTTCGCTAAAAGAAGGTGAAGCGAGCTTTTTACAGCAGGCAAAGTTGTTGCGCCGCTATGGCGCGGCCGTGGTGGTGATGGCGTTTGACGAGGTGGGGCAAGCTGATACCAAGGCCCGCAAAGTTGAAATCTGTCAACGCGCTTATCAGATCCTGACTGAGCAAATTGGTTTTCCGCCTGAAGATATCATTTTTGACCCCAATATTTTCGCGGTGGCTACCGGTATTGAAGAGCACAACAACTACGCGGTGGACTTTATTGAGGCGACCCGTGAAATCAAGCGGCTTTGCCCTTATGCCAAGATTTCCGGCGGCGTATCCAATGTGTCGTTTTCGTTTCGTGGTAACGATCCGGTGCGCGAAGCCATCCACTCAGTATTTCTATACCATGCTATTGCGGCCGGTATGGATATGGGCATCGTTAATGCGGGTCAGCTGGCGGTGTATGACGATATCCCGCCGTTGCTAAGAGAGCGGGTAGAGGATGTGATTCTAAATCGCCGTCCGGATGCCACCGAACGCTTGTTAGAGATTGCCGCGCAATTTAAAGGTGATGGCAGTGTCGCCGAGAAAGTGGATGATGCCTGGCGCAGCCTGCCGGTAAATAAGCGGCTGGAGCATGCGCTGGTAAAAGGCATTACCGATTTTATCGAGCAGGACACTGAAGATGCCCGGCAGCAGGCAGAGCGACCACTGCATGTAATTGAAGGCCCGCTGATGGATGGCATGAACGTGGTCGGCGATCTGTTTGGTGAAGGCAAGATGTTTCTGCCGCAGGTGGTCAAGTCAGCACGGGTGATGAAAAAAGCTGTTGCTTACCTGCAACCCTACATTGAGCAAGAGAAAGCCGGTGGCCGGGCGCAGGGTAAAATCCTGCTGGCAACGGTAAAAGGCGATGTGCACGATATCGGCAAAAATATCGTCGGGGTGGTGCTGCAGTGTAATAACTTTGAAGTGATCGATCTGGGTGTGATGGTGTCCTGTGCTGAGATCCTGCGCGTCGCCAAAGAACAACAGGTTGATGTGATTGGTTTATCTGGCCTCATTACGCCGTCGCTGGATGAAATGGTGCATGTGGCCAAAGAAATGACCCGGCTCGGTTTTACCATTCCGTTGTTAATCGGCGGCGCAACCACCTCCAAGGCGCATACCGCAGTCAAGATCGCGCCGCATTATGCGCATGGCGTGGTCTATGTGCCCAATGCGTCACGTAGCGTATCCGTGGTGCAAGCGCTGATCAGTGCCGAACAAAAGCCGGCCTATCTGGCCCGGGTGGCAGAAGAATACCGTATTGCGGTGGAGCAGCATCAGCGCAGCCGGCCCGGTGAGCGGATGCTGAGTCTGGCCGAGGCACGGCAAAATAAATTCCCGCTGGATTTGACGAAAGTGGCGCCAGCGCCGAAACAGCCTGGTGTGCATTACTGGCAGCAGGTTGATTTACAGGTACTGCGCGACTACATCGACTGGACACCGTTTTTCCTGACCTGGCAGCTGTCCGGCAAGTTTCCGGCGATTTTGCAACATGCTGAAGTTGGGCTGGAAGCACGTAAGGTGTATCAGGATGCCAATGCGCTACTGGATCAGATGATCAAAGATAACCTGATCAGGGGTAAAGCGGCCTTTGGTTTTTTCCCGGCCAACAGTGATGGCGACGATATTATTATCTATCAGGATGATAGCCGCACCACCGAGCGCTGCCGCCTGCATAATCTGCGACAGCAACTGGCGCTACGGAATAACGCACCGAACTGCAGTCTGGCAGATTTTATTGCTCCGGTCGGCTCTGGTATTGCTGATTATGTGGGTGCCTTTGCGGTGACGACCGGCTTTGGTGCTGATGAGCTTGCTGCGCAGTATGCGGCAGCACATGATGATTACAATAGCATTATGGTCAAGGCGCTGGCCGATCGTCTGGCGGAAGCGCTGGCGGAGTATCTGCATTTAAAAGTACGGCGCGAATATTGGGGTTATGCCGCCAATGAACAGTTGGATAATGAACAACTGATCCGCGAGCTGTATCAGGGGATCCGACC
Source organism: Alishewanella jeotgali KCTC 22429 (assembly GCF_000245735.1). Lineage (GTDB taxonomy): Bacteria > Pseudomonadota > Gammaproteobacteria > Enterobacterales > Alteromonadaceae > Alishewanella > Alishewanella jeotgali. Next base: position 117,921 of record NZ_AHTH01000045.1, read on the forward strand.
CGCGCCCGGCTATCCGGCCTGCCCAGAGCACACTGAGAAAGGTACCTTATTTCAGTTATTGGACGTGCCGGCGCAAATTCAGATGCAGCTCACCGAAAGCTATGCCATGTGGCCGGGTGCCGCGGTCAGTGGCTGGTACTTTGCCCATCCCGACAGCAAATATTTTGCCGTCAGTAAAATCGACCGTGATCAGTTAGCGGACTACGCAGAGCGCAAAGGCTGGAGCGAGCAACAGGCCGAAAGCTGGCTGGCGCCGAATCTGCGCTAGCCGGCAAATGGCACCAGAATCGAACTGGCATTTTTTACGCAGAAAGGCTCTGTTTTATACTGGCTTTGCAGTATGATAAGGGCCTTTTACCGGTGTTACGCCGGCCGAATGGACTGGAGTTCGCGTGGAAAAGCCGTTTCAGATAAAACTGATTATACGTCGGGTACCGGTATTGTCCGCCATCAACTGGTTAAGACAATCCTGGGATATTTTTAAACAGTACCCGTTACTATTTATTCAGATGTTGTTGTTGACCTATGTTGTCACTTATCTCGCAACACTCACCAGCCTGACACTGATCATTGGTGTTCTGGCCAGCGCCTTTTTTACCGCGGGCTTTTACAACGCTGTCGCTGGTGTGCAACAGCAGCAGAAGATCGATCTCAGCTGGTTATTCAAACCTTTCAAAGATGCCAGCTGCCGTCGCAGCTTGATCCTGATTGCTATTTCTGAATTTTTGGTCACGACCGTAGTCGTCCTACTATTTCAATCTCAAGCTGCTGAGGCAGTGATTCAGTTCCAAGAATCGGCCATTGTTGCTCCAAGTTTAGTTTGGCAAGTGGTCTTGCTGTTGACATCCGTTTTTATCATTAAACTCTGGGTTTGTTATGCTATCGCCATTGCATTTTTCTTAAAAGAACAGAGATTACTACTAATTCTTGGTATGGCCTGGTTAGCTTGTTGGCGGAACTTTGGCGCCATGTTGGTGTTTATGTTGCTGTCTTTGGTGTTGGTACTATTAAGTATTCCTACGATGTTATTCGCCTTGGTACTTGTGGTGCCGTTGTTGATGATAAGCTGGTTTTTGTCATTTAATGATATCTTTGCCTTAAAGTTGAATCCGCCACGGGAAGGCATGTTAGAGGTTTGATAGTGGAGCTAGCTGCATTAAAAAAAGCGGCATTGAATTGGCTAAGCCGAAGAGAGCACAGCCGCAGCGAGTTTCGCCGAAAATTGCAGCTCAAGGGCGCAAGTCCAGCGGAGCAAGCTGCGGTATTAAATTGGTGCGAGGAGCATGGCTATCTCAACGAGCAAAGATTTCTGGAAATGCTGTTACGCCACCGTTGTCAGCAAGGCTACGGCTTTCACCATGTTTTGCGTGAATGTAAGCAACATGAGTATAGCGAGGAGCAGGTCGCTTCGATGGCTGAACAACTTGAGATCGATTGGTGGGCTCTGGCCGAAGCTGCCTATCAGAAAAAATTTGCTGATAAAGCGATTGCTGATTATCAGGATAAAATGAAGCGTATGGCGTATCTGCAACGTCGCGGCTTTAGCAGCGAGCAGATCCGTGCAGTGTTAAGTAATAATAGCTGATTAATTAAACAGGATTTTTCATGAGTATGACATCCGCCGCAATCCGGCAAGCCTTTTTAGACTTCTTTGCCAGCAAAGCGCACAGCATAGTGCCAAGCAGTTCGCTGATCCCCGGCAACGATGCCACCCTGCTATTTACCAATGCCGGCATGGTGCAGTTTAAAGATGTATTTCTGGGCCAGGATCAACGTAGCTACAGCCGTGCCGTATCGGCACAGCGTTGTGTACGCGCCGGCGGTAAACATAACGACCTGGAAAACGTCGGTTATACTGCCCGTCACCATACCTTCTTCGAAATGCTGGGTAACTTTAGTTTCGGCGATTACTTTAAACAGGATGCGATTCGTTACGCCTGGGAGTTTTTAACCGAGGTGGTAAAACTGCCGAAACAGCGGTTACTGGTCACTGTCTATGCTACTGACGATGACGCCTACAATATCTGGTTAAATGAGATTGGCGTACCCGCTGAGCGGATTATCCGTATTGGTGATAACAAGGGGGCACCCTATGCCTCGGATAACTTCTGGGCGATGGGTGATACCGGCCCTTGCGGTCCTTGTACTGAAATTTTCTATGATCATGGTGACCATATCTGGGGTGGCCCGCCGGGCTCTGCGGAAGAAGATGGCGATCGTTTTATCGAGATCTGGAATATCGTCTTTATGCAGTTTAACCGCCTAGCCAGCGGTGAAATGCAACCCTTGCCAAAACCCAGTGTCGACACCGGTATGGGGCTGGAGCGGATCGCTGCTATTTTACAGCACGTACACAGCAACTACGAGATTGATACCTTTGTTGCCCTGATTAAAGCTGCAGCTGCAGCAACCGGCGCCACCGATTTGACGGACAAATCACTGCGCGTGGTGGCTGATCATATCCGTAGCTGTACTTTCCTGATTGTTGACGGCGTTATGCCTTCGAACGAAGGCCGCGGCTATGTCTTGCGCCGGATTATCCGCCGCGCAGTGCGTCATGGTAACAAGCTGGGTGCTAAGGGCGCCTTCTTCTATAAGTTGGTGGCTGCTCTGGTGGCGCAAATGGGTGACGCTTACCCAGAACTGCGCAGCAAACAGGCCATTGTGGAAAAAGCGCTGCAACAGGAAGAGGAACAGTTTGGCAAAACACTGGAGCGGGGCTTACAGATCCTGGATGAAGAGCTGTCGGGCCTTGCCGGCACAGAAATTCCGGGCGCTCTGGTATTTAAACTGTACGATACCTACGGCTTCCCGGTAGACCTGACCAATGACGTGGCACGTGAGCGCGGCTTGAGCATTGACCAGGCGGGTTTTGATGCCGCCATGGCTGAGCAGCGCAAGCGGGCACAGCAAGCCAGTAACTTTGGTCTGGACTATAATCAGCAACTGACATCAGCGGTACAGACCGGCTTTACCGGTTATACCGAGCACTTTGGTAATGCCAGAGTACAGGAAATTATCAAAGAAGGTCAGCAGGTTAAAAGCTTAGCCGCAGGTGAAACCGGCTTGGTGATCCTGGATAGCACGCCGTTCTATGCCGAATCAGGTGGTCAGATTGGCGACACCGGTAGCTTTAAGCTGCAGAACGGTGCTGTGTTGGCGGTGCTGGATACGCAAAAGATTGCCAAAGCCTTCGCCCATAAGGTTGAAGCGAGTAGCGAGCTAAAGGTCGGTGATCAGGTTGAAGCGACTATTGATCTGGCGCGGCGTAATGCCATTCGTAAAAACCACTCGGCAACCCACTTATTGCATGCTGCCTTGCGTAAAGTACTGGGCGAGCATGTGACCCAAAAAGGCTCGCTGGTTGGCCCGGAGCGGCTGCGCTTTGACTTCTCGCATTTTGAAGCGGTAAAACCCGCTGAGCTGCAGCAATTGGAGCAAATGGTTAACGAGCAAATCCAACTGAACCTGCCACTGCTGACGCGCGTAATGCCTATTGAAGCGGCGAAAGCTGCAGGCGCCATGGCGCTGTTTGGCGAGAAGTATGACGACGAAGTGCGGGTACTGAGCATGGGCGAGTTCTCGATTGAACTCTGTGGTGGTACACACGTCGAACGCACAGGTGACATTGGTTTCTTTAAAATTGTCAGTGAAGGCGGTATCGCCTCGGGCGTGCGGCGGATTGAAGCCGTCAGTGGCCCGGCCGCCATTCAGTACTTGCAGCAGTTAGATCTGCAAATCAGTCAGGCTGCCAGCCTGTTAAAGGGTGATGCCTTTAGTCTGGCTGAGCGGGTGCAGCAAACGCTGGAACGCAGCAAGCAGTTGGAAAAAGAAATCGAGCAGTTAAAGGCCAAGTTGGCCAGTTATGCCGGGGCTTCATTAACGGCGAATGTGCAGCAAGTGGGAGAGGTTAAGGTGCTGGTGCAACAGCTGGAACAAACCGATCCCAAAGCACTGCGTACTCTGCTGGATGAGCTGAAGAACAAACTTGGCTCTTCAGTGGTGTTACTGGCCACCGTGAATGATGACAAAGTCAGTTTAATTGCTGGCGTTAGCAGTGATTTAACTGCCAAGGTACATGCCGGTCAATTGGTTGGCTGGGCAGCGGGTCAGCTCGGCGGTAAAGGCGGTGGCCGGCCAGATATGGCACAGGCTGGTGGCACCGATACTGCAGCACTGCCGGCCGTATTAAAGGCGGCATTCGACTATATTAGTGAGCGGCTGTAAGCAGTTAACGGTATAATCGGATATAAGAAAAGTTTTAAATACACTGGCGCTGAGCTATGATTCAGCGCTAATCTAATAACAGCACAGAGACAGAGCTCTGTGGTGACAGGCAAAGGAGCAATCGCATGCTAATTCTGACGCGTCGAGTGGGTGAAACCCTGATGATCGGTGACGAAGTAACCGTTACTGTTCTGGGTGTAAAAGGTAATCAGGTACGGATTGGCGTTAATGCGCCGAAAGATATTTCAGTTCACCGTGAAGAAATTTATATGCGGATCCAAGCTGAAAAAGATACCAATGGCGGTAATTTCAGCGAAGGTGAATAAGCCTCGTCCTGTATTTCTTTAGTGTTAAAATCGTCATTTTGCCGCTTTTAAGTCAATTAAACAGCGAATTGCTTAAAAGCTCGGCAAACACACTGTACGTTTCTAAAAATAGTTTGACTTATTTTCCTGAGACATTAATATACACGCCGCAACACAGCGCGGAGATGTGGCCGAGTGGCTGAAGGCGCACCCCTGCTAAGGGTGTATAGGGGAAACTCTATCGAGGGTTCGAATCCCTCCATCTCCGCCATTTCTCGGAATGGACGCGTAGCTCAGCTGGATAGAGTACTCGGCTACGAACCGAGCGGTCGGAGGTTCGAATCCTCCCGCGTCCGCCATCCGAGAGAAGAAGCGCTGTTGTTGTAAGATGCAAAGTTTATGGACGCGTAGCTCAGCTGGATAGAGTACTCGGCTACGAACCGAGCGGTCGGAGGTTCGAATCCTCCCGCGTCCGCCATATTCGTAATGACCCGCTAAGGTGAAAACCTCAGCGGGTTTTTGCGTTTAAACGACATGCTAAACCAGCGGGAGGTGAGAACCTCCGTTAGGTTCGACCAATTTGCCGGGAGCAAATTGGGACAGCAACAGCTGGCCCGCAGGGCAGGCGGCAGGATAGCCGCCTGAAACAAAATTGTCTGGAACAATTTTGGACAGCAATAGCTGGCCCGCAGGGCAGGCGGCAGGATAGCCGCCTGAAACAAAATTGTCTGGAACAATTTTGGACAGCAATAGCTGGCCCGCAGGGCAGGCGGCAGGATAGCCGCCTGCAATCCCCGCGTCCGCCATATTCGTAAAGACCCGCTAAGGTGAAAACCTCAGCGGGTTTTTTATTTCCAACCAGATGATAAGCATTTGCAGCGTCTAGTTCAGAGCATCCGGCGGTAATCATTCCGTACAACTTTGACGGGACACGCTGTGAATACATCCCTGTACGGTTACAAACTTCATCCTGAAGTTTGCCCTGCGGGCCAGCTAAAGCTGTTCAAATTTGCTCCCGGCAAATTTCTGTCATTTTTCATCCCTGAAAAATACATTCCCTTACAAAGTGCACGGAATGCTTACCACCTCGTTCACTATCTTGCCACGAACAGTTTTTAGACGTTAGGTATGACATTCAGCGCGCATAGGTTGCGGTATTTGCCGAGCGAGGCGGTAAATGCATAGTACACTTTGGCCGGGGACGTCTTTCGCATGGATGCGAAAGGGGAGCCCCCAGGGATGGGTTCACGGCGTGCCCCGGCAAAGTTGTACGGCGCATTTAGCCGCCGTATGCTCGAATCCTTGATCTGCCAAACAGGAGCTTAATATTACTAAGGACGCTAAGATTAGCTTCAACACCACCACCTATTCCTCCCCCCTGCTGAAATATGCTATAAATGGCATACTTAGCGCGACTTTCTAGCCCGGAAACCCCGTGTCCTTCAGCCAGAGCCTGACCATCATCGATGATATCGACGCCGCCGCTGCTCCGGAGCAACAGGGCGAGTTGGTGCTTTGCCGGCATTGCGACCTGTTACAGTGGCTACCTCCGCTACAGGAAGGCGAACAAGCCCATTGCCAGCGCTGTGACCATCAGCTGGATGTACGGCAGGTACAACCGATATTAAGGCCAGTGCTGTATGCGGCGTCCGCGCTGTTTATGTTATTGCTGGCTAACCTGTTTCCCTTTATCAGTATGGGTGTGGCTGGTAATCGCAGTGAAATGCATTTCTTCGACACCTCAGCTGTGCTCTTTACCGAATACCATCAAAGTCTGGCCATTCTGGTGTGGTTATTTATTCAGGCCGTGCCGGCTTTCTGCATGGCGGCGGTGATCTATCTGAAGCTGGGCATGCTGTACCGGCTACCGGCACGGATCTGGGTGGCACGGGTACTCTTTATGCTTAAGCCCTGGAGTATGGTTGATATCTTTCTGATGGGGCTGCTGATTAGCTTTGTCAAACTGGTCGCCAACGCAGATATTTCGCTTGGTTTAAGTTTTTGGGCATTCTGTATTTTTTGTTTACTGCACTTGCGGACCTTTCAGGTGATCGACCGTCATGAAATGTGGTCCCGCCTGGCCCTGGCACCTAAGGTGCCAGTGACGGCGGAGGCAGGCAAAACCGGCTTGTCACAACAGCTTAAGCTTTGCCCCTGTTGCACGGCGATAGTGCCGCTGGCACAACAGCATTGTCCGCGCTGCCATACCCGGGTTTATCCGCGGGTACCGGCCAGTTTACAGAAAACCCTGGCGCTACTGGTAACGGCCGCCGTTTTGTATATCCCTGCCAATTTGCTGCCCATTATGCGTACGGTGTCCTTTGGTAATGTCACCGACTCCACCATTATCAGTGGCTTTTTATTAATGTGGCAGGATGGCGAGTATCCGGTGGCGCTGGTGATCCTGCTGGCCAGTGTGGTGGTGCCGATCGCCAAGATCCTGATCATGTTCTGGCTCTGTTACCTGGTGCTGGCACCGGTGGCGGTGCGCAGTAAACTGACTACCCGCATTTATTTACTGGTGGATTGGGTCGGGCGTTGGTCAATGGTCGACGTGTTAGTGGTCGCCATACTGGCGGCTCTGGTGCGTTTTGGCTTGTTAATGAGTGTTTACCCGGGTGTCGGGGCCTTGGTTTTTGCTGCGGTGGTGATAATTACCATGCTGGCAGCGATCAGTTTTGATCCGCGTTTGCTGTGGGATCAGCCAGCGCGAACAGGAGAGCAGGTGTGACAGAAACGCAAAATACGGCAAAAGTAAAACCGATCCGGCAGTGGTCGCCGATCTGGGTGGTGCCCATCGCCGCGGTGTTGATCGGACTGTGGATGCTTTATAACCATCAGCAGCAACAGGGCGATATGTTGTTACTGATAGCTGAAGACGCTGAGGGCATCGTTGCCGGGAAAACCCAGATCAAAAACCGCAGTGTCGATGTCGGGCAGGTGGTATCGGTTGAGCTAAGTAAGGATCTGACTCAGGTCATGATCAAAGCCCGGATGAAACCTAATGTAACGCCACTATTGAATGAGGGCTCACAGTTCTGGGTGGTGAAGCCACAAATTGGCCGTGGCGGTATCACCGGCCTGAATACGCTATTGTCGGGTGCCTATATCGAGTTACAGCCCGGTGATTCTCCACGGGTGGTATTAACCCATCCGTTATTAAATACGCCGCCGGTGGCACCGGCAGATGCGCCCGGGATCCGGGTGCAGCTGAAAACCGCCGATACCCGTGGGCTGGCGGTTGGCGATCCGGTGTTATACCGTGGCTACGAGGTCGGTACTGTTGAGAGCAGCCTGTTTGATCTGGCAGAGCGCAGCACCCGCTATCAGCTGTATATCCGCCAGCCCTATGATGCGCTGGTCACTGAAAACGTGCGCTTTTGGTTAAGTAGCGGTATTGCGATTGATTTGTCCGCAGAAGGCCTGTCGGTCGATGTCGGCTCTGCGGCCACTATTTTAAGTGGCGGAGTCAGCTTTGACTTGATGGATGGCTGGCCAGCCGGAGCCGCTGCCGCCAATGGCAGTGAATTTCAGTTATTCCCGGATCGGCAGAGTATTCAGGAAGGGATGTATAACCAGTTTGTTGAGTACATCGTCTTTTTTGACGAATCAGTACGGGGCCTGAAAGCCGGGGCGCCGGTGGAATACCGTGGCGTGCGGGTTGGTACTGTAGCCAGTGTGCCGTTTTTCTTTGCCATGGAAAAGCCGTTTGAGGTGTCATTAAATCAGGGGGTGCCGGTACTGATCCGGATTGAAGCCGGTCGCCTGTACGAGAACCTGACGTTGCAGCAACTGGGCGTTGAGTTGCAACAGGCGGTCGATCGTGGCCTGCATGCGATGCTGAAAACCGGCAATCTGCTGACCGGTGCCCTCTACGTTGATTTAGATATTAACAATGAATTACTGGCTGATAGCAAACAGCAGCAGCTTTATCAGGAGCAGGTGGCCCTGAGTAAACAAGCCGGTTATCCCAGCTTGCCGGCTGCGCGCAGCGGTCTGAGCAATATCGAGCAGAAAGTCCTGTTGGCGCTGGATAAAATTAACAATCTGCAGCTGGAACAATTCTTAACTCAGGGTCAGCAAACCCTGGCGGCGACCGAGCAACTGCTTAGCAGCAGCGAACAGCTGTTACAGAGCGTGCAGAGCTTTATCACCCAACCTGAGCTACAACAACTGCCAGCCAATCTGGAGCAGAGTTTACAGCAGTTACAACAAGCCCTGAGCGGTGTCAGCCCGGGGTCTGCCGCCTATGAGCGGGCGGACAGTAACTTACAGATGCTGGAGCAAACCTTGCGCGAGTTGCAGCCGGTATTGAAAATGCTGAATCAACAAAGTAACGCCTTACTGATTAATGCCAGTGAGCAAGCCGATCCGCAACCGAGGAAAGCCAAGCCATGAGAACCCTGCTAGTTAGTTTCAGTTTGCTGCTGGCCGCCTGTAGCAGCCAGCCGGTGCAGATTGCCTATTATCAGCTGGCGCCCTTACCAGCAGTAACGGCAACAGTGCAGCCCCTGCCGGCATTGCAGATCCAGCCGCTGAGGGTAGCGTCTTATTTGAATGGCAGTGGTTTGGTGTTGCAGCAGTCGGCGGTCGAGTATCAGATCGCCCGGCAGCATCTGTGGGCGGATGCGTTGCAGCAGCAAATGCAGCGGCAACTTACCCAATATCTGTTGTTAGCCTTGCCACAGCAACCACTTGCCACAGGGTCAACTCCGGCGCCGCGGCAGTTATGGCTGGAAATTGATCGCTTTAACGCCGATGCGGCTGGCCAGGCAGTACTCAGTGGTCGTTATCGCTTAAGCAGCGCAGAGCGAGAACATTATCAGCCGTTTGAATATCAGGTCGCGCTGAATGCCGATGGTTATCCGGCGATGGTGGCCGCACTTAGTGAGGCCTGGCAGCAGTTATTACAGGATTTAGCGTCAAAACTTAAAGCCGGTGTTTAACCGGCTTTATTTTTAGTGGTGCGCCGGGCATGGCGCGCAGCGCCTTGACCGGCGCTATC
>NZ_AHTH01000044.1 GCF_000245735.1 Alishewanella jeotgali KCTC 22429
TACTGAGTGTGAATGGTGTCGACTTTGTTAATGATAATACCCAAGCCGGTGTCGACCTGCTGAATCGTGCGCTTTTCCCGTCAGCTACCGGCCAGAGCTTTGAATTTGTGTTTGAATCGGCCGCTGGTGCACGCAAGACCGTGACCATGACGTCGGCTAATGTGGCTTCTTCACCGGTGCAGAATGTCAGAGTTCTGGACACCTTTGCCGGGAAGGTGGGGTACGTGCAATTTAATAGCCATATTGCGCTGGCTCAGCAGCAATTGATTAATGCGGTTAATCAGTTTGCGGACGCCAATATTAATGAACTGGTCATCGATTTACGCTACAACGGTGGTGGCTTATTAGCCTTAGCATCCCAGCTTGGTTATATGGTAACGGGCCCGAATATTATTCAGAACGGTTTCTTTGAACGGACTATCTTTAACGATAAACACCCAAATACCAATCCTGTTACCGGGCAGCCATTATCTCCGGTGCCGTTTTATTCAAAAGTGATTGATTATGAAGCAGGACGTTTGACTAATACTGACCTGCCAACATTAAATTTAAGTCGGGTTTTTATCTTAAGCACCGGTAATACCTGCTCTGCCAGTGAAGCCTTTATCAATGCACTGCGCGGTATTGATGTTGAGGTAATCCTGATTGGCGCTCAAACTTGTGGAAAGCCTTACGGCTTTTATCCGACCGACAACTGTGGCACGACCTACTTCACCATTCAGTTTACTGGCGTCAATGCTAAAGGTTTTGGTGAATATGCCGATGGCTTTATCCCGAAAACAAATCCGGTATTCCAGGCCGATGTTAAAGGTTGCCCACTGGCGGATGACTTTAGCAAGCAGCTGGGCGACCCTGCCGAGCGATTGCTGGGCGCTGCAGTATACTACGCCCAGAATGGTCGGTGCCCGCTGATTGAAGCTGGTAGTGCTGGCTTTGGTAGCCTGCAAATTTCTGAGAGTAGAGCACGGCTTGACGATGAAGCCGCAGGCAAAATGCGCTTATTAGACCCACGCTATCAGGATATTTTGTTTAATAATAAGCTGATGACTGAACTGCAGCCGGCGGAGGGTAACCCGTGAAAGCGATAACCATCTTGACCTTGGGCAGTATGCTGATACTGACGGGCTGTCAAAGTGGTTCAGCGGCAGAGCCTGCTGTATTAGTGGCTGGCGGAGCAGAGGTTCGCCAGCAACTGAACGATTTTATTACCGGGATTGTCGGTGGCAACACTGTAACATTGGCTGACGATGTACTGATGCACAGTGCCGAACTCTTTATCGAGCAACGGATGCCGATGGATAGTCAAGGCAGGCCGCTCGATGGGCGGCATAGTTTGCCATCCTACCGTTTTGTACTGGTTAAAGTCGGGGACAGTTGTATTTTACAGCATCCTGGCTCAGGCAAGAGTATTCGCCTTAACGGCGCCCGTTGCCAGCTGGCGCCCCGTTAAAGTCATTAACGCGGCGAATTTGATGTTCAGGCCAGCTCGCTGGCCTGAACTTTTTTTGTGCAATCTGCCGCTTTCACTTGTTATTTCACGGCTGACTCCTTAAAATACGCGACCTTCGGCCATACACTCAACGTTCCTTGCCTTTATAAGAACCCGGCCGAGTTCTTCCGAGGCTTACTAACCGTAAGGAGCTACAATGCGTCATTACGAAATCGTTTTTATGGTTCACCCTGATCAGAGTGAACAAGTGCCTGGTATGATCGAGCGTTACACTGGCGCGATCAAAGAAGCGGGCGGTGCTATCCACCGTTTAGAAGATTGGGGTCGTCGTCAACTGGCTTACCCAATTCAAAAACTGCACAAAGCACACTATGTGCTGATGAACGTGGAAGCACCACAAAGCGTGATCGATGAGCTGGAAACTAACTTCCGCTACAACGATGCGGTATTACGTAACCTGATTATGCGCACTAACGGTGCCATCGTTGAGCCATCACCAATGGCTAAGGTACGTGAAGAGCGTCGTGAGCGTGCTCCTCGTGAAACTGAAGAGCAAGTAGCAAACGACGAGTAAGTTGGAGATGGACAATTACTTTGTGCTAAGTGGCGCCCTTTGCCGGCACCCTGAGCGCAGTGAGAGTCCGGCGGGGATCCCGCACACTGTGTTAACCCTGGAACATCGCAGCATGCAACAGGAGGCTGGCTTAAATCGTCAGGCTTATGTGCGGATGCAGGTGGTTCTAAGCGGCACAGTGTTACAACAACACGCTCAGCATCTGACGTTGGGCAGCACGGTTAGGGTGAGTGGTTTTTTAAACCGGCACCAAAGCCGCAGTGGTCAGGCAAAACTGGTCCTGCATGCGCAACAGATTGAACAATTAAGTTAGGAGACAGACAAATGTCACGTTTTTTCCGTCGCCGTAAGTTCTGCCGTTTTTCTGCAGAAGGCACTGTAGAGATTGATTACAAAGACACCGCCGTTCTGAAGAACTATGTTACAGAAAGTGGCAAGATCGTACCAAGCCGTATTACTGGCACCAGCGCTAAATACCAGCGTCAGTTAGCCCGCGCCATCAAACGCGCCCGTTACCTGGCCCTGTTACCATACAGCGACTCACACAGCTAATACAGAGGGGTATAGGCAATGCAAATTATTCTGTTAGACAAAGTCGCAAACCTGGGTGGTTTAGGTGACAATGTAACTGTTAAGTCTGGTTATGCCCGTAACTTCTTATTCCCTCAGGGTAAAGCAGTTCCGGCTACTAAGGCTAACATCGAGAAATTCGAAGCCCGTCGCGCTGAATTAGAAGCCAAACTGGCTGCTGGTTTAGCTGCTGCTAACGACCGTGCTGCCAAGGTAGCTGAACTGGCCCAGGTGACTATCGCTTCTAAAGCGGGTGACGAGGGTAAACTGTTCGGTTCTGTTGGTACCCGTGATATCGCTGATGCGATCACTGAAGCCGGCGTTGCCGTAACTAAAGCGGAAGTGAAGTTACCAAATGGTACTTTACGTGAAACTGGCGAGTTCGACATCGACCTGCAGTTACACGCTGAAGTGATTGCCACTATCAAAGTAATCATTATCGCTGAAGCCTAATTGGCTAAGACGCACTGCCGCCTGGCAGTGCGTTTTCTCTGTTCTGTTATCCCCTCTGCTTTTTCTGTCATTTTTTCTGTTAAATCCAAAGCCATTCAACTGTCAGTCAGCCAATCACAGGTAAAATTTTCAAAGCTTTAATTGGCATTGGCGCAGTCGCAGGTTAGCATGATGCCATCAGCAAGTTTTTTCCTGTGGTAGTACAACGTGGCACAACAAAGTGTAAAAGATAAGCAGGTTGCAGCAGTAAAGATGCCACCGCATTCGATTGAAGCGGAGCAATCAGTGCTGGGCGGCCTGATGCTGGATAATGAAGCCTGGGATCGGGTTTCCGAAAAGGTGGTAGAGCATGATTTTTATCTGCGCTCACACCGGCTGATTTTTAATGCGATGGCGCGCCTGGCTGAGGGCAACCAGCCAATTGACCTGATCACCGTTTCGGAAGCACTGGAAGCCAACCAACAGTTAGACGATATTGGTGGCTTTGCTTATTTGGGTGAAATTGCCAAAAACACCCCCAGTGCCGCCAATATTCTGGCCTATGCCGATATCGTCCGCGAACGCGCGGTAGTGCGGGATATGATTGGTGTTGCCCATGATATCGCTGACGCCGGTTACGATACTCAGGGCCGCACTGCGGCTGAGCTGTTGGACTTTGCCGAAACCAAAGTCTTTAAAATTGCCGAGCAGCGTGCCAAAGCCAATGAGGGGCCTGAGCCCATCAACAGCATCCTCGCCAAAACCATTGATAAAATTGATGCGCTGTACCGCTCACCGCAAAATGGTATAACCGGGGTATCGACCGGCTATGTCGATCTGGACAAGATGACCAATGGTTTGCAGCCGTCGGATCTGATTATTGTCGCGGCGCGACCATCGATGGGTAAAACAACCTTTGCCATGAACCTGTGCGAACATGCGGCTATTACCAGCGATAAACCAGTACTTATTTTCAGCTTAGAGATGCCGTCAGACCAGATTATGATGCGGATGCTGGCCTCTTTGGGCCGGATTAACCAGACCAAGGTGCGCACCGGCCAGCTGGAAGACGAAGATTGGGCGCGCTTGTCATCGGCGATAGAGCTGCTGAACAGCAAAGGCAAAATGTATATCGATGATGCCTCAGGTTTAACCCCTACCGAAGTGCGCTCCAGAGCGCGGCGGATTGCCCGCGAGCATGGTGGCTTAAGTATGATTATGGTCGACTATCTGCAGCTGATGACGGTACCGGGGATGAGCGAAAACCGTACCCTGGAGATTGCTGAAATTTCCCGCTCATTAAAAGCCCTGGCAAAGGAATTAAAGGTGCCGGTGGTGGCGCTGTCACAGCTTAACCGTTCACTGGAGCAGCGCGCCGATAAGCGGCCGGTTAACTCGGACTTGCGGGAATCGGGTTCGATCGAACAGGATGCGGATTTGATTATGTTTATCTACCGTGATGAGGTCTATCACGAAGACAGCGCCGATAAAGGCACCGCCGAAATTATTATTGGTAAGCAGCGGAATGGCCCGATAGGCCGGGTGCGGTTAACGTTTCATGGTCATTTTTCGCGCTTTGACAATTATGCCGGCAGTGCCCGTTTTGAGGATGAGTATTAATGAGTCGACGGCCGGTCGCGCAAATCAATTTACAGGCACTGCAGCATAATTTAAGCCGGGTTCGGCAACTGGCGCCACAGAGTCAGCTATTGGCAGTACTGAAAGCCAATGCTTATGGTCATGGCCTGGTTAAAGTGGCGCAGACGCTGAGTGATGCTGATGCCTTTGCCGTGGCGCGGATTGATGAAGCTCTGGCGCTGCGCACTGGTGGTATTGTCAAACCGATAGTGCTGCTCGAGGGCTTTTACGAAGCGGCCGAGTTACCCCTGTTACTGGCTAACAATTTGCAAACCGTGGTACATAACGAATTGCAGTTACAGGCGTTGGAACAAACTGTGCTGGATGGCCAGCTAAAGGTTTGGCTGAAGATTGATAGCGGCATGCACCGGTTGGGGATCGAGCCGGCGCAGTTTGACGATTTTTACCGCCGGCTGTGGCAATGCAGTGCGGTATTACCGGGGATCCGGCTGATGAGTCATTTTTGCTGTGCCGATGAACCTGACTCAGACCGCACCTTACAGCAACTGGCAGTCTTTGCTGACTTAACGGCTGGTAAGGCAGAGCAGCGCAGTTTAGCTAACTCCGCTGCAATCCTGGCGTTTCCACAGAGCCACGCCGAATGGGTCAGACCCGGGTTGATGCTGCATGGTATTTCACCTTTCGCCGGGAAAATTGGCAGCGAGCATCAACTGCAACCGGTGATGCGACTGAGTAGCCGCCTGATAGCTCTGCGTCAGGTGCGTGCCGGTGAACGGGTTGGCTATGGCGGGCATTGGCAGGCCAGTTGTGATACCACGCTAGGCGTTATAGCGGTAGGTTATGGTGATGGTTATCCGCGCCACGCGATAAATGGCACACCGGTTTGGTTGAACGGGCGGGAAGTACCGCTGGCCGGCCGGGTGTCGATGGATATGATTACTGTGGATTTGGGGCCGAATGCTTTGGATCAACTTGGCGACGAAGCCGTATTGTGGGGGCCTGAACTGGCCATTGAGCGGGTGGCAGCCTGTGCGGCTACCATACCTTATGAGCTACTATGTAATATTACGCCACGTGTTGATTATCAGTACTGCTGAGCGCTAACACGCCGCGTTCAGCGGTTACTTATCAAAACTGACTTCAATATGGACTTTGCCAAAGTCTGAGTTAAACGGCATCAGAATGGTTGGGCCGTCACACTTGTGGGTAATAGTATGATTTTTACCCGATACCACGATCGGGGTAGCCATCGAAAATTCATAGCCTTTTTCACCCAGAATGCGCTTGGCACCGCCGGTGACCATATTGGTAATTTCACCCACCATATCGGTTACATCGGCATTAATGCCTGCCGGTTTTTCACCCAGCATCCGGAACATAATTTCAATCGCCAGACTCTCATCGAAACTCACAGAAAATGACCCTTTCATGGTCGGGCCGACCATACCAATCAGACCTGAGACATCACCCTGCGCGACTTCATCTTTTTTAACCCGTGGCTGGCCCGGCACAATTTTGGTATTGGCCATGGTCGAAAGTACATTGACGAGTGAGGAAAGAAAAGGGTTTATATATTCAACATTCATTTAAAATGCCTACGAGTTGAGGATTCGAGATAATGGCAACAAAATTAAGCCTAGAAGTTTTTTCTTTATTATACAAGAGTGCAGCTAATGTTTTGCGGTTAATTTCCATGGCACTGCCGACAAATCCCCCGCGCCTCTATCGTTTTCCGGTGAATATGAAAACCCAGTGCCGAGGCCAGTTTGCTAAATTCTGCGTCTAAAGTGGCCGAATGCAGTTCGGTCACGTTGCCACATTTCTCACATATCAACAGCTGCGCCGGGTGATGCTTGTCGAAATGCTGGCACAACATAAAGGCATTACTTGACTCAATCTTATGAATAAAGCCCTGCTCAGTCAGAAACTCCAGCGCCCGGTAGATCGTTGCCGGTTTGGCAGCGGGTTCAGTTTGTTTCAATTGTTCCAGTAATTCATAGGCACCCTGGCCGCCATGATTTTCTGCCATCAGGCGGAAAACTTTCTCCCGAATACTGGTAAAGCGGGCGCCATTTTGCTCGCAGATGGCTCTGGCTTTTGATACTAAACTCTCAGTAGACATGCTTGCCCTCCCATACTTAGCCGCAGTGTACCATATTGTTAGTCTGAAACCAGTGACTGTAAGAAGCCGCACATTCAAGCCGAAAATCGGGTATAATTTTGCGTTTTTTAAACCCGGGGCAAAGTGTGATATGCCAAAACTGCCTGCTAAAGCCGCGTCACTGGTCATGCCATTGTTACTCTCAGTGCTGATGACGCTGATCGTATCCTTGGTCAGCACCCTGAAAAGTCTTGGGTTGGAGGCTTTTACACTGCAAGGGTGGCTATCAACCTGGGGCCTATCCTGGCTGATTGCTTTTCCGACCTTGCTACTGGTGTTGCCACTGGTGAAAAAATTAACGGCTTATCTGGTTCATGCCGGGTCCTGATTTCTGTCTGAATGGTTTGCTAACTTGAATAACGCTATCTTGCCACAAAAATTTTCCGTTGCTCCGATGCTGGATTGGACCGATCGGCATTGCCGCTATTTTCATCGTCTGATGAGCAAGCATGCGGTGCTATATACCGAGATGGTCACAACCGGCGCCATTATCCATGGTAAAGGCGATTATCTTGGTTTTAATCCGCAAGAGCAGCCGGTAGTACTGCAGCTGGGTGGTTCCGAACCGGCTGAGCTGGCGCATTGTGCCAAGCTGGCTGAGCAGCGTGGTTATGCTGCAATAAACTTAAATGTCGGTTGCCCATCAGATCGGGTGCAGAACGGTATGTTTGGCGCTTGCCTGATGGCCAGGCCGCAACTGGTTGCCGATAGTGTTAAGGCGATGCAGGATGCCGTCAGTATTCCGGTCAGTGTGAAAACCCGCATCGGTATTGACGATTCTGACGAGTATCAGTTTTTACAGGATTTTGTCGCCACTGTCGCGGCAGCAGGATGTCGGCAATTTGTGATCCATGCCCGCAAGGCCTGGTTAAAAGGTTTAAGTCCGAAAGAAAACCGCGAGATCCCGCCGCTGAACTACCCAAGGGTTTATCAGTTAAAGCAGGATTTCCCGACACTGGACATCAGTATCAATGGTGGAATCAAAACCCTGGCTGAGGCTGAGCAGCAGCTGCAATATTTGGATGGCGTGATGATCGGCCGAGAGGCCTACACCAACCCTTATCTACTGAGCCAGGTCGATGCCGTACTATATCAGGATGTCTGGTCGGTACCGGGGCAGCATCAACTGGTACGGTTGATGGTGCCCTACATTGAACAACAAATGCAGCAAGGGGCGCGTTTTTGGCATATTGCCCGTCATATGTTAGGGCTGTTTCAGGGGCAGCCGGGTGCCCGGCAGTGGCGTCGCTTACTGAGTGAGCAAGGACATCTAGCTGATGCCAAACCAGAGTTGCTGTTACAGGCGCTAGCACTGGTGCCTGAATCGCCAGACACTACGGCTAATTAACTGACTGTCTATATAAAAACCAAAAATAGCAAAATTGACTATTTTTTGGTTTTTTAACTTTCCCGCACTTACAGCCTTCTTTGTTGATCTCTGCATTAATCATTATAAAACAAATGGTTATGTGGCTTTTCGGCTTTGGCATGCCCCTTGAATTCAGTATCGCAGCAGTACCGAACCACTGAACTGAATTTGCAGGAGCAACCAAATGCGTACTTTAACTACTCTTCTTTTTACTAGTGTTGTTAGTTTAACCAGCACCCAACTATTAGCCGATCCAGCTGAATCGCTGCGTGCAGCTATGACAATACAACAACAGCAGTTACAGCAACAACTGGCGCTGGATGTGCGGCAACAAAGCCAATATTCGATCGAGAGTACCATCACGCAGATGCCACTTGTGTTACAGCAACCAGGCGAAATGCCGCAGCTGGCACAACAGGTCGCTGAGAAAGCGGCCGTAACAATGGTGGCAGAGTAAATGTTGGCCTTCGCTGAGCAGACTTTACTGCTGATCTATTTGCTGCCGGTATTGGGCTTGGTGCTTGGCGCTATGCCAGCGGTCGTGGTTTGGCAGGCTTATAAAAAAGGCTGGGCCTGGCGGGGCAGGAGCCTGACCCGGCCAAGATTATCACCGGCTTATCGCTGCCGTGACAGTGGTTTTGGTGTAAGATAGTGTTGTCCGCGGCTGCATCGGGTTTAGACGATGCATAATGGCTGGCTGCGGATAGCGCAGGACGACAGGATGCAGTGACGCCCTGTCACGACTATGCCAAACCATTAGGACATGATATGAATAAAACCTCTACTCTGTCAGCCGTTGTAGCCGGGATCTTACTGGTGCTGTGGTTATTTAGTTGGTGGGTAAGTCGCGAGCCCGCCTTACTGATAGAAGAAGTGCAGCAAGGGTTACATCTGGATGATGGCAGCCGGGTTGTCGGCTACAACACTACGACTGCCTTGATCCGCGTTACGGAAACCTTATTGCAAAAGCGCGGCGGCTATATGTCAAATGATATTCTGCCACCCTTTAGCTTACTGGATAATATGCCGGCCTGGGAATTTGGCGTGCTGGAAATGTCACGTGATCTGGCACTGGCGTTTCGCAAAGACTTTAGCCGCTCTCAGTCGCAATCAGCGGAAAATGCCTTTTTACGGATTGCTCAACCGCAACTGAATATTGATCATCGCAGTTGGGTATTACCGAGCGCCGAATCTGAATATCGTAAGGCGATTGCTCAGCTTTATTTGTATCGCAGCGCCTTGGTCGATCCAAAACAAACGGACAGCCAGTTCTATGCCCGGGCAGACAATCTGCGTGACTGGCTGAAGAATGTCGAAAAGCGTTTGGGTAGCTATTCACAGCGTCTCAGTGCCAGTGTGGGGCAGGAGCGTTTTAATACCGATCTCGCTGGCGACATCGCTGCTCGTCAGTCGACGGAAACACCGGACCGCCGCTTTGTAAAAACCAGCTGGTGGAAACTGGATGATGAATTTTATGAAGCGCGCGGTGCAACCTGGGCATTGCTGCACTTTCTGAAGGCGGTGGAAGTTGATTTTGCGGAAGTGCTGCAGCGTCGTAATGCGATGGTGAGCCTACAGCAAATCATTCGTGAGCTGGAAGCCGCTCAGCAGCCTATTCACAGCCCGATGGTATTAAACGGCAGTGGCTTCGGTATTCTGGCCAATCATAGTCTGGTGATGGCAAATTATATCTCCCGCGCCAATGCGGCGCTGATTGATTTATCTGAATTATTAAAGCAAGGGTAGTTGATGAAGTTAGCCAAGTTGGTGTTATGCACAGGGCTGATCTCTGGTGCCTGGCAGGTACAGGCGGATTCTATACTGGGTGTTTATGCGGGTATCGAAACTTGGCGAAGCGAGGCAGAGGGCGGCTTCGCGAACGAGCCAAACCTGCAACACTTTCAGTTTTCAGCCAGCCGTCAACACAACTACTATGTTGCGCTGGAGCATGCCATCCCAGTGTTGCCGAATATACGCGTACAGCAGCAAAAGTTGCAGACATTAGGCAAGACTGAACTTGAGCGCGATATGCTGTTTGCTGGCACAGACTTTTCGTCTGGCACTGCTGTTTTGGCTCGGCTAGATTGGAGGTTTACCGATTATGTGTTGTATTACGAAGTTTTGGACAATGCTTTAATTTCTGTTGATCTTGGTATTGCCGCAAAGCACTTGCAAGGCGAGGTGCAGCTTACTGCGGAGAGCCTGGTTAGCCAACAGCGTATCAAGCAATGGCTGCCGATGCTTTACCTGAATGGAAAAGTGGATCTGGTTGCAACCGGGTATGATCTCTTTTTCATCGCTCAGGGCGCGCCTTGGCGAGGAGATCACTTTTATGATTTTCAGGCCGGTGTTGGCTATCAGGTATTCGACAATTTATTGATTGATTTGCGACTATCCTTAGGTTACAGGCGGGTTGAGTTCGCATTGCAAGATGTCGACGATCTCTTTGCTGAAACCACGTTTAGCGGTTTCTTTGTCGGCGTCGATTTGCATTTTTAACATCTGAACGGCATTTCAGGACTGATACTTGAGCCTATTACACTTTAATCATATAGTAGGCTCCTGTTTTTTGTGCAATGAGCGCAATCTTGAAGTCTTTTTATCAATATTTGCTGTCGCTTTACCTGTTTTGCAGTTTGCTGATAGCCGCAGCAAGCTGGGTCTGGCAGCGACAAGATGAACAACAACGTTTACAGCTGCAGCTGCAACAATATGCGCAAATTATTGAGCTGAGTCTGAGACCCAATCTTGGACAGATTTCCGCTGAGCAGCTGACTCAGCGCTTGGCAGAATTACAATTTGACGCCACTTTTCCGATTGCAGCCTTGGCCATCTATCAAAATGATGGTTTACCATTAGCTGTGGTTGGTGATATCGCTCGGTTGCCACAGCGAGTGTTGCCTAACTTAAATTCGCAATTTAGTTTACTGGCAGACGAATACTATTGGTATGCACAGCAAATAATCAGGACACAAACTCTGCCTTTCGAGCAATTTGGTACCGCAACACAAACTGAAGCTGTACTCGTTATCTTGCCTGAACCCTTGGGTATAGGTTGGCGTGAGCTGTGGCCGATGGTGTTGGCTTGGTTACTGCTCACTGTGATTGTGCTTACCAACGCAGTTTTTTTTAATCGACGTGGACATCAGCTAAGGCAGGCGATCGATTCGCTACAACGGGAACATGACCAAGCTGATATTGGCGCCTCAGTCGCTAAGTCGGGCTTGCCTGAGTTACAACCCATCAAACAGCTTCTTGCAGAGCAGCACCAGCAGCGAGTGTCGTTAGAGCAACAACTTGATTCTACTCGAATGCAACAGCAGCAGCTGACAAAAGCGCTGGAAAATACCCGCCAAGAATGGCAAAACACTGTCACAGCGCAGTTGTCATTGCGGCAATGTGTTAACCGTTGGCTCCATCAATGGCAATTATTAGACCTCAGACGTGAGCAACTACCAGAACCTTTATTTAACGTATTAAAGCAGCTACAACACAATTATGGGTTGCTCCAATTTGGTGATTTCCAGTGCACGCCAGTTGTTACATCACTGCCGATGTGGCTGGCTGAACAGACAGACAAGCTGGCTGCTCTATTGCCAGCAGACAGTAGTTTAGATTGGTTAGAGTATCCGGAGCTAAATCAATACCAGGTAACTTTAGATCAGCATTCGCTGTTATTAGCGATGCAAGCGATGTTAGCCCTATCAATGCGCTCTGAAACCATGAAACGATTGCAGTTTCGCATTGGGATCGACTTGCCAGACTCTCCACGATTAACAATGCAACTTCGTTGTGATGGGAACGGTTTACCGCCTCATGTATTACAGCATCTTAAAAGCTCTCACTCTTCAGAATTACAGTGGCGGGACGCCGATATTGCCGTATTGCAACTGTTGCAGCAAAGGCAAGGCGCTGAGTTAAGAATTGAATCATTGGAAGGACTCGGGGTTAGTATCAGTTTTAGTTTGCCCATAGCTTGCCATACCAATGCCGATGCGAGTTTATTGGGACCACTATTACTGTTTGACGCGGATCCGGAGCGACTGAGAGAGCGTTTGCATCTACTTAGCAGCTGTACGGTACAGATCATTGGCTGCAGTGATCTCAATGAATTACAACAACGCTTGGCTGAGCAAGCTTATAGTTTGCTGATAATAATGTTGCCAGGACAAGCTCCGAGCCAGCAGTGGCAGCAATTTTTACAGCATTGCACCCTACCAATGCTGGCATTTGCTGCGCCGTTAAACTTTCGGCAATGGCGCCAGCTGTTGCCTTGTTATTCGAGTAGTTTGTTTTGTCTGCAGTTTATTAAACAACGGCTATCCGGAGTTATGAGCCCAAGTAGCAAAAAGTTATTGGTGGTAGATGATAATCAGACAAATCAAGCATTTATAAATATACTCCTGCAGGGCAAAGCGGTAACGGTTTGTGCGGTAGAAACGGCTGCTGCGGCGCTCTGGCAATGTAAGCAAGAAAAGTTTGACATGGTATTACTTGATATCCAATTACCGGATTTATCCGGAACTGAGGTTGCCCGGCAGCTACGCCAGCTAGAAGACTATCAGAGTATCCCTATTTTAGCTTTTACCGCCCATGCACTGCCCTCGGAGCAGGCTGAATTTAAAGCAGCGGGGATGGATGATATTTTACTTAAACCCTTGGACCCATGTAAGTTTGACAAGCTACTGGCGACTTATCGATTGTTTTAAATAGGCTCGCTGGATTAAATTTACTTAATGCAGGATTTCTTTTTTTGTTGAGATGCAGGTATATTTAGTTACAACGTGAAGAAAGGCTCAGTCCATGACACCACACGAAACAGATGAAGGATTTCTGTTTTTAGCAGATGATGACGCTAATTTGCCAATCAAGCCGTCGATAACTGGCGCTTGGAAACTGCTGATTGTCGATGATGATCAGGAAATCCATACGGTAACTAAACTCGCACTCAACGATCTTATCGTCTTGGGGAAGCGGCTAGATTTTTACCATGCTTATTCTGGTAAAGAAGCCATCAGTTTCTTGTCTGAACATCAAGACACAGCCCTGGTGCTACTTGATGTCGTGATGGAAACAGACAGTGCTGGTTTAACAGTTGTTAAGCAGATTCGTGACGACTTGCAGTTAGATGAGATTCGTATCGTACTCAGAACGGGACAGCCGGGATACGCCCCAGAAGAGAGTGTCATTAAAGATTACGATATAAACGACTACAAAACGAAGACCGAGTTAACCCGTAACAAGTTAGTCACCACTATTATCGCGTCTATCCGTTCCTACCAACAGATAAAAACTATCAACCAGAATCGTCGCGGTTTGCAAAAAATTATAAAAGCGGGCGCAAACCTGCTTGAGCAACATTCCTTACATGAATTCTCTGAGGGAGTGGTCACTCAGATATCGTCGCTAATAGGGTTACACGCTGAAGGCGTTCTCTGTGCACAAATTGAAGATGATGGCACAGCGAGTGATCGGATCTATGTGTTGGGAGCCGCTGGTCACTATGCACCCTTTATCAAATGTCAGCTAGATCGTTTAGACAACCGACGTATTGTTGATCAAATCAATCTGTGTTTGAAAACAAGGCAGCACCTGTTTTCAGACCAAGATACGGTGCTTTACTTAGGTAATGATAAACTAAACGCAGCCGTGTTTATTGAAACTAACCGACCTATTGATGAAGCCGATAAGCAACTAATAGAGGTTTTTCTTAGCAATATCTCGGTAGGCTACGAGAATGTCGCGTTATTTCAACAATTAAAACATGCCGCCTATATCGATCCGCTGACTAAGACGCCAAACCGCAACGAATTTATTCAGATTTTACAGGATACCCGCCGCTTTGAACCTGAGCATATGGTGGCGGTACTGGTTGATATTGACCACTTTTCCGATGTTAACGATGGTCTGGGGCAGGATGTCGGCAATGAACTGCTGATTGCGATTACGCTGCGCTTAATCGAACATTTTGGTATCAGTTCGCAGTTAGGCCGTATTGGTGCCGACGTCTTTGCGTTGGTGGGGCCGGAAGATGAGTTAACGCCAGAGCGTTTGACCGCTGTTTTCGCGCAACCATTTCAGGCATCGGAACATAGCCTGCAAATGAATGCGACCTTTGGCATCTGCCGGCTGCGCGAGGCTGCAGAGCAGGGCATGGTGATTATGAAGCAGGTGTATATTGCGCTGAATAAAGCCAAAAAAACCCTGGGCGTACACCATCAGTATTATGAACCGGCGATGGAAGAAGAGGTGACAGAGCGGCTGACGATGCTCAGAATGCTGCGCGCCGATTTTGCACTGGACAAACTGGAACTCTGGTTTCAACCACAGCTGTGTCTGAAGAGCCAGGCCGTGGTTGGGATGGAGGCTTTATTACGTTGGCCACATCAACCCGGGCGCTATATCTCGCCGGCGATCTTTATTCCGTTGGCAGAGTACTCAGGCCTGATTGTCGATATTGGGCAATGGGTTTTAGAGCAGGCCTGTAAGCAACTACAGCAATTAGCGGCAGCCAACTGTGGCAGTCTGCGAATTGCGGTAAATGTGTCGATGCCACAATTCCGTTCGCCACATTTTGTGCCCTCCGTTATCGACACGGTTAAACGCTATCAGGTTAATCCGCAGTTACTGGAGCTGGAGATCACCGAGTCAGTGGTGATGGACGAGCCGAAAATCGTGATTGATGCACTGCAGCAGCTAAAGAGCTTTGGTATTAAGGTGGCGATCGACGACTTTGGTATTGGTTTCTCATCGTTGAGCTATTTACAGCAACTGCCGCTGGATCGGATCAAGGTAGACCGTGCCTTTGTCAGCACGGTAACGAACGAGGGTGGCGGACTGATTGCTGAGACCATTATCAGTTTAGGTAAACGTATCGGTCTGTCCACTATTGCCGAGGGTGTTGAAACCAAGGAGCAGTTGCAGGCCGTGATGGCGATGGGCTGCGAAGAAGTACAGGGGTATTTGTTTGCCAAACCAATGCCTGCTGCCGATTTAATGCAGTATTTACTGGCGTATCAGGATGGCAAGTTAAAGCCCTAATGTTAACGCCAATAAAAAAACCGGAGGGCGCTCCGGTTTTTTTATTGGCAACAGCGGCTGCTGGCTTATTTCTTGGCGCGCTCGAAAGAGGTCATAATTTCAGCTTTCGCGGCGGCGGCATCGGCCCAACCAGTAACTTTAACCCACTTACCTGGCTCCAGCTCTTTGTAACGCTCAAAGAAATGCTGGATTTGCTTTTTCAGCAGCTCAGGCACATCGTTGATATCCTGGATATGGTCATACAGTTTGGTCAGCTTGCTAACAGGTACGGCAATAACCTTGGCATCCTGACCAGACTCATCTTCCATATTCAGTACGCCAACCGGGCGACATTTAATCACGGCGCCTGGTACCAGTGGGTAAGGCGTTGGTACCAGTACGTCAACCGGGTCACCATCCAAAGACAAAGTCTGGTTCACAAAGCCGTAGTTGCACGGATAGAACATAGGGGTGGCCATAAAGCGGTCTACCCAGACGGTACCGGTGTCTTTATCCACTTCGTATTTGATTGGATCGGCATTGGCCGGAATTTCAATAATTACGTTAATTTCATCCGGCAGATTTTTGCCAGCTGCTACATCGCTTAAGCTCATCGCTTGGTCCTCTGATTAATTGCTGGCCGCCATTATAATGACGACCGTAAAAATGGCTATTGATAATTAGTCTGATATTACCGGAGCAGTGCGATTTCTGTGGTAATTGACACAGGTTTCCACTTCGTGTTTCGACCCTAAAATCACTGCCACCCGCTGATGGATATCAGTCGGAATAATTTCCATAATGCGTTGATAACCGGTGGAGCTGGCGCCGCCAGCCTGTTCTACCAGAAAGCTCATCGGATTAGCTTCATACATCAGGCGCAATTTATCCGGCTTACTTGGATCTTTCAGATCGCGGGGATAGGCAAAGATGCCACCACGACAGAGTACCCGGTGCACATCGCCTACCATAGCGGCAATCCAGCGCATATTGTAGTTTTTTCCGCGTATCCCTTCTTTACCTTTCAGTAAATCGGCAATGTAATTTTTCATTGGCGCTTCCCAGAATCGCTGGTTCGACATATTGATGGCAAACTCAGCGGTATATTTCGGAATAGTAGCCTGCTCTTCGGTTAACAGGAAGCCGCCATAGGTTTTATCCAGGGTGTACAGGCGGGTGCCTTTGCCAGTGGTCAGCGCCAGCATCGTTGATGGGCCATACAACACATAGCCTGCTGCAACTTGAGCGGAGCCTGGTTGTAAAAACTGGCTGGCATCACTGGCGTCCTTGTGTGGATCGGCGGGTAAAATCGAGAAAATAGTGCCGATCAGGCTATTGATATCGGTATTGGAGGACCCATCTAAAGGGTCAAAGGTTACCAGATAGCGGCCACGCGGATTACCCGGTACGATATCATCCTCTTCTTCTGAGC
>NZ_AHTH01000043.1 GCF_000245735.1 Alishewanella jeotgali KCTC 22429
TGAGGAGCCATGCAGGCTCCTTTTCACGTGCGAATACCGCGGCTTACTTAATACCCAGTTTCTTTTCCAGATAGTGGATATTGGTGCCGCCCTGGCAGAAACCGGCATCGCGCATAATATCTTTATGCAGTGGGATATTGGTTTTAATGCCTTCGACCAGTAACTCGTCCAGTGCGTTACGCATCCGGGCGATGGCGATATCACGGCTCTCACCGTAGGTAATCAGCTTGCCAACCATAGAGTCGTAGTTTGGCGGTACGCTGTAATCGGCATAGATATGCGAATCCCAACGGATGCCGTTACCACCTGGTGGATGGAAGCGGGTGATTTTACCTGGTGACGGAATAAAGCTAACCGGATCTTCGGCGTTAATCCGGCATTCCACCGCATGGCCACGGATCACGATATCTTCCTGCTTAATGGTCAGTGGCATGCCAGAGGCAATGCGCAGCTGCTCTTTAATCAGGTCGACGCCGGTAATCATCTCAGTAACCGGGTGTTCTACCTGAATGCGGGTATTCATCTCGATAAAGAAGAATTCGCCGTTTTCAAACAGAAACTCGAAAGTACCGGCGCCGCGGTAGTTCATCACCTTACAGGCATCGACACAACGACCACCGATAAAGGCACGCAGCTCTGGTGTAATGCCTGGTGCCGGTGCTTCTTCCACCACTTTTTGATGGCGGCGCTGCATTGAACAGTCACGTTCACCTAAGTGAATCGCATTGCCCTGACCATCTGCCAGCACCTGAATTTCGATATGACGTGGGTTTTCCAGGAATTTCTCCATATACACCATGTCATTACCAAAGGCGGCCTTGGCTTCGGCCTTGGTCATTTCAATTGAGCTAACCAGTTCTTCTTCGCTACGTACCACGCGCATACCGCGGCCACCACCGCCGCCGGCAGCCTTAACGATAATAGGGTAACCGATGCGTTTCGCGATCGCTTTATTAGTGGCTGCATCATCGCCGACTGCGCCGTCTGAGCCCGGTACACAAGGTACGCCGGCTTTTTTCATTGCCTCAATGGCGGAAACCTTATCACCCATCAGCCGGATCGAATCCGGGTGCGGGCCGATAAAGACCAGGCCGCTTTCTTCAACCTGCTGCGCAAAGTCAGCGCGCTCGGCCAAAAAGCCGTAACCCGGGTGGATGGCTTGGGCATTGGTCACTTCGGCCGCCGCGATCAGCGCGGGGATATTCAAATAGCTTTGTGGTGACGGTGCCGGGCCAATACAGATGGTTTCATCGGCCAGCAGCACGTGCTTTAAATTACGGTCAACCGTGGAGTGCACGGCTACCGTCTTGATCCCGAGCTCTTTGCAGGCACGCAAAATGCGCAGCGCAATTTCGCCTCGGTTTGCGATCAGGACTTTTTCCAGCATCAGTGCGTCCTTATCTTATTCGATAATAAATAGCGGTTGATCGAATTCTACCGGCTCGCCGTTTTCAACCAGAATTTCTTTTACCACCCCGGCCTTGTCAGACTGGATTTGGTTCATCATTTTCATCGCTTCGACGATACAGAGCGTATCACCGACTTTTACGCTTTGGCCGACTTCAACAAAGTTTTTCGAGGTTGGCGAAGCGGCGCGGTAGAAAGAACCGACCATTGGTGATTTGACGACGTGGCCGGAAACTACTGGCTTTTCTGCCACAGCGGCGGCAACAGGAGCAGCGGCGGGTGCCGCAACAGGTGCCGGAGCCGGGGCAGCATAATGCATCGGCGCTGGGGCATAGTGCTGCGCCGGGCCATTACGGCTGATACGTACCGACTCTTC
Source organism: Alishewanella jeotgali KCTC 22429 (assembly GCF_000245735.1). Lineage (GTDB taxonomy): Bacteria > Pseudomonadota > Gammaproteobacteria > Enterobacterales > Alteromonadaceae > Alishewanella > Alishewanella jeotgali. The sequence goes on from NZ_AHTH01000043.1 coordinate 1,784, forward strand.
ACCCTCGGTAATTTCCAGCTCAGAAATGCCTGATTCTTCCAGCAGTTCGATCAATTTTTTAATTTTTCTAATGTCCATCTTTTTCGCCTGATTGAGTTAATTTTGGTTGTGTGGTCGTAACAGTGATACCGCCGCATCCAGAGCATAGTGGTAGCCTCTGGCGCCCAGGCCACAAATGACCCCTTTGGCGATATCAGATAAATAAGAGTGTTGGCGGAAAGCTTCCCGGGCATGCACATTGGATAAATGTACTTCGATAAAGGGAATCGCCACTGCTAACAGTGCATCACGCAGCGCAATGCTGGTATGGGTAAAGGCACCGGGATTGATAATTATAAAATCCTGCTGCTGATAACTTTGTTGAATGGCGTCAATCAATTGATGCTCGGCATTGGATTGCAGCGCCGTCAGCGTCACGTTAAGCTCTGCTGCCTGTTGTTGCAAGCCGGCGACAATTTGCGCCAGCGTTGCGGCACCATAGGTCGCAGGCTCCCGAATACCCAGCATATTCAGATTAGGGCCATTCAATAACAGAATGCGTAAATTCGCGGTCATTAATTAAGTTATCCTGTCTTTTCCCGGAAGATGTCAGCAAGTGTTGCCGTAGCTGTTAGATGCACACTTTACGGCCAATTTAGGCACCTTGTCGATGCCTGTCTGACAGATCCGCGCCTTATTATAGTGAAATCGCCGCAAATGGCAGCAAAATACTGGTCTTATCAGCCAGTAGCCATCTGGATGGTTGTAATGTCGACAATCTAAATGGGAAGGTACAACAGACAGAGAGTGGCTGCAGCCTGGTTTACTGCAGCCGCTCATTATTATTGCATCATCGCCTGTAAATGATTGGCAAAGGCGCTGGCATTCATAAAGCCGGTGACGCGGCTTTGTTTAAGCTCGCTGCCATCGGGGGCGAAAAATAGCAGGGTAGGTAAACCCAACACCTGATAGCTATCCAGCAGCGCCTGATCTTTGCGGGTCATCCGGGTGACATCAATTTTAATCAGCCGCATCTGTGAGGTGAGGGCGGTAACCTCCGGCCTTGGAAAGGTCAGTTGCTCAAACTCTTTGCATGCCACGCACCACTCGGCATACAGGTCGACCAATGCATACTGACCGGCCGCTTTCGCCTTCTGCAGTTGCTGCGCCAGCTCATCGGCATCTTTTACCACAATAAAGCCAAGTGCATTAATATTTTCGCCCTCCGCGCTTACCGTCGCTTGCGGCAGAGCCGGGCTGGCCGGACGGTAATACTGTAAATTCAGCCAGAAGATACCCAGTAACAACAGCTGTGCCAGCACTGCGACACTGGCTTTAGCGTTGACACTGCTTAGGCTGAACAGCAAGCGGTATAAATAAAATACCAGCGCCAGCGTTAAGACAGTGCCAAGGGCTAACACGATCCAGAACGGTAAAAAGCGCTCTAACAGGATCAGTGGCACCGCCAGTAACAGGAAGCCAAAGATATTTTTTACCGCGTTCATCCAGTTGCCGGCTTTTGGCAGCAGACGACCACCTGAGGTACCGAGTAATAACAAAGGTAAACCCATCCCCAGGCTCAGCACATACAGCGTCAGGGCGCCAAGGGCCAGATCGCCGCTTTGCGCCACATACAACAGTGCCGCAGACAGCGGGGCCGTAGTACAGGGTGAGGCAATCAAGCCGGATAATGCGCCCATGGTAAAGGCGCCTTTTAGCGAGCCACCCTGTTGTTTGTTACTGACGCCAGCCACCTTTTCCTGCCAGCGGGTTGGCAATTGCAGATTAAAGACGCCAAACATCGCCAAGGCCAGCAGCACAAAGATCACCGCAGCGACGATTAATACGGCCGGGTGCTGCAATGCCGCCTGGAATTTTACGCCCAAACTGGCAACCACCAGCCCGAGCAGGGAATAAGTCAGTGCCATACCCTGCACATAGGACATCGACAAGCCAAAGGCACGTTGGGTCGACAGCCGCTGGCCCTGGCCGACAATAATACTACTTAGAATCGGATACATCGGAAACACGCAGGGCGTAAAGGACAGCCCTAAGCCGAGCAGGAAAAATACGCCCAGACTTACCAGCACTGAGCCTTCACTTAAGCGCTCCAATAAGCCAAACTGGCTGGATACCGGTGCTGTTGTCGCCAAACTGGCGCTGGTTTCAGCCTGGCCAGGCTGGGTCAGTGGTATTTCAATGGTCGTTGGCGGATAACACAGACCGGCTTCAGCGCAGCCCATAAATTGCACCCGAAAGAGTGCATCTTCGTCGATATCAGACAGCGGGATCTTCAACTGCAATTGATGATAATAGACTTCGGTTTTACCAAAGAATTCATCTTCAATACTGATACTGGCCGGATAGGTCGGATGCGAAAAGCTGACCGCCACGCCGCCAAACTTAAACTTATCGCGATACATATAATAGCCATCGGCGATAGTCCAGCTTAGCAACAGCTCGTTATCCTGCTGGCGGTAGTCCAGCACAAAGGCCTGTTCCACCGGTAAAAATTGTGGCTGGCCCTGCAACAGGCTTTGCAGCACAGCATTATTATTCGTCGGGCTGGTTTGCGGGCTTTGCTGCTGCGCAGTCGCCGTGCTGGTTAGCAACAGGAACAGTAGGGGCAGCAGCAGTAGATAACAACAGCGTTTAATCACAGGTAACCTCATTAATCCAGGCGGCATAAGCCTGATTCAGCTGACAAAGCTCAACGGCGATAATTTCCGGCACAGCATACGGGTGAATGGCGCTTATGGCTTGCTCAATTGCGGTAAAGTTCCGCTTTGGCGCTTTAAGTTGCAACTGAATTTCCACCGCCTGTTCCAGTTTGTCCTGCCAGATATAGCTGGATTGTACCGCGGGTAGCCGGTTAACACAGGCCACCAGCCGTTGCTGTAACAGCTGGGAGGTAATAGCCGCAGCCGTCGTCTCATCCGGGCAGTTACACAGGATCAGCAGATAATCGCTCATATCAGACCTTGGTTTTTTGTTAGGTTAGCACCATTGTACGGTAAACCGTGGCCGCGTTTTGCGGAATTTTTTTCTGCCGGCCCTTGGAATTTTTTTCGGTTCGCCCCATATAGCGAGCACACAAAATTTAACTGTCACGTTAAAACCCAAACGCTTTAGGAGATAGAGCATGAATATTCGTCCATTACATGATCGTGTCATCATCAAACGTACCGACGCTGAGAGCAAGTCTGCCGGTGGCATCGTTCTGACTGGTGCTTCCGCAGAAAAATCAACGCGCGGTGTCGTAGTAGCAGTGGGCAATGGTCGTATTTTAGATAACGGCGATGTGAAACCACTGGACGTTAAGGTTGGCGACAAGGTTCTGTTCGGTGCCTATGTAGAGCGCACTGAGAAAATTGATGGTCAGGAATATGTGATCACCAAAGAAGATAACATCTTAGGTGTGATCCTGGATTAATTCCCCTTTCCCTTTTCTGATTAACAATTAACGACTTTTAAGGATACGAAAATGGCTGCAAAAGACGTACGTTTTGGCGATGAAGCCCGTAACAAGATGCTGAAAGGCGTAAACATTCTGGCAAACGCAGTGCGCGTTACTTTAGGTCCAAAAGGCCGTAACGTGATTCTGGACAAATCTTTTGGTGCTCCTCTGATTACCAAAGACGGTGTGTCGGTTGCCAAAGAAATCGAGCTGGAAGATAAGTTCGAGAATATGGGCGCCCAGATGGTTAAAGAAGTGGCGTCTAAGGCCAATGACGAAGCCGGTGACGGTACCACTACCGCTACGGTACTGGCACAAAACATTATTAACGAAGGCGTAAAAGCCGTTGCTGCCGGTATGAATCCGATGGATTTAAAACGTGGTATCGACAAGGCTGTAATTGCCGCCGTAGCTGAATTAAAAGCCCTGTCACAGCCATGTGCTGACAGCAAGGCGGTAGCTCAGGTTGGTACTATCTCTGCTAACTCAGATGAAGAGATCGGTAAGATCATCGCTGACGCCATGGACAAAGTGGGCAAAGAGGGTGTAATCACCGTTGAAGAAGGCCAGGGTCTGAATAACGAGCTGGATGTGGTTGAAGGTATGCAATTCGACCGTGGTTACCTGTCTCCGTATTTTATCAACAATCAGGAAGCGGGCCAGGTTGAACTGGATAACCCATTTATCCTGACTGTGGATAAGAAAATTTCTAATATCCGCGAATTACTGCCGGTACTGGAAGGCGTAGCCAAATCAGGTAAGCCACTGCTGATTATTGCTGAAGACGTCGAAGGCGAAGCCTTAGCGACTTTAGTTGTCAACAATATGCGCGGTATCGTGAAGATCTCTGCCGTGAAAGCGCCAGGCTTCGGTGACCGTCGTAAAGCGATGCTGCAGGATATCGCTACCCTGACTGGTGGTACCGTGATTTCAGAAGAAATCGGTATGGAACTGGAAAAAGCCACGCTGGAAGACTTAGGTACAGCGAAGCGCATCGTGATCACCAAAGACAATACCACTATTATCGATGGTGCCGGTGAGCAAGCGGCTATTGACGCCCGCGTCAAGCAAATCCGTCAGCAAATCGAAGAAGCGACCTCTGACTATGATAAAGAAAAACTGCAAGAGCGTCTGGCCAAACTGGCTGGCGGTGTCGCAGTAATCAAAGTTGGTGCGGCCACTGAAATCGAAATGAAAGAGAAGAAACACCGCGTAGAAGACGCCTTACACGCTACCCGTGCTGCGGTAGAAGAGGGTGTAGTTCCTGGCGGTGGTGTCGCCCTGGTGCGCGTAGCGGCCAAACTGACTGGCTTAACCGGTGCCAACGAAGATCAAACGCACGGTATTAAGATCGCACTGCGCGCAATGGAAGCGCCACTGCGTCAGATCGTATCTAACGCCGGTGAAGAGCCATCAGTCGTCGTTAACAAGGTTAAAGAAGGTACCGGTAACTACGGTTACAACGCTGCGACCGACGTATACGGCGATATGCTGGAAATGGGTATCCTGGATCCAACCAAAGTGACCCGTTCTGCACTACAGTTCGCTGCCTCTGTTGGTTCGCTGATGATCACCACTGAAGCAATGGTAACTGAGCTGCCAAAAGAAGAAAAACCAATGCCAGATATGGGTGGCATGGGTGGTATGGGCGGCATGATGTAACCCGCTGATTTTAAATAAATAAGCCCTGACGGAAACGTCGGGGCTTTTTTTTAACTGTTCAGCTTGCATAAACTTTGCACAATCTATACTTTTAACGCAAGCTTAGGAAAGGTTTCTACCGGGAGAAAGACAATGCGTAATCATTTAATCGCCTTAAGCCTTATTGCGGTGTTGGGCATCGGCCAGGCTGCGGCTGCCGAAGTACAGATCAGCTTCCAGGAACCGGAAAAATTTACTGATATCCGGCCTACCAATGAGACGCGTAGCCGTTATCAACAGCGGGTGCAGACCGCATTTGAAAAAATGTTTAGCGACATGGCGGCGCAGATGCCAGAGGGTTATCAGTGGCAAGTGACCATTACCGATATCGATCTGGCGGGTGATGTCGACTACTTTGCCGGCAATGGTGGTCAGGCGCTGCGGATTGTAAAGGATTTATACTCGCCAGCAATACGTTTTAGCCATGTGCTGCGTGACCAGCAGGGTGACGAAGTGCTAAGTGGTGAGGAGCGTTTGCGCGATATGGGATTTTTACAGCGCATTAGCCGGCCGAGCGCCAGACCCGAGTTTGAGTACGAAAGAGTGATGCTAAACGACTGGTTTGGCAAGAATGTGCAGCCAGCGGTTACCCAGCATGCTGCCGTTACGCCGAAAACTGCGCAATAATACTGCAGTTTTCCCGCAGTAATCCAACCAGCCGGCAAACTTGCCGGCTGTGTCGCTTACGCCTTTACGGCTGCACGGAACTCCGTCAGGGTTTTATGTAACAGCTGTAGCTGTTGCACGACCCGCTGTAGCGTGCTGGTACTAAATTGCTGGCTATGGCGGATCGCCGCTACCTGTTCCGCGGTTTCAGCCAGGTACGGCATAAAGCGGTTGCTCTCGACTTTAAAACCGGCATCTTTACTAAAGACTGTCTGATATTTGGCCTGGCCCTGTTGTTGTAGCTGCTCCAGCAAAGCATCTGCATCCAACGCCTTACGATAAAGCTCTTTCAGGTTTTCATCCAACTGTTGTAGCAAGTTTTCCATTGATCATGTCACTTCGTGTTTCAGTAGCCGTATTATGCCATAGTCTGGCTATTGCTGGCGCGGCCGGCGTGCATTTTTGACGACGGCTTTGCAATCTGCGGTTTGCAATTACAGTGCTTTGTTATATTATATCGTCTCGAGACAACACTCGGAACGAAGATAGGGGTTCGGTTGTGCTGGCAAAGGCAAGGCTATTATTTGATAAGTTCGGTATTATGGTCACATCACTCTGTGCCATTCACTGTATTTTATTGCCGGTGATCCTGCCTGTATTACCGCTGCTGGGTTTAACCGCCGCCCATAACCATGCCTTTGAAGGTTTTGTATTGTTATTTACTATGGTGCTGGGCTTTATTACGCTGTTTATTGGCTTTCATCGTTATCACCGTAAACTCTACCCGTTTTACTCGCTGTTCTTAGGTGGTTTTATTTACTGGCAACGTGATGCCTGGGGCCACGATTATGAGCATGTCATTCTGGTGATTGGCGCCTCGCTCGTCGTGTTTGCTCATATTATGAATATGCGGCTTTGCAATCAGTGTAATAGCTGTGAAACCGATGATAAAAAACCTGCTTAATGCAGGTTTTTTTACGCCGGGAGCTTGCGACTTTAGGTTAGAAGCTTGCGACTGCGCGCCGGATAATTAGTAAAAACCCCATCGACACCCAGCGCCTTTAGCCGCGCTAAATCATCTGCCTCATCTACCGTATAAACATAAAGCTGCAGTTGCCGGGCTTTGGCATCGGCAACCAGTGCCGCGTCGATAAAACCGGCATCACAGTGCACTGAGTACGCTTGCAATTTCGCAGCGAAGGCGCAATTGTCGATAGGCAGTGAAGCCGTCAGGGCTCCGGTTTTTAGCTCAGGCCGCGCCGCTTTTACGGCAGCTAGCAGTTTATGATTAAAGGACGAAATCAGCAGGCTGTTAAGATCATAGTTCAGTTCACGCTCAGCGCGCTGCAGCAGCTTTAGCAAGGGTTCGAGCGTATCCGCACCCTTTAATTCGATATTTAGCCAACAGCGGCCCTGTACCAGCTGTAGCACCTGCCACAATAGCGGGATTGGTTCGCCAGCACCAGCGTCGATGGTGGCCAGTTGTGCCAGGCTATGCTGATAAATACTGCCGCGGCCATTGGTGGTGCGCTGCAGATGCGGATCGTGGATCACAATCAGTTCACCCGCTACCGCAAACACATCCAGCTCGATAGCATCTGCGCCCTGGGCTAAGGCCTGGCGAAACGCCAGCAGGGTATTTTCCGGATACTCACCACTGGCGCCGCGATGCGCAATAATTTGCATCTTAGTCCGCCGTCTTGGCTGACTTAATATTGGCAAAGGCGGTGCCCATACGGGTCACTGTGCCCGGCTGCTGATCAGCTAAAAAGTCGATGCTGCCATGCGGGAACGCCAGGATCACGGTAGAGCCCAGTTTAAAACGACCCATCTCGGCACCTTTTTCCAGCCTGATGCTGTTTAAGCCCTCAGCCGGATACTGCCAGCGAAATATCTCTTTACCCGTCGGTGGTGTGACGGTGCCTGCCCAAACTGTTTCGATACTGGCCACGATAGTGGCGCCAACCAATACCAATGCCATAGGGCCGAATTCAGTATCAAAAATGGTTACTACTCGTTCATTACGGGCAAACAGATCCGGGACATTTTCAGCGGTCAGCGGGTTTACTGAGAATAGCTCACCTGGTACATAGATCATCTCGCGCAGGGTGCCGCTAACCGGCATATGGATACGGTGGTAATCTTTGGGCGCCAGATAAATGGTAGCGAATTTGCCACCGGCAAAAGGCTCTGCCGTTTCGGCTTTACCGCCGAGCAGACTTTGCAGGCTGTAATCGTGGTTTTTTGCCTGCACCAGCTGGCCAGCGACGATATCGCCGAGCTGGCTGATGGCACCGTCTACCGGGTGCGCGACGATGGCAGGATCGGCGACCAGCGGCCGGATTCCGTCTTTCAGCGGCCGGGTAAAGAACTCATTAAAGCTGGCATAGTCACTGGCTTTTTCATGCCTGGCTTCCTGCATATTGATCTTATAGGCTTTGATAAACAGGCTAATCAGGGCATGACTGATAAAACCCAGTTTCGCTGCGGCCAGATAACCCACCAAACGTGATAACAGGTGCTTGGGTAGCAGGTATTGCAGAGTGATTTTAAATTTATCCATAAGATGTCAGCTACTCGTATTGAAAGACTAAAAGTTAAAAATAATGCGGTTTATCCTGCGCCATACTGTGCAGGATTTTCTGGTAACTCTCGTAGCGTAGCGGGCTGATTTCGCCCTCTGCTACGGCATGCTGAATGGCACAGCCCGGATCGGTCAAATGCTTACAGTCGCGGAACTTACAACGACCCAGCCAGGGCCGGAACTCGATAAAGCCGTTGGTCACTTCCTCCGGTGACAAATGCCAGAGTGCAAACTCGCGAATACCCGGTGAGTCAATCAGCTTCCCGCCTTCCGGCAGGTGATATAGCCGGGATACCGTCGTGGTATGCTGGCCCAGACCTGATACTTCCGATACTTCCTGTGTCGCGGCCGCCAGGCCCGGCATCAGCGTATTCATTAGTGATGACTTGCCGACGCCCGACTGGCCAACAAAGATGCTGGTACCGCTATGCAGATACTTTAGCAGCTCGGCCATACCCTGACCGGTTTTGGCACTGACCAACAGACAGGCGTAGCCCATCTGCCGGTACAGTTGCAGTTGTTGGTCGAGCGCCTGTTGTTCAGTTTCGGGTAATAAGTCGATTTTATTAATGACCAGTAGCGGTTTAATGCCGGTGATTTCTGAGGCCACCAGATAACGGTCGATAATATTTAACGACAGCGCCGGCAGGATGGCGGAGACAATAATCATTAAATCGATATTGGCGGCAACCGGTTTTAAGCCATCATAAAAATCCGGGCGTAGCAGTACCGAGTGCCGTTCTGCCACCGCTTCAATCACGCCATCAATGCTACCGGTCGGTTGTTTGCTGCGGCGCCAGCTGACCTCGTCGCCGGTGACCACCGAACTGATAGTGCGGCGCATATTACAGCGCACTACTGCACCGCTGGCATCTTCGACATCGGCATGCTGACCAAAGCGGCTAAGCACTAGACCCTGTTCCGGCGGATGCAATAGGGCGTCGTCCCAGTCACTGGTACTGGCTTTGCTGCTGCGTTTTAGCCGCCGCTGCTCATTGTCGGCAATACGTTGATGCTGGCGTTGATTCAGGTGTTTTTTCTTGGTCACGGTTTACCGTTTTGCTGGCTTTAGCTATCACAGTTGGTTTCTGGGGTGTATCATACCTGTAAAGCGCCCGCGGACAAAGCCATCTGGCTTCGATATAGCTGAGGAAACTATGGCAGTAAATGATACTAATCTGATTTGGCTGGATCTGGAAATGACCGGCCTGGAACCGAAAACCGACGTCATTCTGGAAATGGCGACCATCGTTACCGACAGTCAGTTAAATATTCTGGCCGAGGGCCCGGTATTTGCGATTAAGACGGCGGACGAGATTCTGGATAATATGGACCCCTGGTGTGTAGAGCAGCATGGCAAGAGCGGTTTGACTGCCCGTTGTCGTGCCAGCACGGTGACGCTGGCAGAGGCCGAGCAGCAAACCATCGCTTTTTTAAGCCAGTATGTCAGCAAGGGCAAATCCCCGATGTGTGGTAACAGCATTGGTCAGGACCGGCGTTTTCTGGCGGAGTATGCGCCAGAGCTGGAAGCTTTCTTCCATTACCGTAATTTAGATGTCAGCACGGTAAAAGAACTGGCGCGGCGCTGGCATCCTGAGGTGCTGCAGAAGGTGCAAAAGAGCAGCAGTCATCTGGCGCTGGATGATATCCGCGAGTCGATTGCTGAATTAGTCACCTATCGCCAATATTTTTTTCGTTTACCCTGAAAAAAACCTTGCATCGGGCGACTGATTTTGTAAAATGCGCGCCATCAGACGCAAGATTAACCTTGTTAATCACTGCGACCCGATGCGAGTTTAGCTCAGCTGGTAGAGCGCGACCTTGCCAAGGTCGAGGTCACGAGTTCGAACCTCGTAACTCGCTCCAAATTCAACACAAAGCAGCCTAACGGCTGCTTTGTCGTTTCTGACGTCTGAGCCGAGTTGCGCTGCTAGCGCCGATGTTGGCCTGATAAAGATTTTCTGTTAAATTTTCTGCGCGTTAGCAGCGCAAGATCTATACTGCAAGAGTGCCGATAAGCTGTGGTCGGAGGTTGAGTATGGTCAAATACCCCTGTATCCGAAATTGTTGTTTAGATCAGCAGGACTGTTGCCTTGGCTGCGGCAGGCTACTCAGCGAAATTACCGAGTGGCATCAGGCATCGAGTCGTCGACAACAACAGATCTGCGATCTGGCCGCCGCCCGGCTGGTGCAGCGGGATGAGCAACTTAGCCAGCATCTCTGGGCAAGCCCTTCTGAATAATTCGCACCAGTCTTTCGGTACTGCGTGGTAACAGATTCTGCGCCAGATAGCTTTTTTGTTTTTGTTGCTGCAAGGCCCACTCAATATGTTCGGCAACCAGCGGCGTCGCTGTTGGCAGTGCCTGCTTAAGCGTGGCGACAATTTCTGGCTGATAGGGTGCATTACCCAGCGCCACTGCCAGATTGCGCTGCCAGCGTTCAAAACCAATACGCCGGATGGCACTGCCTTCGGTCAGGCGCAGGAAGGTCGTTTCATCCCACTGAAATAATGCCAGCAGCGATTGGTCCAGCCACTGCGGCCGGCGTTGAAAATCCGGCTCCGCAGTCAGCGGTGCCTGCCGGTTAACCGGGCATACCAGCTGGCAATCGTCACAGCCGTAAATGCGATTACCCAGTAAGGGTCTGAATTCCGTTGGAATGGCGCCTTTCAGTTCAATTGTCAGATAGGAGATGCAACGGCGGGCATCAACGACATAGGGCGCGACGATAGCGCCGGTAGGGCAACTGGTAATACAGGCGACACAGCTGCCGCAATCGCCCGGGTGTGGTTGGTCGGCCGGAAGTTCAAGATTAACCAGTAACTCGCCGAGAAAAAACCAGGAACCGGCTTCTTCAGCCAGCAGCAGACTATGTTTCCCTATCCAGCCCAGGCCGGCTTGCTGCGCTAAGGGCCGTTCCAGAATCGGCGCCGAATCGACAAAGGGGCGGCCGTCCAGATCTGAGATCAGAGAGGCAATTTTCTGTCCCAGTTGCTTTAAGCGGTTACGCATTAACTTGTGATAATCACGACCCAGCGCATAGCGGCTGATATAGGCCTGGCTGGGATCGGCCAGGTTAGTCGCAAAGGCGGCGGCTTTGGGCAAATAGTCCAGCCGTACGCTGATTACACTTAAGGTCCCCGGATGCAGTTCGGCGGGTCTGGCGCGCAACATGCCATGCTCTGCCATATACTGCATTTCGCCATGGTAACCGGCGTCCAGCCATTGCTGTAAACGCGCCTCCTGCTCGGCGCCCAGCTGCGGCCGGCTAATGCCACAGGACTGAAAGCCCAGTTCTTTGGCCCAGGTTTTAATTTGCTGACTAATCTGTTCTGCTTGCATGCTATCCGCTCAGCAGCGCCAAAAGATGCGGCTGAAAGTGACTTAGGTTGAGATGCGCTAACTTTAACATAAGACGGGACTTTTTACCCAAAGTCAGCGTAATTGAGGAACTTGCGCCACAAAGTGCCGTCGAAGCGGGAGATTTAAGCGGTTTTTCTGGCTCAGGGCGCGCCACCTTTGTTACCATAGCAAGCGAATTGTCTGGTTACTGTGGTCAGGAGTATTAGCGTGTCGTCTTATGTGGTGCAACTTCCGTCGGAACAGGCTACGCTGGCGTTTGCGGCTAAATTAGCGGCACAGCTACAGGGCGGTATGGTCGTGTTTTTACAAGGTTCTCTCGGAGCCGGAAAAACCACCTTCTGCCGTGGCCTGATCCAGGCGTTGGGGCATCAGGGTGCAGTCAAAAGCCCAACCTATACGCTGGTTGAACCCTATCAGTTGGCTGACTTACAGGTATATCACTTTGATTTATATCGGCTGCATGATGCGGAAGAACTGGAATTTATGGGCATCCGCGATTACTTTAATCAACAGAGCCTGTGTTTAATTGAGTGGCCGGAGCGCGGTGAGGGGTTTTTGCCGCTACCGGATTTGCGGATTCAGCTGACTCAACAGGGAGAGTTGCGCATCTTGCAGTTAACGGCGGCGAGTCAGCCTGGCAGTAAAATAATAACGATATTGACGGATAATGAGAAAAACTAACGCGCTGTCACTGCTATGCCTGTGGTTACTGTGTCTGCTGGCTTTACCGGCGGCACAGGCCAGTAGCCAGGTGCAGAATGTTCGGATCTCGCCGACGGTAGACAATACCCGGGTGGTGTTTGATCTGGCTTCGGCCCCGGACTTTAAATATTTTACGCTGGATAATCCCGACCGGCTGGTCATCGATTTGAGTAATGTCCGCGGCAATACTAACCTACCGGCCAGTCAGGGCCAGGCCGATCTTATCCGTGGCATTCGCAGTAGCGGTGGTCAGGGCAAGATGCGGATAGTGCTGGATCTGACGCAGGGCGTAAAACCGAATGTGTTTGCGTTGGCGCCAGCCGCGCCGCATGGCCATCGTCTGGTGGTCGATTTACCGGGTCGCACTGGCAGTGCCGCAGTAGCGGCTAACCCTACTACCACAACGCCACCGGCCAGCACTACGGCTACGTCCTCTGCGGGAAACCGAACACCACAGCCTGTGCCGCCAGCCAGTATCAGAGCGGCGCGCGATATTGTGATTGCGGTCGATGCCGGTCATGGTGGCACCGATCCCGGCTCTATTGGCCCAGCCGGCACCTTTGAGAAAAATCTGACCTTACCCATTGCCCGCCAACTGGTGGAGCGGATTAACCGCGAACCCGGCATGAAAGCTGCCCTGGTCCGTACCGGCGATTACTTTGTGCCGGTGAATAGCCGTACCGACATTGCCCGGCGCCTGCAGGCTGATTTATTGATTTCCGTGCATGCCGATGCTTTTACTTCGCCACATCCGCGCGGCGCTGCCGTCTGGGTTTTATCACTGCGTCGCGCTACCTCAGAAGTGGGCCGGATGTTGGAACAAACCGAGCGTCACGGTGAACTGTTAGGTGGCGTGGCCGAGGTGATTAAAGACTCGGCCAATGAACGCTATCTGGCACAAACGGTACTGGACTTGTCGATGAATCATTCGATGGTCACTGCGCATCAGGTGGCGAATCAGGTGTTATCTGAAATGGGTAAAATTACGACCTTGCATAAGCGCGAACCGCAGGCCGCCAGTTTAGGGGTATTACGAGCGCCCGATATTCCATCGATTTTGGTTGAAGTGGGTTTTATTTCCAATCCACAGGAAGAGCGCTTATTACGGACGCCTGGCCATCAGCAAAAACTGGTGCAATCAATTTTTAATGGTGTCCGCCGGCACTTTGAGTTGTCGCCACCGGCAGATTCGTTGTTCGCCCAGCGTCGGGCGAAAGAACACCGTGTTCAGGCTGGCGAATCGCTGTCACTACTGGCGCAACGTTATAATGTGTCGATAGACGAGTTACGCACGCACAATCAGTTACGTTCTGATAGCCTGCGTATCGGTCAGGTGTTACGGATCCCCTGAGATGCCCATTCAATTATTGCCGCCGCAGCTGGCGAACCAGATTGCTGCCGGTGAGGTGGTAGAGCGCCCCGCATCAGTGGTAAAAGAACTGGTAGAGAACAGCCTGGACGCTGGCGCCACGCAAATTGAGCTGGAGATTGAAAAGGGCGGCAGTAAGAAAATTCTGATCCGCGATAACGGCAGCGGTATTGCCGAGCAGGAACTGGTGCTGGCGTTAAGCCGGCATGCGACTAGTAAGATCAGTAGCCTGGCCGATTTGGAGCAAATTTGTAGTCTCGGCTTTCGCGGTGAAGCTCTCGCCAGTATCAGCTCGGTCTCCCGGTTAACTCTGACCTCAAAACCAGCCGCGCAGGATAAAGCCTGGCAAGCCAGTGCTGAAGGCCGTGACATGGCGGTGCAGGTGCGGCCCGCTGCCCATCCGGATGGCACCAGTATCGAAGTGCTTGATCTGTTCTTCAATACCCCGGCCCGGCGGCGTTTTTTACGTAGCGACAAAACTGAATTTAGTCATATCGATGAGCTGATCAAACGCCTGGCACTGAGCAGGTTTGATGTTAGCTGGTCACTTAGCCATAACGGCCAGCAAGTCAGGCGCTTGCCTGCTGCCAGCACGGCCATAGCCAGGCAGAAACGACTGGCCGCACTCTGTGGCCGCCAGTTTGCCGAGCAGGCGCTGTGGATTGAAAACCAATACGATCAGATCCGGTTAAGCGGCTGGATCCTGCCGGCCGCAGCCTGTCAGGGGCAGCCGGCCTGTCAGTACAGTTATGTGAATGGCCGGATGATGCGGGATAAGTTACTGAACCATGCCATCCGGCAGGCCTATGGCGAGCAACTCAGCGCTGAACAGCAACCGGCCTTTGTGCTCTATCTGGAGCTGGATCCGGGCGAAGTCGATGTCAATGTGCATCCGGCGAAACACGAGGTGCGCTTTCATCAGGCGCGGTTGGTGCATGACTTTGTCGTCAGTGCGCTGTCTGATGCTCTGCAACAGCTGGCTGCTGTGACTTTGCCTGCTACCGCAGAGCGTCAAGCTACGCCGGCTGCCGCCTTAACTGAGGTAAATATCAGTCGCTCTGATGCTGCTATCCCTGCTGTCAGGCAGCATAGTATGCCGGGCAGCTCAGGCAATAACGCTTATCCGGAGGCGCGTCGCAGCCCGGCCTGGCCGGTAGCAGAACCGGCCGCCATTCAGACGCAACTGCAGTACCTGGCGATGCCGTTGCCCGAAGCATCAACTAAGGTCGAACAACCCGCTTATCTGCTACTACAAAACCGCTATTTGCTGCGCGTACACCAGCAACAGTTGTGTGTGCAGGATCTGGCTGAGCTGGCTGCCAGCTACTGGCCGCAGCAAACAGAAAGTGCACCCTTATTGTTACCACTTCGGCTGGCGCTAGCGCCGGCTGAGTTACAGCTGCTATTAGCCCAGGCGGACAATTTTACTCAGTTGGGGTTTGATTTGCTGGTACGGGATCAGCAGCTGATTATCCGCGCTGTACCGAAGTGGTTGCGGCATACACCGCTCAGTGACTGGTTTGCACAACTGCTGCAACAAGGGGTGGCAGAGCACGGCTTAGCCAGACAGGTGTTAGAAATACTACTAACAGCCAATGTGCTGCAGGCAGAATTTTTGTTAAACTTATTTTCACAGATTTTGACGACACCACCGGTTAATGCGTGCCAGGTGTCGGCGCAGCAATTATTAGCGCTGAGCGCGGGACGGGCAGATGAACACTGAGTTACCGCTGATCTGTATTATGGGACCCACCGCCTCAGGTAAAACTGCCCTGGCGATCGCCCTGAAACAGCAGTTGCAGCGGGCAGAGCTGATTAGCGTTGACAGTGCGCTGGTTTACCGTGGTATGGACATCGGAACGGCGAAACCGGATGCAACAGAATTGGCGGCGGCACCACATTTTTTATTGGATATCCGCGATCCGGCACAAAGCTATTCTGCGGCAGATTTCCGGCAGGATGCACTGGAGCTGATCGCTGCTATCCGGCAAAGGGGGAATACCCCTATTCTGGTCGGCGGCACCATGCTGTACTTTAAGGCCCTGCTACAAGGTATTTCCAGTTTACCGGCTGCGGATCCTGCGGTTCGGGCGGAACTGGAAGCAGAAGCTGCGGTCAAAGGTTGGCAGGCCATGCATCAGCAATTGGCGCAGCTTGATCCGGTGGCGGCGGCACGGATCCACCCGAATGACCCACAACGGATCAACAGGGCGCTGGAAGTATACCGTCTGACCGGACAATCCCTGACGGCGTTAACGGCGCAGCAGGCAGAGCCACTGCCGTATCAGGTGCGGCAGTTTGCCATAGCTCCGACTGATCGGGCTGAGTTGCACCGGCGTATTGAACAACGCTTTTTGCAGATGTTAGCTCAGGGGTTTGAGCAGGAAGTACGGCAGTTATACCAGCGAGGTGATCTGCATCCGGATTTGCCCTCGATCCGCTGTGTCGGCTACCGTCAGATGTGGGACTATCTGGCTGGCGGCGTGGATTACGACACCATGGTCAGTCAGGGTATCGCCGCCACGCGGCAGCTGGCGAAACGGCAGCTGACCTGGCTGCGTAGCTGGCCGGATTTACACTGGTTAAAAACCGAAGCGCCACTGGCGGAAAACTTGCAAGCTGTCATTTCTTCGCTAAGCTAAAAATGGTGGCAAAAATTTCACGTTTAACAACTTGAAATAAAAAAAATAATACCTATATCAGGCATACTAAATAAAAAAGGAAAGCGTGACATGGCAAAAGGCCAATCATTACAAGACCCATTTTTGAACACCTTAAGACGGGAGCGCATTCCTGTTTCAATTTACTTGGTGAATGGGATTAAATTGCAGGGTCAGGTTGAATCTTTCGACCAATTCGTCATTCTGCTGAAAAATACCGTCAGTCAGATGGTATACAAGCACGCCATTTCTACTGTTGTACCTGCCCGGGCGGTTAATACCATGACCAGCCAGAGCGGTGCTGCCGATGAAAGCGAGGATCTCGAATAATTAGCGGGGTAACAGCGCTTGTTTGAACTGGCTGAGCCGGCTGAGCAAGCCGTACTGGTACACGTTAATTTCCCGCAGGAACAGTCTACCGAAGATCTGCAGGAGCTACGCATGTTAGTAGCTTCTGCGGGTGTTGCTGTGCTGGGCGAATTAAGCTGTAGTCGTCAGGCGCCGGACGCGAAATTATTTATCGGTACCGGTAAGGCCGCTGAACTGGCGGCACTGGTCACTGATACTGCTGCTTCGGTCGTGATCTTCAATAACGAGCTGAGCCCCAGTCAAACCCGCAACTTAGAGCGGCTGTGTCAGGTGCGGGTCATAGATCGCACCAGCCTGATCCTGGATATTTTTGCCCAGCGCGCCCGCACCTATGAAGGGAAATTGCAGGTCGAGCTGGCACAGCTGCAACATCTGGCTTCGCGACTGATCCGTGGCTTTGACAACGAGCGGCAGAAAGGCGGTATTGGTTTACGTGGTCCGGGTGAAACCCGGCTGGAAACCGACCGGCGCTTGCTGCGGGAAAGGGTTAAGGCGTTAAAGGCCCGGCTGGAAAAGCTTGGCCGCCAGCGCGAGCAAGGCCGCCGCGCCAGACAACGCTCCGAACAACCGGTCATTTCTATCGTCGGTTATACCAATGCCGGCAAATCCAGTTTATTTAACCGTCTGACCCGGGCTGAGGTCTATGCCGCAGATCAGCTGTTTGCGACCCTTGATCCTACGCTACGCCAAATCAGCTTGCCGCAGTTTGGCGAAGCCATACTCGCGGATACTGTCGGCTTTATCCGGCATTTACCGCATGATCTGGTGGCGGCCTTTAAATCGACGTTACAGGAAACCCGCGATGCTGATCTCCAGCTGCATGTGATCGATGCCGCGGATCCGAGGCGGGACGAGAATATGCGGCAGGTACAGCTGGTGTTAACCGAAATTGACGCTGCTGAGGTACCGCAGTTGCTCGTGTTCAACAAAATTGACCAGTTAGCACAACAGCCCCGTATAGAGTACAACGAACAGGGGCTGCCGGCGGCTGTTTGGTTGTCGGCGTTAACTGGTGCCGGTCTGGATTTATTGCAACAGGCGTTAATTGAACGCTTATCGCAGCAGTATTTGCATCTGCAGTTGTGTTTACCGCCGCATTATAGCCAACTGCGGGCGCAGCTGTTCGCACTGCAGGCAGTACAACACGAACAGTATTTAGAAGACGGCAGTTATCAGCTACAGCTGAAACTGGCGGCAGCACAATGGGCCAGATTGCTAAAGCAGTACGGGCAGCCGCTGGAAAACTATATCGTCAGGCCGCCAGTTTTTTGATACATTAACCTTTGACAGTAACTTTATAAGTGGAGTTAAGCATGGCTTGGAATGAGCCGGGCAATAACGGCAAGAATAACGATCCCTGGAAGCAAGGGGGTCGGGATCAAGGCCCGCCCGATTTAGATGAAGTATTCCGCAATTTCGGTAAGAAATTTGGTGGTATCTTTGGTGGCAAAGGCGACAACTCTGGTGGCGGCGCGTCAGCACTCTTTACCGTAGTGCTGGTGGTGGCGTTATTAATCTGGGGTTTAAGCGGCTTTTATACCATTAAAGATGCGGAACGCGGCGTGATTCTGCGCTTCGGACAATACCATACTGAAGTTGGTGCAGGTATCCACTGGAAGCCAACCTTTATCGACACTGTTACACCGGTCAATACCCAGGAAGTTCGCTCACTGCGGACCGATGGCTTTATGTTGACGCAGGATCAGAACCTGGTCCGGGTGACTTTCGAAATTCAGTACCGGATTTTCAATGCCCGCCAATACTTGTTCTCAGTGGTCGATGCTGACCGTAGCTTGCGTGAAGCTACTGACGCCGCATTGCGCTTTGTTATCGGTCATTCGATTATGGATGATGTGTTAACCCGCGGTCGTGAAGTGGTACGGCAAAATACCCGTCAGGAACTGGAAAGCATTATTCAGCCTTATAATATGGGCTTGGTGCTGGTTGACGTTAACTTCCGTGACGCCCGTCCGCCGGAAGAAGTCCGTGACGCCTTTGACGATGCAATCAAAGCCCAGGAAGATCAGGAGCGCTTTGTCCAGGAAGCGACCGCCTATGCCCGTGAAGTGGAACCGCGTGCCCGTGGTCAGGTTAACCGCGTGATGCAGGAAGCTGAAGCCTACAAGCAACAAATCGTGCTGAAAGCACAGGGTGAAGTTGCCCGCTTCGAGCAGTTATTACCGCAGTATCTGGCTGCACCTCAGGTAACCCGTGACCGGATGTATCTGGAGACGATGGAATATGTCTACAGCAATACTTCAAAAATTCTGGTTGATGTGAAAAATAGCAACAACCTGATGTACTTACCTTTAGAGCAATTGATGAAAGGTACGGCAGCTGGCCAGAACACTCAGGGGGTAACCCCGGTCAGACCGAATCTGGACAGTGGCAATACGCCAATGCAACCGGCACCGGTGCGTAGCTCAACACCCCGTACCGGCAGTGGGAGGTAATAACAGATGAAAAACTTTATTATTGCAATTTTGGTGGTTGTGGCATTAGTCGTGGTATCTGCCATCTTTGTGGTGCCGGAAGGCCAGCGCGCCATTGTTACTCAGTTTGGTAAAATTCAGCGTGATGCAGAAAACCGGGTGTTAGTTTATGAACCAGGTTTACATTTTAAGTTACCGCTGATCCAGGAAGTCCGTAAGCTGGACGCCCGGGTACAAACTCTGGATGACCAGGCTGACCGCTTTGTGACCGCAGAGAAAAAGGACCTGTTAGTTGACAGCTATGTCAAATGGCGGATCAAAGACTTTGGTGCCTTCTTTCTGTCAACCGGCGGCATTAAGTCGCAAGCTGAAGTGCTGTTAAAGCAGTATATCAACAACGGTCTGCGGACTGAGTTCGGTGCCCGTACTATTCAGGAAATTGTTTCCGGTGAGCGTACCCAGTTGATGCAAAGTGCACTGTCGCAAGCGGCGCTGGCGGCCAATGAGCTGGGGATTGAAGTGATTGACGTGCGGGTGAAACAAATCAACCTGCCAACCGAAATCAGCGACTCTATCTTTGCCCGGATGCGCGCCGAGCGTAAGGCGGTAGCCGATGAGCATCGTGCCCGTGGTCGAGAGCAAGCGGAAATTATCCGTGCCGATGTTGATGCCCGTGTTACCGTTATGCTGGCGGACGCTGAGCGGAACTCTCGTACCGTGCGCGGTGAAGGCGATGCTACCGCGGCCCGGGTTTATGCGGAAATGTTTAACAAGAATGCGGAGTTTTACAGCTTTGTCCGCAGTCTGGAAGCTTACCGTAACAGCTTTAATTCGAAGAACGATGTGCTGATTGTGCAGCCGGATAATGACTTCTTCAAATTTATGCGTTCGGAAAAAGGTCGCAATTAACTCAGTTTAGCTTGCATTGAAAAAGGCCCGTCAGGGCCTTTTTCTTCCGTATAAAATCGCTGGCGGGGAGGCGCTATGTACCAGCAGTTTTATCAGAAATTCTTAACCGCTAATGCCGGTAAGCAGCACTTTGCCTGTCACTCGCATCATTATTGGCCGGACGTTACCCGCGAGGCTCAGTTGGCATACTGGGATGACAGTGCCCGGCTGGTCGATGATAAGTGGCAATATATTTTCGGCCAGAAAGTGCCGCAAACTCAGCAGCTGATTGCGGATATCCTGAATCTGCCCTTGCCGGAGCAGTTGGTATTCGCCCCCAATACCCATGAACTGGTGATGCGGTTGCTAAGCTGTTTTGACTGGCAGCAACCATTAAAAGTCTTGACGACGGACAGCGAGTTTTACAGTTTTCAACGGCAGATCAAACGTCTGGCAGAATTAGCCAACGTTGAAGTGGTACAGATCCCGACTGAACCTTTTGCCAGCTTTACCGAACGTTTTACCGCAGCTGCCGCCCAGGCTGAGTACCAACTGATTTTCTGTAGCCAGGTATTTTTTAACTCTGGTTATGCCATCGCCGATCTGCCAGCCTTCGTCAAAGGTTTGGCTGCGGTCAGTCAGGCGATGCTGGTGATCGACGGTTATCATGGTTTTATGGCCCTGCCTACCGATTTGTCTGAGATTGCGGAGCGGATTTTCTATCTGGCAGGCAGTTATAAGTATGCGCAAGGCGGCGAAGGCTGCTGCTTTATGGCGGTGCCGGCCGGCAGTGAGCAGCGTCCGCTTTACACCGGCTGGTTTGCCGAGTTTGGCACTTTGGCCGCACAAAAATCGGCCCTGGTGTTATACAGTGAGGATGGTTACCGTTTTGCCGGTGCAACTTTGGATTTTAGTGCGCTATACCGCTTGGAAGCGGCCTTGTTGTTGTTTAAGCAGCAGGGTATTACGGTCGGGCGCATCCATCAGTATGTGCAGCAGTTGCAGCAGCACTTCCTGACCTTGCTGGACGAACTGGCGCATCCGCAGCTTAATCAACAGCAGTTATTGCTGCATGATGCCAGCTGTCATGGCCACTTTTTTACCTTCAGGCTGGGCAGTGCCAGTCAGGTTGCCGAGCTGGCTGCCTATCTGAAACAGCATGGTATTGAGACCGATTATCGCGGCGATCGGCTACGCTTTGGTTTTGCCCTTTATCAGAACGCTGACCAGTTTGATTTGTCGTGTCTTAAATCCTTATAAATCAATGAACTGACCAGGCCGTGAAAATTCACGGCCTTTTTTTCGTCTGGACGGCTGAAACTTGGCCGGGCTTTTGTTAAAATCCACGCCTAATTTTTTCCGTGATGTGGGAACCATGGCTAAGAACGTCGTTGTGCTCGGCACCCAATGGGGTGACGAAGGTAAAGGTAAGATTGTTGACTTATTAACCGATAAAGCCAGCTATGTGGTGCGCTATCAGGGCGGCCATAATGCCGGGCATACGTTGGTAATCAATGGTGAGAAAACGGTATTGCACCTGATCCCGTCAGGCATTTTACGTGACAATGTAAAATGTGTGATTGGTAACGGCGTAGTACTGTCACCAGAAGCCTTCCTGAAAGAAATGACCATGCTGGAACAGCGTGGCGTACCGGTGAAAGAGCGGTTACTGGTGAGCGAAGCCTGTCCGTTAATTCTGCCTTTCCATGTTGCACTGGATGTTGCCCGTGAAAAAGCCCGTGGCGATAAGCCAATCGGCACCACGGGTCGCGGTATCGGCCCGGCTTATGAAGATAAGGTTGCGCGTCGTGGTTTACGCGTTGGCGATCTGTTTAATCCGGAGCTGTTTGCTGAAAAGCTGAAAACCGTAATGGACTTACACAACTTTACGCTGACTCAGTACTACAAAGTTGATGCCATTGATTATCAGAGCACGCTGGATAATGCGCTGGCGATGGCTGATTTACTGAAATCTCTGGTGGTTGACGTCACTGAGCTGTTGGATCAGGCACGCAAGAACGGCCAGCGTATTATGTTTGAAGGTGCTCAGGGTACCTTGCTGGATATCGACCACGGCACTTACCCCTATGTGACCTCTTCAAACACTACTGCAGGTGGTGTGGCGACCGGTTGTGGTTTTGGCCCGCGTTATCTGGATTATGTCCTGGGTATCGTTAAAGCCTACACTACCCGTGTTGGTTCAGGTCCGTTCCCAACCGAGCTGGATTGTGCTGTCGGTGAACACCTGGGCGTGAAGGGCCATGAATTTGGCGCCACCACTGGCCGTAAACGCCGCTGTGGTTGGTTTGACGCTGTGGCGGTGCGCCGTGCGGTGCAGCTGAACAGTATCTCTGGTTTCTGTCTAACTAAGCTGGATGTACTGGATGGTCTGGAAACAGTAAAAATCTGTACCGGTTACCGTCAACCTGATGGCTCAGTACTGCAAACTCCGCCGCTGGCAGCAGAAGGCTTTGAACTGGTGCAGCCGGTATATGAAGAAATGCCAGGCTGGAGTGAAAGTACTTTCGGCATCCAACAGCTGGAGCAGCTGCCACAGGCTGCGCGCAACTATATTAAGCGGTTGGAAGAAGTGACCGGTGTACCTATTGATATCGTTTCTACCGGACCAGATCGGGTACAAACCATAGTGCTGACCCATCCGTTTGCGGAATAAGCATCGGATTTGTAAGAAAACGCTGCCATTGAGCAGCGTTTTTTTTAGGCGAGATCCGCATAAATTTCGATCCTATAATCAAAAAAGTGCATATTTAGACAATACTTTTGGGATTGACATAATGCTTGCTAACCAGCTGGTCTAAGCAACGATTGGTCGGAGATTGGTGATGAGAGTATTCAGTATATTGCTACTTTGCTTGCCGCTACTGACGGCCTGTGGTGGCTCAGACAAACCTGCGATAGCTGAAGGCAATGCCGTGCTCTGCCAGCAAACCAGTTTAAACGCTCGAATTGGCTGTGAACTGAGTAGAAATTATCTTTGGTATCGGGAAATGACCAATGTTGCTCCAGAGAGTATTACAAGTGCAACCGATTACTTCCATGCCAGCCTTTCTCCCCGCGATAACTTTAGTTTTATTTTGACGGAGCAAGAGTATCAGGACAGATTTATTAACGCCGCTTACTATGGTTTTGGTTTCGCCTCGCAACGCACTGATAATTCGTCTGCTTTACAAGTGCTCTACGTGTATCAGCAGAGTTCCGCTGCTGAGCGCGGTCTTAAGCGTGGTGACAAGATCACTGAAATTGAAGGTATCAGTGTAAGCGAATGGCTAAGTGGGCTGGATAGCGGGCGTTATAGTTCTACTGACATCTATGGCCCGAATCAGGCTGGGGTGGTACGAAATTTTGTCTGGAAGCAACCGGACGGCGCTCAGTTACGTGCAGATATGCTAAAAAGTCGCGTTATAACTAACACCGTTTTACACCGGACGGTGCAGCAAATAGCTGATCGCAAGGTTGGATATCTGGTATTTAATAGCTTTATCGAGCTATCAGAGTTAGAGCTTGAACAAAGCTTCCAATTTTTTAGTGAGCAGCAAATCGACGACCTGATTCTTGATCTCAGATATAATAGTGGCGGTTTAATCCGTGTGGCGAATCAACTGAGTTCTCATATTGCTTTTCCTCGGTTACAGGGAAAGATCTTTGTGCGCTACCAATACAACGATAAAAACAGCAGTCGCAATAATACCGTGCTTTTTTCTCCTGGTGCCGGAAGCACTGTGCTGAATTTACCTCGGGTTTTTGTGTTGACAACACCTGGTAGTTGCTCTTCCAGTGAACTGGTTATTAACTCTATGAGTCCTTTTGTTGAGGTAGTACAAATTGGTCAGGCTACCTGTGGTAAACCTGTCGGGCAAATTCCAACGCAGATTGATAATTTCAGGTTATTCGCGATTAATTTTCAGACGCTAAATGCACTGAACTTTGGAGATTATTTTGATGGTTTGCTACCCAGCTGTTCTGTTTCCCCCAGAGTGACTGGTGATTGGGGAGAGCAAAGTGACCCTTTATATGCCGCGGCCTTGGATTATATCCGTCTGGGGCGCTGCCCAAGTGTGACCTCTGCCTCCGCCTCTGCGACAGTCGCAGGAATACTGCGACAACAGGCCGCTTCAGCGCGCAATCTACCAAGTTGGCAGCTGTATAATGAACAGTAGATTGGTGTGATTTTTGCTTGTAACCTACCGGGATTGTCTAATTGATGGTTTTCTGACGCTATGCATACAAAACGCCTACTGATATCCGGGATTCTATTTTTACTCATTGCGCCAGCTCTGGCGCAGGAGTTACGACCAGTCGAGCTGTACACTCAGGACGAGCTGATTAAACTGATCCGTGAGAACAGCCATTTACAGCGGGTCAAAGCCGACGATTGCCAATTAGTGCAGGATATTGAGGCCCGGGCTGAAATTATGAAGCTGCCGTCCTATCAGTTTTTGTTTGGCGATATGCTGGCCTATGGTGTCTGTGTACCGCGCGATGTCGAGCGTGGCTGGGACTTTATGTTGCAGGCGGCATCACAGGGGTTACCTGAGGGCTTAGAGCAAATCGGTCGTTACTATCATCTTGGTCGTTTGGTGCAAAAAGATATGGCTAAAGCCATTGTCTATCTGCGTGAGGCCGCGGCGCTGGGTAATTTAAAGGCACGGATCCGGCTGGCGGAAATTCTGGTCGCCGGGCAGGGCAGTCCGGCTGATTTTGAACAAACTTATCGTTGGTTGCATCATAGCATTACCGCTGATCAGGCAACTCATGCTAAAATTAACCGCCTAAAAAAACAGCTGGCAGACAAGATGCCAGCACGGGTAGTGGCGAATGCCGAACGCCCTGTAAAATGAAATTCATCTCATTTTCTCTGCGGGGTGTTACACTGAATAGTACCAAAAGGAAACAAAAGTTTAATTAATGACGGTAAATGATCCGCATCTTGCGCGTGAGCAAGAAAAATACGACAACCCTATCCCCAGCCGCGAGTTTATTCTCGAGCACATCGAAAAACGGCAACAGCCGGCCTACTTTGAAGAACTAGTAAGCGAACTTGGTCTGAATGACGATGAAGCCATTTTTGCGCTGAAAAAGCGCTTGCGTGCTATGGAGCGCGATGGTCAGCTGCTGTTTACCAAAAGTAAGCGCTATGGGTTAGTAGACCATATGGATTTAGTCAAAGGCACGGTGATCGGTCATCGTGAAGGCTTTGGCTTTTTAAAATTAGAACAAGGCGGGCCAGACTGGTATCTGCCCTTTCATGAAATGCAGCGTTTGCTGCCAGGCGATAAGGTACTGGCGACCGCCGCCAGCGTAAAAAGTAAAGATAAGATCGAAGCGCGGGTGGTGCGGGTATTGGAGCCGCGCAGCGAAGCCATTGTCGGCCGCTATTATAAAGACCATGCGCTGTGCGTTGTGGTGCCCGATGATGCGCGGATCTGCCAGGATATTATTGTGCCTGAGGGCGAGCAGGGTGCTGCCCGCCACGGTCAGGTGGTATTAGTAGAAATTACCCAACGGCCATCGAAGCGGGTTAACGCCATGGGGCGGGTCGTCGAAGTACTGGGCGAGCATATGGCGCCCGGGATGGAAATCGAAGTGGCGATCCGAAATCATCAGATCCCGCACGTCTTTTCCGATGCGGTGATTCAGCAGGTCGCGAAATTTGGCGAAGAGGTACCTGCTGCGGCTAAGCAGGGGCGGGTTGATTTAACGCAGCTGCCGCTGGTGACCATCGACGGTGAGGATGCCCGTGATTTTGACGATGCGGTCTATGCTGAAGCGAAGGAAAACGGTGGCTGGAAGCTGTGGGTGGCGATAGCCGACGTCAGTGCTTATGTGCAATTTGGCACGCCCTTGGATCACAGTGCGCTGGAGCGCGGGAATTCGGTGTACTTTCCGGACCATGTGGTTCCTATGTTGCCCGAAGCCTTGTCGAATGGTCTGTGCTCATTAAATCCGCACGTTGACCGCTTATGCTTTGTCGCTGAAATGCATATCAGTGCGCACGGCAAGCTGGAGAGCTATCAGTTTTACGAAGCGGTGATGCATTCAGCGGCGCGCTTTACCTATAACAAGGTGCATGCCATTTTACAGGGTGATCCTAAGCTACGGCAGGAATATGCCGCCCAGCTAACCAACCTGGAAACCCTGTACAGCCTGTATAAAAAACTGGCGAAAGTACGGGCACAGCGCGGTGCCATTGAATTTGAAACCGTGGAAACCCGTTTTATCTTTAACAGCCACCGCAAGATTGAGCAGATTGTGCCGGTGCACCGCAACGAAGCGCATAAGATCATTGAAGAATGTATGATTATGGCCAACGTGGCGGCGGCACGCTTTATTGAGAAGCATGAAGCTCATGCCTTATTCCGCGTACACGAGCGGCCGGATGGCGATCGCTTTGCTAACTTTAAACGCTTTTTAGCTGAGCTGGGTATTGAAGCCAATCTGTCAGATGAACCGACACCGTTGGAGCTGACTGAGGTGCTGGCGCGTTTATCCGATCGTCCCGACCGCGAACTGATTGAAACCACGATGTTGCGCTCGATGAAACAAGCGGTATATCAGGGTGATAATCAGGGACACTTTGGTTTGGCGCTGGAAGCCTATGCCCACTTTACCTCGCCAATTCGCCGCTATCCGGATCTGGTGCTGCACCGGGCCATTAAAGCTATTCTGGCGAAACAAGGTCAGCAGGTTACCGGTCCGAAAGCCTATATTGAAAAAGATATGGCGCCACTCGGTGAGCAGTGCTCGATGACAGAGCGGCGGGCCGATGATGCGACCCGTGAAGTCGCCGACTGGCTAAAATGTGAATATATGCAGGATCACCTGGGCTCAGAGTTTCCTGGGGTGGTGTCAACCGTCACCAATTTCGGGCTCTTTGTCAGACTGAGTGACTTGTATATTGAAGGTTTGGTACATGTCACCTCGCTGCAGAACGACTATTACCGCTTTGATACCGAACGGCAAATTCTGACCGGTGAGCACTCAGGTGTCAGTTACCGGATGGGCGATGCGGTGACCGTGAAAGTGGTGGCGGTAAATCTGGAGGCGCGGAAAATTGATTTGGTGCTGGTTGGCGAAATCCGCACCCAGGTTTCTGGTCGGCAGATTAAAGCCAGTAAAAATGCCGCTTTTGAAGAAAAACTGGCGCGACAAGCTGGCAAAACTGCGCCTGCTAAGGCTGGCAAAGTAACTAAAGCAGGCAAAACAACCAAAGCTGCCAAAGCTCCGGCAGGCAAAAAGCCTGCTGCGCCGAAAGCAAAGAAATCCAAGAGTCGCCGCTAGTACGGCGCTCTGTAATTCACTACAGGTAAGCTATGAGTAATGATCTGGTATTTGGCCTGCACGCGGTCGAAGCCTTATTAAAACGCGCGCCACAGGATGTGCTGGAAATTTTCGCGTTAAAAGACCGCGACGACAAACGGATGCAGCCACTGTTGCAACAAGCGCGGCAACACGGCATTTCGTTGCAATTTTGTAATCGTAAAACCCTGGATGAGATGGTCAGCGGCCAGCATCAGGGTATTGTTGCTAAGGCTCGGTTAAGTAGTAGTGGTAACGAAACCGATTTAGCCGCTATTGTGGAAGCGCACAGTAAGCCTTTGCTGTTAGTTCTGGATGGTGTAACGGATCCGCATAATCTGGGTGCCATTTTGCGTAGCGCGGATGCGGCGGGTGTGCATGCGGTGGTCGCACCGAAAGATCGTTCGGTAAAATTAACTTCAGTAGCACGCAAAGTGGCCTGCGGTGCCGCCGAGTCGGTACCCTTTATCACGGTAACGAATCTGGCGCGTACGTTGCGGCAATTACAGGAAGCCGGTATTTGGGTGGTAGGCACTGCCGGTGAAACTGAGACCTTGGTTTATCAAGCCGATTTAACAGGGCCTTTAGCTCTGGTATTAGGCGCCGAAGGTGAGGGCTTGCGGCGTCTGACCCGGGAAACCTGTGATGCACTGGTAAAGATACCGATGTTTGGCACTGTATCCAGTCTGAATGTCTCTGTTGCGGCAGGGATCTGTTTGTTTGAAGCGGTCCGGCAGCGGCTGTAGCTCATCTGACACCCTAGGGCGTGTTGACGTTTGCTGCTTAGATTTTGTTCACACTGGCGGCACTTTGATCGCGAAACGAGGAGCGCAGTTTAGTTACTCTAAATTAGTGACGAGTGCCAAAGAGCAAAGTGTCGCCAGTGCGAACCCTTCGGGCAGCGTTTGGCTGGCGTTTCTACTGCGTTATCGCTTGTTCATGTAGAATAACTACACATCACAAGCTCTGCCTTGTATAAACACCAGCCAAACAGCTGCAAAAACAAGCAGCAAACGTCAACGCCCTATTTACCCGTACTATACTCAGGGGCACCGGAGTGTGCTTAACTTGCAGCTTAGCGCAGTTTGTGTTAATTTTGCGTAAATTAATGGATGCGCTATAGTTGTGGAAGGAGGTTTAGCATGGGTAAACAGCAGTTTTCTGGACGTTCAGCGTTGTCATTACTGGCGCTGTCGTTGGTTACGCTGTCGTTGACAGCCTGCGGGGGCTCAGGTAGTTCTGGCTCAAGCAGCGTAGGCGGTGGCAGCGGTGGCGGTGGTACCATACCAACAGCGCCGGCCTGGGTTGCAGGACAGTTCCCGGCAGAAAGTACCTTAAAGGATTTTTGCCAGACACCACGCACTGGTACTGATCCTTTTAATAGTAACCGCCCCTATCCGGACCGTGCAGGGACTGCCATGCATGAGAAAATGTGGTTACGCTCCTGGACCAATAATACCTACCTCTGGTACCGCGAGGTCGCAGATCGTGACCCGGCGGCGTTCTCGGTAGCGCAATATTTTAACCTGCTAAAAACTGAGCAGCTGACCGACTCCGGCACGCCAAAAGATAACTTTCATTTCACGGAAAATACCGCTCAGTACCAACAGCAAACGCAATCCGGTGTATCGGCCGGTTATGGTATCCGCTGGTCCTTTGGTCGTAACACTCCACCTCGCCAGCTAACAATCGCTTACACCGAACCCAATTCACCGGCAGCGAATGCCGGTCTGCTTCGTGGTGATAAGTTATACCATTCCATCTTAAAGTTTGTTCAGTATCGCCCAATCTCTTGAGCACATCTTGATCACCCGAGCGGTATCGCTGATAAAGCTGTTCCAGGCTTCGCTACACGCATCCACAATCGCCTCATAGTTTTCAAAACAACGATTCGCTAAATGATGTTGCCGCAGCCAACTCCACACCTGTTCTATCGGATTGAGCTCTGGCGAATACGGTGGCAGTTTTAAAATAGCCAGATTATCAAAATCGTCAGCAATATCATCCGTATGCCAACCCGCGCCATCCATGATCACAACAGCAAATCGGCCTTTTGCTGTTGCAGCAGAGAGCTGCGCTAAGTGCTTTTTCATCATCTCTTTGCTCAGGAACGGGACAATCAGTGCTTCTGTCGCGCCCGTTGCCGGACACACGGCACCAAATAGATGCGCATATTCAAATTGTTGTTGTTTCACTGCGCGGGGACGCGAGCCGGTTTTAGCCCATAAACGGGTAGTCGTATTTTGTTGACCAATTCTCGCTTCATCCTGAAACCACACATCCACATTTTCCAAGCGCACTGTGCCGGGAATGTTAAGGATCGTTTCCAGTTGGAAGTTTTATATATGCGTCCTGGACGCTTTGTTGTTGCTTCGGATGTCGGGAGCGACTGGTGATCCAGCTAAA
>NZ_AHTH01000042.1 GCF_000245735.1 Alishewanella jeotgali KCTC 22429
GTCGTTTATTTAGAATAACTAAACCGCACTCCTCGTTTCGCGATCAAAGCGCCGCCAGTGCGAACAAAATCTAAGCAGCAAACGTCAACACGCCCTAAGTTTAGCCAATAAAAAAGCACCCGAAGGTGCTTGTAGCGGGGCCGACCCCGCGTGGCATTATGACATGCCGTATTGTTTTAACTTTTTGCGCAGCGTGCCGCGGTTGATACCCATCAGGTTAGCGGCACGGGTTTGGTTGCCGCGGGTATACTTCATTACTTCTTCCAGTAATGGCCGCTCTAATTCAGATAATACCAGCTCGTACAGATCGTTAACGTCCTGGCCGTTTAACTGTTGCAGGTAATTGGCAACAGCTTTTTGGACGGCACTGGATAAGGCCTGTGGCTTTTCCTGAGACTGAACGTGGGCGTTAGTGATAAATGGCGAAGTAACGTTCGAATTAAACATTGCTTTTCTCTTTTACGTTAGGTTGCTGCTAGTTTATGAAAATAGCTATTTAAGGCATCCAGCTGCACATTGGCATGCTCAATACCGTTGAATTCACTACGAAATAACCCGTCCGGATCATGCTCTGCCAGGTACCAGCCCACATGTTTGCGGGCGATACGGGCACCGGCATAGTCACCATATAACTGGTGCAAGCCCTGCACATGTTCCAGCATGATTTGCTGCACTTCGCTAACCGAAGGCGCAGCCAGTT
This sequence comes from Alishewanella jeotgali KCTC 22429, assembly GCF_000245735.1. Taxonomy (GTDB): domain Bacteria; phylum Pseudomonadota; class Gammaproteobacteria; order Enterobacterales; family Alteromonadaceae; genus Alishewanella; species Alishewanella jeotgali. Next base: position 701 of record NZ_AHTH01000042.1, read on the forward strand.
TCTCCCCTGTTGCCAGATAGTGCACCACTTCCCGGAAAATCCATGGCCGACCCTGGGCCGCGCGACCAATCATAATGGCGTCGGCGCCGGTGTAGTCGAGCACGAATTGCGCTTTTTCCGGTGAGGTTATATCACCATTGGCGATGACCGGTATCTTCACCTGCTGCTTAATCGCAGCAATAGTATCGTACTCGGCTTCTCCTTTATACATACAGGCTTTGGTGCGGCCATGCACCGCCAGCGCCTGAATGCCGTTATCCTCGGCAATGCGGGCGATTTGCACGCCATTGCGATGTTCCGGGTCCCAGCCAGTGCGGATCTTCAGTGTTACCGGTACCTTAACGGCCTGTACCACTGCCCGCACGATTTGCTCTACCAGCTCCGGGTATTGCAACAGGGCTGAGCCTGCCAGCTTTTTATTCACCTTTTTCGCCGGGCAACCCATATTAATGTCGATAATATCGGCGCCGATGTCGACGTTATACTGCGCGGCGGCAGCCATTTGTTCCGGATCGCTGCCGGCAATTTGCACTGAGCGAATGCCAGACTCCTGGCGATGGCCCATCCGATTTTGTGACTTTTCGCTTTGCCAGACCTGCGGACTGCTCGACAGCATCTCTGACACAGCTAAAGCCGCACCAAACCGGCGGCAGAGTTCACGAAAAGTGTGATCGGTTACCCCAGCCATCGGAGCGCAGATCACCTGATTCGCTAACTGATATGGACCTATGCGCACCACTGATTCCAAGGCTCTGTCCTCAAGGGGCGCTAAGTTTACGGATTTTTACCACTAAAGCAAAGGCTGTTTTTTAAACAATTTTTGCTTTTTTTTGCCCTTTCAGGGATTGACATTCCCTAAAAGGCTGAAAATAAGTGTTTTCCGAAAAGCAGGCCCGCGAATTTACTGCATGTCATTAAAAGATAATTTAACTGTTGCTGTTTTTTGCAACAGTAGCCAGCAAAACATAATCGGCTGAATTGGGCCTGAATCAGGCGATTTTTCGTGCGCTTAAGCGCACCCATTCTTCCTGTACCGCGATAGGGTCAAACGCAAATTCGCTGGCATAGGCCGCCATGACGCTTTGCGCCTGACTCTCCAGAATACCGGATAACGCCAGTAAACCGCCCGGCTTAACATAGGCGCTGATAACGGCAGAGAGTTCCGCCAACGGGCCGGCCAGGATATTGGCCACCACCACATCGGCCTGTAAGCAGGGTTGATCTTTGGGTAAATACAGCTCAATTTGCCCGGCTACGCCATTGCGCTCGGCGTTGGCTTTAGAGGCCATAATCGCCTGCGGGTCAATATCGATACCGACCACCCGGCTGGCGCCAAGTTTCAGCGCGGCAATGCCGAGAATGCCCGAGCCGCAGCCAAAATCGACCACGGTTTGTGCCGGTTCGATATGCTTATCCAGCCATTGCATACAAAGTGCGGTGGTAGGGTGGGTACCGGTACCGAAGGCCAGGCCCGGATCCAGCAGCACATTAACGGCAGTCGGGTCCGGAATATCGCGCCAACTGGGGCAAACCCATAAGCGCTTGCCAAATTTAATCGGGTGGAAGTTATCCATCCACTCGCGTTCCCAGTCTTTATCTTCCAGCTGTTCCAGCTTATAGCTGAGGCCTTCTTTAAACAGCGCCGTGCTTTCAAGCTGCTTCAGCACTTTTTGCATCGGGTGTTCGGCATCGAATAAACCCATTACCACGGTATTTTCCCAGTACAGGATTTCCCCCGGCAGCGGCTCATAAATTGGCGTATCTTTGGCATCAAGAAAGGTTACTGCCTGGGCGCCCCAGCTCATCAGCATATCGCTGACCTGCTCGGCTTTTTTCTCAGTGGTGGTGACCCGCAGTTGGATCCAGGGCATGATAAAACCTCAGCTCGCCAATAAAGGGGCGATATTGTATACCCAAACGCCGGATTTTGCTCGTCACGAAACCAGGAAAATAAAAAAAGGAGCCATGCAGGCTCCT
>NZ_AHTH01000041.1 GCF_000245735.1 Alishewanella jeotgali KCTC 22429
GCCTCCTACTCGATTGCGCCGCGTCTAAACTTCAGTGTTGCGTTGGGGTTTACGCGAAACTCAGGGTAAATTTAAATGCCGACCGCCATCCAGCGCCAGTACCCGTCCGGTCAGATAGCGGCTGTCCAGAATATAGCGTACTGCTGTTACCACTTCCTGTGCCCCAGGTTCACACTGTAACAACGACTTTTGCAAAGCCTGCTGTTTATATTCCTCGGCATCACCGGCATTAAACATCAGTAGCGCCGGCGCTATGGTATTAACTTTAATCTTTGGTGCAAATTGCCGGGCAAAAGACAGGGTCAGGTTCTCTAGCGCGGCCTTGGACGCTGCATAGGCAATATGTTTGCTACTGCCAACACTGGCCACAAAATCGCTCAGCTGAATAATATCGGCCTGCTCACTGAGCTGCAGTTGTGGCTGCAGCGCACGGTTAAGCAAGTAGGGCGTACGGGCATGAATTTGCTGCAAATAATCAAAGCTTTCTGCTTCTGCTTGCAGTTGCGCCAACAAGGAGTCTGCCGTTGCCGGCGGATCCTTGCGCCAGTCCGAGGCATTATGGATCAGCGCCCGCAGTGGACCAAGCTGCTGCAGCTGGCTGATAAAATCCGCCAGGCTATTTAGATCGGTCAGATCGCATTGATAGGTTAGCACGCCGGCGGCTTTAAGTTGTGCCAGGCCCGGTCGCTCACTACGGTAGCTGGCCACCACCTGATAACCGGCCTGTTGTAGGTCTAACGCCAGTGTCAGGCCGACACGCTGCGCGGCACCGGTGATGACGATAATGGGTTTATGCATAGGAAATCCTTGGTTAATTGCCTGACGTTTTGACGGTCAGGCAGGCGTAGCAGCTAGTATATACTTTACGCTTACCGCCGTGGATCCCTGCGTAAGCATTGCTGCTGTCATAAAAAGTACACACTTAGCTGCTAAGTTGCCGCCAGTTTCACTCCGATGCAGGTCCTCACTATGCTTAATTTCTCTACCATCGCCAGCCGGGTGCTGCTGTTGGGACTGGTACCCCTGGGTTTATTGCTGCTGGTTTTGGTGGCATCTTTTCAGGCCGCTAACAGCAAGGACCAGCTGTTTCAACGCCTGTATCATGAACACCTGGCGATCCTGTCTGGTGTTATGCAAAGCCAAAAAATTCTGCAACAGCAGGCGCTTAGCGAGGTGCAGCAATATAAATCCGGCTGGTCTTCGGCCGAGGCGACCCGTAGCAGCGTGCAGGCGCTACTGGCTGAAGCCGCCACGCAATGGCAAGGTTTTAGCGAGCAGCGCACGATAAAATCGCCGGCGGATGAAGAGGCCTTTGCTGCTTTGGATGCAGCCTTTGCCAAAGCCGTTAAACACTATCAGGACTGGATTGGTTTTGTCGGCGATGATGCGCTGCTAATCAAAATTTTGAATGACTCCAGCATTAATAACGAATTTAAACAGCAGATTGCCCCTTTTGCTACTCTGGCTGAGCAGTTTATTCAGCAGCAAATCGATGCTGCGGCTGAGGTACGGGATGCCTCTGAGCAGCTAACCGGGCAGATGCTGTTGGTGTATCTGGTGGGCGGCGCCTTGCTAACCGCCTTTGTGTTATTGCTGATCTGGCAAACCCGCCGTGCGGTGAATAAGCCGCTGACCCGGCTGCGTGATCTGTTGTTACAACTGGAACAGCAAGCCGATTTAACCTTACGCGCCGATGAACGTGGCCGTGATGAGATTGCCGAAGCGGCCCGGGCACTAAATTTAATGCTGCAGCGCTTTGCTGGCCTGCTGCAACAACTAGGTGGCAGTGCGCGGGAGCTGAGCAGTCAGGCGACGCAGGTGTCCGGCATTAGCGATCAGGTGAATAGCGGTGCTGCGGACCAAGCCCGGTTAGCGGATCAATTATCTGACGCGGTCAGTGAGATGATGCAGGCACTGGATCGGGTGGCCAGCCATACCGGCTCGGCCAATCAGGTCAGTCAGAATGCCAGCGCTCTGTGTCAGCAGGGCCAGCAGGTAAGCCAGAAGAGTATGCACAGCGCCGAACAGTTGGCGCAGCAAATGGCCGCCGCCGCCAGGCTGATGCAACAATTACAGCAAGACTCCGGCAAGATCTCCGGTGTGCTGGAAGTTATCGGCAAGATCTCGGAGCAAACCAACTTACTGGCGTTAAATGCGGCCATTGAGGCGGCACGCGCCGGTGAGGCCGGTCGCGGCTTCTCAGTGGTTGCCGATGAAGTACGTACCCTTTCCGCCAATACCAAGCAGGCCACTGAATCGATCCGGCAGATGATTAGCACCCTGCAACAACAAGCGGATAGTGCTTGCTCCAGCATTGCCCAGGCCGATGTACAAGCGAAAGACAGTGTCGAGCAGGCCAGGGCAACCGAGCAGCAATTCCGGCAGCTGGCAGCTGAGGTTGCGACACTCAGTGATATTAATCAGCAAATTAGTTTGGCAGGTAATGAGCAGCAGCAAACCGCCGGCCGCTTTGTGTCAGGTATTGCGGCCATGCATCAGGCCAGCCAGCAATTGCATCAGGGCGCCAGTCAGTCGTCGCAGGCGGCAGAAGAACTCACCGCGCTGGCGGCAGAGTTAGAGCGTGGCTGGCAACAATTTCGCACTAACTAAGAAAAAATTTTCTATTGTCATATTGCTGAAATAAAAAGCAAGCAGACTAAGCCCGTACAAATTGAAACGTCCACTTTGAGGAATGATTAAATGAAAATCAAAAACTTAACTAAACTGGTTCTGGCCACTGCCGTATCACTGAGCTTTGCCGCTCAGGCACAAGCTACCCGCGATACTATTCAAATCGCCGGTTCATCAACTGTACTGCCATTCTCTTCTATCGCTGCTGAAGAGTTTGGTAACAGCTTTGCTCAGTTCAAAACGCCGGTTGTTGGCTCAGGTGGCTCTGGCGGTGGTTTACGTCAATTCTGTCAGGGTGTTGGTACTAACACTATTGATATCGCTAACTCATCACGCGCTATCCGTCCTGCCGAGCTGGACAGCTGTAAAGCCAATGGTGTGACTGAAGTTATCGAAGTGAAGATCGGCTATGATGGTATCGTCTTTGCTTCACGCATTGATGCCGGTACTTTTGCTCTGCAGCCGGTGCACGTATTCCTGGCTCAGGCCGCTCAGGTACCACAAAATGGCCAGATGGTCGCTAACCCTTACACACGCTGGTCACAAATCGACAAGTCACTGCCAGATCAGGCGATTCTGTTAGCTATCCCTGGCTCAAACCACGGTACCCGTGAAGTATACGAAGAGAAAGTGATTCTGGACGGTTGTAAGACGCTGCCAGAAGTAAAAGCCATGCCATCTGCTGACCAGAATAACTTCTGTTTAGCAATGCGTACTGACGGCCGCGTAGTTGAAATCGCTGGCGACTACACTGAAACTCTGGCCCGCTTACAGGCTCAGAAAGACGCAGTCGGTGTATTCGGTTTAAGCTTCTATGAAAGCAACCGTGACCGTATTAAAGTGGCTACCGTAAGCGGTATCGTACCAACTATCGATAACATTATCGCTGGTACTTACCCGGTATCTCGCCCGCTGTTTTTCTATGTAAAAGGCCAGCATATCGGCGTGATCCCAGGTCTGCAGGAATATGCTGAGTTCCACGTTTCTGAAGCGACTTCAGGTTTTGGTAGCCCACTGGAAGCTGCAGGCCTGATCCCACTGGCTGATGCTGAGCGCGCTGAAGTTCTGCAAACTATCCGCAGCAAAAAATCTCTGTAATATCTGATATTACGCTAAGGCGCCTTAGGGCGCCTTTTTCGTTTACGCCACTTTGTCATAAAAGTGCAATCTTGATACTTTAAGCTAGTATCAGTGGATTATCTGGCAATCAGTAGCGGAGCACTGATGAATAACTTGTCACTTATAATTATTTTGCTGGTATTGCTGGCTGTAGCCTATCAGCTGGGCATGCAGCGTAGCCGTAAACTGGCTGGTGGTCAGAATAGTGCCAGCCTGCACTCGCGGCCACATCATTACGGCATGATGGTTGGGCTTTGGGCGGTACTACCGCCATTCTTTATTATGCTGCTGTGGAGTTGGCTATCGCCAGCGGTGATCCAGCAACTGGTGTTAGCCTCTTTACCGACTGAAGTGTTGAATAGTGGTGAGCAGGCACAGGTATTAATGCGTCGCATCAGTAACCTGGCAACCAACTTTGCAGTATTAAGCGAAGCAGCCGATTGGGAAATCAATGCCGCAAACTATCTTGGCGCGTTACAGCAAAAAAGCGGTTTGTTACTGCTGGCGCTGATGTTTATTGTTGGTGCACTAGGGCTACTTGTCAGTTATCAGAAGATCCGGCCATCATTACGTGCCCGCCATCAGGTCGAGAAAGCCTTAATGGCGACCTTACTGATCTGTTCAACCATTGCGATTTTAACCACTATCGGTATCGTCTTGTCGATGGTTGGCGAAACGCTGAAGTTTTTTAGCTTTATTAAGCCCACTGATTTCTTTTTTGGTACCACCTGGAATCCGCGTTTCTCCACCGCTGGTGTTGCCGACGGCTCCCTGACCGGGAGTCAGGGCAGCTTTGGTTTATTACCATTGTTATCAGGCACTATGCTGGTCGCCGGTATTGCGTTATTAGTGGCGATTCCACTGGGTTTAATGGTGGCTATCTATATGGCCGAGTATGCGCCGAAAAAGGTGCGTGACACCGTAAAACCTATTATCGAGGTATTGGCCGGTATCCCGACCATTGTCTATGGCTTCTTTGCTTTAGTGGTGGTAGGGCCCTATTTAGCCGATTTGGGGCAGATGCTGGGACTTACCATCCGCGCTACCTCTGCCCTGACTGCCGGTGTGGTAATGGGAATTATGATTATCCCTTTTATCTCCTCATTATCTGATGACATTATTACTCAGGTACCCAAAGCGCTGCGCGACGGCTCCTTAGGTTTGGGTGCGACTAAGTCCGAAACTATCCGCAAGGTAGTACTACCTGCAGCATTGCCTGGGATCGTTGGCGCCGTATTACTGGCAGCCAGCCGCGCCATTGGTGAAACTATGATAGTAGTGCTGGCGGCAGGTAACAGCCCGTCGTTAACTGCGAACCCCTTTGAAGCCGTATCGACGGTAACCGTAACTATTGTGAACCAGTTAACAGGTGATAATGATTTTGCCAGCCCGCAATCATTAGTGGCCTTTGCGCTCGGTTTAACCTTGTTTGTGATTACCCTGTTACTGAATATCGTCGCTTTGGTGATCGTCCGTAAATACCGTGAACAATACGAGTAATAGCTTATGAAAACTGTGCAGACTTCTGCGTCTTCAACTTATAGCGCCAGCCCGGTACAGCAGCAGGTAGTGCGCTCATTAAAGAAAAGGCACCGTCAGGAAAAGCTATTTCGTTTTGCCGGTATGACGGCGGTAGGCATCAGCTTACTGTTAGTCGCCTTACTCTTTATCAATATCTTCTCTAAAGGCTTACCGGCGTTCTGGCAGCATGGTATTGAGCTGGAGATCCACTTTGACCCGGCAGTGGTCAAGATCAGTGAACAACCGGTGCTGCAGGCCGGCGAATCGCCACAGGCTTTTGAGCAACGGCATCTGGCCTGGCGCTCTGAAGTCGGGATGGTCAATTTTAACCGCTTAATTCAGGATGCCCTGCTAAAGGTGATTCCGGACGGCGCGCAGCATCGGCGGGATTTGGCGCGTATTGTGACCTCAGGCGAGCGTTTTGCGCTGCGGGATAGAGTTATTGCTAACCCCGCTATTATCGGGCAAACCCAAAAGCTGTTTTTATTAACCGATGCCAATATTGATGTCTGGTTAAAAGGCAATATCGATCGCAGCTTACCGGATGAGAAGCAGCAGTTAAGTCCAAAGATGCGGGAGTGGGTTGAAAGTCTGAAAGCGGAAGGCGTGATTCAGAATCGCTTTAGCTGGGCCCTGTTTATGAACCCTGATTCACGCAGCTCACTGGCCTCGGCCGGCCTGGCCGGTGCCTTTATGGGCTCGCTGTATATGATGCTGATAGTGATCCTGCTGGCGGTGCCAATGGGCGTGGCAGCTGCGATTTATCTGGAAGAATTTGCACCGAAAAATAAGTTTACCGATTTGGTGGAAGTGAATATTAACAACCTGGCTGCAGTACCTTCTATTGTATTTGGTTTACTGGGTGCCTCGATCTTTATCGGCTGGTTTAATCTGCCGATGTCAGCCCCCTTTGTTGGTGGCCTGGTATTGAGTTTGATGACCTTACCCACGGTGATTATTGCGACCCGCTCGACGTTAAAAGCTATTCCGCCGTCAATTCGTCAGGCAGCTTTAGGCCTGGGGGCGTCAAAAACTCAGGCGGTATTTCACCATGTGTTACCGCTGGCGATTCCGGGCATCCTCACCGGTGCCATTATCGGTGTCGCCCAGGCGCTGGGTGAAAGTGCACCTTTACTGCTAATTGGCATGAAATCCTTCGTCGCTTCAGTGCCGTCCAGCGCGATGGAACAGTCTACGGCGCTACCGGTACAGATTTATTTATGGCAGGGTAATGAGCTGCGGAATTTCTTTGAAGCCAGAACTTCAGCCGCCATTATTGTGTTACTGGGATTAATGCTGACCTTAAATGGTCTGGCAATCTGGTTACGTCGTCGTTTTGAAGTGCGTTGGTAACAGTTGGCCCGCCTAACCGTTTTTGAATACAGGAATTAAGTATGACTACTGCAAAAGTTAATGAAGCCGGCCAAAAAATTAAAATGACGGCCCGTGATGTCAAAGTATTTTACGGCAGCAACCAGGCCATCCACGGCGTGGATATGGATATTGTGGAGAATGAAGTGATTGCCTTTATCGGCCCGTCAGGCTGTGGTAAATCGACCTTTTTACGCTGTTTAAACCGGATGAACGACACTATCGACAGCTGCCGGGTAACCGGAGAAATTGCACTGGATGGCCAGGATATTTATGCGCCGTCACTGGATGTGGTGCAGCTGCGGGCTCAGGTCGGTATGGTGTTCCAAAAGCCTAACCCTTTCCCGAAGTCGATTTATGAAAATATTGCTTATGGCCCGAAGTTACATGGCTTGGCCAGCAAAAAATCGGATCTGGATGATGTGGTTGAGTCCAGTCTGCGCCGTGCCGGTTTATGGGATGAAGTTAAAGATCGTTTAAATCAACCGGGTACCGGTTTGTCAGGTGGTCAGCAGCAGCGTCTGTGTATCGCCCGCACTATCGCGGTCAGCCCGGAAGTGATTTTAATGGATGAGCCGTGTTCAGCGCTGGATCCTATTGCGACCTCGATTATCGAAGAGCTGATCACCGAGTTAAAGCAGAACTTTACTATCGTGATTGTGACGCACAATATGCAACAGGCGGCGCGGGTATCAGACCGTACTGCGTTCTTCCACCTGGGTAATCTGATTGAAATTGGTGGCACCAACGACGTCTTCACCAACCCGACACAGAAAAGAACCGAAGACTATATTACCGGTCGTTACGGTTAAGTTTTTGTTTTATCTCGCTATCTCCAAAGGCCGGTTATCCGGCCTTTGTCATAAAATCTTCATGCAAGAGCCACATTACTGACATCTTTGTTACTGATAATAAGTCCCGTGTTCAGCATACCAATAAAAAGCTAATCAGGAGAGTTCCATGAAAACCATCAAATTAAGTTTAGTTGCCGCCGCACTGTGTTCAGTAATGGCGACCCCGGCTCTGGCTAACACGGTACAGATCTACGGCCGCGCTCACCTGTCAGTTGATTCACTGGATAACGGTGTAGACAGCGGTACTAACGTATCAAGCAACTCCAGCCGTTTAGGTTTCCGTGCCAAGCATGAGCTGGATGGCGGTTTAGAAGCCTTTATGCAAATTGAACAGAATATCCGTTTTGACGAAGGTTCAGGTAACTGGGCTTCACGCGATTCTTTCGTCGGCTTAAAAGGCGGTTTTGGTACTGTGCGTATCGGTCAGTTTGACACCCCACTGAAAAACGTGCGTGGTAAAGTGGATATGTTCGGTGACCGCGTAGGTGATATCCGTAACCTGACCCGTACTTCTACTGCTGGCGCAACCAACGCTAACATCGGTAACGTCTTTGACGAGCGTTACAGAAACGGCGTGGCCTATACTTCACCAAAATTTGGTGACTTCGTATTTGATTTCCACTACACGCCACATAACAACACTGGCGCTACTGTAGACAACATTCAGGAATCTTACAGCATGTCAGTAGCCTACGAAGTAAAAGGCTTCTATGCAGCTGTGGCTTACGAGACCTTTGAAGGTGCTAACGGTTTAGATCCAAACGCGGTTCGGGTTGGTCTGTACTATGACCTGACCTCAGATCTGCGCGTTTCAGGTATGTATCAAACTGCCAGCGATGTACCTGGCGGTGACCGCAATGTTTACGGTCTGGGTACCAGCTACAAGATGGGTGATTACACTCTGCGTGGCCAGTACTATGTTGCCGGTAAGAATGACGTAGCCGAATCAGGTGCCAATATGTTTGTGTTTGGTGTTGATCGTAACTTCGGGCGTGCTTTAACGCTGTATGCAGCTTATGCCGTGACGTCAAATGACGACAATGCAAACTTCCGCGTTACTGCCGGTGGCCGTGATACCCAGCTGAATACCGTTACTGGTCAGGACGCTAAAGCGCTGTCACTGGGCGTGGTGTACAATTTCTAATCTGCTGTTCAGTAGGGCTTGTTGACGTTTGCTGGTTGTTTTTGCAGCTGAGTGGCTGGTATTTATACAAGGCAGAGCTTGTGATGTGTAGTTATTCTACATGAACAAGCGATAACGCAGTAGAAATGCCAGCCACACGCTGCCCGAAGGGTTCGTCTGGCGGCGCTTTGCTCTTTGTCACTCGTCGTTTATTTAGAATAACTAAACCGCACTCCTCGTTTCGCGATCAAAACACCGCCAGACGAACAAAATCTAACCAGCAAACGTCAACAAGCCCTAGCATTATCTTACCCCGCCGTTGGCCTGTCTCTTGATCACAAGTCAGCCTCAAGAGACTTTGCTAGGTCATAACCTTCAAGGATGGTTTGTAGTTTGAACCATCCTTGCCACAATACCTTGACCGAGGCCTTGCCGGTTTGTTTTGTATCTTTCCACCCACCGAGCTTTGCAAGCTCGGTATAAGCCCACTTCATCGAGGGGACGGTGTCAGGTAAGGTCCTGCTGACCCGTTTTATCCATAACAATTTCCAGGCTTTTGGCGACAGCACCTGTTCACAACTTATCTCGTCTGGTTGTTCGCGCGCAAACTTCAGCTGCACTATTCTTACAGCAATAAAGGCGCTGATGGTCACAAGCCGCTCAATGTTATCTTTACTTTGTAAGCGGGCATTCTCAATATCTGTACCATCCGTTTTCCAGGCTTTGTGATATTCTTCTACTAACCAGCGATGCTCGTAATAACGGATGATGTTCAGTGCATCTGCTTTGCTCTGGACTGGTTCGGTAGTCAGCAAATGCCAATTTAACGCGTTTTTGTCATCGGCTCGCTCTTCGCACCCGACATAATAAAGCGATAGTGATTCGCCACGCTTATTTGCCGGCACTTGCAACGTGACTGGCGCAAAGACAATGTCTACTGTTGCTGTACGTGCTTTACGTCCACCTTTTTGCGCTATATGGATTTGCTTTTGTCCGGCGCTTTCAAGACCTGCAGCATAGTCGTAGAGCTTCTGTTCAGACTGCTCAATATGGCGACTCTGCATGGAACGAACCACGAAGCGATGTTGCTTTGAGAGCTTATACTGCAAGTACTCATAGATATCAGCTTCGCGGTCGCAGACGGATATCACATCGGCCATTTTAGCGCCTAATCGTGCCGATAGATTGACCGAAGCAGACTGCCACTTGAAGCTTTCTTTCTCTTCATAAGGTGTTTGTGTTCGCACATGTTTCTTTCCGCGCGTGCTGATATCCCGTGTCCAGCGGGATTGTTCAATTAATCCAACAAGCTCTTGTTGCTCAGGAGCGAATAACAAAACGCTGTGCGCAAGTATGCCCCGATAGTTATTTCCTTGATTGACATGACCAAGCTCATCTCGCACGGAACGATGGCTGTAAGTGATGGCAGTGGTATCCTCTAAAGCCAGTAATAAATTATGTTTGGCGGCTTGCGCTGCTGTGACCAGATAGCCTGCTTTTGCTATCGCGTCAGCATTGACGTGCTCATTACGGATAAAACGATAAGCGCCTTCCATATCGGCGGGGGATTGTGTAATAGACACGAATGGCTTTCCTGGATCGTTTGCTAAGGTTTCCGCTAACTTTACCAGACGTGTGGTTCGGCGGGGATCCCCTAAGTCGGCCTGACCAAAAGTACTTTTTGCCCATTGTGCATTGTTCATCAGTATTCACCTTTAGATTAAGTGAAAGATCTGATCGGAAAGCGTGCGGAGAGTTCAAAAAATCCCCCAGTAAAAACCGGGGGATTTGTGTATAAGAGACAGGCCGTTGGCGGGGTTTTTTTGTTTATAGGCAGCAGATAACTACTGATTATTCAGCTGTTTCTGGCGGCTTTATTCGCGGTTTTCATAAAACTGTCATATTATGCTTTGATAATAGGGCAAAGTTTTATTAACAGGCTAGCGAACTATGTCAAGACGAATACTGGTTGTTGAAGATGAAGCCCCAATCCGCGATATGCTGTGTTTTGTACTTGAGCAAAACGGCTATCAGCCTTACACCGCCGACAGCTTTGATGCGGCGCTCAATCAATTGGTTGAACCCTATCCTGATTTAGTGTTGTTAGATTGGATGTTGCCTGGCGGCAGTGGTATCCAAATCGCCAAAAAAATTAAGCAGCACGAAGTAACCCGTAATATACCGATTATTATGATCACCGCCCGTGGCGAAGAAGAAGACAAGGTGCGCGGTCTGGAAGTGGGCGCTGATGATTATGTGACCAAGCCTTTCTCACCGAAAGAGCTAATGGCGCGGATTAAAGCGGTGATCCGCCGCGTGGCGCCGACCAGCCTGGACGATGTGATCGAAGTTCAGGGTTTAAAACTGGATCCGGTATCACACCGGGTCAGTGCTGCCGATCAAGCTCTGGATATGGGGCCGACAGAATTCCGCTTATTACATTTCTTTATGACGCATCCGGAACGGGTTTACAGCCGCGAGCAATTATTGGATCATGTCTGGGGTACCAATGTCTACGTTGAGGATCGGACCGTTGATGTGCATATCCGCCGCTTACGCAAAGCCATTTCGCCCAGTGGCCATGACCGGCTGGTGCAAACGGTACGCGGCTCTGGTTACCGCTTCTCTGCGAAGTAATCTCTGATGCGCCTGTTGCTGTCAAAGCGACAGATCCTGGCCAAGGTGTCGCTGTATTATGGTGCCGCCGCCTTTGTCGGCCTGTTGTTTGGTCATCTGTTATTGGCATTGTTGCTAATGACCCTCGGCCACCTGCTGTGGCAATACAAACATATCTTTCTGCTTGATAAGTGGCTGTGGCGCGATCGTAAACTGACGCCACCGGCTGGTGATGGCAGCTGGCAGCAAATCTTCGACGGCATTTATTTCCAGCAGCGGCGGGAGCGGCGTAAACGCAAAGAATTACGCACTCTGGTACGGCGCTTTCGTGATGGCGCGGAAGCACTGCCGGAGGCCGTGGTGGTGCTGAATGAAGACTGGAATATTATCTGGTGTAATAAGTTAGCCCAGCTGCTGGTTGGTCTGCGTTGGCCCAGCGACGAAGGACAGCGGATTGATAACCTGATCCGCTCACCGGAGTTTCATCAGTATCTGAAGCAGCGCAACTTTCAGCAGCCGCTGGAAGTGATGTCACCGACCACGTCCAGCATTATGCTGGAATGTAAAATGATGCCTTATGGCAAGGCGCAGTTTCTGTTGATTGTCCGCGATATTACCCAGTTGAAGCAGCTGGAACAGATCCGCAAAGACTTTGTCGCCAATGTCTCGCACGAATTGCGCACGCCGCTGACGGTGCTGCAGGGCTATCTGGAAATGATGGATGGCAGTGCCCAGCCGGCAGCACCGATCTGGCAAAAGGCCCATGGCGTGATGCTGGAACAAACGCGGCGCATGGATAGTCTGGTGCAGCAACTATTGACGCTGTCACGGATTGAAGCCGCGGCCCGGGTGCAATTTGATCAGGAAGTGGATGTACCGGCGATGCTGGCACTGATCCAGCAGGAAGCGGAGACGCTGAACCGTGATAAGCAACATAGCCTGCAGTTTGAGATTGATCCTGAGCTTAAAGTGACCGGTGCGCCAGAGGAGCTACGCAGTGCCTTCTCTAATCTGGTGACCAATGCCATTAAATATACGCCGCCGGGCGGCGTGATCCAGGTTAGCTGGCAGCGTGATGGCCAGCGCGCACTCTTTACCGTCACCGATAATGGCGAGGGCATAGCGCCGCAGCATTTAAAACGCTTAACGGAACGCTTTTATCGCGTTGATCAGGCTCGGGCGCGCAATACCGGCGGTACCGGCCTTGGCTTATCGATTGTCAAACATGTGTTATCCCGCCATAACAGCCAGCTGCTGATTTTCTCTGAACCCGGCCAAGGCAGTACCTTTTCCTTTGCCTTGCCACCCGAATTGGTGCTGGGTGCTCAGACGCCGAAAAAGCGCGCTAAATTTAAGGTGAAGTAAGGCCGAGGGCTGAGCGCAGGTCCAGACTAGCGACCTGTTGTATCAGCTGCGGGTAGCGGAAACAATCAATACTGTGGTCATTGACCATACCACAGGCCTGCATATGGGCGTAAATAATGGTCGAGCCAACAAACTTAAAGCCGCGGCGTTTTAAATCAGCGCTAAACGCATCGGACTCGGCCGTGCGCGCCGGATAATCGGCCAGGGTCTGGCGTTGATTTAACAGCGGCTGATAATTGACAAATTGCCACTGATAACGGGCAAAGCTGCCAAACTCCTGCTGCACTTCCAGAAAACGGGCGGCGTTATTGATGGCGGCGGCAATTTTTAGGCGGTTGCGGATCAAGCCCGGGTTTTGCAATAAACGCGCGGCGTCCTGCTCAGTAAAGGCGGCGACTTGCACCGGATCAAAACCCGCAAAGGCCTGACGGTAATGTTGCCGCTTCTTTAGTACTGTATACCAACTCAGGCCGGCCTGAGCCGCTTCCAGCGTCAGATACTCGAACAAGGTATTATCATCAAGCACAGGCACGCCCCATTCCGTATCATGGTAGGCGACATAGTCTGGCTTACTTTGGTCCAGCCAGGGGCAGCGGCACATCAGACCGCGTCCTGATTGAGCTGGGCATCGTTCAGATCCTGCAGCGCCGGGATGTCCAGTTTAAAGGCAATTTTCTTCAGGCTTTTCTGCTCCTGCTGCAGATCGGCTGCCAGCACGGTTTGTTGTTGCAACCAGCTCAGTGGCAGCTGCAGCTGCAATGACTGTACCCGAGCGCTAGCCTGTAAGTCGGGTAAAAACTCATCCCGGCGTTTCTGATTCAGCAGTACCGCCAAACGCAGCAGTACCAGCAGGTTCATCACCAGCGGCAATTCATACAGGCTGAAATAGGGGATTTCATCAGCCCGGATTTTCCGGCGATGAAACCGTACCAGGCAGGCCAACAATTGTTGCTGTTCCTGGTTAAAGCCAGGCAGGTTAGCGTTTTGCAGAATATAGGCCGAGTGTTTCTGCACACCAGAGGAGTTAATCTGTAAGCCAATTTCGTATACAGTGGCGGCAAAGCCGAGCAGTAGCGCGGCTTCGTCGGTCAGTTGCCAGCTGTCTTTTACCTGTGCCAGCAGCTGCAAGGCGGTCTGTTTTACCCGCTCGGCCTGCGCCTGATCGATAGCATAGCGCTGCACCAGGCTCTGGATACTCTGCTCCCGGATATCCAGATGCTGTAACCTATCGGTCATTTCATACAGCACGCCTTCGCGCAGCGCGGCATCGACGTAAACCAGTTGCTCAATTTGCAGCATTTGGAAAGCGGCGATCAGGATACTTAAGCCGGAGCAGATTAACAGCTTCCGATCCTCGGTTAGGCCGGTGAGCTGCAGTTCATCACAGCTGTCAAACTTCTGCAGATAGTCTTTTAGCTGTAACAGCTGTGTCAGCTCCAGCGCTCCCTGACTCCAGCCCAGCCCGACCACAATATCGCGAATGGTTTTGATGGTGCCTGAGGTACCCACCGCTTGCTGCCAACCGCTGGCGCGGAAGCTGCTGACAATAGGTTCTAATTCTTGCTCGGCCTGAACAATAGCGCGCTGAAAACGGCGGCTACTGATTTTTCCGGCCCCGAAATGGGTTTTGGCATAGCTGACACAACCCATATTACGACTGGCCAGCCGTAATGGCTGACTGCCTTCACCAATGGCAAACTCGGTACTACCGCCACCGATATCCATTACCAGACGCTTGCCATCGAAATGTTCAAAATGCGCCACGCCCTGATAGATAAAGCGGGCTTCTTCCTGCCCGGAAATCACTTCGATTGGGAACGGAAATAAGGTTTTGGCGCGGCGTAAAAACGTTGCTGCATTCTTTGCCCGGCGCAGGGTATAGGTTGCGATGACCCGCACCGATTGCGGCGCGAAGGGTTGCAGCGTATCGGCAAATTGCCGTAATACCGTCAGGCCGCGTTCAATGGCCTCTTCACTTAGTACCAGATCGTCGTTTAAACCTTCGGCCAGTTGTACCTTTTGTTTTTCGCGATGTAGCAGTTGAATATCGCCCTGCACTATGCGGGCGATCACCATATGAAAGCTGTTCGAGCCCAGGTCCACTGCCGCCATATAGGCACTGGCGGCGTTGTCCTGTTGTGGGGTGTTTGTCAAAATTCTGGTTCTGCCTGTTGCTGCGTTAGTTGGCTCTGGCTGGCAAAGAATTCATAAATACTTTGCTGCGAACGGATGTTCCGTTTATTGCCACGCTTGACGTATGGATTGCTTTGCTTAGCATCAATAATACGGGCTTTCACGTTATCCCGCCACTGAATATCCAGCGTGGTTAGTACGGTTTGTTTGATTTTTGCATCCAGGATCGGTACCCCCACTTCCACCCGCTGGTCGATATTACGGGTCATCCAGTCGGCAGATGAGATATAGAGATCAGTATCACCGCCATTGTGAAACACATAAACCCGGGCGTGCTCCAGAAAGCGGTCGAGGATACTCAGCACCTTAATATTCTGACTCTTACCCGGAATACCAGGCACCAGTGAGCACATGCCACGGATAATCATCCGGATCTTTACCCCAGCCTGACTGGCTTTGTACAGTAACTGCACAATGTCTTCGTCTACCAGGTTATTGACCTTCAGAAAGATTTCAGCCTTGCGGCCACTGGTCGCAAAGTTTATTTCGCGCTGGATCAGCTGTTGTAACTTGGGCCGGCTCCAGGTGGGCGAGACAATAAGATGGTTAAAGGTAAAGGGCCGGTACGAGTACTGGATAAACTCAAATACCTGCTCAATTTCGGCGGTGATGTCAGGATGGCAGGTAAAGAGGCTCATATCGGTGTAAATACGGGCGGTTTTCTCATTAAAGTTGCCGCTGCCAATATGGCCGTAGCGCACCGGCTTGCCCTTTTCCAGCCGGGTGATTAAGCAAATCTTGGAGTGAATTTTCAGTGTGGTCTGGCCGAAGATCACTTCAATACCGGCATCGGTCATCTTACGTGCCCAGTTGATATTGTTTTCTTCGTCAAAGCGCGCTTTCAGCTCGACCACGACGGTGACCTTTTTACCGTTGCGCACCGCATCCAGTAAGGCATGGATCACCCGCGATTGTTTGGCGACCCGGTACATAGTGATGCGGATATGGGTGACTTTAGGGTCGAACGAAGCCTGACGTACCCACTCAGTAAAATAACCAAAGCTGTGGTACGGGTAATATAACAGGATATCACTGTTACGAATGGCATCGAAGGTGGTAGGGTGCTGCTCAAAGTCCGGGCTGGGTAAAGGCGGCAGCGGCGGAAATTCCATACTCTGGTGTCCCAGATTCGGAAAGCCGATAAAGTCTTTAAAGTTACGGTAGCGGCTACCGGCAATCAGTGCATCCATTGAGCCGGTGCCCAGCTGTTTGGTCAGCACCTTCAGCATTTGCTCTGGCATGGCGGCATCGTAAACCAGCCGGGTCGGTTCTGACTTCAGCCGTTGCCGGATCCCCTTGGACATCTTGTCGATTAAGCTTTGATCCAGCGTATCACTGATATTGTATTCCGCATCCCGCGTCAGCTTCAGTGAGAAGGCGCAAATACTGTCGAACTCAAAGAAACCCTGGAATAAATCGGCGACACAATGGTTGATAATATCGTCCAACAGCAAAATCTGGCGCCGGTAATGGCCGTTTTTCTTACGGGTATTCAGATGCAGTGGCAATTCAATAAAGCGTGATACTTCATCGGTCGGTACCTGCACTATCGCATATTCCGGTTTGTGGCTACCGGTCATTTCCACCATCAGATAGGTGGTGTTATCTTCCAGAATTTTACCCAGCGAGGCATCGGTACTGGAGAGGATGATAGGCGAGATATGCTTCTTTACTTCATTATTGAAAAAGGCCCGCACCCAGGCCGACTGCAGCTCAGTTAGCTTACTGTCGTCAATCAGCTCAATATTATGCTTGCGCAGTTCTAACTGAATATCGAGATAAATTTTATTAAATTGCTTACCCAGTTGCAGCACCTGATTCTGGATTTCAATCAGTAGCAACTCAGCATCTTCGTGCTCGTAGGTTTGGTATTTCTTCAGCAGGATACGGCGCTTAACGTCTGCCACCCGCACCCGGAAAAACTCATCGAGGTTATTAGAGTAAATACCCAGAAAACGCAAACGTTCAATCGGTGGATTGCGGGTGTCGGCAGCTTCCTGCAATACCCGGCCGTTAAACGCCAGCCAACTGAGTTCACGCGGAAACAGCGGGTATTCGATTGCCGCTGTTTGTGGTGAGGACGATTCCATATAGTGTGCTCCTGCTTACAGCCTGGATTTCACTCTATGTCAGTTTTATGACAGAGCGATGACAGGGCATTCCCGTGGCGCAGTTTTTTACTCCAAATCGACAACGATATCAGTAGCAATGGCTTCCAGCGCGGCCGTCACTTCATCCCGTTCGATGCCAGCCGGTAACTGAATGGTGGCCAGGGCATGAAATAATGGCGAGCCCCAGTTGGGCGCACTTTGTTTGCTACTTTCAAAGGCAACAATATTGGCGCCTTTATGGCTGAGAATAGTTGATAGTTCTCTGACAATGCCGGGACGATCATTGCCGGTAATCACCAAACGTAACTGCTGACCTTTGTCCAGGGTACTGTCTTCACCTTGCTGCACCCGGATATCCAGATCTTTGATGCCTGCCAACGCCGAGGTTAGGGTATCAAGATCCTGCTCGGCGACTTCAATCTGCACTATACCGGCAAAAAAGCCCGCCAGATGGCTCAGGTTGCTGGCCATCCAGTTGCCTTTATGCTCGTTAATCACGCGCGACAACTGTTCAACTAAGCCGGCCTTATCTTTACCAATGATAGTTAATACCAACTGCTTCATACTGCTTCCTCTGAATGACAACGCCTTTGTTCCTGATTGTTGTATAGAGTGTAGCGGCAACTTTTTGTTTTTAAAGCCAGCTGTGAATTTTTATTTACTGCTTGAGGGCGTGTGACGCTTGCTGCTTAGATTTTGTTCGCACTGGCGGCGCTTTGATCGCGAAACGAGGAGCGCAGTACGCGGTACCCGGTTTAGTTATTCTAAATAAGTGACGAGAGAAGCTACCGCGTCCTGCTCTCGCCCCTGACCTGCATCCATGCAGGCCACAAAGAGCAAAGCGTCGCCAGCGCGAACCCTTCGGGCAGTGTTTGGCTGGCGTTTCTACTGCGTTATCGCTTGTTCATGTAGAATAACTACACATCACAAGCTCTGCCTTGTATAAACACCAGCCAAACGGCTGCAAAAACAAGCAGCAAACGTCAACACGCCCTAGGTGGTTTTTGCGCTCTGGGGTAAGATAAGGCGACTTTTGGAGCAGATATTCTAAGATGGCTGTTTTTCAGATTATATCGCGTGGGCTAATCCGCTGTGGCTTGCTGCTGGCGTCAGTTGCTTGCCTGGCTGGCGACGACCTGAGCGAGCCTGCCGCTCCTGCTGCTGCGCCGCTTAGCGGCACCCTGTCCAGTGCCGGTTCAGATACGCTGCATAATATGATGATGATCTGGCGCCGTCACTTCGTTGCTCGTCATCCGCAACTGAATTTGCAAATTCAGAGCAGTGGCTCTGCGACCGCCGCTGTCGCGCTCAGTGAAGGCACTGCCAGTCTGGGGCCGATGAGCCGTCTGATGATCCCTGCTGAACTGGCCCGCTTTGAACGCCGCTTTGGCTATTTGCCAACCGCAGTGCCGGTCGCGCTGGATATGCTGGCCATCTATGTGCATCAGGACAATCCGCTAAACAGCATTAGTATGGCGCAGCTGGAAGGGATCTATGCCAAAAATGGCTGGTGTGCCGCAACGCCGCCCATTCTGAACTGGCAACAGCTCGGTTTAAGTGGTGTCTGGCAGCAACGGCCAGTGGTGGCTTATGGCCGTAACCAGGCGTCGGGAACCTACACTTTTTTCCGCCAGCAAGTGCTGTGTGACGGCGATTTCCGCTCTCAGGTTCAGCAATTGCCAGGGGCTGCGGCTGTAGTGCGGGCAGTGAGTCAGAGCATAAATGCCATTGGCTACTCGGGAGTGGGGCAACAGATCGCCGGGGTAAAATGGCTGGCTGTGCGCCCAACAACTGAAGATGCCGCGGTGTTACCGCTGGCCGAACATGCTGCCTCCGGTGCTTACCCGCTGGCGCGTATGCTGTATATTTACCTGAACAAGGCGCCCGACAAAGCCCTGCCAGCGGCAGAGCGCGAATTCTTACGCTTTGTATTATCCACAGAGGGCCAGGCCCTGCTGGCAACGGAAGGCATGGTGCCGGTGCCATCCTCAGTGCTGGCGTCGATCCGGCAGGAGCTGGAGCTATGACGCGCCAGAACTCGCCAATACCAGCGCAGGACAATCGATTAACCACAAATAAGCAGCGGGCTAGCCGCCGGCGTTGGTTGGACCGACTCTGGTATTTGCTGATCACCAGTGCCGGCAGTAGTGTTATCGTTGCCTTACTGGCGATCTTCTTTTACCTGGGTTCAGAAGTGCTGCCACTGTTTAAACCGGTCAGCATCAGTACGCCGCAGGCGCTAGCCGAACCGCTGCCGGTGGCAACGACGCCCAGGGTGGTGCTGCCGGATCACGCCCTGTTGCCGGAGTTTGAACCGGTTTTTGTGTTATCGGAGCCGCAGCAACGCTATCTGCTGTTAGCCGCCCGTCATGGCGAAGCCTGCCTGCTGGATCGGACGCGAGCGGAACAAGGCTGCGTGCAGCGCTTAAGTCTGACCGATCGCACTGTCGATCTGACCGCGTTAGTCTGGTTAGCCGGCCAGCGCAGTTTGATCAGTGGCGACAGCAGTGGTCAGCTAAAACAGTGGTTTTTACTGCCAGATCAGCAGGGACAGTTACGTTTAAGCTGGGTTAAGCCATTTAGCCGCCGCGCTGCCGCAATCCAGACCATTGCTGCCGAGCAGGGGCGCAGTGGTTTTGCGGTACTGGATAGCGCCGGTAATCTGAGTTTGTTTTATGCCAATCTGACTAAGCCATTATGGCAGGGCCCGGCTGCAGTAGACACCCAGCCAGGTGAGCTGCATTTTTTACCCGGCAATCAGCGCCTGCTGTTCAGTAACGCCAGCGGGCAACAACAGTGGCTTATCGATAACCGGCACCCGGAGATCTCCTGGCGCACCTTGTGGCAGCAAGTGTGGTATGAGGGCTGGCAGCAACCGGAATATGTCTGGCAAACCGGCAGTGCCAGTGCCGCGGTACAGGGTAAATACTCACTGGTGCCCTTGACACTGGGTACCCTTAAGGCAGCCTTTTATGCGATGTTGGTGGCGGTGCCGCTGGCGGTGCTGGCTGCACTTTACACCTGCTGCTTTTTACCTGAACCACTGCGCAGCCGGCTAAGTCAGCTGATTGAGTTGCTGGCGTTGTTTCCAACGGTAATTATTGGCTTTTTGGCAGCGATCTGGCTGGCTCCGGCGTTGGAGCAACATTTACTGGCGTTACTTTGCTTTTTTGGCTTGCTGCCGCTGCTGGTATTCGGTTTAAGCTGGCTCTGGCCCAGGTTGCCGCTGTCATTACAAAAATTACCGGGCAGCGGCTGGGAATTACTGTTGCTGCTGGCGTTACTGGCAGCTGTTGGCTTGCTGGCGCTATACCTGGGGCATGCGCTGCAACTGAGTCTGTTTGATGGCAGTTTCCGTTTTTGGCTAAACAGCCAGGGCATTGATTATCAGCAACGTAATGCGCTACTGGTTGGTTTGGCGATGGGATTGGCGGTGATGCCGCTGGTTTACAGCGTTTGCTTTGATGTGATGAGCCAGATCCCGCGTTCATTGACGCTGGGCGCTTCAGCGCTCGGTGCCACGCCGTGGCAAATTATTCAGCGGGTGATCCTGCCGCTGTCGGTGCCCGGTATTCTGGCGGCAGTGATGTTGGGCTTAAGTCGGGCCATTGGCGAGACCATGATTATTCTGATGGCAACCGGTAATACGCCGATTACTAATTTTAATCTGTTTGAAGGGCTGCGCAGTCTGACCGCGGCGCTGACCATCGAGCTACCGGAAGCCGCAGTGGATAGCAGCCATTACCGGGTGCTGTTTCTGGTTGCTATCCTGCTGTTTGTGTTTACCTTTACCGCTAACACCCTGGCCGATTTGCTTCGGCAGCGACTGCGGCGAAACTTTCAGAGGCTAGACGGATGACCAAACCGCGGCTACACACCAACGCCTGGTTCTGGCTGTCAGCACTCACCAGTGCCCTGATTCTGCTGCTGGTACTGTTATTGTCCTGGCTGATGCTACAGCGTGGGTTGGGACTATTCTGGCCACAGGATTTGGTGCAATTCCGTTATCAGCAAGCTGGCGAAAACCGGCTGATTGCCGGTGAGGTGATTAGCCGGCAGCAGGTGTCGGTTGCGCAATTGGCCGCTGCTGGTTTGGATGCCAGCGCGCCGGCAGAGCGAATTCTGGTAAGACAAGGCTATTTACCGTCAGGGCAGGGCGGCTATCGTTGGTTCTGGCAGGCGCAGATTTCCGAATGGCAGCAACCGCCGCAACTGACCCTGGTGCGGGAGCAGCAGTTGGGGGATCTGTATGCGTTGCAGCTGGCAGCGACGGCCGACGGTTACCAGTTGCTGCTGGCCGATGGGCATCAGCTTAATGTCGCGGCCAACCAGTTGTTGTTACTGCTGCCGACTAATCAGCTTAGTTGGCCGGCCAAGCTAAAGCTTTATCTTAAGCAGTGGTGGCAATTCTTAAGCACTGAACCACGGGAAGCAAACAGCGCCGGTGGTATCCTGCCGGCGATAGTGGGCACTGTGCTGTCGGTACTGTTGATGGCACTGCTGGTAGCACCTATCGGCATTATGGCCGGCATCTATTTGCATGAGTATGCCCGCGATAGCCGGCTGGTACGTTTGGTCCGGCTCAGCGTACATAATCTGGCCGGCGTACCCTCAGTGGTGTTTGGTGTCTTTGGCCTGGGATTTTTTGTCTATGTACTCGGTGGCAGTATTGATAAGTTGTTTTATGCCGGGCAGTTGCCACAACCAACCTTTGGCTCCCCCGGCTTACTTTGGGTGTCTTTGACTTTGGCGCTGCTAACCTTACCGGTAGTCATCGTCGCCACTGAAGAAGGCTTATCCCGGATCCCGCAAAGTCTGCGGCTGGGTGGCTATGCGCTGGGTGCAACCAAAGCTGAGGTATTATACAAACTGATCTTGCCCCAGGCGCGGCCGGCGATGCTAACCGGCTTGATCCTGGCAGTATCGCGGGCGGCCGGCGAGGTTGCGCCGCTGATTTTTGTCGGGGTCGTGAAGTATGCGCCAGTATTACCAGTCTCCGCCAGCTGGCCCTATTTGCATCTGGAGCAACAGATTATGACCTTGGGCTTCCAGATTTACGATGTGGGTTTGAAAAGCTCCAATGCGGATGCGGCTGAGCCCAGAGTATTTGCTATTGCGCTGGTGTTACTGCTGCTGATCGGCGCGCTTAATCTGCTGGCAATGCGCTTACGCCGTCACTATCGGCAGTTACAGCAGCGCTCGTCATAAAACTGTAATGATTGCTTGTTAAACTCTGAACAGGAGTGGGTTGTGAAAATTTCGGTGCAGGATTTATCAGTCAGGCTGGCTGGAAAAGTGGTATTGGACCAGGTCAACCTGCAGATCCCGACTCATAAGGTGACAGCACTGATTGGTCCGTCCGGTTGTGGCAAGTCAAGTTTATTGCGCAGTTTTAATCGCATGAACGAGTTGCTGGATGACACGGAAACCCGGGGTGAAGTCTGGCTGGATCAGTTAAATATCTACCAGGATGGCATAGACCTGGCTGAGTTACGGCGCCGGGTCGGCATAGTGTTTCAAAAGCCGAATCCGTTTCCGCAGTCAGTGTATGAAAATGTCGCCTTTGGTTTACGCTTGCAGGGGGTGAATAGCCCGCGGCAGCTGGACGAATTGGTCGAGGCGGCGCTGGTAAAGGCAGCCTTATGGCAGGAAGTAAAAGATCGGCTCTACGAAAATGCGCTGACCTTGTCGGGTGGCCAGCAGCAACGGCTGGTGATCGCCCGCGCTATCGCCATCGAGCCGGAGGTGTTACTGCTGGATGAACCGGCATCGGCACTGGATCCGATTTCAACACTGAAAATTGAAGAACTGATCTACGAACTGAAACAACACTACACTATAGTGATAGTGACTCATAATATGCAGCAGGCAGCGCGGGTGTCCGATTTTACTGCCTTTATGAATATGGGGCGGGTGGTGGAGTTTGATGCCACCAATAAGATTTTTACCGATCCGCAGCAAGCGCAAACGGAAGATTATATCACCGGCCGCTTTGGTTAAAGCGTTACCGGGTCAAGCAGACCACAAGGGGATGATACACATGGATAAACTGAACTTATCAAAGCACATTTCCAGCCAGTTTAACGAAGAACTGGAGCAGATCCGTAACCATGTGATGTCAATGGGTGGTCTGATTGAGCGGCAGTTATTTGATGCGCTGAACGCCATCGCCAATGGCGACAGCGACCTGGCTCAGGAAGTGATGGCCAACGATTTGAAAGTGGATGACTGGGAAATTCAGATTGACAAAGAATGTACCCGGATGATTGCGAAACGCCAGCCGGCGGCCAGTGATCTGCGTTTAATTATGTCGATTTTAAAAAGCATCTCTGATCTGGAGCGGATCGGCGATGAAACCAAACGTATTGCTAAGGTTGCCTTAGAATCCTTTAACAGCGATCAGCAGGATTTGCTGGTAAATCTGGAAAATATGGGGCGCCATGTTGGGCAGATGTTACACGATGTGCTGGATGCCTTCGCCCGGATGGACGTGGAAGCGGCGTTAGCGGTGCACAAGGAAGATAAGAAAATTGACCGCGAATATGAGGCTATCACCCGGCAGCTGATGACCTATATGATTGAAGATCCGCGCTCAATTCCAAAAGTGATGAACGTATTGTGGTCAGCACGCTCGCTGGAGCGGATCGGTGATCGCTGCAAGAACTTAGCTGAATACATTATCTTCTTTGTTAAAGGTAAGGTAGTGCGTCATGTCAGCCACGAGAAGCTTGAAGAGCAACTACGCGGTGATTAATTAAAGTACTCTAAGCTTTGACGAGTTGGCTTATCTTAAATGCCAGCTCGTCATAGTAAACTGCCCCGGCTAATGCGGATCATCTGGATCTGGCCGGTTTGCGCTGCTATCGTCATGGCGGCGGCCAAATAATAGACCTCCATTACGGGTAGCCCACTCACTGTACTTGCGATGAACCCCCCGGCGCAGTGCCGAGCTGGAGTTCTCCAGTATATCAATACCAATCAGCATCACCACCGACAGCACTGACAGCTTAATGGCCGCAACGTCTTGCCCGATGCCAATACAAACTCCGATCGCTGCTAACATCCAGATAGTGGCAGCAGAGGTGACGCCTAACACCATACCATCCCGTGTTAGCATCACGCCGGCCCCCAAAAAGCCAACTCCGGTAATTACCTGGCCAATTATCCGGGATGGATCGGTCATTTCGGTATTGGTCGACATCGAGGCGGCGATAAACACATAAGTGCCCAGTACAATAAGGATGGAGGTGCGGATCCCGGCAGGTTTGCCGCGCAGTTGCCGCTCCAGTCCAATCACGAAACCACAGGCAATAGCAGTAAGGATCTCCTGCCAGCGAAAAGGGCTAATATCAAAAAGTTGATGTAGGTCGATCATCTGCTCGTTCCCTTGTCTTAGGCCAGCTCAAGCTTAGTCTGTCACCTTGGTTTTTGCTGCCCTGCTCAGTTAGTATCCGATATTGTTGTTTGTGCTGGCGCCAGAAAATAGTGCTCAGCTGATGAATATTCAAAAAATAGCGTCTAAAGTTATAAAGTAAAAGGCTTTTTTTCGATACCCCTAATATTTCAGAGATATTTCATTCTTATTACAGTGGGCTTTGAGTATAATGCGCGGCGAAACACAACCTTGCAAAACGTGGTTCCCGCTAACTGAAAAGCTCCTGTCTGAGCAAGAGACTTTCAGTTGTCTGGTACTGTTCAGGGCATAATTTATGAATTATTCGTTTTTTGATTTCCTGCAACTTATTGGTTCGTTAGGGATTTTTATCTTCGGCATGAAGATTTTCAGCGAAGGCTTGCAGAAAATCGCCGGTAATCGTTTAAAAGGAATTTTAAGTGGTATGACCCGCACCCGCCTGACCGGCGTGGTAACAGGTTTTGCTACGACCGCTATTACACAATCCTCTACCACCACCACCGTAATGGCGGTGACCTTTGTTAACGCCGGTTTACTGACCTTTGTGCAGTCTACAGGTGTAATAATGGGAGCCAATATCGGTACTACTATTACCGCCTGGATGGTGGCGCTATTTGGCTTTAAATTTAAAATTACGACCATAGCAGTAGCGGTAATCGGTGTCTTTTTCGCTTTTTTGTTCTCGAAAAATAACCGTTTACGTAATATCGCTGAAGCGATGGTCGGTTTTGGTATTCTGTTTATCGGCCTGGATTTTATTAAGGGTGCAGTGCCGGATATTAACAGTAACCCGCAAATTTTTGCCTTTTTAGATGCCTTTACCAACTACGGCTACTGGTCATTGATCTTGTTTGTTTTGGTAGGTACTGTTCTGACACTGTTAACCCAGTCCTCCTCTGCAGCAACGGCAATTACGCTGGTGATGGTTTTTGAAGGCTGGATTTCCTTCCCGATCGCGGCGGCGATGATTTTGGGTGAGAATATCGGCACTACCGTTACCGCTAATATCGCGGCTCTGGTCGGAAACGTGCACGCAAAACGGGCAGCCCGCTTCCACTTCTTCTTTAATGTGGTCGGTGTGCTATGGATGATGGCACTGATTTATCCGGTATTGCATGCGATTGATTTTACTGTACAGTACTTTACCGAAAATCCAGTGTCCTTGATGGCTGGTAGTGCGGAAAGTCGTGCTAATGCGACGCTTGGCCTGTCATTATTCCATACCTCCTTTAATGTGCTGAATGTGATTATCCTGTTTGCCTTTATTCCGTATCTGGTGCGCTTTGTTGAGTATATCCAGCCGGATCGGGGCGGCAAGGATGAAGAGTTTCACCTGCAATATATCAGTGCCGGTGTGATGACTTCGCCAGGCCTGGCCATTACTCAGGCACAAAAAGAGATCCAGCAGTTTGCTGCGGTGATTGACAAGATGCACGACTCGGTGACTGAGTTGCTGTTTGATCCCACTGCCGACAAGCCGAAACTGATCGAAAAAGTGCGCAAATATGAAGATGCCACTGACGTACTGGAAATTGAGATTTCGGATTATTTAGTGCGGGTCAGTGAGCATACTAACCTGGAACACTGGATGACCGAGCGCATTCGCTTTATGCAGACGGCGATAAATGATATGGAGCGGGTAGCCGATATCTATTATCAGGTAGCGAAACTCTGCGAGCGGATGGTTGAAACCGAATCGGTATGGCCTGAAGCAGCGACGGCTGAAATGCAGCAGATGATGCAGGCATTAAAAGCTGCCATCACCACGATGCAGGATAATGTGGCCAGAGATCCGGCCGCAGTTAGCATGAAAGACGCTCTGCTACGTGAAGATGCTATTGATAAGTACCGCGACCAGTTCCGCGATAATCATTACCTGCGGCTGGAGCAGGGCGATTATGCACCGCGGGCCGGCGTGATCTTTATCGATATGCTAAACCGGCTGGAGCGGATCGGTGACCATATTCTGAATGTTAACGAGTCAGCTTCTGGCCGTCGTTTAAAGGCCTTACGGATTGAAGGCGCTGCGCCGCTAAAAAGCTAAGCCTGGTTCTCAGCAATGCATCCTCACAGGAGCGCCTTAGGGCGCTTCTGTTATTTCAGCTGCCCGTCGTTACTCCACGTTGTACCTGATTCCTCTTGCCTCTGTTGGCTAATTGCCGTATTTTAATCGCAATAATCTCTGAATTAGCAACTTACTAATCGGAATATCGCATGAAACGCCTGCCTAGTATTAAACAGCTGCAGTATTTGCTGGCACTGCATGAGCATCAGCATTTTGGCCGTGCTGCCGACGCCTGCTATATCGGACAGTCCACCTTAAGTGCTGCTATTGCTAACTTGGAAGAAACCATGGATGCGCAATTGCTGGAGCGGGACCATAAAACCTTTATTTTTACCCCGCTGGGTGAGGATGTGGTGCGTCAGGCGCGGCATATTATCGAGCAATGCGAAGAGCTGGCAGATTTTGCCCGCTCTCAGGGTAAGCCGATGACCGGACCGTTCCGGCTGGGGTGTATCCCGACTATCGCGCCCTTTGTGCTGGGCGAAGTGATGACGCTGTGTCGCGAGCGCTATCCCCAGCTGCAGCTGTTACTGCGCGAGGATACCTCGGATAATTCCTTGCATGCGTTAAGTGAAGGCCGGCTGGATATGGTGCTATTAGCGCTGCCGTATGAAACCGGTGCCCTGCATACTGAAGTACTGGCACAGGATCAGTTTAATCTGGTACTACACCGTGACTGGCAGGACCGTGGCTTTAATCAGGATATTAACCAGTGGCCGGATGAAAGTATTTTCCTGCTGGAGCGTGAACACTGTTTAACCGGGCATGCGGTAAAGGCCTGTGAGCTGGAAGATAGCCGCAAGGTGAATCCGTTCTTTGCCACCAGCCTGCATACGCTGACCCAGATGGTGAATAACAAACTTGGCGTCACCTTTATGCCACAGATGGCGATTAACAGTGGTGTACTGGAAGGCACCGAACTGATTAGTCAGCCGGCCGCAACCGGCAATGCCTACCGTGATATTGGCGTAGCCTGGCGACCGACCTCCAGTAAGGCGCGCAGTTACCAGCTAATGACAGCCCTGATCGCCGAAGTGCTGCAAAGCAAATGCCGCGAAGGCAAGTAAACAAGCAGCAAACGTTAACATGCCCTAAGCTTAAACCTCGGCCGGCATAACGCAAAAACGCGCTGCCGCACGGTAATTCTGCTACCATAGCGCCCGCCGGATTGGCCGGTAAAGCCAGAGAGTGCACTATGTTAGTAAAAGATTTTAGTTTCGAGCTGCCAGAGCAGCTGATCGCCAGTGAACCCCAAGCCGAACGTTCTGCCAGCCGCCTGCTCTGTATGAATAAGCACAGCGGGGCGCTGTCACATCACATTTTTAAAGATATTCTGGCGCTGCTAAACCCGGGCGATCTGCTGGTGTTTAATAATACCCGCGTGATCCCGGCGCGACTGTTTGGCCAGAAAGCCTCGGGTGGCAAGGTGGAAGTTTTAGTTGAGCGGATGTTGTCTGGTCCACGTTTTCTGGCGCATATCCGCGCCAGCAAGGCGCCCAAAGTTGGCACTGAGCTGATACTGGAAAATGACGCCCGGGTAACGATGGTGGCGCGGCATGACAGTTTGTTTGAACTGGAATACCAGTCAGTAGAGCCGGTTTTGACTATGCTGGAGCGGCTGGGTCATATGCCGTTACCGCCTTATATTGCGCGACCGGATACCGAAGCGGATAAGGCACGCTATCAAACGGTATATAACCAAAAGCCCGGTGCTGTGGCGGCGCCGACTGCCGGGTTACATTTTGACGAGCCGCTGCTGGCAGCGTTACAGCAAAAAGGTATCGAATTTGCGTACGTGACCTTGCACGTCGGGGCTGGCACCTTTCAACCGGTGCGGGTTGATAGCGTGACCGAGCATAAGATGCACAGCGAATATTTTGAGGTTGAGCAGCAGGTGGTGGATGCCATTGCTGCCTGTAAGGCTCGTGGTAACCGGGTGGTGGCAGTCGGCACCACTTCAGTACGCTCGCTGGAGTCAGCAGCGATGCAACATGGCGGCATCCTCGCCCCTTATAGCGGCGATACCGCGATCTTTATCTACCCCGGCTATCAGTTTAAGGTGGTGGATGCGTTAATCACCAATTTCCACCTGCCGGAATCAACGCTGATTATGCTGGTCTCTGCATTTAGCCAGCGCGAACATATTATGGCGGCTTATCAGACGGCGATCGCCGAGCGGTATCGCTTTTACTCCTATGGCGATGCCATGTTTATCAGTTAGCACGCGTCTTCTGGTATACTGCAACACCGGGCGGTGGCGTTGTGCTGCCGGCCCTAACAGAGTAGCTAAGGCCGGACTGTTTTTCCGGCCAGAAGAGGTTAGAACGTGAAATTTGAACTGCTGGCAACTGATGGCAAAGCCCGTCGCGGCCAATTGATTTTTGAGCGGGGTGTGGTGGATACGCCGGCCTTTATGCCGGTAGGGACCTACGGCACCGTAAAAGGTATGACGCCGGAAGAGCTGGATGCGACCGGCGCCCAAATCTGTCTGGGCAACACCTTCCATCTGATGCTGCGTCCGGGTACCGAGATTATCCGTAAGCACGGCGATCTGCATGACTTTATGCACTGGCATAAGCCTATCCTGACCGATTCGGGCGGTTTTCAGGTATTTAGCCTGGGCGAGCTGAGAAAAATTACCGAAGAGGGTGTGAAGTTCCGCTCACCGCTTAACGGCGAAAAAATTATGCTGACGCCGGAGCGCTCAATGGAAGTGCAGCGCGCGCTTGGCTCCGATATCGTGATGATTTTTGATGAATGCACACCCTATCCGGCGACTGAGCCGCAGGCGCGTAAGTCGATGGAGTTATCATTACGCTGGGCCAAACGCTCGAAAGACGCGCATGGCGATAACCCGTCAGCCTTGTTTGGTATTATTCAGGGTGGCATGTATCCACACCTGCGTGATATTTCGCTGCAAGGTCTGGAAGAGATTGGCTTTGATGGCTACGCCATTGGTGGCCTGTCAGTAGGTGAGCCGAAAGCCGATATGATCAATATCCTGAATCACACTACCGATAAGATGCCGGCGCATAAGCCACGCTATCTGATGGGCGTGGGTAAGCCGGAGGATATTGTTGAGGCGGTACGCCGCGGCGTGGACATGTTTGATTGTGTGATGCCAACCCGTAATGCCCGCAACGGCCATCTGTTTGTGTCTGACGGTGTGGTCAAGATCCGTAACGCCAAGCACAAGGACGATACGGCGCCTCTGGATAAAGAATGTGATTGCTACACTTGTAAAAATTATTCCCGTGCATATTTACACCATCTGGACCGTTGTAACGAGATCCTGGGCGCGCGGCTGAATACCATCCATAACCTGCACCATTATCAGAAGCTGATGCAGGGATTGCGGGCAGCTATTGCCGCTGGTAAGTTGGACGACTTTGTGGCAGATTTCTATGCCAAACGCGGCCTGCCGGTGCCGGCACTGGCCGACGAAACAAACCAATAACGCATTACAATACTAAGGGGATACAAATGAGTTTATTTATTAGCCAGGCTTATGCTGACACTGCTGCCGCACCTCAGGGTGGTGGCTGGGATCTGATCATTATGCTGCTGGCCTTTGGTCTGATTTTTTATTTCCTGATTTACCGGCCACAAGCCAAGCGGGTAAAGGAACATCGTAACCTGATGTCTGCTTTGGGCAAAGGTGATGAAGTGCTGACGCAGGGTGGTTTAGTCGGCCGTATTACCAAGATTGCCGAAGACAAGGATTTTATCGCCATTGCGCTGAATGACAGCACTGAAGTGACAGTGCAAAAGTCAGCGGTAGCGGCGGTATTACCCAAAGGCACCTTAAAGTCACTGTAAGACAGCACTGCAGCCACTGCCCGGCACTGGCTGCAGCGCTGAGTTGCGCTTCGGATAGATAAGGAATTTTTAGTGTTAAACCAAAACCCGCTCTGGCGGTACCTCCTGGTCGTAGGGGTGCTGCTGTTGGCACTGGTGTATGCCATGCCAAACTTATACCCGGAAGATCCGGCGCTGAATATTAATGCGACCCGTGGTGGTGCCGTTTCAGAAACCACCCGGCAGCAGTTAGAGCAATCTTTTGTAAGTGCAGGCATTACGCCCAAAGCTGTGACCCTGGAAGCCGGGCAGGTATTGGCCCGTTTTGCCAGCGCGGAAGATCAGTTGCGCGCCCGTCAGGTTGCCACTGAGCTACTGGGCAATGTTAATTATGTGACGGCGTTAAACCTGGTGCCGACTACGCCGGATTGGCTGGCTGCTATCGGTGCCAGCCCAATGAAGCTGGGTCTGGACTTGCGCGGTGGTGTGCATTTCCTGATGGCGGTCGATATGAAAGCTGCGCTGGATAAGAATATCAACGATCTGACGCAGGCGTTTCGTGCCGATTTACGTGAGGCCCGGGTGCGTTATCGCTCGGTCACCGCTGACACTGAACGGGGGCAGGTACAAATTTTGCTGCGCTCGGCCGAAGATGTTGCCGCTGCCCGTGCAGCATTGGCGCGTCTGGATCGCGAGTATGTGTTTACCGATGGTGCGGCTGAGTTTAGCCTGAATGTAAGCCTGAGTGAAAACCGCATCCGTGAAATCCGCGAATATGCGCTGAATCAGAACATTACTATTATCCGCAACCGGGTAAACGAAATCGGTGTGGCTGAGCCGCTGGTACAGCGTCAGGGTGCGGATCGCATTATCGTGCAGCTACCCGGCGTGCAAGACCCGGCGCAAGCGAAAGAAATTCTGGGGGCAACCGCTACGCTGGAGTTTCGCTTAGTGGATGACCAGGGCGATTTAGCCGCAGCGCTAAATGGCCGCCTGCCACCAGGCTCAAGTCTGTACTACGATCGCAACGGCCAGCCATATTTGCTGGAAAACCGCATTATGCTTACTGGCGAGCATATCACTAACGCCAGTTCCAGTTACGACGAATATGGTCAGCCGCAGGTCAATATTTCACTGGATGCCCAGGGCGGTAACCAGCTGTCGCAAGCGACCCGTGATTCGATTGGCCGGCGGATGGCAACAGTCTTTATCGAGTATAAGCCGGGTGAAGAGCTGCAGGCAGACGGCACCCCGGTGCTGATCAAGCAGGAAGAAGTGATTAACGCGGCGACTATTCAGGCCCGCCTGGGTCGTAGTTTCCGTATTACCGGTATTGGTAATCCGGCCGAAGCACAGAATCTGGCACTGTTACTACGCGCCGGTGCGCTGATTGCACCAACCCAGATTATTGAAGAACGCACCATAGGTCCAAGCCTGGGGCAGGAAAATATCGATCTGGGTATGACCGCCATTATGTGGGGTATGGTGGTCGTGTTAGTGTTTATGGTGATCTACTACAAGGTGTTTGGTCTGATTGCCAACGTCGCACTGGTCGCGAACCTGGTGTTAATCGTCGGTATTATGTCGATGATCCCAGGGGCCACGCTAACCTTACCGGGTATGGCAGGTATCGTATTAACAGTGGGGATGGCGGTTGATGCCAACGTGCTAATTTTTGAGCGGATCCGGGAAGAGCTGGCAGAAGGCCGCTCGGTGCAGCAGGCGATCCATCAGGGTTACGACCGGGCCTTCGCGACTATCGCTGACTCTAACATTACCACCTTACTGGTCGCGCTGATCCTGTTCGGTATCGGTACCGGCCCGGTGAAAGGTTTTGCTATTACGTTGGCCATCGGTATTTTAACCTCAATCTTCACCGCTGTAGTGGGTACCCGCTTACTGGTGAATCTGTTCTGGGGCGGCCGTCGTGTACAGTCGTTGCCGATGTAAGGAGGCACAGTGAGAATTTTCCGTTTCCAACAAGCGATCAACTTTATGCGTTTTAAATGGCCGGCATTAATGCTGTCGGCCTTGCTGGTACTGGGGTCACTCGGTTTACTGGCAGTAAAAGGCATTAACTGGGGGCTGGACTTTACCGGTGGTACCGTGATTGAAGCGGGCTTTAGCCAAAGCGCCGATCTGAGCCAGATCCGCACTGTGCTGGCTGAAAGTGGCTATCCGGATGCGGTGGTGCAGTACTTTGGTTCCAGCCAGGATGTGGCGATCCGTATCGCCCCCCGGGACGGTGTAGAACAAAGCCGGATCTCAAACGAGATTATGGCTGCGTTGGCGAAAACCAGTGACAGCCAGATTGAGATGCGCCGGATTGAGTTTGTTGGTCCTTCGGTCGGTGCTGAACTGCGCGAGCAGGGTGGCCTGGCGATGCTGGTCGCCTTACTGGGTATTTTGTTGTACGTCGGTATGCGCTTTGAGTGGCGCTTATCGCTGGGCGCAGTACTGGCGCTGGGCCACGATGTGATCATTACCCTGGGTCTGTTCTCGTTATTGCAACTGGAGTTTGACCTGACGGTACTGGCGGCAATTCTGGCACTTATCGGTTACTCGATTAACGATACCATAGTGGTTTTTGACCGTATTCGTGAGAGCTTCCGTAAACTACGCGACTCCACACCGGAAGAAACCGTGAATGATGCCGTCACCTCAACCCTGAACCGGACGGTGGTCACCTCCTTAACGACCATTATTGTATTAATAGTACTGTTCACTATGGGCGGTGCGTTAATTCATAATTTTGCTACTGCTCTGTTATTCGGTATTGCGATTGGTACCTACTCGTCAGTGTTCGTGGCTAGTGGTATTGCGGTGCAGCTGGGTCTGAACCGCGAAGATATGCTGCCACCGCCACCGCCGGAAAAAGAAGGCGAAGGCACTGAGCCGCTGCTGTAATTCCAGCTGAAATATGCTAAAAATGCCAGTCAACGACTGGCATTTTTTTGGAGTAACAGATGAGTAAGCAGCATGCACCGGGCTTTCTGGCCTTAGTTGAGGCGGCCAAAGCCCAGATCAAAGAGATCAGCATTGACGAGCTGTTACAACATCGCGAGCCTTATGTGCTACTGGATATTCGTGAAGATCACGAATGGCAGCAAGGCCACTTGCCAGAGGCGATGCATCTGGGTAAGGGCATTATTGAACGCGATATCGAGCAGACGGTAGCGGATAAAAAACAGAAGATAGTGCTGTACTGCGGCGGTGGCTATCGCTCGGCCTTATCAGCACAAACCTTGCAGCAAATGGGTTATCAGCAGGTGTTAAGCTTAGCTGGCGGCTACCGCGAGTGGTGTGAACGCCAGCTGCCGCTGGTCAAGCCGCAGTAGGCTCCGGCGGCACTCTGGCCTGACACGCGCCCTAGGGCGCGCTCAGTGCATTTTGCCAGCTGCGCATATCCATACCACTGGGATGCTGATATACCTGTAAGCCAAACTCCGGCAGGATCGCCAGCAGGTGGTCAAAAATATCCGACTGAATACCCTCGTAATTGACCCAGGCCGTAGTATTGGTAAAGCAGTAGATCTCCAGCGGCAAGCCATCGGCAGAGGGTGCCAGTTGCCGCACCATCTGAATCATGCCCTGATGTACGCCGGCGTGACTTTGCAGGTAGCGCAGCACATAAGCGCGGAACGTGCCCAGATTGGTAATGCGGCGAGTATTCACCGGCTCCTGACCTTGCTCCGCCAGTTGCTGGTTCCAGTCACGGATCTCGGCTTCTTTCTCATCCAGATATTGCTTCAGTAAACGAAAGCGTTTCAGGCGGTTAATCTCATCAGTTGTTAAAAAGCGCACACTTTGCTGATCCAGTTGTAAGCTGCGTTTAATCCGCCGGCCGCCGGATTGCTGCATACCGCGCCAGTTTTTAAAGGGGTCCGTCATAAAGCGGCGGGTTGGAATGGTGGTAATGGTTCTGTCCCAGTTCTGGATTTTAACGGTATGCAATGCGATATCGATAACGTCACCATCGGCGTTCAACTGCGGCATTTCTACCCAGTCACCGACCCGGATCACATCATTGGAGGAGATCTGCACGCTGGCAACCAGCGAAAGCAGAGTGTCCTGAAAGATCAGCATTAGTACTGCCGCCATGGCACCCAGCCCGGAGAGCAGTATTAACGGTGAGCGATCAAACAGTGCGGCAATCATCAGGATCACCGCCACCGCATAGATCACAATCTTCAGCAGTTGGATATAACCCTTAATCGGTTTGCTTTTGGCATCTTCGCGCCTTGAGTACAGGCTATTGACCAGCGTCAGCAGCTTACTCAGTGCCATGGCGATGGTTAGCACGACAAAAGCATTGGTAACATTGACCACCACCTGCACCAGCAGCGTCGGTAATAGCGGGATCTTATGAATTAAGGTGGAGATCACCAGCGCCGGTACCACATTGGCCAGGCGGCTGATAAAGCTAAAATCCAGACCACGTTGTTCGCACTGGGACTTTTGCAAGCCTAACAGTTTGAACACGGAGCGCAGTAGAATATGCTTAACAATAAAATTAGCCAGCCATGACAGGCTAAGTAAAATAACTAGCCCCAGCCACATGGCAAGCTGGCCATGCGCCGCCGACCAGCTATCTAGCAACGCCATTTGCTCTTGCATTTATTCCTCCTGATGTGACGAAACTGCCAGCGTCAACACGACAATAGTATCCAAGTGTGCCTGAAATGGCGGCAAAAAAAAATCCGGCCTGAGCCGGATTTTCCAAATCAATACGGGCGCTTATTACTTGGCCAGGGTCTCTGACAGATGTGGACGCATGCCTTTAACCATTGCCTGCAGCACTTTCGGGCTGGCAGCGACGATATTGCCGCTCTTCATATGGTTATTACCACCGGCAAAGTCACATACCATACCACCGGCTTCACGCACAATCAGTTCACCGGCAGCGATATCCCATGGCTTTAAGCCGATTTCCCAGAAGCCATCAAAACGGCCGGCTGCAACATAGGCTAAATCCAGTGCGGCCGAGCCGGTACGGCGCATATCGGCGCAATCGGCAAAGAAGCTGTTAAAGATTTTGCTGTAGCTGTCTAAATGGTGTTTGGCTTTAAACGGAAAACCGGTGGCCAGGATAGTACCTTCCAAATCCGGTAAATTATTAACCCGGATGCGGGTACCATTTAACTGGGCGCCACGGCCACGTGAAGCAGTAAACAGCTCGCCGCGCAGCGGATCGAAGATCACGGCCTGGTCTAATTTACCCTGATGTTTTAAGGCGATGGAGACCGCGAAGTGCGGGATGCCTTTGATAAAGTTGGTGGTGCCATCCAGCGGATCAATAATCCATTGGAATTCGCTGTCATTATTACCGTAATCGCCATGCTCTTCGCCAACAATACCGTGGGTTGGGAAGGATTTCTTTAATACAGCAACGATGGCCTGTTCAGCTTCACGATCAACGTTGGTGACGAAGTCGTTAGTGCCTTTCTGTAGTTTCTGAACCATGTCCAGCTGGCCACAGGCCCGGGCGATAACATTACCTGCGCTGCGCGCAGCACGGATTGCGATGTTTAACATCGGATGCATAGCGATTACCTTATTTGTAAAGAGCTGTATAAAGAACAATCAAAAGAGCGGCGCGTATTGTAGCGGCTACAATAAAAAAGTAAAGCTAAACGATATTTTTGCGGTCGTTAATTTATTCAGAACCAATTCAGTTTCGCTGGTCAGAATAAGCTAAAGTAGCACTAGTCAACCCGCCCGAATGGATGAGCCCAAACATGATCAGAAAAATTACCTTACTGCTGGCCGTCAGTGCCATGCTCAGTTTAACCGCCTGTGGTGCTTTGCATACCTCAGTTGCGAAACGTAATCTTGATGTGCAAACCAAGATGAGTTCGTCAATTTTCCTCGAGCCGGTAGAGCCGGAGCAACGCACCGTCTTTGTTGATATCCGCAATACCTCGGATAAACCGGAATTTGATTTACGTTCACAGGTGGTTGCCAGCCTGCGTAGCCGGGGTTATCAGGTGATTGACAGTCCGTCACGGGCGCACTACTGGCTACAAGCCAATGTGCTACAGGTAGGGCGTAGTAATGCCCGCGAAACGCAGGGCGCGCTGGCTGCCGGACCTGGTGCCGTCGGTGGCGCGGTAACAGGGGCGGTGATCCATCGTTCTACCGGTGGCTCTGTAGGGGGTACGGCTGGTGCCGCGGTAGCCGGTGCGGCGGTGGGCACCATAGTGGATGCCATGGTGCAGGACGTGTACTACAGCGTGATCACTGATATCCAGATTATGGAGCGCTTTGATGGCAAGGTGCAGGAGCGCTCTGAGCATACGTTATTGCAAGGTGATAGCGGCAGTACCCGCAGTACTTTTTCCCAACAGACCAATATGCGTAAATACCAGACCCGGGTGGTCAGCTCAGCCAATCAGGCTAACCTGAAGTGGGAAGAGGCCGCACCGTTATTAACCGACGGTCTGGCGCGCGCTCTGGCTGGATTGTTCTAAATGCGTTTGCTGGTGCTGCTTCTACCAGCATTGTGGCTGCTTACTGGTTGCACGGCCATGCATACCTCGATCAGTAAGGGGAAGCTGGACGTACAGATGCGGATGAGTCAGACCATCTATCTGGACCCGGTGGAACCAGAGCAGCGCACGGTGTTTCTCGATATCCGGCAAACCGCCGCCGAGTACCAGCAACCTTTGATGCGCGATGTGGCAGCCTTATTAACCGAGCGCGGCTATCAGCTGGTAAATTCTCCGGCAGCGGCGCAGTACTGGTTGCAGGTAAATATCCGTACTGTGCTCAATCAGCCACCACAACAGGTGTTGCGTGAGCAGTATGCGATGACTGAGCAAGAAATTGCAGCCTTTATGCATCCGGGTATGGCACCGCCCGAGCCAAAAGCACCGCGGCAGCGTGGTGTGACCCCGGCGGTAATTTATGCTGATACTCAGTTAGGTACTGATGTTAGTGGCCGAGATGTAGTGCGGGTACTGGCAGCAGTCGCTGTGATTGCCGGTGCTGAATATGTCGGAAATCAAATGGTCAAAGACAAGTACTATACCCTGTTGGCGGATATTCAGGTGGCAGAGCGTCTGGATCCATCGGCACCGGCGTTAGTGCTGGAGCAAAGCGAACATCGGTTACTACAGGGCGATAGCGGCCAGCTAGAGCAGATGTGGGAAAATATGACAGATCGGCGTAAATACCAGGTCAAATTGCTCGGTTTTGCCAATAAGGCTAATCTGACCTGGCAGGAAGCGGAACCGTCTTTACATCAGGGCTTACTCCGTTCGTTATCCGGGATCTTTTAAATGAGCCAGTATTGGCGGCAGGCCAGCACTGAGCCGGTGAGGCTGTCGGACTGGCAGCCCGACTGGCCAGCTCAGGCTGCTGCCGAGGCCGCGTGGTTAAAACAACGCTGGCCGCAATTCTTTTCCGGCCGCATCGAGCACTTTGGCAGTACTGCCATCCCGGGGATGCCGGCCAAACCCATTATCGATCTGTTAGTGGAAGTGGCGAGTCTGACGCAGATCCGCGACCAGGCCGCACCACTGATGGCGGCAGAGGGCTATCAGCTCTTTTGGCGGCCGAAGATCAAAGGCGAGCAGCAGATTGATTACCTGTGGTTTATTAAACGTAACGCTGATGGTCAGCGCAGCCATCATCTGCATATGCTAACGCCAGACTCGGAGCATTGGCAGAAGCTGGCATTTTGCCGCTATCTGCAGCAGCATCCGGATGAAGCGGCACGCTATGCTGATCTTAAGCGCACTGCCGCCCAGCGTTTTGCCAATGACCGTCTGGCTTATAATAGAGAGAAAGAGGGGTTTATCCGGCAATTAAGCGCCCGCATTGCTACCTCGTCATAAAAATGTCATTAATAGCGCGTTAAATAGCGCTTAGTTATGCATCCCGGACCTGCTATGAAAACCCTGTATTTTTTACGCCATGCCACCGCCGAAGTGATCCGCCCCGGCCAGCTGGATATTGACCGCTGTTTAATTGAAAAAGGCCGGCTGCAGGCACGCAAGGTGGCTAACTTTATGTTGAAGTACGACCTGACACCGCAGTTGGTGCTAAGCAGCCCTTACCCCAGAGCCAGCCAAACGGCGGCCATTGTCAGTAAGGTGGCCCGGTTACCGCAGGCAGAGGAACTGGATTGGCTGGCACTGGAAACGCCGACCAATCAGGCGCTAACCGCACTGCAGCAGGCCAGCGTGACCTGGCCGCAGCAAGTGTTGTTAGTTGGCCATGAACCGGACTTCTCGGCGTTAATCAGTGCTTTGCTTGGCGCTGAGCAACCACTGCTAAAGGTACGCAAGGCCTCGTTAAGCTGCGTTAGCCTACAGCAGGACAGCGCCTGCTTGCAGTGGTCGATCCCAGTGCGATGGCTTAACTGATACGGATTTGTTTGCGCTCGCGGCCGGTG
The DNA here is from genome assembly GCF_000245735.1 of Alishewanella jeotgali KCTC 22429. Taxonomy (GTDB): domain Bacteria; phylum Pseudomonadota; class Gammaproteobacteria; order Enterobacterales; family Alteromonadaceae; genus Alishewanella; species Alishewanella jeotgali. Next base: position 38,580 of record NZ_AHTH01000041.1, read on the forward strand.
TCGGCCTTTTTCGGTGCCTTGATGGTCAGGATACCATCTTTAAAGCTAGCGCTGATGTCATGTTCTTGCACAGTATTGCCCACTGTAAAGCTACGTTGGATCCTGCCATAGCGCCTCTCCTGACGGATAAGTTTGCCATCTTTTTCTTCTTTATCTTCCTGTTTTACTTCTGCTTCCAGTGACAGCACGCCGTCTTGCAGCGTTATATGAATATCGTCTTTACTGACTCCAGGTAACTCTGCCTGGATCAGGTAGTGATCTTGCTTATCTTTAATATCAACTTTCGGGCTAAAAAAGTTTTCGCCTTGGGCTTTCCAATTGGCTGGTGCAAAAAAATTATCGAATAGAGAGTCAAAATCAAAGTGGGGACGAGATAACAGGCCCATGATAAATCTCCTTGAAGTAAGTTGCACGGTAACAGCAGAAAAAGTGTAGTCGTAGCGGGTGTTGATAGCATGATTTGGATCAAAAAATGAGCAGTTTTGGTGTGGCGACAACTTGCGCTGGAGCGGCGCTATGGCTGTGTTACACTCAGCAAATAACTTGTAGTGGAGGAGGCGTAGATGAGTGTGGGTCAGGCTTTAGTTCCGATGATGCACAAGTTAAATGTCCGCGTGCTGGGCAGCGGTGAGCAAACTTTAGTGCTGGTGCATGGTTTTGGTTGTGATCAGCAAATCTGGCAGAAGCTAATCCCGCTATTACAGTTGTTGCCAGTTAAGCTGGTGTTGCTCGATTTGCCTGGTTGTGGCAACAGCCGGGTTAGTGAAGAGGCGATCGCGGAATATCCCACGTTACAGGCCTTTGCTGATGATTTGCTGGCTTTGCTGGCTGAGCTGGAGCTGTCAGCAGTGACATTGTTGGCGCACTCGATTGGCTGTGCTATCGGGATGCTAGCGGCTATTCAGGCGCCACAGCGTTTTCGGCATATTCTGGCGATAACACCCTCGGCGCGCTATCAAAATGCAGCGCCGGATTATTTCGGGGGCTTTGAGGCGGCAGATATTGAACAGCTGCTGCAGCTAATGGCACAAAATCAGTTTGGCTGGGCCGGACTATTAGCGCCGCAGGTGTTGGCACAAACTGAACCCAGCGCCGTGACTGAGCAGCTCACCCAGAGTTTCCTGCACAACAATCCGGCATTTAGCCGGCATTTTGCCCGCCTGGTATTTTATGCTGATATTCGGGCCAGTTTGCCATTAGTGCCGGTACCGGTCAGTATTTTCTATACTCAGGCCGATATGATTGTGCCGCAGCAGGCGATTGACTATTTAGTCGCGCATTTGCCGCAGGCTCGTGCTGTGCCTCTGGCGGCCCGCGGTCATTATCCGCAGCTGACACACCCGGATTTAGTCGCGCAGCAACTGATGCGGGAGCTCGGTTATGGCCTTGTTTGAATTAGATCAGCTGCCGTGCGGTATTCTGACCTTATCGGCCAGACAAAAAATTCTTGCGATCAATTTACCGCTCCGCAGTTGGCTGGGGTATTCCGAGCAGTTTTTATTACAGCAGGATATCTACCAGTTATTGCCACCGGCCAGCCGGGTGCTGTTTCTGGCGCATGTGCTGCCGGCCATTCAGCAATACGGTAAGCTGAGTGCCTGCTACCTGCATTTTCGCAAGCAAAACGGCCATCAGTTAGAGATGTTGGTCAGCGGCCGGGCTTTGACGGAAGTCGGTGGTGAGTCGGGCTATCAGCTGGCGTTATTACCGGTGCCGCGCAAAGCAAGCAGCTGAATTGCAGTGACAGAGACAGCAATAAAAATGGCCGCAATTGCGGCCATTTTTGTATCTAAACCCAGGCTTAGTGGCGGAAATGCCGCACGCCGGTAAACACCATCGCCATACCATGCTCGTCGGCGGCGGCAATCACTTCTGCATCGCGCATTGAGCCACCTGGCTGAATCACTGCGGTAATACCGGCAGCGGCAGCGGCATCAATACCATCGCGGAACGGGAAGAAGGCATCGGAGGCCATTACTGACCCTTTCACTTCCAGTTTCTCGTCTGCCGCTTTAATACCAGCAATTTTTGCGCTGTAAACGCGGCTCATCTGGCCAGCGCCGACACCAATGGTCATGCTGTCTTTCACATAAACAATGGCATTGGATTTCACAAACTTAGCGACCTTCCAGCAGAACAGCAGATCTTTTAGTTCTTGCGCTGTCGGTTGCCGTTTGGTCACCACTTTCAGATCCGACTCGCTGATGCGGTGCTGATCGCGATCTTGCAGTAAAATGCCACCATTAACCTGTTTAATATCCAGCGCCGGTGCCGCAGCGGCAAAGTCGCCACACACCAATAAGCGGACATTCGGCTTGCTCGCCACTACGGCAACGGCTTCAGCGCTGGCGCTAGGGGCAATAATCACTTCGACAAACTGACGGCTAACAATTTCTTGGGCGGTAGTCGCATCCAGTTCACGGTTAAAGGCAATAATGCCACCGAAAGCCGAGGTCGGATCCGTGCTGTAAGCGCGGTTATAGGCTTCTAAAATACTCTCGCCAATCGCTACACCGCAAGGGTTAGCATGTTTGACAATGACACAGGCTGGCTCGGCAAACTCTTTAACACATTCCAGCGCCGCATCGGTATCGGCGATATTATTGTAAGACAGTGCTTTACCCTGCAGCTGCGTCGCGGTGGCGACGCAAGCCTCAGTGGCGTTGGCATCAACATAGAATGCGGCTTGCTGGTGGCTGTTTTCGCCGTAACGTAAGTCCTGTTTTTTCACAAACTGGCTGTTAAAGGTGCGTGGGAAACGGCTGGCGGCTTCTTCGCTGCCATAAGCCGGTAACATGGCACCAAAGTAATTGGCAATCATGCCATCGTACTGTGCCGTATGCTCAAAGGCGCTGATCGCCAGGCTAAAACGGGTTTCTAAGGTGGTAGCGCCATTATTAGCGTTAAGCTCAGCCAGTACTTTCGGATAATCACTGGCATTGACGATAATGGTAACGTCCTGATGGTTTTTCGCTGCGGCACGTACCATAGTCGGGCCACCGATATCGATATTTTCTACCGCATCGGCTAAGGTGCAACCCGGTTTAGCGACCGTATTGGCAAAGGGATACAGGTTCACCACTACCAGATCAATAGCGCCAATATGGTTGGCTGCCATTACCGCTTCGTCGGTGCCGCGGCGCGCCAGAATACCGCCGTGAATTTTCGGGTGCAGGGTCTTTACCCGGCCATCCATAATTTCCGGATGACCGGTGTAGTCTGATACTTCAATCACGGCGATACCTTGCTCGGCCAACAGTTTGGCAGTACCACCAGTAGACAGGATCTCAACCTGCATTGCGGCCAGGGCTTTGGCAAATTCTACAATACCGGTTTTATCAGATACGCTTAATAAAGCGCGGCGCACAGGGCGAAGTGTATTCATCAGCGGGTTCTCTTTGTCACGGTTGTCGTCACGGTTGTCACAGAAACGAATGCTTGCTATTGCTTGCTTCAGGCTGGCTGCAGCTGCCAGCCTGTTATTTTTTTCACTAGGGCGTGTTGACATTTGCTTCTTGTTTTTGCAGCCGTTTGGCTGGTGTTTATACAAGGCAGAGCTTGTGATGTGTAGTTATTCTACATGAACAAGCGATAACGCAGTAG
>NZ_AHTH01000040.1 GCF_000245735.1 Alishewanella jeotgali KCTC 22429
ATATCAAAACTGGTAACTCTCATCTTTTCAAGTAGATGTGTCAGATTAAGTCGAGACTAATTCAATTTAGCTGTAGGTAAGTCTACCCAACTGGTAGTGTACTGTGGCGATAACATACCGCGTTTCATCGACCAGTCTTGTATTACACCCTGACTGGCAAACCATACTTTGCCTTTTCCACTGCCATTAAGTTTATCAATAACGGTCATCAATGCTTTGCTCTGATAGCTAGGTGGTTCAGGCTCAAACAGGCTACCTTGATACACACTTTCATCATAGAAATCTGACAGCATCACTCCGGCTTTTGCATAGCGATATCCGTCACGCCAGATCTTATCAAGCAGCTTGATTGCGAGACTAATGAAATCACGAGTGTCAGCGCTCGGTGTTACAAGCGATGTACTGATGCTGTTTGCATAGTACGGATCACGTTCTCTATCACTGAATGGGCTGGTTCGAAGAAACACACTCAACTGCTTGGCTACTTGTTGCTCTTTACGCAGTTTCTGGCAAGCACGACTGACATACTCGCTAATCGCTTCCTGCATCTGCTGTTTGCAGATAATCCTTTCACCGAATGAACGTGAACTCACAATCTCCTTTTTAGTTGGTGCTACTTGTTCCAACTCCAAGCATGATTCACCGTTTAGCTCCTGCACAATACGCGATACGACTACTGAAAATTGCTGGCGCATAAATGCAGGTTCAGCATCTGCCAGATCGAGAACCGTGTTAATGCCTAGCTTGTTTAGCTTTGCCGTTAACTTACTACCAATGCCCCACACTTCACTAACAGGTAGCAAGCTCATAAGTTTTCGCTGCCTCTCTCTATCAGTCAGGTCAACAACTCCACCGGCCTTTTGCCATTTCTTAGCTGCATGATTCGCTAACTTAGCCAGTGTTTTAGTCGGAGCAATGCCGACACATACGGTAATGCCAATCCACTTTTGAATCGTATTCCGTACCTGTTGACCGAATGCGGTTAGGTCGACGCAATTCGTTACACCTGTTAGGTCCAGAAACGCCTCATCTATCGAGTAAACCTCAACTGCTGGTGCGAGTTGTTCTAGCGTCGTCATTACTCTGGCTGATATATCGGCATAAAGTGCGTAGTTTGAGGAACAAGCTAATACTCTACCGGAATCAATCAGGTCTCGGATTTGAAATGCTGGTACTCCCATCTTGATACCAAGAGCTTTGGCTTCTTTAGAGCGAGCTACAACACAGCCGTCATTATTAGATAACACGACAACAGCTGCATTTCTTAGATCTGGCCTGAACATCTTTTCGCAGCTAGCGTAAAAGTTATTGCAGTCAACAAGCGCAAAGGTTTTCGTTGTCATGGCCTTCTTATTTTACGTACCACGTTAGTAACTACACCGAAGATTTCTAGTTCGTTCTCTGAGGTAATATCAATTGCTTGGTACTTGGGGTTGTGTGGTATCAATCTGATAGTCGGTGTTAAGCATAACTCTTTAACAGTGAACTCATTGCTAAGTGCAGCGACGACAATATCTCCATGTTTAGCCTCAAGAGCGCGATCCACAACCAGAATGTCGCTGTCATATATACCGGCGTCCTGAATCGAATCACCGCTGACTTTTACGAAAAACGTTGCCGCAGGATGCTTAATGCAGAGTTCGTTTAGATCCAGGGTTCTTTCAACATAGTCTTGAGCAGGGGAGGGAAACCCAGCGGCTACCTTATTGCTGTAAAAAGGTATAGGTAAGTAGCGTCTTACTGCTGACACCTTGCCAAGAATTTCTGCTGACATATCACACCTCGTTATAGTGTATTTATATACAGTATAAGAAGAAGGCAGGAAAAACGGTAGTGCATGATTAGTTGGTGTTGAATTTGAAAGTGCCGTCCAATTCATATACATTTATTTTACGTAAAATTTAATGACGATATTCAGTATGGAAACGATAGAGGTTAGTGAAGCGCAGTTCAGGCAACAGCTATGGAGATGGAAATCAGTAGGCCGGACTCTTCTAAACTTACCGAAAATTGAAAAGCGTGATCACAAGTTAAGAATATCAGTCGTCAGCGTAGACAACATAACGTGCTACTCACTCAAGAAATCGTTCGAAAGCTATCAGCAGCTATTAAACTGGTACGGTAGCATATTAGACGAATTAGAGTGATCAAGCGTCCTCATTTGTGTAATTAGTGTTAATTTTCACTAGACTAGTGACAAGCCCATCAGATTTGTCTAAGTTAGAGACAAGAACAGTACTTTGTATCTGATTTAGTGCAAAAGACGCACTTTAATAGACATTAAAGTGCTTTATTAGCACCACACTGATTTAACTAGCGTTGCTAGTCGATGCCTTAAAATAAATAGCGATACATTTCAACAGCTGACGGGCTACCGGTAGCTATTATATTAGGTAGATAATTATGTTGAGTGACCAAGGAAGGCGTTTGCTTGAGCTACTTGTTAGTGTCCTGCCGCAGATCAGAGTAGCTAACCCAAAGACATATATTTCATACGGTACAGCACACACACAACTTGGTTTAGAGTTGATGGCAGAAACTTATGGTAGAAGTCTGCAGCGTCAGGGGCTGGATGAATTAGCGAGATGGACAAAAATTAATGGTTTCCCTGCTATTACTGGCTTGATAGTTAACATGGAGAGGAAATCCGATTTTTATATGCAACCTGGTTCTGGATACTTTGATCTCTACGAGAGAGCAATAGATGACTTTCGGTGGTGGGAGCATGAGATTGTGAAATCGCTATCGTTTAATTGGGCTCCATATCTGATTGGACTAACTCTAGTCGAGAGCCCCAGAGCCGTTGATCTTGATATACCTGAGAGAGTTGAAGCAACTGTTTATCGGATTCTTCGAGATTCTAAGTTGTCCCAACAAATTAAGGCTATACATAACAATGAATGCCAAATCTGTGGGCATACTATTATTATGCCCAATGGTACACGCTATTCGGAAGCTCATCATATTCAACCGCTTGGTATGCCACATAATGGACCAGATGTTATAGACAATATGGTCTGTGTTTGCCCTAATCATCATGTGGAACTCGACTATGGAGTCATAAGGTTATCAATAGATATGCTTCGTGGAGCATGTGGGCATTATATATCAGAAAAATATATAGATTATCATAATAATTTTTATGGTTTATAATCGCTCCCCTTAAGGTGCTTCAGACATTAAAATGTTAAAAATAGGAATTAATATTCCCTCAATAATAAGCAAAGAGTGGACTTAGCCTTGTTTCGATAAACATATGTGCGCTTTATCAATGCTATTAACGCAGTTAACTATATTAAGGAGCAAGGAGTAGTGGCTGAGTATAAATTGCAACACTATGTGCCAAAAGTTTTATTAAGGCAGTTTGCTCACAAGCGTGAATACGCCAAAAATAGCGAAAATACCCACATAGGTATGGTTGTTATTTCGACCGAAAAAATAAAAACTTCGATTCCATATGCCTCTCAATGCGCTGCTGATTATTTCTATGGTAAAGATCTAGTAATAGAGTCTAAGTTAGGAAATATCGAAACAGCAATTGGAAATATAATTAAAAATACAATTGGTCAAGAAAAATCAAATATTAAACACCTTAGCGCAGAACATCTATATCTAACAATTTTTTCAGTATATCAGTATGTTAGAACAGAAAAAGCTCTAAATTTTGCAAAAGAGGTAGTAGAGAAAAATTTTTCCGTAATAAAAGAACATTCAAAACTCGAATTAGTAAAAAAACTGGCAGATGTAGCCAATGGTCAACTTACTGAAGAAGAACTATTAGATTTTATTGATAATGTAAAATTGGAAGTTAAAAAACTGCATTCACCTCTATTTATTTCAGCAAATGGAATCATAGCATCGGCCCTTAAATTGAAAATGAAAGTCCTTGAAAATAAGACAAAAAATCCGTTTATTGTCAGCGATAATCCATTAGTTTACGTGCCAGAGAATGACCCTATCTGTTTTTATAGAATGCTATTACCCCTAACACCCAAGCTATTGCTAGTTTTTTACGATGACAAAAAATATAAAATTGGCAATAGGAAAAGTAGCTATCACACGATATATAATAGTCAAGATGTCTTTTATCTTAACGTGCTACAGTACCTAAATAGCAGTAAAAATATTTATTTCAGTAAGCAGGTATCAATAAAACACCTAACTGAAATCATCAGATCATTTAAAGAAATGAGATTTACTGAAAATACAAACCTTACCGAAATAAACAAGCGGCCATTCCTTAATGCCAACAGGCCATCTGTAAGTTATAAATTTAACTTTGTGAGAAAAATTTAATAAATTACACATTACTAAATATTTGTCACTAATTGGTGTGCTCCATCTACAGCTCATATTTGCCAATAAATAACTATTCCAATTGGTAGATCACTTTTAGGAGGGGACTCAATTCGGTTTGCTCTATAAGATCTGTCGTCAAACACAACTTAAAACAACAACCGTATTGAGCATTAGCAAGTTACAATTTTTACGCCGCAGGCGCTGCAACGCCTGAAAAAATTGTGCAGTGGAACCCCAATAATGCTTTAGCATGGCGCAACTTTCTCTATTCGGTATTTGCTTTTTAAAGCATTGGGTTATCTTCAGTTGACTGTCAATTAGTCTTCTAGAACTGAAATGAAAATTCTTTCTTCATTCCATAATTCGATTATTTTCCTTGTCCGCTGAGCATTCCAGAAACACTTTCCAAATAACATCAATCCAGCACCTTCCAAATCCCGTCTCTCATTAACTTTGAATCGCTTAAATATCTCATCTTTGTATCTTTTAATAGGGACTCCAACGTCATCGCAGTCTGAAGGATTAAGCCATTCCATATCAACATCTGCATGAGAAATTGTGCCCCAAAACATTTTGGGGCGTGCATCTTTTAAGCTATCTGCTGCCTCTGCGTCAGCAAAATTGACAAACAAATTTTTGGCTTTGTACTTATAGCCTTGGCCAATTTCAATCAATATGTCGGCTTCAGCTAAGTCGCTCCCATGCATGAGGCTGTTCAACGCCTTTTCCATGCCGAGAACTTTTAAACGAATTTGCTCTGTATTTCCAGTGTGTGATCTCGTTGTATTAGAACCACCTTGCTTAGGTCGCGACGAGGGCTGTCTGGCTTCAGCAGATGATTTGGATTCTTTGGCAAAGAAATCAAAAATTATTTCACTAGAGGCCGCGACTATTTGATTTACCTCAGTTGCATGCCTCACTTCACGCTCACGCTGAGCAGACGAATTACCTTCTTTACAATCATCACCATGATAACGAGACCCAAAACAAGCCGCTTTACCGTCACTACTTTTTTTTCGGTAATAAGCCTGACCACCACATTTTGGACATTTTAAGTGTTGTCTATATTTTTCTATGTCTGTTTCTGGCAGCTTCTGAAAATTGAGAATGTTGTACGTCTTTTGTGTTCCAGCATAAGTGCATACGGCATCCAGCATTCAATCTCCCAATTCACTATTTTTCAAATTGTTTAGCTTAAGACCAGAATATGACTTGAATCTGCACCTAAGCATAAGCTGCTTTAGCAAAAATAAGGTCAGAATTTTTTAAGAACTACCTTTATTTTTTTAATGTCCAAAGACAAGTTTAAATTAGCTGCTGCAAAATACGTTCATTATCAAAATGATAGCGATTCAATTTCAATTAACTATATTTTTGGTTCTCTGTTTGTTCGAGTTGAACGTGTTTTTTTCTCTGTAGACTTCTGTTTTTGCTCATTCTGGTTAGTCCGAACCACATATTTTTCATGGATATTAGGTTCTATTAGATCTTTAAACTTCTCGGTCAAATACATAAATTGACTAAGTGCATTTCGCAAATTGTTCTCTTTTTCACTTTGAATTTCTGTTGGACGATTTTCCTGTTCTGCTACAGTGCCGGCTAGACGTAAGTGTACCGACGCTCCAGGAACGATCTCTACTGCTAATGTTCTGGGTAGCATTTTAGGAAGTGAATTAATCTGCTCTAAATTTTCAAACGTATCAATGAGCCAAGAAAATTCGGGCCAAGAAATATCGGTGTTAGACACCTCCGTCCAGTTAAATTCATACTTGAGTAAGCGCTCAGCTCCTTTCACTGTTCGTATCCATGCAGAGTCCCATCCTCGAGGTCCACAAAGGGCTGCTATTAAACCAAACCAAACATAGCTGATAGGTATAATTTTGCCTATTCGTTTGAGTAGGAAAACATGGGATGTTCCTCTGCCTACCATCCATGCTGCGGCAGCTAAGATTGGTGCGTAACCCTCAATATTGCCTTGAGACAGTCTATTAGTTACCTCAGAAACTAGGTGATTAAAAGCCATAACTCTTTCTTCAGTAGAGTTGCTTTTTAGCCCATTAAAATTGGCAAGCGATTTTATTTCAAAATGTTGGTTAATGTTTTTATATGAGTTGTAATACTTCGCAGAATACTCGAGAACTATCTCTACTGCTTCGTCTGCAGATACTCTACCCAATAGATTTGAATATGCGAGTGCCCAAATAGGGGTAAGTTGTTCTACAGATATAGAGCGTCTACCGAACCTTTGTTCAGATTCAATTTTTCTTAATCTATTTGCACATGTACGAGTACTTTTCTCGCTGTTGAAATTAAATGATGTTCGACCAATAGGTAAAGAAAATGAATAAGATAATCTAGAGAGTGCCATAGTTCGGAGATCTAACTCTCCTTCAGCTAATGCTAGCGTTTCACCAACAGCAATAGAAGCCCAACGTTCAGATTGATGGTAGCTATGCTTCCACTCTCTTTCAGCGGCGAGGTCGAAGACGTCTAGATCACTTCGTAAAACCACTCTAACAAATTGGCTTAATGGAGACATTTCCTCTGAATACACACGAAGCCATGACATTGTTTCGCTAAGCAAGTGATCCTCTAAAACCAATAAATGAGGATTACCTCCCGCGAAAAGGGAGCCATCACTAGTGAAGCCGATAGTTAATTTTCCTTCTTTTACATCACGAATTGGTAAGCGACTTGAGTTGTTAATAATAGAGAACTCACCTAAAAATATATCAAGTAAGTCCTCTTTGCTTACTAGACTCCAGCTGAGCTTTGAGTTTTTCATGATGTCACCTGGAATAAGTCATCGATATCAATATGTGCTGGTACCGAGAATGCATTTTCCAACGGTGCGTTTGTATCACCTGTGCGAAATATATTTAATGCTGTTTTGGCTCGAGTTATTGCAGTGTATCCTAAACGACTTCTATTTAATGGGTGTGACTTCAACTCTTCAGCTTTGAAAATATGCACACATCTAAATTCAGTGCCTTTAGCTGCGTGAATTGTCATAATATGAATTCTTTTATCCGAAGAGAAGCTTGCTTCCTCGTCAACGCCATGTGCGAGTACGAGATCTGCCAAATCTGTTGTTTCAAAGAGAGTTTTTAAATTTATTATGGAATCTTTGGTTCCGCAGAAAATACCAATGCTGTCGTCATTAAATGCATCGAGCTGAACCCTAATAAAATCAATCATCTTATCGAACTGCTCATTAACATTGGAGCATATATGCATATTTGCGCTTGATTCACCTAGAGTTCTAATATTGTAATTAGATGTCGCTTCAAGCCCTAAAACACCTTCATCAGGAGGACACAGTCTGTCAGCAGCTCTCGCAATACGCTGTCCAATTCTAAAATGACGATTTAGTTTATGCACTATAAGCCCTAAACTATGAATGGCTTTAAGCCCATCTCTTCTGTAGATTCCTTGATTTTCATCCCCGCAAATGCAAACGTTGTCACTCAAGCAAAGAAGAGCTTCTAGCTCTCCAAGAGTTAAGTCTTGGGCTTCATCAACGAATATTGCGCTGTATATTTTTCTGCCTGGAATTTTTGAATTTGCAGTCTTAATCAGTTCAAGAATTTCAGCTCTTTTCTCGTCATTAAATTCGGCTCCGGCAGTTATTCCTCGTTGTCCCAAATGCTCAAGAATATGCGAGTTTGCCCATGAATGAAATGTTTTCACCTGATCACTTCTTATGAATCCATTTGAATTGATTCCGGTTCTAATAAAATCAGCAAGAGCTTTGGTATAAGTAATTATCAGAACATTCTTTTCACCTTTTCCGGCAATGTATTGTGCCCTAAGTAGCAATAAGTTGGTCTTGCCAGATCCTGGTGGGCCAATCAAAGCGTAGCGACCAGTCGGAGGTAGTTGTATGAATGCAATTTGATCTGTATCTAACTCGTTTTTGGTTCGCCACCAACTAGTTCTCATTGCTATTTTCCTTGTTACTGATTTCAAAACCGTCAAGCTGCATGATTTGTTCGCCAGCTGTTTCCATTAAATCTAAAGCATTAACGACTCTCAGCGAGATTTCTGACGCAATTAGCACCGCACTATTACTGGCTCCTTCATTAATTGAGATCTCAAATACTGGGTTAAAAGTAATGCTGTTTGAGTCTATTGTCTTTGATTTAGCTGCTATTTGAGCACTTAGGGAGACAAGAGCTGTTTTCTCATGAATACCCGATTGCCATTCAACTCTAATCGAACACCTTAGGTTTAAGTCAAACTCAGGTGAAAAAGTGAAGTGTGCCTCAGTAAATGTATTCTCACAGGAAATGACCATTTCGAGAGGTAATTGAGTGCCACATGCTTCGATTAATTCCGCTCTGACATTTCCAAATAAACTGTTCAAGAACTGAATTCTTTCGAAATTAAGTTTCTCTGTCAGGCTTCTCGCTCTCTCTGCTCCTTGAATCACGGTAGTACGTGATAGCCTGCCTTTTAGTGCGGATAAAGGGTCAGTGGAACCTTCTAGGTTAAAATCCTCCCAGCTAACAAGTGCTAAACGAGTATCTATATCCTTACATAAACATCTGAGAGCAAGTGCTTTCGCCTTTGAAAGTGTGTCCGACTCTGCTGTGGTAAATGATGGTAGTTTTGTAAGAACAGCCCTCGCGACTAGCCACCTATTTTCTAGTGATATCTCATATCCAAAAAGGGGCTCTTTATTTATCAGATCGTGCAGCACTGCGCCAACTTGGTAAAAGTTTAAACCTTTCCAGAGTTTTGATGTTGGTTGATCTAATCTAAAAAGGTACTCTGGCGAACTGTATTGTGCTGTTGCGAGGAATGGACGCCTTTGAGCGTCATCTGTAATAGCCGCATCATTTTCGTCAAGTGAATCAAACTCTCGAGAAACGCCAAGGTCAAGAAGTTTTAAATGCTTAAAATCATCAGAAACATGTATATTTTCAGGCTTAATGTCTCGATGAACAATATTTTTTTCTTCCAAATACCTGACAGCTTCAACTAGTTGTCCTATCAAAAGAACAACAGACTTATCGGGTATATTAACCAAACACTTTGCTAATTGCGGCCATTCTATAAATTCCATTTCTACAAATGCGGTATTTTCAGCTTCTTCTGCGCAAAAAGTCTGCACAAGGCTATCACACGAGTGTCCGATGAGTTTACGTTGTACTTCCAGTCGTCTTCTTTCTGACGCTCCTCTTGAACCAGAAAAAAACTTTGGGTCAAATACTTTTAAAGCACTTGTTCTACCTTTGCGTATAACTCGAAAAACAGCAGCTGAGCCTCCAGCATCGATGAATGAAATGTCTTCATATCCACCTGATTGGTTTAGAAATCGTTTTGCTCGTTCTGTTAAATCTTCAATAGTCTGCGAATCAAGCCCTGGCATTACTCTTCATCCTTAATAACAAATAATTGTTCACACGAGTGAACTAATCCGTCCCAATTTGTTTTACATTAATGCCTTTTGTCCTTAGGATGCAATAACATTAGATACAACCTTTTCGTTTATAGCTCTTTTCCCACTGAATAAACCGCTCTTTCCATAGTTTTATTAACGATTCCTGATGCTCCCACTTTTTCTCGATTTCCTTTTTGTCGGGAATTACCACGCCTGATAGTTGCTGACTGAACATGCGAGGTATCACATGGCTGTAGTGGCGTTCGATCATTTCAATACTTGTACCGCACTGACGAGCCAGCACATCAATAGTCACCTTTTGCGCTACCAGCTCCCATGTAATAAACGAATGACGAAGTGAATACAGTGTTCTTTTACCATGTGGTGATTCGTCAAGGCCAAGTTCTTTAAGTGCAGCATTAAAGGTACGACTAATTTCTTTGGTTTCTGAACCATCTGGTAATCTGAAAAGTAGGTCTTTTGCCTGACGATTTGGAAAACGTTCTGTCATTCGCCAGATTGTGCGTTGTAAACTGCGTTTGCATACGACTTCACGAGTACCAGTATGCAGTGTCGTTTTACCCTTGCGTACGCTTATATAAAAGGTAGCTTGATCTTCATGGCGCTCAATATGAAGATCACCCCATGTTAGGTTGTCTAGCTCAGTACCTGGTCGCATACCAGTATTAATCACAAATTCTGCATAGTCTTGCGTCAATTCGCGGATCTGCTTTGTTACTTCTTTCCGGCTGTTTTCTTCCATTTCAAACAACTTTTCAAGAATGCGTTCGTATTCGGCAGGTGTAAAAGCTGCTCGACGAACCATATTCGCGCCATCTGCTGCAAGAGCTGGTATTTGTGAGGCCAGCATCCACTTGTTTTCTACTGCCTCTTTGAAAACCAGTTGCAGTGCAGCGTTATGTGTTAGAAGGGTAGAACGAGCAGGCTTACGTTTCATTTTCTCTTCGCGCCACTTATCGAAGGCTCGAAGTGCGTCAACGTCTATGCTGGTGATGAAAGTCCGGTCGAAGAATGGGATATGGTATCTGTTTAAGCAGCCAATATAGTCTTCATAGATGACTTTACCCGCACCACGTTCCATATCATGTTTCATGGTAGCAATGGCTTTTTCAGCAACATCCTTGAACCGTTTACTGGTGGTCAGTGTGTTAGTTTCGAACCTAATCTGATGCTCTACGAATATGCGGTGTGCTTTTGCTATGGCCTTTTCTTTGTCTTCTTCTTTAGTTGCCTTGCAATACCACTTACCATCAATGACAAATCTGGCATACCAGCGTTTACTGTTATTCTGAAGGAAGATGTATAAGCCGGTGGTAACATCATGTCGTTCAAGTTGAACACTCATTGCCATTCTCCATGCTGTTGATTCGAGTCTTTGGCAGTGGGTAATAGGCTAGGATAGCCATGTTGAGTGAGCATAAATTGCGCTGACTTTTTGAGCAAAAGTTGCTCTGATGGCTGATGTTTAGGCATGATAGCAGTCCGAAGTTCTTGCAAAGAATTTGCAAAGTTTCTAAAGTCGAGTTTAACTCATTGTTTTATAGACTGCTATTTTAATTGAGGTCTGTTCAAAATCCGGTCCTGGAAACAGGGTGTCGGTTCGAGTCCGACCTGAGCCACCACTCCTAATTTTCTATATCCAACCTTTAAACGTTCCCCATCAATTCGGATGTTTACATTAGCGCTTTCGCACGTTATGTTAACTATATTATTCCAAATCATTGGTGACGTTATGAAATCATGGAAGATATTGCTTTTAATCCTTTTCTTAACAGGTTGTGCGACTGCCTATCAACCAATGGGTGGTACAGGTGGCTTTTATCACAGAATGGTTTCTGAGAATGCTTACATTATCGGATTTAGTGGTAATGCTTTTACGGATAGCCAAAAAGCTAACGATTTCGCCAAGCTTAGAGCTGCTGAAATTGGGAGTAAGTTGGGTTTTACGCACTTTGTAATTGCTGGTACGTTGGATAAATCTAGAACTGAAATAATCAATTCTGGGTCTACGACAACAACTTCGGGTAATGTCAGCAGTTTCGGAAACACTGCTTATTTTTCTGGAACAAGCACGACAACCGACAATTCGATGCCAGTTTATAAGCCTGGAGTTGAGATTGGTGTTCTTTATAGTGACGGTTTACCAGAAGGTCGTCATTTAGAGATTTTTCACATTGAAACCTTTATGGCTGAAATCAAGAATAAATATAATTTAAAGTTTTAATATCCCTATCGGTTGAGTGTGATTTTCTTGTGACAAAACACATACGTTCTGTTTAAGCTGATCTGGTGGTTTTATTGAAGACTTGGAATATTTACAGAAGTGAACAAGGTAAATTTGAGTTTATCCCTAATGGCTTTAACTTCTGGGCGTTTCTATTTACAGGAATCTGGGCAGTTTTCAAAAATCTAAAAATCATTGGCATAACAGCTATAAGTAGTGGAATAGTGATCTGTACCAGCAACAGTGGACACTTCACTAAGCACTGTTCTTTAATTCAAAACTCTCTGGGCTAAGATAGCCAAGAGCACTATGCCTTCTGGTCTTGTTGTAATCAACTTCAATATACTCAAAAACGTGTTGACGCATTGTTTCCCGATCCATTATTGGCTCATCCTGAAGCGCTTCAACCTTCAATGAATGGAAGAAGCTTTCCGCACAAGCGTTGTCCCAGCAGTTGCCTTTACGGCTCATGCTTTGCACCAGTTGGTGCTTTGTAATCAAGGCGCGGTAATCATGCGAGCAATACTGGCTGCCGCGATCACTATGAACGATCACCTTTTTTGGGCGTCTGCGCCGGAACAAAGCCATTTTAAGCGCATCACACACCAAGTCTGCTGTCATGCGGTTGCTCATCGACCAGCCAATCACTGCTCGCGAATACAGATCAATGATCACCGCCAAATATAGCCAGCCTTCGCTGGTCATCAAGTACGTAATATCACCGACCCATTTCTGATTCGGGCCTGTTGCGTTAAAGTCTTGTTCAAGCAAATTTGGTGCAACAGGGAGCGTATGATTGCTATCCGTTGTAACCTTGAACTTGCGCGCCGCTTTGGCCACCAATCCCTGACGTGCCATGCTGTTTCGTATGGTTTTTACGTCAGGTTTATCACCATGCTCAGCAAGGTCTACCTGAATTCGCCTAGCACCATTACGTGCTTTGGAATCGTCAAAGGCTTCCTTTATCAAGACATCTCGCTGTGCACGCTTCACCGCCCTTGGGCTTGTCGTCAGGCCGCTTTTACGCCAGGCATAATACCCACTTCGCGACACCTGAAGCACCGCAACCATTCTGATTAACGAGAACAGGTGCTGATGCTCCAGAATAAACTCAAACCGCGCTATTTTTGGTTCTTCGCGAAGTAGGTGGCCGCCTTTTTTAAGATGGCTAAATCCTCTGCTTGCTCAGCTAGCTGACGCTTTAAGCGTGCTACTTCAGCGGCAAGCTCGGATTCACGTTCACTGGTGGTAGACTTTTTCTCGGCAGCAGAGCGCCAGTTATACAATTGAGATTCATAAAGCTTTAATTCCCTGGCTGCGGCAGCTACACCGATCTTATCAGCCAATTTCAGAGCTTCAGCTTTAAATTCAGCGGTATGTGTTTTGCGGACTTTCTTTGTTGACATTATTCACCTCGTTAAGCGATTGTACTCACTTAGCAAGGTGTCCAAAAGTGTTGGTACGGATCATAGCTCTTAACAGAATGCCACTAGAAATGGATATGTTTGTTTTACCAAGTTTGTTGTTAATCCATATTCTTTTTGGCTTTAAAGGTAACTCTTGGCGGTCTGCTCACTTCGAAAAAAACGGTTATAGGCTTATCAAACAAGTTAAAGCCGCAAGCATACATGGTGCTAAATCACAAGTATCTCTTGATGAGCTACTTAATTAGTTAACCTTGAATTATGTCATCAAGGTTGAAAGCTAATCTGTCAGATATTATATCCAGAGCAACGCTTTCAAATGAATCGATGGTTTTATAACGATCACCCGGACCAAGGTTTTCGTGATCTCCGTTTCTATGAAGTACTCCTAGGGTTAGCTGCCCTAATAGATTTTTTTCTAATGTCACAAAAAGAAGAGGAACATCATCCTCTGTGAATACTGCCATTACTAACTGATAACTAATTGGCAACTCATGTGAGACTACCTTTTGAGCAACCATAGGGCAGGCACCAAAAAAATAAATCTTGTTATTTTCGGGGATATAGAAGGAACTATAAAAATCAGCGTTAGCAAAATCAGGAAAATTGCCAGAGAACTCAAAGTCTCTTTCGTAGATTTCTGATGCCCTACTTTGTGAAGGGCTACTCTCTTTTAACTCGTCACTTTTATCATTTTCGGATAGGTATTTTTTCTGCCAGTCAATAACTTTTGCGGTCCAATCTTTTAAGAGTGTTGGCTGTAAAACGTTCTTACTTAGCCATTCTTTCTGGATAAAGAGGATTTTTTTTAGGGTGTCGTTAGCCCGAATGTCTTGATTTTTTAACATCCCACCATAGACTATATAAGCGCAAAATAGCGCACTTTCATAGTCGTTGTATTTTCGTTCCCAAGCAATATCGAGTGCCGATAAAGTGTTAAAAACACCGGCGTCATCCAGAGTAAAACCGAAACCAGGGAATAGTAACGAAATTCGAGCGTTGAACTCTCGGCGTTTATTTCCAAACATAAAATTACCTAAATCCTTTTCTGACGTCGGGTAACGTGCAAATAATTTGAAACCTTTGCATTGTCGCTTAATTTTTGTGCCTTTTCTACTATCATAGCTCTATCATATTCAAGGCTAACAAATTGATTTAGCTGATTCACAAAGTTTGGATTAGTTGAGTCGGAAAAGGCGTCAATGCTTTTTTTAACATCCGCAGCGGCCTTTATAATCACTATTTCAGGGACTTTTTTTATCAGGCTAGACCACCACTTGTTTAATGCTTCACTTAGCCTAAAAAAATAATCTAAAAACGCTCTGGTTTCCTGTTCTTCCTTTCTGGCTTGTTCGGCCTGATAGGTTAAAAGGTGGGTTTCTAGTTCAAGCTGTTTATGTTTTTCCGCTGCGGCTTGCTGCTGTTGCAATAATAGCGTTAATTGCTGTTTTTCTTGCTCTGTTTTCTGTTCTGCTTGCTCTGCTATTACCTTGGCTTTTTTTGCCGCTTCAATCGCCTGTTTAGCCTGTTTTTTTAATTGTTCGGTTTGTTCTTTGGCGCGGTTGTAAAAACTAAACTTACGTTGGTGTTTTGGCAGATCGGCCTGCTTTCTGATTTCCGCTCTGATTTTCTGGCGTTCGTCTGTATCGGGTAAAAATGCCAGTTTAAGATCCTGGCCTTTCAGATGCTTGTTAGCGTGTTGGTAAAACAGCTGCTGGATATATTCGCCAACGCGCTTGTTTTTATCTGCTGATAATTGTTTATCTGCGCCTATTTCGGGCAGTTTGTAAAACCGTGCATATTTATCGGCCAATAGCCTGATTTGGCTTGGCAGGTCATATTTGCCGCTGCTCTGGTTATAACCATCAACAAAAATATGTACATGGTTGCCGGTTTGATCTTCTGCCAGTTTTTCATTGGCGTGATATACCGCGAACATAATGGTAAAGTCTGGCAAATACTTCTCATAAAAACTGCTGATAATGCCCAGCATTGTCTGGCTGTCCAATTCAACACCGTTATGTACTGGTATGGTAAAAATAGCTTCGTGCGCCAATACGGTGCTGTTTGCCTGCAGGTTTGTTTTGTTGTTTAACGCTATTCGCTGATTATGAGCTTTGGCGTACCTCGCAACCGTGTTGAGTTTTTGCTTTACTCGTTTAATCGCTGGATCTCGTTCAGCAATGTCTCTGATCGCATTAATCTGTTCCTCTGTTATCTCGGTCTTACTGTCGCTGATAATGCTGCTAAATGGTTCACCTAAACGCCTTAAACTGTATTTCAGGTTTTGGATATCCTGATCGGTTTTTTGCTTTTCTGTTGCAATGGCTTGAAGTTGATCAGGTGTACCGCTTTCAATAGTATTTAAACGGTCGGTAATGCGTTTAATTTGTTTATCAGCATAGCACTGGCGGATCTGCTTATCAGGGCTAAAACGGGTTAGGCGTTTAGTTTTACCGGACATTAGATAACACAGGTGCTGCAAATCGGGGTTGAACTGAGCAACAGTTTTTAGTTCTTGTTGCGAACACTGCAGGCTGTGCCTGATCGACTCTTCCAATTGGGCCAGTCCGTTTATGCGCCTTCGGTTGCTGCTGAATGGTTTTTTATAGGACGTTTTACGGTAATTGATAAACTTAAATAGGGCGGTTGTTTCTCTCATGATTGGTAATTTTTTTGGTTATGCGAAAGTAAGTAATAGCTTTCGTTTAGCCAAAAGAATTAGACCCGCGGTAGCGCCATTTATAGTGTCATAGGACTTTTGCGCAGCAAAAAGTGCAAGGGCGCTTAATAAATGGTTATTGAAAATCATTACTTATGATTTACATCTAACATATTGAAATAAAATGTCAAATGCTGAAAATGTTTGGTGGTTTGGTGGTTTGGTGGTTTGGTGGTTTGGTGGTTTGGTGGTTTGGTGGTTTGGTGGTTTGGTGGTTTGGTGGTTTGGTGGTTTGGTGGTTTGGGTTAGGTGATCTTAATTCTTTACTTTTTCACCGGCAAACCAAGCCCCTAGGACTATGGATTACTCGGTGCTTTTTCACCTTGGTCGATCTTGTTGCTGAACACATTCGACTGGACAAAACTTACAACCCAAGCAGCGGCTGCCAATCCCCCCTTTTGTCCGTGATCTCTTAATATTTCCTCGTTACTGGTAACTGCCGCTTTTTTTTACCGTGATAGCGTTGTTTGCCCCTCTGTTCACTGATTTAGTACCTGTCGATTTCATACCTGAAACCACCCTCGCGGGTGCCGCCTTGGATCTCCCCTTGTAAGCGGCCTGACCATTTACAGCCCAAGACATCTTGATTCCAAACTGTAAATAACGCTTAAAGCATGTATTTAAAAATACGTCATTAATTTACAGGTAACATATAAAAAACTATTTTCAATAGCTAAAATACAAATAATTTTCATTTAAAAGTTGTATTGTCGCATTTTTAAAAAGGTAAAAATCATTAAAACAGGTCTGTCATAAGGCTTTGGTTTTGTAGCTGTTTGCTGAACTGGTCGTCAGAAAAAATATAATTAACGTCCTTATTGGCTATGGCGTCGGCGTAGTAATCTTCGATCATTTGGACTGAGGTGCCGCAGTGCTGTGCGAGTAAAAATAAGTTTCTACCCTCTCTGATTTTATCGGTAATAAAGGTATGCCGAAGCATATACAAGGTAAAGTCAAACACACCATTGGCGTTATACCATTCTTTATACCTGTTCCTGTCTTCCTTTAAAATGCTGGTAAAGTCAGGAAAAAAACCAGGCTCCCTGCTGAAAACGTACTCTGTATCGAGGTGGTGTATATTTTTCTGGATTTTGGTCAGTTGTATGCAGCGGTAAGCTTTTTGGCAAATAATGATTTGGCGTGTTGAAGTTTTGCTTTTTCTAATATTCATTACGAAGGCGTTAGTTTCTCCAATTTTCTGAGGGTGGACATCGTCAAACCGCAAATATCGGAGTTCTCCATACCTAGTGCCTGTTAGAAGTAGTAACTCTATAAAATGGTTCAGTAGCATAAAGTTGCTCCTGCCGAGCAAGTTTTTTGAGGTGGCTGATTTCTCTATAAATCTTTGCCGGAGCAATTTGATTTGCTCCTGTGTTGCTGGTGTTCGCTTGTTTTTCTCGCTGATTCTTGGCTCTGGCAGCTCAGGTTTAACCTCGATATACCCTAAATCAATACAATGGTTAAACAGCAATTTAAAAGCGCGATTGTAGTTCCTGACCATTGTCTCTGACATTTCACGGTTGTAAATCTCATAAAGTTCCTTTCGTTTCAATTTGTTAATGTCTAAAGGTCCGAACAATTCTATGATTTTTAAGAGACTACGCTTATTTTCCTTTAACCCTCTCGCTTGACGCTGTTCTAAATGTTTGATTGTTTCGTTTGCTGCCTTTTCAACCGTAACAAAGCAACGCGGGGCAAGATCGATCCGATTTTCACGAACCAGCTTTAACACCAGCATCTGCTCGTCCAGCATTTGTTTGGCTTTATCAAAATCAGTGGTTCTGGTGCTGACTTGTCGCCTTTTGCCAAACTGATCGTAGTAGTCCATATACCATTTGGCTGAACCGGCCTGTTTGTACAGCCGCGCTTTTCCTGTGGGGTGCTGGTAGGTCATCTGTGATAGTTTCTGTTATAGTTTTAAAAAACACTTATAACAGTATGTTTTTAATGGCGTAAAAATACAAGCGGTTAATTCAAAATCCGCCGGGGGAAACTCCGTGTCGGTTCGAGTCCGACCCTAGGCACCAATTATCTCCAAATTAGCAGCGCTTTTTGCTGCGCTTCCGTTGGTTTTTGGCTCAAGTCTCATCAAGTAATCATGCGTAGAAAGTTGACAGCAGGTTAGCGCTGAAACATATATCGACAGCCACCGCAGAGCTTAGTCTATCTTAGGGCCACTGTTGCAGGATGCGCTGCAGTTCACCTGAGGCTTGCATTTTGATTAGTTGCTGATCAAACAGCTGTTGCAGCTGCCGATCTTTGACAATAGCGCCATAAGATTGAGTGACAAAGATAGGATGAATAGCAAGTTCTGTATCAGGAAAATGTCGCTGCGTAATATAGCTTAGCAAGCGCCGCTCGCCAATCACCACATCGGCCCTGTGATTGACCAGTAGCTTAAGTTGTAATTCCCGTTCTGCTATCTCAATATAGTTAGCCTGTTTTACGCTGTTAGCGAACTCCGGGCCCAGTACACTGCTGGCAAACTGATAAGCAACGATTTTTTTATTATGTAAATCAGATATCTGCTCAATCTTTAGTGACTTATGTTTAAGTGAGACGGCTACATCCTGAAACGGTAGGTAGTGGGCAGTGAAATGCCCGCTGTCAGAAGCAAAGGCGGCGGGGCTGGCCACATCAAACTTGCCGTCATTAAATTCTTTAATTAGCCGGTTATAACCAAGCAGGTGGAATTCCGTTTGATAACCGAGCGTCTGAAAAATCTGGCGAATAATTTCTACATCAATGCCTGTAACACCGGTTGTGTTGTCATAGTACGCCCAGGGGGCGCCATCGTTAACCGCTACGGTCAGGGTTTTATCCAAGGCGTACAACCTGACAGAAAACAACAGTAGTAGCAGCACAAACAGACGCATAGTCTTACCGATATAAATTCAAATGAGCGTATTTGGGGGCTAGTTTGACCATCTGTATGCAAAGGTGCAAGCCATTTTCACAGGACAGGGGTTGATTGATTTGAGGGTTCGGCTTGGCGGTAGCGTTTTAGAATGTTAGCAACAGTGCCATCAGCTACCATTTGCTGTAATGTCAGCAGCAGGCGTGCCGTTAGCTCTGGTTGGTGCTGATTTAAGGCACAATATACGTTGGCTGGCTCTGCCCATAATGGGTCCGCTTGTAAACCTTCACTGGGATATTGTTGCTGATGATAAAGATAAGCCAGATCTACCGTTAAAACGGCATCCAGCCTTTGTTTCTGTAATCGGCTCAGATTGATTTGTAGCGAAGAGGCGTCATCGCGTACCGCTAAGCGTTGTGCAAAGATAGCATCGAGCTCCGGATAACTAAAGCCCCGATCGGTGCCCAAGCGTTTGCCAAACAGATCAGTAATATTTTGAATGGCCGGGCTGGTGCTGCGTCTAACGATAACCTGTTGCGTCGTAAAAAGTGCCGGGCTCCATAGCAGTTGCTCAGGCTGCTCAACCCAGGCCGGGTTTAAAAAGCAGGCGATATCAGCATCGTCGCGCAGCAGCCATTGTTCAACACGGCCGCGCGGTAAAGGAAGATATTGCCAGTTCAACTCGCTGCGTTTGCTTAGCTCATCCAGAATGTCTTTGCTAATGCCTGCGATGAGACTACCGCTTTCGTCAAAAAGTGCATAAGGAGGGGCGTTGGAGGCGCTGACAATAGCTCTCACCGTTGTACGCTCGACAGCTGCCAAGTTACTACTTAGCAGAAATAATATAACCAGTAAGAAGCTGCGCACCAACACCTCAGATGAATACCGCTGCGTCTTTTACGATAGCACGATCTGTTTAAAAAACAAGCGGGTTGCTCCTCGGCTTGGCACTTTACGTTGTGAGGCAATACGGATACTTTCTGTCGTTTTCTGTGATGCCATCTAAGATCAAACCTGCTGTCCTTTACTGTCGTATTGGATTTCAGATCTTAGCAATAGTCAGTGAAGCCGGTTGTCGCCTATGCTAAGCTCAAATTAGCAAAGTATAATAGGCCGTCACAGCCATTCGGGAGTTTTGGTTGAAGCGCAAACTTGGTTTACCTCTCGCATTTGAGTTACATCTGGCTGTTGCCTTGCTGGTATTGGTATTGTTTGTCATCAGTTTCCGGCTTTATGTCGATGCTGAGCGTGATATCGAGCTGGCGCATCAGCAACGGCTGCAGTCCTTCCTGCTGGCCGATGAGTTGCGGCAATCTTCTGATGATTTAACCCGTATGGTGCGTACCTATGCGGTCACCGGGGACGAGCGTTACCGGCGTTACTTTAACGAAATCTTTGCCATCCGCAATGGCGACTTACCGCGTCCGGTCGACTATCACCATATCTACTGGGATCTGGTAGATGAAACTGATCGCCGCCCCCGAGCGACAGCCAAGGCGGTGGCACTACTGGACTTAATGCGAGAAGCTGGCTTTACCGAGTCCGAGCTGTCACAACTGGTGTCGGCGAAGCAGGCTTCGGATGCGCTGACTCAGATTGAGCAGGAAGCAATGCGCTTGGTCGCCAGCGGTGAACCAATGCTTAGGGAGCAAGCGCTGCGGATGCTGCATGATACCGCCTATCACCAGGCCAAAGCCGGCATTATGCAACCGATCGACCAGCTATATAGCCTGATGCGGCAACGTACTGATGCTGCAGTCATCGCTGCTGAGCGGCAGGCCAGGTTACTGCGGGCATTATTTGTGTTGCTAGGCGTAATGTTACTGTGGTTACTCTGGCGCTTTAAGCAGCGGGAGCGTGCCGTTCTGGGCGCACCGGTAACAGAGATCTACCGTCGTATCGAACAATTGGGGCAGGGAGTTTTTACGCAGCCGGCGCCTTTGGCCGAGCAAGATACTAACACTGTACTCGGTTGGTTAAGTCATACGCAGCAGCGACTCGCCCAGCTTGAGCAAAATCGTCAGTCTGCACAGCAGCGGCTAAAGCAACTGGCACATTATGATCCTCTTACCGGCTTGCCCAACCGTTTTTTACTGGCTGAACGACTGCAACAGGCGATGCAACAAGCCACCCAGCAGCAACAAAGTCTGGCATTGGCTTTTATCGACTTGGATGGTTTTAAAGCGGTAAATGATCAACTTGGCCATCCGCATGGCGACAGGGTATTACTAGAGCTAAGCCGGCGTCTCAGCGAACAGGCTACTGCGGGCAGCCTGGTATCGCGGATCAGCGGTGATGAGTTTGTGTTATTACTGACCGGGCTTGAGCATAATTCCGATTGTTCGGCGGTATTGCAGCAAGCGTTGGATGCGATGGCAACGCCAGTTCTGATTGATGGCGTTAGCTCGCAGCTATCGGCCAGTATCGGGGTAAGTTTTTATCCACAGCAGCTGGCTGTTGAGCCGGAACAACTGCTACGACAGGCTGATCAGGCAATGTATCTGGCCAAGCAGGCGGGTAAAAACCGTATTCACTATTTTGATCTGGCGGCCGATCTGCAAGCCAGAGATCTGCATCAACGCCTGCAGGCGATTCAGCTCGGCTTAGAGCAAAATCAGTTTGAGTTGCATTATCAGCCAAAAGTGGATTTACAAAGCGGTCACTGTATCGGTGTCGAAGCCTTGATCCGCTGGCAGCACCCGGAATTGGGCTTGTTGGCGCCAGGGACTTTTTTACCGCTGATTGAGCAACATCCGCTTGGTATTATGCTTGGAAACTGGGTACTGCGCCAGGCCTTAACCCAGCTTGCGCTCTGGCAGCAGCAGGGACGAAGTTTGCCGATTTCGGTCAATATTGCCGCCAATCATTTACAACAGCCGGATTTTTCGCAGCAACTCACGCAACTGGCGACGGAGTTTCCGCAGGTTTCACTGAAATGTCTGGAATTGGAAATCGTTGAAACCAGTGCCTTGCAGGACTTTCAGCATGTCTCTCAGACCATGCTGGCTTGCGCGGCATTGGGCGTTAGTTTTTCGCTGGATGATTTTGGTACCGGCTACTCTTCATTGTCATATCTGAAGCGATTACCCATTAGTACCTTAAAACTGGATCAAAGTTTTGTTCGCGATGTCCTGACCGATGCGGATGATCTGGCGATCCTGCAAGGTGTGCGTCTGTTAGCTGAGAGTTTTCAGTTAAATACCATTGCCGAAGGCGTCGAAACGAACGCCCACACCCAAAAATTACTGGAGATTGGCTACCGTTATGGTCAGGGGTATGGGATTGCCCGGCCGATGCCAGTTGCTCAATTGGAACCCTGGCTGGCAGTGCAGCCTTGATACATGAGTCGCTTTTAGCTGTTGGCCGATAATGTCACCGCTCTGCATCTGGCAGGCTATACTTTTTAAAGAACGAGCCGCTGTTCTAAACCCGGCTTGCTAATTCAACTTCAGCTTATATACTGAGGTTTCGCCTGCAGTTCCTGGCGAAAAATAACAATAAAACAAATAAATAGGAATTGTCACATGACTGCTTTTACCATATTTATGCAAAACCTTAGTGTTCGCGGCAAATTGTTTAGCGGTTTTGGCGCTATTCTGTTTATTCTGGTGCTGATTTCCTGGCTAAGTTATAACGCGCTGGAGAATTTAAGCAGCCGTTTTCAGTTAGTAGCGAATGTCAGCGAAGCCAATTTACTGATCAGTGAAGCGCGGCAACAGGAGAAAAACTTTCTGCTGCGCTAGGACCGTCAGTATTACCAGCGTGCGGTTACACTGGCCGCCGATGCCAAAAGGCTGGGCGAGCAAAGCTTGGCGCAATTTAGTACCGAGCAAAGCCGGCAACTAATGCAGCAGATGTTGCAACATATTGATACATATCAGCAAGCCTTATCCCGCCTGGCTGCGGCTGAGCCCGGCTCTGCTGCCGCAAGTCAACTTGAGGAGCAAATGGAGCAGGCCGCCCGGGCAGCCGATCAGGCGGGAACGGACTCGGTCGCCAATCAATTGAATAATTTGGAACAACAGGTCACACAGGTAGAGCGTACCATTTTACTGGCTGCGCTTGTCGCCATTTTGATTGGTATTGCCGCTGCATTAGTTATCACGTCGATGGTCGTCATTCCGCTACGACGTGCTGTCGGTGTCGCCGAGCAAATTGCTGCCGGCGATCTGACGGCAAATCTTCCGACCGATCGACTGGATGAGCCGGGCCAGTTAATGAAAGCGATGCAACAAATGACGGTCAGCTTACGTGACTTACTACATAACCTGACCTCAGGTATCGCCCAGCTTGCTGCTGCAACAGAAGAAATGGCCGCCATTTCTGAGCAAAATGCGGCTGGCGTCAGCCAACAGAAAGCCGAAACGGAGCAGGTTGCCACCGCGATGAACGAAATGGCGACGACGGTTCAGGATGTGGCAAAAAATGCTGAAGAAGCTTCCAGTGCTGCAACAGAATCAGCAACCCAGGCGCAGCTTGGTGAGCAGGTGGTGAGTCAAACCATTCACCAAATAAAGACCCTGGCGCATGAGGTAGCGAATTCTGCGCAGGCGATCAGTGAGTTAAAACAGCAAAGTAGCAATATTGGAGCCGTGTTGGATGTAATTAAAAGCATTGCCGATCAAACTAATTTGTTGGCGCTCAATGCGGCCATTGAAGCCGCGCGGGCTGGCGATGCCGGGCGTGGCTTCTCAGTTGTTGCCGACGAAGTACGGGCGCTGGCATTTAGAACTCAGGAGTCAACCGGTCAAATTGAGAAGTTAATCAGCGATTTACAGCAAAAAGCCGAAAGCGCTGTTGCTAATATGGATAAAAGTGCTGGCTTGGCCGAACATACCCTAGGAAGTGCCGATAATGTCAGCGATGCCATCGAAACGATCAGCAAGGCCGTGCAGAGCATTCAGGCGATGAATCAGCAAATTGCGGCCGCAGCATTACAACAAAGTACGGTGGCAGAGCAAATTAACCGCAGTATTTTTAGTATCCGTGATGTGGCTGAGCAGTCTGCTGTTGCCAGTGAACAGACAGCGATGGCCAGCTCTAACCTAAGCCAGCTTGGCAATGATCTCCAGCAGGTTGCGGCCCGCTTTAAGGTGGCATAGGCCGATACGAGCTAGTCTGGGGTTGGAACAGGTCAGATGAAAGAACTACAGGATAATTTGCTGCTGTCACTATCGATGGATCCGGTATTGGATAGTGGTAACAAGGAGCAGGCTGAAAGTGCTATTTTGCAGCGATGTCTGGATGGTTTAGACATCGCTCGCGCCAGTATCTGGCTGTACGATGTTAAGCGGGATGCGATGCATTGCCAGCAAATTTGCCCGAAAGAGCTGAGTGTGAATGAGTTACCTGCGTTAACGCGGCAACAGTTTCCGCAATACTTCGCGGCGTTGGATAAAAAGCGGGTGATTAATGCCAAAGATGCTCGTAACGATAACGCAACCCGCGAATTTGCTGAATCCTATCTTATTCCGCTTGATATCTGGTCGATGCTTGATGTGCCGTTACGCTATCAAGGTGAGGTGATCGGTATCATTTGCTGTGAGCAGACCGGGCACTACCGGGATTGGAGTGAAGAGGATGCCGGCTTTGTTGGCGTGTTGTCAGATCTGTATGGTCGGGTCATGGCCGCCGCAGAACGACAACGCTATCAACTGCAACTGGAACATGCCAATGAGCGGTTGGAAAGCCTGGTCAATGAACGGACCGCGCATTTACAGAAAACCTTGGATCAGCTGAAGCAAACCCAGCAACACTTGATTGAATCGGAGAAAATGGCATCGCTGGGCAATTTGGTTGCTGGTATTGCACATGAAGTGAATACGCCGGTCGGCATTGGCCTGACCGGCATTTCACATTGTAGCTACCTGTTGACGGCTTTAGCGGATAGTGTGCATGCCGGCATACTTGGAAAAGTCCAGCTGGAACAAACACTGGCTGAATTACAGCATTCCACGGCATTAGTCGAGCGCAACCTGCACCGTGCAGCAGAGCTTATTCGCCAGTTTAAACAAAGTGCGGTTGACCAGTCGCACTATGAATTACATCAGTTTGCGATTGATGATTATATCCAGGCCGTCTTACAAACCTTATTGCCGTTTTGCAGACAACATGAGGTGCAGTTGGAACTGGATCTAAACAGCGGCTTGGTGTTGCACTCTTATCCTGGCGCTATTGCGCAGGTGTTAACCAATTTGGTAACCAATGCCTGTATTCATGCTTTTGAGCCGCCGCAGGCGGTTGAACGGGCGCGGATCCGGGTTGAAACCCAGGCTTTGAGTGATGGACGCTTGTTGTTGCAGCTTACAGATAACGGTTGTGGTATTCCCCGGGATCATTTGCAGCGGATCTTTGAACCGTTTTTTACCACCCGGCGAGGTCGTGGCGGCACCGGACTTGGATTGTCTATCGTTTATAATATTGTGCAAAAAAATCTTGGTGGTGAACTAACAGTGGCATCCAAACCGGGTATTGGTACCCGGTTTAGTTTGAAGTTGGGTAGTTTGTCACCCGAGTCTTAAGGCTTAGCTACCCGGTAAAGGAATAAACTCTTCCTCGTCGCCGGTCACCTTGGCGAAACGGCCGGCCTGCCAGTCGGCTTTCGCTTGCTCAATCCGCTCTTTGCGACTGGAAACAAAATTCCACTCGATATAGCGTTTACTAATGCTCTCGCCGCCAATTAATGCCAGCTGACACTCGCTAAGTGCCTTAACTTCAAGTTCAGCGCCAGGATGTAATACCACCAGTTGCCGCGCCTTAAGCACGGTGCCGTTGAGCTCCAACTCACCACGGGTCAGGTACAGCGCCCGTTCGGTAACATTAGGTAGTTTAAGGCTCTGTCCCTGTTGTAGCCGTGCTTCCAAATACAGGGTTTCAAAAAAGGTTTTTACCGGAGAAGTCACGCCATAAGCGGAACCAATCATTACCCGCACCGGCACGCCCGCCAATTCCAGCGTCGGGATCTGAGCGGCAGGATAATGATAAAACGCAGGTTCACATTCTTCGTCGGCTTCCGGTAGCGCCAGCCAGAGTTGTAAGCCATGCAAAGGGTGGGGCTGCCGCTGGATCTCTGGTCGCTCGCGCTCGGAATGTACGATACCACGCCCGGCCACCATCAGGTTAATATCCCCGGGCTGAATTGGCTGATAACTGCCAACCGAATCGCGGTGTAGAATTTCACCGGCAAACAGATAGATTACCGTTGCCAGATTGATATGCGGATGTGGCCTGACATTGACGCCGCTACCGGCGGAAAATTGCGCAGGCCCCATTTCATCAAAAAAGATCCAGGGCCCGACATTACGTTGTTCGCGCACCGGTAAACAGCGGCGTACGGTAAAGCCACCGAGATCTTTAGGTTTAGGATCAATAATCAGGGCGATGCCCGGACAGCTTTGTCCCAGTTCACATTCGGCGTCGACTTGTAACTGTTCATTACTCATCAAAAGTCTCCCTTAGTATCGTAGTTTTACCCAGCCTAGGCGACATTGGTCATAACTACAAGCTTGTCAGATAGCGTAGATGCCCGATAAAGCTGCGTGCCACCGGCCCCAGCGTATCGGCATCGTTAAAGTTCAGATAAAACGTAAAGGTACGGCTACTGCCCCGGGGTAGCAGTAATGGCAGCAGCTCACCATTATCGAGAAAGGGTTGCACCGCGTGGCGTGGCAACCAGGCAAAGCCCAGGTTTTTACGTAATAATTCGATTGACGTTGCAACATGGCTGACCGTCCAGCGTTGTTCTGAACCAAGCCAACCAACATCCTTCTTTTGCTGCTGTGCTGAATCACGCAGCACAATTTGCCGGCAGTTTTTCAGCTCCTCCAGCGTAAGTTCTCGCCGCGGCTGCGTCAGCGGATGCTGAGGCCCGGCGACAGCAACAAATTCAATCTGGCACAGATCTTCACT
The DNA here is from genome assembly GCF_000245735.1 of Alishewanella jeotgali KCTC 22429. GTDB lineage: Bacteria > Pseudomonadota > Gammaproteobacteria > Enterobacterales > Alteromonadaceae > Alishewanella > Alishewanella jeotgali. The sequence continues at coordinate 26,842 of NZ_AHTH01000040.1, forward strand.
CAAATTATCCGGCAGCGTAAAAGGCGAGACCGCTATTTCTGCTTTGCCCTGACTGAGTAACTCGTTGGCACCAGATAGGATAGTTTCCAGCAGCTCAATGCGGATCAGCGGATACTCTGCCGACACGGCTGCCAGTGTTTGATACAGCAGATCGCGCGGAAAGGCTTCATCCACCGCAATACTGAGCCTGGATTCAACGCCGGCTTTTAAATTCAGTGCGACATTTTCCATCCGCTCGGCTTCGGTCAGCAGAAAGTTAATTCGTCTGAGTAGCTGTTCACCCGCAGCAGTCAGTAATGTCTTACGGCCTTCAACCTGAAATAATTGCACATCCAGCGTTTGCTCCAGCTTGTGCACTGCATGATGAATAGTAGACTGACTTTTATAAACCACTTCAGCAGCCTGATGAAAACCACCATGTTCAGCGACAGCCTTAAACATCCGCCATTGCTCCAGTGTTGAACGCGCCATCTTATACTCCTGTAAGAACGGAAAAAGCGAGAGCCAGTCTGTCGTTACCGACAGACTGGCTGAGTTTTATTACTTGCGACTTAACCAGCGGTCCAGAGAGATTTTACCGGCACCGCTAAACAACAGTGACACACTAGCAGCCAGTAATGCTAAGCCAAACTCATAGCCATTGTTACTCATAAAGAGGCCGTTTTCAAAATGCACGCTAAAGATTGCAATCAGCATGGCAAAGGCCAGGGCGGCAGCCGCCGGGCGCGTTAGTAAGCCCAGAATTAACGCCAGCCCACCGAAAAATTCTGCCGCGCCGGCTAAAAAGGCCATTAGCACGCCTGGGCTTAAACCGATGCTATCCATCCAGGCGCCGGTCCCTTCCAGGCCGTAGCCGCCAAACCAGCCAAAAAGCTTTTGCGCGCCATGGGCGGCGAAGATAATGCCCACCGGTACCCGTAATGCTAGGGCGTCCCAGCCGGCGTTGGTTTGCGTGATCTGTTGGAATAACTGTTTTGCTTTGCTCATCTGAGTGTCCTCGAATTTATAAAGTACGATGTCTTAGGTTGCCGACGATAACTGCTGTCGTTGGGATAACTATAGTTGCAATGTTTGTTTCTTAAAATAGGATATATTTATATATAATGTTCGAATTTAAAGAATTATAGTGCTTCTGGTTGCGACTGCAGTGGTATAGGGCTTGTTCGGTATTACTGGTAGAATATTAGATAATGACTGCGGGCTAGCGGAGAGCTATGGATGAAACTGGACAATAAGGGCTCGGTAAGTCTGGATGATATACCGCAGGACTCAGCCTTTTGGCAGACTTTTACCCTGGGGTTGCGGATAGAGCTACAGCTGCTGGTTAATTCCGGCGTGCGTTTACGGGCTGAGTTGGTGGGGTATGAAAAAAAGCAGTATCTGATCCTGCGACTGTCCAGCTCGGAGCCGGTGCTGCCGAAGCAGATGCTGTCACATAACACCGGGTTGATATGCCGCTTTGTGGTTGAGGCCGAGCAAGGTCGGGTCTATGCGTTCAAATCAGAGTTATTAAATGTGGTAAGCCAGCCGCAGCGGATGTTGATTATCCGTTATCCAATGGTCACACAATATTTGTCGCTCCGAGCTGACAACCGTAATCCGGTACATATTCCGGTGCAGTTGGAGAATGCAGAGCATAGCATCCTCAACGCTACTTTAGTTGATTTGTCTGTCAAAGGTGGACTCGCATCCCTTGGGGACAGTGCACCATTAATGGGACGTGGCGAGACAGTAATATTGAAACTACCGGCTGACTTACCGCCAGTATCTGCAATGATTAAGCGCAGTGCCAGGCCAAAAGGTGAATTGCGCTTGGGATTAGAATTTAATACACCTTTGTCTGACGGGGCACTGCAAAAGCTAATGCAGCTTTCTAAAAAAAACTAACTGTTCAGGTTGGTAAATCAAACCATAGGGCCTGCAAAGGTCCTTTCGTAGCCAGGCCCTGTAGTTGGTCCATGGCCGCAATTTTTAAACCGTCGCCCGGTTGTAGTGTTAACCCGGCGAGAGCCAGCTCCCCCTGGATCAGATGCAGATAATAAGCCCGACCTGTTTGCAGCGGAAAATCCACGCTGTCATTTTCCGCCAGTAGCAGCTGTGCCAGCGCCGCATCCTGCTTGATAGTTAAAGTGCCATCCCGGCCATCCGGGGTAATGACCCAGGTTAAACCCGGCTGCCGGCCAAAATCCTTTTGCTGATAGCCCGGGGCGCCATCAAACTGGTTTGGCTCGATCCAGATCTGTAGAAACTTCAGTGGCGCTGTTTTGCTGGCGTTATATTCACTATGGTAAATACCTTTACCGGCACTCATTAGCTGAAATTCGCCAGCCGGTAAAATCTCCTCATTACCTGCTGAGTCCTTATGGGCAATTTGCCCTTGCAGCACATAACTGATAATTTCCATATTGCGATGCCCATGGGTGCTAAAACCGGCCCCGGGCGCGACTTCATCATCGTTGATCACGCGTAGCGCCGAGAATCCCATTTGCTGCGGATTATAGTAATCGCCAAAGGAAAACGTATGCTGGCTTTTTAGCCAGCCAAAGTGGGCGCGTCCACGTTCGTTGGCGCGAATAACGTCTAGCATGCTAACCTCCGCTAAGTTAATTTCGCCCGCTGACTGCGGCGAAAGCTTGCTTGCTAGTTTACTCAGGTCACTAAAACGAATATATAGAATTTAATATGATGATATGTTCGTTTAATAAGAACCATTCGCCACCATTGAACGGGCAAAAGTAGAGTCGGCTTTGCATTTCCGTTATGCTTAGCCCCAATGTGGATGGGGAAAGCGAGGGCGGGATGCAGATTTCCGAGTGGCGTAACTATTGGCAACAAACCAAGGAATTTACGCAGGCTTACTGGCAACGGTGTCAACAAGATCAGATCTCAATGATTGGTGGATATCTGGCTTATGTCACCTTACTGTCGCTGGTGCCGCTGGTCACCGTGATGTTTTCAATGTTAAGTGCTTTTCCGATGTTTGCCGAGTTTCAGGCGAACCTGGAGTCTGTTATTTACGCCAATGTAATCCCCTCCCGCGGTGAAGAGATCCAGGCTTATATTACGCGTTTTATCGGTAATACCGGCGGTATGACGGCGATCGGCATTCTGGCGCTGGTGTTTTTTGCCTTATTGCTTATTCACAATATTGATAAAACGCTAAATAAAATCTGGCGGGTCACCAGCCGGCCACGTTTAATTATCTCGTTTTCAATTTACTGGATGATTCTGACGTTGGGCCCCATCCTGTTTGGGCTGTCGATTGGCGTAACCTCTTATCTGGTCAGGCTAAGTACCTTTGCGGACGACTATACGCCGGGTTTCTCAACCCTGGTGCTGGGGGTGGTGCCTTATCTGATGTCACTGGCAGCCTTTTTTATTTTATATCTGGTTGTGCCCAACCTTAAAGTCCGGGTTAAACATGCACTTTGGGGCGCCTTATTGGCGATGGTGCTGTTTGAGTTATCCAAGCGGGGCTTTGCCTTTTATGTCACAAACTTTCCGACTTATCAGACGATTTATGGTGCCCTGGCGCTGTTACCTATTTTGTTTGTCTGGATCCATTTATCCTGGATGGTGGTATTGCTGGGAGCGGAACTCACCGCCTTACTACAACAGCGGGAAGCGGGGGAGTGTCGGGAAGATGAAGTTTGTCCGGTGCCGCAGCGTGCGGACAAATCAGTTGCAGCTGAAACAGAGTAGTCAATGAAAGCATTAATTCAAAGAGTCAGTCAGGCCAAAGTTGAGGTCGCCGGCAGCACAATTGGCGCAATCGAACGGGGTTTATTGGTGTTATTGGCGGTTGAAGCCGGGGATAGCGAAGCCGATCTGCGTAAATTGGCTGAGAAAGTTTGCCGTTACCGGGTATTTAGTGATGACAACGGTAAGATGAACCTGAATGTACAGCAGGCAGGTGGAGCCTTGCTGGTGGTGTCTCAATTTACCCTGGCGGCGGATACCCAATCCGGTCTGCGTCCCAGCTTTACGCCCGCCGCGGCACCGGCGCTGGCCGAGCAATATTATCAGGCATTTTGCACGTACTGCCGTGAGCTGGGGCTTAAGGTTGCAACCGGCCAGTTTGCCGCCGATATGCAGGTTAGTCTGACTAACGACGGCCCCGTTACTTTTATGCTGGAGAGCCGCTAATGGCAAAAACCTTAACCCTGATCAGTCCGCAAACTCCGGCACAGTGGCAGGCCTATTATCAGCTGCGTTGGCAGGTGCTGCGCGCACCCTGGCAGCAACCGCCGGGTTCAGAGCAGGATGAGTTGGAGCAAAGCAGCTTTCATCAGATGCTACTGGATCCACAAGGGCAGGTCGCGGCTGTCGGGCGTTTACATCAAGTTGATAGTGACACTGCTCAGGTCCGCTATATGGCGGTCGCTGAGTCATGGCAGGGCAAAGGCGCCGGTAGCCGAATTTTACAGGCGCTGGAGCAACAGGCCGTGCAGCTGGGGATGAAATATATCATACTAAATGCTCGTGACAGCGCGCTGGCGTTTTATCAGCGTCAGGGGTATCGGGTCGTTGCAGCAGCGCCGACCCAGTTTGGTATTACGCATCAACGGATGCAAAAACAACTCTGTTTGGCCGGTAGTCCAGCAGACTGGCAACAATGGTGCCAAAGTCTGCAACAAACCTGGCACCGCACTATTCCGCTCAGTGCCTATATGCAATTGCAGATCGAACAATGTGATGGTTATCAGCTGCAATGTACGGCGCCGCTGCCACCCAATATTAATCTGCACCAGACCATGTTCGCCGGCAGTATCTATACGCTGGCGACGTTAACCGGCTGGGGCATGCTGTATTTACAGTTACAGAGTCTGGGCCTGCATGGCGCACAGGTGCTGGCCGATGCCAATATCCGCTACCTGAAACCCATTCGCAGCCAACCCACCGCAGTGTGTAAAGTTGCGGCCGTATCTGGTGATCTAACGCCATTAGCCGCAGGCAAGCGGGTAAAACAGCAAATCAATGTCCAGCTGTTTGCTGAGGGTGAGCTTTGCGCCGAGTTTAGCGGCTTATATGCGGTATTGCCGGAGTAACTTTATGGCAGAAAAAGTACTGATTATTGGCTGTGGTTGGCTGGGGCAACAACTTGCGCCGGTGCTGGCTGCCGCGGGTTATCAGGTTTTTGGCAGCCGGCGCACGCAAGCCTCAGCAGAGGCATTGCCGGCACCGATCCAAGGCATAGTGCTGGATTTCCAGCCGCCCTGGTCCGATGCACAGCTGGCACTTTTTCAGGATGCCTGGCTAATTTGCACTATTCCACCCGGAGGCCGGCAAGGTGGGGCGTCGGATTATCCGCCGGTACTGCAGCAACTGGCGCAGTTAGCTCAGGCTGCAGGGATAAAGGGCGGGATCCATATTAGCTCAACCGGTATTTATCAGGGGCTCAGTGGCGTCGTTAACGAGCGGGCCGGGCTGCAACTGACTCAGCCACGGGTAGCCTTGTTGGCAGCCGGTGAGCAGGCACTGCAACAGCAGGGTAGCTGGCTGACCTTGCGCTTATCCGGCTTAATGGGGCCGGCTCGGCATCCCGGTCGCTTTGTTCAGGGCAGAGCCGTTAGCGGTGCGATGCAGCCGGTCAATATGGTGCATAGTGCCGATGTGGCAGCGGCTGTGCTGCAGATCTTTAGCCGTTGGCCCTTACCCGCAGCCTGTTATAACCTGAGCTCGCCGCAGCACGTGACAAAAGCCGAATTCTATCAGGCGGCAGCTGAGAGCCTGGGGTTGACCGCGGCCAGTATTGATTTGAGTGCCGTGGCGATCGAGCCTGCCCGCCAGGTGTGCAGCCAGCGCTTTATCGAGGATGCGGATTTTAGCTTTCAGTTTGCCGATCCCCGCACCGCTTTGCCGCTCTGCAATTAGATTTTAAACCGGGCCGCGCCCTCAGTCAGTTGTTGTGCCAGGCGGGCCACTTCCTGACTTTCGCTCATCGTTTGTTCGGCCTGAGTGGCACTTTGCTGCGCCAGGCCAACAATTTCGTGCATCCGGTCATTGATAGCCTGCCCGAGTTGTTGCTGGCTTTGACTGGCCTGATTGACGGCACTGCTGATCCGCAGCGTGGCGGAAATCGCCTCTGTGACTGCGGTCAGGGAGGCAACCAGTTCCGTCATGGTCGTCACACACTGTTCGGCTTCCTGTTTACCGGTTAATACTGCGGCGACCGCCTGCTGACTTTGTTGTTGCAAATGTTCAATCATCTGCCGGATTTCACTGGTGGCCTGCTGGGTGCGTCCGGCCAGTGAGCGTACCTCATCGGCGACCACGGCAAAGCCACGGCCTTGCTCACCGGCACGCGCCGCTTCAATGGCGGCATTGAGTGCCAGCAGGTTAGTTTGCTCCGCAATGGCGCTGATAGTGGTCAGGATACTGCCGATATTGGTTGACTGATCATCGACCTTATTCATGATCTGGCTGGTGCTAACCAGTTGCTGTGCCAGCTTATTAATACGCTGGTTGTTGGCCCCCGCCAGTTGACTGATTTGCTGGCTTTGCTGCAAGGCCTGCTGCATGGCTTCACCGGCATCAGCGGCGTGGATTGCGACCGCCTGGGTATTTTCTGCCAGTTGCTCAGTAATTTGATTTACGCTACCGATTTGCTGCTGCTGGGCATGCAGCGACTGGTTGATCTCGCCGACCGCAGTGGTGGAACGCTGCGCCGTACTGCTCAGGGCAGTGGCATTTTGCTGGATATTGGTCAGTAAGCCACTTAAGGCATTGATCAGGCTATTGACCTTTTCCGACAAGGCACCAAATTCATCTTGCTGTTCGATATGGAGCTTGCGGGTCAGATCGCCCTGCGCGATATAGCCCAGCACATGGTTAATCCCAGCCAGCGGTTTTAACATCGCGCTAATAGTAAAATAGGCGGTGGTCGCCGCCAGTACGACCAGCACCAGCATCATAAACCAGGTTCGGGTACTACCGGAGCTGAGGGCGCCGGAGGTTTGTTGTTGCAGGGTACTAAAGCGCAGCCCGGCTGCGTTAACCACCTGATCCAGCAGTTCCAGCGCCAGCCCGACTTGTTGTTCCGCGGTATTCAGGGCATTACGGGCTTGCTGCAAGGCACTGAGTTGTTGTTGCTTTAAGGTCAGTAAATTAGGCTCTGCACCGAGCGCATCATTTAACTCCTGCCAGTGCATAGCAAAATTCTGCCACAGGCCATCGGTATTAATTGACTCGGCTAATTGCGCCAGATAATCGACATTAACCTGCATATCGCTGAGCGCAAAGCTAACGTTATCCTGATTGCGCTCCAACTGGCTGTACTCGCTATAGGCTGCAGTTTCCCGCAGCGTATTCACCAGACCAACCAACTGACCGTCTAAGCGGCCGGCGGTGCCGGCAATAATTTCTGCAGTTTGGCGATTGCGCGGTAATTCCAGCTCTGACAGTTCAATCAGGGCGGCGCCGGCTTCATCGAGCAGGGTTTCCAGCCGGGCCAGCTCAGTGCTCAGCTGTTGTTGCAGCCGTAAACTGCTCAGGCGGGCGCCAAACATTGTGCTGGACGCCTCAGTGTAACGGTTGGCATGTTCGGTGGCACTATTCAGACTTTGCTGCAGCTCGCCGCCCAGATTTAACTGTTGAAACTGGCCCAACAATTGATTAAATGCCTGTTGTTGCTGATTGAAGTTCTGCTGATATCGCTCAATATCGGCTTGTTGCTCGGCCGTAAAGCCGGACGCGGTCAGACGGGCCAGCTGCAATAACAGGATTTGTGCCTGATTGCTTTGTTGTTGCGCCGGTACGGCCAATTCGTTCATTTGGGTATTGGCGGTAGTGACACTGCGAAAACTGCTTAGAGCCGATACACTGGCGATCAGTAAAAGGAGGGTGATAAAGCCAAAGCCGATAATGACTTTATGCGCAACGGTTAACTTCATAGCGTAAGCCCCTGTCTGGCCAGATTTTAGTATAGTGATTTTTGAGCGTCTGGCACGCAGATTTACGTTAGCAGGTTTTGGGTCACTGGTCTAGCCAGTGAAAAGGGAAATGACGAGGCGAATTAGCTAAAAAAGCCCGGCGTGCCGGGCTATTTTGAGAAGCGTCAGAAACTACAGAGCAGTCCGCCCGGTACCAGCGCATTCAGCGCGCCATCGCGCAGTAAGTTAGCGCTCCGCTCGATATCCGGGCCGAAATAGCGGTCCTGATCATAAAACGCTACCTGCTCGCGTAGGATGGCTTTGGCCTGTTCCAGTAAGGGCGTGGTTTTTAGCGGCGCACGAAAATCCAGCCCTTGCGCTGCCGCCAGATACTCTACCGCCAGCACGCCGGTGGTATTCTCGGCCATATCGGCCAGCCGGCGGGCGGCAAAGGTGGCCATCGACACATGGTCTTCCTGGTTAGCTGATGTCGGTAGGCTATCCACTGAGGCCGGATGCGCCAAGGATTTATTTTCCGACGCCAACGCCGCTGCTGTGACCTGCGCAATCATAAAGCCGCTATTCACGCCGCCATTCGGCACTAAAAACGCGGGTAGCTTACTTAAGCTGGCATCAATTAACAGCGCCATCCGCCGCTCCGACAAGGCTCCAATTTCGGCAATCGCCAGTGCCAGATTATCGGCGGCCATCGCCACCGGCTCGGCATGGAAGTTACCGCCGGATAAGATATCGCCATCGTCGGCAAATACCAGCGGGTTGTCGGTAACACCATTGGCTTCTACCGCTAACACTGCGGCTGCCTGACGGATTTGTGTTAAGCAGGCGCCCATTACCTGTGGCTGGCAGCGCAGCGAGTAGGGATCCTGCACCTTTTCGCAATCTTTATGCGATTGGCCGACTTCTGAGCTATCTTGCAGCAGGTGTCGGTAAATGGCGGCTGCGTCAATTTGCCCTTGCTGGCCACGAGCCAGATGAATACGCGGGTCAAAGGGCGCGCGGCTACCCAGGGCGGCTTCCACGCTTAACGCGCCAACCACACTACCGGCGGCAAACAGATCTTCGGCCCGGAACAAACCTTCCAATGCCAAAGCCGTAGAAGCCTGGGTGCCATTTAACAGCGCCAGACCTTCTTTGGCCGCCAGCGTCAGCGGCTGTAAACCGACCAGGGCTAAGGCTTCTTTTGCATCATAGATTTGGCCCTGATAACAGATTTCACCTTCGCCAATCAGTGGCAGCACCATATGCGCCAGCGGTGCCAAATCACCAGAGGCGCCGACTGAGCCTTTTTCCGGAATGCACGGATAAAGCCCGGCGTTGACCATGTCAATTAGCAGCTGGATCACGCTTAAACGGATGCCAGAGAAGCCACGTGCCAGGGAGTTAATTTTCAGTACCATCATTAGCCGCACTGTGCTGTCGGCCATAAACTGACCAAAACCGGCGGCGTGCGATAATACGATGGAGCGCTGTAACAGTTCCAGCTCTTCATGCTTGATGCGGGTATTGGCCAGCAGGCCAAAGCCGGTATTAATACCGTACACCACTTTGTTTTGCTTAATAATATCGGCGACACAAGCAGCCGATTTTTCGATAGCCGGGATCGCAGCTGGATCCAGTGTCACCGTGACCGGGCCTTGCTGCACGGCACGTAATTGGGCCAGTGAGAGTTTACCTGGCGTTAAATGTAGGGCATAAGTCATGATCGTTTCTCTAGTTAGCAGTGCGATTAATCATCGGCAAGTCAAGGCCTTGTTCTTCGGCGCAATCAACAGCAATGGCGTAACCGGCATCGGCATGGCGCATCACGCCTGTGCCCGGATCATTCCACAGCACCCGGCTTAAGCGGGCGGCAGCCTGCTCGGTACCATCAGCCAGGATCACCACACCACTGTGTTGGCTGTAACCCATACCCACACCACCCCCATGATGCAGCGATACCCAGGTGGCGCCACCGGCGGTATTAAGCAGGGCGTTTAGTAATGGCCAATCCGATACTGCATCTGAGCCATCCAGCATGGCTTCGGTTTCGCGGTTCGGGCTGGCAACGGAGCCGGAGTCCAGATGATCGCGGCCAATAATAATGGGGGCTGAGAGTTCGCCGTTTTTCACCATCTCATTAAAGGCCAGCGCAATGCGGGCGCGATCTTTTAAGCCGATCCAGCAAATCCGTGCTGGCAAGCCCTGAAATTGAATGCGTTCACGCGCCATATCCAGCCAGTTATGCAGGTGCGGATCGTCCGGGATCAGCTCTTTTACCTTGGCATCGGTTTTATAGATATCTTGCGGATCGCCAGACAGCGCTACCCAGCGGAAGGGGCCAATGCCCTGACAAAACAGTGGCCGGATATAGGCGGGTACAAAGCCAGGGAAATCAAAGGCATTAGCTACGCCAACATCCTTTGCCATCTGGCGGATATTATTACCATAGTCAGTTGCTACCGCACCGCGCTGCTGCATAGTTAAGATGGCTTTTACCTGTACGGCCATTGAGGCTTTAGCGGCCGCGACCACTGCATCTTCATCCTCCGTACGTTTGGCTTTCGCCTGCTCCAGCGTCCAACCCTGTGGCAGATAGCCATTCAGCGGGTCATGCGCCGAGGTTTGATCGGTGACCACATCCGGCGTGATACCGCGGGCCACCAGCTCGCTAAACACGTCGGCCGCATTGGCCAGCAAGCCGATTGAGGTCGGTTTACCGCTGGCTTTGGCTTGTTCTAACATAGCCAAAGCTTCATCCAGCGAGTAGGCTTTTTGATCCAGATAGCGGGTCTTAAGCCGGAAATCGATGCGGCTTTCATCCACTTCACAGGCCAGCATATGAAAGCCCGCCATCGTCGCGGCCAGTGGCTGGGCGCCGCCCATGCCACCGAGGCCGCCGGTCAGGATCCACTTGCCTGCTGCCTTGCCGGCAAAATGTTGTTTGGCAATGGCGACAAAGGTCTCATAAGTCCCCTGCACAATGCCCTGAGTACCGATATAGATCCAGGAGCCGGCCGTCATCTGGCCGTACATCATCAGGCCTTTGCGGTCCAGCTCGTTAAAGTGCTGCCAGTTGGCCCAGGCCGGCACCAGATTCGAGTTGGCGATCAGTACCCGTGGCGCATCCGGATGCGTCGGAAACACGCCAACCGGTTTCCCGCTTTGTACCAGCAGGGTTTGGTTATCTTCCAGCCGGTCCAGTACTTCGACGATTTTATCAAAGCAGGCCCAGTTGCGGGCGGCACGGCCAATACCGCCGTACACCACCAGCGCTTGGGGATGTTCGGCCACTTCCGGATCCAGATTATTCATCAGCATGCGTTTGGCGGCTTCGGTTTGCCAGCTTTTAGCGGTGATTTGGCTGCCACGGGGGGCGCGGATCACCCGGCTTTTATCAATGCGGTTATCGTTCATAGCAACCTCGGTTAGCGGGGTAGGGCAAAGTTAAGGTGGCCTCCCAGCCGGTAACGACTGCCGGGAGAGGTTAAATAAGCCAGGCTGACCGCGCCGTCACGGCTAAAGGTGCGGCGGGTCAGACGCAGGCAGGGTTCGGGTTTTTTCAGCAGCAACTGCTGGCAGGTAAAATCATCCGGCCAGATAGCTTCAACTATATGCTCGGCTTCGGTCAGCGGTGCGATCTGGCTTAAATAGAGATGCGGGGTGATTTCCTGAAAGTCCTGTTGGGTATACAGCGGCACCTGTTTCGGGTTGACATAACGCGCTTCCAGTTGCAGCGGAAGAGCATCGGAGTAATGCACGATCAGCGAGAAGAATACCGGCTCATTGCGTTTTAACCCCAAAGCCGTCGCCACAATAGTCGGGCAAGGCAGTTCGGTGAGCTGTAACAACTTAGCGCGGTAGGCATGGCCACTGCTTTGCACCTCATCGGCAATATTGCGGATTTCCAGCAACGAGGATTGCGATTTTAACGCGGCAACAAAGCTACCGACGCCCTGGGTGCGATACAGGATGCCCTGTTCGGTCAGTTCCTGTAACGCGCGCCGGGCCGTCATCCGGCTGACGGAGAACTGCTCTGCCAATTCATTTTCCGATGGCACCCGGCTATGTTCCGGCCAGGCGCCGCTTTCGATCTGGCGCAGCATAAATTCTTTAATTTCGGCAAATTTCGCCATAGCGAGGCTGACCTGTTAGCAAGGGTTACGCAGTGATGTGGTAAAAATAGCGGATCTTGGTTGTATATACAAGTTTTTCGGTTAGACTATTTGCAAAGTGGTTAAACAGCATGACACCGCGGCTACGGAGCACCGCCGCGGTAAACAGGAGCACAGAATGGCAGACTTTGATGCGGTATGGCTAAATGCGAAGCTGGCGACGATGACGGATAACGGCAGCCCCTATGGTGCTATTGAGCAGGGGGCATTGGCGGTTAAGGATGGGCTGATTGCCTATGCCGGGCCTCAGGCCGACCTGCCGCCTTTTGATAGCCTGGTGACACCCCTTTATGATGTGCAGGGGCAGTGGCTGCTGCCTGGTTTGATCGATTGCCATACCCATTTGTTGTATGCCGGTAACCGCGCCAATGAGTTTGAGCTGCGTCTGCAAGGAGCCAGTTATCAGCAAATTGCCGCGGCCGGCGGCGGCATTGCCAGTACCGTTCGGGCAACCCGCGACGCCAGTGAAGAAGCATTGTTTAAGCTGGGTAAAGATCGCTTAAATGCGCTGCTGCGGGAAGGAGTGACCACGGTTGAAATCAAATCCGGCTATGGTCTGGATTTAGCCAGTGAACAAAAGCTGTTAGAAGTGGCGGCTTTGCTGGAGCAGCATCATCCGGCCAGTATTATCAAAACCTTTTTGGGCGCGCATGCGTTACCGCCGGAATTTAAAGATAATGCCGATGGCTATATCGAGGCGGTGTGTCAGATGTTGCCGACGTTGCAGCAGCTCGGCTTAGTGGATGCCGTAGATATCTTCTGTGAGGGCATTGGTTTTAGTGTGGCGCAAAGTCGCAAGGTGTTTGCGGCGGCAACGGCGCTAGGTCTGCCGGTAAAAGCCCATGCCGAGCAGTTATCGAATCTGGGCGGCAGTGCGCTGGTGGCTGAGTTTGGCGGTTTATCGGCCGATCATGTTGAATATCTGGATGAAGCCGGTGTGGCGGCGATGGCGAAAGCCGGTACTGTCGCGGTATTGTTGCCGGGGGCCTATTATTTTCTGCGTGAAACCCAGCTGCCGCCACTGGCGCTGCTGCGGCAATATCAGGTCCCGATGGCGGTTGCCAGCGATCTGAATCCCGGCACCTCGCCGTTTTGTTCTTTGCAGTTGATGCTGAATATGGCCTGCACGCTGTTTCGTTTAACCCCGGAAGAAGCCCTGCTCGGCGTCACCCGCCATGCTGCAACTGCGCTGGGGCTGAAAGATCGGGGGCAACTGCAAGCAGGTATGCGGGCAGACTTTGGCTGTTATGCGATAACTCAGCCGGCTGAGCTGTGCTATCAGTTTGGGGTAGCGCCGTTAAAACAACTGGTGATAGCCGGCAGTCTGTGCCGGCTATCATAACAGGTATTTATTCCACCACAGCAGCCTGGCGTTGTTTGCCGAGAATAAAGGCCTGCACCAGCTGGCTCAGTACCTGCCCACAATGGTTAAGCCCGGCGCTAACACCTGAGGGATGTTGCGCCGGCGCGGCTTCGGCCAGATGCAGGTAGGCGGTAGCGGGTAAACGGGCGATTTGATACACCGCCTGCTCTGCCTGCGCCACACTGATACCACTGTAATTCAGCGCACTGGCCGGCATGGCGGTAATGGCATCAGTATCCAGCTCCAGTGCCAGCGGCGTATGGGCGCTAAGCACTTTATCGCAGGCCAGATCCAGCGCTTGCTGCCAGCTTAGCTGTTGGCGGACAAAAATCTGCTGGTAGCTGATAAAATCGGCACCGGCAGCCGACAGTGCTGCCAGGCTGGCGGCATTATTTTTTTGCTGGTGCAGGCCCAGCACCAGATAATGCTGCAGTAGCTGCTTCTCCATCGCATAGCTAAAACCGTTACCGCTATGGCGGCCTTCCAGCGCACGAAAATCGGCATGGGGATCAATATTGATACAGTTGGCAGCCTGACCAGTATAGCTGTAGAGTGCCTGTAACAGCGGCAGTGCATTATTATGACCGCCACCAATTACTATGGGGGTAAGACCGGCAGCAAAAATCGGCGCGACCGCCGCACCAACCCGCTCATCCAGCTCAGCACAGAGTTGCCGGAGTTGCATCAGCTCCGCGGCATGAGCGGCGTTCAGGTTGCTGCTCTGCTGCTGTAAATCGGCACAGCTGACTTCACCCAGCACTAACAGCTGCTGCGCATCCAGTAAGCTGTTTGCCTGCAGATTGAGAAATTTGCTTAAAAATGCCTGCCAGCCCAAGGTGGCACCGGGCAAGCCACAGTTGGCCCGTGGGCCGATATCCTCGGGAATGCCCAGCAACACAAACTGGCCGCCCGTTGCGGCATGGCGGGCTAAATTCGCAGCTAGGTCCAATGTCGGATCCGGCAGTTGGCATTGTTCTGCCAGACGGCTTTCACCCGGACGGGGTTGAAAAAAGGCGCTTAGATGCGCCTTAGTTAAATACTGCACTGCTGCCATAGCTTATTCGAGATCCAACGCATCCGGTGACAGAATGATGCCCGTGCTGTCGGCATACAAATGGTCGCCCGGCAGGAAGGTAACACCGGCAAAATTCACCGGCACCTCGGTTTCACCAAAACCATTATCGTCAGCACCAATCGGAATGGCATTCACCGCCTGAATACCGATATCAAAGTCTTCCAGGGCATCCAGATCGCGCACACTGCCATAGCAAACAATGCCTTCCCAGCCATTGGTGGCCGCCAGCGAGGCCAGTTCGGCATCAATCAGCGCACGCCGGGCCGAACCGCCGCCGTCAATCAGCAATACCTTGCCAATGCCATTATCAGCCAGTACCTGACGGATCAGGCCATTATCCTCAAAACATTTAACAGTATGGATTTGTCCGCCAAAGGAGCGGCGGCCGCCGTAGTTTGCAAAAATCGGTTCAACGACATCAACCTGATCCGCATACAGATCGCACAGTTCAGACGTATTATATTCCACGGTTAACTCCATACCAGAAGAAGGGGTGTGCTCAGTATAACCCGCTGACATATAAGCTCAAGCGGAACTTATCGCCTTTTGGCGCCAGCGCCGCAGCGGGCGGCAGCACTTTTAATCGTCGCTGTCATTTTTTCGTCATTAAGCTTGCTTAGTATCCGGTTAGTTATTGCACAACAGGATCACTGTCATGTTGCTAAAACGACTGGAATACTGGGACCATGCTTTTTTCTGCCGGCTGTTCGCCAGGAGCTCCTCGCTGCTGCTGTCGCGCGGCAGTTACTGGATATCGAAAACGGCCGATGGTCCACTGTATTTATTACTGGTGCTACTGCTGCTGGTGCTTGAGGTAGCAGATAGTTGGCAGTTTACCCGGCTATTATTGCTGGCGTTTGCGATAGAGCTGCCGTTGTATCTGTTGTTAAAAAACACTATCCGGCGGATGCGACCGCAGCAGGCGGTCAGGCTGCACCCGGTGGTAGCGCATATCGTACCCTCTGATACCTTTAGCCTGCCATCCGGGCATACTGCTGCGGCCTTTGTGGTGGTAACAGCGGTTGCGCTCTGTTTTCCGGCCTGTTTCTGGTTAGTGTTACTGTGGGGGCTATTAGTTGGTTTGTCGCGCATTATGCTGGGTGTGCACTTTCCGCTGGATATCCTGGCTGGGATCAGCCTTGGCGTTGCCTCCTGCTACAGCGCAGCAAAGCTGCTCTGAGCAGGCGGTGTCACAGGCTTTTAATATTGATCAGGGGGGCGCGACTGGCATTGGCAGCTTTTAGCCGCGCCAGATATTGCTGCCATAGGGTTTCCTGCTGGCTGGCCAGTTGTTGCAGGTAGGCAAAACTATAGAGGCCGGTGTGATGGCCATCGTCAAACTGCAATTTTACCGCGTAATGACCAACAGGGGTGATGGCGCTGATCCCAACCTGCCGCTTATTGGCGACCAGCCGTGGTGTGCCATGGCCACGCACTTCGGCGGATGGCGAATGCACCCGCAGAAATTCCGCACTTAAACTCTGGCACTGCCCCGCGGCATCCAGCAGATCCAGGATCCGCCGTTGCCGGTGGTAATGCAGTTTTACCAGTGCTGTCGCCATTACAGAATAAACCGGCTCAGATCTTCATCCTGCACCAGGCTACCCAGATGCTGCTCAACATAGGCCGCATCAATGGCAATTTGTTGCCCGGTATGGTCGGCGGCATCGTAGGAAATTTCTTCCAGCAACCGCTCCATCACCGTATACAGCCGCCGGGCGCCGATATTTTCAGTGGTTTCATTAACCTGAAACGCCGCGGCAGCGATACGTTTAATGCCATCTTCGGTAAACTGAATTTGTACACCCTCAGTCGCCAGCATCGCACGCGCCTGCTCGGTTAATGACGCCTTGGGCTCCGTCAGAATACGCTCAAAATCGGCGGCGGTTAAGGCTTCCAGCTCGACGCGGATCGGTAACCGGCCTTGCAGTTCAGGCACCAGATCCGACGGCTTGCTCATCTGGAAGGCACCTGAGGCGATAAACAGGATATGGTCGGTTTTGACCATACCATGCTTGGTATTTACCGTGCAGCCTTCGATTAATGGCAGCAGGTCACGCTGTACACCTTCGCGTGACACGTCAGGGCCGCTGGTTTCGCCGCGCTTACAGATTTTGTCAATTTCATCCAAAAACACGATACCATTTTGCTCTACTGCCTCCAGCGCTTCGGCTTTCAGCTCTTCCGGATTGACCAGTTTGGCGGCCTCTTCTTCAATCAGCTGCTTAAAGGCATCTTTAATTTTCAACTTACGTTTTTTCTTTTTCTCACTGCCCAGGCTCTGGAACATGCTCTGCAATTGCGAGGTCATCTCTTCCATCCCCGGCGGCGCCATAATTTCTACGCCAATAGGCCCCTGCGACAGTTCCAGTTCGATTTCTTTGTCATCTAACTGGCCTTCACGCAGTTTTTTGCGGAAGATCTGCCGGGTATTAGAGTCGGTGCTGGCTTTTTCCGGCTCGCCCCAGGCGTCTTTGGGTTTGGGTAACAGCGCATCGAGGATCCGCTCTTCCGCGGCTTCTTCGGCCCGAAAGCGGTTTTTGGCAATGGCCTGTTCGCGAAACATCTTTACCGCGCTGTCTGTCAGATCACGGATAATACTTTCCACTTCCTTACCGACATAACCGACTTCGGTAAACTTGGTCGCTTCGACTTTAATAAAGGGCGCGTTCGCCAGCTTGGCAAGGCGACGGGCAATTTCGGTTTTACCGACACCGGTAGGGCCTATCATCAGAATATTTTTTGGCGTCACTTCCTGGCGCAGCGCCGGATCTAATTGCATGCGGCGCCAACGATTACGCAGCGCGATGGCGACAGCCCGTTTGGCTTTGTTCTGGCCAATAATATGGCGATCCAGCTCGTGGACTATTTCTCTTGGGGTCATATCAGACATGGGCTACCTGCTTACAATTCTTCAATAGTCTGGTGGTGATTGGTGTAGACACAGATATCACCGGCAATTTTCAGGCTTTTTTCCACGATATCGCGGGCGCTGAGCTCAGTATTTTGTAACAAAGCGGTGGCGGCTGCCTGGGCAAAGGGGCCACCACTGCCAATGGCAATCAAATCATGCTCTGGCTGCACCACATCACCATTACCGGTAATGATCAGTGAGGTATTGGCATCGGCCACGGCTAACAGGGCTTCCAGCTTACGCAGCATACGATCGGTACGCCAGTCTTTCGCCAGTTCAACGGCGGCACGCATTAAGTGGCCCTGATGCATTTCCAGCTTGGCTTCGAAGCGTTCGAACAGGGTAAAGGCATCAGCGGTGCCGCCGGCAAAACCGGCCAGTACCTTATTGTGATAGAGGCGGCGAACCTTGCGGGCATTACCCTTCATTACGGTATTACCCAGCGAGACCTGGCCATCACCACCGATGGCAACATGGCCATTGCGGCGAACAGAGACGATAGTAGTCATAAAAAAGCCCTATGGCGAAAACATAGGGCTTAAGTAAGGGGGACAGCCGGGTTTTTCAAGTCCAGTTACGGACCTGACAGGTATTAATCCCCATTTGCCGTAATCGGTTCATATCGGCAGTGGCGGCCCGGCGCGATTCATAAGGGCCTACTACCACCCGGAACCAGACGCCGTTGCTGCCTTCGGTACGTCTGACATCGGCAGTAATGCCGGCAAAGGCAATTTGTGCTTTCATCTGTTCAGCCTGGCCTTGCTGGCGGAAAGAGCCGCACTGTAACACCGCCGGCACGCTACGTTGCTGTTCGGGGACTTCGACCGTAATTTCGCGGTTTTCCAATTCTTTAATATATTGGTAAGGCTCAGATTGCGGTTTGGGCGGTAACTCATCTTTCGCCGGCGCCTTAACCGGTGCCGCTGCAGGTTGACTGCTACTGACCGGTTGTTGCTTTAAAAACCACAGACCATAGACAAAGACGCTAAGTGTTAGCAAGGTAAGCGCAATTAGCAGCCAGGGCTTATTACTGGCCGCCGGCGCCTTGGCGCGACTGCCTCTGGCCTGACCTTTAGCGGGTGCTTTCGGACGGGTGGCGCGCACATAATCTTTTTGTGGCATACGACTTATCAATTACCTGTTTTTCTAATCACACTGTATTCTACCCGGATCGGCAGAAAAGGAAATAACGCAGCTCCGATCTGTTACCAAAACAAGCCGTGGCGCTGCAGTCACTGGTTTTCGCGGCTTAACTTAAATCCAGCGCATCGACATCGAGCTGCCATTTGATTTTACGGCTCAGCGGCCATTGCGATACCTCTGCTAAAACCTGACTTAGCAGTTGATGCAGCAGCGGCCGTTGTGCGGCATAGAGGTGTAATTGCCAGCGGTATTTACCTGCCCGGCGTTCCAGCGGCGATAACAGAGGGCCGAGCTGTTGAACCTGAGGTTGCTGCTGACAGTAGCTGGCAACCTGCTGTAGCCACTGCTGGCAAAGCTCACTCTGATGGGCTTCTGCTCTGAATAGCGCCATATACTGACAGGGGGGTAACAGGGTTTGCTGGCGCTCCAGCAGGGCACTGCGGGCAAAGGCGGCATAACCGTTTAGCATGATGTCCTGCAGCAAGGCGTGTTCCGGATGTTGGGTTTGCAGTAACACCTTGCCTTTATCATGGCCACGACCGGCCCGGCCGGCAACCTGGGTCAGCAACTGCCCCAGTTGCTCAGGAGCACGAAAGTCGGCGCTATACAGGGCGCCATCGACGTCGACAATCACCACCAGAGTAACAAAGGGGAAATGATGGCCTTTAGCCAGCATCTGGGTTCCCAAAATCAATCTGGGGCCAGGTTGCTGAATTTCGGCTAACAGGCTGGCGAAAGCACCTTTACGCCGGGTACTGTCACGGTCAAGCCGCGTTACCGGAACCTCTGGAAACAACACACTCAGATGCTCTTCCAGTTGCTCGGTACCCTGACCGACCGGCGCCAGCCGGGTACTGCCACAGCCGCCGCATTGTCGTGGTACGGCCCGGGTAGCACCGCAGTGATGGCAGACCAACTGCCGGCTATGTTTATGGTAAGTGGTAAAAGCACTACAACGCTGACATTCGGTCAACCAGCCGCAATCCTGACAGCTGAGAGCCGGTGCAAAACCGCGACGATTTAAGAACAGCATCACCTGTTTGCCCAGTTTCAGCTGTTGCTGCATTTGTTGAATACTTTGTGCGGCCAGTCCGTATTGTAAAACCTGTTGCTTCAGATCAACCAGCTCCAGCTGCGGCATCGCCTGACCACTGGCGCGGGCTGTCAGTGTCAGCTTGGTAAAACGACCTTGCTGACAGTTATACAGTGACTCGAGACTCGGCGTGGCCGAGCCAAGCAGGATCGGACAACACTCCAGTGCTGCGCGCTTAATCGCCAGATCCCGGGCGTGATAACGAAAGCCGTCTTGCTGTTTTAGTGACAGGTCATGTTCCTCGTCAATAATAATGAGTCCGAGCTTGCGAAAAGGTAAAAACAGTGCCGAGCGGGTACCTATTACCACAGCTGCGCTGCCACTGGCCGCTTGCAGCCAGCAGTTAAGGCGTTCGCCGTCACTTAAATTTGAATGCCAGACCAGTACCGGGGCCCGGAAACGTTTGCTAAAGCGTTCCAGCGTTTGTGGGGTCAGGCCAATTTCCGGTAGCAATACCAGTATTTGCTGACCAAGCTCCAGCAGGGAGGGGATTAGCTGCAGGTAGACTTCGGTTTTGCCGGAGCCGGTGACACCTTCCAGCAAAAAGGGCCGGAAGCTGCCCTGGGCCTGATTAACAGCGGTTACTGCCAGAGCCTGATCGGCGGTTAATTGCAACGCAGGCTCGGCTAGGCCCTGATAGTGATAGGGCGCGATCTCGGTTTGGAACGACTCGACCAGCTCCTTGGCCATTAATTGCTTCAGCGCACTGCCGCTGTAGTGGCTTTTGACGGTCGCTTCATCCAGCGCTTGTGTTGTCAGGGCCTGCCACAGTTCTGCCTGTTTAGCCGAGCGTGAGAAGCTTTGCGGGTTAGCGGCTTTACCGCTGTCGGTCAGTCGGTACGCACGGGGCAGGTAGTCAGCGAGTGGGCGGCCTTCACGCAACAGTGCGGGTAAGGCGGCCGTGAGGACCTCCCCCAGTGGATGGTGATAGTAATCTGCAGCGAAGCTAAGAAGTTGGCGCAGTAAAGCTGGCAAGACCGGCGTCTGGTCGATCACGGCAAGCACCGGTTTAAGTTGTTGCTCACTAACGTCGGGTTTAACCGCTAATTGCCAGACAATCCCCACCAGTTCACGTTTACCAAAGGGCACCCGCACCCGGCAGCCTATGCTCACCTCAAGTTCAGGCGGTAACAGGTAATCAAAATGCTGGCGCAAGGGTACGGGCAGGGCAACGCGGATCGCAGTCACAGCAGCTTCCATAGCAACAAAATCAGGGGTTAAGTTTAAGGAAGCGCGTGCGCCTTGCCAAGTAAAACAAAAATCTGTGCTTTTCTGGTTTTCTGGTTGCAACTTCAGCGGCTATCTATTAAGCTACGCGCCCTAAATTAACTGTAATTACGTATGGTGTCTGGCGATAAAAAATGCGACCAGATGGCGATACGGCCTAACGAGGTAACCCATGAAACCAGGTATCCACCCGGAATACAAAGAAATTACTGCAACCTGTACTTGCGGTAATACCTTCAAAACCCGTTCAGCTCTGTGCAAAGACATCCACCTGGACGTTTGCTCAGCTTGCCACCCGTTCTATACCGGTAAGCAGAAAGTGTTGGATGTTGGTGGTCGTGTAGACCGCTTCAAAAAGCGTTTCTCGGTACTGGGCAGCCGTTAATCGGCAGCGAGTACGAAAAAACCGGAGCCAGGCTCCGGTTTTTTTTTATGGTGCGCCGGGCATGGCGCGCAGCGCCTTGACCGGCGCTATCTGCTGACTGTGGTGGTTAGCAGGTGACTTGGAGGTGAAAGTCCTCTACACACCCGGCAAGGGGAAGTGTTAGCTGAACGGCAAGGGTGCCTATCGTGAGGTAGGATCTGAAGGAAGCTGAAAGCAAAATGCTGGCCTGACGAACAGGAAGCGGTTTAGGCGTTGTAGCAGGGTAAGGTGGCCATTATCACTAAAGCCCAATACTTGCATGGAATGCTGCAACGTAAAGCCGACAGGCATAAGCAGGAAGGTCGCGCGAATTACCCCGGGAGGTCTGATGGTCTGCCAAAGTGCTACTAACATCGGAAGGTGTTGGGATGGGCCATCAGAAGTCAGCCGAGGCCGTAGTAGTGCTGAAACCAACAGCATGAAGGGCTGAACATGTTTAACCGCGATTAGGACATTGGACCTCGATGCTGATTGATGATGCACAAGCGCAGGAAACTGCGGCCATGAATAGCAGATGCGAACAGAATTCGCCGACGCGGCATTATGGTGCTGAAATTAACACGGCGGCCAATGGGCGAACGAAAGCGGAAGTACCGCTGACGATGGAAGCGGTGATAACCCGAGATAACCTGATGCTGGCGTATCAGCGAGTGGTGGAAAACAAGGGTGCAGCAGGGGTTGATAACCTGAGTGTATCGGCATTAAAGCCATGGCTGAAAGCACACTGGCCAAGTGTCAGAGAAGCACTGATAACGGGTAGCTATCTGCCACGGAGGATACGCAAAGTCGATATTCCCAAGCCAAATGGCGGGATAAGGACACTGGGTATACCGACCGTAGTGGACAGACTCATCCAGCAAGCGATAGCGCAAGTGCTCACGCCTCACGTTGAGCCCGGCTTCTCACACTCCAGTTATGGCTTCAGAGCAAACCGCAATGCATGGCAAGCTGTGCGCCAAGCGCAGCAGTACATCCATAGCGGCAAACGCTGGGTTGTGGATATGGATTTAGAGAAGTTCTTTGACCGGGTAGACCACGACATCCTGATGTCGAGGTTAGCCCGAATCATCAAAGATGACCGGTTACTCAAACTCATCCGCCGATATCTGGAAGCAGAAATGGTAGATGAGCAGGGTGTGTTAAAACGTGATAAGGGTATGCCACAAGGCGGACCGCTGTCACCACTGTTATCAAATATCCTGCTGGACGAACTGGACAAGGAGCTTGAACGGCGCGGACATAGCTTCTGCCGCTATGCGGATGACTGCAACATCTATGTCAGTAGTCAAAAGGCAGGCGAGCAGGTGCTTTGCAGCATCGGTGAATTCTTAGAGAAAACATTGAAGCTGCAGGTGAATGAGCAGAAAAGTGCAGTCGCCAGGCCCTGGGAGCGCAAGTTCCTGGGATATAGCTTCACCAAGCACCAGGTCGTGCGACTGAAAATTGCGCCAAGCAGTGTAGACAGGCTGAAAGATAAAATCCGAAGTCTGACGACAGGAAACGGCTCAAAGTCAGTGGCAAAGGTTATCAGT
>NZ_AHTH01000039.1 GCF_000245735.1 Alishewanella jeotgali KCTC 22429
AAAAAACCGGGGGTTGTCATTAATCTGAAAGGCGCCGTTGGCGCCTTTATGTTTTTGCGGATTCGGTTTGTACTATCACCCTCAAGTGACAGCACCCTTTAGTGACTGCGTGATACAGCGATATCGGCCAATGCTAACAGCGCCTGCTTATAGGGGCTATCCGGCAGTGGTTGCAACGCTAATTGCGCGGCTTTCGCTTCTTGTACTGCTTTGTCACGGGTGTAGTCAAAGGCGCCGGTTTGCTCTAAGGCTGTCATAATTTCGCTAAAGTGCTGCATACCATTGCCCTCGGTAATGGCCTCGCGAATTAATTGTTGCTGCCTTTCGTTACCCATTTTCAACGCATGTAGCAGCGGTAGGGTGGGTTTGCCTTCAGCCAGATCATCACCGATATTTTTGCCCAGCTCTGCAGCATCAGCCTGGTAGTCCAGCACATCATCAATTAGCTGAAAGGCGGTACCCAGATGCATACCGTAGGCCTGCATCGCTTGCTCGATCGCAGCGGGTTGGTCGGAAATGACGGCGGCTAACTGGGTTGCCGCTTCAAATAATTTGGCCGTTTTGCAGTAAATGACCTGCATATAGCTTTGCTCGGTAGTATCCGGATCATTGACATTCATCAGCTGCAGCACTTCGCCTTCAGCGATAATGTTAGTGGCATCGGCCAGTACCTGCATTACCCGCATACTGTTTAATGACACCATCATCTGAAACGAGCGGCTATACAGGAAATCACCAACTAATACACTGGCCTGATTGCCGAACAGCGCGTTAGCAGTTTCTTTACCACGGCGCATGGTTGACTCATCCACCACGTCATCGTGCAGCAGGGTCGAGGTGTGAATAAACTCGACGATAGCCGCAACACTAATATGTTGCTGCCCCTGATAACCCAGCGCCCGGGCAGCTAATACCGCCAGTAAAGGGCGTAACCTTTTACCGCCGCTATTGACGATATAGATACCAAGTTGGTTAATCAGCGCCACGTCGGAGCTGAGTTGAGAGAAGATCTGCTGGTTTACTGCCGTCATATCGGCGGCCGCGAGGCGTTGAATTTCGTCGAGCGTCATTTGCCAACAACTGCGTTAAGTCTCTGAATGGCGGCAATTCTACACTAATAGCAGGCTTGGCTAAAATGAAATCTGGATCCTTTTCTGCGTCAGCAGATCTTTTTCATAATTGTGCTTGCGGCTGTGGGGGAAATTGCGTACAATTCGCGCCCTGTGAATTGAATTAACACGCCCCTTTATTTTAACAAGCGATGGCGTGCTTTGTACGGAGTTAACTATGTACGCGGTTTTCCAAAGTGGTGGCAAACAGCACCGTGTGACGGAAGGTCAGACTCTTCGTCTGGAGAAGTTAGACCTGGAAACAGGCGCAACAATCGAATTTACCCCGTTGATGATCGCTAACGGCGAAGTTATCAACATCGGTGCCCCTTTAGTTGAAGGTGGTAAAGTAGTAGCGGAAGTGGTCAGCCATGGCCGTGGCGATAAGATCAAGATCGTCAAGTTCCGTCGTCGTAAGCATTCACGCAAGCAGATGGGCCACCGTCAGTGGTTCACTGAAGTGAAAATCACCAGCATCAGCGCGTAACAGGAGTATCGACACATGGCAAGTAAGAAAGGTGTAGGTAGCACTCGTAACGGTCGCGATTCAGAAGCTAAACGCTTAGGTGTTAAGCGTTTCGGTGGTGAGTCTGTATTAGCAGGTAACATCATTGTGCGTCAGCGTGGTACTAAGTTCCATGCCGGCAGCAACGTTGGTATCGGTAAAGACCACACTTTATTCGCCTTAACCGACGGTAAAGTGAAATTCGAAGTGAAAGGCGAACACAACCGTAAGTTCGTTAGCATCGTCAGCGAATAAGCTGCAGATCTTCGAAAGAACCCCGCCTGGTGCGGGGTTTTTTTATAAATTTTCCGCACCCCCCGACATAGGTTATACTTGGCTGCATAAGTCAGGTTCCTAAGCACAGTTAAGCAGGACAGCACCGATGAAGTTTGTAGATGAAGCGATAATTCGCGTCGAGGCCGGCGACGGCGGCAACGGCATTATCAGTTTTTTACGGGAAAAGTTTATCTCCAAAGGCGGGCCAAATGGCGGTGACGGTGGGGATGGCGGCGACGTCTATCTGCAAGCGGATGAGAACCTGAATACGCTGGTCGATTATCAGTTTGAAAAATATCACAGCGCTGAACGCGGTGAGAATGGTGGCAGCGTCAACTGTACCGGTAAGCGCGGTGCCGATCTGGTATTAAAAGTGCCGGTGGGTACCCGGGCGGTGGATGTTGATACCGATGAAGTGATTGGCGATCTGACTACCAATGGCCAGAAGTTAATGGTCGCCAAAGGCGGCTGGCATGGTTTAGGTAATGCCCGTTTTGCCAGCAGTACCAACCGTACACCACGTAAGAAAACCAATGGTACGCCGGGCGAGATCCGTAATTTACGTCTTGAGCTGCTACTGTTGGCCGATGTCGGTCTGTTAGGTCTGCCTAATGCCGGTAAATCGACGTTGATCCGCGCGGTATCTGCTGCCAAGCCGAAAGTAGCCGATTATCCTTTTACCACCCTGGTACCAAATCTGGGTGTGGTCCGCGTTGAGTCGCACCGCTCCTTTGTGATTGCCGATATCCCGGGTCTGATTGAAGGCGCCGCTGAAGGTGCTGGTCTGGGTATTCAGTTCCTGAAACACCTGGAGCGCTGCCGTCTATTATTGCATGTGATTGATGTACTGCCTGCTGACGGTTCCGATCCGGCAGAAAATGCGCAAACCATCATTCAGGAGCTGCACAAGTACAGTGCCAAGCTTGCTGCCAAGCCACGCTGGCTGGTATTTAACAAGCTGGATCTGGTACTTGAAGACGAACTGGAAGAGATTGTGCAGCAGGTGACGACAGCACTGGACTGGCAGGGACCGGTATTTAAGATATCTGCTGCCTCGCGCGAAAATACCCAGCAGCTATCACGCGAGATCCTGAACTATATCGAGCAGCTACCGGAAGAAAAAGCCAGCGAGCAAGCGGCTGATCCGGTAACCTTTAAGTGGGATGACTACCATGAGGAAGTCAACTCGCTGGAAGATGATCTGGATGACGATGATGATTTCGACGACGACGATTACGACGTTGAAGTGATTTACCAGCGCTAGGTCAGACGATGCGGATTTCGATGATAGCCGCGATGGCGCAGCAGCGGGTGATTGGTTTAAATAACCAAATGCCCTGGCATTTACCCGCTGATTTACAACACTTTAAAAAAGTCACGCTCGGTAAGCCGGTGGTAATGGGGCGTAAGACCTTTGAGTCGATTGGCCGGCCCTTACCAGGACGGCGTAATATCGTTATCAGCCGGCAAACGCCACCTGCCGATAGCCCGGTCGAGTGGGTCAGTAGCATCGAGCAGGCGTTAGCCTTATTGGCGGAACAGCCGGAAGTGATGATTATTGGCGGTGCCGAGATTTACCGGCAGTGTCTGCCGCTGGCCCAGCGCTTATACCTGACTGAAATCGCGCTTGAAACCGCCGGAGACGCCTTTTTCCCAGATTACCGTGCTGCGGGCAACTGGCAGGAGATCGCGCGCGAGGAACATCCACAGAGCGCAGAGAATCCGCTGGGTTATCGTTTTATTACCCTGGAACGGCAGTAGGCATTACAGCGTAGTGACTGAGCTACGTTTAAGGCAACAAGCAAGCCGTCAAATAGCAAAACAGCAAATTAAAAAAGGCCAGCATCACGCTGGCCTTTTTGGCGTCTGAGTCAGGTTACACTTTAAACTGATCGACTGAACGGCGTAGCTCTTCCGCCAGCTTCGCCACTTCATGGCTGGAGGCTGAGGTTTGTTCGGCACCTGAAGCAGTTTGTTCGGCGATTGCCACAATAGACTCCAGCAAACCGCTGATCTCAGCTGATACCTGATGCTGCTCTTTGGCGGCACTGGAAATCTGTTCGCTCATGTCGTGAGCCAGATGTACAGCATGGGTAATCGAATCCAGTGCTGAGGTGGCGACTTCCGTCTTGGCAACACAATCCTCGGCTTGTTTCTTACCTTTGTTCATCGCTTCTACCGCAGCATGAGCACCGCTTTGCAGCGCCTGGATCATCGCCTGAATTTCCTGGGTCGAAGCCTGTGTCTTGCTGGCCAGTGAGCGTACTTCATCGGCCACAACGGCAAAGCCGCGGCCTTGTTCACCGGCCCGGGCGGCCTCAATGGCGGCGTTTAATGCCAGCAGGTTGGTTTGCTCAGCAATGCCGCGGATCACATCGAGGATGCTACCAATAGAGGCGCTGTCTTTATGCAGCTTGTTGATCACCTGCGATGCTTGTTCCACTTCGCGCGACAGCTGAGTAATGATAGCTTTGTTTTCCAAAGAAATACCTTTCACCCGTTCAGCTTCTTTATCGGCATTCTTGATCTCTTTCAGCGCATCATGCGAGCTTTGTAATACACCTTGCGACGTACTACTCATCTCAGTCGTAGCTGTTGCGGCCTGAGTGACCTGAGATTTTTGCTCGCGAATTGCCTGTGTCGTTTGCATCGTAATAGCTGAGGTTTCTTCTGAGGCCGCGGCCAGCTGGGTTGAACGCGAGATAATACCCTGAATTAGTTGCTGCAGACTCTGGTTAACCTTATTGATATTGCGAGCCAGATCACCAAACTCATCCTGGCTGCGATCGTCCAGCTTCTGTGTCAGGTCACCTGAGGCAACTACACTTAGCATGGCGTTGACTTTTTCCAGCGGCTTAACAATCGCAAACACGGTACGGTAGGCAATAAAGACCGCGATCAGCACAGAAAACAGCATGACGATAAAGATAGCGGTGACGGCATTGCTAACACTGCTACGGCTTTGCTCCTGAATTTCTGCCGCTACCCGGGTGCTTTGGTTCAATAAAGCATTCAGACGGGTGATCGCCATGCTGGTTTGTTCGTCCGCTTGTTGCAGCAGCTGTGACGCTCGGGTTTTGCCCTGCAAAAACTGCATTTTCAGGGCGGGTATGCCTTGGCTGGCATCTAATAACTGGACTACGTCTTGTAGTTTATCGGCCAGCTCTTGTGGCATGGCAACCTGTGACGCCTCGCTCAGCATAACTTGCAGCTGGGTTTCTAAGTCCTGTAACCGGAATGCAATATCATTATTGATAGTACTGGCGGTATTGTCATTGCTGGTGCGGTTCAAATCCACTACCACGCTGATCAGACTATTAATCCCGGTCTCCATTTGTGTCGCAGCCTGATAAGCACGTGGAAAGCGGTTGCGCACATTGCTTAAGTCAGTAAAATCGAGCAGTAAGGACGCCATATCATCAGCATGCCCTTCCAGCTCGGCCATTTTGCTGTCGATGCTGCTTTGTAACTGAAGGTTTTGTGCCAGTTGATCAAATAACTGATTCGAAAGTGGGATAAAGGCGTCAAAGGCTGCCGCAACAGGTTGTGTCGCTTCCCGCAGGCGTTGTTGTTGCTGTACTGCTTTGTTAAGCTCTGCGGCAGCGGTCGAATAAGCGCGTTGTTCAGCAGCAAATTGCTCGCGCAGGCTGCTAATCTGTTCGTTGGTCGGTGCATTAAAGGCTTGCAGACTGATTTTACTCATCAGCACAAACTCGCTCTTCATTAACGCACTGTTTTCTAAAGCCGGGATTGAAACATTGTTTACTTCGGCGGTAGAGGAACTAATGCTGCTCAGTTGCGAGTAGGCGGTAAAGCCAATAATCAGCAACAGCAAGGTTATCACACTGAAACCGCCAACTACCCTTAGTTTTACGGTCAACTTCATAACAACTCCAGTTTGATCGAATTATGTGGTCGGACTGTACTGTCTTATGCAGCAAAGACGGGGCCGAGTGGCCAAGCCTAACCTATTATTGTTGTTCTGCTCTGACACTATAACGTTGTCTGCTTTCAACGCAATAGGCGGTCAGTAGATTTCCCCATACACAACCTGTGTCCAGCGCCTGAATATCGGCTATCGGACTTTGACCGTTGAGCGCGGCCCAGTGGCCGAATAATAACTCAGGATGAGGTTTATTGCGCCAGAATTCGTACCAGGGTACCAAATCCGGTTGATTTTCTGGCGCAGCCTTGCTGGATAGCTCTAGTGCGCCGTCGGGATGGCAAAAGCGCATCCGGGTGCAGGCGTTAATGGTATAGCGCCAGCGTTGCTCTTCAGTTTGGGCATCTGCCCAGCGTGCCGGTAAGTTACCGTACATGGCTGCGAGTAGTGGCACGGGATCTTGCTGTAACTGCCGGGAAACGTCGGCGCAGGCGCTAATTGCCGTCGGTAGGTCCCAGTCCGGGGCCAGGCCGGCATGTAACATCCAATAGGTATCCTCTGGCCCGCGTTGTAATAAGGGTTGTTGACATAGCCAACGCACCAGTTCTGCTAAGTCCGGCGCTGCCAGCAGCGCCTCCAGCTTATCGGCGGCTTTAATTTTGCCATAGCCATAATAGTGGGCAATAAAGTTCAGGTCATGGTTACCCAGTACGACCCGGGCGCCACTGCCCAGTTGCTTAACAAAGCGCAGGCAGGCTAAGGAATCAGGACCGCGGGCGATCAGGTCACCACAGAACCATAAGCTGTCCTGCGCCGGTTGATAATTCAGCGCTGCCAGCAGGCGCTGCAGCGGTTCAAAGCAACCTTGTAAATCGCCGATAACGTAGGTAGCCATCAGTTCAGCGCGTGCGGCATGGCCAGTCGGAACAGCGGGATAGGGGTTTGAAAGGGGTGTTTGGCAGCATCAATCACTTCGTAGTAACCCTGCATAGTGCCGACAGGGGTTTCTAATACTGCACCACTGGTATAGCTGTAGGTTTCACCCGGTTGCAGCTCCGGCTGTACCCCGATCACCCCGTCACCGGCGACCTCAGTTTGTTTACCGTTGCCATCGGTGATCAGCCAGTAGCGTCGCAGCAGCTGCACTGGCAGGCTGCTGTGATTGGTAATATTGACACAGTAAGCAAACACATAACGTTGTTCGGCGGGATCAGACTGAGCGCCAAGATAAAAACTGTCTACCGAAACCTTGACCTGATGTTCAGCTTGCATCCGTCTTTTCCTGTGTCGCCAGCCACTGCGCAACGCGGATAAAGTCAGTAACTGGAAGTTGCTCGGGTCTTAACCCCGGGTTGATGCCCAGGGCTTCAATTTGTTCAGCAGTGGCGAAATTACTGAAGCCATTGCGCAGTGTTTTACGGCGCTGATTAAAGGCTTCCAGACAAACCCGGTTTAGGATGGCCGGGTCAACGGCGGCCCGCTCAGCTTTGGGGAAAGGGATCAGGCGTACCACTGCAGAATCGACTTTCGGCGCCGGCTTAAAGGCGCCTGGCCCCACCTGCACGACCGGCAGTGCCTTGCAATAGTACTGTGTCATCACACTGAGGCGACCATAGTCCTTACCCCCATGGCTGGCCGTCATCCGATCTACCACTTCCTTTTGTAGCATAAAGTGCATGTTTTCAATTTCATCCGCGAATTCAAACAGATGAAACAGTAAAGGAGTTGAAATATTGTATGGCAGGTTACCAAAGACTTTGAGTTTTTGTCCGGGCTGAATTAACTGGCGAAAATCAAACTTCATGGCATCAGCCTGAAAGATTTGCAGTTTGTCAGCAAGGGTAGGGTGTTGGCGCAGACGCTCAGCCAGATCGCGATCCAGCTCTACCACTGTAAGTTTTCCTGCCGCCTCAGCAACCGGTTCCGTCAGCGCACCCAGACCTGGCCCAATTTCGACCAGCAGATCTGTGCTTTTCGGTGCTATCGCTTTGACGATTCTGCCAATGACCTGAGGGTCATGTAAAAAGTTTTGGCCAAAGCGTTTGCGGGCGCGGTGGCCCTGATGAATATTGTCAGTCATGATTATCCAGGGTGCGTTGTGCCAGTTGGATGGCTTCTCTGACAGCATGAAACAAGCTGCCAGGATCGGCTTTGCCGCTGCCAGCCAGATCCAGGGCGGTACCATGATCGACAGAGGTCCGGATCAGGGGTAAGCCCAGGCTGATATTTACTGAGCGGCCAAAGCCTTTGTATTTCAGAACCGGTAACCCCTGATCGTGATACATGGCCAACACGGCATCGGCATCGTTCAGATATTTGGGTTGAAACAGGGTATCGGCGGGTAGCGGGCCGAACAGTTGCATCCCGGTCGAGCGCAGCTCATTTAATGCCGGGATAATCACATCAATTTCTTCGCGGCCCAGATGACCACCTTCACCGGCGTGTGGATTTAAGCCGCACACATAAATTTTCGGTTCAGGGATGCCAAATTTCTGCTGCAGATCCTGATGCAAAATGGTCAGCACTTTTAATAAACGTTCACGGGTAATGGCTTTGGCAACATAGGCCAGTGGAATATGGGTGGTAGCCAGTGCCACTCTTAAACCTTCAGTGGCCAGCATCATCACCACATAAGGGGTGTTGGATTGCTGGGCAAAGAACTCGGTATGGCCGCTAAAAGCAATACCCGCTTGATTGATAATACCTTTGTGCACTGGTCCGGTGACGATGGCAGCGACCTCTCCCGCGATCACCATTGCGCCGGCTGCTGTTAAGGTCTCGACAACATAGTTGCCATTGGCAGCATTGAGCTCGCCAGGAACGACGGCAGCGGCCAGCGGAAAATCCCGAACTGTCAGCGTGCCTGCTGCCTGTGGTTTCGCAGCTACAGCCGCATCAAAGGGTAAAAACTGTACCTGCAAACCCAGTTGCTGTGCGCGGTCGCGCAGCAGCTGCAGGTTAGCGCAAACAACCAACTCAACCGGCCAGGCCTGTTGTGCCAACGCCAGTACCAGATCTGGACCTATACCGGCGGGTTCACCGGGGGTTATTGCCAGGCGCAAGGTCATCAGTTGTCAGCCAGAACTTCAATATAGGCTTCATCACGCAGTTCGCGCAGGAAGCTGGTGGACTCCTCGTTGAAACGGCGGTTGAAGATCATCCGGTATACCTGCTCTCTCTTACGATCGGCAGTGGCATCCACAGTACGACGATCCAACAGTTGCGCAATATGCCAACCGTGTTCGGTACGGAAGGGTTCACTGATTTCATTTAATTGCAACCGGTTCAGGGTATCGCGGAACGCGGGTACGTAAACATCAGGTTCACTCCAACCGAGTTCGCCACCGTTTAGTTTCGAGCCTGGGTCTTCAGAATGTTGTTTCGCCATCTCGGCAAAGTCTGCTTCACCAGCCTGCACCTTTTGTAAAATATCGAGCAGCAGGTTACGGGCTCGTTCTTCACTGACAATAATCGAAGGCTTCACCAGGATATGCCGGGCTTTAACTTCCAGTAGTTCAGTTACGTTTTCACCGCGGATATCAAAAATCGTCAGGATATGAAAACCCGCGCCGGAGCGCAGCGGACCAACCAAATCACCTCTTTTACGACCACGGATCGCTTCAGAAAATAGGGTTGGCATTTCATTGACGCCCATCCAATCTAACTCGCCGCCTTCAAGAGCGTTAGCGGCACTGGATGAGGCAATGGCAATCCGGCGGAAATCACTACCGTCACGTAATAATTTAACAATTTGCTCGGCACGCTCGCGTGCTTCATTGGTTTGCTCGGTCGTTGCCTGGCTCGGGATGGCAATCAGGATATGGCCCAGTTTGTACTGTTCATTAATGGCACCCTGTTCTTCCATCAGTTTCAGCAGGTTATCGACTTCTTGCGGGCTGATATAGATCCGGCGTTGTACGTTAGCCCGCAGTACCTCGTTGGTAATAATTTCTTCGCGTACCTTTTCCCGGAAGCGTTCATAGTTACCTTCCTCTGCCGTTACACGTTGGCGAAATTGCTCCAAAGTCATATTTTCGTCTTGGGCGATATTGCGAATAGTGTCGTCCAACTGGGCGTCAGAAATCTGCAACCCCATGCGCTGTGCCATTTGCAGTTGCAAACTGTTCATAATCAGACGTTCAGTAGCTTGAGTACGTAATGCCTGATCTGAGGGCAAGGTTTGACCTTGTGCTCGTGCATTGCGTTTTACTCGCTCAACAATCTCATCAATGTCGGTTTTTAAAATTACGCCATTATCGACAATAGCTGCTACCCGGTCGACTTCCCGTTCGGCAGCACAGAGCGCCAAACTGGCAGCACCAAGCATAAAAGCACAGATAAGTTGTTGTAACTTCATAAATTCCTACATTAATTTGTTAGTAAATACGGCCGACGGTAGTTGAAGATACCATTCGACAACATATCGGAAACACCAAAACCTGCTTTGTCACCAAAACCTTTTAACACAAACTGCAAGCTAAAACCTGTATCAAGCCGGCTTAGCTGATTCAAATTACTGATGTTAGCTTCCAGGTTAGCTCGGAGTTGACGTTTTGCCACCAAGCGCACTGCCCAGCAGCATGACTCATACTGGATGCCAAAATTGGCGTCTATCATACGATGATTTGTCACGTCCCGGTAGTAACTCGCAATCAGTTGCCAGTTTTGCTGCAGCGGAACCGCGCCAAATAATCCAAGTTGTTGGATTTCCACCCCTGAGACTGCACGGCTATAGCGATGGTTCAATTGAAATAAGGTATTCTCGCTGCCTCGGTAATCGAGGCTGGCATTACTCTTAATTAACTTTTTGCTGTCTATATCGTACTGTAGGGCGCTGCTCACGTACCAACGCCGATACCAATGCCAAATCATTTCTGACGCCAGCATTGATTCGGTTGATACTAAGTCTTGCGTTAATGGGTCATTAGTCAGTTCTGGTTCTTTCAGGAAAAAGATTTGACCCAAACTGAAACGAAATAATTCGTTGTCAATGTTGTCATAGAAGCGCGTCGTCCAGCCCAAAGTGAGCTGATTCGCCTCATTTATGCGGTCCAAACCAGAAAAGCGATTCTGCCGGAACAGACCGTAATAGTCGTCCTGTAAGCGCGTGGTATCGTATAGTCCAATTAAGCTCTGGTCACGATATGGGATATATAAATATTGAACCTGAGGTTCAAAAGTCTGTAATGCTGGCTCGCCAAACCAATCATATTCGCGCTCAAAGTTAACCCTGGCATGCAGCCGGACTTTGGGGATGGTACGACTAATTTCCTGCTGCTCAGCGTTAAGTTGCTGCTCGCTCTGTTGCTGGTAATAAGTGTAAAGGAGACTGGTCTCTGCTGTAAGTTCAAAGGCTGGCGTAATTAAGGGTAGCCGTATCGTCGGCTCCACATGGATACGATCTGCTGCAGTAAAGAAAGCATCCGCATTTCTAAAGTGGGCGTATTGCCCACGCCACAACGCCTGAATATTTTCTGTCAGATGCAGTGGTCTGGCTGAACTTAGGCTGAGTTGCGGAAGAGCTTGATAAGCAGTGTTGTAATTACCAAGAATTTCAAACCCTTGCACTTTTAAATGAGAGTGAACGCGTTCACCAAAATAGCTGAGACTGGCTTCACGATATAACTGGGTATCACTCTGATTATTATAATCAGAACCCAATTCGGTGAGATAAGTGTCGTCACTCACATCGGTAAAATCAATGTAACCACGCCAGCGGCTGGTAAAGTCTGAGCGATGGCTAAGGTGTCCCAGATAGCGCTGGCCGAAGTCAGCAGCCTTGTCATTATCCCGGTGCAAGTATTCCAGCTGGAGCTGACCTTGGTGCTGCGGCGTTAAATAACGAAACTCTGATTTTAGCTGAGTCCCTCTTTTACTCATATAACGCGGACTCAGCGTTAAATCGTAGTTCTCGGCCAGATTGAAGTAATACGGTAGCTCCAGGTCTAAACCAACCCGCTGTGAGCTGCCAACCTTAGGAAGTAGTACACCGCTTTTTCGCTGATCATCAACTGGAAATGTCAGATAGGGTAAGTAAAACACGGGTATATCTTTAATTTTAAACACCGCGTGGCGGGCTTCACCCCATCCTGAGTCTGATTGAATACTAATTTCTTCAGCGAACAGACCCCAACTATTATCCTGTTGCGGGCAGGTCGTAAACAGCGCTTGTTCCAGGCTAAGTTGCTCTGCCGAAGCAGTTAGCGCTCTCGCCTCACCACGGCCGGCCTGACTAATAAACTGATAACGGGCATCGCCAAGTCGTGCAGAGTTATTGGCCAGATCCGCAGCAAATACCCGACCACTGACATAAAGGTCACTATTGTAGTATTCAATGCCGCCTTCTGCTACTAACTGTTGTTGTGCAGCGCGATAGCGGGCCCGTGGCGCCTGCAGCAAGGTATCACGCTGTAAGATTTGGACTGAGCCAGAGAAGTCTGCTTGTTGGTTTTCTATTAACTGAACTTGTTCGGAGAAAATCTGAATTCGGCCATCTTGTGGATCTGCCTGACGTAATACCTCTGGTATCGTCATTGGAAGGTAGCAAGTTGCAACAGAATTAGGGTCAGCTTTTGCCGGTAGCGGATGCAGTGCTAGCCAGATGAGTCCTGCTAAACTTAAACCGTGCTTCATGCTCTTATCTCGTCTATACCATTGTGTTACGCCGCTAAGCGCGGGTTGGCTATGATAAATCAATTTTAGAATTCCTGCTAATCCGATATAGTGCCGCTTAATGTTGTTACTGTTATAAAAGGCCGTCACCGGCGTTATGGGCCTATATTCGGAGAAGTGCAGGTGTGGGGTAAAGTGCTTGGTGCCTTATTCGGGTTAGCTTTGTTGAAGGTTCCCGGTTTGTTTTTAGGTGTATTGCTCGGGCACCTTGTCGATCAGTGGTTTGCTCGTCGGGCGATAGTATGGTCAGATTTTTCTGCATCTCAGGGTTCAGAGGATGAACAAGCTCTCTTTATGTACAGTAGTTTCGCGATTATGGGACACCTGGCAAAAGCAACAGGCGTAGTGACTAAGGCCCATATTGAGCAAGCTAACCACTTTATGCAACAGCTGAGGTTGACCGGCCGGCAACAAAAAGAGGCTCAGGACGCGTTCCGTGACGGTAAGGCCGTTAACTTCCCATTTCGCGCTCAAATTGCCGAGTTCTATCAATGCTATCGGAAAAGGCCTGACGTACTGCAATTGTTTTTAGAAATTCAGCTTAGCACCGTTTGTACCGGCGGCCGCATTACGCCAGAGCAGCAGGATTTGCTCTGGCAAATGGCAGATATTCTGCGTATCTCCCGCAGTACCTTAGAACAATTATTGCAAGCCTATCAGGCAAGGCAAGGCAACGACAGATCAGCCGCAAGCAATAGTCAGACACTGGCTGCAGCCTATCAGGTACTGGGATGCAAAGCGGATGTTTCCGATTACGAATTAAAACGGTCTTATCGGAAGCTGATGGCGCAACATCATCCTGATAAATTGATTTCGCAAGGTGTGCCTGAAGCGATGCTTGATGTCGCAAAGAAACGCTCGCAGGATATTCAGGCTGCGTACGAAACGATAAAGCAGCAGCGCGCTAAAAACCGCTAGTTTGCAGCCAGCCGAGCAAGGTCTTTACTTGAGTGGTCAACAGCGCTGGATGCTGATCTACACCCAACAGCGGGTACTGACGATAAAGTGGGTTGGTCATTCGAGCCTGAACCTGACGTTGTAATGCTGTGGCCTGAGTTGCCGGATGAAAGCTGGGGCTAACAATATCTAACACCGGAAGATTATGATTAATCAGCTGTTGCTGTATCAAATTATTATATGCTGGCTCGGGCCAATAGGCTCCGATACTGACCAGAGCGCTGATATTTGCAATGGCTCGCTCGGATAATAATCCTTGTAACAACCCCGCAGTGTTGCCCTCGGCGATTAGAATAATAGGCCCTTGCGCTATCAATGACTGCAGCGGCTGCCAGCGCGAGAGTAATTGCTGCTGAAAGTCGGCGAAGCTCCCGCTTTGTTGGTGATAGTCGGGAGCCGGCAGCATAATTAGTGTCCAGCCCTGGTCTGGCAGCTGGTGGTGCAAATTAAAAAATAGTTCGGGAGCGACGGGTAAATTCGCCGCGGGCATCAAAACGACAGTACCTTTCCGGGGGGCACTGGCCTCCCGCATTAAAACGCTAAATGGAAGCGTCGCGGTTTGAATTGACTGCAGCTGTGCTTCAGGATACTGCCGATATAAATCTTGCCAGTTGGCCGCCAAATGGGGAAGAGGCCAGCAACAGATGGCGACGGCCAAGACTTGTAATAGCAACTTTGCCATAAGCACCGGCTAATTGAGAGTGATAACAGCTTATCGGTCGTTGCTGCTAAAGCTTTAATCAACTGATACTTGACCAGGCTCTGTGACATGAAATTTAATTATTTGCACTTAGCAGGTGCTCAGCAAAGGTAAAAAGCACTTTGTTGTCATGGCTAAACTTAACGTAGTTACCGTGATTTTCTAATAATCTGACCAAGACAGAAGGTTGCATAATAAAGCAGTATTTCGTGGCTTTAAACTCAACCAAAGCTTTAGCCATTTCACGTAGATGATCATTTGCAGCCAGGCGTTTTGTTTCGTCTTCATCATTACATACGTGAGCAGCCTGCTCTAACTGAATCAAAGCGTCAGCAGTGGTTTCTGCCATAACATGAGAGCAAAACAGACCGAGACCGATCAGAGCCCCCAATCTTAAAAAGCACGACTTCATTACTCATTCCCAGAGTTTATAATAGCGAACTAAAAATTAGCAGCCTTCCTCCGTCTGGGCAATACCAAAGTTTTTAAAAATAAAAAAGCCGCTGCGAGCAGCGGCTTTTTTCATCACAATTCGCGAATTAACGCATTACAGGTTGTTTGATTTTAGCGGTAACCTTAGCCTCAATACGCTGGTTAGCAGCATGAGCTTCACGCGTATTGCCTTGTACACGTGGCTGAGTTACACCAAAACCTTTGTAGGTAATGCGTGAACTATCAATGCCTTGCGCAACTAACAGGTCTGCGATAGCTTTGGCGCGACGCTCTGATAAACGCAGGTTGTAATCTGGTTTACCGATGTTAGAAGCGTGACCTTCAATAAATACTACCGCTTCAGGGAAGCGTTTCATAAAGGCAGCCAGATTATTGACTTCAGTACGACCTTCGGGTGATACGGTCGCTGAGTCAAACGCAAACAACACCTCGATATCAACATCACCTACCCGGTCCATTTTCTCGGTGTAGATAGTACAGCCGTCAGCATCCACTTTATGGCCTGCTGGTGTGTTTGGACACTTATCACGGCTATCTGGTACGCCGTCACCATCCGAATCTACGACTACCGGTGCTGGAGCTGGTTCAGGCTGTGGTGCCGGAGTTGGTGCAGGAGCCGGCGTAGCGCCGAAAATCCAGCTGGCACCAACTTTGATTGATGCGTCATTCCATTGGCTCTTAGAGATACCGCGGAAGCGGTTACCTTCAACAAACAATGCCACGCTTTCGTTGACAAAATGGCGGTAACCAACACCAATATTCAGCGCATCGAACGCGATGTTATGCTCAAAATGCTTCCAACCACCGACCAGATAAACGTTTGAATTGGCCAGGTGATACATTGCGTCTAAACCAAAACGATCACCGGTGACCCGAGAGCTTTGAGTTAATGAGTCCATGCTTTGACGGGCATATTCTGCACGTACAGCCCAGGTTTCGTTCAGACGATAGCCGATCTCCAAACCAACG
Source organism: Alishewanella jeotgali KCTC 22429 (assembly GCF_000245735.1). Classification (GTDB taxonomy): domain Bacteria; phylum Pseudomonadota; class Gammaproteobacteria; order Enterobacterales; family Alteromonadaceae; genus Alishewanella; species Alishewanella jeotgali. Next base: position 15,525 of record NZ_AHTH01000039.1, read on the forward strand.
CCCCAGCCGTCATCAACATTGTTCCACAATGCTGACTGACCTTTACGAACATCAGTCCAGTACCCTTCGCCAAATAATGAACCGAAAACTTTCTTTTCGAGATCTTGTGCAGAAGGTGTATTAGCGAAGGCTTGTGCGCTAAATAGCGGTAATGCAGCAAGAACTGCAATAGCGGTTGCTTTCAGTTTCATCCGTTTCTCCTTAGATTCATCCAACCTAGCAAACTGTGGTAAGTTTACCATATTGTTTTCGCAGTATTATTAGTTTAGTTCAAAATTAGCTGATTATTTTAACGCCAGTCCAATAATAGCTTGGTTAACTGAATGTTGCGTTAATAAAGGTTCGTTTTTTTCACTAAAATGGACATTCTGCATAAAACTTCACTCTTTCACCCGATATCGGGTGCAGAATAGTAAGTTCAGCAGCATGCAGTAACAAACGCTCTGCTGCGGTTGCAAACTGACCGGCGTAAAACTTGTCGCCCAAAATAGGGTGCCCAAGCATCTGCAGATGGACTCTTAACTGGTGTGAGCGGCCGGTCACGGGTTCAAGTGCAACAAGGCTAGAAGTTGACTGGCGCGATAACACATGAAAATGGGTAAGTGATGCCTTGCCATGCAGATAACAGACCTTTTGCTTAGGTCGGTTAGGCCAGTCGCAGATTAACGGTAGGTCAATACTGCCTTTATCCGCTTGGATCTGGCCGGCAACTCTGGCGAAATAACGTTTTGTGGTGAGCCGTTGTTGAAATTGGCGATTCAACTCACGTTGAGCGTCTTTTGTCAGGGCCATAACCAGCACACCTGATGTTGCCATATCTAAACGATGCACTATTGAGGCTGTTGGCCAAACCCGTTGTACCCGGTATTGCAGGCTATCGAAATGCTCCGCCGCCTTACCAGGCACAGACAGTAAGCCACTCGGCTTATTCAGCGCCACTAAATGGTCATCCTGATAGAGGACATCCAAATAGGGCGACATCGGTGGGTTATAATGCAACAGCATCTTAGTCGTGACTTACCACAATCAGGCGAATGGCATCGAGTTTTAAGCGGGCCTTTTCCAAATATTTTATGCTTTCGTAACGTTGCTGCTGTAGGTGGTCAATTTCATCTTGTCGAACCAGCGGGTTAACGGCCTGTAATGCCTGCAGACGTTCAATAGTCGCCGTAAGGTGCTGTTGCAAGCTGACTTCCGCTTTGTGTCGTATCGCCGCTAACTGGGTCATAGCCTGCATCTCTGCTTTAGCCAGCAGAGGGTGGATCATACTTTGTAAAGCACTGACCAGTTTAGTTCCGGTTTGCCGACCAACGGGTTTTAATTGCCGGTTGAAATGTTCAAAGGCGACTTTTGCAGCTAAATCTTTACCGCTCTTGTCCACCAAGATCCGAATGGGTGTCGGTGGTAGGTAGCGTCCAAGCTGCAGGGCAGGTGGGGCACTGGCTTCAGCAATGTAAATCAACTCGACAAAAAAGGTTCCGACCGGCAGGGTTTTATTGGCAAGTAATGCTACTGAGCTATTACCGAACTGCTCATTCGTAAGAATATCCAGAGTGCCTGTGACCATAGGATGATCCCAGCTCAAAAATTGAATGTCTTCTTCTGCCAGTGCACAGGCTCTATCGAAGGTGACGCTGGTACCTTCATCGTCTAGTCCGGGGTAGTTCATCTGAAGTTGCTCAGATGGACGCAAGATAATACTGGTATCAGAGCGATCTTCCTGAGCGACACCAAGCAGATCCCAGGCTTTAAACATCAGCATTGGCAACTTTACATCCTGATCGAGTTGCGCAACCTGCTGGCATAGCAGGCTTGCCCGCTCACCACCGGCGGAGTTTAACTCAAGTAGCTGATCGCGCCCTTGCTCTAGTTGTTGTTGCAGTTCTTGCGCTAACGAATGTGCCTGTTCTACTAATGGTGTTATCTCTGCATTATTGTATTGATTCGCAGCCAGCAGTTGCTCCAGAGCGCCCCGTTGTTGCTCTAAGATCAGACGACCACTTTGGCAGGTATGCGCAAAAGCATTTAAACCGTCCTGATACCAGCGGTACAGAACTTGTTGCGCCGTGTCGGTAAAGTACGGGATGTGAATTTGTATATCACTTTGCTGACCAATACGGTCCAGGCGACCGATCCGTTGCTCCAGTAAGTCTGGATTGAGTGGCAGGTCAAATAACACCAAGTGATGGGCGAATTGAAAGTTGCGCCCCTCACTGCCAATTTCGGAGCATAATAGAATTTGCGCGCTATATTCTTCTTGGGCAAAGTAGGCCGCAGCTTTGTCGCGTTCGACAATGCTCATACCTTCATGAAACACAGCAGCTCGCACACCCTCGAGTACCCGTAATGCTTCCTCCAGCGCAATAGCTGTTGCGGCTTTGCTGCAAATCACCAAGAACTTTGCGGGCTTATTGTCTTTTAGTAGTTGCAATAAGTAGGTGACTCTGGGGTCAAATTGCCACCATTGACTGGTGCTGCCTTCGAATTCCTGAAAAATCATTTCCGGGAATAAATTCGCATTAATACGGGCGGACAGTGGCGCGTCCAGATTTAGATTTTGGTACACCTTTAGTGCATTTTTATATTGTTCTGGTAAGGAGAGCGCCGCAGGTTGTGGCAAGCGTTGCGGAAACCCCGTGATGGCTGCGCGACTATTCCTAAATAAAATACGCCCGGTGCCATGCCGATCCAAGAGTTGTTGTAGTAGCGCTTGTTTAAGCTCGACTAGATCAGCATTGGGTTCGCGCAACTGCCCGATTAACTGCTGACTTTGCTCATCAGTCAATAGCTGCCGTAAGTCATCCAGTAATGGTGCACTGGGGGGAGTATGTTGCAACAGTTGCTTTGCCAGGCTGGCAATATGTTGGAAATCTTGTTCTTGCGCTAAGAAAGCCTGATAGTCGTAAAAACGGTCTGGATCTAATAATCTCAAGCGGGCAAAGTGGCTCTGATGACCTAACTGATCAGGGGTCGCTGTAAGTAAGATTAAGCCGGCAGTATCTTGAGCCAGGCTCTCGATCCTTTGATACTCTGTGCTAGCCGTCTCAGGTGACCAGTGCAAATGGTGGGCTTCATCCACAACCAATATGTCCCAGTGACTGCTAACGGCTTGTTCGTGCCAGCTTTTTTTCTTGGTCAGAAACTCCAGACTACAGAGCACAAGTTGCTCGGTGTCAAACGGATTCTCTGCATCGAGTTGGGCTTGCTGACAGCGTTCCTCGTCAAAAATGGCAAATCGCAGGTTAAAACGGCGTAGCATCTCAACCAGCCATTGATGTTGTAAGGATTCTGGTACAACCACTAAGATCCGACTGGCTAATCCAGTTAATAGCTGTTGGTGCAGGATAAGACCGGCTTCAATAGTTTTACCCAGGCCGACCTCATCGGCTAGCAATACTCTGGGAGCATGCCGTTTGGCTACCTCATGAGCGATATACAGCTGATGCGGAATTAAGCTCACCCGTCCACCGACCAAACCGCGTAGTGGGCTTTGTTGCAGTTGTTGTTGCATCTGCCAGCTTTGGAAACGCAGTGGAAAGTACTCAAAACGGTCGATCTGACCCGCGAACAAGCGGTCCTGCGGCTTATTGAAGCTGAGGAAATGATCGAGAAAGGTCTCGCGCAGCACCACGGGCTCGCCATTATCGGTGCGCACACCATGATAGCTCAGCAGCTGCTGTTGCTCGCTTAACTCCTGCACCAGGATACTGAAGCCTTCTGCACTTTTAATCTGGTCGCCAACATTAAAGGTAACGCGGGTTAGCGGAGCTTCTTGCTGAGCATAGAGCCGGGTTTCGCCACTGGCCGGAAACAATAACGTTAGCATCCGCCCTTCAATTGCGATAACGGTTCCTAACCCTAAATCTGATTCCGCGTCGCTAATCCAGCGTTGGCCCAGTGCAAATCTCATACGTAATCCTGGCAGTCTAAAAATGGGGCGCCATGGTACAGCGAAAAACGCTCAGATGCATCAGCAAAACAAGCGGCTGCGGTCATTTTTCTGTCATCTGAATGTCGCAAGGTAGTCACAGGGTAGTTTAAAAAAACTGTCACTCAGTATAGCAGTCTGAGACGGATGCACTATGCTGAACTAACAGGATGCAAAAATCTGTGGGTGAAAACAAAAAGGAGCAGTGCCTATGGCGCGGAAAAAATCGAAAGAGAAAAAGATCTACGTCCTTGATACCAATATTCTGCTGCACGAACCTTTCGCTTTCCTAAACTTCGAAGAACATGACGTTGTAATCCCGATGACCGTACTGGAGGAGCTGGATCATATTAAAGACCGGCATAAGGATGTTAGCCGTGACGCCAGGGTGGCGATCCGGGCGCTGGAGGATGTACTGAAAGATGCATCACCCGAACAGATGTTGCATGGTGTGGCCTTACCGGCCCGCAGTGATGAAAGACCCAGCGGACATATCTTTATTATTAACGACCACCATTTAAAAGATGAAATCCCTGGCTTACCCGGTGGTGAAAACGATCATCTGATTATTAATACTGCCCTTTATTTACAGCGTGAAAAGAGTCCGGTCAAAGTCATATTAGTGACGAAAGATATCAATATGCGGCTTAAGGCCAAGGGCGCCGGGTTGAAGCTGGTCGAAGATTACCGCACAGACCAGCTAATTGACGATGTCAGATTTCTATACAAAGGCTATTACAAGTTTGGCGGCGAGTTCTGGTCACAGGTTGGCGAATGTCGTACCGTCAATGAGGGCCGCGAGGTCGTGCACTATATCAGCCGCAAGGTACTACCTAATGCTTACGTAAATGAATATCTGATTGATGAGGCAGAAACCTTTGCCGGCAAGGTGCTGGCGATCACTGAGACAGAGCTGAAGATTGCGGATTATGGTGTGGAACGTATGATGCACCGCCATGCCTGGGGTATTCATCCGAAAAATATCTATCAGGCAATGGCGTTACAGGCGCTGTTGGATCCACAGATGGATCTGGTGATCCTGACTGGCCCCGCCGGTTGCGGTAAAACCCTGATTGCCCTTGCCGCGGCGCTGGAGCTGGTGATTGAGAAAGGCATGTACGATAAGGTCATCGTCACCCGAAATACTCCGGAAATTGCTGAGTCGATCGGGTTTTTACCCGGCTCAGAAGAGGAAAAAATGGCGCCCTGGCTGGCGGCCATCACCGATTCGCTGGAAGTGCTGCATAAAACCGATGAGCATCCGCACGCCAGTGTGAATTACATTATGGAGAAAGCCAATATCCAGTTTAAGTCGGTTAACTTTATGCGCGGCCGCAGCATTCAAAATGCGATAGTGATCCTCGACGAATGCCAGAATCTCAGTGCAGCGCAGTTAAAAACTATTATTACCCGTTGCGGCGAGGGTACCAAGTTAATCTGTTCCGGTAACCTGTCGCAAATTGATAGCAACTACCTGACAGCAGTGACCTCAGGACTAACCTATATTGTCGAGCGCTTTAAGAACTTTGAGGGCAGTACCACCATTAATCTGAACGGAGTTGTTAGAAGCCGATTAGCTTCATTCGCAGAGGCCAATTTGTAACAATGTCTGAGCTGGCCAATGCATTTCAGCAGCGGCCATTTGACTATTCTCCAAAAAATACTAGATTGTCATAATCTTATCTTGCTGCAAGGATTGCCCATGCTTAACCCTGCATTAGGCGAATTCCGCCGTAGCTTACGACTGGCAATGGCTTTAACCGTCGCTTTATCTTTTACGGCGGCGTTTAGCCATTTTTTACTGACTATCGACCAACGCCTGGCAAGACAGAGTCGGCAATTAGAGCAAAGTGCAATCCAGCTTGATCAGCAGCTAAGTGTGTTGAATACCATCGCTGACTGGTGGCAGCAGCAAGCCAGAGTAAATTTGAGTAATCAAACTGATTTGAGTTTTAATCTGTATAAAGTGGATGGTCAGTTACTTTCTCCTGCGGCCTTGTTGCAAGACAAACCGCAAACAGCCGCAGAGTTGCGCTTCTTGCAGGCGCAGCAGAGTAGTCTAATGGCGATGCGCTTGTTATATCCCTGGATTGAAAGCTTGTTCTATGTGTCTGAGCAGGATTTTATCTATTTATTACCACAGCAGGGATTATCACAGTTACATGCTTATCATAGTGCGCTTGAAGCTAATTGGAACCAGCTAAAGGAACCATTGCAGTTCAGTAAAGCCGAGAATAATAAACTGTTGTTTAGTCGTTGGCTGTCGCTCAATACCACGCAAAAAGCCCGTCTGCTGTTCGTTATTGATATGAATTTGCTATTTCAGCCCCTCCAGAAAATGATACCTGAGGCCGAGTTTATTTTATTAGATGACGAAGGCAAATTGCTCGGCTCAACCTTAGCCATAACGCCACAACTGGATGAGCAATTATTACAGTTACAACGTGTTGGCCGACATTCACTGTCGTTAGTTATGCTTGAACAGCGTCGGGGCATATTGAGCCTGGGGGTGCAGAGTTTTTTTCATTATTGGTTTGGTTACCTGTTGGTGCTGTCTCTAATGGTAATGGTATTTTTCTACCGTTTAAGACAAAAAATACTGCAGCCGTTAAAGCGATTAAGCATGCACATTGAACGCTTAACGCGGAATCAGGGAGGCGTAAGGCATATTCCTAGTGGTTGGGAGGAAATGTTTGATAAGATCACGCGCTTGAAACCCTGAGTCTGAGCAGCAACCTGGCTGCTGTTGGAGTAACATGAAAATCAGCCGTCATCTCACTGCAGCCGGTCCGGTAAGTGCAATCGACTTGTTGTCAATGCAACTACCCGACTTACCTAAGGCGCGCTTAAAAGACGCGATGAACAAGGGCGCTGTGCAGCTACTCACTAAGCCTGTAAAGCGTTTGCGTCGCGCGCAATATATGCTTAAGTCCGGTGACCAATTGTCAATTAGCTATGATGACGAGTTATTGCAACGCTCGTGCCCGGCTGCTGAACTGCTATTTGATGAGATGGATTATAGTATTTGGTTTAAACCGGCGGGGATGTTAGCTCAGGGGAATGAGTGGGGTGACCATCTAAGCTTACTGCGCTATGCAGAGCAGCATAGTCAACCACCACGACAGGTGTTTCTGTTACACCGCTTGGATCGTGAAGCTAGCGGTTTAGTGATGCTTGGACATACCAAGAAAGCTACCGCAGCCTTAAGTAAATTGATGGTTGAACGCCGAATTACCAAACACTATTGGATTCGGGTGAAAGGGCAACTTAGCGAAGAGCTGCAGCGCCAGGGTAGCATCAGGCAAGCACTGGATGGCAAGGCGTGTGAGAGTCGATTCCGGTTACTCAGCTATGACCCGACTACGGATACAACTGAACTGGATGTTGAGTTAATTACCGGGCGTAAACATCAAATTCGCCGTCATTTTGCCGGGGTTGGTCATCCAGTAATGGGAGACCCTCAGTACGGCAAGGGCAATAAAACTGCTGCCGGTCTTGCCTTGCAAGCTATTTCGTTACGCTTTTTCTGTCCAGTAAAACGTCGGGAGCAAGCTTATCAATTACCCGACGCTTTACGTTACGGTATCAAGTCAGAGTTATAGTCAGCTCGCGCGCATTGAGCACAAACTGTAACTCCCCGAGTTTGCAGGCATTCAATAAATCGCTGCGCAGATCGTCAATTTGCCACTCAACGGGTCTGGGATGAGTGGCATGCACCGCTAAATGCCATTGATTAACCGAAGGGGCGTCACGTTCTGCAAGGTGCCAACCGAACCAAACCAGCTCAGCCAGGGCGGCTAACTCTTCTTTTGACCAATTCTCGCCTAGCAGCTCTTCTACCGCCAACTCAACGCCAAGCACGGCAGGTTCTGCCCCCAGTGCAGACAGCTTTTGTTGCAGTAACTGACTCGCTTGTTGCAATAGCGTGGCCGCCTGAGCCTTGTCGTCTGTGGCAAGCCAAAGCATTTCACTACCATTGTAACCGGCAACCAGTTCAGGAAGTTGCATTTCTGCTAACACCTGCTGTAGCAGCTCTGCTACCACCTTTTTCCCAAACTGGCGCTGTAATTGCGCCCGGAAACGCGGTACCAGGATCAGCATGGTAATGGGCTTACGTTGTGAATGATGTTTGACCTTATCCTGAAATTGGCTCCAATGGCGCGGTACAATGTCTACAGTTTGCACCGCGGCGACCGGCAGTTGGCGGCGGTACAGCTGCCAAATGACAAAGGCAGTAAAGATCAGACCAACCAGTAGTAGCTGCAACATCAGTTGCCGGGATTGCGCTTGTGCTAACTGCTGCTGCAATTCGGCGCTATAACGTTGTAATTGCTTCTCTTCAGCGCTTTCCTGTAACCCGGACTTAAGCTGAGACATGTGCTCCTGGAGTTGACTGCTCAATTCCTGCTGATTCAAGTCAGTAACACGTTGTTGAAAATGATAGGCCGCTTGCCAATCGCCAGTTGCCGCGGCAAGCAAGGCTGCGCTGGTATGATAGCGTAATTGCAGATAGGTTGCTGCATCATCAATGGTTGGCGCAACCTCATTCAAAAACTGAGCTGCGTCCTGATATCGCTGTTGCTGGAAGTACAAACGAACCAGCGCCAGCATACTTTCCTGAATATAGGTGGCGGAGTTAATTTGTCTAAATTGCTGTAAGGCTAATTTGTAGTTATCCTCTGCCTGAGCCAGTTCGTTACGTAACAGTGCAACTCGCCCTAAGCTATAATTGACCATAGCAGTGCGCAATACGTGTTGTTGTTGCTCGGCAATCCTTTTCGCTTCCTGCAATAAGCTTTCCGCTTTATCAATTTGCTCTGGCTGTTCTAAATAGGTTTCCGCCAGATAAATCAGTGCGTACGCATAATTTGAATGCCTGTTGAGCTCTCGATAACGCTCCGCGGCCTGTTGAAAATGCTCCATTGCTTCCGGATGTAAATCCAATTTCCGATAGGCCATACCAAGCCGGAAATGGATTGAAGCCAGATTCTCGGTGTCTTGCAAGGTCGTTGCCACGGCCAGACCTTGTTGTAAATAATGAAAAGCTTGCTGATATTGGTTATTTTGTAGTGCCAGGCGACCACTAATAATTAATGCATTTAACTCGCGAGCCGGATGATTCAGCCGTTTTGCGAGTTGTAAGCTGCGGTCGGCATGAAACAGCGCCTGAGACAGCTGACCCAGCAAATTATAGGCTGAAGCAAAGCTGCTCAACACATCACTTAACAGCAACAACGACGCAGCTTCTTCTGTGCCGGTCAACAGCTGCTCTGCGGCTTCCAGCTGCTGTAATGCCATTTCTGCATTTTGAAAGTAGATGCCATGGATTTGCGCTTTGTGAAACAAACTTAGCGCCTTGAGATAAGGCGTTTCGGCAAAGCGTTCTGCCTTGTTAGCAGCATCCAGGGCCGCATCTCGATTGTTTAACGTTTGATAGCTTTCAGACAGTACCAGGTAATCCTCGCTACTTAGCGGAGGATTACTTCTGGCCTGAAGGGTGTTGATAAGTTGTTCTGCTTGCGCCTCACTGCTGGCGGCTTCACGCAAACGTTCTGTTAAACTTGCTGCAAATAGCAGCTGACTAAAAGAACCAACTAAAAGAAATACGATCACAAAACGCATAATTTGCTCTTATTGTATTGCGGTAATCTTTCCTGAATTACCGACTTATGCTGTCAGCGGTCCGTTTTGCTGCTAATAAAAGTATGGATATTATAAACCAGCTTCTCTACCATGCGTGCTCTTGCTTCCCGACTCGCCCAGCCGATATGCGGCGTAAGCAACAGGTTAGGCAACTTACTGTTTACCAGCAAATCTGATGCGGGCGGAGGTTCAATACTCAACACGTCCAGCGCGGCAGCGCTTACCTGTCCGGAATGCAGCGCGTGCAATAAGGCTTCTGGTTCAATCAGGCCTCCCCGTGCGGTGTTAATGATAATAGCGCCGGTTTTTAATAATGCTAGACTTTGCTGATTAAGCAGATGCCGGGTTTGTTCAGTTAGCGGACAGTGTAAGGACACCACATCGGCCTGTGCCAGCGCCGCATTAAAGGCAGTTCGCCCGTCACGGATAAGAGTCGCATCGGGCCGCTCGGCGATCAATACCTTCATACCAAAGGCCCTGGCTAAGGCAGCCGTTGCCTGACCCAAGACACCATAGCCGACAATCACCATGGTTTTGCCGGCCAGTTCAAAGATGGGATAATCCAGCAAACAGAAACTCTGGCTACGACTCCAGTCGCCACGTTGTACCGCTGCGCTGTAACTGAAAAGCTGATTACTCAGTGCCAGCAGCAAGGCAAAGACATGTTGCGGCACGGCCGTGCCGGCATAATCGGTAACATTAAACACCTGAATTCCTGCTGCTCTGGTCGCCTGTAGATCAATATTATCCATACCTGTTGCCGCTACCATGATGGCTTTCAGGCGTGGCAGTTTGGCAAGCAGCGCCGCATCTAGGCTGCATTTATTGACGATAGCAATGTCGGCATCTTGCAGCCGTGCCGGCAGTTCGTCGGCACTGCTGTGGGCATAGACCTGAAGCTGACAGTTAGCAAGGTGCAAAGCCGATAAATCGGCATCGCCCAGAGTAGCGGCATCGGCAAATACGATTTGGTAACGCATAGGCTTTAGAGTTCCTGGCGCCGTTTCAGAAAAAGCTGTTTTAGCATAGCTAAGGGGCTAATGCAGCTGATATTACTAAGACTATCGTCGAACAGCCGGTTTAACTGCTGCATAAACATACTTTTTGTTACATTTATGCTAAGAAAAGCGGTTAAGTTCAACAGGCCATAATGGTAAAGTGGGGCGAGTGCAGCAAAGGATTAAGTAACAATGCAAATTACAGTGACACAGATTGAAAAACACTATGCCACAGTACAGGCAGTGCGCGGTGTTAGTTTCCAGATCCAGCCAGGCGAGATTTTTGCGCTGCTCGGACCCAATGGCGCCGGTAAGTCATCGATTATCCGGATGCTGGTCGGTATGACCCGTCCCGATGCCGGCCATATTCTGGTACAGCATGATGGGGGCGAATTTGACCATGTGCCCCGCCGTTATCTCGGCTACTTGCCGGAAGACCGTGGACTTTATGCTGACAAGAGTGTCGAAAAAAATCTGCGCTTTCTGGCGCAGTTGCATGGTTTATCTGCCGCAGAAACCGAGCAGCAACTGACACATTGGCTCAATGTTTTTGAATTAACGGATCGGCGGAAAGAGGATTTAAAGCAGTTGTCCAAGGGCAATCAGCAAAAAGTTCAGCTGATTGCTGCGGTGATCCACCGTCCGGCACTGGTGATTCTGGATGAGCCTTTTTCTGGTCTGGATCCGCTGAATCAGGAAAAAGTGGTGCAGTTTTTACAACAACTGCGTGCCGATGGCATGACAGTGATTTTAAGCGCCCATCAGATGGCGATGGTGGAAAAACTGGCAGATCATATGCTGTTGATGGCGAAAGGGCAGGCAGTACTGGCCGGTACTCTGGCGCAGATCCGCAGCCAGGCTCAGCCACAACCGGAAGTCGTGATTGAAACCGAGCAGCCGATTAGCAGTGAGCAGCTCGACCGCTGGCTAGCCGGATACAGCTGGCTGCTACAGACACCGCAGCGGCTGTTGGTGCGACTTAATGAAACCCAACAGCTGTCGGCCTGTTTACAGCAGCTGCTGCCTTACTGTGCGTTGAAAAATATCTCAATGCAAAATCCGGACTTGCATCAGTTATATCTGAATGCGATGACCCAACATCAGCAACAGGAGCAAGCAGTATGATTTCGCGGCAAAGTCTGGTCGTCGCCAAATGGGAATTTTTACGGTTTTTTAAATGGAAGCAACAGCTGATCTCGTATTTGCTGATGTTGGGGGTAATGGGAGCGATTTTTGCCTGGAGTTACTTTGTGGATGAAGGCCGCCAGCAATATCGGATCGCAGTACCGGCCGGCTTTAGTCTGGAAAGTAGCGCCCAGTTTCAGTTTCAGCAGCCGACGGTCAGCCTGGAAGAGCAGTTGCGACAGCTGCAGCAGGACGAAACCTGGCATGCGGTGCTGGAGCCAGGCGATGAGCAGGTGCTGATCCATACCAAGGCCGGTAAAAAGTGGCAACAGCAGTTACAAAGCGTGCTGCTGGAGCACTACCGGCAGCAGTATGCCGCCGCGCAGGGTTGGTCGGCAGAGCAGTTGGCGGCATTACAGCAGCCTGTCAGCCTTGAAATGCGTTACCTCGATGACAACTATAAGGGAAAAGATCGGCCGGAAAAACTGATCGCCCTGGCGGTGCTGTTTATGCTGTTGATGGGGCTTACCACTGCCTTTGGTCAACTGTTAATGAGCATTACCGGCGAAAAGCAGCATCGGGTAACAGAGCAGTTATTTGCCATAGTAACACCGCAGCAATGGATCGATGGCAAGGTACTGGGTCATAGCCTGAGTGCGTTAAAAGCCATGTTTACCACCACGCTGATGATGTTACTGGGTTTTCTGGTGGCGGTACTGGTGTTTGCCAATAAACCGCTGCAGCTGGACTGGCTGAATCTTGGGGTCTTAGCCTGGTTACTGCCCTTTGCCCTGCTTGGCGTAGTGTTGTGTGCGACCTTTATGGCCGCTATTGCTGCCTCGATTGACGATCCCAATACCAGTGGTAAGGGCGCGGTGATGATGATCACCTGGCTACCGCTGTTATTTACTTATTTGGTGATCGATAGCCCCACCGGCTGGGCCATGACGTTATTAAGTTGGCTGCCGCTCACCTCCTTTGCGGCGATGCCGGTCAGGATGGCGCTGGTTGAATTGCCCTGGTGGCAGCCGTTGCTGTCGTTAATGCTGTTGCTTGCCACCCTGTACTGGCTGCGCCGGGTAGCAGGCCGGATATTTTTACGTGGCATGCAGATGTATGGCAAGGAGCCAAGCTGGGGAGATATTATGCGCTGGGCGCTCAGTAACAAGGCTGATTGATGAACTATTCAGCCTAAACTCAGCCAAAATGGCTATAATGCCTGCCGGTAGCTGAGGTTGCTACCGGCGGCAACTTTAAAGGAAACCTATGATCGATCCTTCTTTTCGCCAACAAGCTTCGGCGTGGCAACGGCAGTTTCAGCTACGTAGCCAGGGCAGTTTTTTGCAGCGCCTACTGGCATGGCTGGTATTGGGCGTGATGTTGCTGGTGGGTGCGGTCTTTCTGCTGTTTGCATTGCTGCTCAGTTGGATCCTGATCCCGATTTTGCTATTCCGGCACCGGCAACGGATGCGGCAATTCCGTGAGCAGGCGGCTCGTTATCAGCAAGCCCAGCAAGATGGCGCCAATCCTTACGCCGGGCAGCGGCAGCAACAAGGCACAGTGATCGAAGGTGAGGTGCTGCGTAAAGACGAATCTGAGCCGCGTTAGCCTTCAGCTGGTTGGTTGGCCAGTTTGGCTTTGATAAAGTCGCTGTGTCGGATAAAGAGTAAATCCGCTACCTTGCGCAGCATCATTTCTTCATTCGGGTCGACACTGCCATCGGCCCAGGCCAGTTGCCATAGCTGGTTCAATAACGCCAGCCGCTCTGGCTCTGTTAATACTTTCAACTTCGACGTATAGGCATGCAAACAGGTGGCATCAGCGGCCAGCTGATTGGCCTGCGCCAATACCTGCTGTGCTTGTGGCCTGGCCAGCGCATATTCCCGTTCAATATAATGCAGGACCAGTTGTTGTTCCTGCTCGGTACTGTCGAAATCGGCATGGCTTAGCTGCAGCAACAGCACCACTGCCATAAATTGTGGCTCACTGAGGCCGGCTGCCTGCCAGGGTTGATGGCTGGCGGCTGCACCGGGTAAGCCTTCAGCGGCTTTTTCCAGCAGGTTTTTCAGAAAATTAAACAAGGCGAAACTCCTCTGCATAGGGCGTGCACACAACCTGACACAGCTTGAATTTTATCAGACTTTACCCCACTGAAAGAGTTCGACTGATCGTGCCGGAGCACCCTTTTGCCGCTACTTATTTTAGCTGTACTGACGCTGTTGATTATTGGTTTAGTGCTGGGGCAACCTTATTACCGGCGTTGGCAGCGCCAGCGCATTGCTGCCAGGCCCTTTCCTGAAGCCTGGCGTAAAATTCTGAAACAGCGGATGCCTTATTTCCGCGCCTTACCAGCCGATCTGCAATTGCAGTTAAAAAAGCATATGCAGATTTTTATCGCCGAAAAAGCCTTTATTGGTTGCGATGGCCTGACGGTAACCGATGAAATGCGGGTGACCATCGCCGCTCAGGCCTGCCTGCTATTACTTAACCGCCCAAATCACTATTACCCGGCATTACGCAGTATTCTGATCTACCCCTCTGCTTTTATTGTTGACACAGCACAAACCGATGCTGCGGGCTTGGTGCGGCAGGAACAACGGGTGCTCAGCGGTGAGTCCTGGGGCCAGGGCAAGGTCATTCTAAGTTGGCAGGACACGCTCTCGGGTGCTGCCGATCCGCACGATGGCCATAATGTGGTGATCCATGAGTTTGCCCATCAACTGGATCAGGAGCAGGGGCCGACCCAGGGCGCGCCGGTGCTAAGTCGTAGTAGTGATTATCAGCAGTGGTCAAGCGTAATGCAGCAAGCGTATGACGACTTGCAGCAGCGGCTGGCGCTGGGGTTACCTGTATTGCTTGATCCCTATGGTGCCACCAACCCGGCGGAGTTTTTTGCGGTCTTGACTGAAGTATTCTTTGAAAAGCCGGCTGAGCTTAATACCGAACATCCGGCTTTATATCAGTTACTTAGCCGATTTTATCGCTTAAATCCACTGAGCTGGCAATAATTAGCACTACAGCATCAAATAGTCTAAAAGTATGCTGGTGTTGAATTTTTAAACTATTATTTTTTAAATTATTTAGTGCCCTAACCAAGCAGCATCTTAATTAATTGCGCCAGTAACAAAATAGCGACCAGTGGCAAGATCCAGCGGCCATATTTACGATAGTCCTGTTCGGCTTGCTCACCCTTGCTACCATATTTTTCCAGTAAGGGCAGTAGTAAAAACAGCACCAAAAATAACACTGCTAAGATACCAATTAACGCCATCAACCTCTCCTTCGGCTGAGGGATCCCCACAAATTGCTCCCCCATATTATCCACACTCTATCAGATCGTCCGGTGTCCAGCACCACTGAGCTATCCACTGCAAAATTTGCTTTAGCCCTTGCTGATAATATCGCCTACTTATATTAAGCTTTTGCTCTTTACAGAGCAGTATCCCAAGGGAACAAAGAGCGAGCACTCGTCTATGCTTAACGGTATTAGCCTGATAACGTCGTTGTAAGCCAGCCTTCTCACCCGCACTGCCAAGCAGGTAATGAAACCAGTTAGCCAGGGCTGCCAAGAGCAGTAAGATCTCCAAGCGTGATTTCTTGCGAGTACCATGTAGATCGCTACCTAACCCGTAACGGTGACTTTTTTGATCCCGGAAGCTTTCTTCTATCTGCATTCGGCAGCTATAGCATTTGGCAATTTTCTCGGCATATCCATGACTTTCTGGTAAAGAGGAAACTAATAGCCAAGGCTCTTTGTATTGCCTGTTTTTATCTCTTTTCAATAACTTGTAACCTTTTCCAACCAAAACAGCTTGTGTTTCATAGCTCTGAGATTGGGTGAGTAAGATGTTGCCGACATGCTTGGGCTTGGCTTTGGCCTTACGATAAAATTGGTTAACAGTGATAAACTCTTCCTGCTCTGCCACTTTCAGCTTCACATTCCCTCTGACTCTGGCGACATAATGCCAGCCGAATTCGCGTACTTGTTTTAACCAAGGCACTTTAAATCCGGCGTCTGTCACGATAATTGGCTTGCAGCCTTCTGGTAACATAGCTTTAAGTTGTTCTAAGAATGCCTGATGCAAACGGGGGCTGGTGTACTCTTCTTCAGCAGCGATTTTTTGCAACAACGTTAATGCTCTGCCGTCCGCAGCAATACTCGCTCGTAAAATAAAGTGACGCTTGGCGGTATCCGCATTACTCCAATCGACTAAAATCGTTGGATGGGAATGGGGGGTTACAACAGAAGCAGTCAACGCGGCATAAATCAATGGTAGCTCTCGTTGCAGATTGGCATTATTGAGTAATCTGTCGGCTCGCTTGATGCTGATTTTGTCTGAGGGCCCTGGCATAGCGCGACCAATTGCTGTAACGGTGCAACGAGCGTCTTTAGCAAGAGCAGTAACCGCATCTAACAAGACAGAAAATCTGGCTTTATGCATGGTTTTTGGGGTGACAAATCGGAGGAAATCAGCGAGCATAGTTTTAACATTCATGGCGAGCATCCGCGGTGTGGGATTTTTGGCGAATGATCAGATCGGGAACCGCCATGAATGTTCCCTAATCACCTAAATTTTTATTATAACTACAAAATTTCTGGGGATACCTCAGCTCCTTCGGGCTTTTTAAGCAGCTTAGCAGCTCGCGGTTAGGGCTGCAAAAAAAGCTGTGCTGGCCAGCTATTAGCCATTTTGGCGCCATGCTACACTAAACGCAGTTCACCTTCAGGAGAAGTAAGCTATGTTGTGGGCCGTGTTAGCTCTGATTTCGGGTTTGGCGCTGTTAGTCTGGAGCGCAGATAAATTTGTCGATGGTGCTGCGGCGACAGCAAAGTATGCCGGTATGCCGCCGCTGTTAATCGGTATGTTGATTGTCGGTTTTGGTACCTCAGCACCGGAAATGGTGGTCTCTGCCATGGCTGCGGCTGATGGTAATCCGGCACTGGCACTGGGTAATGCCTACGGCTCCAATATTACCAATATTGCGCTGATCCTCGGTTTGGTAGCGCTGTTAAGTCCTATCGCTGTGCATTCTCAGGTGCTGCGTAAAGAACTGCCCATTTTAATGTTAATTACCCTGTTCGCCGGTTGGCAGTTGTTCGATCATCAACTTAGCAGCTTTGATGCCTGGTGCTTGCTGGCGGTATTTTTTGTGTTAATGGGCTGGTCGGTATGGCAGGGCATGCGTAATCCCCAGGATGCGATGGCAGTGGAAATGGGCGACGAGCTGGCCAGTGCCGAGCAAATGACGCTAAAGCAGGCCATTATCTGGCTGCTGGTTGGCCTGACGTTACTGATCCTGGCCTCGCGGTTACTGGTGTACGGCGCGGTGTTTATCGCACAAAGCCTGGGCGTCAGTGATCTGATAATCGGCTTAACAGTGGTCGCAGTTGGTACGTCTTTACCAGAACTGGCCTCGTCGCTGATTGCGATTAAAAAGGGCGAGCATGATATTGCGCTGGGTAACGTAATTGGCTCCAACCTGTTTAATACGCTGGCCGTGGTCGGTATCGCGGCGGCGATTGAGCCTATGGCGGTGGAAGCGGTAGTCCTGACCCGTGATTGGACGCTAATGGCCGTGCTAACCGCAGCGCTGTTTGTGATGGGCTATGGCTATAAAAAGCAAGGGCGGATCAACCGGCTGGAAGGCGCGCTGTTGCTGCTGGTCTTTATCGGTTATACCGGTTATCTGATTAGTACGGTGATTAGCTAAGCCTATGACGGTTAGACCAGAGCTAGATGCCCGTTACTATCTGCAGCACTTTCAGGAGTTGCTGCAGTTTGTAAAAACGCATTATGGCCCTTGTCTAACCCCCTCTGCCAGCACCTGGCTTGCCGATTTCGAACAACTCAGCATGCCAGCGCAACAGCTGCTGGTGCGGATGCTTAACCGCAAAGGCCGGGTGTTTGCCGACAGTGAGCTGTACTATGCCGAAATTGGCCCGGTAGCGCCGCTATTAGCAGAGCTACAACAGGCTGGTTTTATCGCAATGCTTAGTGCAGCCGAACTCCCTGATTTTTGGCTGCGGCTCACTAAAGCGACGCTGTGGCAGTTGTTACAACTGGCCGCGCCGCAGTTGACATCCCCCTTAAATGCAAAAAAAAGCCACAGCAAGCCCGAGCTGCTGCGCGCGGCCTTGACGTTGCCGGTCGATTGGCTGGGTTTGATCGCACAGTTGCCGCAACAGTATGTGGCATTGCAACGGTTGGATGCGCTTAATTATCTGTATTTTCTTTATTTTGGACGGGTCGAGCCTAACCTTTCACTGTTTACCCTGCGCGATCTCGGGATCCGGCAAACCGGTCAGTTTAAGCAGCAATTTAGCCCGCGCTTTACCGAGCTGGCGACCGCTGAGCTGGCCTTTCAATTAGCGCAAGCCAAACGGGCACTGGCCGATTTAAGTAAACAGCTAAAACAACAGCCGGCTGATGCCGAATCGCTGTTAAGTCCATGGCTGGAGCAAGTACAGCAGTGGCCGTCTGGCACTACTCCGGAGCTCGTGACCAAACGCAGCGAACGCTGCTATCAGCTTGGCAAATTGGCTGAGCAGCAGAAACTGCTACCATTGGCGCAGGCCTTTTACCATCAAAGCAATGGCTTTCCGGCCAGCGAGCGTCTGGTGCGGCTGTACTGGCAGCAAGGTGATACTATTCAGTGCCAACAGCACCTGCAACAACTGTTAGAAGATCCCAGCTGTGATGAAGAATGGCTATTTGCTGAAGATTTTTATCAGCGTAAGTTTACTGCCGGTAGCCAGAGTCAGCGCCGCTCGCAGCTGACGCAGCTGCTGCACGCCGCCCCGCAAATTGGCGTAGACGAGCTCTATCTGGGGAAAGCAGAAGCCGGGCTGATTGCGCATTATCAGGCGCTCGGTTATCGGGCGTTTCATAGTGAAAATAACCTGTGGCTGGCGTTGTTTGGCCTCTGGTTCTGGCATGAGTTATTCGAACATCAGGACAGTGCGCTGCATAACCCGTTCGAGCGGCGGCCACGTAATTTAAGTGCGGGTGGCTTTTATGAGCAATTTCAAACAACCATCGAGCATAAATTAACACTGCTAGCCGCGCCTAATGCCGCAACCATCCTGCTAAGCGCGTTAACCGCGCATTATGGCAAAGCCAATAGCCTTTTTTACTGGCATAGCGATCTCGCTGAACAGCTATTACCTTTGCTGCAATACGCGCCGCGCAGCCATCAGAAAAATGGTGAAAATGACAAAAGCGGCGAACCGGCTGAGAGTGCTCTTGCGCCAATACTCCGTGCCATGGCGCAGGACTTTAACCGCCATAGCAGTGGCTACCCGGATTTATTGCTGATTAAAGATCAGCAGCTGCAGTTTATCGAAGTTAAAGCGCCCGGCGATAAAATTCAGCGCCATCAGCTCGCCCGGCTGCTAGCCCTGAATAACGCCGGTTTTAACGCCCGGATTGAAAAACTGCAGTGGATAGTCGACCCCAATCGGCTCTATGTGGTGCTGGATGTCGAAACTACCGGCGGCAAAGCTGGCACCGACAGGGTGATTGAAATTGGCGCGGTAAAAGTCCAGGCTGGCGAGGTGTTAGACACCTTTAGCACCCTGCTTAATCCTGGCCGCACTATCCCGTCTTTTATCAGCCGTTTAACCGGTATCAGCAACGCCATGGTGGCCGATGCGCCTACCTTTGCTGATATTGCCGACAAGCTTGCCGAGTTTTTACGAGGCGCAGTCTTTGTTGCCCATAACGCTAAGTTCGATTACGGCTTTATCCGTAGCGAGTTTGCCCGCTGTGATATCACATTCGATATGCCGCAGCTCTGCACGGTAGTGAATATGCGCCGCTATTACCCGGGACTGCAATCCTATAGCCTGGGTAAGTTATGCGAGGAGTTTGAGATTAAACTTAATAACCACCACCGCGCCCTGGCAGATGCCACGGCCACGGCGGAGCTGCTAAAGCTGATTAATGCCCGTCGCCAGTTGGTTTAGGTCAACAGGTCTTATGGTGAGGATGTAAAAGCCTCATCTTTGCTGAGCAACCGGATCTTGCTGATATTCATCCCGTGCTCGCTTAACACAGCGCTCGATAGTCGCAGCTTTATTCAGTAATACATCATCCGGTAGCTTAGTTACGGCCATACACTGCTCCCTGTTCTCTGATATCCTGCAATAAACCAGCGCGGGCCTCGTTTAGTGCCGTCATTTGTGATAACACCATGGCTTCGTATATACCGACGCTGCTGTCGATAGCGTACAGGCATTTACCGGTGGTGAGGATTTGATACTGCATAACGGTAGTGGCGGCGCGAAAGTCGAGTAGATCGACTTCGCAGTTCGCCAGCTCAGCCAGGTCACTGCTAATATCCCACAGTTCAATCACATCAGCATAGCCTGCTACCAGCACAGCTAAATCTAAGTCACTGTTTTTATCGGCGGTGCCTGTTACCTGGCTGCCAAAGGCGTAAACTGCCATTAAATTTGGCAACCGTTGTTGTAGTAACTGCAGTATTGGTAAGAAATTCAAACCGGGCCCCGCGTTGCAGATGGTTAGCTGATAAACGCAGTGTAACCCTTGCTCTAGAGTAGGGCAAATGGTCAGCTCTGGGGCACTAGGCTTGACGTAAGTGATTGTGATTTAGTGTCTTAACAGGCAAGCTTAGCGATAACCTCCATGGTAATGGCTAAACTGACTTTTGTGCTGACACTTTCTTGCTATCATAGACCACTGATACAAACAGAAATAAAGCGCGCGTCGCGGCAAAGGTAATATCGGGCATGCTGAGTAATATCTTCAATAAACTTCCCAACACAGTGCGGCACTGGCTGAGTATTCTGGCGGCAGCCTTTCGGCATTGGCTTGATAGCCAGGCCTTTATTTATGCTGCCGCGCTGGCATTTTTTACGGTGTTTTCGATTGCGCCTATTTTAGTGGTCGTGGTGGCACTGGTCGGGCTGGTTATTGGTGAGCGGGCGGTGCAAGGGGAGTTATTTACCCAGCTCGAAGAAACTTTAGGGTCAGAAGCGGCTGGAGTGATACAGACTGCCGTGGTTAATTCGCAAATTGATCAAAGTGGCTTTATCCCGGCGTTAGTCGGTATTGTTGCCACCATTATTGGTGCTACCACAGTGTTTGCACAGATGCAGCAATCTCTGAATCAGATCTGGGGTGTAGCACCGCGGCCAAAGCGTAACAATCTTTGGGCGCTGCTGAAAAGCCGCTTGTTATCGTTAACCATTATTCTGGCAATTGGTTTTATTATGATGGTGTCATTACTGCTGTCGGTGGCACTACGCAGTGTAATGGCGTTTGCGGAGGAATGGTTGCCCGTGCCAGGCTGGGCGATGGTGGGTATGGAATGGGGCCTATCCTTACTGGTGATCACCTTGCTATTTGCCGCCATGTTTAAAATTTTGCCCGACGTACTGCTGGCCTGGCGTGACGTGCTATTAGGGGCCTTTATTACCGCCTTGTTATTTACTATCGGTCGTTCTTTTATCTCTGTTTATCTGGCCTATACCGCGACAGCCTCGGCTTACGGCGCTGCCGGTTCTTTGGCATTATTACTGCTATGGGTGAATTATTCTTCGATGATTTTGTTGTTTGGCGCGGCCTTTACCCGTGCCCATCTGGAAGGGCGAGGTAAGCCTATCCGGCCGAAAAATGTTGCGGTATGTGTGCATCGGGAGCTTATCATCGACTCGCCGCCGAATGAGCAAACGGGTACTAACAATTGACGGTTGCAAGTGACTAAAGAGGCAAGATGACAGAGCAGAAGCGCGGTGTATTCGGTTGGCTGGGGTTGCTATGTTGGCGTACCTTGCAGCTGGCACTGCTATTGTTAGCGTTGGTCTTAATTTTACTTCTGATCTTACGTTTTGTGCCGCCGCCTACCACAGCCTTTATGCTGCAAAGCCCGTATCCGGTGCAGCAGCAGTGGATCAACATAGCACAATTGCCGCCACATGTACCGCTGGCGCTGGTGGCGTCAGAAGATCAGCGCTTCCCGCAGCACTTTGGTGTCGATATCAATGAAATCCGTAATGCGTTGGAGCGCTTTGACGATGGCGGCGGTTTGCGTGGCGCCAGTACCATCACCCAGCAAACCGCAAAAAACCTGTTGTTATGGCCTGGCCGCAGTTTGCTGCGAAAAGGGTTGGAGGCAGCTTTAGCGCTAAGTCTGGAAGGGCTTTGGGGCAAAAAGCGTATTCTGGAGGTATACCTGAATATCGCCGAATTCGGACCCGGTATTTATGGTGTGGAAGCGGCCAGTCAGTATTACTTTGGTAAATCAGCCAGCCAATTAAGCCGCAATCAGGCTGCCAGATTAGCAGTGCTGTTGCCAAGCCCGCGTCGGCGCGATCCGAATCAGTTAACACCCTACCTACAGCAACGCGTCAGTTGGGTTGAACAACAGATGCGGCAACTGGGCGCAGGCTATCTAAAACCGGTACTGGATTAACCCGCGTTAGCCTTTTGTCACCGTTTTCAGTCTAGCCAGTATCCAGCTAAGTTGCGCTCAGGCGCTCAGCGGCTACACTCATTATTTTGCATAAAGGAAGCAAAATAATGTTTAAAATGTTAATTTTTTTGCTGGTGCTCGGTAGTTTTCCACTCTTGGCTGTGACAAAGCCTGATCTGCTGTTGGCACAGGATTATCAGGATAATATTGATGTCAGGCAGTATTGGGTCAGTGAAAAGCTGGATGGTGTGCGGGCTTACTGGGATGGCAAACAGCTGATTTCCCGTGGTGGCAATATTATTCAGGCGCCAGCCTGGTTTACCGCAGACTTTCCACCACGGCCGCTCGATGGTGAGCTGTGGCTCGCCAGGCAGCAGTTTGCACAAATCTTAAGTACGGTGAGCAAGCAGCAGCCAGTAAATAGTGAGTGGCAGCAGTTAGCCTATTATATTTTTGAACTGCCGCAGGCAGAGGGGACTTTCACTGAACGGATCAGGATGATGCAGCTGCTGGTACAGCAGCAAAATAGCCCTTATCTGCAGCTAGTACCGCAGTTTCGCGTTGCGGACAGAGCAACCTTACTGGCAACGTTGGCACAGCTGGAGCAGGCTGGCGCTGAGGGTTTAATGCTGCATCATCAGGATGCGCACTATAAAACCGGCCGCAGCGCAGATTTGCTTAAACTTAAAACCTATCAGGATGCCGAAGCGACAGTGATTGGCTATCGGCCTGGTAGGGGGAAATATCAGGGCATGGTAGGGGCGCTTATTGTCAGAACACCTGAAGGGCTGGAGTTTGCTATTGGCAGCGGCTTAACCGATGCCTTGCGGCAAACACCGCCGGCCATCGGTAGCGAAATTACTTATCGTTATAATGGTTACACCAGCAATGGTATACCGCGCTTTGCCCGATTTTTACGGGAGCGACAGGCGTTCTAGCCACGCTGCTATCGTTTTTACGCTGGTACCTCGATAGGTTTCATAGCGACTTAACTCTGCTACGCACCTCAGTTGGCTAGCTTTGGCTGCTCACGGTTAAGCAGGGCCCGAATGCGATCAAAAGGCGTTAGTACTATGGCATTCCCCAGCAGCACCAGCGCAAAGCCGCTAAAGGTGTAACTGGTCCAGTGAAAATCTTCAAACAGGGTACTTAGCACCACTGCTACTAACGGGAACAGTACTATGGTGTAGCTGGCTTTTTCCGGACCAATTTGTTTTAGTAGCGCAAAGTAACTGGCAAAAGCAATCACCGAACCAAATACCGCCAGGTAGACCAGCGACAGCAGATAGGCCGGCTCAGTACTAAAAGTAAAGCTGTGGCCCTTGATTAGTGCGGCGGCCAGCAGCACCAGGCTGCCATACAGCATACCCCAGGCATTGACCTGCATAATCGGCATTTGCTCCCGCGAATTGCGCACACTGACCATATTGCCAAAGGACGCTGACAGAGCGCCGGATAAGATCAGGATTAAGCCGAGTAAACTGGTGTTGGTGAAATCGATACCGTCCAAATCCGGCCAGAACAATACGACAATACCGGCAATGCCGAGCAGAGCGCCAAAATAGATACGTTTGGCCACCGGTTTGCCGAAAAACAGCCGGGTGTTAATAATGTTCATCAGCAACATCGTTGTAAAGGCAATCGCCGTCATGGCAGAGGTCAGATACTGCTGCGCCTGATAGATAAACAGGAAATTCAGCGCAAAATTCAGGCTGGCTAACAGCAGAATAAAGCCATGCTGGCGCAGCGAAAAACGCATATCCAGCTTGCGATACCAGCAGTACAGCCACATCAGTGCCGCAGCCAGCGCAAAGCGATACAACAACGAGACTTCAATGGCCACTTCGCCCAGCTGAAACTCAATGGCAAACCAGGTCGAACCCCAAATCAGGACGGTAATCAGATACAGCAGGATATTTTGCATCGAAGGTGATCGCGCACGGCAATAATAGGGCTGCGATCATAAAGCCTTGTGCAAACTGAAAACAGTAGTCAGCGAAGAAAAATTATTAATCTGATTTTCAGGGGATTGGCTGATTGGTGCAATACGCCAACAGGGATATACTTAAGGTTCAAACAATGATGTTACAGGTGAGAAGATGCGTTTTTTAAGCCGTCGGTTGGTGATGCAAGGTGATTTAAATTATGCCAATGCCCTCTTTGGTGGCAGGGCATTAGAATGGATAGACGAGGAAGCGGCGATTTACGCCATTTGTCAGTTAGAAACCAATAGCCTGGTGACCAAGCATATGGGCGCCATCAGTTTTGAAAGCCCGGCCAAGCTGGGTGATGTGGTCGAGTTTGGTTTGGCCACCAAAGCGGTGGGCCGAACCTCTATTACGGTAAGCTGTCTGGTGCGTAACAAGGCCACCAAAAAGACCATCTGCTTTGCCGATGATATCGTTTTTGTGCGGGTAGATGCGCAAACGCAACGGCCAGAGCCGCACCATAAAACCTTAGAGATGTTGCAGTCGCAGACGTTAAAAGAGCTGCGCACTTTAAATCTGGATCTCGAATAACAGCAAGCGACGCCGGGGGCAGGCTTAGATAGCGGCGCTTATGATTTCCCCGGCGCTTTACTGCTACCCAAGCCACCGCTAAGCACCAGTTGCAGGGCTTCGGCGGGCTTCATATCAAGGCTGCGGGTGCAACTGCGTGGCACTATAATGGTGTAGCCGCCGACGTTATAGGCCATCGGGATAAACACCGCCAGTTGTTCTTCCTGCATCAGTGACGACATCCGGTCTTCTGCCTGGCCGCCTTGTTTGGTAACAATGCCAATCAGTTCAATCTCAGATGAGGGCAGTTTCACCATCACTACCGAGCCATCACTAAAGTTTTTGCCGGCCATCACATCAATTAAATCTTGCAGCATGCCGTAAATTTGTTTGCTGCCCGGCAGTTTCATTAATACTTTGCCCGGCAACTGCCAGAGCCAGTTCACACCTGCCCAGCGCGAGCTAAAACCAATTACCGCACAGGCGATGACAAAACACAGTATTGCCGTGCCAGGCAGATACCAGGTGGCCGGGATCAGCAGTTGCACCACTGGAGCGAGTGCACTTTCGATCGTGGTCAGCAGCCAGCGCAGCAGCTCGATAGTAATAATTAACGGCAGTACAATCGCCAGGCCTTTTAATAAACTTCTTACCACTATTTTCATCAGGGATTTCAATCTGCATCAGTCAAAGTAGCGCTAGCATAACAGCGATCAGGAAGCGGGCGCCAGTCTGGGGCTGGATGACGCTTGCCGGTTAGATTTTGCTTTTCTGGCGCTGTTTTAACTGCAAAAGGAGGCGTGCGGTTGACCAGGATAATCTAAAAGTTAGTTTAGCTATTGCTGCAATAAGTAGAAGTCGCCAGAATAAGCGGTGAGTCTACCGGGGTACTTATGGTTAATCTGACATTATTGGGCGCTTTTATTCCCACCTTTTTATTTGTTTCTGTGACGCCAGGCATGTGTATGACGCTGGCCATGACCTTGGGGATGAGTCAGGGCGTGCGTCGTACCTTCTGGATGATGTGGGGCGAGATGCTGGGCGTGGGTTTAGTTGCCATGGCGGCGGTATTGGGCGTAGCCGCTCTGATGCTGAAGTTTCCGGACCTGTTTCAGTGGTTTAAACTGCTTGGTGCCGCCTATCTAACTTATGTTGGCATCCAAATGTGGCGTGCCAAAGGCAAACTGGCGGTGCCGCAGCTGGGCACAGCGTCGGTGTTGCTACCGCGGCGAACCTTGTTTAGTCAGGGCTTTATTACCGCCGTGTCTAACCCCAAAGGCTGGGCCTTTCATATGGCGTTATTACCGCCCTTTATCGATAGTAAGCTGGCGTTTTGGCCGCAATTACTGGTGTTGGTGGCCATTATTTTGCTGCTGGAATTTGGCTCCATGCTGCTATATGCCAGTGGCGGCAAGGCGCTGGCGCTGTTTTTGACGAAAACCAACCGGCTACAGTATTTAAACCGCATTGGCGCCTGCCTGATGTTTGGCGTCGCTGTCTGGATGCTAGTGGGTTAAAGCCGTCAGTTGTAAGAAATAGCTGACGACTGTCTATCCCGCTTTACGTTATTAATCGCAGCCCGCGGGCGATTAGCCGGTGGCTTATGCGCCTGCGATACAGGTTGTGATAAAATCACGATAATTTCTCTGCCCCTACATCAGGAGTTGTTGTGACCGCGATTTCCAGTTTATACCCGCAGCCGCTATGGCAATGGTTCGCCCAAATCTGTGCTATTCCACATCCGTCCAAACACGAGCAGGCGCTTAGCCGGCATATTCAGGCCTGGGCCCGCGATAAAGGTTTAACCGTCGTGGAAGACAAGGTTGGCAACCTGATCATTAAAAAGCCGGCCACAGCGGGGATGGAAAACCGTAAAACCGTGGTGATCCAGGCGCATCTGGATATGGTGCCGCAAAAAAATGCCGATAAGGTACACGACTTTACTAAAGATCCTATTGATGCCTATGTCGATGGCGAATGGGTTACTGCCCGGGGTACCACGCTGGGTGCAGATAACGGTATTGGTATGGCGTCGGCGCTGGCGATTTTAGGTAGTGACGACATTAAACATGGTCCGTTGGAAGTGCTGTTAACGATCGACGAAGAAGCCGGTATGACCGGTGCTTTTGGCCTTGAAGCCGGCCTGCTGGACGCCGAGATCCTGATTAATACCGACTCGGAGCAGGAAGGCGAAATCTATATGGGCTGCGCCGGCGGTGTCGATGCCGAGTTTAGTATCCCCATGCAATGGCAACCGGTACCGGCTGGGCATCAGGCTTATCGCTTAAATCTGAGTGGTTTAAAAGGAGGCCACTCCGGGGTGAATATTCATTTAGGCCGCGGCAATGCGAATAAATTACTGGCGCGTTTTCTGGTTGAGCAGGCGGCAGCACTGGATCTGAAAGTCAGTGAAATCAGCGGTGGTTCATTGCGTAATGCGATTCCGCGCGAGGCCGGCGTGACCATTACCGTTGCAGCAGATAAAAAAGTCTTACTGGAAAATGCGGTGGCAGCCTTTGAAACCCTGATCCGTCAGGAGCTATCAGCGGTAGAGCCGGCGATTAAGTTTGCGGTCGCTGAGACCATTTTACCGGCCCAGGTGATGAATAATGCCAGCCAGCATAAGGTTTTACACCTGCTTAATGCCTGCCCGAACGGCGTTGTGCGGATGAGCGACGATATTGCCGGTGTGGTAGAAACGTCATTAAACCTGGGGGTCGTTACCACCACCGGCGATACCGTCCAGGTGGTTTGTTTAATCCGTTCGCTGATTGACTCCGGCCGCGAGCAGGTTGAGAGCACCCTGGCATCATTAGCGGCCCTGACTGGTGTTGCGGTGAAGTTCAGTGGTGCTTATCCGGGTTGGAAGCCCGATCCAGCTTCGCCGGTGATGGCGATTGTTAAAGATACCTATCAGGCAATCTATAACAAAGAGCCGGTGATTATGGTGATCCATGCCGGTTTGGAATGCGGTTTGTTTAAAAAACCGTACCCAGAGATGGATATGGTGTCGATTGGTCCAACTATCCGCTACCCACATGGTCCGGATGAGATGGTCAATATCGAAACTGTCGGTCAGTACTGGCAGTTGCTGCTGGCGGTTTTAGAGCGGATCCCGGCGAAAGCTTAATTTCATTTTTACAGTAACAATACGCCGGCATATGCAAAGCGCAGTGCCGGCGTTTTTTTGCGCTAGCGACAAGGCGCCAGCCAGATCAGCTGATCAAGGGCAATGCCAATGCGTTCGGCTTCGGCCAGATAGGGCGCACATTCTGCAGCGGATAACTGCAGCTTGCGGGCCAAAAGCCAGGCGTAATCGAGATTCGGACCGACCACCAGGGCTATCTGGTAATCTGGATCCAACTTGGCAATATTATAGCCGCCGTAAAAAGGCCCAAAGAATGATACCTTTAAGCGACCGGTATTGCTGTCAGCAACAAAGTAGGCTTTGCCGGTTGCACTTTTCCAACGTTGATTAGCGGCATCAAAGCCACGGTTTAGCACTGTCACACCGCCGTCCTGGCGCAGGCTATATTCGGCCGTTACCTGAGTTAGGCCGCGTTCAAAACGGTGATCGAGGCGGGCGATTTCATGCCAGGTACCCAGATAGCGCTCCAACTCAAAAGGGCTGACCGGCGTCACCTTTTCCGGCACACTGGTACAGCCCGCGAGTAATAACAATAACAGCCAATAAAAACGCATAAAAATTTTCCTGCCAGGCAATCGGTTAGCTCAGTTTATACGTTTAATCACCATTATGGTTTTTTGACTAACGATGATGGCATTCAATATTTTTGGACAAGAGCTTGCAGCGTGCTGCTTTGCACCGCGCACCGGTTTTTTTCGCGATGGCTTTTGCCGTACTAATCAGGCCGATTTGGGCAGCCATGTGCTGTGCGCTCAGGTGACCGCTGAATTTTTAGCTTTTACGCTGAGCCAAGGCAATGATTTAAGCACACCCAGACCAGAGTGGGATTTTCCGGGGTTAGTACCTGGTGACTTCTGGTGTTTGTGCGCACTGCGCTGGTTAGCCGCCGAGCAGGCTGGGGTGGCACCACTGTTAAAATTGTCTGCGTGTCATCAACGGGCGCTGGAGTTTGCACCGTTGGAGCTATATCAGCGTTATGCGGTAATGGAGGATGCCAATGACCTTTAATGATGAGCAGCGCTCGCGCATTATCGAAATGGCGTGGGAAGATCGTACCCCCTTTGAAGCGATTGAAAACCTATATGGCCTGAATGAGAGTGCGCTGATCCGTTTTATGCGTGCGGAGTTAAAGGCGAGTAGTTTCCGGCTATGGCGCGCCAGAGTCAGTGGCCGCAAAACCAAGCATCTGAAGTTGCGCAGCCCGGAGATTACCCGCGCTTATTGTCCTACCCAATATAAACGCTAACCTGATAACAAAGTTAGGTTTTATCTGTCTTAAGAGCATGTTTTAATAGCGGCAATTCCCTTGCTAAGCAGGAGTGCCGCCTATGTTAGCTCTCACCGATCCGGCGTTAGTTAAAACCCGCTCTTTTATCAATGGCCAGTGGCAAGCAGCAGGCCCCCATCGCTTTGCTGTGGTAAACCCGGCAAATGGTAAAACGTTGGCGCAGGTTGACGAAGCGACCCTGGCTGATGCCACTATGGCAGTTGAGGCAGCGGCGGCTGCGCAACCGGGCTGGGCCGCACTGGCCGCGGCAGAACGCGCCGCAGTGTTGATAGAATGGCAGCAACTGTTGTTGCAGCATGAGGCCGATCTGGCATTATTGCTGACGTTAGAGCAGGGGAAACCGCTGGCTGAGGCGCGGGCAGAAATTCGTTACGGCGCCTCTTACCTGGGCTGGTTTGCCGAAGAGGCGAAACGGCTCTATGGCGATATTATTCCGGCGCCTGCCTCCGATAAACAGATCCTGGTGCTACGGCAGGCCGTGGGAGTCGTCACGGCCATTACCCCCTGGAATTTCCCCAATGCCATGTTAATGCGCAAAGCGGCCGCGGCGTTAGCTGCGGGTTGCAGCTTTGTGGTAAAACCAGCAGCACAAACGCCACTCTCAGCATTAGCCTGCGCCGAGCTGG
Organism: Alishewanella jeotgali KCTC 22429; assembly: GCF_000245735.1. GTDB lineage: Bacteria > Pseudomonadota > Gammaproteobacteria > Enterobacterales > Alteromonadaceae > Alishewanella > Alishewanella jeotgali. The sequence continues at coordinate 45,216 of NZ_AHTH01000039.1, forward strand.
CGCAGCGGGCTGGCGTACCGGCCGGAATTTTTAATGTCTTGGTTGGCACTAACGCCCAGCAACTGGGCGAGGTGCTCACCACCCACCCACTGGTTAATAAATTTAGTTTTACCGGCTCTACTGCTGTCGGTAAAACCTTGTTAAAGCAATGTGCAGAGGGCGTAAAACGGGTCAGTATGGAGCTGGGTGGTAATGCTCCGTTTATCGTGTTTGCCAGTGCCGATCTGGAAGCCGCCGCCGAGGGGTTAATTGCCGCCAAGTTTCGTAATGCCGGCCAAACCTGTGTTTGCGCCAACAGGGTATTGGTTGAAGAGACGGTACTCGAGCGGTTTATGCAGATCCTGTTACCTAAGGTGCAAACCCTGAAAGTGGCGGCGGGTACCGAGCCAGGTAGCGCTATCGGACCCTTAATCGAGGCCAAAGCCGTGGCTAAGGTACAGCAGCTGCTGGATGACGCCCTCGACCAGGGCGCGACCTTGCTGCATGGTGGCAAGCCGCATCCGGCCGGCCCCTTGTTTTTCGAACCAACACTGCTAACCGGCGTTACGCCGCAGATGCAGCTATTTCAGCAGGAGATTTTTGGTCCGGTGCTGGCCATCACGAGCTTTAATACTGAACAGCAAGCCTTAGCCTTAGCTAATGCCAGCGATTATGGTCTGGCCGGCTATATCTATAGCCAACAGCTGGGTCAGGTATTCCGGCTGGCGCAGGCATTGCAAGTTGGCATGCTGGGTGTGAACGAAGGCATTATTTCTAATGCTGCCGCGCCTTTTGGCGGTATCAAACAATCGGGTTATGGCCGTGAGGGCTCGCGTTACGGGCTCGATGACTATACCCAGTTAAAATATGTCTATTTGGGCGGTTTGATTTAAGTTATTACAAGGGCGTGGCGCTCTACTACACTAATAACTAACCCGATTAGTAGCGACATGGGGTGTCAATGGACGCACAGTTAAAGCAGTTAGCCGGCTTTGTTGCCAGCGCTAATACCGTTGAAGAGTTAACCCGGCCGATATTACGGCTTATTCAGCAGTTAACTGGCCTGGAGTCGACCTACCTGACCAGTATTAATGTTGATGCTGGTATGCAGCGTGTTGAATATGTTTTAAATGCGGGTCAGCTACAGCTGACCGAAGGTCTGGAGGTGCCCTGGCACGATACACTCTGTAAAAGAGCGCTGCAAAGTGGCCGTTTTCTTACCAGTGATGTCGCCAACACCTGGCCGGACTCTGCTGCGGCCAAAGCATTAGGATTGCAAACTTACCTCAGCGTGCCGGTACTGGATACCCGCGGCGAGGTTTGCGGAACCCTATGTGGTGCCAGTTCGAAGCAGGTTCAGCTGGACAACCCGGATGACGTGTTGCAGGTGCTGCAACTGTGTGCCGAACTGGTGAGTGTGCAATGGACCCGCGATAAGTTACAGCACGCCGCTTTGGCCCGGGCCAGTGCTGCTGAGCGCGAGCTTGGTAAATTACGCCTGCTGGCTGCCGTTAGCGAAATTTGCGTTGCTGCACAATCCCTTAGCCTGGCGGTGATGCAAGTTGCCCAGGTGATGCAGCGAAGTGGAGAGTGGCAGCAATTGCTGCCCTTTGAAACGCCTCAGCAACAGTTAGTGCTGTTAGATCCGGCACAACAAGCACTGCAGCAAGCGCTGGCGCAGTGGCTTGCTACGCTGAGCGCAGAGGATCGTTGCCGCAATGTTGTTCCCCTCAACCCGGAGTTTCGCCCGCCTGAACTGTTAGATGCACCGGCTTATCTGATTAATATCTTTGTTGGGCAACAGCCGGTTGCCGGTTTGCTGGCCTTACAACTGGCGGATAGTGGCTGCTCTGAGCAATTATTAATTCTTTCCGGCATCAGTAATTCTTTATCCCTGCTGGCCGCCCGATTGGATGAGCACAGCATGTTACTGGATGCAAACCAGCAACTTACTTACCACGCCCGGCATGATGCCTTAACGGGTTTACCGAACCGTCGCTATCTACTGGAAGAGTTGGAACGGCTGATCGCCAGAGGTGTCCGGCAACAACTGGGTTTTTATCTGATCTTCGTCGATTTGGATAAATTTAAGCTGATTAACGACCAGTTTGGTCATGAAACCGGGGATGAGTTCTTACGGCAAATTGCCCAGCGTTTAGAGCAGGTTCTGCGCAAAGGGGATTTTGTCGCCCGTCAGGGAGGCGATGAGTTTGTGTTGCTGTGTCAGGCACCGGAGATTTCAACCGAGCAAAGTGAGCTGATTATTAATCGGATCCGGCAATGTTGCAGTGGGGTATTTTCGCTGGGTGACTTTAAGCTACTGTATCATGGCCCCAGTCTGGGAGCGGTAAGCTGGCATAGTGGTGATAGCCAGGATCTGGATTTGCTGCTTAGTCTAGCCGATGTGGCGATGTATCAGGATAAGCAGCGGCGCCGGGCAATGCCAGCGCCGCAGCTGTTAAGCTAGGCTAGTCTTTGCGATAGCGCTTAAACCAGGCCAGTGCATGCTCAATTTTGGCAATCATCCAGGATGGCCGGTTAGTCACGCCATGGCTGGCATCCGGTACCCGCACCATCACACTATCGATTTGTCGCAGCCGTAACGCCTGATAGTACTGTTCGGTATCGGCCATTGGCGTACGGCGGTCTTGCTCACCGGTAAAGAGCAGTACCGGCGTACTGACATTGGCAACCAGCGATAACGGCGAGCGTTGCCAGTAGTGCGCCTGCTGCTCCCAGGGCATACCGGGGAACTGATTGCGGATCTGACCGACATAGCTGTCGGCGGATAGCACCTTCGACGTCCAGTTCACCACCGGGTTTGTCGCTGCCGCGGCATTAAAGCGGTTGGTCAGGCCTACCGCGTAAAGGGTGCCGATCCCTCCGGCAGAGCCACCGGCAATAAAGAGGTTATTTTCGTCAATAAAGCCTTTGGCCAGCATGGCATCAACCCCCGACATATGATCCTGAAAATCATGCTCTGACGCGTAGTTGTAGTGCAGTAACATGGCAAAACGCTCACCATAGCTGGTGCTACCACGGTAGTTGTTATACAGCACCACATAGCCTGCTGCGGCATAGCGTTGCAGTTCAGCCGCAAACTGCGGACCATAGGCCAGATGTGGTCCACCATGAATTTCCAGGATCAGCGGATATTTTTTGCTGGGATCGAAATCAGGCGGCGTAATATACCAGGCCTGAATTTCTTCATTGCCAGCAGCAGAGGTATAACGCAGTTCTTGTACCTGGCCCAGCTTACGCTGCGATAATAAACCGCCATTTAGGTCTGTTAGCGTGCGGCTGCGGCCATTGCTAAAAACTGCGACTTCTGCCGGGCGCTGGCTGCTACCCTGGGTATAGGCGACAGTGCCGTTTGCGGCGACACTATACATGCCGCTCAGATAAGGCCGGCCCCAACTGGTGCCGCCTAAATCGGCCACCAGATCGGTCATCCGATCGCGGGTGCTAATTTGCGCAACCTTGGTTTGACCACGATCGGTGTACTGAAAGGTCAGCGTCGAATTATTCACCCAGCTTGGGCTTTCGACGCTGCGATCCAGTTCCGCTGCCAGCATCCGGATCTCGCCTGAGCGCAGATCCAGCAACTTCAGTTTGCTATTTACATAAGAGACCGCATCCGGACGGGTATAGGTAAAGGCCAGCGTTTTGCCATCGGGTGACAGGCTCGGCTCAGCTTCTTCCCCATCTAAACGGGTTAACTGATTAAGCTGCCGGCTTTGCACATCTACCTGATACAGATCGGCTTGCCGGCTTTGCAGCTCCCAATCCGGGTGGCGGTTGGCCGGGAAAATCAGCGCTTTGCTGTCTGCCGTCCAGGCCAGTGGCCCATTATGCTGGTAAGGGCCGCTGGTCAGTTGCTGTTCGACACCGCCTGACGCCGGAACCACAAAGACTTGTGCATAAGCTGAGCGCATTACGCCGCGGCCATCGGCCTGATAGTAGGTACGTTCAACCACTATTGGGCTGGCTGACCAGTTTGCGTTAGCCGGCTTGCGCGGTTGATAGACGCTTTTGGCAAAGTCGGTTGCCGGTGCGGCCACCTCAGCCAAAAACGCCAGTTGCTGTCCGTCCGGCGACCAGCTGAGCTGACTGGGCCGAACTTGTAGCTGGCTGATCGCCGCAGTTTTTTGTTCGTTTAACCAGTGTACCTGGATCTGGCTGCTGCCATCACGGTCTGACACAAAGGCAATACGGTTATTATCCGGTGCCCAGCGTGGCTGGCTATAGTTGAACTTGTCGGCAAACAACGGGTAATGGGCACCGGTTGCCAGATCCAGTAGCCATAAGCTGCTTTCAGTGCGGTCAGTCATAATATTATTCTGCTGGCGCACATAGACAATCCGTTTACCATCGGCGGAAATCTGCACATCGCTGGCACCAGCCAGACGGAAAATATCTTCGGCCTGCAGTGGCGTGAGCGCTGAAGTCGCTGCATTGTTACTGGTATTGGCGGCGGCTGGGCTAACTGCCAGGGCAGGAATGATGCTAAGGGCCGTCACCAGACTGGCCAGGGGGAACAGTTTCATAGAACCTCAATAGCAATGATAGTTGCCTGTACCTTACCTGTTCCGGCGCGCTCTGCCACTAAAAATCCGGCAAAGCTCATAAATTTCAGGACCATCGCAGGGCGGGCGCCCTGCGCTAGGTCAGTGGCTTAGGGTGTAAACTGCAACAGTAATACACCACCACACAAAACACCGGCCAGAAAGGTCACGGCAGGCACCCAGAGTGGTACGCCGCCGCGGGCATCTGCTGCCGGCTCGGCGCTGGTTTGCAGCGTTAATTGTTGTCGGTCTAACGCAAAGGCGGCGGCCAGGGCTTTACTGGTTTCCAGTGAAGCAATGCCATGCACCTCCACCCGCTGAATGGTTCTGAGGCTTAGGGCACAGATTTCGGCCAGTTGTTGCTGGGTCCAGCCTTTTTCTATTCTAAGCTGCCGGATAAGCTGTGGATTCAGTTGCATAGCTTACCCCTTAAACCAGATCGCTAGGCTGTAGCCAATCAGTGCACCGCAGGCACCGCCCAGTAAACCGAACATAAAATATACGCCAAGGCGCTGCCACAACGGCTGCTGTTGCCGTAGCTGTTTCAGGTGTGCCAGCATCCTGGCCAGATCCCATTCGTCACTATCAACGGCTTTGCCATCGACCGAAAACTCGATGTAGTAGGGCCCTTTAAAAATGCTGGCGACTTTAACCCGGATCTCGGCTTTCTTGCCATCAAGTTCAAACTGGTGAGTTGAGTGATAGCGAAAACTGCGTTTTTCCGATACCAGCTGTTCATCGACATAAACCTGTTCTTTGCCATTGCTCATTGAGCACATGACTTTAATGGTGTGGTCGCCATAGTCAAAAAAACTCAGGGTAGCGTCGGTTTGGTTAGTCATCATCTTTCTCCTCGGTTGGTCTACCCCTATTACAGCGTGCCGTACCTGACAAGCGTGACGACAATAGCCTGCCAGTCCGCCTACTGTCAGCTGACAGTAAGACGACAGTTTTAGCTTTTCAATACTTTATAGAAAAATGCTGAAACTTTGATCTGGATGCTGGCAAAGGCACCCTTGTCTGACTAGGCTTTGCTTGTCTGTACAAATTAGCAGCGGTTTCGCTGATATTTGCGGACCTGTTGCCAGCTCAACGCGGGAGAGTTCTGATGCGTAACCTTATCGCTTATTTACTGTTCAGTGCCTTGCTGTACGGCGCGCAGGCTATGGCTGCCGGGCAACTCTGGCTGGTAACACCACAAACGGCTACTGCGGTAGCCGCCGGGAAAGATAGCGCGTCACCGTTACCGTCAGCGCAGCAATTACAGGCCTTTCTCAGCCTCGATATCCGTAATCGGGCAGTCACCAGCTTTGATAGTCAGCTGTTGCAATTACAGGGTACTGGTATGCAGCCGGTGTTGGTAATGCAGTACTGTTTTGAGCAGCAAAGTTTTATTTTCCAGCCTGAATGGTTGGGGCCAACAGGCAATAATGATCTTTGGCTCAGCCCGACCTTACTGCAGCAGCTGGGCTTGCCACAGCAACGCTTGCCAATGCAGATCGATGACTTTACCGAGCAGTTTAGCGGGCAGGCCGATGAAAGTACCCAGATCCAATATCTGAGCCGGCAGATCACCGTCCGCGGCATAATCCCAAGCCGGCTGACTATACCCGGACCAGCTAACTTTGTGATCCGCAGTGATTGTAACCCGCCAACACAACAAGAGCGCAGCGTTATGCCGCCGCACTTTTTGTTATGGTGCGATTGCCCACAGGACGATTTAGCCCAGTCATTGCAGCAGTATTTAACAGGCTTATATCGCCAGGTTGGGGTGCAGGTTCGGTTTGGTGTGCAGCGGTTGTAGAGTAAAAATTAGGTTTGAGATTCGCCAAGTGGTTTTTTGTGCGTAAGCTCGCTGGACCAGGTGCTTTCGGAGTTAAGCGAGGCTATGTGAGGGAGCAATATGCTTGAAGCCGTTGCTATCGAAATTTATGTATAGCTTCTTCTATTTTTTATACATTTAGATTGCGTTATGTATAAGTTTTGCGTTTTTCTATCTGTATTTTTAATTTGCTTCGATAAGTCGACTAAAACTGATAGCGAATTGCCTGTTGCCAGAATCCTGATGAAGGTGAATTTAGCGGTCACATCGACGTGATAACGGTAATAAAAGCACTGCTAGACCTCAATGTGAGTATACGTTAGCCTGTAAAGCCATGACAAAGGGCGTGATAGCAAATTTATAAATCTTTTACACTATTGATTTTGATGGAGTAAATCAGGAGAGATGGTGGCCCCAGCTGGACTCGAACCAGCGACCGATCGATTATGAGTCGAGTGCTCTAACCAACTGAGCTATGGGGCCGTACAAACTAAACTTTTGACTTATGTGCTAACACATCCCTGATGATCGGCACTCAGCTCGGCCATCCACGGCCTCACGCTCAAGTCTTTCGAAGTGACGTTAAGTCACTTCTCATCACCTACGGTGACCGCCTTTCGCCTAAGCTATGGGGCCATGCAAACGCGAGGAAGTATAAAAACTTTTACTAACTTTGTCATCCGGCTTCTGACACTAACTTCAGTTGGTTGCTGCTTTTTTACGCTGAAAACGCTTAAAACACCAAAGGCGCTAAATAGCGCCTTTGGTTTCTAGCGAACAGTAATTGTAATTACTCGTCCAGGAAGCTTTTTAGTACTTCAGAGCGTGAAGGGTGGCGCAGCTTACGCAGGGCCTTGGCTTCAATTTGCCGGATCCGCTCACGCGTTACGTCAAACTGTTTGCCCACTTCTTCCAGGGTATGGTCGGTATTCATATCGATACCAAAACGCATCCGCAGTACCTTGGCCTCGCGTGCGGTTAAGCCTGCCAGTACTTCGTTAGTGGCGTTTTTCAGGCTTTCCATGGTCGCAGAGTCCAGTGGTGATTCACCGCTGGAATCTTCGATAAAGTCGCCCAGATGCGAATCTTCATCATCACCAATCGGCGTTTCCATTGAAATCGGCTCTTTGGCGATCTTCAGCACCTTGCGGATCTTATCTTCCGGCATTTGCATCCGTTCTGATAATTCCTCTGGTGACGGCTCACGACCCATCTCCTGCAGCATTTGCCGTGAAATACGGTTCAGCTTGTTGATGGTTTCAATCATATGCACCGGGATACGGATGGTCCGCGCCTGATCAGCGATAGAGCGGGTAATGGCCTGCCGGATCCACCAGGTTGCATAGGTTGAGAACTTATAGCCACGGCGGTATTCGAATTTATCTACCGCTTTCATCAAGCCGATATTGCCTTCCTGAATTAAGTCCAGGAACTGCAAGCCGCGGTTGGTGTACTTCTTGGCAATCGAGATCACCAGACGTAAGTTCGCCTCAACCATCTCTTTTTTCGCACGGCGGGCTTTGGCTTCACCAATCGACATCCGGCGGTTGATATCTTTAATTTTAAAGATACTAAGGCCAGTTTCTTCTTCGATCTTCTTCAGCTTTTCAATGCAGCGAATTAATTCGTCTTTGGCTTCCGCCAGTTTTGCTGAATAAGGTTTATTACCGCTGATTTCTGCATCAACCCAGGCCGTCGAAGTTTCGTGGCCGGTAAAGGCTTTAACGAAGTTTTTCTTCGGCATCTTGGCGTATTCAACGGCGTGTTTCATTACCAGCCGTTCCTGCACCCGCACCCGGTCCATCATCTCACGCATGTTTTTAACCAGGCGGTCGAATTGTTTAGGTACCAGGCGGAAGCAGCGGAATACTTCGCTCAGCTTTTCAATTTCGGTTTTAGTGGTGGCGTGCTCGCGGCCATTCTGCACGATAGAGTTACGGGTCACTTCGTACTGGGCACGCAGCTCGGCAAACTTCTGTTTTGCCAGCTCCGGATCCGGACCGCTATCACCGTCATCGCTATCGCCGTCGCTTTCTTCATCGCTGTCATCGTCACTGATGTCAGCATCTTCCTGATGCTCTTCCGGCAGATCCGAACCGATATTGCTGCCCATGACCGGGGCATCGTCCACTTCATTCGGATCAACGAAAGCAGACACGATATCGCTTAAGCGGATTTCTTCTGCTTCGTACTTGTCCCACTGTTCCAGCAGGTAAGTAATGGCTTCCGGATATTCGGCGACTGAGGTTTGCACCTGGTTGATACCGTCTTCGATCCGCTTGGCGATATCAATCTCGCCTTCGCGGGTCAGCAGTTCCACGGTACCCATTTCCCGCATATACATCCGTACCGGATCGGTAGTACGACCCAGCTCTTTGTCTACGCTAACCAGGGCCTGAGCGGCTTCTTCTACCGCGTCTTCATCGGCGGTGGCATCAGACATAATCAGATCATCAGCGTCTGGGGCACTTTCAAATACCTGAATGCCCATATCGTTGATCATGCGAATAATATCTTCGATCTGATCAGAGTCGATAATGTCTTGTGGAAGGTGATCGTTCACTTCGGCAAAGGTCAGATACCCTTGCTCTTTACCTTTCAGGATCAGGAGTTTTAACTGCGACTGAGGACTTTGCTCCATAGAGACTTATCTTCCACCAAAGTTGTTAATCTAAAAATGCGAACTAGCGATTATAACAAAGCGGGGCTTTTCTAGCCAGCCGCCGTTAACTCACCGGACGCGGTTTTTTGCTTTTCAGCGCTTGCAGCAGCAAATGATATTCCTGCCACTCGGTTTTTGTCAGTTGTTGTAACTTGTCTTTTCGTTCCAGCGCTTCCAGCCGTTGTTGCAGATATAAATCCTCAATCGAATGAAAGGTATCGAGGAAGTCCTGCGTCAGCTGCTCGGGCGCGATTTGATGTTCCCAACTTGCTAACTTTAACAGTATGGTATGCTCTGGCAGATCTCTCCAGTATTCCAGTAATTGCGCTGTGGTAACCCCGGGTTTCGCCAGAATATGCTGTTGCAGGCTCAACAATAAATTGATGCCGGGCAAGGCTGCATCGGCCAGCTCGGGGGCATCCGGCATGACCTGCACTAAGCCCGGATTTTGCAGCAACAGGGCAATAGCCCGGCGCATTGGCGTAATTTTTAGCGTGGTCGATGGCGCTGTTGGCCGGGCTTTGGCCGGAGCTTTGGCTGTGCGGGCACTTTGGCGGCCGAGTAAATTATCCAGCTTGCTGCTCAGCTGTTCCTGATAGTAGGTGCCCGGTACCAGCCGGATCAGCTCAGTGGCCTTGGCCGCCAGCGCGGTTTTACCGGCATCGGAGCTGGGATCGCTCTCAGCCAGTAAATGCTCAAATAAATATTGACTCAGTGGTTTAGCTTGCCCCAGTCGCTCTAAAAATGCGGCTTTGCCTTCTTTTTGCACCAGCGAATCCGGGTCTTCACCATCGGGTAAAAATACAAATTTTAGCTCCACACCGTCTTTTAGCTGTGGCAGGGCATTTTGCAGCGCGCGCCAGGCGGCATCACGGCCGGCGCGGTCACCGTCATAGCAGCAAATCACCTGGCTGGTATAGCGAAACAGCGTATGGAAATGATCTGAGGTCGTGGCGGTGCCCAAGCAGGCCACCGCAAAGCGGATATCGTGTTCCGCTAGTGCCACTACATCCATATAGCCTTCGACCACCAGTAACCGTTCCAGATGCCCCGGTTGCTGCCGCGCTTCATACAGGCCATATAGCTCACGACCCTTGTGAAATAGCCGGGTTTCCGGTGAGTTCAGGTATTTAGGCTGGCCATCACCCAGTACCCGACCACCAAAAGCAATCACCCGGCCGCGCTTATCGCGAATGGGGAACATCAGGCGGTCACGGAAAAAATCAAACTCGCGGCCGTTATCGTTGCGGCTAATCAGTTTTAAATCGTAGAGCTGGTCGCGTTTGGCTTTACTGTTGGCGTTAAAATGCTTCAGCAGCCCATCCCAGCTCTCTGGCGCATAACCCAGCTGGTAGTCGGCAATACTCTGCGCACTCAGGCCACGTCTGGTCAGATAGGCCTGAACCTCTGCGGCTTTCTGATGTTGTTGCAGCTGCTGCTGATAATAACTGGCCGCTTGTTGCATTAGCGTGTAGTCATCAGCCTGAGCTTGTGGTCTGTTATTAAATTGGCCTTTTTCGCGTGGCACTTCCAGATGCAGATCTTTGGCCAGCTCTTCGATGGCTTCAACAAATTCCAGCTGCTCAAATTCCATCATAAAGCTGATGGCATTGCCATGTGCGCCGCAGCCAAAGCAATGGTAAAACTGCTTATCCGGACTGACCGTAAAAGACGGAGATTTTTCGTTATGAAAAGGGCAGCAGGCCGTGTAATTGCGGCTACCGGCTTTTTTAAGCGGTACGCGCTTATCAATCAGTTCTACTATGTCCGTACGGGCCAGTAGCTCATCGATAAATTGACGGGGAATTTGTCCTGCCACTGTTGTCCTTTTTATTCGGGTCTTAGAAAAAGACAAACCGTGTTCGAAGAACACGGTGTGCAGATAAAGCATTTAAACCAGGGCTGGTGAGCCCTGCACCGTTATCCGGCAGCTGTAACTTAGTACAGGCGGATACGACGTGCGTTTTCGCGAGACATTTTCTTCGCGTGACGCTTAACAGCAGCAGCTTTCTTGCGCTTGCGGATCCACGTTGGTTTTTCGTAGAACTCTTTTGCACGTACGTCAGCTAAAACGCCGGCTTTTTCACATGAGCGCTTGAAACGACGCAGGGCTACGTCAAACGGTTCGTTCTCTTTTACTTTAACTACAGGCATTAAATTCTCACCTCAGGCCAAAACTGGTTTTCGTTAACCAATACGATTAAAAATGGTGCGGTATTCTACGCAAAAAGCACCACTAAAGTAAAGCGCTTGTGCGATCTTAAATCAGATCCTCTGGCGACCACGGCGCCAAGCCGCTACAATGCACGTTTTTAAGGGCGAGGAGTATAGCGAAGTGTGCTGCACTTAGCGATCTTTTTCCCGCTTTAACGCCCGAAATTGAGGTTTAATACATGCGAGTACTGGGAATAGAAACGTCCTGCGATGAAACCGGCATTGCCATCTACGATGGTGAGCGCGGCCTGCTTAGCCATGTATTGTATAGCCAAATCCCGCTGCATGCCGATTATGGTGGCGTGGTGCCTGAACTGGCGTCTCGCGATCATGTCCGTAAAACCCTGCCACTGATCAAGCAGGCGCTCAGCGAAGCCGGTTTAACCGCCGCCGATATCGATGGCGTCGCCTACACTGCCGGCCCCGGCCTGGCGGGTGCGTTACTGGTCGGGGCAACTTTAGGTCGTAGTTTAGCCTTTGCCTGGCAAAAGCCGGCACTGGCGGTACATCATATGGAAGGCCATTTGTTGGCGCCGATGCTGGAAGAAAAATCGCCACAGTTTCCGTTTCTGGCGTTGCTGGTCTCAGGCGGCCATACCCAGCTGGTGGCGGTGAAAGGTATCGGTCAGTATCAGTTATTGGGGGAGTCGATAGATGATGCCGCCGGTGAAGCCTTTGATAAAACGGCCAAGCTGATGGGGCTGGATTATCCAGGCGGGCCTTTACTGGCGAAACTTGCCACGCAGGGCGATGCGAAAAAGTACAGCTTTCCGCGGCCGATGACCGATCGTCCCGGGCTGGATTTTAGCTTTAGTGGCTTAAAAACCGCGGCCTCGATGGTGATTCAAAAAGAAGGCAACTCGGCACAGGTGCAGGCTGATATCGCCGCCTCCTTTCAGCAGGCAGTGGTGGATACCTTGCTGATTAAATGCCGCCGTGCTCTCGAGCAAACCGGCTACAAGCGGCTGGTGATTGCCGGAGGTGTTAGTGCCAATGAATCATTACGCCAGCAACTGGCGGCATTAATGCAAAGCCTGAAAGGGGAGGTGTTTTATCCACGTAAGGAATTTTGCACCGATAACGGCGCCATGATTGCCTTTGCTGGCTACCAGCGTTTAAAAGCCGGGCAACAACAGGATTTATCGATTGGTGTCACGCCACGCTGGCCACTGGAGCAGCTGCCAGCGATTTAAAGCGGCACTTATTGCAACCTGGCAAGCGGGTTATTCGCGAACCCGCTTGGATTTATCCCAAATCTTACTTTCCTGCCGACGGTAGAGCCGGCGGATATTTTCATGATGGCGGGCAATAATCAGGATACTCAGCATCAGTACTGGCAGAGTATAGAGTGGTTTGATCCACCAGGTGAAGAGCGGCGCCAGCGCCACCGTGATTAACGCACCGAGTGATGAATAGCCGGTCAGTAATACTACCAGCAGCCAGGTGCCAATCAGTAAGCCCGCCAGATCCAGACCAATCGGCATCATGGCGCCAAAGGCGGTAGCCACAGCTTTGCCGCCTTTAAAGCCAAAAAACAGCGGGTAGATGTGCCCTAAACAAGCACAAATCGCAATAATCCCCAGCCACAGTGGCTCAATTTTCAGAAAGTACGAGCCCCAAACCGGGATAGTGCCTTTTAAAATATCAAACAATAACACCAGCAGAGCGGGCAACTTGCCGCCTAAGCGCAGTACGTTGGTGGTGCCGGGATTGCCTGAGCCATGAAAGCGCGGATCCGGCAGACGAAATAGCTGACACACCAGCACAGCCGATGAAATCGAACCCAGCAGGTAAGCAGCTAACATCATGATCAGGATCAGCAGGGTCATTCCGTGGTTCCTCAGCACCCATTTTTGCGATACTATGACGACAGTTTTATTCGGGCAGCAGAATACGGGTGTTCCTGCATTTTACCTATCCGACCAGCCTACCTGAAACGAAAAATAACGCAATGCGGAATTCACCGGATGGATATCGTTTTTATCAAGCAACTTGCCGTTGATACGGTGATCGGCGTTTATGACTGGGAAAAACAGATCAAGCAGCGCTTACTGCTGGATCTGGAACTCAGTTATGACCTGACCCTGGCCGGACGTAGTGACGAACTGCGTCACACGCTGGACTATGCCGTGATTAGCGAACGGGTAGTGGCGTTGATTACTGCGCAACCGCTTGAACTGATCGAAACGGTGGCGGAGCGGGTTGCCCAGCTGCTGCTCAGCGAGTTTGCGACCCAGGATGTTAAAGTCACAGTGTACAAGCCGGGTGCTGTGCCTGCGGCGCAAACCGTTGGTGTCAGCATTCAGCGCAGCCGCGGGGCAATGAGCTGATGGCGCTGATTTATATTAGTGTCGGCTCGAACATCGACCGGGAGTACTATGTGCGCGCCGGTGTGCGTAAACTGGCCGAGCATTTTGGTGCTTTAACCTTATCCTCAGTGTATGAAAGTGAAGCGGTCGGTTTTAACGGCGACCCTTTTTATAATCTGGTGGTCGGTGTTGAAACGACGTTGAGTCTGACCGAGTGCATCACGCTGCTAAAACAGATTGAAGATCAATTTGGCCGGGTGCGTGGTGCGGAAAAGTTTTGTGGCCGCACCCTGGATCTGGATTTACTGACCTACGATCAACTGGTTTGTCAGCAGCCGGTGGAGCTGCCACGTGGCGAGATAACCGAAAATGCTTTCGTACTTTGGCCGTTGGCCGAAATTGCCGCGGAACAAATTCATCCGTTAACCCAACTAAGCTACGCTACTTTGTGGCAAAACTACAACAAACCCCAGAAACTCTGGCCAATTGATTTTTCATGGAGTGACTAATCTTGAGCATGCTTGAAGTGATTATCCTGTCGATTATTCAGGGTATTACCGAATTTTTACCTATTTCTTCCTCCGCCCATTTGATTCTGCCTTCCGCCATTTTCGGCTGGGAAGATCAGGGCATTGCTTTTGATGTGGCGGTGCATGTCGGCACCTTATTGGCGGTAATGTTGTATTTTCGGCAGGATATCGGCCAACTTACAGTAGGCTGGGTTAACTCTTGCCGGGGTAAACAAAGCACTTATGGCACGCTAGCCTGGATGGTTATCGCTGCCACTATACCGGCAGGTTTGGCTGGGCTGATTTTTGCCAGCGCCATTGAAACCTATTTGCGCTCGCCCTGGGTGATTGCCATTACCACCCTGATCTTCGGCTCCTTACTTTGGTATGCCGATGCCACCGCGAAACAACATACTGTGATGGAAAAGATGGGCTGGCGCCAGGTGTTGATTATTGGCGTTGCCCAGGCCATTTCGCTGATCCCGGGCACCTCACGCTCAGGGATTACCATGACCGCAGGCTTGATGCTGGGGCTGGATCGAGCCAGCGCCGCCCGTTTCTCGTTTTTATTGTCGATCCCGATTATTGTACTGATTGGTGGTTATCAGGCCAGTAAGCTATTAAAAGAGCCACAAGCCTATGATTTACCCGCGCTGGCTGCTGGCCTGGGTTTATCCTTTATCAGTGCCCTGATTTGTATCCACTTCTTCTTAAAAATTATCAGCCGGATGGGGATGCTACCCTTTGTTATTTACCGGCTGTTGTTAGGTGCTGGTTTGCTGGTGTTTTTAACCTTCTTTCATTAACGGCATCAGGTTTTGAAGGCGGAGATGCCTTTGCATTAAATGCTGTTTTTAGCCTGCCGCCAGTGAGACGCTAGCGCAGGCTAAAGAAAAATACCAGACCGGCAGTGAATAGATCTTCACGACCCGAGCGGTCAAGGCCGTTGCTGTAGCTGACGTCGAGCTGTAACCGCTCTGGGATCAGCTCCGCCAGATAGCCAATTTGATAAAGTGGCCGGCCAGCCTGTTCACGGTACAGTTCTGCAAATACCCAGTGATTTTCCCGGACGGCAAACTGCGCGGCGACGCCGGCAACCCAGTCGTTTGTTGCGCTATCGCGCTTCAGGTGGCCCAGGTTGGTATGAATAAGGACGGCGTCATCTGCCAGGCTTCTGGTGTAGGCTAGGTTTAACAGCCAATCACCCTCTTGCCGGGCGTCAGCAGCAAACTGATAAGCCAGTTGCGCGGTAATACCAAAGCCATTGCTCTCAAGCGTTTTCAGCTCGGTCTTGGCTGCAAAGGCATACTGCTGTGGTTCGCCACCCGGTGTTTTGGCAAGGCCAATACCCCATTCCACGCCAAAGGCCTGGCAGGCCGGTATCGCCCAAAATGTATTGGCGCCAGCCTGGCGTTCAACCCAGCTCTCCAACTGACAGTGGTCGACAAGGGTGGCATCGTCGTTTAGCATTGGTCTACCTGCTAAGGCTGGTAGCGTAATAGCCGCCAGGCTCAGGCTCAGAGCAAGCCGGGTAAGGACTAACGATTTGGATGGGGCTAAGGTTGCATCATGCAAAGCAACACTGTTCTTATGTCGCATCTGCCTGTTCCTCTTCGGTTAGGGCAAGGGTTGATTATTTCAGGCCCTGCAGTCGCAGCTGTTGTAAGCGCGCCTGTTGCAATGCCTCTTTAATCGCCGGGCCTGTGATACCCGTAGCCATGACCTGTTGCGCTGTTACCTTAAGTGCGGCCTCTGCTAACTGTTGTAAATAAGCCGCCTGCGCATACTCCGCCTGCTCAAAGCCGGTACGGCCGCGCAGATCGGCGGTGCAGCAGAGCAGGATCTCGTTCAGTCGCTCTGGTTTGCGCCATAAATCTATCGCATTGAAAAACTTCAGCACGGTGCTGGCTTTTAGCTCTTGGGCGCGGTGCACCAGCTGATGATACTCGCAAACCAGCAGTGCCAGTTCACGGCCACTATTGGGTACCCGTAAGCGCTCACACAGCTGCTGGATTAATGGTAAACCCGTATGCTCGTGACCATGATGGGAAGGTAACAGTTCGGTTGGGGTAACACCTTTACCCAGGTCATGCACTAAACTGGCAAAACGGACTTCGATTTTTTCTGACAGCTTGGCCGCCTGCTCCAGCACCAGCAAGGTATGGACTCCGGTATCAATTTCCGGGTGCCATTTTTCCGGTTGGGGTACGCCCCACAGCGCGGCCAGCTCGGGCATCAGGGCGTCAAGCGCACCACATTGCTGTAACAACGCAAAGTAAGCGGCCGGGGTTTGTGTCGCAAGCGCTTTGGCAGTTTCGACCCACACCCGCTCTGCACTCAGCGTTTGTAGCTCGCCACTGCGACTTAGTTGTTGCATCAAAGCCAGTGTTTGTGGTGCTACCTTAAAACCTAAATGGGCATAGCGGGCATAAAAGCGGGCAACCCGCAGAACCCTGAGCGGATCCTCCACAAAGGCAGCAGAGACATGGCGTAGCAGCTTGTGGGCAAGATCCTGCTGTCCGCCAAAGGGATCAATTAGCTTGCCGTCAGCGGCTTTAGCAATCGCATTAATGGTCAGATCACGACGGGCGAGATCTTGCTCCAGCGTCACATCAGGCGCCGCATAGACGTTAAAGCCGGTATAGCCACTGCCGGCTTTACGCTCGGTACGGGCCAGGGCGTATTCTTCTTTGCTTTTCGGATGCAGGAATACCGGGAAATCTTTACCCACCTGCTGATAGCCCAGTTCCAGCATCTGCGCCGGGCTGGCGCCGACGACGACATAGTCACGCTCAGTAAAGGGATAGCCCAGCAGTTCGTCGCGCACGGCGCCGCCAACAAGATAAATTTGCACACGCTTTCCTGATTGCTGTTTTTTTGCCATTATACCCGCCTTGGCCTAATTTGCAGTGCTGATAAACAGGATAGCGATGTATAGCGGATTTTTTGGTTTTAGCAGCCCGCCGTTTTCGATAGCACCCAACCCGGACTTTATGTTTTTAAGCCCCCGCCATGCGGAGGCTTTGGCACATCTGCGCTTTGGCCTGGGTGATGCCGGTGGTTTTGTGCTGTTAACCGGCGAGGTCGGCACCGGTAAAACCACGGTATCGCGCAGCCTGTTGCAGGAGCTGGACGAGCAAACCGATGTGGCCTTTATTCTGAACCCTACCTTATCTGAGTTGGAACTATTGGCGGCGATCTGTGATGAGCTTAAGATCCGCTATAAAAAAACCGACGCCAGCCTGAAGCTACTGGGCGATAAAATTACCCAGCGGCTGCAAAAAAATCATGACGCCGGCAAAAAGACCATCCTGATTATCGATGAAGCTCAGCATTTACAGCCGGCGGTACTGGAGCAACTGCGGCTGTTGACTAATCTGGAAACCAACACCAAAAAACTGCTACAGGTGATTTTGATTGGTCAGCCAGAACTGCAACAACTGTTACAGCGCAACGACTTACGGCAGCTGGCACAGCGGATCACCGCCCGTTATCATCTGCTACCGCTTAACCTTAGCGAGGTGCAGCAGTATGTGCGTTTTCGGCTGAAAGTGGCCGGCTGTGAGCGGCCGGTCTTTAACGACAAGGCAGTGAAAAAGCTGTACGAGCTCAGCGGTGGTATTCCGCGTTTACTTAACCTGCTGGCTGATCGGGCGTTGTTGGCGGCCTATGGTAAACAGCAAGCGGTGGTGGAAGCCAACGAAGTACAACGCGCTGCGGCCGAGATCCTGCCGCTGAATCAAGCGTCGACGACTGAGAAAAGCCTACCAGGCTGGCTCTGGCCGCTATTGGCGCTGTTCGGTATAATTCTGGGCTTCTTACTGGCAGTACAACTGTTGCCAATCTGGCGCGGAGAATAATATGTCCATCCTGATGGATGCGTTAAAGCAACAAGCACCGGTAACGGCGCCGGTTTCAAAGTTCTGGCGCAATCTGGCGATTAGCCTGGCCTTGTTATTGGCAGTGTTAGCGGGGTTTATCGCCGGTTATCTGTTGCTGCCAGGTAAAACAACTGCTGTTGCAGTTACCGAGCCCGTTGTTACCCCGGCCAGTAGTACTACTATTGCGGCCACACTGCTGCAAGCGCCGGCTGTGGCGGTTGTGCCAGCGCAGCCTGCTAAGGTCGAAGCGCCGACGCCGATAATCGAAACCCTGCCTGAGGCGCAACCTGTAGTCACGCTAACCACCAATACCGCCCGTGCCGAGCCAGTGGCGCAGCCGGAACCGGAAGTATCGGCGGAGCTGCGCGAGCGTTTTGCCAGTGCTCTGGCTGCTAGTGAACAACAGCCACGCGCCGCTGCGTCAGTGACGGCACATAATGCGCCTGCTCAGGACATCAGTATGCTGGATTTAACCCTGCAGCGCCAATTACCGCGTTTGAAATTTGAGGCGCATGTCTTTGCCACTCAGCCAGCGCAAAGGTGGGTTAAAGTTAACGGTAAATCTTTACAAGAGGGGCAATGGATTACAGCTGATGTCAGGTTACGGGAGATTACGCCACACTACGTACTATTGGAATTTGGTAATACACTTTTTAGTATGCGCGCATTAAGTGAGTGGTAACCAGGTTTCAGCCATCACAGATAGTTACGAACATTTAGCCCATATTTTTTCAGGTCTACACAGGCTTCGATCTGCTCCTCAGTTTGTCGTGATAAATCTAATATCCGAGGTGGAATATGATGGTGGTGGCTACTGTGATAAAACACCTTTACTTTTGGCAAGGTAGGTTTTTTTGAGTTGTTTTCTAACACTAATGCCAGACGCCCGGTAGTTAAGCGCACAACAGTGCCTGGTGGGTACACCCCGATACATTTGATAAACAGCTGTAATAAATCACTATCAAGCTTGTTAGGTGCCAGTGCGAGCATTTGTCTTGCGACTGCCAGCGGGCTGATATAGCCCATTTCAGGAGCGGATAGTTTTTCGTAAAGGTTAACTATCGACAACATCTTACTGCCATTATCAATTTGGTGGGCCTGGAGTGCGGGAAAGCCGCTACCATCGGGACAAGCGCAATGTTGGCTGATCCAGAGCGATACCTCTCCTGCCAGTGCTGTACTGCGCTGCAGCACTGCGAGACTAGTGCTGATTGCGGCGGCATCATCTGACTGCAGTAACTGTGGATTCTGAGCTTTACCCACATCATGCAACAATGCTGCTGTGATAAGGGCCTGAACCTTATGTTTCGGCAGGTTTAGGAAGCGCGCAAAAGCGGCCATATAAATGGCACAGTTTAAACTATGCCGAAGCAACACATCGCTTTGCTCTGCAATCCGGCCCAAGCATAGTAGAACATCAGGATTTCGGCTAACTGCATCGGACATTCCTGCACTGACTTCATGTATCAGGCTAAGATCGACGGCGTCGCCACTTGCAGCAGCCTGCAGGATCTGTTGTTGAACCTGTTGAGTTTGTTCGAGGCAGCGTTGAGCTTTGGGTTGCTCGTCGGCAAACAATGCCCTGAAAGCGACAGGCTCCGCTGTACTTGGTGTTTTAGCTGGAGGAGCGGGAGTGGTGCTCAGTTGTTTGCTGGGATCAATGGCGACAGCCAATACCCCAAGCGCGCGCAAATGTCTGATTGACTGCCTGGTACGGACCCAGCCAGCGTGTTTGATTGCCAGTTCACCCTTTTGCTCCAGCACCTGTACGACGTAACTCCCAGGTTGTAACTGGTCAATGGGTATTCTCTGATAAGGCATTTATCCTATTCCCTACGTCCTGTAGTTATCGCTGACCTGCACTATGAGCATAGCAAAAAGCCCACTAGCAGGTGGGCTTTTACACAAATTAACTGAAAAAATACCTGTTACCCGACATTATCCGCCATCGTCATCAGCGAGGCATTACCGCCGGCCGCTGTAGTATTGATGGTAATGGTCTTTTCGGTGACCAGACGGTGTAGCATCCGCTCATCGGCCGGTGAGGTAATCAGCGGCAGAATGGCGCCTTCACGGGCCGCAATCAACTCAGCGGCCAGTGGCTTCAGCGCGCTGCTAACCTCAATAATGGCGCCGTTTAATTCCGGATGCGCCAGCAAGGTGGTCAGACAATCCAGCCGGACTACTGCCAGTAAATGCTGTGGCATACCCGCCGCCAACAGCGCTTTAATACAGGCCTCGGCTTCTGGCAGCTCGGCATCTTCCACCGCGGTGATCACGGCGTTACCGGCCGCCAGCGCGGTGATAATGCTCAGTAACCAGTGGCTAAAGCTGCTGCTGTCATCGCGCAATAAGGCCAGAATGCCACGTGGATCCAATACCAGCACGTTACTCTCACCGGTTGGGCCAGGCAGGTTAATTGGCCGGTTTAATTCCAGTTCAACCCGTTGCAGTTTGGCGCGGGCGACCATTAACACCTGCTCCAGATCGGGCTCCTGGCGGCTTACCACCTGATTGCTGGCTAAGGACGCCAGGAATTGCCGCAGTACTGAGGTACGCGCCGTAGTTGGCAGCTGTGACCACTTCTGCTGTGCCACTGTGGCTGCCGGCATCGCATAAGCCACCGCACTACTGGTGGTTTCGGCCAGTAAGCGGGCTTTTTTCGCCTCATCCAGCGCCGCACAATCAACACTGAGGTTGTCTTTTACCAGCCGCTCCAGATACAGCGGGCCACCGGCTTTCGGACCTGTGCCGGACAGACCACGGCCACCGAAAGGCTGCACGCCTACCACGGCGCCAATCATATTACGGTTCACATAGATATTACCGGCTTTAATTTCGCGGGCGACCTTGCTGGTAAACTGCTCAATCCGGCTGTGTACGCCCATGGTCAGGCCATAGCCGGTGGCATTGATTTGCCGGATCACATCTTCCACGTGTTCGGCCTTAAAGCGGATAATATGCACCACCGGACCGAAGACTTCACGCTCCAACACAGTCAAATCGGCAATTTCATACAGGTGCGGCGCGAAGAAATAATGCTCGCCCTCAGTCGGAATAGCACAGGCATAATGCAGCTTGGCTTTATCTTTTAAATAATTCACATGGCTGGTCAGGCGGTCATGCGCTTTGGCATCAATCACCGGACCTAAGTCAGTGCTTAACCAGGCCGGATCGCCAACATGCAGCTCAGCCATTGCACCTTTAATCATGGTAATAATCTTATCGGCGACATCTTCCTGCAGGAATAACACCCGCAGTGCTGAGCAGCGCTGGCCGGCACTCTGGAAGCCCGATGAAATCACATCGTCTACGACCTGCTCTGGCAGGGCAGTCGAGTCAACAATCATACAGTTCTGCCCACCGGTTTCGGCAATCAGTGGTACCGGCTCGCCGCCGCGCTCTGCCAGTTTACGGGCGATCCAGCAGCCGGTTTCGGTAGAGCCGGTAAACATCACGCCTTGCACCCGCAGATCCGGCACTATGTGTTCACCAACCTGACGCCCCGGTGCAATCACCAGTTGCACCACATGCTCCGGCATACCGCATTCGCGCAGTAATTCCACAGTACGCAGCGCAATCAGACTGGTTTGTTCTGCCGGTTTCGCCACCACGGTATTACCCACTACCATCGCTGCTGCGACCTGACCGATAAAGATTGCCAGTGGGAAGTTCCACGGGCTGATACATAAGAATACCCCACGCGCCTGCTGTGGTTTGGCACATAGCAGCTCGGCCTGATGGGCATAGTAACGGCAGAAATCGACCGCTTCGCGTACTTCAGCTACCGCATCGGCCAGTACTTTTCCGGCCTCTTTAACACAAAGGGTTAATAATTCGTCGCGGTGTTGCTCCATGGCATCGGCTAACTTACGCAACAGCGCGGCCCGTTCACTGACGGCGGTTGCCGACCAGCTGGTAAAGGCCTGCTCGGCGTTGGCCAGCAGTTGCTGCATTTGCTCCGGGCTATGGTAGTGCAGATAGCCGATGACTTCTTGCAGGTTCGCCGGATTGACCACGGCTACTGCACCGTCCGGCGCCTGTTGGCTGATGATCTGCTGCTCAAACTGCGACATATGCTGTTTCAGCGGCGTTAGCTGATTAATATCGGTCAGATCCATGCCTTTTGAGTTCAGGCGGCTGGCGCCATATAAATTCGCTGGCAGCGGAATAGACTGATTGCGCTTCTGGCGCCAGCTTTTTACCACTTCAACCGGATCTTGCAGCAGCGACTCGACCGGAATGCTCTCGTCGATAATATTGTTGACGAAGGAGCTGTTGGCACCATTTTCCAGTAAGCGCCGCACCAGGTAGGCCAACAGATCCGAGTGTTCACCAACAGGGGCATAGATACGGCAGGGCACTTTTTCATTGGCAACCACTAAGTCATACAGTGCATCGCCCATGCCATGTAAACGTTGGAATTCAAAACCGGTCAGATCGCCGGCCATTTCCAGAATAGTGGCCACGGTATAGGCATTGTGGGTAGCAAACTGCGGATAGATGCTATCGCGGTACGCCAGCAGTTTTTTAGCACAGGCCTGATAGGAGACGTCAGTTGACGGTTTGCGGCTAAATACCGGGAAATCGTCCAGCCCTTCCACTTGTGACAGTTTGATCTCGGTATCCCAATAGGCGCCTTTCACCAGGCGCACCATCAGCTTACGACCGACTTTTACCGTCAGCTCGCGCAGCCACTCAATCACATGCAAGCCACGTTTCTGATAGGCCTGTACCGCTAAACCAAAGCCTTCCCAGCCGTTCAGATCCGGATCGCTGAATACCGCGCCAATCACATCCAGCGACATATCCAGCCGATCGGCTTCCTCAGCATCAACGGTAAAGCCAATATTGTAAGACTTGGCAGCCAGTGCCAGCTGTTTCAGACGCGGGACCAGCTCGGCATGCACCCGGTCCAGATGGCTGAATTCGTAACGTGGATGGATAGCCGATAATTTTACGGAAATGCCCGGGCTCTTAATCGGGCCACGGCCGTTAGCCGCTTTACCAATGGCATGGATCGCCGTCATATAGGCGGCAAAGTAGCGGTCAGCATCGGCCATAGTACGGGCGCCTTCCCCCAGCATATCGTATGAATAGCTAAAGCCTTTGGCTTCCATTTCCACCGCACGCGCTAAGGCTTTGTCGATGGTGGTGCCCAGTACAAACTGGGTGCCCATAATTTGCATCGCGTAACGCACCGCCTGACGGATCACCGGCTCACCCAAACGGCCACAGGTGCGTTTTAATAAACCAAATTGCTGCTTACGCTCGTCGTCGGAGTAATTCACCAGCTTACCGGTTAACAACAAACCCCAGGCCGAGGCGTTGACAAAGAGTGAGCTGCTGTTGCCAAGGTGCGAGCTCCAGTCGCCCTGTGACAGCTTGTCACGGATTAAACGGTCAGCGGTGGTTTTGTCCGGTACCCGCAGCAGGGCCTCGGCCAGACACATCAGCACCAGACCTTCTTCAGTCGACAGCGAAAACTCGTTTAACAGCGCATCAACACCGCCTTTGCCAACCTGTGACTGGCGGATATACAGCACTAGCTGACGGGCCCGCTCCCAGGCACGGCTACGGGTTTTGGCATCAACCTCGGCCAGCGGCAGCAGAAAATCTAACACCTGATCTTCATCGGCGCGGTAGTGATTGCGGATGGTTTGACGCAGCGGGTCGGTAGTAACCAGTGAACCGTTAAACAGCATAGAAAAGTATCCTGAAAGTAGGCCATATTATTCGCGGCATTGTAGAGAAAAGGCTGCCGCATAGGGTGGTTATTTTTTTAATTTAACCGTATATAATTCTGTCAATAATAGCCAAAACCCAAAAAAATACTGCCATGACGACGAACAGCAAAATTAAAGCGTTAGACCGGATCGATATTAGTATTCTCGATACGCTGCAAAAAGAAGGGCGTATTGCCAATGTCGACCTGGCAAAGAAGGTGAATTTAAGCGCCAGCCCCTGTATTGACCGGGTAAAGCGGCTGGAAAAAGAGGGTTTTATTGAAGGCTATGGCGCCAGGTTAAACAGCAGCAAACTTGGCTATGGTACTGCGGCCTTTATTCAGGTGACCTTAGATCGCACCACCAGCGATGTGTTTGATAAGTTCCGCGATGCCGTAGTGCAAATTCCGCAGGTGGCGGAGTGCCATATGGTGGCGGGCGGTTTTGACTATTTACTGAAACTGCGGCTGCCGAATATGGAAGCCTACCGCAGTATTCTGGCGCAGATTGTGGATTTGCCCGGTGTGGCGCAAACCCATACTTATGTGGTGATCGAGCAGGTGAAAAACGATCAGGGCTTGCCGCTGAAACTGCATGCCGATGCGAGTACGCCACCGGCACAAAGTTAACGCCCCATGTTACATCCAGCGATCGCTGTTGCGACGCTGTGGTACCAACTTGGGCAAAATCAGCCCGAATAACAGACCAAACAGTAAGAGGGCGCCGCCTAAAACCATAGGTTGTTGCCAGAAACTGGCTTGCTGCGCATCCAGCTCATTACTAAGCCGCTCGTTAGTACGCTTTAACTGTTCCAGTTCGGCCAGCGCCTGATCACGCTCCAGCGTCAGGCGCTGCACCACTTGTTGCCCTTGACCGCTATCCTGTTCCAGCTCAGTTAAACGGACGCTTTGCTGTTCAAAACGGTTTTGTAATTCATCTAATTGACTACGCAGGCCCGGCGTATAGCTAATATGCTCTTTAAGCAGCCAGCCGTTTCTGTTTTCTTCAAACTGGATCTGCACATAGCCGTCTTGTTCGCTCAGCACGACAACGTCACTGCCAGCAGTCAGTGTGCCTACAATCCGGTATTGGTTGCCCGGACCAGAATGAAGATATACCACTAAATTATCCGAAATATAAGCGGGCGTCTGGCTGGTTTGACTATTGACTGTTGGCTGATATAGCACCACAGAGAGTAAAAATAACGGGGCAACAAGGCTGCGAAATAGCTTAAACATAGGTATCCTGAGACTAATTATTCTTAGGCCATACATGGTCATCGGCGATGATAGGCAGTTGTGTGGCACTTTACAAGGACTAATACCAATGCCGGATTATCGGTTTTAGAGGGCGAGATGGGACTTGAGCTGGAATTAAAATTTTTAATTGATGCTATCGATGAGAGCGAGATCGAAGCATTATTAGCGGTAGCGGCAGAAATCACACAGCAACAGCAACAACAGTTGCTTAATGCTTACTTCGATACAGAAAATCAATGGTTTCGCTGTCATGATATGGGGCTGCGCACCAGACAGAATAAGCAAGGGTTCGAGCAAACGATCAAGTTGGCAGGTCAGCAGCATGGGGCCTTACAAATGCGCCCTGAGTTTAATCTTCCTTGTCAGGGGGTAGTGCCGGTTCTGGCGGCTTTTCCAACAACCATATGGCCAGCGAACACCGAGCTTGTGCAGCTGCAATCGCAATTGGTAGAGCTTTTCCGCACGGATTTTAATCGTCAGAGCTGGCAGTTAGCTACCACCAAGGCGCAGATCGAGGTCGTTTATGATCGGGGTGAGGTGCGTTCGGGTGAACGGCGACAGCCCATTTCTGAAGTTGAGCTGGAGTTGCTCGACGGTGACCCACTTGAGCTATTTAGGCTAGCAGAGTTTTTGTTGCAGGCGTTGCCATTGCGTGCTGGTTGGTTAAGTAAGGCGGCACGAGGGTATCAATTGTACCGACAAAGCACGACGCCGCTACCTGTTCCACTTGAGCAGAGTACCTCAGCAGCGTTATCGCTGTTACAACGGATGCAACGCTTGCAACAGTTTGAATGTTGCTACCAGCAGCAACTGGAGCCACGATTATTAGCCGAGATGGTGATCGAGTTAGAGCAAATTACGGCTCTGTTGCAAGATGATGGTGAGCAGTTACTGGCAAGTCAGGGACGGGCTTTGCAGCGACAACTACAGGATCAGCAGGTTTTAGTGTTAAGCAGTCGGGCATATCAACTGTTCCTGCTTAAACTTTCCGCTTTACTGTTGCAGCGTGAGTCAGGAGCTTTCTGATGTCGAATACCGAAGCGCAGCTAACCCTTGACCAACAGCAAAAGTGGCACTTACTCACCAGGGCCAGTATTTTTGTGGCACGTACCGTACAACAGCAGCCTGGTCTGAGCAATGAGCTTACCGATCCGCAACAGCTGTTGGCAAGTTTAACTCAACTGGCTCCGGCGTCTTTACTGCTGCAAGCCGATGCTCCCGAAGCGGAAGCTTTTTCAGCATTGCGACGTTATCGTAATGCCAGTTTGTGTCGGATTCTGGCTGCCGATATTTTGCAATTGCAGCCAGTCACTGCCAGTTTAACTCAAGTTTCAAACTTAGCTGATTATTTGATCAATAGTGCCTATCAGTGGGCTTATGCGCAGATGGCTGCTATTTATGGCACACCCATGGATGAGCGGGGTCAACCGATGCCAATGCTGATCCTTGGTATGGGCAAGCTGGGTGGCCAGGAGCTAAATTTTTCCTCTGACATTGATCTGATTTTTACTTATCCAAGCAACGGTGAAACAGTAGGAGGGCGCAGAAGCCTTGAGCATCAGCAGTTCTTTACCAAACTTGGACAAAAACTGATCGCTGCGTTGCATCAGCTGACTGCCGATGGCTTTTGTTATCGGGTGGATATGCGGTTGCGCCCTTTTGGTGAGAGTGGCCCACTGGTACTCAGCTTCGCTGCATTAGAAGATTATTATCAGGAGCAGGGACGGGAATGGGAACGTTACGCCATGCTTAAAGCCCGGGTACTGAACCCGGACCCTTACTATACCCCGGAGTTAAAAGCCTTATTACGGCCTTTTATCTACCGTCGCTATATTGATTTTTCCGCGATTGAATCGCTGCGGCGAATGAAGCAGCTGATTGAGCAGGAAAATCGTCGTCGTAACCGGCGTGATAATATCAAACTTGGTGCCGGTGGCATCCGCGAAGTAGAGTTTGTAGTACAAACTTTACAACTGATCCGTGGCGGGCGAATTCCAAGTTTGCAACAGCCGTCCATTCTCAAAGCGTTACGGGCGCTGGCAACAGAAGGATTGCTTGAACCGGCACATGTAACAGCAATGACAGAAGATTACCTTTGGCTACGGCAGGTGGAGCAGGCGCTACAAGGTATAGATGACAAACAAACACAAACATTACCTGCTGATCCAGAACAGCAGCAATATCTTTTAGCCGCTTTGCGGCGAGAAAATTGGCAGGAACTGACCGCAGAAATTGAAGCCGCGATGCAACGTATCCATGCTCAATTTCAGCTGGTAATAGAACCGGAACATAAGCTTGAGGCGGAGGAAATCAGCTTAGGCCGGATTTTATGGGATAGTGAGTTACCTGCAGCAGAGTTGGCAGAGCAGCTTGATTGGTTAACGCCGGAACAGGCTGTGGAGCTAATTTCCCAGTTACAACAGTTTAAACAGGATTGCCAGCGCCGGTCAGTTGGTCCGCGTGGTCGGGACTATTTGGCTAAACTAATGCCACGTTTACTGCACTGGCTGGAACAACAGCAAGCATCAGCGACGGTATTAAGCAGGATCCTTGCGGTATTTCGACAAATTGTTACCCGTACCGCTTATCTGGAGCTGCTATTTGAGAATCCACCAGCATTACAGCAACTGGTACTACTTTGCTCGCAGAGTGGCTGGTTGGCGGAGCATTTGGCCCGTTATCCGATGTTATTGGATGAGCTGATTGACCCTGCGCAGTTATATCAGGTTGCTACGAAAGATGATTACCGGGATCGCTTAAGGCTCAACCTTTTAAGGGTTCCAGAGAATGATTTGGAACTGCTGATGGAAACGCTGCGCCAATATAAACAGGCGCAGCAACTCAGAATTGCGGCCGCCGATATCAGTGGGGTGTTGCCGTTGATGAAAGTGAGTGATCACTTAACCTGGTTGGCTGAAGTGATTATTGAGCAGTTGGTTGAGTTGGCCTGGCTACAGATGACCGAACGCTTTGGCCTGCCTGCCGGCGCGAGTAATGACAATAAGATGTTTGCCGTTATTGGCTATGGCAAGCTAGGTGGCTTAGAGCTGGGCTATGGCTCTGATCTCGATCTGGTGTTTGTGCACCAATGTCAGAGTCAGGAGTTGACCAACGGTGAGCGAGCGATTGACTCGCTGCAATTCTATCTAAAGTTGGTGCAGCGAATTTTGCACTTGAGTACCACTCGCACCAATAGCGGTGTGTTGTATGACATTGATACCAGATTACGACCATCTGGCAATTCAGGTTTATTAGCAATTCATATCGATACCTATCAGCAATATCTGCAAACGGAAGCCTGGACTTGGGAGCATCAAGCGCTGGTCAGAGCGCGTCTCATCGCCGGTACGACAGAGCTGACCGAGCGGTTTAATCAGATAAGACAGCAGATCTTAAGTGTGCGACGTGATCTTGGTAAGTTACAGCAAGAGGTGCGGGAAATGCGTCAGAAACTGCGACAGCACCACGGTGCCGACCAGGCGGACGTAAAGCATAGTGTGGGCGGCATTGTCGATCTGGAGTTTATTAGTCAGTATTTGGTACTTGCCTACGGTTGGTGCTATGCTGCGCTGTTTCAATACAGTGACAATATCAGGATCCTGGAGGCTGCCGCTGAAGTAGGGTTAATAACAGTTCCACAAGCTAATACGCTGGCAGAGGCCTATCAGGTACTACGAGGGGTTGGGCACCGGCTGACCTTGGCACCGGCCAGCATTGGCAAGGATGAGCGACTCGAACGCTTACAGTTAGCAGTACAACAAGCTTGGCAGCAATGGCTTATCGACGAGCCGGTAAACTTCGGGCTGTAGCGATACAATTCTGCTGTAAAAAAGGGTCCTGTAAATCAGTCATCACCAGAGCTCGGGATTTTGGACAATACCAGCCAACAGCTTGTTGTTTAAAATCGGGGCTGATGGTGAACGCTAATTCTTGCAAGGCTTCAAGTAAAGAGCCCTGAGTTTCGAAGAATTGTTTAATGACGTAATCGCGTGGCAAGGTCCAAAATAAAACCATATTTTCTTGTTGTGCATAGCTACCAAGCGCCTGTTTAACCGTGTCGCCAGCATTAAAGCGGCGACGCATAATTTCACCTCGCCAGGCGGGATCCGCAGCATATACTTGCTGCTCGCGACGCCGTAGCTGGGCAACAAGGTCGCCACTGCTGTCTTTTAGCGTAATCACATAGTCGCTCTTATTACTACCCTGTAAGATACTATTGCGAAAGTTGCTGTAGAAGCGGCTGAAACCCTCGGCAGCAGGATTACTTTTTTCTGGGTTAATCAGCAAGTCTGGTTTTACCAGTAGAAAGTAACCTAGGGCGAGGAGTAGTATAAGCAGCAGTAAATTCACAGCTATTTTCATTGGTAGCTCCGACCTTTAATGATAGAGCGATTTGGCATCGGGATCAGGCCGGGTTTTAAAGCGCCGGTGTAGCCACATATACTGTTCTGGATGCGTTAACACAGCCTGCTCGACCCATTGATTTACGCGGGTCACATCCAGTTTATCGTCCCCGCTGGGGAAGTCTTGAAACGGCGGCAGAATTTCAATCTGATAACCCTGATAGTCAGCTAAACGACTGGTGATAACCGGGATCACCACGCAGTTAGCGGCATTGGCAAACAGCAGGGTACCGGTCGTGGTCGCTGTCTCAGCAACAGCAAAAAAAGGCACAAATTCGGCGCGATTGCGGCCATAGTCCTGATCCGGCAGATAAAAACACACTTCCTGTTCATTCAGGGCCTGGATAAGTCCTTTGACATCCCGCTTACCAATCATATATTTATTCGAGCGGGCGCGGCCATGGTACTGCAAGTAGTCCCACAGTGGGTTGTTGTTCGGCCGGTAAAAGCCAACACTGGGATGCGTTAAGCCGAATACCCGGCAAGCCGCTTCCAGATGCAGAAAGTGGGCGGCCAGTAGTAACACGCCCTTGCCTTCAGCCAGCGCCTGTTGAATATGTTCGTAGCCTTTAAAATGGGCCAGCTTGCGGATCCGCCAATTTGGCCACCACCAACCAATCACGGTTTCCAGCATAGCTTTGCCACTTTCTTCGGCATTACGCCAAAGTAGGGTTTCGCGCTCGGTCGCGGGCATATCGGGAAAACACAGCTCTAAATTACGGCGTGCAATTTTCTGGCGGGATTTCAGCACTTTAAACAATAAGCGGCCGAAAGCGGCGCCGATACCCATTAATACCCGATATGGTAACCAACTTAGCAGGTACAGAAAGGCCGCACCCAGCCATACCAGCCAATATTGCGGTAACAAAAAACGCCAACTAAAACGGGGAGCATTCACCACTATCTACGTATCCGAAAACTCAGGTTGCCGGTATTGTAACGGAAAAATGACTGCGGGAAAGCTGAAACTGGTAGGAGCATGGGCGGGTGCAGCCTGAGCTACACCCGCAACCAGCTTAGTTAGTCAGGGCTGCGTTGATTGCCAGCAGGTCCTGTTCGGTCAGATTACCTGCTGCCTGTTTTAGCTGCAGCTGGGCCAGAATATAGTCATAACGGGCACCGGCCAGATTACGCTGGGCGTCAAACAGGTTACGGGTGCTCAGCAGGACGTCAACGATAGTCCGGGTACCAACCTCAAAGCCGGCTTCAGTGGCCTGCAGTGCGCTTTGCGCCGAAATTACCGCTTGTTCCAAAGCACGGATCACTGACATTTGTGAGTTGACGTTATTGAAAGAACTGCGCACCTGCCGTACCACGGAACGATGGCTTTGTTCCAGTGCCTGGCTAACTTCAACATAATTTGCCTGCGCGACCCGCACGCCTGCTTCGATCCCGCCTCCAGCATAGATGGGTACTGACAGATTAATGCCCACAGAGCTGCTATCGGCGCGGTCAAAGCCTGAGGTTTTCGATACGCCCAGGTTTGCGGTGGCATCCAGGGTTGGCAAGTGACCAGCTTTGGCCAGCTCGATATCCAGTGACGACACATCCAGCGCAATGCGCTGAGCCTGTAACGTTAGGTTATTTTGCTCGGCGATACTCATCCACTCGCTGACCATCTCAGGTGATGGCCGTGACGCAGAGAATTTATCGGTATTCAACTGCGCAATTTCAGCATGATACTGGCCGGTGATTTCGCGTAGCGCTTCGCGGGCGTTTTCCAGTGCATTCTCGCTACTGATACCCCGGGCAACGACGCTGTCAAACTGTGCTTGTGCTTCATGCACGTCGGTAATGGCAGTTAAACCCACGGCAAAGCGTTGTTTGGTTTGCTCCAGCTGGCGCTCTACTGAGCGTTTTTCCGCTTCAACAAAGGTCAGGTTATCGCGGGCCCGCAGCACATCAAAGTAAGCACTGGTCACCCGGACAATCAAGGCCTGCACTTCGGCGTTGTAAACGGTCTGGCTTTGTAGTGCGACCTTTTCCGCGCGGGACAAACCTTGCCAGTTACTCCAGTCGAACAGCGATTGTCTGGCCTGAATACCGGCACCGACAGTATTGTTGCCACTAAAGCGCAGGTTATCGCGGCTGCTACGCGTAACATCGGCGCCGAAGTTGACCGAGGGCAACAAGCGTGATCTGGAGACATCAATACGGGCAGTGGCAGCGTCACGGCTAGCGGCCGCCCGCTGTACCACCGGATCTTTCTGGGTGGCTAGCTGATAAACGGCTTGTAAATCCTCAGCACTTAATTGCAGGCTGAAAAAGCTCAGAGATGACAGCACCAAGGTGCTTAAAAGGGTTTTTTTCATCTTTATAAATCCTGGTGGTAAAGGAAAGTGCGTATAAGTGCCCAAATGATAACCTGTTAACGTAAACTAGGTAACGATTAAACCGTAAAGTTACCCTGAAGAGTGTAACAAAATGTGAGGACACCGATGTCAGAATTCAAGGTTGAGCAGTATCCGTCTTTTTCCGCTTCGGATCTAGAGATAATCGACAAAAGCACGGTTTTTCAGGGCTTTTTCCGGATTGAACGCTGGCAGTTACGGCATAAATGCTTCGCCGGCGGCTGGAGTGGGGTCATGACCCGCGAATTATTTGAGCGCGGACAGGCGGTAGTAGTGCTGCCGTACAATGCGCAAACCGATGAGCTGGTACTGGTGGAGCAGTTCCGGATTGGGGCTGTGGGTAGTGGTCAGAGTCCCTGGTTGCTGGAGGCGATTGCCGGCATGATTGAACCCGGACAAAGTGCGGAACTGACAGCGCGCCGCGAAGCCGAAGAAGAAGCCGGCATTCAGCTGACAGAGCTGTGGCCCATGTTACACTACTATTCCAGTCCGGGAGGCAGTACTGAACGGATCCAGCTGTATTTGGGGCGGTTAACTGCTGCGGTGACGCCAGGGGTGTTTGGGCTGGCTGAAGAACACGAAGATATTAAGGTGCATCTGTTACCCCGGGCCACTGCGATGCAGTTGCTGGCGGAGGGCAAAATTGATAATGCGGCAACCGTAATTGCACTACAATGGTTGGCGCTGCATTTAGCAGACGTAACTGCACGTTGGGGGACTGATTGTTAAAAAGCGTCTATGTGCCAAAACTGCCGGATTTTTTAAGCCTGTGTGAGCGCAACTATGCCGCTTTGCACCGGCTGTTGCCGCCAGTGTTGGCTGTGGCAGAGCAGAGCTTTATTCAATTTAGTAGTCAGGATATTTACCGGCTGACTATTCTGGACGTCGCGCCCTTTACCACCAAATTAAAAATTGAGCTCTGGCAGGGACAGCAGCATTACTTTCAGCCCAGCTTTGATGTGCAGCTTTATCACGACGCCCGCTTAGCGGAAGTGGTGCGGGTACAGCAGCAATGGCGGTTTGCGGCGGTTTATCCTTATCCGAACCCGACCATGTCGCAACCGGATGAAAAACGTCAGATTAATCTACTGCTCCGTGACTGGTTGCGGCTCTGCGCCCGCGCCGGTTACCGCGCCGAGCCAGAAGTATTGCCTTAAGGGTATCTTGCTAACTATGAAGTCTTATCTGTTTCCCGCGCAAGCCAGCTACCGTTTGGTGCAGCTGACCGATTGCCATTTGCTGGCCAGTGCCGACGGCTGGTATCAGGGTTGTCAGCCGGCCTTGCATGTACAGCAGATTGTCGCACAACTGCTGCAGTCACCGCCTGATGCGGTGCTATTAACCGGCGATCTAACCCAGGATCACAGCCGCGCCAGCTATCAATTGCTGGCACAGTTATTGGCGCCATTACGCTGCCCGGTATTTTTCGTGCCCGGTAATCATGACGATCCGCTGCTACTGGCAGAGCTGCAACAGCAGCCGCCTTTTCATGCTGCAACTTTATTAGAGCTGGCCGATTGGCAGTTGTGGTTGTTGGACAGCACCGGTACTACACCGGCCGGCAGCTTCGACAGCAGTAAGCAGCAATCCTTACAACAGCAATTTTCGATCAGCACTGCGCGTCATTTCTGGCTGTTTATGCACCATCATCCGCAGCCGCTGGCGTGTTTTATCGACCGTTATGGCCTGACTGAACAGCAACAGTTCTGGCAGCTGCTGTTAACTGAAACACGGGTGCGGGGGCTAAGCCATGGTCATGCCCATCTGGCCTATCAACGGGTGCAGGACGGTATTCAGCTGGTCGGTTGCCCTGCGACCTCAGTGCAATTTTTAACCACGCCCGACTGGCAGACCGTGGAGCAGGGACCACAGTGGTGTGAGTGGCAATTTGCCGCAGCAGGTGCAGTCAGTTGGCAGTTTAAGAGGCTTTAGTGTGCAGCAACTTTATTATTTACATGGCTTTGCCAGTTCCAGCCAATCGGAAAAGGCCCGTCTGACACAGGATTATTTTGCGGCGCTGCCGGGAGTGCAGCTAACGGCGCTGGACTTACCCTATACGCCCGCCGAAGCCATGGCGACGCTACAACAACAGATCACCGCGCCGCCAGCCGCCATTATCGGCAGCTCGCTCGGTGGCTTCCTGGCGACGGTACTGGCCGAGCAGTATGGCTGTCGCGCCTGTTTGATTAACCCGGCGGTGGCTCCGCATAAGGTGCTGGCAGATTACATTGGTGAGTATCAGCACCCGGTATTACAGCAACGCTATCAGGTGCGCACTGAGCATATGAGTCAGTTGGCCAGTCTGATGCCCTTGACGTTAAAGCGGCCAGAGCAGTATTTTGTCCTTTTGCAAAGCGGTGATGAGGTGTTAGATTACCGGCAGGCTCTTAAGTATTATCAGGGCGCCCGTTTTGAGCTGGTCGAAGGCGGTGATCATAGCTTTGTTGGCTATCAGCAATATCTGGCACAGATCGCAGAATTTTGTTTGCAACAGCCGTAAACAGGAAGCAACTACAACAATATGACTGAACAACTCTATAACGCCGAATCCATTGAGGTGTTAACCGGTTTAGAGCCGGTACAACGCCGTCCCGGCATGTATACCGATACGACCCGGCCAAACCATCTGGCGCAGGAGGTTATCGATAACAGTGTCGATGAAGCCCTGGCAGGGCATGCTGATCTGGTGCAGGTGATCCTGCACGATGACCAGTCGATCGAAGTCATTGATAACGGCCGTGGTATGCCGGTGGATATTCACCCGGAGGAAGGGGTCAGCGGCGTCGAGCTGATTATGTGCCGGCTGCACGCCGGTGGTAAATTCTCCAATAAGAACTATCAATTCTCCGGTGGCTTACACGGCGTCGGGATCTCGGTGGTCAATGCGCTGTCCAGCCGGGTTGAAGTCAGCATCCGTCGCGATGGTAATGTTTATGAGATGGCCTTTGCGGATGGTCACAAAGTCTCTGAGCTGGCGATAACCGGTACCGTGGGCAAACGCAATACCGGTACCCGGGTGCGGTTCTGGCCCACACCGTCCTATTTTGATTCGCCTAAATTTTCCGTC
This sequence comes from Alishewanella jeotgali KCTC 22429, assembly GCF_000245735.1. Taxonomy (GTDB): domain Bacteria; phylum Pseudomonadota; class Gammaproteobacteria; order Enterobacterales; family Alteromonadaceae; genus Alishewanella; species Alishewanella jeotgali. The sequence continues at coordinate 79,963 of NZ_AHTH01000039.1, forward strand.
AGTCGCTTATTGCATGTGCTGAAGGCTAAGGCCGTGCTATGCCCTGGTCTTACGGTTAAATTTGACGACAAAGTTAACCAGCAACAATACCAGTGGTGTTATCAGGCCGGGATCCGCGATTATTTGGCCGAAGCGGTGCAACAGTATCAGGCCTTGCCTGAGCAACCCTTTGTGGGTCAGTTTGCCGCCAGTACCGAAGCCGTAGAGTGGGCACTGCTGTGGCTACCTGAAGGCGGTGAACTGATCACCGAAAGCTACGTCAACCTGATCCCAACGGCGCAGGGTGGTACTCATGTCAATGGCCTGCGTCAGGGCTTGTTAGAAGCGATGCGTGAATTCTGCGAGTTCCGTAATCTGTTACCACGTGGCATTAAACTGTCACCGGAAGACTTATGGGATCGCTGTGCTTATGTGCTATCGCTGAAAATGCAGGATCCGCAATTTGCCGGCCAGACCAAAGAACGCTTGTCATCCAGGCAGTCGGCGGCCTTTGTCAGCGGCATTGTGAAAGATGCCTTTAGCTTGTGGCTAAACGAGCATACCGATATTGCACTGGCACTGGCCGATTTCTGTATTAACAACGCGCAGCGCCGCTTAAAAGCGGCGAAAAAAGTCGTCCGCAAAAAAGTTACTTCTGGCCCGGCGCTGCCCGGCAAGCTGGCCGATTGTGCGGCCCAGGACTTAGCCCGTACCGAATTGTTTTTAGTCGAAGGGGATTCGGCCGGTGGTTCTGCCAAGCAGGCGCGCGACCGTGAATTTCAGGCAGTGATGCCACTACGCGGTAAAATCCTTAATACCTGGGAAGTCGAGTCCTCGCAAATTCTGGCCTCGCAGGAAGTGCATGATATCTCGGTGGCTATTGGTATTGATCCGGACTCTGAGGATCTGTCGGCGCTGCGTTATGGCAAGGTGTGTATCCTGGCTGACGCTGACTCTGATGGTCTGCATATCGCAACCTTACTTTGTGCGCTCTTTGTGCGGCACTTCCGTCATCTGGTGGAACAGGGCCATGTGTTTGTTGCCATGCCGCCGTTGTACCGGATCGATATTGGTAAAGACGTTTACTATGCGCTGGATGAGGAAGAGAAGAACGGTATTCTGGATCGGATTGAAGCCGAGAAGAAACGTGGCAAGGTCAATGTGCAACGATTTAAAGGTCTGGGTGAAATGAACCCGTTACAGCTACGCGAAACCACCATGGATCCGAATACCCGGCGCCTGGTGCGGCTGACGATCGATGATGCGCCGCAAACGCTGGAGCTGATGGATATGCTGCTGGCAAAAAAACGTGCTAATGATCGTAAGGAGTGGTTAGAGCAAAAGGGTGATCGGGCAATAGTCGCCTGACATTAAAGGAAGAACATGATGTTGGGCTCTATGTTTCGCTATCATTTTTTGCTGCTTGCTATCTCGGCTGCGATAATTTTCAGCAGCAGTTTTCCTGTCTGGGCTCAAACCCTTGTGGTGCCAGAGTGGTTACAGCAGTTAGATGCACAAAAGCATCGCTCTCCCGAAAGCGTGTTGGAGCAACTGCAACAACAGCAAGATGTCTTTGTCGATCTGACTAAAACACAGCAGGCATTTTGGTTAAATATTGAAGCTACTGTATATAGCCATCTTGGTCGCTATCCCGAGCAACAGCAGGCAGCTCAACGTGGATTGGCGCTACTGGAAGAGCAACCGAGTTTGCTGCAGGTGGAATTGTTGCTGGAACTGGGGTATGCCAGAGAAATGCAATTGGCACTAACTGAGGCGCTGAATTTGTACCGGCAGGCGAGTGACACTGCCATAGCGCTGGAGAATAACAAGTTGCGAATACGTGCGATGGTCAACATCGCAGCTATCGACACGTTACAAGATCGCGATCAGCAAGCTTTACAAGCGTTAAAGCAAGCCTATCAAGAAGCTTCTACTCTGCAAGACAAAGAGCTACTGGCAGAGGTGAATGCGCAGCTTGGTTTAATGTATTCGTCTTTAGCGTTTGAGCAGGAAGCCCAACAGTTTCTGGAACAAGCTCTGACCTTGTACGACGAGTTAGGCTGGCAACGCAATAAGGTCACCGTATTGTATAACTTGGCTAGGAATTACAGTTATTTAGAGAATTTTGAATTAGCACTACAAAGCTTTGACCGGATGCTGCAGTCGGCTCAAATTGCCAATGATTTATTGAGCATGTATTACGCCTACAGCGGGCTCGCTATCACAAGTAACGAAATGGGCCGGCCTCAAATTGCGTTGAATTACATGGAAAAAGCAGAGGAGTATTTAAATGTTATTCAATCTGCTTATTATTTGTCTGGCCATCACTACGAGAAGGCATTGATTTATCAAAAACTGCAACAAAACTCACTCGCCTTGCAGCAACTACAGCTTTCCGAAGAGTATTTACAAAAACTGGAACATGACGATCCCGGCAATATGTTGTTAGCGCTGCAGTTGTTGAAATCTGAGCTGTTAGCAGAACAGGGGCAATATCAACGTGCCTACCAAAACTTGCAAGCTTTTGTCCGTGGCTTTCAACAATTTCGAGACAAAGAAAATGAAATTGAGTTAGCCAAGCTGCGCATGGGGTTTGAGGCTGAACGGGAACTGGCAAGGCAGACCTTGCTAGAGCAAGAATTGCAGGTGAAAGCGCTAAGGTTGGCTGAAATCAACCGCGCCAGACAAATCCAATGGATGTGGTTGGCAATAGCAATGGGTATTATTGCGTTGATCCTTGCTTTGTTTATGCTAGTTAGAAAAAACCAACAGCAGCGCCGTAAACTCGAACTGACGAAACAGGAAAAGTCATGACAGAAACCCTGATTGCCGCTGACGGTACGGAACAGTTACCGCTGCGGCGTTTTACCGAAGACGCCTATCTGAACTATTCGATGTACGTCATTATGGACCGGGCCCTGCCACATATCGGTGATGGCTTAAAGCCGGTACAGCGGCGGATTATTTACGCCATGTCAGAGCTGGGCTTATCGCATCTGGCGAAATATAAAAAATCGGCCCGCACTGTCGGTGACGTGCTGGGTAAATATCACCCGCATGGTGACTCGGCCTGTTACGAAGCCATGGTATTAATGGCGCAGCCGTTTTCATACCGTTATCCATTGGTGGATGGTCAGGGTAACTGGGGGGCGCCGGACGATCCTAAGTCGTTCGCGGCGATGCGTTATACCGAGGCTAAGCTTTCGCGCTTTAGTGAAGTGCTGTTATCGGAGCTGGGCTCAGGCACGACTGACTGGATCCCGAATTTTGACGGCACCATGGACGAGCCTAAGGTGCTGCCATCACGCTTACCGCATATCTTACTTAATGGCACCACCGGTATTGCCGTGGGCATGGCAACCGATATTCCGCCGCACAACGCCCGCGAAGTGGCCAATGCCTGCGCTGCGCTGCTGGATAACCCACAGGCCAGTGTGACTGACTTGCTGCAGTACGTAAAAGGTCCGGACTATCCGACGGATGCGGAAATCATTTCGTCAGCCGACGATATCGCAGCCGTGTATCAGACCGGCCGTGGCAGCATTAAGATGCGCGCCCTGTATCAGCAGGAAGATGGCGATATTGTGATCACAGCGCTGCCGCATCAGACCTCGGGTTCCAAGGTGCTGGAGCAGATCGCTGCACAGATGCAGGCGAAAAAGCTGCCGATGGTATCGGATTTACGTGATGAGTCGGATCATGAAAACCCGACCCGTATCGTGATTGTGCCGCGCTCAAACCGGATTGATGTTGAGCAATTAATGCAGCATCTGTTTGCTACCACTGATCTGGAGAAAAGCTACCGGGTTAACCTGAATATCCTTGGTTTGGATCATCGGCCCAAAGTCCGCAATCTGGTGGAAATCCTTGGCGAGTGGCTGACTTTCCGCCGCGATACGGTGCGCCGGCGCCTGCAATACCGGCTGGATAAGGTATTGGATCGCTTGCATGTATTAGAAGGTTTATTAATTGCCTTTCTGAATATTGACGACGTGATCCGGATTATCCGCACCTTTGATGAACCCAAACCTGAGCTGGTCGCCTTTTTCGGCATTACTGAACGTCAGGCCGAAGCCATTCTGGAATTAAAACTGCGGCATCTGGCCAAGCTGGAAGAGATGAAGATCCGTGGTGAGCAGGATGAGCTGAGTAAAGAGCGGGACAAGTTGCAGGCGATTTTAGGCTCCGAGAAAAAGCTGACCAAACTGATCCGGGATGAACTGCTGGCTGACGCTGAAAAATATGGTGATGAGCGCCGCAGCCCGATGGTACAACGCGAAGAAGCCAAAGCCTTAACCGAGAAAGAGCTGCTGCCCAGCGAAGCGGTGACAGTGGTACTGTCGGAAAAAGGTTGGGTCCGCTGTGCCAAAGGCCATGATGTGGATGGCAATGCGTTAAGTTATAAAGCCGGTGATGCCTTTAAAGCACTGGCCAAAGGCCGCTCTAACCAGCAGGCGGTATTTTTAGACTCCTCCGGTCGCAGCTTTGCCACTGAAGCCCATGAGTTACCGTCGGCGCGCGGTCAGGGCGAGCCGTTAAGCGGTCGCTTTACCATTGTCGCCGGTGAGAGTATTGAGCACGTACTGCTCGGGGATGAGAAACAAAGCCTGCTGCTGGCCTCGGATGCCGGCTATGGTTTTGTCGCCGAATACAGTGATTTGCTCAGTCGCAATAAAGCCGGTAAGGCGGTACTGAGTTTACCGGTTGGTGCTAAGGTATTGCCGCCGGTGCTGGTTGGCGATCCGGAGCATGATTTGCTGCTGTGTATCTCTAACGAAGGGCGGATGCTGTTGTTCCCGGTAACAGAGTTACCGAAACTCAGTAAGGGTAAGGGTAATAAGCTGATGTCGATTCCGTCGGCTCGTGCCGCCAGCCGCGAAGAATATGTTACTCAGCTGGCGGTGGTGCCGGCAACCGGCAGTGTCACGCTGGTGGCGGGTAAACGTAAACTGAGCCTGAAAATGGACGATCTGGTGCATTATCAGGGTGAGCGCGGCCGGCGTGGTAATAAACTACCACGCGGCTTGCAGCGGATTGATGAAGTGATCGTCAACGGCAGCAGTGATCAAACCAGAGACGCCGAGCAATAAGTTATACTAGGCCCCTTGTTATTCTTTGACCTTGCAAGGGGCCTGTTTTGGTTGCCGTTGTTCGTTTAATACTGTTAGCACTGTTTTTTATTGTCAGTACAGTCGCTGGCTTACTGATCTGTTTGCTGCGTCCGTTCCATCCTAATAATGTGTACTGGTTTAGCCTCTGGTATGGCAGTGTGTCCCGCATCCTCGGTATTGAGGTGGAAATCCGCCGCGATCCGGCGATCCAGGCCGGTGAACCTTATGTGTTTGTCGCCAACCATCAGAATAATCTCGATCTCTTTACCTTAAGTGGTTCCGTGCTGCCGCGTACCGTAACCATTGGTAAAAAAAGCCTGAAATATATTCCGTTTTTTGGCCAGCTGTATTGGCTAAGTGGCAATTTCCTGATTGACCGTGATGATAAAACTAAGGCGCTAAGCACTATGCTGGCGGCGGCCGAGCGGATTTCGAATCAAAAGATCTCGGTGTGGATGTTCCCGGAAGGCACCCGCAGCTATGGCCGGGGTTTACTGCCCTTTAAGATGGGTGCCTTTCATATCGCGCTGGAAGCTAAAGTGCCGCTGGTGCCGGTCTGTATGAGCAGCACCCATCAGCAGTTTAAGCTTAATCGCTGGAATAATGGTAAGGTGATTATTCAGATGCAGGCGCCGGTAGAATTGAGCAAAGAGCAGAATATCCGTCAGTTCGCCAAAGATCTGCGCAACCAGATGGCGGCGCAGATCAGCGCCCTTGATGCCGAGCTGGGTAACGACTACACTTCGCAGCAACAACCGCAATCAGAGTAATAACCCATGGAAAACTGGCAAGAATTTACTGAAGAAACTATCGCTGCCTTATTAGAAGATGGCAGCGATCCGGATGCGATGTACACCATTGAGCATCACTTTTATGACCAGGATTTTAATAAACTGGAAAAGCTGGCTGTTGAATTATTTAAGCTCGGCTATGAAGTAACTGACGCTGAAGAAGTGGAATTTGAAGACGGCGGCAGTGCCTGGGTATTTGATGCCATCCGTGAGCAATCACTGGAAGCGGCCAGTATTACTGCTGATGCGATCAAGCTGGAAGCGCTGGCGAAAAAGCATCAAGTCGAATATGACGGCTGGGGCACCTACTTTGAAGGTGATGAAGACGAAGAGTGGGATGAAGACGACGAGGAGTAAGCCGGCGTTGCTTTAACCTCTTAAGCCGTTAGTAGCCAGGCAGAGTCGCCTGGCTTCCCTGATCGCGGGTTAATCAATATAAATAGCGACAGCCTGAGCAACACGTTGGATCTGGTTTTCAGTTATGGCAAAGCCTTGATTACCATCAAGGCTACCAGTTCGCCTGACAGGCTTTGTTTCATCATGCAGTGTAGTCAGAATCAGACCATTAGCCCCGACTTCAGCTGCTTGCGTTTTTAGCGACGCTAATAATTCGTCAGTCAGCTTTGGATCTGCTGCACTTAACCGCGGTGGACTCATCGCAGTTAATACCGCAATTCTGTCAAACTTTTCCGGTAAACGTTCTACCAATACCACCTCAGAAGGCGCAATGGCCGGACGTGCCTGACCAATCAATTCAGATTCCAGAGTCGGTTTCAGAGTGCAGCCGCCGAGGAACAAGGTCAGTAGCAGTAATGCGGTGATTTTCATTGTGAGCGCTCCAACGAGTTTTTCGATTATGTGAAGATTACAGCTTAGACAATTATTACTAATTTACAAGATAAGTATCGGTATATTTTAACTATTTTGTAACGATAAGCTGGTGTAATACCGACCGCGACACCGGCCTTTCCGTTATTCTGTTCCGGAGTCAGTTTTTTAGATATCACAAACTCCAACCCTGTTTAAAAGTGCTGGCCTGACGGCGGGAAATTTCTACTCTCAGTTCGGCACTTAGACTCACGTCAAAACCACCACTGATAGTCGGTTCGATCTGCCGGATATATTGGGTGTTAATAATCCAACTGCGGTTAGCGCGAAAGAAGGTCTCAGCGGGCAATTTTTGCTCCAGCGCGCTCAGGTTGCGGTAAATCATCGGTTTACCGGCGGCAAAGTGCACCCTGGTGTAGTTGCCTTGCGCCTCAAAGGCGTAAATATCGGCCAGCGTAACAAAATAGCAGCGGTCACCGTCTTTTAGAAAAACCTGGCTTTGCAAGGTCATCTGCGGGCGTTGGCTGGGTGCCGGCACCTTTGCCAGCGCGGCCTGTAAGCGGGGTAGAGTAACAGGTTTTAGCAGATAGTCAGTAGCGTGGTAATCAAAGGATTTGAGTGCGTATTGGTCAAAGGCGGTGACAAAGATCACATGCGGCAGCTTACTCTGCTCCGCCAGTTGCTCTAGCAGCTGAAAGCCGTCTGCCCCGGGCATATCAATATCCAGTAGCAATAAATCCGGGCTAGTGTCTGCGATCTGTTGTAATGCCTGGCTAACATCGGCCGCTTCGCCAACAATTTCAATCTGTGGGCAGTGTTTTAGCTGATTTTTCAGCTCCAGCCGGGCTAAGCGGCTATCGTCAACCAGCAGTACTTTCATCGAGCGACTCCATGGGCAGACAGATCTCAGTTAGCACCTGATGCTGTTGCTGTGTCAGTTGCAAACTGGCACGGCCCTGATATAGCAGACCAAGCCGCTGCCGGATATTAGCCAGTCCTACGCCTGTGCCGGTGGTACCTGGTTGGAGTTGGCCGTCATTGCTAACCGTTAAACACAACTGATTATCGGTAATCCGGGCGCTGATCGCAATGCCCCCCCCGGCCGGTAGCTGGCTAATGCCATGTTTAATCGCATTCTCTACACAGAGTTGCAGCAATAACCTGGGTACGGCCAAGGCCAGACAGGCCTCCGGGATCTGCTGTTGATAGCGCAAACGTTGTTCAAACTGAATCGAGCACAGCGCCAGATAATGCTGCACCACTTCCAGCTCCTGCGCCAGAGGCACTTTAACACCAGCTCGTGGGTCCAGGTTGTAACGCAGCATATCGGCCAGCACGCTTAACATCTCGCGGGCTTTTTCCGGATCTTCCAGGATCAGCGCACGGATATTATTTAGCGCATTAAACAGAAAATGCGGTTGTAGCTGATTGAGTAAGGCGTCGAGTTGGGTAGCTTGCAGTAAGGCGGTGGTTTGTCGCAGCTGTCGTACCTTGGTTATTGCGAAATAGAGCGCAGACCAGAGCGACATCGCCAGCAGCATATTTAAAAAGTTACCGCTGAAGATATGTTTAATGACAAACCAGCGTTGTGCGGCAGGGACAGGAAAGCTGTATTGGGTAAGACTTAACAGAAAAAATACCATCAGTAGCAGGCAGGTCGCTACGGCGGCAACCAAAATACTGCCAATTAGTAAGCTGGTGGCCTGGCGCACTACGCCAGCCTGCTGCAGTTTGCGCCGGTACACACTACGCAACAGATGTGAACCCAGGCCGGTACTGCCGACCAGCACCGCACCATATAGCAGTTCGGTAGCAACAAACACCGGTCTGTTATAGATCATCAGACTCAGCAGGGCGTATAGCAGCCCCCAGCCACTGCATTGTAGTAGCGCATAACTCGCTGACCGGCTTAACGTCATGGTTGTTTATCCTGTGGTAAAAGGGTTGTAGCGGACTTAGCCAGCCAGTCGGCAAATAATGCCATGCCCTGTTCGGTAACGGGTAGCGCAATATTGCTCAGGATCACCAGCCCCTTTTGCTGTGTCGGATCGAATACCACCAGGCTGCTAAAGCCAGCGGTTTGACCGGCATGCCAGTGCCAGCCCTTAGAGGTAAGCATCCAGCCCGGTGTCATCGCCGGTTGGTCGCTAAGTGGCAGTGGTGTCAGCCATAACTGCAGTAGCGGGTCGGTGTTGGCCGTGGCGAAGATGTGCTTAAGCATGCCCGCCATATCTTCAATACTGGCGATGACCGCGCCGGCACCGGCCAGGCTATCAAACTGCCAGTTCGCGACCTGTTCACCATTAATGGCATAACCACGGGCCAGTTTAGGCCACACTGCGGTTGTGCCGGTGTGCTCTGGCAGTGAAAGTTGCACGTTGGCCGTTGGCATCGCCAGTGGCTGGAATACACGCTGCTGCATCAGTTCAGCATAGGGCTGCTTTAACTCAGTCGCCAACAGCCAACCCAGCAGACCATAGCCATAGTTGGAGTAGCCAAACTGGCGCTCAGTAAAGTCGGTTGTGGTGAGGGCGGCACGCAGCTGATTATCGTGATAGCTGGCGTAAGGGTTACGTAAGTCGTCCAGTGGTAAATTAGCCGGCAGCCTTGGCAAACCACTGCGATGAGTCAGTAAGTCGGCAAGACTATACTGATGTTTAGCCAGTTCCGGGCGGGCAAACTGCTGTGCCAGCGGCCGGTCGAGTTGCCAGCGCCCTTGTTGTACCAGGCTTAATACTGCCAGCGCCGTCAGGGGTTTGGTTATCGAGCCAATTTCAAATAAGGTCTGCCGGTCCACTGCTTGACTAGCGGCTTGTGGTTGGGTGTCGGCCAGGCCATGCAGTTGATACTGCACCCGCTGCCCGTCTACCAGCGCGATAGCCACGCCGTGCTGGCCAAACTCCTGTTTTAGCCAGCCGGGTAACTGTTGTAACGTCAGTGGCTCAGTGGGTGTCAGGGCTTTTTTTTTAAATTAAGCGGCATGGCCCGGCCCTGAATAAAGGTACCCTGCCACTGATCTTGTTGCCATTGCCCCTGATAGCTGGCGCTGATCATTTTAGCGCTGAAATTAAGCTGGCTATCGCTGACGCTAAACTGGTCGACAGGAATCCCATAACTCTGTTGTTTCGGACTATCCAGGGTCACATGATAACCGCCGGCAATCACGGCGACATTTAACACCAGCGGCAAGCTGGCGTTATTACTCAGTGCCAGATCGCCCGCCCACTGCTGTTCATGTTCCAAACGCTGCAGATCAGTTTTACTAAGCCGGGTGAGCGTAATGGGCATTGCTCGGCCCTGGGTAAAGACCCCTGCCAGGGTTTCGCCGGCAAAGCGGCCATCAAAGCTGGCACGTAATGAATCAGCGGCAAATTTCAGGTGCGTGCCCTCCAGCGTCATGCTGCTGGGCAGAATTGGCTGCGAGTGTTGATTTGGGCTTAATAACTCTAGCTGATAACCCTGCTCTGCTGAGCTAAGGTTTACTCCCAACACAATACCAACGCCGGGAGCCAGCTCAAGTACACCGCGCCAGTGACCGCTGTAATCATCAGCCAGGCTACCAAAGCTGGCCAGTAACAGGCTGCTGCTCAGTAAAATTTTTTTCATCGCATGTCCTCCGTAGTAGGGCGTGTTGAGCTTACAGCATAATGCCGCCATTTGTCCGCCTGGGGTAATTTATGATAACTGGTCGCTGAGCCGGATTATTGGTCACAGAGCAAGAGGAAAGGCGAGTAACAACGGGAAAAGTTTTAGAAAATATCAGTGTTACTGGTTTCATCTAAGTTATAACATCGCCTAGAATCGAACCTCTGCGTGGAAGATGTAAACGCATCTGGTGTCATTCGGCGGTTTGACTGGCCTGCTAATTTTCTGCATAGAGGCTAAATAGTGAGACCGTGCGATGTTATACAGCGAAACTAATTAGGAGAAAGGATGCAACTGCTTCGTTTTATCAGCCTGTGCGGGCTGTTGGCTGTGATGTCAAAAGTAAGTCTGGCGCAGAATGCGGAGTTTCGCCCGGGCGTGGGTTTATATGAGGGCGTTAATGCTCAAGGGTGGCTGTTTGAGCAGTTGCAAATCAACGAACAGCCTCCGCATGCGCTGGTACGGTTCAGCATTGTTGATGCTTTTACTTCCGGTTCTGTAGTGGAGTTTTCTGAAGAGCAACTGCAATGCTCAGCTTCAGAATGTATCTTGGACGTTGTGAATCCCAACTGGTCGGATTCAAGAATCCGCTTAATTATTACTCCGCAATTCGATCAAGGTCTGCGGGTGTTAGACATTACGACCCATCAAGAAGGGAAGGCATTGTCCAGTAATAGTTATTTGCTATTAAAGCAAGCCGGAGAATCTACAGTAAAACGTTTTACCGAACAGCATATCGCCTTTTATAAACAGTTCTTTGAACATAATGTTCGTACTGATGAGGCTCAAGATGGCCATTATGGCCCCTGGCTGGGTATTCTTGAGCAGGATGAAAAGCGGGATCTGGTATTTCTGGAGTTTAATAAAACAGGACGCTCCCGTTTTATGCGTTATGTTACAGGAACTGCTTATACCGACGAAGCCTTCTTTGAAGCCGGGAAAATTAATGAGGCTGGAAATATCTTATTTATTCGCACATCGCATAATGTTTTTGCTAATAAAGTGCTGCTGCATCGCAACAGCGCTAGCATGATAAACGGTTACCTATTTTCAGAGCTACAAGGCAACTTGGTTCAACCAAGCACTTTTAAGCTAAGACGTTTTGAACCAAGACCGCCAGGTAACGCTCGATTTATAATCAGGCAGCAAGGCGAATAACAGTCTGACTCTAGATAGGGCTATATTCGTAAAAAGCGCCGCCTGATTAATGCGGCGGCGCCTGCGCTTTTAACCGCCACCCAGCCGATCAAGCAGCCGGTTACGCAACTGATCCTGCAGATTACCCATTTTGGCATTTAGCAGTTCTTCCAGTTTGGCTTCCATGGCCTTGCTATCGGTTTCTTGTTGCTGTAACAGGTTTAGCCACTCTTGTTGTGGCCCCAGTTGCTGCGTCAGGCGGTTATCCAATTCGGTACGTAGCTGGGTTTGTAGCTGCGCGATTTTTTGTTTGGCTTCGCCCAGCAGCGCATCACCCAACATCCGATCCAGTGAGGAGCGGATTGTCACTTGCGGATTGGAGATCAAGCCTTCTGCCAGCACATCCAGCGGGATCTGTCCCTGGCGGTTCAGTAAAGTGACGAGCTGGTCCAGATAGCGGTTGCCGGTTTGGTCAAAGCGGGCATTTTTTAACAACACTTTGGCCTGCTGTTTTAGCTGATCATCGGTAATTTTCAGTGAGCCATTGGCACTAAATAAGCCCGCCAGCAGTGTCAGCGCATTTTGCTCGCGGCCCAGTGTCAGGTTTTCCAGGGCCATGCCTTCCAGCTGCCAGCTTAGGTTAGTGATCATCTGCTCCAGAATGGCAAAATCGCCATTAAGTTGCAGCTTATCCAGTTTGGGCAGACCTGCGACATTCAGTTTAAAGCGGGTTGCTACATTATTGATCAGTTGATGTTGGGTAGTAATGTCCTGCATGGTTAGCAGGCTCTCGGTGCCAGCCAGTAACACCTGAATGCGCGCTTCTTTAATCCAGAAATCCGGAAAGGGCTGATTCGGATCCAGCGGTTTTGCCGGGGCCGGTTCGCCGTCCTGCTGCAAATAGGGTTTGGCCAATTGATAGAGTGCTTCCAGTTTCTGGATTTCACGCGCCCAGACATCGCCCAGCAGGATCTGGAAAATCGGTGCCAGGCCGCCTTGCTGAATATTCGCCAGCTGTTGCAGCTGTTGCCAGTCCTGCTCGGCAGCAGTGCGTACGGCTTTAACGGCAGCGCTCAGGCTATCGCGGCTTTCGGTCAGACTTTGTTGCAACTCGCGCAGCTTGTCGCGTTCAGTGCGTAATTGTTGCTGCAGGCTGGTTAATTGCTGGGTTTTGGCGGCCAGATCTGCCGCGTCGCTGATACGGCTGTCGGTCAGCGCCTTAATGCTGCTTTGAAACTCAGCCAGCTGTTCCGGTGTTGGCAGTTGCTGGCGCAAGGTGGTCATTTTTTGGCGCTGCTGCGCGGCCAGCTGTTGTAACTGTTCGCCCTGCTGCAGCGTCTGTAGATTGGCTCTGGCCAGAATGGCATCAGCGGTCGGGATCTCGACTTGCAGTAAAGAGGCTAAATCCAGCGCATTATCATTGGCCGGCGGTACCCGGTATACCTTGCCGGGCCGGGCTCTTTGACTGCCGTATGCCAGCTCCAGCACTTCCAGCTCTTCAACGATATAATAACCTTTTAAGGCCGGCCAGGGGTCGACTCGGGCATAGGCTTTGGCAAAGCTGATGCTATTAAAATCTGGCTTTGCCGGATCGGTAAGCTGTACGCCATCAAGCTGCAACGATACCGGTAACAGGCGCAGCGATACACTGTCGACATTCACTTCGGCGCCGGTGATCTGCTCCAGCTCACTGATTAAGATGCTTTTAATAATACTGTTGGCCAGCAAATAGGCCACCAGCAGCAAGGTGAGCAGACTCACCGGAATTAACCAGAGTAATTTTTTCATTAACCGATCCTTATTGGTTTGCAGGCGGGCTTAGTAATATAGTTTAGAGGATAATGCCTTAGCTTTCATCACTTTGGTCAGACAATGCTTTAGAAGTTCCATTGCTCCGTTGCGACCAGCAGCAGGGGGCTGCGGTAAAAGGCCCTGCAATCGGGCGCGCCTGGCAGTAAGCTAAAGCCATTGCCATAACAGAAAATGAGGCTGTATGCGTTTACTGGGAATAGGTTTAACACTGTTATTACTGGGCTGTCGGCCAGCGCCGTTACCGGAAGCTGCGCCGGGGCGTGATTTACAATGGCTGGACGCCCGATCGGCGCAGCAGGCATTAGCCAGTAATGAGATCAGCAGCGAACAGTTAGTGCAGTTTTATCTGGCACGGATAGCCGAGCATAATCAGCGAGGCTATCAACTACATGCCATTACCGATATTAACCCGGACGCCCTGGCGCAGGCGCAGCAATTAGATAAAGAGCGGGCAGCTGGTCGGGTCCGTTCGGCGCTGCATGGTTTGCCGGTGCTGTTAAAAGCCAATATCGCTACCGCTGATCAATTGCCTACCACTGCGGGTGCCCTGGCATTACAGGGGCATATAACCTCGCAGGATGCCGAATTGGTGCGGCAGTTACGGGAGGCCGGTGCTGTGATTCTGGCAAAAACCAATTTATCAGAATGGGCGAATTTTCGCGGTGAAAACTCGGCCAGTGGTTGGTCTGCCCTGGGTGGGCAAACCCGCAATCCGCATCTGCTCAGCCATACGCCCTGTGGTTCCAGCTCCGGTGCCGGGGCGGCTATTGCAGCGGATTTTGGGTTGTTGGCAGTAGGTACTGAAACGGATGGTTCTATTATTTGCCCCTCTGCCATTAATGGTATCGTTGGTATTAAACCCACCCGGGGGGCCGTGTCCGGCGAGGGTATTATTCCGATTGCCAGCGCCCAGGATATTGCCGGCCCTATGGCACGCCGAATCTATGATGCGGCCTTGTTATTGGAAGCCATGCTGACGCCCGCCGCCCGTGAAGCCATTCCGGCTTCGCTGACAGCAGCGGCACTGCAGCCGGCGAATGCCGGCAAGGTCCTGCTAGTGCGCGCTTACGACGAGCGCGAGCCTGCCGTGGTATCGATGCTGGATAATACCGCTCAGGCATTAGCGGCGGCCGGTTTTGAGGTGGTGGAAACGGCGGAATGGCAGTTACCTTCGGAGTTATATCAGGCCGAGTTTAGCGTGTTGCTGTACGAATATGCCCGTGATCTGCAGCGGTGGCTAACCGACTATCAGGTGCCAGAGCAGGTCAATACGCTGCAAAAGATCGTTGCGTTTAACCGCGCGCAGGGCGAGCGGGCGCTGGCGTTTTTTGGTCAGGAATATCTGGAGCAGGCGGCGGCGATCGATCTGGTTGCTGCTGAAGCCGACTATATTGCAGCGCTGGCACAAAGCCGCGCTCTGGCTGAGGCCGCACTTAACCAGTATCTGCAGCAGGGTTTCTCGGCGATCATTTTGCCCTCCTATGGTCCGGCCTGGCCTATTGATCATGTCAACGGCGATCAGTTTAATTTTGGCACCTCGACGGCAGCTGCGGTAGCCGGTTATCCGTCTATTACCTTACCCGGCGGCTATAGCGGGGTGTTGCCGCTCGGCATTAGCCTGGTCGGTTTACCCTGGTCAGAGCCAGAGTTAATCCGCATCGGCGCCTTGCTGGAGCAGCAACTGGCTGCATATCGGCGGCCGGGGTTTATCCCGGCGCTGCCAGCGGATAATGCGCAGGCTACACCGGCTCAGCCTGAGCCAACGCAGCCAGAATAGAGCATGCGTTGGCGCTGACTGTGCCGCCACAACAGGCATTGTGTAATTGCTGCAGTGCCTGTTGCAGCCGTTGCAGCTCGGCACGCTGTTGCTCTATTTCCTGAATTTTTAACGCGACCTTGTCTTTAACATCAGCGCAGACCCAGGCACTTTTGTTATCTTCAATAGCCAGCAGCTCGCGGATCTGCTGTAAGCTAAAGCCAATAGCCTTAGCACGCAGGATAAAACTTAAGCGTTGCACATCGCCTGTGCCGTACTGGCGATAGCCGGCGCCAGAGCGTGGAGCTGTTGCCAGTAAGCCCTGTTTTTCGTAAAAGCGAATTGTATCTACCGTGACGTCAAATTGCTGAGCCAGTGCGCCAATTTTCATACCGGATACCTGAGTTGCTAAAATTATTGCTGCGAAGGCGGTCTGTCACTACCGCCCGACAGTTTAAGTATAAGTCTGGAGTCAGCTCCAGAGTCAAGTCTGAAAAAAGCGTGTTAATACTGCTTGACTCTGGAGTTGCTCCAGATTGCACAATGCGCTGACTGAACTATCTGATGGAGTACTTGCCATGTCTGCAGCGAACCTGAAGGTGCTGATACCTGTTACCAAATTGACCTGTGCCGGTTGTGTGCGCCGCGCGACAACAGCACTTAGTGCTGTACCGGGCGTGCAGCAAGCCAATGTTAATCTGGCCAGTGGCAACGCCGAGTTAAGCCTGGAGGCCGCGACAGTACTGCCCCAGGTTGTGAGTGCGCTGGAACAGGCTGGTTATCCGACCCGCACCGAAGCTTTACTGTTTAGTATCAGCGGTATGCATTGCGCGTCCTGTGTCAGCAAAATTGAGCAGGCCTTACGGCAGATCCCCGGCGTATTATCGGCGCAGGTGCAACTGGTCAATAGTCAGCTACAGCTTAGCCGCATCAGTGGGTTGGCACAGACCAGCGAGTTACTGGCAACGGTGCAACGTCTGGGCTATCAGGCTAAGGTCGTGGATGAGCAGCACGCCGATCCCGAGCAGGAGCAACAGGCGGCTCAACGTCGCTTAAAGCGTCAGTTTTGGCTGGCGCTGGCCTTAACACTGCCGGTGTTTGTGCTGGAGATGGGCGGGCATCTGCTACCGGCTTTTGCCGCGCTGTTACAGCGGGTATTACTGCCGGAGCACTCCGCCTTATTGCAATTTACGCTGACCACTTTGCTGCTGGCCTGGCCGGGGCGGGATTTTTTCCGCATTGGTTTGCCAAACTTGTGGCGCCGAAGTCCGGATATGAATTCTTTAGTGGCATTGGGTACCTTTGCGGCCTGGAGTTTTTCGACGCTGGTGACTTTTGCCCCCGAGCTGATCCCCCAGGTGAGTCGCCATCTGTATTTTGAATCGGCAGCGGTGATTATTACCCTGATCCTGCTTGGGCGTTATCTGGAAGGGCGGGCCCGGGGCCGCACCGGTGCCGCTATTCGCAAGTTACTGGGCTTAAAAGTCAGTCAGGTCAGAGTGCGGGTGAATGATAACTATCAGGATCTGCCGCTGGCGGACCTCAAGGTCGGCATGCAGTTTTTAGTGCGTCCGGGTGAGCGGATTGCTGCTGATGCACGGGTGATCAGCGGTGAATCCTGGGTCGATGAGTCGATGCTCACCGGCGAGCCGCAGCCGGTGGCAAAGCAGGCGGGCACTGTGGTCACCGGCGGTACGCTTAATGGTACTGCTGGTGCGCTGCTCTGTGAAGCTCAGGCCGTTGGCGAGCAGACGGTGCTGGCACAAATTGTCCGCCTGGTGCAGCAGGCACAGAGTAGCCGGCTGCCCATTCAGGCGCTGGTCGATAAGGTTACCGCGGTATTTGTGCCGGTGGTACTGGGGATCGCGCTGCTAACGGCGCTGCTCTGGTTGTGGCTGGGCGGTGAGCAGGCCTTAACGCAGGCCCTGGTGAATGCGGTGGCGGTGCTGATTATTGCCTGCCCCTGTGCCATGGGGTTAGCCACACCGGTGTCGATTATGGTCGGTACCGGCCGCGCGGCTGAGTTGGGGGTACTGTTTCGCCAGGGCGCGGCCTTGCAGCAATTGCAGCAAGTCAGGCTGGTGGCCTTTGATAAAACCGGTACCCTGACCCAGGGTAAGCTGGCGCTGACTGATATCGTTGCGACGGCCGATTTAACCGCACAGCAGGTGTTAGCTATCGTGGCCGCCTTAGAGCAGTTTGCCGAGCATCCGCTGGCGCAGGCGCTGGTCGCTGCCGCTCAGGCGCAGCAGTTGCCCTTTGCGGCAACGACGGAGTTTCAGGCCATTAATGGTCAGGGCGTTACAGCTTTGGTTGACGGTAAACGTTATTATCTGGGGAATCTGCGGCTGCTGGCTGAGCAGCTGCCGGCACAGTTCCCGGCAGCGGAACTGCCGAATGCCAGCCAGCAACAGCAGCTACAACAGTTAACGGCAGCTGGCAAAACGGTAATTTTCTTAGCGGATACTGAGCGGTTGCTGGCGATGATAGCGCTGGCCGATCAACTGCGACCGGAAAGTCAGGCTGCGGTGCAAGCCTTGCAGCAAGCCGGCTTAACGGTGGTGATGGTGACCGGTGATCAGCTGCCAACGGCAAAGGCAGTAGCAAAACAGTTAGGGATTAGCGAAGTGCGGGCGGGGGTATTACCCGAGGGTAAGCAGCAACTAGTAGAGCAGCTAAAGCAGCAGTATGGCAAGGTGGCCTTTGTTGGTGATGGCATTAACGACGCGCCGGCGCTGGCCGCCGCCGATGTCGGCATTGCTATTGGTACCGGCACCGATGTGGCGATAGAAGCGGCCGACGTGGTGTTGCAGCGCAGTGATGTAGGAAGCGTATCGCAGGCACTGCAGTTAAGTGCCGCTGTGATGCGCAATATCCGGCAAAACCTGTTTTGGGCCTTTGCCTACAATGTGCTGCTGATCCCAGTGGCAGCCGGTGTGCTGTACCCGTTCACCGGCACCTTGCTGGCACCGGGACTGGCGGCAGGCGCTATGGCATTAAGCAGTATCTTTGTACTGAGTAATGCTTTGCGGCTGCAGCGCTTTCGGTAGCTAAACGCCTTTTCCAGCGTTATCGCAACAGCGGTTTTAACAGGTGGTAAAAGATACAGACTAAACCTGCCGCCTCAATCAGCAATAGCAACACCAGGGCCAGATGCTGCATAGCATGGCCCTGAGTTTTTAACTGATGGTGGACATAGATCCCCGCGGTCAGTGCCAGGCTATAAAGGCCCAGCACCAGATGTGTCAGCAGCATTTCAATACTCATCTTAGCCTCCTAACCGGACCAGCCCACGATCACTGTCACCACTGCGGTGATGACAAAAATAGCCGTGGCGAGCAGCATTTCTGCGACGATAGCCATTTGCAACCGCCTTGGATCTGAATGTTGTTGCAGTGCGGGTACCAGCCTGAGTTTATTCAAGGCTCCTAAACTCAGCAAGCCAATAACCAGCAGTATTTTAGCAAGCAACAGTTGGCCATAGCTGGTGCTCCAAAGTTGCTCTGGCGCGGATAACAGCAGCCACAGCATGCTGACGCCGCTCAGCAGTATTAGCAGCAAAACCCCGATCATGATCTGACCAAACTGGTGCAGTAACGCGTGCAGCCTTGCGGTTGGACTATGGCGGCAAAGCCGCCACAGCAGTGGCAGGGAGCCTACCCAAAAGCCAACAGCCAACAGATGAGTTAGCAGCAGCAACTGCCCTGGCAGGCCAAAGCGCAGCAGGTGTCCGCCTTGCAAGAAACCGAACATCAGTAATAGCAATGCCAGACTTTGCAGCAGAATTGGCAGGTATTTAACCTTTAGAAGCAACAGGCTAAGCAACAGCAAGCCAAAGGCCGGCAATTGAAGACACAGCGTTTTTCCTGCGGCGTCCGGCCACAGAAATTGCATCAGTTCCCAATCAAACATGCCTCCCATGCCCGCCATGGCCATAGTTCCTACCTGCAGCAGAAAGCTGCTTAGCACGCTAAAAGCACCCAGGCCAAACACCAGCGCCTGACCAGGCCGGCTTAGCGGTGCGCTAAGCCGGTGCCGCTGTGCCAGCCAGTTGCAGAGCACCAGCCCCAGTGTGATGGCCGTGCACAGATAAAGTAAGATCCGGCTTGCGGCAGCCCCTTGCTCCCAGTACATGATTAAATGCCCTGTGACTGCAATGTCAGCAGTCTCGCGTGATGGTGCTGGTGCTCATCCGCTTCAGGTTGCTTGCCAGGGGAGGATTCTGTTGCGTTTGGATCAATACTAAAGTCAATGACACCGCTGACCCTGTGGCCGTCAGCGCCTATGGCAGCCCAGGCAAACTGGTAGCTGCCAGCCTTCAGTGCCGGCAGTGTGAACTCAATATGATCGGTGGCTTCGGTATTGCGGCGAAAGCCAAATTCAATGGCCTCTTCATCCAAGGTAAGCTCCAGCGATAACATCCGCACCGGATCACCAAAGTGTAGCATCACCACTTTAGGGGATGTTGTGAGCACGGCGTCCTTTGCCGGAATAGAGAACATTAGTGGGGTATGAGCTAAAGCTGCAGTGCATTGCAGGGCAAAGAAGATCAGGGCTGCCATCAGGCTAGCTAAAGTTTTCATCATCATTTCCTTCAAAAATTTAATTGGTTTTGTATGGGGTACAACAGCATGCCCTGGTTTGGACCAAGACAGCCTTGCTAAACTGGGTTTAAAACCAAATCTATCAGCAGGTTTAGGGAGGTTGGGTGGCGCGGTTTAACAAAACGCTTAAATCAATAAAATCCAGGCTAGGGATGGGATCCGTTACCTGGGTAGCTTGAGGCGAACTCTGCTCGAAAGTCAGCGTAGCGGTGACACAGCAACTTGCGCACAGACTACAGACGGGAGTCGTCGCTTTGGCGGCGGCCTCAGGCTGAGATACATCGGCTTGACGAGGTAATTCCACTGTGCTGTTTAAAGGTTCTGCACTGGCTAACTGAGCTGAGCTGTTATCACTGGCCTGGGCATGGCTATCAACCTGCTTGCTGGCTGACTCTGCAGGCTGGTGCCCGAGATGACAACCAGCCATAGCAAAACCAGTCACACTTTTCAGCAGCAAGGCAGCAATCATCAGCAGAGCGGTACAGCGCATTAGGGCACCTAAGCATTCAATTCTGCGTAAACTTTAGCGAACTTTTCCTCTGCAGGCAAATATTCTGCCCTGTGGTATCGGCTGCATTCTGCCACTTAATCTGGCCTGTGTTTTGATCTACTTGCCTTAATAATTTTGACAATTACAAGACGAAAGTGTAAATTAAGCGCATCTCAACTCTGGTAACTGCAGATGCTCAGCACTTTTGTACAACGGCAAAAAATCTGGGTCATCCCGATGATGGTTAGCCTTGCCTTGTCCTGGTGTTTGCTGTTCTGTGGTCAGCTATTTGCAGCAAATCATAGTGCAGAGCTGCAGCACGAGCCACCTTGCCATGGTGTCGTAACCGGGCAGTTAACGCAAGAACCACAGCTACTGCATGATTTATGCAGTGGCTGTGCGTTAGAGGCGGTACAAACGGTAACGCCTGAGTTGCCGGCAGCATTGCTGTGGCCCTATGCCATCATTGAGTTAGTGCAGCCTGGCCTTGTTGCCGGGCAGCAGATTTTATCTCAGGTAGTCAGTCCGCCTTATCCCCGAACGACCCCGCTTTACATTCAAAAATCTGCCTTATTAATTTAACACCTGCAGTGATTCAGATTGGGCTGCATGCATTGGCGTGTAGTGTTATTTGTATTTACCCGGCAGGATAATTTTATGTTTCGTTCTCAATCTTATAGCAAGATGCTGTTTGGCTGGTGTGTGCTAATTAGTTACAACCTGATGGCTATGCCACATCAACATGCTTCTGAGCAGCATCAACATGCTAAGCCGCAGGCGTCGGCAGTGGCACAGCAAGGTGCACTTGCCGCGCTCAGCCCACAAGCAACCACACTTTATACTTGCTCGATGCATCCGCATTTTCGTTCTGAAAATCCAAACGATCGCTGCCCCATCTGTGGTATGAGTTTAATTCCGGTTGAGCAGGATGATGATCCCTTGCCAGAAGGAGATGATGCTGTGATCCGGTTAAGCCCTCGGGCCAATGCGTTATTGCAACCGGAGTTAACACCGGTTCTGAGACAGAAAGCCTCGGCTAGCCTGTCACTGGTGGGGCGTTTGGCGGCTGATCAGAGTCGACTTAAAACCATCAGTGCCTGGACTTCCGGGCGTATTGAGCAGCTTTATCTGGCTACCACGGCAGTGGATGTTCGCGAAGGTGACCCTATGGTCGAAATTTTTAATCCTGAGCTTATCGTGATCCAGCAGGAGTTACTGCAAGCCAAGCAGTTGTCTGCTGGCCGTGGCGCAGGTTTACCTGCCGCCAGTACATTGGATGCTGCCCGCCGCCGCTTGCGTTTGCTCGGGGTGCCGGCGGCTCAGATTGAGCAGATCCTGCAACGAGAAACCCTGCAGGATACGGTGACCATTTCTGCACCCGTTTCTGGTCGAGTGATGGAGCGCATGGTTAATAGTGGGGCCTATGTTAGCACCGGTCAGCCATTATTTACGGTGCTGGGACTTGAGACGCTGTGGCTGGAGCTTGAGGTGTTCGAACATCAGTTAGGCGATATCCGGCCGGGACAGACACTGCAGGTTACGCTGCTGGCGTTGCCCGGTGAAACGCTGGAAGCCAAAGTGCAGCTGATAGAGCCGGAGGTCGACAGCTACCGGCGTACGGCCCGGCTGCGGGCGGTACTGCCCAATCGGGATGGCAGGTTAAAGCCTGGTATGCTGGCCAACGCCACCCTCAGCACTGAACAGACTGAGGCATTGTTAATTCCGGTTTCGGCGGTGCTAGTAACCGGTGAGCGGGCGCTGGTATATGTGAAATTAGACGACGAAAGACCTACCTATGCCGGGCGTGAAGTGACTTTGGGACGACGTTTGGGTGACCATTACGAACTATTGGCTGGCTTAAACGAACATGAGTTGGTGGTTAGCAAAGGTGCGTTCAGGTTGGATAGTGAGCTACAGATCCGTGGCTTGCCCAGCATGATGTCGCCTGGTGGCGGTGCAGATCCGCACGCCGGACACCGGCATGCCGTGGCCTCGGACAAGAAGGATCAAACTTCGGTGATAAAGCCAGTCACTGACAAGGCGCCACAAGTCGATTTTCGTCTAACCGACACCGAACACCAAAGCTTACTGGCGGCCTATCAGCAACTCTATCTGGCATTAACCGAAGATAACCTCAGTGAGTGGCAAGCTGGAACCGCTCGTTTTCAACAGCTAGTTGCGCAAATCAACTGGCCGGCGAATTTTCCACGGATTGTCGTTGCACTGCAGCATGGCCGCGATGAGATCGACGATGTGACCAGCTTAGCTGACGCCAGAGCACAGTTTTACCAGCATAACTTAGGTTTGTTGCGTCTGGCTGAATTGGGTGTGATTGCACCGGGTTGGTATCGGGCGTTTTGCCCAATGGCGCGCAATGGCGACGGTGCAGCCTGGTTACAGCCACAGCAAAATATTCTGAATCCCTATTTTGGTGCCATGATGCTGCGATGTGGCGAGGTTGAGCAACAATTCGCATCAGGAGAGACGCATGAACACTGAATTGCCGGTGCGTCCTTGGTTTGAGCGATTATTAGCCACCTGTTTAGCGCAAAAACTCTTGGTGATGTTGTTGGCAGCATTGCTGTTACTGGCAGGTGTTGCCTATGCCCCCTTCGGTTGGAAAACCGGTATGCCGCTTGAGCCAGTAGCGGTGGATGCTATTCCAAATTTGGGTGAAAACCAGCAAATTGTTTTTACTGACTGGCCAGGCCGTTCACCGCAGGACGTGCAGGATCAACTTACCTATCCGCTTAGCGTCGCTCTAATGGGGGTGCCGGGAGTTAAAGATGTGCGCTCGGTGTCAATGTTTGGTTTTTCCAGCATTGCGGTGATCTTTGACGATAATACCGAGTTTTACTGGTCCCGTACCCGTTTACTCGAAAAACTGGCCAGCTTGGCTCCGGGTACCCTGCCGGATGGGGTGCAGCCGACGCTCGGACCTGATGCCACGGCGCTGGGGCAGGTGTATTTATATACTCTTGAGGGCCGTGATCCTACCGGTAGAACGACCGGTGGCTGGGATCTCGATGAGCTGCGCACGGTGCAGGATTGGTATCTGAGTACCGGCTTACTGGCGGCTGAGGGGATCAGTGAGGTTGCCTCTATCGGTGGTTATGTCCGTGAATATCAGGTGGAAGTAAACCCGGACCTGTTACGTATTTTTCAGGTCAGTTTGGCGGATGTGAGTGATGCTGTGATGGCGTCAAATCTGGATGTCAGTGCCGGCAGTCGCGAAATTAACGGCGCCGAGTATCTGATCCGCGGCGTAGGTTATATTAAAAGCCTGGCCGATATCGAGCAGGCGGTGGTAAGACTGGCAGCGGACAACACGCCGATCCGGGTCAGTGATGTGGCCAGAGTTCAGCTTGGTCCGGCAGCGCGGCGCGGCGCATTAGATGTGAACGGTGCCGAAGCTGTGGGTGGGGTGGTAACGGTACGCGAGGGCTATAACCCGCGCCGGGCCATTGAGAATGTCAAGCGTCGTTTAGACGAAGTTAGCCGTGGTTTGCCAGCGAAAGCGGTGATCGATTGGCAGCAGGTGAATGCATCTGAAGTGGCGTCCTTTGCTGCTTTGCAACAACTACCCGCCTGGCAAGGACGGGATAGCGCCAGCCAGCAAGCCTGGCTCAATTACCTTAGAACCACTCCTGGCGATGCTTGGCCTGCTTGGTTAACCCTAAGTCAGCTGACGGTTGTACCATTTTACGATCGCAGCGAACTGATTGATGAAACCCTCGGCACCTTGCAGGATGCATTAACCCAGCAACTGCTGGTGACCATAGTAGTGGTACTGGCATTACTGTTACATTTTCGCGCTGCGCTTGCCGTCAGTCTGATGCTGCCGTTGGCGGTACTGCTGAGTTTTATTACGATGAAGTGGCTGGCAGTAGATGCCAATATCGTGGCTCTGGCCGGGATCGCCATTGCGATAGGGACCATCGTCGATATGGGAATTATCGTCAGTGAGAACCTGTTACGCCAACGTCAACAGGAGCCAGACCTTAGCAGTATCGCATTGGTTAAAAAAGCAGGTGCCGAAGTGGGGCCGGCTATTCTTACCGCTATCAGTACCACCGTCATTAGCTTTTTACCGGTGTTTACCATGACCGGTGCCGAAGGAAAGTTGTTTGGTCCGCTGGCTTATACTAAAACCTTCGTCTTGCTTGCTGCTGCGTTGCTGGCGTTAACCGTATTGCCAGTCATTCTGTGTTTATTATTTAAATGGCGCCGCAGCGAATTAAGCAGCCACTGGCAGCGCTGGTTATTGAGTAGCCGGCGTTGGTGGTTATTGCTGGCGCTTATTATCATCTTTGTCTGGTCAGGTTACAGCTTGCTTGGCTGGGCGACCCTGTTCTATGGACTGGTGCTGCTTGCTCATTCCCACTTGAGACATCGGCTTTGGTCCCATTTACAACACCAGCAACCAGTCTTAGCGCAGCGCATACTTAGATTGCGCCAGCGTCTGGCACAGCTAAGGACGCCCTGGCTGTGGTCGCTTGGCCACAAATTACTCATCCTGGCAGTGTTAGTGGCGGCGGTCAGTATTCTAAGCCAGGTTTGGTTGCCGCTTGGGCCTATGGCCGGCCAGTTTGCCAACTGGAGTTTTGTTAGCTTGCTGTTGCTATTGGTGCTGGGCGGCTTTCTGCTGTTTTTATGGAGTTACCCCTTCCTGCTCGCGCTATTTTTACGCGTTAAAGTGCTGTTTTTGTGTTTACCGTTGCTAATTATCGGCTACGGTACGACGGTGTGGCTGGGGGCACAGCAGACGCTGGGATGGGTACCGGCACTGTATGCCGGGCTGGGCGGTGATGCTAACCATATCAGGCATAGCGAGAGCTGGGTGCATTTAACCCACCGTTATCCTGGATTGGGGCGGGAGTTTATGCCGGCACTGGATGAAGGCGCCTTTTTGCTGATGCCGAGCTTAATGCCGCATGCCTCTATTGGCGAAGCGCTGGCGATTTTGCAACAACAGGACGCCGCCATTGCGGCGATCCCAGAAGTACGCTCAGTTGTGGGTAAAATTGGCCGGGCAGAAACGGCTTTGGATCCGGCGCCACTTGGCATGATTGAAACCCTGATCCAATATCACAGCGAATTTAAAACTGACGAACGCGGCCGTCGGCGTTACTTTAAAGTCGATAGCCAGAGTGGTGACTTTATCCGCGATACGAATGGCGAGTTGATTGAAGATGCAAAGGGCCGGCCATACCGGCAATGGCGCGAGCATATTCAATCGCCCGACGATATCTGGCAGGAAATCGTTCGTGCAGCGCAGGTACCAGGTGTGACCTCGGCGCCGAAGTTACAACCGATAGAAACCCGCTTACTGATGTTGCAAACCGGCATGCGCGCGGCCATGGGGGTGAAACTCTCAGCGCCGGATCTTGAGACCTTGGATGGCTTAGCGGTAGAGCTGGAGCAACTGCTACGCCAGGCGCCCGGGGTACAGTCTGCTTCGGTCAGTGCTGAGCGGGTGGTTGGCCAGCCCTATCTGGAGGTAGTCCCGGATAGGGCTGCCATTGCCCGTTATGGTTTGAGTATGCAGCAGGTGCAGCAAAATCTCGCCGCTGCAGTAGGCGGAATGGAGGCGGGGCGCACTGTGGAGGGGCGCGAGCGCTATGGTATCACGGTGCGGTATATGCGTGAGCGCCGTGATAGTCTGGAGCAACTCTCTGAAATCCTGATTGATACCCCAGCGGGCTATCCGGTACCGCTGACACAGCTAGCGGAAATTCGTTATCAGCGCGGGCCTCAGATGATCCGCGCCGAAAACACCTTTTTAACCGCCTATGTGACCTTTGGTGGCTTAAGCGGTTGGGCTGAGGTTGACGTCGTCGATGCGGTTGCCGGCTATTTACAACAGGCCATTGCCTCGGGTGACTGGCAACTACCAGCCGGCGCCAGTTATAGTTTTGCCGGCAGTTTTGAGCATCAGCAACGTGCCAGTAACACTTTGCAGTGGGTGATCCCGCTGTCGCTGGTACTGATTTTTATGTTGCTGTATTTGCAGTTTCAGCAGGTGACGACTGCGCTGATGATCTTTAGCAGTATAGCGGTGGCTTGGGCTGGTGGCTTTATTGCACTGGATCTTTTCGCGCAGCCCTGGTTTTTAAACATCGACTGGTTTGAGATCAATATGCGCCAGCTGTTCCAGTTACAGAGCTACCACCTGAGTATTGCCGTCTGGGTAGGCTTCCTCGCGCTGTTTGGTATTGCCGTGGATGATGGCGTAGTGATGGCAACCTATCTGAAGCAGCAGTTTGCGACATTGAAACCGGCAAGTCGCAGCGAGGTGCGGGAACTGGTGATGCAGGCGGCGTTAAAACGCATTCGCCCCTGTTTAATGACCTCGGCCACCACGATACTGGCGCTATTACCGGTACTCAGCTCCACTGGTCGCGGTGCTGATCTGATGATCCCGATGGCGATACCGACGCTTGGCGGCATGCTGTTTGTGCTACTTAGCGTCTTTATGGTACCGGTGCTCTATGCTGCCCGGGAGGAGTGGCGCTTGCGTTAATAGGCAATCCGGTGCAGTTGTAGCATCCTAGCCGCACCTCTCTGGCGGCTTTGATGCTACAGCCCCTGCTTTTGCTAAGTTGCCTTACCGTAGCGCTATATCGCGCTTGCCAACAACCGCAGCGCCAGCGGGCTTACCAGCAAGGCGCCAAGCAGATAGCCGCAAAAGCGTTGGCGCTGACTAAACGGATAACCGGTGTTAAGCCCGATCAGTGCCGAACACCAGGGTAAGCGCCACCCCAGCCAGACCAATAAAGCACAGGCTGCTGCCGTGAACACTAAGATCAGACTCGCTTCGGCCAGTGCGCCCACGGCATGGGGCGTCAGCCATAGTGCCGCTACGATTAATAACGTCTGATGCACTAAATAACAGGGAAACACCGCGCGGTTGGCTATATTCAGATAACGGTGTGGCCGGTTCAGATAGTGCTGCGCCAGTGCCAGTAACCAGGCTACCACTGCTACACCTTGCAGCGAAAAGCTTAGTCTGAGAGCAAAACGCATTGGCTGCTGATAATCTGGCCACTGCGCCGGTTGCTGCAACTGGAAATATAACAGACAGAGCAGCAGATAATTCAGCAAACAGAACCACCCTAACGGACGGCGGCAGGCGTTAAGTTGCTGCCAAAATCCGGGTACTGAAACCAGTGCCATGCCGAGCAGGAAAAACAGCAAGCCCTGCAGATCCCGGATACTGTCACCGCTGAATTGATAACGACAGAGTAACAACAGGGCACCCACCCACACTAAAAACCAACCGATAGGCATCGTAAATAACCGCGTCAGTAGCCGATTTAGCCCAGGCAAATACAATAAAGGCGCAAGTAGCATGGCCAGTAAGGTAAAGCGCCACAGGGAGCGTAAAAACCACAGATGATTGACATCAACATGTGGCCAAACGCCCCGTTGATAATTAGCAAATAGCGGATGATCCAGCTCAAAAAACGCCAGATAAAACTGCCAGTAGCTCAGCGAGAGGCCGTCTTTTTGTACCATTTCGGCATAGAGCTGTGGTGGTACTATAATCCAGAGCCCT
Source organism: Alishewanella jeotgali KCTC 22429 (assembly GCF_000245735.1). Classification (GTDB taxonomy): domain Bacteria; phylum Pseudomonadota; class Gammaproteobacteria; order Enterobacterales; family Alteromonadaceae; genus Alishewanella; species Alishewanella jeotgali. The sequence goes on from NZ_AHTH01000039.1 coordinate 107,674, forward strand.
ACCATTAGCGGCAACAGCAGCAACACGGTTCGCTTGCCGGCAAATTGCAGGTAAGCCCGCAGCCCCGGTAAACGCTTTAGCGCAGTACCAAGGGCAAAGCCGGCAATTAACCAAATTAGCAGCATCCGCCACGGCGAGGACAGCAGCATCAGATACTCCAGCGATGACGATAAGTACTGACTCTTATAGTGGTAGTCCCAGGAAGCAACATATAACATCCCCAGGTGGTATAGCATCAAGAGTCCGAACGCCAGCACTCTTAGCCAATCCAGGTCGTAGCGTCGTTCGGGGTGGCTTGTGGTGGTTCCGGGCACAGTATCGGTCATTCACAACTCCTTTGAATTGATTTCACGGCAGAATCTTGTGCTAGTATGCTGGCGATAATAGGTTGCGGCTATAGCAGGTTGGCTTAGCGGTGGCACTGAGGGACAACAGGTGGCGACAGATGACAAGCGGTAATTCCTGGTTCGTACAATGCGTGCAGCGCCATCCTGTGCGTAGCGGCTATTTGCTGTTTGCGCTGTTTTTGATCTTAAATGCCGCAGTCAATGTCAGTTCAATCTGGACGGCTGAGCAGCGGCAGCCGGACAGCACCTTGTTAATTTGGCAACCGATACTGTGGGAATACAGCAGCGTGCTGAGTACCTTGTCACTCAGCCCGCTACTATTCTGGTGGTTTGGCCGGCACCCGCTGCAATTTAAAGCGCCAGCCCGACAACTGCTGCTGCACCTGGCGGCATCAGTGGTGTTTTCACTGAGTCATGTTGGCATTATGGTAACGCTGCGTAGCTGGGTGTACCGCTGGTTGGGTAGCGACTATCAATTCGGGCCGCTCGGACGTGAGCTTATCTATGAATATCGCAAAGATCTGTGGGCATATCTGGTCTTTCTCTGCGCTTTTCAGCTGGCACGTTTTGTTCACGCCAGATTACAGGGCGAAGCCTATGTGGTCGGGACCGCCGTCAGCGCCGACGCTGCAGGCGACCCCAGCCACCAGGGGGCGACAAGTGGTACGGTCGAGCAACCGGGTTATTTTCTGGTTAAGAAACTGGATAAGGAATACCTGATCCGTGTCGAAGACATCGCCTGGCTGGAAGCTAACGGTAACTATGTGAATTTGCATAGCGAGGGACGCATTTATCCGCTACGCGCTACGCTGGCAGCTACCCTGGAAACTCTGCAGCAGGCCGGTTTTTGCCGGATACACCGCAGTCTGGCTGTTAACCTGCGTTATATAGAGAGTATTGGCTATCAGAGTAGTGGTGATGGCAGCATTTTATTGAAAACGGGTCAGCAGTTGACGTTGTCACGCCGCTATAAAGAACAGTTTAAAGCGACGGTGGACTGGACGCAAACTAAGCCATAGCAAGCCGCTATAGCGCCGGTCTGTCTTGCAAGGACATAGCCGGCGCGGCTTAAGTTTATTGGTGGTAACTGATATGCTGATGGAAACGCACCGTTAAATCATCGCGCTCAGGTTGCAGATTTACCGCTTTAGCAAAACGACGCAGTGCGCTTTCTACTTCATTCATAAAGCGGCCATAACCCATATCGGTTTGGTCGTCTGGCGTGGCGAAAATGATCAGCTGCATCATTTCTACCAGCTTATCACCCTGCAGATCGCTGACCAGCTGGCCTTGCTTGGCGCTGGGGTCAAAACCAATCATCTGTAACTCTGTGCCCTGGCTGCTTTTATCAAACTGGCTGTTGCGGACCAGCGGTAATAAACCATTGGCCAGCACGGCCAGATGTTGCAGTTTTTCTTGCTGACAGGCCGAGACAAAGTGATCGGCGATATGCTGATACAGCGGCAGATAGGGGCTGCTGCTGTGCAGATCCAGCTTTACCTGCTCTTTTAGCCGCCGGCTGAGCGGTAAATTGACAATCACATAAGTCAGGGCGCTATGGGCCGGCAGTTCCGCTTGCCGGGCTTTATAGCGGGCATCGATAGAGCGCAGTTTATAGCCGTAGCTTTCTTTACTGCCTTTGGCTTTGGCGAATAAATCATAGGTCAGATGCTGGTGATCACGGACTTTGATTTTCAGCTCTGCCAATGCCAGGCGGTTACGCAGCTCAGTCAGTAATGTCGTCACCTGCTGGTGAAAGGCTGCGGCATTAGAGCGCAGTGGCTGCTCGGTTGCCAGAAACAACAGGCTAATTTTCCGTGCCCGCACTTTGGCATCATAGAAGCTATGCTGGGCTTCATGGTAGCTGGGGTTATAGAAAAACAGAATTTGCTCGGCGGTTTGCAGCACATAGGCTTCCTGGTGGAAGCGCACTACCGGGGTTTTACCGTTTGCAATCAGGTGCACATTGCGCAGGCCAAACTGATCGGCCAGTTCAAACAGCTTTTGACTTAGCGCCTGATACAGCGCCAGGTAGGGGGTGTCTGTGCTGCTTGCCGGGTAGCGGGCTACTAACTCATCGGACAAAACAAACTCAGCCAGCAGGTATTGATTATCGCGGGCCGACGCGGGCAAATAAACCTTGTGTTGCGAACTGACGGGCATAACCGTACTCCTGTACAGATTAAAATTGCGCCAATTGTAGCAAAAAGGCTGGCAAATGTGCCAGCTGGTTAACATTATTTAAATCCTTGAGTGTTATCAGGTTTTTTTGCCGAGGCTGTGATAGCTCTTATATGCATAGCAGGATGTTTTTTAAAAAATTCTGCTAGAATAAGCAGTTATTACCTTTTAACCGCTGCCTGAACTCTGGATAGATGATGTCTGTAACCTTATTAATTGATTATTGGCTAATTGCCATTACTGCACTCTTTGTTGTTGTTAACCCGCTGACAACGGCTTTTATTTTTGTCTCCTTGTTGCCAAATGCCAACGCCATTCAGCGTAGACGGGCCGCCAAACGTTCCACCCTGGTCTCGGCCGGGATCTTTTTGTTATTCGGTTTGCTGGGCAGTTTTATTTTTAAGGTGTTTGGCATTACGCTGGAAGCCTTTCGCATCGCCGGCGGCCTGATCCTGTTTGGTATTGCGATGAGCATGATGCAAAAAGGTCTGGATGATGGCGAAGAAGCAACAGGTAAAGAGCCGCATCCGGACGGCAAGCTGGCGAAAGATGTGTCGATTATTCCTTTGGCGATCCCCTTTATTGCTGGCCCCGGCGCCATTGCCACCGTGATGATCCTAACCAGTGAAGCACAGAGTTTGTGGCACTTTATTACGGTGTTCCTGGCTATCGGTATTACGACCTTTTCCTGTTATCTGGCAATGATTTATTCGCATGTACTGGTGCGTTATATCGGCGAGACCGGTAAAGAAATTATTACCCGGCTATTCGGCTTGATCCTGTCGGTTATTGCCGTGCAGTTTGTGATTAACGGCGTGCTGGATATTTATCGTAGTCTGTAAAAAAAACAGGGCGCCGTTGCGCCCTGTGTTGCTTGCTTAGTAACCGGCTCAGGCCAGAATAATAAAGCCAAAGAATGCCAGCACCGCAGCGATAAAGGCATAGGGGAACTGGGTTAGGGCGTGGCTCATCAGGTTACAGCCCGAACCCTGCGCCGCTAATACGGTTGAGTCACTGTAGAAGCAGGCCTGACTACCAAAGGAACTGGCTGATAGCAGGGCACCAATCACCAGTGGGATATTGGCATCTACTGCAATAGCCAGCGGCATCACAATCGGGATCGACACCGCAAAAATGCCCCAACTGGAGCCTGTAACGAAGGCTAACACAGCCATCGCCACAAAGACCAACGCCGGTAACATCTGGGCGTTCATATAGGGCGCCAGGTTCTCAATCACGTATAGCGGTAACCCTAACTGATCACAAACATCCTTAAAGGTAAAGGCCGCGATCACGGTACAGATCGCCGGTAACATGGTTTTAAAACCGTGCATCATCAGCTCCATCATCTCGGTAAAGGGCATCAGACGCTGCGCCATATACATTGGGATGGTCAGAATAAAGGTCAGGATTAACGCAGGCCAGATTTCCGCTTCAAACCAGATGGTAAAGCCAATCAGCATCAGCATCGGTAACAGGAAGTTATACAGCTTGCCGCCTTTTTTGTCTGACGCATCAAACTCTTCTTCAAAGGCTTCTACTGCAAAGTCGTCGCTGGTATGGGTATGTGAAGCGGCGGTTTCAGCCGGCGCATCAATATTGCCACTGGATTGCTGGGCGGCTAGTTCGGCTTTTTTCATTGGGCCAATCAGCGGCACTATGCCTAAGATAACCAGCGGCACCATAATCAGCGCCAACCAGGCATACACCATATAAGGAATGGCTGAGATATAGGTTTTAATGCCATTGGGGTCGGTTTCCGGCGCGATACCGTTAGCCACCAGCAGACCGCCAAAGAAAATGGCCCAGGTTGAAATCGGCACCAGCACACACATTGGTGCGGCGGTTGAGTCAACCACATAGGCCAGCATTTCCCGCGATACCTTGTATTTGTCGGTGATCCGCTTCATGGTTTCGCCGACGGTTAAGGCATTCAGGTAATCATCGATAAAGATAATCAGACCCAGAAAGTAGGTCATAAACAGCGACGGTTTGCGGCCACTGGCATACTGCTGCGCCATCCGGCCAAAGGCAAAGGCGCCACCGGTATGCACCAGCAGCGCAATTAAGGCGCCAAAGCCACCACAGACCAGAATTAACCAGCCGATGGTTTCGTCCTGCATCACGCGCACTGAGGTTTCGCCCAGATTAAATAGGGCTTCAATCGGTGAGCCCGCCAGCAAAATTAAGCCGGCGGCGGCACCTAACACCAGCGCCAGAATAGGCCGCTTTAACCAAACGGCAAACGCCAGCACGACTAAGGCGGGGATCAGACTAATGGCTGAAGGTTCAACGGCGGCCGCTTCGGCCGCCGCAGCAATAGGTTCGGCCAGACTCTCTAAAGATGCATCTGCTGACATGGTTTTTTATTCTCATACTAAAAGCCGGGATAGCCGGCAAAGTTAACTGAACCGTTGCAGCAGATTTACAACTCAACGGAGCGGACTACGGTGTTGCATCTTCGACTAGACCACGCGGAAACGTGCATAAGTATGCAACACGGGTTCGCCTGTTCTTTCGGCAGACAAACCCGTGCATCATAGCAAAAAATTTCTGCAGCACAATTGAAATTTAAACAGAAAAAAGCCCAAACCGGTCACGCCAGTTCGGGCTTGTAAGGGGCCGTTTCGCGCTATCATAATTAGCGCTGCTGATCAAAGGGCGGCGATTTCGGCCTGCTGCGCTTGCAGTTTGTTTACCGCCTGCTCCAGTTCAGCGAGTTTAGCGCGCTCCTTCTCCAGCACCGCTTCCGGTGCTTTGGCAACAAAGCCTTCGTTATTCAGCTTACCGGCAACCCGGGATAACTCTTGCTGGGTTTTTTCCAGTTGCTTGGCAATACGGCCCAGTTCTGCTGCTTTATCAATTAAACCGGCCATTGGGATCAGCAAGTCCATGCTGCCAATCAGCTGCGCGGCGCTGGCTGGTGCTTTAGCATCAGCCGCCAATACCTCCAGGCTGTCCAGTTTCGCCATTACCAGCAGGAAATTACGGTTTTGCTCCAGTCGGCGCTGCTCTTCTGCATTCAGATTACGCAGCAATACCGTTAATGGCTTAGATGGCGCAATATTCATTTCGCCACGCACGTTACGGATAGCGGTTATCACGGCTTTTAACCATTCCAGATCGGCCTGCGCCGTTTCATCCACCAGCTCGGCCTGATAAACCGGATAGGCGGCCAGCATAATGCTGTCACTGTTAATACCGGCCAGTGGCTTAACGGCTTGCCAGATACTTTCCGTGATATAAGGCATAATCGGATGCATCAGGCGTAACAGGCTTTCCAGCACGGTGATCAGCGTATGGCGGGTGCCGCGCTGTTCTGCTTCAGAGCCTTTGAACAACACCGGCTTGGTCAGCTCCAGATACCAGTCACAGAACTGGTTCCAGGTAAACTCATACAGTGCAGTGGCGGCCAGATCAAAGCGATAGCTGTCGAAGTAATGCCGCACTTGTTTTACCGTTTGCTGGTATTGTGCCAGGATCCATTTATCGGCCAGTGACAGCACCTTATCGTTGCTGTTAAAGCCGCAGTCCTGACCTTCGGTATTCATCAGCACATAGCGGCTGGCATTCCACAGTTTATTGCAGAAGTTACGGTAGCCTTCTAAGCGCTTCATATCCCAGTTGATATCCCGACCGGTAGACGCCAGTGCAGCCAGCGTAAAACGCACCGCATCGGTGCCGCTGGCCGGAATACCCTCCGGGAACTGCTTGCTGGTGCGGTCGGCAATTTTCTTTGCCAGCTGCGGTTGCATCATATTGGCAGTGCGTTTTTCCAGCAGTGCGTCCAGCGTAATGCCGTCAATCATATCCAGTGGGTCAATCACATTACCCTTGGATTTTGACATCTTATCGCCGTTTTCATCCCGGATCAGACCGGTGACATAAACTGTCTTAAAGGGCACTTGCGGCTTACCATCGGCATCTTTAATAAAGTGCATGGTCATCATGATCATCCGGGCAACCCAGAAGAAAATAATGTCAAAGCCGGTCACTAACACATCGGTAGGATGGAAGTTCTTTAAGTCTTCGGTTTGCTCTGGCCAACCCAGCGTCGAGAAGGTCCACAGCGCAGAACTAAACCAGGTGTCCAGCACGTCGTTGTCCTGACTCAGGCTGACGCTAGCTGCCAGCTGATATTTACTGCGCACCTCAGCTTCGCTACGACCAACATAAACCTTGCCGTCGGCATCATACCAGGCTGGAATACGGTGGCCCCACCACAGCTGACGCGAGATACACCAATCCTGAATATCACGCATCCAGCTGTAGTACATATTCTCATATTGCTTCGGCACAAACTGAATATCGCCGTTTTCTACCGCTTCGGTCGCCGTTTTCGCCAGTGGCGCAACCCGCACATACCACTGATCAGTCAGCATCGGCTCAATGACCACGCCGCTGCGATCACCATAGGGCAGGGTGTTGTTGACCTCTTCAATTTTTTCCAGCAAGCCGGCGGCATCAAAGGCGGCAACGATGGCTTTGCGGGCTGCGTAGCGGTCCAGGCCCTGATATTCAGCCGGGATCGCAATCTGCAGTTCGGTATTTGGCTGGCCGTTAATATAGTAGCAGTCTGCGCTCTGACGGATAGTGGCATCCGGGGTCATCACATTAATCAGCGGCAACTGATGACGTTTACCAACTTCGTAGTCATTAAAGTCATGCGCCGGCGTGATCTTGACGCAGCCACTGCCTTTGCTCATGTCGGCATGCTCGTCAGCGATAATCGGGATGCGGCGGTTGGCCAGCGGCAACAGTATGGCTTTGCCAATCAGATCTTTATAGCGCTCATCTTCCGGGTTTACCGCAACGGCGCTGTCACCGAGCATGGTTTCCGGGCGGGTGGTCGCCACCACCAGGTAGTCTTTACCATCAGCAGTTTTTACGCCATCGGCCAGCGGATAACGCAGGTGCCAGAACTGGCCCTTTTGCTCTTTATTCTCGACTTCCAGATCCGAAATCGCGGTATGCAGTTTCGGATCCCAGTTTACCAGGCGTTTGCCGCGGTAAATCAAATCATCTTCATACAGCCTTACAAAGACTTCCTGCACGGCATTCGACAGGCCGGCATCCATGGTAAAGCGTTCACGGTCCCAATCGACCGAGTTACCCAGGCGGCGCATTTGTGAGGTAATGGTACCGCCGGATTCAGCCTTCCATTGCCATACCTTTTCAATAAACTTGTCGCGGCCAAGCTCGGCGCGGCCGGGCAGACCTTCCTGCGCCAGTTTACGCTCTACTACCATCTGGGTGGCGATACCGGCATGGTCAGTACCAACTTGCCACAGCGCATTTTTACCCTGCATCCGCTGATAGCGGGTGAGCGCATCCATAATGGTTTGCTGGAACGCATGCCCCATATGCAGGCTACCGGTAACATTTGGCGGCGGGATCATAATGCAGTAGTTATTACCCGGCCGGTTATCGCCGTTCGGTTTAAAATAGCCCTTGCTTTCCCAGGCCTGATACATCGCCTGTTCTATTTCACTGGGGTTAAAGGTTTTTTCCATCTGAGTGATACCTGTAAATTCAGTCGGCAGTAATCGTTTCCGGCAGAATGCCCGCCTGTCGATACTGCTTGTAGCGTTCCCGCGCCTGCGCTTTTAGCGTTGGCTCGGCGGGCACAAATTCAATGATCTGGTTAAAGCGCCGGGCAAAATCCGGCACCTGGTCGGCCAGGTTAATTAACACCTGGCGGCTGGTTTTTGGCGCCTGCCAGCCAATTTCTACCGGCGCGCCGCGTTGTGGACCTTCGCCGGCCAGGTTATGTGGCACAAAGCTGTCGGGTTCAAATTGCCATAACAGTTCGTCCAGCAGCTCGGCACTTTGCTGGTCGGCAGTATATACGAAAACCCGTTGTTTGGCGCGGTACAGCTGGGCACAAAGCTGGCAGGCTAAAGCAAAATGAGCTGGCGCAGGCGTCAGCTCATTAGCTTGGGAACCAGTACTGGCTGCAGCACTTTGCTCAGCCAGCACATAGAAGGTAACCTGCATCAGTGATCCTGCTGCTGACCAGTACGATTGATCAGGAACTGGGTCAGCAATGCGACCGGCCGGCCGGTTGAACCTTTGTCTTTACCGCCACTGCGCCAGGCGGTACCGGCGATATCCAGGTGCGCCCAATGATATTTGCGGGTAAAGCGTGACAGAAAGCAAGCGGCAGTAATGGTACCGGCAGCACGGCCACCCAGGTTGCTAAAGTCAGCAAACGGGCTCTCCAGCTGGTCCTGATACTCATCCCACAGCGGCAGGCGCCAGGCGCGATCGCCACTTTGCTCTGAGGCATTCAACAGCTCATGCGCCAATGGGTTATGGTTACTCAACAGGCCAGAGGCATGTTTACCCAGTGCAATCACGCAGGCACCAGTTAATGTCGCCACATCAATCACCAGCTCAGGGTCAAAGCGTTCGACATAGGTCAGTGCATCGCAAAGCACCAGCCGGCCTTCGGCATCGGTATTCAGCACTTCAACGGTTTGGCCTGACATGGTGGTCAGGATATCACCTGGCCGGTAAGCGTTGGCATCCGGCATATTTTCTGCTGCGGCCAGCACTGCGACGATATTTACCGGTAACTGCAGGTTAATCACTGCCTGCATGGTACCCAGCACTGAGGCGGCACCACACATATCAAACTTCATTTCATCCATGCCGTCGCCCGGTTTCAGGCTGATACCACCGGAGTCGAAGGTCAGGCCCTTGCCAACCAGTACCACCGGCGCGCTGTTATCAGCCGCACCCTGATATTTGATCACCGACATTTTCGGTTCATTGACTGAACCGCGACCAACAGCAAGATAGGAGTTCATGCCCAGAGCTGACATTTCGGCTACGCCTAATACTTCAACGCTGACCTTATCCGATAACTTGCTCAGTGCTGACGCCTGCTCGGCCAGATAGGCCGGGGTACAGATATTCGGCGGCATATTCCCGACATCTTTACACTGTTTAATACCGGCAGCGATAGCTAAACCATGTTCCACCGCGCGCTCGCCAATGGTCAGATCGCGGCGGGTTGGTACATTAAATACAATTTTACGCAGCGGGCGGCGGGTTTCGTCCTTTTTGCTTTTCAGCTTGTCAAAGACGTAGAGGCAATCCTGTGTGGTTTCCACCGCATGACGTACTTTCCAGTAGGTATCGCGGCCTTTAACATGCAGCTCGGATAAAAAGCATACCGCTTCCATCGAGCCGGTTTCGTTCAGGGTGCTAATGGTTTTGGCGATGATCTGACGGTACTGGCGCTCATCTAATTCGCGCTCTTTGCCACAACCAACCAATAATACACGCTCACTTAATACATTGGGCACATGGTGCAGTAACAGCATCTGGCCTGGCTTGCCTTCCAGATCGCCGCGGCGTAATAAGTTACTGATATAGCCTTCACTGATTTTATCCAGTTGCTCGGCTACGGCGGACAGGCGGCGTGGCTCATACACACCGACCACAATGCAGGCACTGCGTTGTTTTTCCGGACTTCCGCTTTTGACGCTGAACTCCATGTTTACTCCTGATTCTAAGAGACTGTGCTACTATGGGCGCTGATCGCATACAGCAGACGCGGCAGCCACAAGGTATGGTGCTGAAATTTTACCGGGTTTTACTGAAAAAGCTCGGTTTTAATGCCGCTTTGCCCGATAATAAAGTGTATAAATACCAAGTTTACTGAAAAATCACCAGCTTTCCAGAGAAAAGACAGGTTTTTAGGGGGCATTTTTGATTATTTTTCGTTATCTGATTGGTGAAGTCTTTCGCGCTCAGTTAGCTGTCTTTGTTATTCTGACCACCATTATTATCAGTCAACGTTTTGTAAAAATCCTGGCTGACGCCTCTGAAGGCGAGATCCCCGGCCAACTGGTACTGAGTATAGTGGCGTTAAAGTTACCGCAGCTGGCGGTGATTATTCTGCCGCTCAGCGCCTTCCTTGGTATCCTGGTGGCGTACGGTCGTATCTATGCCGACAGTGAGATGACAGTACTTCATGCTACCGGCGTCAGTGAATGGTATGTCACCCGTTTAACCCTATTGTTATCGGTACTGATGGCGCTGCTGGCCGCCAGCGTTACCCTGTATTTCAGCCCCTGGGCAACCGAACGCGAATATCAGCTGCTGGAACGCGCCGAATCGGACGCCGGTTTATTTTCGCTGGTACCAGGCCGGTTCCAGCATACTTCGAATGAAAAAGCAGTGATTTTTGTGCAGGAAGTCAGCCGCTCCGGTAACCAGTTAGCCAAGGTGTTTGTCGCCCAGTCCGTCGAAAAAGACGGCGGCAGCCAACAGGCTATTGTTTATGCCTCAGGCGGTGCCGTATATGAAGATCCGGAAACCGGAGCGCAGCTAATGACGCTGGAGCAGGGGCGCCGTTATGCTGGTGACGGCCAATCGCCGGCTTATGAAGTGATCGAATTTGACCGCTATCAAATCCAGATCCGCGAACAGGAAGTCGAGCAGCGGCGACGCAAACTATCCAGTTTAAGTACGCCGGCGCTGTTAAAAGAAAGCGGTAGTGAGGCGATTGCCGAATGGCATTGGCGGATTGCGATCCCGTTATCAATCCCAATTTTAACGCTGATTGCCGTACCACTGAGTCGGGTGAACCCGCGCCAAGGCAAATTTGGCCGGTTATTACCGGCGCTGCTGCTGTACCTGGGCTACTATGCCTTGCTGATTATCGCCCGCTCGGCGCTGGAAGATGGCAAGATCCCGCCGCAACTGGGCATGTGGTGGTTGCATGCGGCCGGTTTGACGCTGGGGACGGTATTGATCCTGCGTAACCGGGAAGGGGCGCAGAAGATCCGGGCTTGGGTAGCGGGGCGCTAAGATGATCAGAATACTCGACCTTTATATCGGTAAAACCATTCTTACTACCTCGGCGCTAACCTTAAGCGTATTGCTGGCGTTATCGGCGATGTTCCGTTTTATTGACCAGATGCGTTCTATCGGCCGCGGCTATTACGATATGGTGCATGCTGCGCTGTTTACGCTGTACAGCGTGCCGGGCGATGTGGTGATGTTCTTCCCAATGGCGGCGTTAATCGGCGGCCTGATTGGCCTGGGGATCCTGGCCAGCAGCAGCGAGTTGGTGGTGATGCAGGCTGCTGGCTTATCGCGGCTGAATATTATTAACTCGGTGATGAAGTCGGCTGTACTGATGGTACTGGTAATGATGGCGGTAGCAGAGTGGGGGGCACCGGTGACAGACCGCGCTGCGCGCGAGCTCAGAATTAAAGCCATCTCAGACGGTAATGTATTTGCGGCGCGGCAGGGAGTCTGGGCCAAAGACGGCGACAGCTTTGTGAATATTAAAGAAGTCGACGATCTGGGGAATCTGAAAGAGGTGATTATCTATCAGTTTCAACCGGATCTGGCGCTGGCCCGGGTGGTACGGGCCGAAGCGGCGCAGTACCTTGATGATGCCTGGCGCTTGCAGCAGGTTACTGAACTGACCTTTAGTGACGAGCGGATTGAGCAACAGCGACTGCCAACCCAGCGCTGGCGCTCTACGCTGACACCGGACAAGCTCAGTGTGGTGAGTATTAAACCGGAAATGTTATCACTGCGGGGGCTACGCGAATATGTCGATTACCTGCAGCAAAATGGTCAGGAAGCCAGCCGTTACCAATTAGCCTATTGGCGGAAAATTCTGCAGCCGGTTACCCTGGCGGCGATGTTGCTACTGGCATTGTCCTTTATCTTTGGCCCGCTGCGCAGCGTAACCATGGCGGCTCGTGTGCTGTTGGGGATTTTGACCGGCTTTGGCTTTTATATGAGTAACGAAGTATTCGGACCACTGGCGCTGGTGTATCAATTACCCCCGCTGGCGGGAGCGGCCTTACCCAGCTTACTCTTTATCGGCATTTCGCTGTATTTTATGCGGCGGAAAATCTAGGGCGCGTTGATGTTTTAACCAGCCCGCTTTAGCGGGCTGTTTTATGTAAATTTAGTACCTTGCTTTGTTCTTTACTCAGGATAATCATCTGACTGTTGGTCAGTTGATCCTGCAGCGCCAGCCCCTTGCCCCAACGTAACCAGAGCCAGAAATTGCCAATGCCGCCAAGCGCCAGCAGTGCTCTGGCCAGCGCCTGCGGCGCCGTCAGCGGTTTACCCGCTTGACTGACCAGCAGTAAACGCCAGGCGCGCATGCCCAGAGTCTGACCGGCTTTGCACCAGAAATAGACATAAAACCCCAGGATCACCGCCACCAGATAAGCGAAGTACAGCCACCTGCGCCAGCTGCTGGTAACATAGGCAGCAATATCCTGCTCAGGCAGTAACTGAATAGCGCCACTCCATACCAGCAGTTGCACCAGCAACATCGCCAGACCAGCGGCCAGCATAATCAGCGCCGTGAGAATTAACACATCATAAATTATTGCGGCCAAACGCCGGGCAAAGCCGGCGCGGGGGGCATCCTGATACATAACTACTCCTGTCACGAATAGCGCTAGTCTAGCATGAGGTCTGGGCAGCGCCCAGTAGCCGGCTTGTGTTCGCCACCTTGTCCGCGTTGTTATTGGCGGACACCCGGACTGTCCGCGGACACTTTTTTCTCCGTGAGAAATATAAAAAACACAATAAAAACAGTGTGATAAATTCTGGCATTAAAGCTGCTATAGCTACTGCAGGTTTTCATTATTATCGTAAAACGGATCTCACAGATGCAGCCAGTAGCCATTCAAAGCACCGCCACCCAGGACCGGGTACTTGCCCCCAAGCCATCACGGCAAAAGTATCTGTTATGGACGCTACCAGCCGTCTCGCTGCTGTTGGTTGTTGCCTGGTTATGGCAGCAGAGCGGCAAGCACGCGAACTTGGTGATCCCGCGGCAGCAGGTGCAAATTGCCACTGTTGAGCGCGGTGATCTGGTGCGGGATATCGCCGCCCAAGGGCGTATCGTTGCCGCCAATGCGCCGACATTATATAGCCAGGAAGCCGGGCAAATCGCCTTCCTGAAACAGCCGGGCGAATCGGTACAAGCCGGTGAGCTGCTGGCGCGCATTACCAGCCCGGCATTATTAAGTGAATATCAGCAGCAGCAGGCAGTACTCAGTGCCTTGCAATCCGATGCCGAACGCGCGGCGTTGCAGGCGCGTGAGCAACAGCTGGATATGGAGCAAATCTTAAATACAGCACAGGTTAATTTGCTGGCGGCGCGGCGTGAGCTGCAGCGGGCGCAGCAGTCGATCGACCTTGGCGTGATCCGTAAGCTGGATTTTGACGTGGCGCAGGACAGATTAACCCAGGCTGAGCTGGAGTTCGCTCATGCTGAGCGCAAGGTCGCCTTGGCCAGGGACAAGCTGGCGTTTGAACAAAAATCACGGCAGCAGGACATTCAGCGCCAGAGTCTGGTGGTGGCCGAGCTGTCGCGCAAACTACAGGCACTGGATATTACCGCGCCGGTCACCGGCCAGTTGGGTAACTGGTTGGTCGAGCAGCAAAGCCATGTGCTGGCTGGCCAGATGCTGCTGACGGTGATTGATTTGTCGCGCTATGAGGCTGAACTGCAGGTGCCGGAAAGTTACGCCCGTGACCTGCTGCCGGGGATGGCGGTGGAGATCACCGCCGGTAATCAGCAGTTACGCGGTCAAATCAGTTATGTCGCACCTGAGGTGCGCAACAATCAGGTCAGTGCCCGGGTACGTTTTGCCGACAACGATGCCCAGAGTTTGCGCCAGAGCCAGCGTCTGACTGCGCGGGTGATTCTGGAAGAGAAGCAAAATGTGCTGAAAATTCCCCGCGGTGACTTTGTTGCCTCCGGTGGTGGCAAGGTCGCCTATCAGCTGGTGCAGGGACAGGCGGTAAAAAAACCGGTTGAGCTGGGCACCTTATCGGTACAGTGGGTAGAGATCCTCAGTGGCGCCAGTGAGGGCGAGCAATGGGTGATTTCTAACCTGAGCGAATTTAAAGATCAGGCACGCGTCAACTTAAATTAAGCAAGGACAATATCATGATAAGCATCAAAAACTTAAATAAAGCCTTTCGTACTGAGCTGATTGAAACCCAGGCGCTGCGCGATATTCATTTAAACGTCAGCGAAGGTGAATTTGTCGCCCTGACCGGCCCGTCCGGCTCAGGTAAATCCACACTATTGAATATTCTGGGCACCCTGGAAAGCTTTGATAGCGGTGAATACCTGCTCGATGGTCAGGCGGTGCAAGGCTTAACGGACCGCGCTTTGTCGGCACTGCGTAATGAAAAAATCGGCTTTATTTTTCAGAGCTTTAATTTAATCAAAGATTTCAGCATCTACGACAATATTGAGCTGCCACTGCGTTATCGTGGCTTTAGCAGTGCCGAGCGTAAACAGCGCGTAGAGCAGGCATTGGAGCGGGTAGGGCTTGCTGGGCGGCGCAGCTATTTACCGGGGCAGTTATCGGGAGGGCAACAGCAGCGCGTCGCAATTGCCCGGGCTCTTGCCGGTTCCCCCCGCATTTTATTGGCGGACGAACCTACCGGTAACCTGGATTCGTTAATGGCACGGCAGGTGATGGAGCTACTGGAGCAGCTTAACCGTGAAGGTTGTACCATTTTAATGGTGACCCATGATCCTGAGCAGGCACGTCGCGCTGGCCGGCATGTGCAAATTGTTGATGGCATGCTCAGCGAAGCCACGGTTTATCAGCCGCTGGCTGTCAATCAGTAAGGGGGTCCAATGCAAAACTTTAGCTACTATTTGCGGCTGTCGCTGCACAATATCAAACGGGCGCCACTGCCTTATGCGTTGACGCTGATGATTTTAAGTATTGGTCTGGGGGTGTTTTTTAGTAATGCCACCCTGTATTACTGGATGAACCGTGATCCCCTGTCGGAGCAAAGCCATATGCTGTTTTTTCCACGTATTAACGCGGTGGAACAAGCGTGCGATAGCTGCCTTACTCCGCTCCGGGTGTTAAGTTATAAAGATGTGCAAAAGCTGAGTAGCTCGGCTATTCCTTCAGCGCAAGCTGGTATGTTTCAAAGTGGAGGCTATGCTCGCGTACCTAATACGCAGAATGGCCCAACGCCAGTAACCATCAGAGTGACGCAGCGAGATTTCTTTACGTTGTTTAATGCGCCTTTTTTGCACGGGCAAACCTGGGCAGATAACGAAGCACGGATGGAGCTTATTCTGCATTACAATGCGGCGCTAAAGTTTTTTGGCCGCACTGATGTGTTAGGCCAACAATTACTGTTGGATGGCGAGCTATACACCATAGTGGGGGTGCTGGAAAACTGGCAAATGTTACCTAAGTTGTATGACGTTAATAATGGCCTAGCTATTACCCCGGTAGAAGAGATCTATTTGCCCTGGGAAACCGCATACAATTTAGGCATTAAATCCAATAGCACCACGCAAAGCCGAGACTCACGCAATTATAACGAAAACTTTGCCGTTAATGGCCGCGAGGGGGAGTTCTACCAGGCGCAGTTTTGGGTAAGGCTGGATACCCCAGCGCAGCAAGCCGCTTATCGGCAGTTTATGGATAACCTCGTAGCCAGTGAGAAAGAAGCCGGCCGCCATCCCCGCCCCAATGGCAATTTGCTGCATAATATGCTGGATATTGCCGAGGCCTTTAATGAGCGCAATCGTCAGTTAGACGCATTTGCAATGGTATCAGTACTGTTTTTATTGGTGTGTTTGTTTAATGCCAGCCATTTGTCGTTAAACCGCTATATGGCCAGCCAGTTTGAATTTAGCTTACGCCGGGCTTTAGGCGCTAGTCGTCTGCAATTACAGGGGCAGTTACTCACAGACGTGTTAGTCAATGGTGTCTTAGCTTTTATATTGGCACTGTTGTTTGCGGTGCTGATGTTATTGCTGATTAATCAATTACTCCCTGCCACCTCTGCGCTGAATAATTGGCAGCCAGGTTTAATACTGCTGATGTTTGGCGTGGCGTTATTAGCAAGTTATCTGGTTACCGTTTACCCTGCCTGGCGTGCTTCTTACAGCCCGCTAAATCAGCAATTAAAAGCTTAGGGAGTCGCTAATGAGTTTTACATTATTAATCAAGTCGTTATTGCGCCGTAAAGTCATTACCGCACTGTTGCTGGTGCAGTTGGCATTAACCCTGGCGTTAATTGCCAATAGCGCGGTTTTAGCGTGGCAAGCCCGGCAATTAGCGAATCAGCCAACAGGGTTAACCTTAAGCAATTTACTAAGGGTGCCAATTAAGCCCACCTTGCCTGAGCTGCGCAGCCAACCGGCACTTGGAGATTTAATGGAGCGACAATTAAGCGCTATCCGCGCTGTGCCAGGCGTGGTATCGGCCAGTTGGATGAATCAAACGCCACTGTTATTCGGTGGCATGAACGGCAATATCTTTGTGATAGATAAACAAGATACCACTAACATTGGTATGGTGCCTTATCAGCTGGGGAGCGTCAGTATGCGCGAGACCTTAGGTTTAACGCTGCTGCAAGGTCGCTGGTTGGAAGAGACCGATGTTGATACTGAGGTTATTGTGCTGAGTGAACAGTTGTCGAAACAATTGTTTCCCGACGGCGAAGTGCTGGGGCAGCAAACCAGTGCTGGCAGGGTAATAGGGGTAGTTAGCGATGTACTTACCCAGCGTTACGCTGATCATCAAAACTACGCCATTTACTTGCCGTGGAATATGCAGAGTGCCGATTATGGTTATCAGTTGTTGGTAAAAATCGAGCCAGGCCAGCTTGATAGGGTACGCGAGCAATTACCCGCAGTATTAAAAGCAGTTGAGTTGGAAGTAGATATTGGTACCTTGCAAAGTTTTGCTGAATTGCACCGGACCTTGTTTCGTAGCGAAACCGGCCTGGCAGCTTTACTGGCAGTGCTTAGTGGCTTAATGCTATTGGTAGCAATGATATCAGCCTATAGCCATGCGCTGTTTCATGGGGTACAGCAGCAAAAAGAAATTGGCATTAAACGGGCACTGGGTGCCAGCCGGCCGCGGATTATGCTGGAGGTATTAACGGAGAGCTGGCTGACTACGCTAACCGGCGCGGCGGCTGGTGTGCTGTTAGCGCTATTACTGCAACAACAGCTATCTAAGGTACTGAGTATGCCAGCGCTGCCGTGGTATCTGTTGCCATTGACGGTGCTGTTGTTACTACTTTGTGTCAGTTTGGCAACATGGTATCCTGCGCGTCTGGCAACCCGGGTCTCTCCGGCTACGGCAACCAAGACCTTATAATAAATGATAAAAATACTGGTACTTGACGATAATCCCGCTATTGGCGGCGCCCTGCAAACGCTGTTTAGCCTGCACGGCTATCAGGTATTGCTGGCGGCAACACCGGCTGAAGCGCTGACGCTATTAGCCAGTGCCAAACCAGACTTACTGCTGCAGGATATGAATTTTGCCGCCGGCGTCAGTGATGGCGAACAGGGACGGGCGTTGTTTTATCAGATCCGCCAGCAGTTTCCGGCGCTACCTATTATTCTGATGACTTCCTGGACCCAGCTCAGTATGGTGGTGGAGCTGATAAAAGCCGGTGCGGTGGACTATATCGCCAAGCCCTGGGATGACCAGCGTCTGTTGCTGACTGTTGCTAATGCCGTCAGGCTGGCGCAACTGCAGCAGCAACAGCAACTGGCGCAGCAACAACAGCAAAGCCTGTTTGCCGGTAAAGATCTCTGTGGTTTGGTGTTTGCCAGCCGCCAGATGCAACAGCTGCTGCAAATGACGCTGCAACTGGCGCCGTCACAAGCGGCGGTACTGATCACCGGCCCGAATGGTGCCGGCAAAGAGGGTATCGCCAGCGTGCTGCATGCCAATTCCAGTCGCAGTAAACAGCCATTTCTGAAGGTCAATATGGGCGCGCTGCCAGCGGAGCTGATGGAAGCTGAGCTGTTCGGAGCCGAAGCCGGTGCCTATAGTGGCCTAACCAAAACCCGGGTCGGGCGTTTTGAAGCGGCCGATGGCGGCACCTTGTTTTTGGATGAAATTGGCAACTTGCCGTTGGCCGGCCAGATTAAACTATTGCGGGTGCTGCAAAGCGGTGAATTTGAGCGGCTTGGCTCCAGCCAGACGCGCCGGGTTGATGTGCGGGTGATCAGTGCGACCAATAGCGATTTGCAACAAGCAATTAGCCGCGGCAGCTTTCGCCAGGATCTGTATTACCGTTTAAATGTGGTTGAGCTCAGATTGCCGCCATTAAAGGCGCGGCCAGACGACATATTGCCACTGGCGCGTCACTTTTTAGCGGGCAACAAGGCACTGGGCGCTGACGCCGAGCAGGCGCTGTTACATTACGATTGGCCAGGCAATGTGCGTGAGCTACAGAATGTCTGTCAACGGGCGGCGCTGTTGGCCAGTGGCGAGCAAATTACTGCCGCTGATCTTGGTATTGCGGCTGAAGTGTCGGGCCGCAAAGCGCTGGATGATATTGATCAGGCCAGCTTGCTGGCGGCACTGGAGCAGGCCGGCGGTATCGTCTCACGCGCTGCCAAACAGCTGGGGTTAAGCCGGCAGGCTTTTTACCGGCGGCTGGAATTTTACCGGATTAAATTACCATGATGCGGCGACAGCACTGGCAGCAGGCTTTGCAACAGCCGGTAGTTCGGTTGAATCTGGCTTTGCTGCTCGGTTTGCTGGGGGTAACTGTGCTGCTGGGCCTGGCTGCACAGTGGCAGTGGTTAAACCCGGCGTTAGCCCAGACCTTGCTAGTTGCGCTGTGGTTACTGTTGCCGTTGTTGATGTTACTGGTGCGCTGGCAATTGCAGCCGCTGAAGCGAGAGCTAACGGCGCTGAATTTACATGCTCAGAATTTGCAGGATGGCAGCTTTAATACCGGTGCCAATCCGCAGCAATTACGCTTATTAAAACCGCTGGCGGCGCAACTGCAGCAAATGAGTGAACAGCTACGGTTACAACGTAATAGCCTGTATCAGCGCGAGCTCTTGCTCGATACGCTGGTGCAGAGCAATCCGGGGCCGCTGATCCTGACCGATGATCGTGAGCGGATATTGTTAGCTAATCCGGCGGCGCGGCAACTGTTACATGGCGGCAAGGACATCAGCGGCCTGGCTTTACCGTCATTACTGGCCTGCTTTCCGGAGCTACTGGCCGCCGTGGCGGCCAGGCACAGTGGTTTGCTGAGATTAAGTGGCCAGCGGGAGAGTGTCTGGCATCTGGCGGTAAGCCAGTTTCAGCTGCATAACCAGCAACACCGGCTGTATTTACTGAAGCCGCTGAGCCGTGAGATCGCCCGTGAGGAGCTGAACGCCTGGAAAAGCTTGCTGCGGGTGATCAGTCATGAACTGAATAATACGCTGGCGCCGCTATCGTCGCTGGCATTTTCCGGTAAGGTTGTGGCAGAGCGGCAGCAACAGTCTGAGTTATCCGATATTTTTAATACCATCAGCGAACGCTGTCAGAGTTTGAATCAGTTTTTGCAGGCCTATATTCAGTTTGCCAAGTTACCGCCACCGACGCTGGCGACCATTAATTTTGTCAAACTGATTAATGAGCTGCAGGATCAGTATGAGTTTGAGTTAATAGGGGAGTTACCGCGGCGGCCCTGGCAGGCCGATCAGGCGCAGCTGAGTCAGTTATTGGTAAATTTGCTAAAAAATGCCCATGAAAGCGGCTCACCACCGGAGCAGATTAGCCTGACGTTGCATGAAACTGCAGGGCGGTTGCTCTTTGAACTGCGGGATCAGGGCGGTGGTATGGCTGAAGCTCAGCTACAACAAGCACTCACGCCCTTTTATACGACCAAAACCGGTGGCTCGGGGATCGGCCTGACGCTATGCCGCGACATTATTCAGGCCCATGGTGGCGACTTGCAATTGCAGAACAGCGCCGGTGGTTTGCTGGTACGCTTTAGTTTGCCGGCTATCTAGTCTTCGTTAATCAGCTGGTACTGTGCCGCCAGATAATCGATCAATGCCCGCACGGCGGGCAACAAACAGCGTCTTGACGGGTATACCAGATGGATCACCTCGCGTTTGGGCTCCCAGTCCGGCAGTAAACGCACCAGTTGTCCGCTTGCCAATTCCGCTAATAGCATTAGCTGCGGTAGCTGGACGATACCCGCCCCGGCCAGAGCTGCCGTTTTCAGCGCCAGCATATCAGTGGTAACGAAGCGCGGTTGAAAATGCAGCAGCAGTTGCTGGCCGTCGCGGTGTTGCAGTTGCCAGCTATGCGGCTCCTCCGGCCGGGCGCGGCTTAGCGCCGGTAAACTTAACAGTGCCTGCGGCGTATCCGGCTCGCCATAGCTTGCCAATAGCGTCGGGGCGGCAACCAGACACTGGCCGCGGTCGGACAGAATTTTCAGGACCAGTGAGCTGTCTTCCAGCGGCAGCGGTCTGACCCGCAGCGCTAAATCAAAGCCTTCGGCAATCACATCGACCCGACGGTTGGTCGCCTCCAGCTGGATCTGGACTTTCGGGTATAGCGTCATAAAGTCAGCCAGCATCCGGCTGATATGAAAATGCAGCAAACCCACCGGGCAGCTTAGCCTAATCACCCCGGCCGGCTCGGCCTTTAGCGCATCTATGGTTTGCTGGGCGGCATCGGCTTCAACCAGCACTGCCTGACAATGTAGATAATAGCGTTTACCGGTCTCGGTCAGCGTCAGCTGCCGGGTAGAGCGCTGTAACAACCGTACCCCCAGCCGCTCTTCGAGCAGGGCCAAACGCCGGCTTAATTTAGATTTCGCTACCCCCAAAGCGCGGCCGGCGGCGGCAAAACCGCCGTGCTCGACCACTTTGGCAAAATAATAAAGATCGTTTAAATCCTGCATTTATCCCTTCCTTCGTTCTCAGAATGGAACGCTGTGTCGCATTCTGATGGACTACTGCTATTCTTAGCTTGCTATAAGCTTACCGGGTAGTACCGGCTGTGCCAAACAGCCTTTTTGTTCGGATGACACAGGAGACCTGACGATGAACAAGCCCTATGTAAGATTAAATAAAGCGGATGCGGCCGTCCTTTTAGTCGACCACCAAACCGGATTACTGTCGCTGGTAAGAGATATTGACCCTGACCGCTTTAAAAACAATGTACTGGCACTCGCCGATCTGGCCAAGTATTTTGCATTACCCACCATTTTAACCACCAGCTTCGAACAGGGACCAAATGGACCCTTGGTGCCAGAGTTAAAAGAAATCTTTCCCAAAGCGCCCTTTATCGCCAGACCCGGCCAGATCAATGCCTGGGATAATGAAGACTTTGTGCAGGCGATTAAAGCCACCGGTAAGAAGCAACTGATTATCGCCGGGGTCGTTACCGAAGTCTGTGTTGCTTTCCCGACCCTGTCTGCCCTGGCTGAAGGCTTTGATGTCTTTGTGGTAACAGATGCTTCCGGGACCTTTAACGAACTGACCCGCGACTCGGCGTGGCGACGGATGGAGGCCGCTGGCGCCCAGTTGATGACCTGGTTTGGTGTCGCCTGTGAACTGCACCGTGACTGGCGCAATGATATTGAGGGCTTGGGACAGTTGTTCTCTAATCATATTCCGGATTACCGCAATTTGATCAACAGCTACATGACCCTGACCGCCAATAAGTAATCGGCAACGGGCCTGCGCTGGCAGGCCCAAGGATAGCCAGAACATGACTACTGAGCATAGCAGCAAGGCCGGCGTCTCGGTCGGCATTGACCATCAGGTCAGGATTGACCAGCAGCAGCGGTATGAGCAATGGCTTGCTGATATTATCCAGGTTGCGGCGGGCTTTCCTGGTCATCAGGGAGTAGTGGTGTTAAAACCGGCTGCCGGTCAGCAGCGTTATTGTATTTCGGTGCGTTTTTCCAGCCAGCAGGATGCCGAGCGCTGGTTAAGCTCTGCCGAGCGGACCACGTTAATTGAGCAGGTCAAGCCCTGCCTGGCGGTGCCGGAGAATGTGCAAATTCTGTCTGGTATTGATTATTGGTTTGAACCGATCAACCCGCAGTCGCCACATCCGGTGCGCTGGAAACAATGGTTACTGACCACAGCGGTGATTGCAGTGCTAACGATGTTGGTTCCCTTACTGTTACAACCGCTGTTTGCGCTACTGCCGTTTTTACAATGGTTTGGCGTGCGGCACGTCTTTTCAGCGGCCATTATTGTCGCTCTGGTGATTTATGTCGTCATGCCAAGGTTAGTGCCGCTGTTGGCGAAATGGCTGTTTCGCTGAAGGTGCTTCGAGTTTTTTCGGGCTGCTGTGCCAGCCCGGCTTTCCCTGCCTGATACTTTTCTGCCATGATTAGCGGATGAACTTATGCTGAGCAACGAAAAGCATGCGGTATTTGGCTGTGTTGGTAATCTTGCTGCAACTGGCTGGCTGCAGCAACACCCGTTTTATAAAGCTTGAGCAAACCGCAGCACCGGTGCTGGATCCGGTAACCAGTTTACTGGCTTACCGCTTTATTAGTTTACAACAGCAAGATGCGGCCAGTATCGCTGGCTATTGTCAGGCACTGCGCGACCAGTCGCCAAGTAGTCAACTCTATCTGTTGCAATTGGCCTGTGCTGAGCGCTGGCTGTCGAAGCCGTTAAGCAACAGCGAACGGCAAGCTGCCATAGCGCTGTACAATGCTGCCTTATTACCACTGGTCAGAGCGGCGTTACAGCCCGCTGCGCAACAACCCGCCTATCTGGCATTACAGTTGGAGGTTTTGTCAGACGACGGCTTACCGCTGACCCACTTTACGTTGGCTGCCGATGTGCAAGCCAAAGATCCTTTAATGCAGGCTCCCGCGGTGCAGGCGCTTGGCATCAGCCTGGTTGGGCAGCGACCGAACACGGGGCAGGGACGGGATCGCTGGTATCCGCCGGAGGGGATCTTTCGCGCTGTGACAGTGTTCCTGCAGGCTTTGATTTTCGAAACCCGGTGCAACCGGTGCTGCGGCTGCAGGCGCGGGTGATGACTCAGGCTGAGGAGTTGCAGTTTGGCGAGCAGCGTTATCCGGTGCATTATGATTTGGCTACACCTTATTTGTTGCTGGCCGAGGCGGCGCAAGTTGACCGCTTTGAACTGACCGGTTTGCTGCGTGCGGCTGAGGTGGAGAGTAAGCTTGGGATCTACGTGATAGAGCCGCTGGTTACCGATAAAATTCCGATCCTGATGATCCACGGTTTATATTCCAGTCCACTGATCTGGCGGCGTTTAAGTTGGGCCATCTATGCCGATCCGCAGTTGGCTAAACGTTATCAAATTTGGCATGCCTTTTACCCAACAGGTCCGCCACCCTTTTTTAACGCGATGCGGCTACGCCGTGAGCTGGAGCAGCTGCGGGCTGAGTTGCACAACTTGGCGGTGAGTAATTCGGCGGCTACTGCACCGGCGCTGGAGCAAATGTGGCTGATTGGGCATAGCATGGGCGGTATTATCAGCCGGACTATGGTGGTAGATAGTGGTAACGCCCTGTGGGATCGCACCTTTAAGGTGGCACCAGAACAGTTAAGGCTCGAGGAGCAGACCTTAGGACCGCTGCGGGAGATCTTTTTCTTAACACCAAAGCCATATGTCAGTGCTGTCGTTTTTCTTGATACACCGCATCAGGGCAGTGATCAGGCGCGTGGCCTGGCCGGCCGGCTTGCCAGCTCGTTAATCCGCTTACCCGGCAGTATGTATCAGGTGTTTTCCAGGTTGTGGCAAGACGAGCGCATGCATTATCTGACTGATGAAATGCGGCCTTATATGTCGGCACAGGGACCGGATAGCGTACGGGTGTTGTCGCCCAGCCACCCACTGCTGCAGGAGCTGAGTAAGTTACCGCCGCAGGTGCCGGTGTATTCGGTAATTGGCAATAACAGACCCAAGCGCTGCCAAACTCCATTAGTATGCCCCGGCCTGAATGATGGTGTGGTCAGCTACCACAGCGCGCACTTACCGCAGGCACAAGCTGAACTGATAGTGCCGTCTAAACACGACTCCTATCAATCACCAGAGGCGATTGCCTTTATCCTGCAGCAGTTAACCGCATGGCAAAGCGCCAACTGAGTTGCTGTTATTTTCAGCAGTTGACGCCGGCAGCCGGAAAAAGGGGCGAGAAAGCACTTGCGCCTGTTAAGCGGCATCGTATAATGCAGGCGTTTACCTCAAACAACTCCTCTCTGCCTGGGTGGCGAAATCGGTAGACGCAGCGGATTCAAAATTGTCTGCTTTTATAGAGTTTTTAAGTTTAACCTTTTGAAATTAAAGAGATTAAAATTAAAAAATCTTGACAAATTAGCTGTTATAGTTTGTTATAGAACGACTTTGGCTCAGTGATGAAATTGGTAGACGTGCCGGATTCAAAATGCAATGCGTCTAAGATAGTGGTAGACATAACTCATTGAATAGTCTACGATTCTTGAGTTATTAAAAGTGCAGCGGTTATGCAAAGTTTTGCAAAGTTCTGTTTCTGCACTAGTAACAAGCTAAAAGACCTCTCAAATGCCTGGGTGGCGAAATTGGTAGACGCAGTGGATTCAAAATCCACCGTTGGCGACAACGTGCCGGTTCGAGTCCGGCCCTAGGCACCAAATACAGATCACGTGAAACGCATCTATTTTAATTCTAAAAATTTTCCGATTTTGGAAAGTTTCTATGTCCTATTTCCATAAAATTTATATAGTTAACCATTCTTATCCCTCATACCTTTAATGTTACGTCTGGACGTAAGTTTTTTTCTTTTTGAGAAAAGGGTTTGAACTTGTTATAAAGATAGTGTAATACTAGTTAAGTTACTAATCTTTAATAAGGAGTTTTGTTTATGGATATGAGCGTTAATGGATATTCTGATTCGTATTTGAAGGAAAATCCTGCGGCTATTTCGTGTGTAAACATAGCAAATTCACTAGTCAATATTCTTGGTGGTTTAGAAAGCTTTTTGAGTGAAGTCGGGCCTGTTCTGAGAAAGGCGGTCGATGAAGTCATAGATATGCCAAGAACACAGAGATTTAGCTTATCTCAGTTAGAGAAGACCGAGAAAACTTACATTGGCACAAAAGTAGAAATTCTCATAAGGCACCTGCTTCAAGTACCTAAGGGAAAAGTTCTGGATTTGAGCGTTGATGGCGTTGAGCTTGATGTTAAAAATACTATTGGCACTGGTTGGATGATTCCAAAAGAGGCTGTTAATCAACATTGCTTGCTTATCAAAATAAACGACAAAAAGGGCAGATTCAGTATCGGCGTTGTCTTCTGCTCGCTTGACAATATTACTGCGGGAATGAATCAAGATCAGAAGCGAAGTATTAGCCCTGGGAATAAAGCTATTTTTTGGATTGGAAAAAACGTACGGATGCAGGAAAATTTTTTCGAAAATTTAAGCCCCGGAGTTTGTGCTCAACTTACTGAGTTGAATGTATCTGGAGCAGAGAAAATCAGACGACTTTGTCGCTTAGTCCCAAATACAGTAATTGATAGGTATATTGTGGAATGTGTAGCGAATCAAAAAGATCCAATGAAACGATTACGTAAAAATGGTGGAGCCAGAGATTCGTTAGAGAAAGAGGGAATCCTGATTTTGACTGGTGCGTACGACTCGGAAGAACTGAAGAACCTTGGATTCACTGATGTAAATCAGGATCAATTCGTAGCAGTCAATACAAGATTATTGAATCTCAAATCTTGATGTTAGCTTAAGAATAGGGGTTAGGTATAGCTGAGTCTAACCCCTTAAAAAATTATGCGATCTCTTCTTTTAATTGCTCAGGAGATTTTGTCTCATCAAGAGATCTTTTAAGTGAATTACACGTTAAGGCATTGACTATTGCTTTTCCAACAGCTTCGGCTACAGGGGGAGGAAAGGCATTTCCGATTTGCCTATATGCATGTGTTTTCTTACCAAAAAAATCCCAGCTATCTGGAAAACCTTGGATTCTCGCCGCCATTCTGAGTGACAGATAAGGCATATTTTCGAAACCTTCTTTTCCTATAAAATCTTTTGAAGGCGAGTCATACTCAACAAGATGAGCATTGATTCCCAGTTCTTTCCAAGCTTTTTTTGCTCTTGTAGGACCCAAATCTGGCCCGCCATGTTTTTTTGAACCGCCTACTAAAGTTGGTGCAATTTTATTAGCTTTTAACATCCAATCTCTGGCATGTGGCCAACCATTTTTGGCTATTAAATCGTAAAGAGCTTTACCCACTGTAGGCGCCAAATCTGGTTGTTCAGTTGGCCAACAGAAATCTTTGAAGTACTGATTTTTAAGAGCAACTAATATCACTCTCGGTCTTAACTGAGGTACTCCAAAGTCAGACGCGTTTAAAAGCTTCCATTCTGAGCTATAACCGAGAGTTCGCAATTTATCTGTTATTGAATTTCTATATTCAGTGAATTTCTCATCGAGTAAGCCCCTAACGTTTTCTAACATAACGGCTTTTGGAGAGCACTGCTCAACAATTCTCAAGGCTTCGTCAAACAAATTCCTCTCGTCATCAGCTCCAAGTTGTTTTCCCGCGGCTGAAAAGGGAGGACATGGTACACCACCAGCTACTAAGTCAACACCTTTATACTCAAATGCGTCGAAAGCCCGAAGATCCTGATTTAATACCTTCCAATGCTTTCTATTTAAGCGCAAAGTCTCACAAGCATGCTCATCAATCTCTACTAGACATAAATGATCAAAACCAGCATTTTCTAAACCTAATGCCTGGCCGCCAGCGCCTGCGCAAAGTTCAATTGATGTAAACATTTATAACAACCTCCAAAACCTGATCAAATATACAGCATTCCTTTACTTTCCTAAAGAGTCAGCATCGGTCTTTTTGCTGGCATGCTCTTAATAGAAATAATTAAAAATGCTTTTACATCGTTATCAGATTGACAATTCACGTTGGGTATAAAACCTAAAAGATTTCCATCAAGCTTTTTGTTAAAATTAATTTTGATGGTTATACCCAGGCTGACTCAGAAATATTTTGAGTTCACTAAAGTACTCAGTTTCAAGTAGATTGATGCTTTCGTCAGTAGTGCCGATTTCAGGATATTCAGAACAACCAAAGTTTTCAGCATTTATAATGGTGTATCTTTTTCCTTGTAGCTCTCGTTCTGTAGACTTCTCGTAGTCAACCCAAAGTATAAAATATTGGCCGTTGCTCTCGAACCAAAAGCTTGGACAAACATCGTTGTGATAGCTGTTGTCGTGGAGTTGAGGAAAATCGCTAAGATTAAACCCAAGATCGAAGTTGGCACCAAACTCTTTTTTATACAGCATAGAAAACCCCATTAAGTTTTCAGGGCAGTCGCAAGATATTACTGCCCCTAGTTAATGTTTAAGACTGCTGTTTAAACGAGACTTGCACAGACAAAAATGATTTCATCGGTGATACATCAAGCCAGTTACACATATCAATGAATTCCAACAAATCCATTCCTCGTTGAGCCTGCTCAATCTTGCCAAAATAGCTATGCGGTCTGCCGCTTTTCGCTGCCATATCTCGCATAGTATACCCTTTTGCCATGCGCTGTTCACGTACCCACTGAC
Organism: Alishewanella jeotgali KCTC 22429; assembly: GCF_000245735.1. Classification (GTDB taxonomy): domain Bacteria; phylum Pseudomonadota; class Gammaproteobacteria; order Enterobacterales; family Alteromonadaceae; genus Alishewanella; species Alishewanella jeotgali. The sequence continues at coordinate 135,571 of NZ_AHTH01000039.1, forward strand.
CTAATGCGACTCTGCGCGGATCATCATTATTGATGCTCTTGCGTTTCTCTATTCTACTCATGATGATACCTCCACCTCAAAAACCCCCATATCCAGCCAGTAGGTTAAAAAGTTATCTTCCCATATCGGGTAGATTTCTCTGGCGACTTCAATAGGGTAATAACCTGTTATGTCCTGAAAGGTGCCAGCGATAAACTCAAAGTCGAGTGACTTCACCAGCTCGGCACAGTCGCCAATACCTGCATAACAAAAATCGGTGATGTAGCAGAGTTCGTATCTTCCACATCGGCCTGTGATCATGATTTCAACCGGATGGTAGCCGCCTTGTTCAGCGCTGTATTTCGGATCACGAAAGTTAACGGTAATGAACTCTGCCATCGGCTCTTTTACCGGCTCAATGACTTCGATAAGTGCATCGATAAATCGCTTTGTTACAGGCAAAGCTAAGCCTTCGTACTGAATACGCATAGGTGTTTTCCTCTCGATAAATGTTGGGTTGTGCAGCTAAAAAATGTGCGGGTGTGTCTGTTGCAGGCTGCTAAAGCAATCCAGTCCGATAATCAGATGATCCATCACTTTAATGTCCAACACTTCAGCGGCCTTAATCATCCGCTCTGTAAAGTTAATGTCTGACTGACTGGGTTTCGGGTCGCCTGACGGATGGTTATGGATCAGCAGAATATTCGGTAAATTCAGTAGCACAGCAGTACGCAGTATTTCAGCAGGACGAACCTGAACCGCATTGACTGTGCCAGTTGCAACGACTTCAAAACAGTTAATGTCGTGCTGTTGTGTCAGGTTAACGACAATTAACTGCTCTTTTGTTTCATACTTCAGATAGTCAAATAGCTGTGCAATACGCTCAGGTGAGTTAATGTTCTTACCTGTGATATTGCAGGCCACATCTTTAAATCGATACTTCACATCGATTTCGCGTAACGTTGGCATGGCACCTCCAAAACCGTTAAAGCCTGTTAGCTGTTCAGTGCTGTTATAAGCGCACTGTCAAAACCCCAGAAATTGCCAGAGTGCAGCAACACTCTGGCAATCACGTTCATGGTTAAGCCGTCTTTTTCGGCTCTTTAGGTTTTGAGGGTTTCTGCGGTTTAGCCTGCAAGATTTGTTGATCTAACTCGCCTGCTTCTACGGCTTTGATGATGGCGTTAATCACGGTCGGTAGCTGTGCTTTATCACCGACATCGATTGCAGATTTACCTTTATCAAGCTCCATAGGTTTAAAGCCGACACGGATTTCAAAGTAGTAGTGATTGTTGTCGTCGAAGTACCAAGGCCGAACCGCTTTGCGCGTTCGCACGGTTTTTCGCTCACCAGTCTCGGGGTCTTTCACTTTTTTATCGCGATACGATTCATAAGGCTGACCGTCTAACATGGCCTGTACAATCGCTAACTGCTCATCGAGCTTTTCAATCAGCCGTAAGCGTTTGCCAATAATTGGTGGTTTAGGCTCAATTTTTGGGCGAGCGATAACCTTGAGAGAACTCAATATACTAGTCATAGGTATTTCCTTTGTTAGTCGCTGGCGCTTGTCACTAAATTAGTGAACAAAGCCAATCGTTGGGTTGGGTTGTTTACGTTTGTTCTCGTCGAGCAGCATTTGCAGCGCTGACTGACGATGGTCTTGCTTGGGTTGAAACTTCATGCGTCTTGCGATAATCGCAAAGTCGCCAGGTGTTAAGCGATTGAGTGTACTGAGCTGCTGTTGCTCGTCCTGAGTAAGCCTAGAAACGCCCAGAACGCGACGGAACAGCATCAACACTTGCTCTGTGTGCAAGTAGTCGCATTCAAGCTTAAAATCGAATCTACGCAGTACGGCTTTGTCTAACGCTGTTTCGAAATTAGTTGCAGCGAAGAGCGGCTGCGTAAAGCACTCAAGCTGTGTCAGGATTTCATTCACTAGCTGCGTTTCGTGCTGCGCCTGAAGCCTGTCACGACTTGTCAGTAAGCTATCGACTTCATCAAGCAGTAGCGCGTGTTTGTTCCGATGTGCGCTGATAAACAGCTGTCGAACGTTCTGCTCACTTTCACCGACATACTTGCTAAGGACATCTGAGCATTGCACCCGTTTTAGCTTGATATCATGCGCTTTTGTTAGATAGTGCGCATACGCAGTTTTACCGGTTCCAGGTGGTCCACAGAGCAGTACGCGAACCGGCTGACCCTGCGATACCGCATGATTGATTTCATCGATAACGTATTTAGGTTGCTTGAGGTTAAGCAAGCTCACATCAAACGGTATTTCCTGCTGATAGCGCATGTCGTTTTGCCACAGTCCACAGGCTTCAAGCGTATTTTCAATCACCTCTAGCATGGTGCTTTCGGCTTTGTTTCGCTTCTCACCGACAGTCTTTGTGACATAGGCCGCGTTACCGATGATGGCCGGTGTGATGTGTTTAACCGCTGCTATCTTTTCAACTGCGTTTTCACTAAGGTTAAGGCCATGCACGGCCTGTTCAGTTAGCGCTTTTAACTTGTTCTCATCCGGTGAGTTGATTTCCAGTACCAGTTTAAAGCGGCGTAAGTAACTATCTTCAAGGCAACCAACATGATTGGTTATCCAAATCGCTGGCACCGTATTGCGCTCCAGCGTCTGATGCAGCATATCTTTGCTGTACGAGCTGTCAGCGTTTTGAAAGATGCTCTCACACTCATCAATCAGTAACAGGTTTTCTGTACTGTTGCGAAGCAAGGTCTGCACGGTCGTCAGGTACTGCACACGTTGACTGTTCACGTACTTAGTACTGTGTTTCTGCTGCAACTTGCCGTCTGCAATAACCTGACTGCCTATCTCAAATAACTGCCGGTCAAGCTCTGAGGCCAGCGCACGGGCTAACTCTGTTTTACCGGTGCCGGCATAACCATACAGCAGCACATTAATACCGGTATGCTGAGCAGCCGTCGCTTTTTGCATATACCTACGCAGCAGGTCGATGTTCACATAGTCAAAGTCAGATAGCGTAAATGCCGGAGCAGGGCTTTTGACTAAAAAGCTTGCCAGTATTTGCTCGCAGGATGTCACGACACTTTTTGTCAGCAGATACTGAATAGGGTTCGACATCTCTAACCACGGCAGATGCTGTGGTGCTGAATCGGCACTTAGAATGCCTTTTGAAATCAGTGATTCCATCGCCTCAATAATGTGATGCTTATCGAGGCCACTGATATGCTCGTAGAACAGCATCAGGTCATGGTCTTGGTCTGGTAACTCAATACAGTCGATTAGGAACTTGGCGTTCGAGTTAATGTTCATGATGAGGATAAACTCAAGCAGCACGGCGACTCGCTCATCCAACTCGAAGATACTGCACAACTGACTAAGGTTTTGTCTAACCTGCTCGGTTTTCTTCGGGGCTGGATCAGGTATTTTCAGGAGTTCCAGCAGCTCAAAGTTCGTGTTGTAATCGTTGTACGATAAGCCCGTGCCTATAATGCGACTGACCATCGGTAACGTTAGCTCAATCATGTACAGCGCATCGGGTATTTCAGTCAGTAAGCGATAACACATCGCGCCAGCCATATGATTCAGGTGACGCGAAGGCGATTTATGTTTAGCTTTTGCCATTCTGGATACCTTACTCATAACGCAGTGCCGCGGCTGCTTGCTGCATAAACTGCACATCGCGTTTATCGTAGATTGTGGTAGTGGTAATAGACGCATGGCCTGCCATCTGACGCACGGTATTAAGGTCAACATTTTGCTCAAGCAGGCGTGTAATATAGGTGCGCCGTAGATCATGCGGTGATGCATTTTCAACACCTATACGCTTTAACTTGCTCTTAATCAGCCTGAAAACGAGTGACACACTGATAGGGCTATGAGGGCTGACTTTGCCACCTACATGAACCGGACAGAACAAGAAGCCTGCTTGTTTTGAACGCAATGCCAGCCAGTTTTGCAGATGTTGCTGGCACCATTCAGGCAGAAAGACCGTGCGAGATTTATTGCCTTTACCATGACGCACCAGCAGCGTTTGCTTGCTGAAATCGAGGTCTTTTATTTCAAGTGCGACAAGCTCAGAGCGTCGAAGGCCTGTACCGAGCAGCACTGCGAACAGGGCAACGTTACGAATACCGGTGGCAGAGGTTGAGCGCGTTAGGAGGTCAAATAACGATTTAACCTGCTGCTTAGTCAGCGCAGTGCCCTGAAACTCAGGATACTTCAGCTTACTAATGGTACTTAGCTGCTCTAGTTGTTCTGGATCAGCTTGCTTCATCATGACCGCGATTTTAACGATGCTTTTAAGCGCAACCTGGGCTCGGTTGACAGAGCGAGGTGCCCAGCCTTCATGCTGTAACAGTGCACGGATTTGCAGCATTTCCTGATAGTTGACGCGATTAAAACGGGTCACATCATCAAGCGGCCAACCCATGATACGAGCAATGCTGCGCAGTTGTGAGGCAATAGATACCCTGCTTTTTGCCGACAATTTGCTTAGGTAAAGCGAATACGGCGAAGCTGTACTCATAGAGTACCTCCGATAGTTAAGTTGTGATTTTTAGGTGGTTGTAAAACGGGAAAGGGGTGTGATGTAAGAGGCTGAATTATAGCACAAAACTGCTCAAAATTCAGCCTCTATTTTTGACGCGCTTAGTAGATTTCCCCTCACCTTTCCCGCTTCGGGGCAAGGCTCTTACCGCAAAGAGTCATAAAGTGTAGTTCTGTACTCTCTAAACTTAGAGCAAGTGCTATTATTAGGGCCTTTCTAGGTGCAACATTTTGGCTAGCAAGACATTCTTTAGCATTTGAGATCACAGTTGAAGTGAACTTCTCAAGATCAATTAAAGTATCTTCAGCGATTTCATTTATAGGTTTCACGTTGCCAGAACTGGAGATTTTTATTGCTTCATCAATGATCTTCAAATCATCTGAGTTTATTTCATCTTCATCTTCATCTTCATCTTCATCCTCATCTTCATCCTCATCTTCATCCTCATCTTCATCTTCATCTTCATCTTCATCTTCATCTTCATCCTCATCCTCAGAACTAACATTTTCAGAACTTTCTAAATCAAGATCTCGTTGCCATTCTTCGATTTCAGCATCTGAGAGATATGCATCTTCATGAGCCTTCAATTGGAGGATTATCGCTTCGATGATCTGTTCTTCTGAGAAATCATTCATTTTTTCTATGAAGCCTTCTCTAGGTCTGAGTATGATGTCTTTATCTTCCTCAACAAGTGCAGAGAATTGAATCAATGAGTTTTTATCCAGAATTCTTAGGAATTCCTTAATGTTGGCAACATTGTAAGGAAAGTTTGAATGATTTTTTATTGTTATAAGCTTTAATAATTCATCCTCTGGGTATCGATTATGAAACAAGTAGTAAAATGAAAAAACACATGTCTTATGAGATGCAATCAGGTAGTATTTAGCCGATTCATAGAAAATTGGGAAATCTTTTTTTATGAGATTCACGAAATCCACAATTGACAGTTTCGCACTAACTTCCACAATGTTATCAAGGTTTTTGTAGTCATAATAAATATTGTCTACAAAACTGTTTTCGTAATCCGAGCCTGTATCAGAGCTTGCAGAGTAAATCTCAATTTTACCCGAAATGTATTTTCTATTAACACTACAGAACCCTTCGTCATATACCTCTCGATGAATACCTAAGTCCTCCAATTTTCGACCACAGTAGAATGGTCTACCTAAGATGTAATCAGCGGTTTTGAATACTTTTGCCGCAGTTAAATCTGCTCTGCATAGTTCTTTTCGCTCTTTATTTTCGTCCTTACAGATTTTTAAAATGATCGCATTTCTGAGACTAGGGTTGCTGATTCTATTCAATGCCCTTAAAGAGCTGTCTGAAAATACATCGATAAATTCTAATCCAAAGTATTCGACGGCTACCCGAGCTGCCTCAAGTTGTTTGAATGCAGCGTCATAAGTTAAATGAGTCTCTTTAATGATGTATTCTTTTATCGAATTATGGCCAAGGTGCACATAAGCTTTGCTGTGGTCCACCATAAATAGAGCTGTTTTGATGTATTTTGATGACTGATTTATGACATTTTTACAAGCTAGAGCCATCTCTTTTGTGCCATTATCAAGCGTGTCCTTGAAACTTTCTAGTAGCGATTGCTCAAGTGATTCAGGCATGGTTTTTTCTAATGTTGTAGGTAGTTGAGAGTTCATTTCAGGTTTGCTCCGGTTATGTGTGATTGACGAAATCGATCTTAGCAAAACGGTATATGCTTATTTACCGAAGAAACATTTCATGAGCAGGTTGTAATTTATCTAATTGTTTTTAATAAAAAATTTTTTATTTTAGTGAGTCCTCTAACTTGATTTCCTTGCAAACTGTATTTGTAAGACTTCAATGTTTACGCGGGTTTTAGAGGGATATTTTAAAGCTGAAGTGGTTTCAAGAACATAAAATTGTTCTTACATGGTGAAAAAATGAGAATTGGTACTAAAAATAACCCAATTAGGCTGGTAAGTGAGTCGATCGAGCGGCCACTGCTTGTTCAATATTGTCGAAATACTTCTAATGAAGGCTTTGATTTCCACGACCTGAAAGACTTTGGTGAAGATGTGTATTTAAGAAACGTGATTTCTAATCCATTCCTAACAGGGCAAGAGATTAAGCTGGCAATATATTTCTTTGTTGAACTTGAGGGAGAAAGTGGTAAAGTTTTTTCTACAACGACAGATTTGTTTGGTTTTCTTCCTGCCAATACATATGGAGAGTGGTTTTTTGATAAAGATCAGGACGACTGGAGGGTTGGAATTGCTTTTGGTTTCGAAGAATCGTTGCGATCCAAAATTATTTTTACTAACGAGCACGGTTACTATCCTAGTCTAGTAATCGCCGCATCTTCTATGGGAATTAAAGTTACCTCTCATCGATTAATTGCATTAATCCGTCGACTTCATGATTTTGGGTATATCACAGTTACTGATATTACTTTACGAAATACATATGAATACACTCCTTCTCCTAAGGATTCCGAAGAGAGTCGAGCTAGGTTGAGACATATTCGGCTGTGTAAAGGTATGCAGAGAAAAGATTTAAGCAGTCGTTGGTACACACGAAAGAAAAAAACAAACAAAACCGGAAATAAGCAGGCATAACCCTAGTTTCTACGAAGTTTGACTCAGAATACCTTAATGGGTGGGAAATTATCGGCATTAAGGTAATTACAATTGCGAGCTCGCAATTTTGGTTAATTTATCGTTAAAAAGGTTTGTTAAGTGTTTAATGTTAACATTTTGTTCGATTTAGTGTGTTTTGAAGGAATAGCTAGTTCCAGCTATCCAACTACCCCAAAGAGGCTTCTATGAGCGATTCTGCCGGTTCCGAGTTTTTACCACTGGTCTACCCGAGTAAAATTTTTAATATACAAGAGCATAGTGAATTACTCGATATTCGGCACAACAGCTCAATATCAGCCTTAACTAAACCTGATCACTTCAGATATGACGGTATAACCCAAAGAATACTACAAGTCCTAAAAGACCCCGAGATAGCGCATTATCAAGATACGCTTTTAAAGAAAGCTATCCGTGATATCAGCGCTAACAGGGTCGATATTGACTATCTCGAAGTAGGTCTACAGCTGAAATCGACAGCCATCTATAAGCTGATTGGTTCTGAAGAACAAGATTTACTGCATTCGCCTATCACTTCAGTCAAAACCATACCAAGGCAAGCCAGACTTCAAGTAAAGCAGGTCATGCTGGGTAGTAAAAATCATCGATTTAAGAAAACCGATAAAAGACCATTCTTTACTCATAAGTATCGCATGGTCGTTGATAACGACAGTTACCGATACATGGACATTTACATTGCTGACCCCGCGCATGAGCGCAACAAGCGCGATTTACCTTACAACTGCTCTATAGAGTTTATTCCGACGAGGCTAACCCTAAATCAGATATCTTTTATGCTTTATCAGCTGCAATCTGTTTTAGGCCCCCGCAGGTACGGTCAATTATTAAGAAAGGCCAAGCTGCTGCGCATTGATACCGGCTATATTATGCACGGACTATCTCAGCTCTTTTGCTTTCCGCTAAGAACGACGTCAGCTGTTAAAGTCAGTGCTTGTATACCCGATAATAAATCAGCGGTAGAGACTACCTATCTAGGTAATCACAAAGACAAACGCAACCATGACATTATTTATGACAAGGTTCTTAAAGAGATTAAGTTCTTTATCAAGTCAGTCATGCGGCCTCTCAACTGTGAATTTAGCCAGATCGCCCACAATATCAGTGATCTTGACCAACTATTCACCACTAACGCTGCAAGTGCTCGTATCGAAACCAGACAGTATTTTCCATCAGGCAATATATCGCTCAGTGAGATTGACCAGATAGATCCCAGCATTCATAGAATAATGTTTATCAGGCCTAAAGCCATCGCAGCTCTTGAAGACAGTCAGGTGCTTGAACTCATATGTGACAAAAGACTTTCAAGGGTGCGTCCTGTTCGCTCATCACTCGCCAAACGCTATAAATGCAAGGTAAATAAATACCTGCATAAGTTTAACACTGAGCAGGTTATATCCGTATTTTTACCGAAACTGGAGGCGATGAAAGCTGCACTGTCTACACCTATTAAGACCTTAGAGCATGAGCCTCTGGGTAATTATCAGGAACATGTTGTTGCAGCAAAAAACTATCTAGCTCCATTTGTTACTAAGCAACGATCAAAGCAGAATTCCGTCATAGATATTACCAGTAGTGATGGCAAGTGTATTTACGTTGAGGGTACACCCGGCTCGGGTAAAACCAAGGTTATGGTAAGTCACGTAAAGCATTTACTTGAAACAGGCACTGAGCCACGAAAAATCGCCGTACTTGCCTTTACTAATGATGCAGCCGATGAGTTCAGAAACAGGCTAATTGATGAAGGTTTGATGCGTTCTGGTATGTTCGTTGGTACTTTCAGTGCTTGGTGTAATCAGTACCTACAGCAAGTGAAAGCGTCTAAGATCATCAATCAAGAGCAGAGTTATGATGCAATAGAGTCTTGTATACCCGAAGAGTCCAGTCTACCTGAGCATTTTGAGTCTGCGGACATCGCTAGATATGTCAGTGCGGTATTAAGCTACAGCGTAAATCATGACCAAAAAGACTATGACAAGTGCGTAAAAAAAGTTAAACCGTTCCTTGAATCTTTCTCGTCAGAAATCAAGTTAATCATAAAAGGATATAAGAAGTGGAAGGAGCAGGAGTCAAAGTTAGACTTTAACGACCTGATTGAGAAAATGCGTAAGCTAGTTAAGTCTATCAAAGCTGGCGAATCAAAGAGGGACTTTTTAATCCCTGACCACATATTGCTCGATGAGGCTCAAGATACTAACCACGCACAGTTTGATATTCTAAAAACATTCCATTCATCTGGTAGTAGTCTATTTTTTGTTGGTGATCCTGCTCAGTCGATGTACGGGTTTCGCGGTGCTGTTGGCTTCAGCTACAAGAAGATAAAACGTTACTTTGGACACGTTGTTCCTTTCCAACTGGTTGAAAATCACCGTTCTCTATCACCGATAGTGGAACTGGCTAACCATATCCGTTACAAAATTAATCGCAATCACAGCATTTCAGTCCCGCTTAAGCAGTCCAGTACACTGCCACGTTATAAACAGTTTGGTTCGATAAAATCAGCAACAGGCTTCCTTATACAAGAGCTCAAGAGGTTGAAGCTTGATGATGTCGAGTCTGTGCTCATTCTTTGCCGTTACAAGGTTCACGTTAAAACAGTACAAAAAGCGCTTAAAAAGCTTGAAGATGAAGTTCCCAAGTCAAAGAAAATTCATGAATCCTGTATGACCTATCACAAGTCAAAAGGTCGAGAGGCGACATATTGCTATGTATTTGACCCCACCTTTAGCAGCTATTCATTAGGCACGCTGAAGGAAGAGCTATGCAATACTTATGTTGCGTTCACCAGAGCTAAAAGCAGCTTAACTATCCTTGCGTCACAAATTGGTGCTGCAGCCTATGGAACAACTGATAATCAGAAGACGCAAACCAGCATATTTGCTGATATACCAGATGAGCTTGTTCAACTCATTTGAGCGATAACTAAGTTGCTGCCTTTACTATTGCAGTAGTGTTAGAGCAGCCTGCGGTCGCTGATTCGCCTGTGATAGCACTGTGGTACTGGCCTGCTGCAAGATCTGAAGCCGAGTTAGTTCAGCTGTTTCTTTAGCAAAATCGGTATCTCTGATCCGGCTGCGAGCAGCACTAACATTTTCACTAATATTACTCAGGTTTCTAATTGTCGCCTGAAAGCGGTTTTGCGTGGCACCGAGTTTAGCTCTGGCGCTGTCAATAGTGCTGAGCGCTTCATCGATGATCTCAAGGTTAAGTCTGGTTATTAAGTCTTCATCTTCAGGTGGTGCTATCTGAAAAGGTTGAATACCAACTTGATCAGGAGATAGACCCGTAAGTTGAGATACAAAAGCTTGTGTTGCGAGTGCAGAAGCTTCATCAGATGCCGAACCTGTTAAACGAAATTGTAGCTCTATGTTGGGGGGGACTAAAAAAGAACCTGTAGCAAAGTCGATTGATGCCGTGAAATTGATTTCCGGTGAAGCTGCATACTGAATCGCAAGCCCAAATACCTGCATGTTTATATTCGTATCGTTACCAAATGTCAGTTGCCCCGGTACGTTTGGAAAAGGAGCAAATGGATTACCTGTAAACTCATCTTGCACGGGCCTGAACGGTAAGCCATTAACGCTTACCTCTAGCCCTTGAACTATGCCGCTAACTGGCGGATTTGGAAAAGAGTAAGCTATATTACCTGGGTTCCTCACTCCCGTTATTCGAGCTGAGTTAATACCTGCTGTACCATCAACAACGACTTCAGATAATCGCAGCCCTTCAGCGGTCCAGCCCTCATCACGTTCAAGATTAACATTTATATTCTCACCAGCATTGGCACCGACCAGAAAATCACGGTTTAGTCTGCCGTCGAGAAGAGGTATACCGGCAAAGCTTGTTGTCTCTGCTATGCGAGTAATCTCTTTATTGATTTGTTTTACTTCGTTCTGAATTGCAGTCCTATCTTCCAGACTATTGATCCCACTGCGTGACTGTATAACCAGCGTTCGCATACGCTGAATAGATGTTGTCATTTCGTCAAGCGCACCTTCAGCAACTTGTGCAAGAGAAATGCCGTCATTTGCGTTACGGATACCCTGATCAATGCCGTTAATCTGGCTGGTAAGTCTGTTAGATATTTGCAGGCCAGCAGCGTCATCAGCTGCTGAATTGATACGATAGCCTGAAGCTAACCTCTGAAAAGTTTGGCTTAGCGGCGTATTAAGGTTACTAATCGACCTTTGTGCGGCTAATGAAGATATGTTCGTATTAACAAACAATGACATAGACTATCCATGAAATAGGTTAGAGACAGGCATTACTTGCCTTAAAATCACTAATTGAGGACTATAATCCTCATTTGTCTTAGTTATCGTTCCGAAACCTGAAAACTTTAATGCGACTTGAGCTAGTGGTCGCTAAGCTTATGATCTGATTAATCTAAAATATTAAAAGTTACTAATGAGGATTATGATCCGTGGCAGGTTAATCCTCTATTTAACATAGTGTCTGCTCCCGATTTTGAGAGCGCACAATGGCTGATCTGGCAAAGCAATTAGGTGAGAATATTCGCAAGAGAAGAGTTGAGATTGGCTTGAGCCAGGATAACCTTGCGCTTAACGCGAATATTGATCGCAGCTACATTGGTCGGATTGAACGCGGAGAAGTGAATATCACCGTTGAGATGCTTTGCAAGATTGCGTCTTTTATCAAGATTAATCCGCGCGAGCTGTTGCCTGAATATCTGCCCGAAAATTAATTCGTCTTACTTTTACTTTTTTCCAAAACCAGTCGTTTTGGCACGGTAAAAATATTATGTCGTGCATCACGACATTACCACCTCTTTTAGACGGATTAATCCGTAGTTGTAGCACATGCAAATATTCCCTGTCCCTATAACCTATTGTCAGTTCTAAAAAACCTATGTAATGTTCAACACCTGAGGTATCCCCAGAAATTTTGTAGTTAAAATAAAAATTTAGGTAATTAGGGAACATTCATGGCGGTTCCCGATCTGATCATTCGCCAAAAAATCCCACACCCGCGGATGCTCGCCATGAATGTTAAAACTATGCTCGCTGATTTCCTCCGATTTGTCACCCCAAAAACCATGCATAAAGCCAGATTTTCTGTCTTGTTAGATGCGGTTACTGCTCTTGCTAAAGACGCTCGTTGCACCGTTACAGCAATTGGTCGCGCTATGCCAGGGCCCTCAGACAAAATCAGCATCAAGCGAGCCGACAGATTACTCAATAATGCCAATCTGCAACGAGAGCTACCATTGATTTATGCCGCGTTGACTGCTTCTGTTGTAACCCCCCATTCCCATCCAACGATTTTAGTCGATTGGAGTAATGCGGATACCGCCAAGCGTCACTTTATTTTACGAGCGAGTATTGCTGCGGACGGCAGAGCATTAACGTTGTTGCAAAAAATCGCTGCTGAAGAAGAGTACACCAGCCCCCGTTTGCATCAGGCATTCTTAGAACAACTTAAAGCTATGTTACCAGAAGGCTGCAAGCCAATTATCGTGACAGACGCCGGATTTAAAGTGCCTTGGTTAAAACAAGTACGCGAATTCGGCTGGCATTATGTCGCCAGAGTCAGAGGGAATGTGAAGCTGAAAGTGGCAGAGCAGGAAGAGTTTATCACTGTTAACCAATTTTATCGTAAGGCCAAAGCCAAGCCCAAGCATGTCGGCAACATCTTACTCACCCAATCTCAGAGCTATGAAACACAAGCTGTTTTGGTTGGAAAAGGTTACAAGTTATTGAAAAGAGATAAAAACAGGCAATACAAAGAGCCTTGGCTATTAGTTTCCTCTTTACCAGAAAGTCATGGATATGCCGAGAAAATTGCCAAATGCTATAGCTGCCGAATGCAGATAGAAGAAAGCTTCCGGGATCAAAAAAGTCACCGTTACGGGTTAGGTAGCGATCTACATGGTACTCGCAAGAAATCACGCTTGGAGATCTTACTGCTCTTGGCAGCCCTGGCTAACTGGTTTCATTACCTGCTTGGCAGTGCGGGTGAGAAGGCTGGCTTACAACGACGTTATCAGGCTAATACCGTTAAGCATAGACGAGTGCTCGCTCTTTGTTCCCTTGGGATACTGCTCTGTAAAGAGCAAAAGCTTAATATAAGTAGGCGATATTATCAGCAAGGGCTAAAGCAAATTTTTGCAGTGGATAGCTCAGTGGTGCTGGACACCGGACGATCTGATAGAGTGTGGATAATATGGGGGAGCAATTTGTGGGGATCCCTCAGGTTCAACACATTAAATTTTAAAAAGTAGTAAAGTCCGTGTTTATATACGGATCTTTCAGACGAATAAGCGTTACACGTACAGGGAGCATTGAGGTACACATGATCAAAACAATACATGTATCAATCCAATGTCCAGAATGTGGCCATACTGAATTTGAGCAACCAGATAATGTACAAGATGATGACTTCGTAAAGTGTCATGGTTGCGGGTTTCAGATCATGCTGGCCGACTTAAAAGAAATCGGTGTTGAGCAAGCAAAAGAAATTGTGATACCTGAAGCAAAGAAAGAAATTGAAAAAATGCTTAAAAAAGCATTCAAAGGCCGTTTGAAATGAGCAAGTACGAAATCCTAAGCTTACTGATCTCAATTTTAGCTGTCGTTGTTTCTGCTGTTTCTCTTGTCAGAACCAGAAAAATAGCTAAAGAACAGCTTGAACTTGAAAGAGTTACAGCTGAATTATCTCGCTTACAAATTGATTCTCTCAACGAAGAAAAGTCCAATAAAGACAAGCCGATCTTCAATGTCACGCTGACTAAGCTAGGAAAATCATATTACTTCTATATTTCAAATACAGGTCAAGGTAGTGCGTATAACGTAAACTTCGAATTAGTTGGTTGCGAAGATAGCCCTCTTTGTGGTGACGTTACGGACAAGTTCCCACATCCTGAAATGAAGCCAAACTCACGAGTTAAACTCATTGCTGCAATACACATGGGTAGTCCTCTGAAATATCAGGTAAGGCTTTCTTGGCAAAATAAAGAAGGTGAAAACTTCAATGAAATCCATTGGGTCACCATGTAATGTACGTGTAACAACTCATTCCAGGTGACGCCTACGGCGCACCTGAATGAGGCGTTAAGTCCTAGTGTAAAACGAGCAGAATTGAACGAGTGATCTGCTGGCAGTTTTTTTCAGATTTACCTGCAAATTGACAATTGATAACTATGCTGTCAGCTTGGCAGCAGACAGTGATAAGGGAAGCTGCATATTTTGAATGTATACTTATTTGGAAAATTAAAACTTATCACCTTTCGCCCGCTACTGTTGATCTTGATAGCACTCTTGTCTGGTTGCGCTACCAACAGGGTTTTCCTACACACCTATGAGATTGAGCAGGAAGACATAGACAAAATAGTCGCGTCCCTCAAAGAAAAAAAGTTCGACGTTGAGGTTTCAGAGCGGATGCCTCCTATACTCACCTTCGGTAGTTTTATTATCTATCCCCGAGATTCAGGGGATAACGAACCGCTGGTGCAGATTTTAGATACCATTGGCGAGCATGGTTACTACACAAACTTAATTGCTCAAAACAGAGTGAAAAACCACTACTATACAAAAAAAACCAATATTGGCCTGTATTTGATAAACCCTCGCGCACAGTTACTCTCTGCGCAGCAACAGCTGGAAATGCAATTTCCTGTTAATTTAACGGAGGTGACTTTCTCAAGCACAAACTGTATTCGCCTGTTTTCTCTGGAGTTTGCAAAAGATCATACGGCTATGATTCGTCAGGCCATACCGAAGAGCAACGACAAGTGGACATTTCAATGGCAGCAAACTGAAGACCGGATCATCATCAGTGTTGATGATAAAACCATTAACTACACCGTAGAGAAAAACTACAAAAGGTCAGGAAATCAAAGTGAGCTACATTTAACGATTTTTCCTGGCAACGCATTAGCCCTGGGAATAAGCGAACCTCTCGCTTGCAAATATGAAAGCACAATCCATCTGGTTGACTGAGGAATGACCAGAGTTCTCGTGCTCTCAAGGTTTTAAATTTGCAGAATTATAGGGGCAGATCAAAACTAACCGAACCTTCCGCTTCACGCTCAAAGCACCTATTTAGC